>NZ_CADO01000141.1 GCF_000285275.1 Acetobacter pasteurianus subsp. pasteurianus LMG 1262 = NBRC 106471
GCTCAAAACCTCTTGAAAACATATCATAGCGAATTTCCAAAAGGGCTCTAAGGTTAGAACATTTTCCACAATGGATTATCGGGATTGGCAAGAAGCTTGACCGTAAGGGCCAAGGACATAATAACCAGCAGAGGTCGGATACCTTTGCCGCCATATCTGATTGCCAACCATGCTCCGACCTGGTTTCCAAGAATATTTGCTCCTGCCATTCCAAATCCGAGCATCCATAATACCTTTCCGCCAACAATCATGGCCGTAAGACCCGCGACATTGGTTAAAAGATTGATAAATTTGGTATTTGCAATTGCACGAACTAATCCAAGGCCAGCAAAAGCAACCAAGACAGTTGTTAGGAATGATCCCGTACCAGGACCAAAAAAACCATCATAAAATCCTATGCTGGTCATACATAGTGTAATCCCCATACGTCCAAGGCGAGCGTGGCGATCTTCCCCACTCAAGGGAGGTGCCAGTAGAAAATAAGCAGCCATTCCGATTAACAAAAGCGGTACAATTGCTGATAAAAAGATAGGATTTACAAATTGTACGACCGTTGCGCCTGCAAGCGCTCCCAGGAAAGCTCCTATGGCTGGCAAAACAAATTGTCTGATATCGACATGCCCTGCCCTCAAAAAGGTCAGAAAAGCCGAAGAGGTCCCAATCGTGCTTTGTAGTTTATTGGTGGCAAGAGCCGAAACAGGTGGGATACCAGCCGCCATCAAAGCGGGAATTGTCACAAGACCGCCCCCACCCGCAAGAGCATCTATCCCACCAGCCACAAATGCGCTCGATATGAGAAACAGGATTGTATCAAATGTGAATTGCATGGTGAAAAACCAACTCGGACTCAAATATCTCTAATTAAAAAAACCGAATATTCTGAAGGCATCAGCATAGCCCCCCTCTACGATGGAGGAAATAGCGATATCAATGTAATCTGGCTGAATACGATCATCTCCTACCTGACCACTAGATCATTCGAAGGCGAATGCATGCACGAACCATTTCTGAAGCGCCGTCAGTATTATAGCTCATTGCAATAGGCCGCGGTAATATTGTCCTTTATGACGAAATGATTAAGAGGTACAACAATGTCAGACCATATGAGTCAGGTCTTTATAATCGTATTTTTAAAACACTAAAGGAACTCCCAAATTTCACTGTTTTATGAGAGTTCCACCTATTTTCAGAACATGGCGTTGACTGCAAACTGTGGTGAAACCTGAATACTCTTGTTATGCCCCGCAAAATAGAATGCTGAACCTACAATAACGCCCCAGCGTGGGTTCCAGTTGTATTCAAATGCAGGCGCAATCTGCCAATCCGTTCCGGCTGTTCCTGTTTTATGAATGTAATTACCATTGCTATCATGCCCGCGTAGCGTGGATCCATTGGACCAATCTCGCGCAAGATCCATGGCCAGCACCCATTTCTGGCTTAAACCGTATTCCAATGAAAAACCTGTCTGGCCGCTCATGCCCGGCTGCCCACGGCCACGAAAACCATGCGCTGTACCATAACTGGTAACATCCGTAAGTTTTGCAGATGTTACCGCACGCCGAAACCAGTTCCATACACGCAGGCGTAGTTCATGGTTGCTCGGCAACGTATAAGAGCCCTTTTGGAAATTCGCTATGATAGGTTTTCAAGAGGTTTTGAGCGTGCTTCAAAGGCAGGATGTGGACGCCAGCACAACGAGGCCGCATGGCCGGAATTACACGCAAGACGAAACGCTATCCGTCTGATCTGACAGATGAGGAATGGGAGCGCATAGCGCCTCTGATGCCCCCTGCGAACCGGCGTGGTCGGAAACGGACAACCGATTGAGGGTTCGAAAAACCCTTTGGCTCTGAGCTGTTTCTTCGGCGTTGATTGGGGCTGTCGGACCGCGTGCCGGATGCCAAAACGGTCTGGCTGTGTCAAAAGCGTTTGACACAGGCGGGTGCCATTGAAAGACTGTTTGACCGATTTGACGCGACCCTGCGGAACGCCGGTTATCTCCCGATGTCC
>NZ_CADO01000140.1 GCF_000285275.1 Acetobacter pasteurianus subsp. pasteurianus LMG 1262 = NBRC 106471
ATTTCATGCTCAACGGGTTTGGAAAAACTCCAAAAGGGCAAACGGGTTTTTTTTGTTTCCTTTTGTGCCTCTGGCCCTTCCAGTCTGTTCCTGCCCCTTGAGCAAGCAGACGGGCACAGCACAAAGTCGGTGCAGCACCAGAGCGAGCGCAGAGCGGGAGCGCCGTAGGCCGCCGGTAGGCGTCTGGTGGGGGGTGGTGATTGCCCGCACATTCCCCCGATGCGTGACATATAACCACGCAAAACCTGTCCCGAATTTGAGACCGTAAGAATGGGCATGGAGAGGGGGAGCAGTAGCGCCGCACCGCGAGCCCCGGAGCTGTGCGAGGACGTGCGCGGGGCGGCGAAAATGCGGTTTTCGCACCTTGTATTTATACTTAAGGGATAAATGCAGGTCGTAGTTTGGGGGTCTAGCCCTAGAGCGACTGCGGTTTTTTAAGGAATTGACTGGTCAAAGAAAAACCCTGTACCTTGGGAGTTGCGACACCACCAAAGTAACAGGGGTTTTTCCGTGCATTGCTGCACCTGCAAAGAACATAACACACGTCGTTTACGACACCAAGACCCTTCTCTTTCCGACATTTCGCCACGGGATAAGCCCTGGGACGTTCACCGGGCGCAGGCGCAGGACGTGCAGGCCATTTATGGCGAGGCGCGGGAGTTTGAGCGGCTGGCGGAGCGGATTGGGAAGTGCGCGGGGGTTCTGCGGTTCAGTGAAACCCATGACCCAGAAACAGGCGAGGCCTGGTTAAAGCTCAAGGAAGCGCAGTTCTGCCGGGTGCGGCATTGCCCTGTATGCCAGTGGAGGCGTTCGCTCATGTGGCAGGCCCGTTTCTACCAAGCACTACCCGGCCTCATAAAAGCCCATACAGGGGCGCGGTGGCTCTTTCTGACCCTCACGGTGCGAAATTGCCCCGTGGAAGATCTACGGGCCACCCTAAAGGCTATGAACGATAGCTGGCGTCGGTTGGTGCTTCGACCAGAGTTTAAGCTCGTGCAGGGCTGGATACGGACAACCGAGGTGACGCGGGGCAAGGACGGTTCAGCGCACCCGCACTTTCATGCGTTGCTGATGGTGCCGCCTTCGTATTTCCGGGGCCAGAGTTACGTCAAACAGGCCCGCTGGGTGGACGTGTGGCAGTCCTGCGCTCGGTTGAACTATGCTCCAAGTGTGGACGTGCGGGCAGTTCATCCGCGTAAGGGCGCGGATGGGGAATTGCAGGCTATTCAGCAGGCGGCGGCGGAGACCCTGAAATACGCGGTGAAGCCTGCCGACATGACGACCGACCCGGAATGGTTCATGGAATTGACGCGACAGGTTCACAAACTGAGGTTTGTGGCGACTGGGGGTGCGCTGAAAGACGTGCTCAAGGAAGGGCAGGAGAGCGACGAGGAACTTGCTCTGACCGATGGAGACGGGGAACAGGACGATGGGGGGCGTGTCGGGTTTAACTGGCGTCCTGCTGACCGGAAATATCGCCGTTACCGTCAGGCCGATGCGGAACCGTCAGCCCTCATTCATGACCCCAGACGGATCGACATTGAGGACGGATGAGACGCACGCAAACAGAGTTTGCATAAGTGCGCCCTTAGCAGGGGTTTCTTTGGAGTAATTTCAAAAACTCGGCCCTACTTGGCCCTACTCGGCCCGAAATCAGAAAAATTGCTGATGGGGCCAAGTAGGGCTGAATAAGACAGAAACTGAATAGGCAAGATATGTTGCCCGGTACCGGGCAACGGACTTACTCGCATTTCATGCTCAACGGGTTTGGAAAAACTCCAAAAGGGCAAACGGGTTTTTTTT
>NZ_CADO01000139.1:0-399105 GCF_000285275.1 Acetobacter pasteurianus subsp. pasteurianus LMG 1262 = NBRC 106471
GACTTTTTCATAATCTGACCCGATGTACAACCCTTCTGTGAGATTTCCGCGTCATGAGCCATCCCCTCAATCATCACACAAAAGAGGGAATCACAGAGAGAGACCTAAAACCAGAGGGTTTTTCGAACCCTCCATTTTTGTACAGAAACGGCTTTACCGCTTTTTTTGTGCGTGTGCGTCTGGGTTTCAACTTCATGCAGGCGCTGGCTGATTATGAGTAATTCCTTTGTCCGGCATGCGCGTTCTCATGCCACTTCAGTATGTCGCGGGTCTCGCGGGTTTGTTAAGGCAAGCTGTTCTTTAGTCGCACTCGGTCTGGCTGCTTTTGCCGCACCAGAGGAGGTGCGGGCAGAACAAACGCTTGTTTCCATTAAGGGCATCACCCTTCAGGGTGCGTTGGATATTGGTGGGTCTGCTTTTTTCCTGCCCAATACCAACTTTGGCGCCGGGTCTTACGGCACCAAATCCTCTGGTGCTCTGGTGCGCCATAAAAACAGCACGTATGGCGAATTTTACGGCAAGCCCATGCTTATGGGGTCTTGGCAGACAGGCTGGGGCTTTACCGTTATTGGCAAGGCTTCTGCTATTGGCGCCACCACGCTGGGTGATGGTGATGCGGAGGAAGTTTCTCAAACATCGGGTACGCCGCGCTCCATTTATCTGGAAGAAGCCAATCTGGGCGTAGAAGTGCCGCTCAAGATGGCGGGTGGTCACCAGATTCTGACAGTGCAGGGCGGCAGGCAGGCCTTTGCGGTGGATGATGGCTTCCTGATTGGTAAAGGCACCTACAGCGCGGGGGATAGAGGCGCATGGTGGTATGCCCCGCGATATGCGTTTTCTGGCCCCGGCGTGATCAAGCTGGAAGGTGATTCCGTGCGTGGGGATGTCTTTATGTTGGAAAGCAATTCCGACAACGACATTGACCGCGGATACGATCGCCCCAAAACCAAGTTTGTCGGGTTTGATGTCTCCTGGTTCAAGAACAAACCCGGTGGGCATGGTGGGTCTACATATGCAGATCGTGCGGCGTATGTAACGTTAACCTACTTCCATGTGCGTGATGCAGATGGGTCATCTCATTACGATTATTCTACACGTGCAGATCGTAACGGCATGAACGTAGCGGCCTTAAGCTGGGGTGGCACGTTGTTTCCCGTCAAGGCGTTAGGAATTTCAAAGAACTTTACGTTCTATGGAAACTTTGTATCTGAACAGAACAGCCACGCAGGCAATGGCTACAAATCTGTAGAAGCCTACGGCATGTTTTTCGAACCCGGCTATACGTTCTCCATGCTGCCGTGGAAGCCGCATCTGTTTTATCGGTACACGCGGTTTGGCGGCGGCAAGAATGCCGAAGGTTCGGTCAAGCGCAATTACGATACGTTCTTTTTGTATGATGGTAAGCGCTACACCTATGGCGGGTACTGGCCGGGTGAAATTGTGGGCATGTATCTGGCCCCGCTTTCTGATCTGGAAGTGCATCAGTTTGACCTAACAGGCACGCCGCCTGTGCACCTGTTCCGTAAAAAGGATGAGCTCAAGCTGGGTGTCCATTTTTACGATCTCTCCCTGCTGTATCCCTCCGGCATGGGGCTGAAGAACGTGGGCCGCCATGTTTCCAACGAAGTGGATTTTACGGCCGAATATATGCTGGACGAAACCACATCAGCCGCTGTTGCCGCAGGTACAGCCTTTAGTGGCCCGGCAGGGCGTGCGCTTTCTCGTGCAGGGGTACCAACGGGGTATCGCATGCACAATATCGGGCGGCATGCAGGCGTGCTGGAGGCCTATTTTTACAAGCATTTCTAACGAGAATTTCCCAAGACGTTTCGTTTTGGGGTAGAAACTTACAGGACAACAAGAATAAAGGATTTCCTGATGCCCGAACCGACGACCCTTCCTGCGGGAAAACCCGCAGACGGGCTGCGTAATCGCCACATAGCCATGATCGCTCTGGGTGGCACTATTGGGGCTGGTCTGTTTGTTGGCAGTGGCGCTGCCATTGCAGCAACGGGGCCTGCGGTTCTGCTGGCGTTTCTGCTGGTAGGATTTCTGGTTATCCTGGTTATGCGCATGCTGGGGGAAATGGTGGTGGCGGACCCCGGGCGCGGGTCCTTTGTGGAATACATTCGCGCCGCACATGGAGATAAGGTGGGCTTTACCGCAGGGTGGCTTTACTGGTTCTTCTGGGTGGTGGTGTTGGGAAGTGAGGCCATAGCCGGTGCCATTCTGTTGCAAGATTGGGTGCATCTGCCGGTTTGGCTGCTCTCTGTTGTGCTTATTCTTGTTCTTAAACTTATCAACTTTGCTGCCCCACGCGTTTTTGGTGAATGTGAATTCTGGCTTTCCGCCATTAAGGTTTTCAGCATTATCGCCTTTATTGCCATTTCCCTTTTGTATGCGGCGCATGTGTTTGGGCCGGGCGTTTCCGTAAAGGAAAATCTGCTAGGGCATGGCGGGCTTTTCCCGCACGGTGTTGTGGCGCTGCTTTCTATTATTCCCACCATTTTGTTCACCATGATGGGTTCAGAAATTGCCACAGTGGCCGCTGCTGAATCTCCAGAACCGGGTAAGAACGTGGCCCGCGTAACCCGCAGCCTTGGCCGCCGTATTACACTGTTTTACGTGGCCGCTGTGGGCATGATCCTGATTGTGGTGCCGTGGACAAACATTGTCGCCGGTAAGTCTCCTTTTGTGGCGGCTATGGATGTTATGGGTGTGCCCGGTGCCGGGCTGCTGATGCGCATTGTGGTGCTAAGCGCCATTCTCTCCTGCCTGAACTCCGCCATGTATATTACATCGCGCATTCTTACAGAGCTGGCGGCTCAGGGTGATGCTCCGGGCTTTCTGGCACGTAGCTCTGCCGCTGTTGTGCCGCGTAAGGCCATTATCGTCAGCAGCCTTGCGGGCACGTTGGTGGCTTTCTCATCCATTCTGGCACCGGGCACCATCTTTGCTTTCCTGCTAAGCTGTAGCGGTGGCGTTATCCTGCTGATCTACAGCCTGATTGTAACATCTTACATTGTTACGCGCCGTGCAGCGCGGCAGGCTGGCACAGAGGAAGAAAATTACACGCTGCCGCTTTTCCCGCTGTGCAATTACGTAACACTTGCTGGTGTGGTGCTGGTGTTCGTGGCCATGTTGCTCAACCCATCCGAACGGATGACAGCTCTGGCAACAATGGGCAGCTCGGTGGTGTGCTACCTTATGGCTGTTTACTTTGCCACCAATAACAAGAAAGCTGGCTGAGCTTTGTATTTACTGAGTATTCCCGTTGTTTAGGGAATACTCATTTTGTCCAGATGCAGGGCAAGAGGGTGGCGGCGCCAATGCAGCAGGCCACCCGCCGCAAAAACGGTAGCACCCGCCGCGGCAATACCAATTCCAACATTTTTATCAGAAACCAGAGTGCCAATGACGGCCCCCACAAACAGGCTGGCAATAGCGGCTAATCTGCGCCACGTGCCAGAGTTTGTGCCACCAGCCACCGTGCTGTTATGGGCCAGCCCGTGCAGCACCATAGTGGCAGCAGGCAGCACCATATCCGGTAGTTTGGCATGGCGCGTGGCAGAGGTTTGCAGCCCCATGGCCAGCGAGAGCATGCCAAGCGTAATGTAAATGCCGCCTCTAAGCTGTGCGCACCACACAAACGCGGCTAGCCCCACAAGGCAGCCAACACCTAGCAGGATATCCCCCACCACAAGGCGTGTATGGCGTTCTCGCCGTACCAGGCGGCCACCAATAATGGCCCCTGTAAAGTAGCAGGCAATGGCCTCCAGGCCAGAAAGAACAATGGCCTGAGACGTGGCAATGTTAACAGCCATAAGAATAATGGTGGCTGTCATATACCCTGCAAAAATCTTGAGATGCAGTAGGGATATGGCATCCAGCATGCCCATTGCCATTGTAACCATCAGAATGGCAATAACCAGCTTGGCATCATGTCCCGTACGGGCTGTCATAATGTCTCCTCTAAAGAAAAAGAATGAAAAGAGAGGTTTTATGCGCATTTTTTAATAGAAGGATGCGCGTTATATCACCATCTCTGCTCACGAAAAGATGATCTCTGGTAAGATGAGCCATGCCCTACGCTGGAGGCACAACCGTACAAACAAAACCCCCGGCGCACAAAAACGCCGAGGGCTGGGTGTATTCAGAGTAAGCTGATTAGTTCAGCGTCATCAGGCTGGCATTGCCACCCGCTGCGGTGGTGTTGATGCTGCGGGACTGTTCTTCCAGCACCACTTCAACAGAAGGCAATGTTGCGCCCGTTACAAAGGCGGAAACAATGGGGCCATTGGCTTCAGCCAGTGTTCTGCGTGCGCTGCGGAAGATGGCGTTATCATCTTCTCCTAGCAGAATAGAGCAGGGCAGGGCCGTTGCGCTGGCAACCGGGCGAATAGCCTGGCGCAGAATATCTGGCAGTCTATCCAGCCATCCTGTCAGTTCTTCTTCTGCCAGCACCAGTGCGGTGTTGCCACCAGCCAGTGCCAGAGAGATCTGATCATACAGCCCGGCCAGCGTGATAGGCACACACAGCACGTTGCCGCGTGCGCTCAGGCGGTAGATGTTCTGCTCACCCACAGGGCCGGGAAGGATGATTTCTCCGCCCACCAGCGGCAGGCGTGCAAGGTTGCCAGCAATCTGCGCGGCTTTGCTTTCACCCTTTTCACGCAGCCAGTCTGTCCACTGCGCCATTTCTGGCGTGGTGCGGCCACGCACAATCTGCGCCACGGTTGGGGCTTCGGATAGCAGGCGGCGCAGAATAAGCGGGCCACCCGCCTTGGGGCCGGTGCCAGAAAGGCCGCGCCCACCAAAAGGCTGCACGCCCACAACCGCGCCAATGGTGTTGCGGTTGACGTAAAGATTACCAGCCTCGACCTGAGAGAGCACGCTTTTGATTGTGGAATCCAACCGGGTGTGCAGACCGAATGTTAGCCCGTAGCCGGTATCGTTAATTTCCAGCAGCAGTTCTTCCAGCTTGTCACGCTCAAAGCGCAGAACATGCAGCACGGGGCCAAACACTTCTGGCCCAATTTCCCGAATGTTCAGCACTTCAATAAGCGTGGGTGGCACGTAGCTGCCGTTGGCGCAGGCTTCTGGCACAGGCAGCGCCATAACCGGGGCTTTGCGGGCCTTAAAGGCGTTAACATGCGCGGTAATGTTGGCAGCAGCTTCCTCGGTAATCACCGGGCCCACATCGCAGGAAAGATGCGCGGGGTTGCCAATGCGCAGTTCACGCATGGCGCCACGCAGCATGGCCAGAACGTGGTCTGCACAATCTTCCTGCACGCATAGAACACGCAGGGCGGAACAGCGCTGGCCTGCACTATCAAAGGCGGAGGCCAGAACATCGGCCACAACCTGTTCTGCCAGTGCGGAGGAATCCACGATCATGGCGTTCTGGCCGCCGGTTTCGGCCACAAATGGCACCGGCTGGCCTGTGGCTGTGCGCCGTTCCAGAAGCTGACGGTTGATAATCTGTGCCACGGTGGTGGAACCGGTGAACATCACGCCCATTACGCGCTCATCTGCCACGGCGGCAGCGCCTACGTCACCTTCACCAGTCAGCAGTTGCAGGGCTGCGGGGGGCACGCCTGCTTCTTGCAAAATGCCCACGGCCACGGCGGCAACAAGGGGTGTTTCCTCCGCCGGTTTGGCCAGCACAACGTTACCGGCAGCAAGGGCTGCGGCAATCTGGCCGATAAAGATGGCCAGCGGGAAGTTCCACGGGCTAATGCAGGTCACAATCCCTAGCGGTTTGTGGGTAGTGTTATCAAAATCCCGCCGGATAGTGGCACCGTAATAGCGCAGGAAGTCTACAGCCTCACGCACTTCCGCCACGGCGTTGGGGAGGGATTTTCCCGCTTCACGCCCCAGAAGTGCCAGAAGATCATCCGTGCGTTCTTCCAGAATGTCAGAGGCCTTTTGAAGAATGTCTGCGCGTTCCGCCGGGCTGCGGTTGGCCCAGTCCTGCTGGCCTTTCTGCGCGGCATCTACAGCTTTTGTCACAACATCTGGCATGGCGTAGGAGACCTTGCCCACCACATCGCGCCGGTCTGCCGGGTTGGTAACGGGGCGGAAAGCGCCTTTCTTTTTCACGCCCACAACCATGGGGCTGGCTTCCCACGTTTGCGGGGCATCTTTAATGCCGGTTGCCAGTGCGGACAGAACCTTGTCATCCGCCAGATCCACCCCTGCGGAGTTGATACGTTCTGGCGCAAACAGATCACGCGGGTTGCGGATTTCTGTGTGCGGTGCGCCATAAGGTGTGTAACGGCGGGCCACATCAATGGGGTTTTCAATCAGGGATGAAAGCGGAATGGCGCTATCCCCAATCTGATTGACGAAGGAGGAATTGGCCCCGTTTTCCAAAAGGCGGCGCACAAGGTAGGCCAGCAGGGTTTCATGCGTGCCAACAGGTGCATAAATGCGGCATGGGCGGTTGAACTTGTCTGCCCCCACAACCTGTTTGTACAGCGGTTCGCCCATGCCATGCAGGCACTGGAATTCGTAAGAGCCCAGCTCGAACTTTTCCCCCGCCAGTGTGTAAATGGTGGAAAGCGTGCGGGCGTTGTGGGTGGCAAACTGCGGGAAAATCACATCACGCGCGTTCAGCAGTTTGCGGGCGCAGGCAATGTAGCTGATATCCGTGTGGCACTTGCGGGTATAAACGGGAAAATCCGCCATACCTTCAACCTGTGCTTTCTTGATTTCGCTATCCCAGTAAGCGCCTTTTACCAAACGCACCATAATGCGGCGGTTGGTGCGGCGGGCCAGATCAATAATGTAGTCCAGCACATAGGGGCAGCGCTTGCCGTAAGCCTGCACCACAAAGCCAATACCGTTCCAGCCTTCCAGCCCCGGTGTAGCGCACAGGGCTTCCAGAATATCTAAAGAGACATCCAGCCGTTCTGTTTCTTCCGCATCAATGTTCAGGCCGATATCGTATTTGCGGGCCAGCAGCGTAAGTTCCTGCACAACCGGCAGCAGTTCACCCATCACGCGGTCATACTGCGCGCGGGCATAGCGTGGGTGCAGGGCAGAAAGTTTGATGGAAATGCCGGGCCGGTCATACACATTGTTGCCGGTTGCGCTGCGGCCAATGGTGTTGATGGCGTTGATGTAATCCTGTCGATAGCGTTCAGCATCATGCGCGGTAAACGCGGCTTCGCCCAGCATATCGTAGGAATAGGAAAAACCCACGGCTTCCAGTTTGGCGCTGTTCTTGCGGGCCTGATCAATGGTCTGGCCCAGCACAAACTGTTCGCCCATCAGGCGCATGGCGGCATCTACGGCCTTGCGGATAATGGGTTTGGATGTGCGTTCGGCAAAGTTGAGCAGAGAGCTGGCCAGCGTGCCTTCATCATGCTCGGTCACCAGCTTGCCGGTCAGCGCCAGCCCCCATGCGGCGGCGTTGGCAAACAGGGGCTTGCCGCGTGCTACATGAGAAAGCCAGTTGCTTTCACCAATCTTGTCCTGAATCAGCGCATCGCGCGTGGCAACGTCTGGAATACGCAGCAGCGCTTCGGCCAGACACATCAGGGCCACGCCCTCGGTGGAGGAAAGCGAGAATTCCTGCACCAGTGTTTCCACCAGCCCCGGGCTGCGGCGCGCACGCAGGGCTTCGGCCAGTTTGGCAGCCATGCTGGCAACAGAGCCGTTTTGCGCCTCTGTTAATGTGGCATCTGGTGTCAGGGTTTCCACGCACTGGGCTTCGGGGCGGCGCATGGCTTCAATGATGGCCTGCCGAAGTGGAGTGCGGGATGCAAAATCAGGAGCGAACGTGTCTGTGGATGACATGGGCTTTTCATTCCGGATTGGTGAGCCAGAACCGGGCCTGCCATGTGTGCAGGTAGTTTTGGCTTCATAATGATTATTCCCTCCTGACATGATAATATATGATTTGCAACATAATATATTATCCAGAAATGCACAGGTGTTCCGCTCTTTAAATCCGACCTGTAGCGCTGGGGTTTTTATGAATTCCCGTGAGGGGAATTCAGGTGCCTGTTGCGGCGGTTTTTGCGGCTTTGCGGCTGCGGAACACATCTATGGAAATGGCAGCCGCTTCCAGAATATGCGCGCGTGTGAGTTTGGCGCACAAATCGGCATCGCGGTTGCGGCAGGCATCCAGAATCGCCTTGTGTTCCAGATCTGTAATATCCTTGCGGCCCTCTATCACCAGATGCCCACGGATATAGCGATCAAGCCGCACGTGCAGGTCTTCTATCATTTCAAGCAGGCGGGGGCTGCGGGCCGAGGCGTAAATGGAATTATGAAAAGCCCGGTTGAGCGCGCCAGAGCGGATACGCCCAGAAGGGCCATGCACACCTTCTACAAAGGCTTCATACGCATCTTCCACGCGGGCAAAATCAACGCGTGTCATGTTGCGCACACCTTCTGCGGCGGCGCGTTCCTCTAAAATGGCGCGGATCTGGGAGTATTCCAGAATATCCGACTCATTCATGCCAATCACCATCGCCCCTTTGTTGGGCATGAAGGTGACAAGTCCTTCGGCTTCCAGATGTTTCAGGGCCTCGCGTACAGGAATAATGCTTACACCAAAGCCACTGGCCAGTTCAGATTGCGGCAGGGGTTGGCCGGGCTGAATCTGGTCTTCCAGAATGGCGCGGCGCAGGGCATCGCATATGGCTTCAGAAGCGGTGCCGTGGCCTGTTATTTCTGTTTTTGCAAAAAGGCTGGCTGGCAGCATGCCTGGATATTCCCGCTTGTCGTTTCTTTTTCGATACAAGTTAACGTTGTACCCTGCTCGCTGGCTGGCTGTCCAATCTTCGGTGGAAGTTGGGCGTATATTTGAGTAGGTGGCCTCACTTCGCCTATGCACTCACTAGATCGTGATCTGGCGTGAGGGCTGAAAGAAGCCGTCAATAATAGCTGTCGGGTACTTTGTTATAACATACACAGATCACTCAGGACTACCCGCTCATCCGGGGTAAGCGCAACAGCGAAGTTCACAAAAATCCGACTTTTCGTGTTGTGGTGGAATTGAGAAAAGTGAGGCAGATTCACCAATATTCGTATCTTTGCCATGCATAAGCGGGCAGGCGGCGCTTGCGGTGCTGGCGCTATATACAGGCAGGTGCATAGGACACGTAACGTAAGCGCTGGATGAGGGGTTGCGGAAAAACCCTGATATATCTGTGGTCTGCCATGTGCGGGGTGCGCAATGGGGCTGCTTGATCTTTCGGGCAGATACAGGGCAGTTTGAGGCATATTCCGCTAGGGAGATTCTGAATGAAACTGATTGCCGTACGTGCCCTGTCGGCGCTTGCCCTCACCACATCTCTGCTGGCAGGGGCTGCTGTGTCTGCCCATGCGCAGGAAAACACAGATGCGCCCGTAACACGCGCCGGAGATACGTCCCGCCTGACAGATGTAGATCCGTCTGGCTTTGTTGGTTCCATTGATCCGGCAGAAAATGCTGGCCTGCTGAACTACTGTGTGCAGAACGAATACGTTGATTACGACGACGGCTGGCGCACGCTGCAGGAATACAACAAAAAGACCAACGCCGTTCCAGAAGGGCAGGAAGGCAATATGTCTTACGCCAATGGTTCTGCCGGTCTGCTGCATGCCAACAACCGCACCTACACCATTGCCATGGCTATTCTGCCAGTGCGTCAGAAAACCTGTAAGGCTGTGCTGGAACGGGCCAAGGCTTCTCTGTAAGCACAAGGCTGTTATTCCGGTTTTGTTGATAAGGCCGGATCACGCTGAACACGGCATGATGGAAGGGTCAGTCACGCAAAGTGGCTGGCCCTTTTTCTGTATGAACGCACTTTATTTGGTGTTCATGCGGTGCAGGGTCTTTCACGCAGGCGTGCAATATGGTCAAACCAGTTCTGTTTCGTAACAAGAACAACAGAAGCCGAAAGGGCCAGACAGAGTGGTAGATGCGTTTTTCCCCGCAACGGATAACCCCGTTTCTGATCGGTATCAGGATCTTGTGCAGCGGGCGCAACGTGATCCGGAGGAATTCTGGCTGGCTCAGGCGCAAAGGCTGGCATGGCATACGCAACCCATGCACGCATCTCGCTCTGACTTTACCGGTGATGTGCGGATTTCCTGGTATGAAGACGGGCAACTGAATGCGGCTGAAAACTGTCTGGACCGGCACGTTCTGTATCAGCCCGATAATGCCGCCCTGATCTGGCAGGGGCAGGAAGACGGCCACCGCGAGGTACTTTCATACCGTGAACTGCATGCCCGTGTGTGCCGCTTGGGCAATGTGCTGCGCCGTTTGGGTGTAAAAAAGGGAGACCGCGTGGCCATCCATCTGCCCATGGTGGCAGAGGGTGTTATTTCCATGCTGGCCTGCGCCCGTATTGGGGCCGTGCACGTGGTGCTGTTTGGTGGTTTTTCTGCCGAGGGTCTGGCAGAACGTTTGACAGATAGCGGCGCTGTGGTGGTGATTACCGCAGATGTGGCACGCCGTGGGCCCAAGAAAATCCCCAGCAAGACCACAATGGATGAGGCCATAAAATTGTGTGGGGCACAAAGTGCCGTGCGCAATGTGCTGGTGGTGCCTGTAACAGGTGCTGATGTGCCCATGCAAAAAGGGCGGGACCTGTCCTACACAGCAGAAGTGGCGCTTGAAATACCGGATTGCCTGCCAGAAGTGATGAACGCGTGTGATCCGCTGTTTCTGCTTTACACATCCGGCAGCACGGGCCGCCCCAAAGGGCTGGTGCACAGCACGGGCGGGTATCTGGTGTGGGCATCTTTCACACAGGAGCTGGTGTTTGATGCCAAACCCAGTGATGTGTTCTGGTGTACGGCAGATACAAGCTGGATTACCGGCCACACCTATGTTGTGTATGGGCCGCTGGTAAATGGTGGCACCATTCTTGTGTATGAAGGCCTGCCATCATGGCCACAGCCCGGCCGCTGGTGGGATGTGATAGACCAGAATCAGGTTTCGGTTTTCTATACGTCTCCCACGGTTATTCGCGCTGCCATGCGTGAGGATGATTCCGTGGTGCAAAGCCGCTCTCTGTCCAGCCTGCGTGTGCTGGGCACGGTGGGTGAGCCTATCAGCCCGGAAGCATGGAAGTGGTTTTATGCAGAAGTAGGGCGCAATGCCTGCCCGGTGGTGGACACATGGTGGCAGACAGAAACCGGCGGTGTGATGATTACCGCCTGCGCCCAGAATGTTGCAGGCAAGCCGGGGGCCGCTGGGCTGCCTTTGCCGGGTGTGGCCGCTACGCTGACAGATACCAAAGGGCAGGATATTGAAGGCGAGGGCGAAGGCCTGTTGTGCCTTGCGCAATCCTGGCCCGGGCAGGCCATGACGCTGTGGCAGGACCACGAACGGTTCCGCAAAACCTATTTCACCACATGCCCGGGCCATTATTTCTCGGGTGATGGCGCACGACGGGATGCCACCGGTTATTACTGGATTACCGGCCGCGTGGATGATGTGGTGAACGTATCTGGCCACCGCATTGGCACGGCAGAAATTGAAGATGCCGTGGCCGAAGATCATGCTGTGGTGGAAAGTGCCGCCGTTGGCGTGCCGCATGATCTGAAAGGGCAGGCCCTTGTAGTGTTTGTGGTGCCCAAGGCGGAGGGCGCGTTTGATGCCACAGCCGTAAACAAGGCCGTGGCCGCAGGCGTGGGCCGCTATGCGGTGCCAGAAAAAATTTACGTGGTGCCGGATCTGCCCAAAACGCGTTCGGGCAAAATTGTGCGGCGTTTGCTGCGCAAAATTGCGGCGAATGATCTGGAAAATATGGGGGATCTGTCCACTCTGGCAGACCCGGATATTGTGGCCGAACTGGTAAAGCTGGTGGCTCAGCAGAACGGCTGATGAACCTGTAAAAGGCCGGGGCGTTTATGCCCCGGTTTCTGCCGCGTTGGTGGCTTTTAGCAACGTAAAGCGCGGTACGCCGTTTACACTTTCCTGCCACATGGCAAGGGGGCGCACCCAGTAATCTCCACGTGCCTCACTGCGGTAGGTTACAAGCCATTCTTCGGTTTCACTGTGGCGGCCTGTGCAGATCACAGTATAAAGTCCGCCCTTGTAATGTTTATAAAGACCGGGGCAGGGCATTTCTGGCACTTGGGTATCTGTATTATTCTGGTTATGTTCTATCATGATCGGGGTATCCTGCTGGGGTAGGTTATGATCCTGTGTTGCGGAAGGAGCGCACTTTTGAACCATCGTGTTGTGCTGTGTCAGGCGTTAACTGGCTTTATGTTTCTGTTTTGCGTTAATCCCGGCCATGCCACAACCACGGGCCATGCCAAAACGCATGCGCATACATCCAAGCGCACGCACCATGCCGCAGCAGCAGCCCGCAGCCCCGCTGGTGGCGCTCCGGTTGTGCTGACAAGCCAACCCGGTACATCGCTGGACAAGGAAGCCCGCCGTCTGAATGCCGAGGATATGGCCGCCGCCGCCCGGCATAAGGAACGGCCATTGGTGCTTATTGGCTCTGCCCCGCTCAGCACCAGTGGTGGCAGCATGGCGCTGTTTGTGCAGGTGCAATCTGCCAGCCTGTGCGGTTCTGCCGGGTGTTCAACAGACGTGTATCTCAAGCGCGGGAATGATTGGGACAAGATTCTGGATTCCGTCAGCGGGCCGATTGAGCTGATGTCTACCTCCCACGGGGGCATGAAGGATATTGTGGTGGATGGCACAGACCGCTGGGTCTGGAAGAACAATACCTATGTAGATACCATTGTGGCGCAGGATGTGCCGGGGCTGAAAGATTCCATCGAGCAGCATCAGGCGCAGATGCGCAAACACGGTAAGTCTTCTTCCCGGTAATTTGTTACGTGCCCGCACCTCAACCCGGTTTGGCCTATACGGCGCTGAAAACACTGGCCACGGTGGCAATGACCGTGGTGTTGATTGCCCTTTTGCGTGGCGGTTTGGCGCTGCTGCCAAAATTTGATTCTGCAACAGGAGGGCAGGTGGGTACACATCTGCTGCAACTTCTGGCAGGAGATGGGCAGGCCCGCACCCAGAATGCAGTATCCATCGGGCTGATGTTGGGCTGTTTTATTCTGGCTGTTCTGTTGGTGCAGGTGCTGGAAAAATGGTGGCGCAGGCGGGCCAGATAACGCCCTGCTAAAAAGTGGGTGTTATCTGGTTTTTGGCATGTCACTCTTACATTCGGTGTGTATTTAAGCGTCTTCTTGCGTAAGATTTGTGCCTGCCAATGTGGGCCTGTTTTCGGCTGCGGCTGTTTTGTTCCAGAAAAATGTCAGCTCATGTTTGTTATGGGCCAGATGCGCCAGGCTGCCACCCGGAATGGCCTCAAACGCGGCTACAATTTCATGGTCTGTTTCACCCTGAAATTTCACCGTCAGCACAATGTTGTCTGTGTTGCCAGAGGCTATCCAGTTTTGTGTTAGCCGTAAAAGGCGCTGCGGGTAGGCAATAATGTCTGAAAACATCCAGTCCACACCAGGAAGTTTTTCTGGTTCCAAACCAAAGGCGCTGGCCTGTTGGAAGGAGACGCCCGGCATGGCCGCCACTTTGGGGTCAAGCGGTGCGCGGTCAAATGCCGTTACCTGTGCACCAAGGTTGGCAATAGCCCATGTCCAGCCGCCGGGTGTGGCGCCCAGATCATAACAACGATCTTCCGGCGTGGGCCAGCGGCCAAGGCGCGTGCAGGCTTCCCACAATTTCAGATAGGCGCGGGAAGGTGGGCCAGTGCGGTTTTCTACAAACTGTGGCGCGCCGTTTACAAACGGGCTGGTTTTGCGCGCAGAAAAAAGCAGCGTGTTGGTGTCCAGCAATGTCCACGCACCCAAGGGGCTTGTTGGTGGCAGCGTGGGAAACACCAGTGGCGCGGCTTTAACCGGGGGCAGTTTGTCTGTGATCAGCGCGGTACGCCGAAAGTGATCGATAGTATACAGGCTCCAGTTCCGCTGGATGGCGCGCAACGTATCTGCGGCATTGCGGATGGAGGTTATCTCCACCACCTGAGGATCCAGCCAGATATCCAGCGCCCAAGGGGAATACACAGGCTTGCTGCTGGAAAGGGCCAAACGGCCATGCCAGCGGTCAATTGTTACGCCGCGCCATGCCAGATCAGCTTCTAAAACGGATGTCAGCCCATCGGCGGCCAACCATGCGGTGCGAATGGTGCTCATGCCCGGCACATCCAGCCAACGGAAAGCAAGAGCCACGAAAGAATCAGCAAACTGCCACCGGTTGGGGCAACGTGGGCTGCGTGGTGGCCCGTAAAGGCTGTGTAATACACGCCCGCGCAAAACAGCAGCGTGCCCAACACCAGCCCGCACCCGCCAGCCAGCAAGATGCGGCCTGCCTGAGGTTTAGCTGTAAGGCCCAGCGCAACAAGGGCAATGCCTTGCCACATCTGCATTTCCATGCCGCTATGGGCCATAACGCGGCCACCGGCAGCAAAGGCCGAATCTGGCAGGTGGGCGGTAAGTGCGCCCATAACGGTGCCGGTAGCGGCCAGAAGGCCCCCGCATATGCGCCATAGGCGCGGAAGAAGAAGTGAAAAGGACATAAGTTCTGCTGTATAGGCGCAGCCGCCGGAATGGAAAACAGGAAAGGCAACATGCCCGGCCATTTCCTGCATGGGCCTTTACTAAAGTGTGCGCCGCATTCTGGCGGAACAGATGCAAAAATGAGAGCAGGAAAATCTAAAACATGAGCATCAGGCTGGACCGAATTGTGACGCGCGGTGGAGATGGAGGGCAGACATCTTTGGGCAATGGCGCGCGTGTTGCAAAAAGCAGCGCACGGATAGAGGCCCTGGGCACGCTGGATGAAGTAAACGCCATAACCGGCCTTGTGCGTGCCCACGCCCCGCAAGAGAGCGCCGTGGTGGGCCAACTGGCAGCCGTGCAGAACATGCTGTTCGATATGGGGGCAGATTTGTGCCAGCCAGAAGAAGGCCCAAAAGCAGCCCGTGCCAAGCGTATGCAGGAAAGTGCCGTTTTAAAGCTGGAAGAATGGGTGGAGCAGTTGCGCGCTGCCCAAAAGCCATTAACCAGTTTTGTGTTGCCCGGTGGTTCTGTTCCCGCAGCGTGGGCGCATCTGGCCCGTACACAGGCGCGTGCGGCAGAACGGCGTATGGTGGCGCTGGCTGAGAAAGAAACAATCAATCCTGTTCTGCTACAGATCATGAACAGGTTATCTGATTACTTTTTTGTTCTGGCGCGTCACTTTAATGCAGATGGGCAGACCGATCTGGTATGGATTCCTGAAAAATAAGAGAAAACCTTATGAAATCCCTGTCTTGTGCTTGAACATGGCAGGGAAGACATGATAATAGTAATCAGTAAGAACCAAAACACATTATAAAACGTGTGTAATAATTCTGTCTGTCCGTTTGTAATGTGTGCCCTCATGCCTGCTGTAACGCATCATGAAGGAGTGGCTGGAACCGTGTTGGGTATCGCGCGGGCAAATGCCAGAATATAACGGCTGATGGAATGTTTAAGAACTGTATCAACAGACCATTTTTCTTAAAGTGACTTCCAGATTTATGAACACAACATCTTTTATGCCACCCTTGGATGCCGATAGAGAACGGGATGAAGGGCTGGAAGAAGCCTCCATGCGCAATGCGCTGGAACGGCTTGGCGCATCTCACAAAGGGCGCTCTGCGCCGTCCTCCCCCCGCCCTGCGGCAGATGCCACAGGCAACAAGCGGCGAAGATTTGTGCGTGATGGCGAAGTGCCAGTAGAAAAACATTCTCTGGCCCGTATTACGCCCCGCACGGTTGCAGCCCCCCGCACTCCCACCACATCTCGCGCTGTTCATTTTTCTGAAGAAGAAAATAGCGAAGTTTCTCGTCTGCGCCGTTTGGTGGCAGAAGAAAAGCTGCGTGTGGAAGACATGGAACGCCAGATGGGTGAAGTGCAGGCCGCCCAGCGTGCTCTGCAAACCCAAAAAGGCCACGCCGATATGATGGTGCGTGAGCTGAAGGCCAAAGTGGCGGAGCAGGAAGCTGAACTGGCTGAATCTGGCCGCCAGTTGCGGGCTGCGCACCGTTTGGTAGCAGAGCGTGATGAAGAAATTACCAGCCTGAAACGGCAGGTAGAAGCCAAGCCGCGTGGCCGCCCGCGCCGCCAGTATGAACTGGCAAAAGAAGAAGTGGTTGAAGATGAACCACAGCCCGTAAAGTGGTGGAAGGACTAATATCCTGCTTCTGTTTGTAAAAAGACACTCTGCGTGAGAAATCCTCCTGTCACGCCAGCGTTGGTGTTGCTGGTGGCGGATATTGCCGTAGGGGTGGCCTGTGTGTTGCTGCCGCCTCTTGTTATGGGTTTTCTGGCCCTGTTGAAGGATATTTTTGGCGTGCTTATTCTGCCGTTCAGCTTTTTGTTTGGGCTGGCAGGGTGGTCATCCGATATGTCCTCTCTGGAAACCATGCAGGGCGGATTGGTGCCAGATATGATGGCCCATCCGTTCCGGGCCGCTTCTGCCGCTGCGTTGCTGGTGGTAGGGGGCGCGTGCTCTCTTATGGCGTGTGGCACGCCAGATGGCGCACGTATGGAGCGTAACCTGGCACCGGTGTTCACCTTTGCCGCCATGGTGCTGGTTGGGGTTGATCCGGGGCTTGTTGTGCTGCCTGCATTTGTTTTGCAGCTGCTGGCGTTGCGTTATCCTGCTATGGATTTTTTAAAAATCCGCCGGTAATTCTGTAATCTGGAATATCTGTTCAAGTAATAAAAAGGGCGACCATTGAATTGGCCGCCCTTTTTCTTGTGTAGAGTATTATATTATTTTCAGGCTGCGGGAAAAATCTTGCCCGGGTTCATCAGGTTTTTGGGGTCCAGCGCATTTTTGATCCGGCGCATGGTTTCCAGCTCCGCACCGCCACGCCATTCGGGCATCATGTAGGTTTTAAGCTGCCCCACGCCGTGCTCGGCAGAAAAGGAACCGCCAAGTTTGCGCACAATAGCTGCCACAGTGTCCATCATGGCATGATCCTGCGCCAGAAATGCCTTGGGGTCAGCGCCTTCGGGCTGCACCAGGTTGAAGTGGATGTTGCCATCCCCAATATGCCCAAACGGTGCCACCCGAATACCGGGAATAAGGGCTTCACACGCTTTGGTGGCTTCATCAATAAAGGTGGGAATAGCGGCCAACGGCACGGACACATCGTTTTTAACAGACGCCCCGGCACGTTTCTGGGCTTCTGCATGTTCCTCACGGATCATCCATAGGCTCTGGCGCTGGGCTTCACTTTCTGCCAGCACGGCATCCGTTACCAAACCATCTTCCAGCGCGGTGCCCAGCACGTCTTCCATAAGAGAGCGTAGGCTGTCATCTCCACGTGGGCTGCCCAACTCTACCAGCGCATAGGCGGGTGCGGGTTCGCTGAGTGGCAGTGGCGCGCCTTCAATCAGTTTGTTCACCAGCGCCATGCTTGTGCCGGACATGAACTCAAAAGCCTGAATGGCAGAAGGGTCCTGCTTGCGGAAAGCAGCAAACAGATCCAGCGCACCCTTGGCATCCGCCACGGCGCACAAAGCCGTCTCGCGCGAGCGGGGAGCTGGCTGAAGCTGAATAATGGCCTGCGTAATAATGCCCAGCGTGCCTTCAGACCCAACCAAAAGCTGCCGCAGGGCGTAGCCGGTGTTATCCTTGCGCAGCTTGCGCATCAGGTTCAGCACGTTGCCATCGGGCATTACGGCTTCCAGCCCCAATGCCAGTTCACGCGCATTGCCGTAGCGCACGGTGTTGTTGCCGCCCGCATTGGTGGCCAGAATGCCCCCAATATCAGCAGAGCCTTCGGATGAAATGGAAAGCGGCAGCAGCAGGCCTTCCTTGGCGGCGGCATCCTGCGCGGCTTTAAGCGTTACGCCAGCTTCTACCGTCATGGTCAGATCAGCATGGTCAATGTCATGAATGCGCGTCATGCGGGTGGTGGAAATCACCACAGCCTTACCGGTATCATCCGGTGTGGCGCCACCCACCATGCTTGTGTTGCCACCTTGCGGCACCATGGGCACGTTGTGCTGGTTACACAGGGCTACGGCTTTTGCACATTCTTCCGTGTTGGCCGGGCGCAGAACAGCCGCGCATTTACCATGATAAAGCGCGCGCCAATCTATGCAGAACGGATCTATGTCTGAAGCCGCAGTCAGCAGGCCAGCAGGGCCCAGAAGCTGTAAAAGGGCATCATGCAGGGGTTGGGGAAGGGCGGCGTTTTCAGGCATGGGCGCGGGTTCCTGCAAAAGGGGTGAACACACAAAATAAAGAAAACATCAGTAAAGGTAACGGGCGTTTTCTGCCGCAGTATTGATGTGCGGTGGAAAAAAGGCGTGAAAAAGCTGGGTGCCAGCAATACCAGCCAAAAGCCCGGCAATAGTGGCAATAACGATGGTCATGCGCCGCTGATACTGGCCAAAGCTTTGTATCTGCGCCATCTGGGCCTGCATTTCGGCGCGGGCCTGTAAGGTAAGATATAGCTCAGATTTAAGGGTTTCGTTCTGGGCAGTGGCGGTGCGCAGTTTACGATCCATAGAAACAATATTGTTTCTTAGTTCCTGTAACTGGGCGCGATAGGTATCAGACATATCCGCCTGCCCCTTGTTGGCAGAAGCGCGGCTGCTGGTGCGTGTTTTGCTGGCGCGGGCGGGCTTTGCCTTTTCGGGGTCTTCTGCAATGGTCTGGAACAGGTTTTTAAGTGCGCCGCCTGTTGTGGCATTGCGTTTGGCCCGGTTGCGCAGGGCTTCCAGTGCAGTGGTAGATTGGCCCGGCTGATCTTCCAGCACCAGTGCCAGAATATCCGAAAGGATTTTCAGTTCTTTTGGGTCAATATCGCTCATGCGGGCAAGTCTTCCGGGGGCAGGGCGGGGCGCGGTGCTGCCGCACGGTTAAGCCGATCTTGTATGGCAAGCCCAAGGCCGTGCTGCGGAATGGGCTGTACTGCAATGCCACGCAAATGGTGTCTCTGACCTTGCTTGTCCAGCGTGCGCAGGCCGGTAAACAGGCGGGCGGCGGCTTCTTCCAGATTGCCACTTTCGCTCAGGTTCCAGCTAATGGCGGCCCCGCTGGGCTGTGTGTTGCCAAAGGCCAGCAAGGCTTCATCTGGTGCAACATCCGTGGCGTTCAGCCGCACGGGCAGATGCGGCGCATAGTGTGAAAGCAGCCTACCGGGAGAGGCCGGGGCGGCATCTACCTCGGTTTCCGGCATAAATATGGTGCCGCAAACAGTTTGCAGGGCTTCCAGCGTAATGCCGCCGGGGCGCAACAGGGTGGGGCGTTTGGGGTTGGAAATATCCAGCACGGTGCTTTCCACCCCCACTTGGCAGGGGCCACTATCCAGCACGGCATCAATACGGCCATCCAGTTCTTCCAACACATGCGCGGCATCTGAGGGGCTGATGCGGCCTGAACGGTTGGCAGAAGGTGCTGCAATGGGGCGTTGCACCAGCTTGAGCAACGCCTGCACGGTTTCTCCTTTAGGCACGCGCACGGCCAGAGTAGGCAGGCCATCGGCAGCCAGATCACTTACCGTGCTGTGGGGGGCGCGGGGTAGAATGAGGGTAAGTGGGCCGGGCCAGAATGCCTCTGCCAGTTTATGTGCAAGCGGGTTGGCAACAACCTGAGTGAAGGCGCCCTGTGCATCTGCAAAATGGCTGATAAGCGGGTTAAAGCGTGGGCGGTTTTTGGCTTCAAAAATCCGGGCCACGGTTTTGGGCCGCGTGGCATCTCCGCCAAGGCCGTAAACGGTTTCTGTTCCAAACGCCACCAGGCCACCTTCGCGCAGAATGCGGGCAGCTGTTTGAAGGCCAGAGGAGGAGGCATCCAGAAGGTTGGTCATACTTCTCTGTAATGGCAGCAAAAGGGGCGGCCTGTTTGCTGCATTGGCCAGCCTTTGCGCAAGGTTGGCCAAAGTGCAGCGTAATGGGTTTACAGCGTTCCGGTACAGACAAACGGCGGATTTTTCCAGCCCGTTTTGCCATAAACCAGCGGAGAACCGTCCAGTAGCGTAATATTTCCGCCAGCGGCTTCCACAATAGCCTGCGGGGCTGCGGTATCCCATTCCATGGTGGGGCCAAGGCGTGGGTAAAGGTCTACCAGCCCTTCGGCCACGCGGGCAAATTTTACGGCCGAGCCAATATTGCCCAGTTTGGCAACCGGGCGACCATTCAGATATTCGGCCAGACGTTTGTCATCTGCATGGTGGCGGGATGCCAGAACAGTCAGTCCTTCTGCCGGAGCCTTGCGTACATGAATGGGCTGTGTGCCGTTTTTATCCGTGCGGTGTGCGCCCAAGCCTACGCCACCTGTATAAAGCTGATGGTAAGCTGGCAGTGCCATAGCCCCCAGCACCGGGCGGCCATCACGCACCAGCCCGATATTTACGGTAAAATCATCACGCCCGGCGGCAAATTCACGCGTGCCGTCCAGTGGGTCCACCAGCCAATAGGCGGGGGCTACGGCAGTCTGTTTGCCAGCAGCCACTTCTTCTTCCGCGATAACGGGAATATCCGGCGTTGCTGCCCGCAGGCCGCGCAGAATATGCGCTTCTGCAGCGTGGTCTGCCTCCGTTACGGGGGAAGAATCGGTTTTGGTTATGGTTTCAAAGCCGCGCGCACGAATTGTACGAATAATTTCAGCAGCTTCATCGGCCAGTCTGGCGGCAAGGGCCAGAAGGTCGGCATCGGTATGGCTTGTCATGGCTGCTAGCATACGCCAGCACGCGGGCTGCGTCATGCCTACAATTGCAAGCGCATGTCATGCACTCGCGGGCTTCCTATTGCCAAGCCGCCGGGGGAGACGTACGCAGGAAGGATGAGTTTACAGAAAGGGCAGTAAACACCATGCTTCAGATCAAGTTTTCTTCCGCTTCGCTGCCAGCAGGTGGCGCTCTGGCCATTTTGGTGCCGGAAGGGGAAAAACGCTCTGCCATTTTTCAGCAAGCCGATAAAGCCACCAACGGCGCACTGACCCGCGCTGCCAAAGCGGATGATTTTACCGGCAAGGAAGGCTCCGCCTGCGTTGTGCTGGCACCATCCGATGCGTTTGAGCGCGTGGTGCTGATTGGCATTGGCAAGCTGGAAGCCGTAGATGCTTGGGCCGCAGAAAAGGCCGGTGGTGCAGCCGCATCTCGTCTGGGCCGTGATGAGCAGGCAACTTTGGCAGTGGGTGATCTGTCCGGCGCGTTGGCAGCACATGCTGCACTAGGTGCCGTGCTGGGGGCTTACCACTTTGGCCTGTATCATGGCGCGCCAGAAGCCAGCAAAAACCATCGCCTTGCCGAGCTTTCTGTTCTGACAGACCACGTGGATGCCGCAGAAGAAGCATGGCCATCCCTTTCCGCCGTGGCGCGTGGTGTGGTGCTGACGCGTGATTTGGTGACGGAACCTGCAAATGTGCTCAACCCGGTAGAATTTGCAGAGCGCGCCACCACCTTGAAGAGCCTGGGGCTGGAAGTGGAAGTGCTGGACCGCGCGGCCATGGAAAAGCTGGGCTTTGGTGCGCTGCTAGGCGTGGCACAGGGCAGTGCGAATGAACCGCGCACCGTTATCCTGCGCTGGAATGGTGCCGCTAATAAGGATGAAGCCCCGCTGGCCTTTATCGGCAAAGGCGTGACGTTCGATTCCGGTGGTATCTCCATCAAGCCTGCTGCTGGCATGGAAGACATGAAGTGGGATATGGCCGGTGCCGCTACGGTAACAGGTCTGCTTACAGCACTGGCTGGGCGTAAAGCCAAGGTCAACGCTGTTGGTGTTGTGGGGCTGGTGGAAAACATGGTGTCTGGCACTGCCCAGCGCCCCGGCGATGTGGTGCGCAGTGCTTCTGGCCAGACCATTGAAGTACTGAACACCGATGCCGAAGGCCGCTTGGTGCTGGCAGATATTCTCTGGTATGCGCGTGAACGCTTTGCACCGCAGATTATGGTGGATCTGGCAACGCTTACGGGTGCCATTATCATCAGTCTTGGGCACGAATATGCAGGCCTGTTCTCCAATAACGATCAGCTTGCTGCAGGCCTTGCAGATGCTGGCGCGTTTGCGGGTGAAAAGCTGTGGCGTATGCCCATGGGCAAGGAATACGATGCCCTGCTGAAATCCGACATTGCGGATATGAAAAACATCAGCGGTGGCCGTGCGGGTGGTTCCATTACCGCAGCGCAGTTCCTCAAGCGCTTTGTGGGTGAAACACCTTGGGCGCATCTGGATATTGCCGGTGTGGCTTGGGCTTCCAAGGCGCAGAATGGCCAGCCCAAAGGCGCAACTGGCTTTGGTGTACGTCTGCTCGATCGTTTTGTGCGCGATGGCTACGAATACGAACCGAAAGACTGAACCCGCTGTAATTTAAAGCAGTTGGTATAAGATCAAAGGCTGGAAAGGCGTTGCGGTAGGTTTACCGGGCGCGGTTCCAGCCTTTTTCTTCCTGCCGCCAGTAAGCTAGTTCATGCCCGGCAGCTTTGGCGGCGCTCCAGCGGGTGCGGGCGGCGGCTACGGCTTCCTCATCATGGCCGTCAAACAGGTCAAACACCCGTTCAAATGCTGCGAGATCGGGAAAGCTGCGGTTTTCCAGCAAAAACAGAAAGCGCGCATTGTTAGGGGTATCTTCCCCCATGCTCAGCCAGATAGGTTGCAGATCCGGGCAGGCAATGCCTTCGCGCCCATGTGGCAGCCATGTTGGGGTGGTCACTTTCCACAAGGCTTTATCCAGATCATCCAACATGGGTTTGCTAGCACACCACACAGTGGCTTTTTGCCCGCTGGCCAGTGTGCGGGCCAACAGTTTGGGCAAGGCCTCGGTCACGCTTGTGCGCGTAAGGTGGTAAAAACCAATCTGAGTCATACGTGTTAGTATATCCAGCCTTACCTGCGGGCAGAAGGCTGATTGAGCGCGTTTAGAAAATTAACAGGCAGATAAGCCGCCTGTTTTGCAAAGGAGAACCGGCGCAATGGCAAACACAGTAACGCTGGCTGATGGCACTGTTCTGCCCGCTTTGGGGGTGGGCACTTGGAATATGGGGGAAAACCCCGCCCGTTGGCCAGAGGAAGTGGAAAGCCTGCGCTATGCCGTATTAAACGGTGTGCAGGTGGTGGATACAGCCGAAATGTACGGCAATGGCCGCTCTGAAAGTGTGGTGGGAGAGGCCATTTATCCTTACCGCAAAAAGGTTTTTCTGGTGACCAAAGTGTTGCCTTCAAACGCATCATCCCAAGGTGTGGCGGAAAGCTGCCGGAAGTCTTTGCGCCGTTTGGGAACAGATTGGATAGACCTGTACCTTCTGCACTGGCGGGGCGGTGTACCGTTGGGCGAAACGGTAGACGCATTTAAAAAGCTGCAACGTGAAGGTTTGATCCGCCATTGGGGTGTTTCAAACTTTGATACGGATGATGTGTATGAATTGGATGGATGTTCCCGCGTTGGGGAATGTGTTGCCAACCAGGTGTTGTACAATCTGGAACATCGCGGCGTGGAATATGATCTGTTGAAAACGGATTATCGCCGCAAAATTGTGACCATGGCCTATTCCCCCATCGGGCAGGGGCAGGAACTGCTCAAAAACCCGGTTTTGGCAGATATTGCCAGCAGGCACAGCACGGTGCTTGGCCCGGCCACACCAGCACAAATTGCGCTGGCATGGGTGCTACGCCAGAACAATGTACTGGCTATTCCCAAAGCAGCCTCGCACGAGCACATGAAGCAGAATCTGGCTGCGCGAGACCTTGAATTAACAGAGCAGGATCTGGCGCAGTTGGATGCAGCGTTTCCGCCGCCTACCAAAAAAACACCGCTGGATATGATCTAAAAAGCCGGAATGGGGGCTATTTGCCCCCGTTGCCATCCTCCCATTTAGGGCGGCGGCCAATGTGGATAGTCAGTGTTATTGGCTGATTATTGCGTAGCACGTTCAACTGCGCATCCAGCCCCGGCTTGGCAGATGCAACGGCGCGTATCATGGCGCGGGCGGTTTCTACGTGTTCGTTGTTCATGCCCACAATGATATCACCCTTTTTCAGCCCGCCTTTGGCAGCGGGGCCGTTATGGTCCACCTCTGTTACCTGCGTGCCATTATGGGTCATGATATCTTCCAGCGTGGCGCCTAGCCAGCCACGCTCGATATGTCCGGCCTGCCGCAGTGTTTCCACAATGGGGATGACAATTTCGGAGGGAATGGAAAACCCAAGCCCCACAGAGCCACCGGTGGGGGAAACAATGGCGGTGTTAAGTGCTACCACCTGCCCGGCAAGGTTAAATGTGGGGCCGCCGGAATTACCGGGGTTTATGGGTGCATCCAGTTGCAAAAAATCATCAAACGGGCTGGTGCCAATATCGCGCCCGCGGGCGGACACAATGCCTGCGGTAACGGATGATCCAAGGCCAAACGGGTTGCCCGCAGCCATAATCCAGTCTCCCACCTGCACCAGTCTGCTATCCCCCCATGTGACGTAGGGAAGAGGCTGTGGGGAGCTGATTTTTATAACGGCAATATCCGTTAAGTTATCTATGCCTGCCAATGTGGCTGTAAATTCCTTACCACTGGCAAGGGCTACAGTAATTTTGTCTGCATCTTCCACCACGTGGCCATTGGTAACAATTGTGCCTTCGGGGTCTATAATAAAGCCCGAACCCGCACCAAGCAGTTCATCCCTGTGGCGGCGCATGCGTTCGCGGTAGCGCTTTTCCAGCGGGGTGCCTTTAACGGTGGATGGCAGCTTGTGTTTGGCGCTGGTGTCCGAATCTCGCGTTACAGAAATATTCACTACTGCGGGCACAACCTTGCGCACCAAAGGCGCAAAGCTGATAGGCCCGCCAGAAACCAGCGGCACTGCGGGCTCAAATGTCGGGAGAGATGCAGCCTGTGCCAAATGGTGCGCGCCTGTTTCCTGAAGGGAAAAGCAGGCTACGGCCAGTGCGGGCAGGTTCCGTAGAAGCGTCTTCATGGAAATGGCAATAAAGCTCCAGACATTACAAACTTGTGGCCCGGATTATCTGCTTTATGCAACCGGCTATACGGGTTTGCCCTTGATCTGGTACGTTTTTATGGCGCGAGGGTGTTGTTTGCGCCACGTCCATAGGCCTTAGTTGCGTTTGGCGCGTGGGCGCGCCGGGGCCAAAGCAGGGTTTTCTGGCCATTCATGCTTGGGGTAACGCCCGCGCATATCGCGCCGCATATCTGCCCAACCCCCTTGCCAGAAACCAGCCAGATCCGCCGTAATGGCCTGCGGCCGCCCTGCGGGAGAAAGCAGTGCCAGCCGCAGCGGCACGCGCCCTCCGGCCAGTTTGGGTGTTTCCGCCGTGCCATAAAAGGCCTGCGCTCGGGCCGAGGCCACAGGCACGGGCTGCGTATAATCCACCTCAGCCACACCGCCGGGGAAGGGCAGAGAGGTAGGGAGCTCCTTATCCAGCCAGCTTGTGCGGGCGTAACCCAGATAAGTACGCAGCAGGTTGAGGATGTCCAGCTCCCGCAATGCAGTAATGGATGTGCAGCCTTCAACATACGGGGTCAGCCATTCATCCATACAACCAGCAAGGGCTGTGGAGGAAAAATCTGGCCACTCTTCTTCCATGCCGGTGCCACCGGGCAGGGTGCGGGCCAGTTCCACACGGGCCTGAAGCTGTTTTACGGCGTCTGACCAATTGAGCGTGGTTTCCGGTGCCTCCTTGGCTTGTGCCAGCAGCAGCGGGCCTGCATCTTCCGGTTTTACTTTTTCTGTGCGGTCTCGCAGCACAAGGCAGCCAATGCGGGTGCGCCTGCGGGCCATGATATTGCCCGATACAGGGTCCAGCGTGGTTTCAACCTGTTCACGCGTGCGCTCCAGCAGGGCTGGGGGCAGGGCGTTGCTATCCAACGGGGCCGCCATACGTATTTCGGCAGCGGTGCGCAGGTGCAGGCCCGCTACTGCCAGCAGCTTGTGTTTGGCTAGTCCATCATCTCGGCGTAGGCGGGCATTGCTGCCATTGGCCATGCGGTAACTGCCCATATCTCCCCGGCATAGGGCGATACGATCAGGAAAGCCTGCGGCCAGAAGGGCTGCGGCATCACCTACTGCCGGGTGGCGCGCCTTCAGCCCCATGCGTGTGCGAAAACGTGCGGCTGCCTGTCGAATGCGGGCCAAAGCGCCTCGGTCTGCCTGTGGGGTGTTATCTTCACCCGTAATCAGATCCAGCCGGAGGGTAATATCTGCGGGCGGAATAGGCGGCGGTCCACCACGCCCGGCAGCGCGTGGGCGCAGGGGGTCTCGTTCTTCCAGCAGGGCGGCAAGGTCTGCGGCCAGTGCGGCTTCCTCCGGTGTGCGGGCAGCCAGCATCATGGCGGCAAGGCGCGGGTGTGTGCCCAGATCGGCCATGCTGCGCCCCAGTTTTGTAATCTGGCCCGCATCATCCAACGCGCCCAGCAGAATCAGCAGTTCCTTTGCGGCGGCTACCGCGCTGCCGGGGGGCTGATCTGGGAGGGGAAGCGGCGTATCGGCAGATCCTACCGTATCGGCCCACAAGGCGGTGGCCAGCACAAAATCAGACAGATCGGCTTCCAGAATTTCTGGCCTGTCATGCTGGGGCAAGGCGCGCTCAGTATGGGCAGACCACAGGCAATACGCCATACCCGGAGCCTCTCGCCCCGCGCGTCCTGCACGCTGCCGCGCTGCGGCTTTGGAGATACGCACCGTATCCAGCCGGGAAAGCCCAGCCCCGGCATCAAACCTTGGCACACGGCGGAAACCGCAATCCACTACAACGCGCACACCGGGCACGGTAAGGGATGTTTCGGCTATGGAGGTTGCCAGAATAACCCGCCGTTCCCCTTCATTTCCGGGGCGCAGCACGCGAGCCTGTTCTGCCGGGTGCAGTTCACCATGCAGGGGCAGCACTGTGGCGGGCACACCATCCAGAAGCTGCATCACCCGGCGGATTTCTCCCGTGCCGGGCAGAAAGGTGAGAATATCGCCTTCTGTTTCCGCCAGAGCTTGCCGCACGCCTGTTGCCGTGGCGGTGGCAATATCGCGCAGGCTGGGAATATCGTGCTTGGCATGGTGGACGGTAAGCGGGAACATTCGCCCTTCGCTTGTTAGCACAGGGGCGTTCATTAGCGTGGCAAGGCGTTCTGTTTCCGCCGTGGCAGACATGGCCACAAGGCGCAGATCAGGCCGCAAGGTGCGTTGCAGATCCAGGCAGAAAGCAAGCGCCAGATCTGCATCTAATGAGCGTTCGTGTATTTCATCCAGAATAACGCAGGCCACGCCCTCCAGCATGGGGTCACCCAGCAGGCGGCGCAGGAACAGGCCTTCTGTCAGCACCTCAATACGGGTGCGGTCAGAAACAGCGGATTCCAGCCGGGTGCGGAACCCTACAAAACCGCCAACCTCTTCCCCCATTAGGGATGCAATGCGCTGGGCAGCGGCACGGGCGGCCAGCCTGCGGGGTTCCAGCATAATAATTTTATCAGATGGTGCGCGCCATGCCGCAGCCGCCAGAACGGGTGGCACGGATGTGGTTTTACCCGCGCCCGGAGGCGCCACCAGAATGGCGGATGCCGGATGGTCTGTGGCGGGGTTTTGAGCCAGCACTGCGCAAAGTTCTGGCAGCACATCCTGCACAGGCAGACCCTGCGCAATGGAAAACGGGTTCAGACTGGAGGCGGAAGCGGTCATGCCCTGCTTTATGGCGGCCCCACCGCCGCAGCGCAATGTTGTGCGGCGGTGGGGGCTATATGCGCTAAGTATTCAGGCGCTTTGCTGAGGATAACAGCCTTATTGAGGCTGAGACGGCAGCTTGAGATAACCCGGTTTAGGGGATGTCGCCTTTGTAGAGGATGAGCTTGAGGACGAATCATCATCCTCACCCGCCGGGAAGATGGCGTTGGGTTCACTATCCTGCGTTTTGGAGGTTGCGGCAGGTTTGGCTTCCGTGCTGCTGGTGGTGGACGGCGTTGCCGCATCGGTAGAAGGTGCAACAACAGGGGCGTTTTCCGGCACCGTTACGGGGGATGTAGCCTGCCCGGTTTTAGCTGCTGAAACGGGAGAAAGCGCCTCTTGTGTAGCTGCGGCACCAGCGCCCGTGGTGGCAGGAGCGGGCGAGCCATCAGATGTGAGAGGCTGGGCCTGAATGGCACCATCTACCGGCATACCCCCGGCATCCACCAGCCATTTGCCAAGGGCGCGATGCACCTGTGTATCCAGCTCGGTATTGATGCTGTCCATCATCCCTTTGGTGACGTTGTACAGATTGGCTTGGCTTTCTGTATCTTCCGTGGGGTCCGGGTGCAGGCTTTGGGTGGCGTGGGCTTCTGTATGGGCAGTTTTGCTGCCATCGGGGTTCAGAATATCCAGATGCACATCTATCTGGCCCTGTAGCGTGCCGCCGGGTTCGTGCAGGATGGAGGCCCGATCAATCACAAACTGGGCGGAATTGGCGCTGGTAATGCCCCCTTTGGCGGCCAGCCTGTCCTGCACCATCTGGCGCAGGGCCTGTACTGGTGGGGTGGGGGATTTATAACCGATATCGCCCGCAACCGGGAGGGTTGCCGTGTTATCCACCAATGTCAGGGTGTTTACGTTAAGGTTGATCTGGCTGAGGTTATCATACCGTAGCGGTGCAAACTGCGTAGGCTGTTTCTGATCTGCGCAGCCTGCCAGCAGGGCAGGAAACAGCAGCGCGGCTGTTAGGCCAGAAAGGCGCATGCGGGAAAACAGCATCATGGCGCAAAACCTCTTGTGAACTTTATCTGACATTTTAAAAAATGCCTGCCCTGTGGCAGATACCTTATACCAGCAGCGCCTTAAGATATTGCGCTTAGGGCCCTGCTGGCAAACTTTGCGGCTATATTTACTGTTTTACTGTGCCTGCGTGGCAATGTTTTTGCGCGCAAAGCGGAAATCCACATTACAGAATTCGCACGTCATCACGATGTTTCCATCATCCTGGCACATGTGGTCCAGATCATCTTGCGGGAAGGTTTCCAGCACATTGGCCAAACGCGCGCGGGAGCAACGGCACCCAAATGCCAAAGCCCGAGGCTGGCTGATATGCAGGTCTTCTTCATGGAAAAGCCGGTGCAGAAGCTGCAATGTTGGCAGGCTATCGTCCAGCAGTTCCTTGGTGGAAAGGGTGCCTGCCAGAATGGTGGCTGTTTCCCAGCTTGCTTCTGCGGCTTCGTCTTCCACCACGTGGCTGCCGCCTTCGCCCGCAATGCGTTCCAGTATCAGACCGCCTGCGCGCCAGCCTGCATCTGTCATCTGGCAGGCCAGCATAATCCAGCATGCGTGCTGCTCACTGCTGGCAAAGTAATGCATGGCCATTGCAGACAGATCATCACCGGCAATTTCCACAATACCCTGATGCCGGTCCATTTCCGGGCCTTGGTCCACCGTAAGGGCCATATAGCCGTTACCCAGCAATTCGCGGTCTGTGGGTTTGGGTGTTTCTTCCAGCAGGGCTGCCAGCGCCTCATCATCCGTGCGGGCGTAAAAGCGTAGCGCGCCGGTGTTGGTGCAGTCTGCCACCAGCATGGAAACAGGGCCATCACCCTTCATCTGAAGGGAGAAAGAGCCCTGAAACTTAAGGGCAGAGGCCAAAGCTGCCACCAGTGCCAATGCCTTGCCAGCAAGGCGCGTAACAGGGGCTGGGTGATCATGCCGTGTGAGCAGCGTATCGGCCAGCACGCCCAAACGCACCAACCGGCCACGCACGGGCCGACCAGCCAGATAAAAAGGCGTTACACCACCGGGCACCACCAAATCGGGCACATCTGGGCGGTCACGATCAAGAAAAGCGGGTTTTTCCATGGGAATTTAAGTTTGTCCTGAGTCCATCAAGAATACGGGAATATCAAGAACATGCGCCTGATGCGTGCGGACTCTGGTGATGCTTTTCAGGCGGACAAAAAGGAAAAGGTGGAAAGCAGGGGGGTTACGCCCCTGCGGAAATATCCAGCTCCAGCTTTTCCAGCTTCTGTTCAAGGGCACGGCCGGTTTCTGAATCCATGTTCAAACCGTCCTTAAGCGCAACAAGCAGCCCCTTGCGGCAGGCATCGTGCTCGCTATCCAGATCTTCCGTACGGCCACAGCCAGCCAGACAATCCAGATAGGCGCTACGGAACGGTGCCAGCTTATCTGCCGGGAACGGCAACGTCGCCAGAATAGCATCCAGACTGCTTTCCACCCAGCCGGGGGTGGCGGGTGTATCTTCGGTAGATGTCATGGAAACTGTTCTGTCTGTGCCGCTCATGTGCTTATTCCTTGCCGAAAGAGGTCCAGTTTGTGCCACCCATTGTCCATGCAAGCACGCCTTTCTGGGCATGAAGGCGGTTTTCCGCCTCATCAAACACCACAGAATGCGGGCCTTCAAACACGTCCTTGGTTACTTCTTCCCCTATATGGGCAGGCAGGCAGTGCATGAACAGGGCATCTGGCGCAGCAAGGGCCATTAAATCTGCATTTACGCGGTAGGGTTCCAGCTTGCTCATACGTGTGGCGGCTTCCTTGGGGGAATCAGACATGCTGATCCATGTATCCGTCACCACGCAATCGGCACCTTTTGCGGCGGCTTTGGGGTCTACCGTCCATTCCACATCACCGCCTTCGGCACGGGCCCAGTCCAGCACGTCCTGCGGGGGCTTCATGTCTGCGGGGGTGGCGGCACGCAGGGCAAAGCCAAAACGCACGGCCCCTTCAATAAGGGAGACAAGCACGTTGTTGCCATCACCCGTCCACGCAAAGGTGCGGCCACGCACGGGGCCACGATGTTCCTCAAACGTCATGATATCGGCCAGAATCTGCACCGGGTGAGAATGCGGGGTAAGACCATTGATAACTGGCACCGTGCTCCACTGTGCCAGTTCGTGCATGGTTTTTGTGTTGCCAGTACGCAGCATAATGGCATCTACAAAGCGGGAGAGCACGCGGGCTGTATCGGCAATGCTCTCACCACGGCCAATCTGCATTTCCTGCGGGCTGAGCACCACGGCATCGCCCCCAAGCTGGCGAATGCCCACTTCAAAGGAAACACGGGTGCGGGTGGATGGCTTGGAAAGAATAAGCCCCAACTGCCGCCCGGCCAGCGGCTGGCGCGGGTGCAGCGGAAACCGGCGGTTCTGCTGCATGCGCTTCATGCTGGCGGCTACATCCAGAATCTGGCGCAGGGTTGCGGCATCCAGATCTTTCAGATCCAGAAAATGGCGGGGCGTTGCCAAGGAAGAAGAGGGCAGGGCAGTGGTCATGTTGGCGGCGCTCACGCTGTTGGCTCCAGAACTGTCTTGTTGTTATGATTTTTTCTGAGTGTGCTGACAGCCTGCACCAGCAGGGCCACAGCTTTGCGGCATTCTTCTTCGGAAACAGTAAGCGGCGGCACAAGGCGCAGCACGTTATCACCCGCGGTTACACACAACAGGCCTTCATTTTGCGCGGCACCCTGCACATCACCCACTGCGGGCACGCAGCGCAGGCCTATCAGCAGGCCAAGGCCACGGCGCTGGGCAAAAATATCCGGCGCATCAGCCACAAGGCTGTCCAGAAGTTCATCCAGCAGGGCCGCACGGGTGCAAACCTGATCTAAAAAGCCGGGGGCCAGAATAACATCCAGCACAGCGTTACCAGCCGCGCAGGCCAGCGGGTTGCCGCCAAATGTGGTGCCGTGTGTGCCCGGCGTCATGCTCTTGGCAATGGTTTCTGTGGTGAGGATGGCCCCAATGGGGAAGCCCCCGCCCAAACCTTTGGCCGTGCTGACAATATCGGGCTTGATGCCAGCCCATTCATGCGCAAACAGGCGACCTGTGCGGCCAACGCCACACTGCACCTCATCCAGCGCCAGCAGCACGCCGGTTTCATCGCACAGCGCGCGCAGGGCACGCAGATATTCCGGGCTGGCCACCTTAATGCCGCTTTCACCCTGAATGGGTTCCAGCATAACGGCTGCGGTGTTAGGGGTAATGGCGGCTTTTACGGCTTCAATATCGTTGAAAGGCACGTGCAGGAAGCCTTTTACAGGCTCACCAAAGCCTTCCAGATATTTGGGGTTGCCGGTGGCGGAAAGCATGGCCAGCGTGCGGCCATGAAAAGCCCCATCCATGCAGATAATGTCTGTGCGTTCGGGGTGGCCTGCCATCATCTGGGCGCGGCGGGCCATCTTCACCATGCCTTCGTTGGCTTCTGCGCCGGAATTGCAGAAGAACGCGCTATCGGCAAAGGAGTTTTCAACCAGCCTGCGTGCCAGCTTTTCTGCCTGCGGAATCTGAAACAGGTTGGAAACGTGCATGACCTTGGCAGCCTGCGTGCTTACGGCTTCCACCATCTTGGGGTGTGCGTGGCCAATGGAGCACGTGGCAATGCCCGCAGCAAAGTCCAGGAATCGTCGCCCGTCCGACGTTTGCAGCCAGGAGCCTTCTCCCCGCTCAAAGGCGAGATCAGCGCGCTTGTATGTCGGCATCAGGGCAGAAATCATGGAATCTGGTCTTTGTGTTGGCGGTTGTTGAACCTGCATGGTGAGAAGTGGAGTGCAGAACGAAAAACGCCCGCTGCCTTGATATAAGGTGAGCGGGCGGCCCGTATTGCGGGCGTATCATGGCCTTTTGTGCAGATTAAAGTCAAATATTCTGTGTGAAAAAATTCTGCATACGAAACATGCGCGGCATGGCCCGTTGCGTATTTTCCTGCACGTAAGGAGTGGGTAAGAAAGAGGGATGACGCATTCTGGTTCTTCCTCATCTGCCCACACATCATCGGGGTTTCCGCAGCTTGATCGCCGCGTGTTGCGAGAGGCCGCACTGGCGCATCTGGCACGTTTTGGTACCACGCGCCACGGGCTGGAACAGGTGCTTTTGCGCCGGATTGCACGGTGGGAAAAACAGGCCCTCAAAGCCGGAGCCGATACGGAGGAAGTGGCTGAAGCTGCACAGGCGCTCCGCCCCGTAGTAGCTGAAATAGCAGAAGAAATGGTGCGCCTTGGTGCGGTGGACGATGCCAGTTTTGCAACAGCCCGCGCACGCAGGTTGGTGCGCTCTGGCCGCTCTGGCCGGGCGGTGCAGGCGCATCTGGCTGCGCGCGGCGTGGAGGCTGATCTGCGCGATGCCGCCTTGCAGGATGCGGTGGAAGGGTTTTCTCCTGCGCAAAGGGAATTATGTGCCGCACTGGTTCTGGCCCGCAAGCGCAGGTTGGGGCCATTTGCCACGCCTTATGTTGCGGATGATGAAGATGCTGATACCGAGCAGGCTCTGGCCCGCAGGCACAAGGCGCTGGGTGTGCTGGCCCGTGCGGGATATGCGCGGGATGTGGCGGAGCAGGTTTTGGATATGTCCCCCACAGAAGCGGAGGACTGGATGCAACGTTTGAGGGCCGAATCGTGAAGCGTAGCCTTGTTCTTGTTCTGCCTTTATTACTTGCAGCCTGTGCTGGCGGGCGCGGAAGTTGGAACGGATCTGTGCAATGCGCCCCCTATGCGCGGGAACATTCTGCCGTAAACCTGCGCGGTGCGGCAGCAAGCTGGTGGGGGGAAGCGCAGGGGCAATATAACCGCACGTCCTCCCCGCGTGCGGGGGATGTGCTGGTGTTCCGTTCTACAGGCAGGCTGCCATCGGGCCATGTGTCTGTGGTCAAACAGGTGCGAAATTCCCGCCTTGTGTTGGTGGACCACGCAAATTGGGAGCCGGGGGAAGTCACGCATCGTGCCCCCGTTGTTGATGTTTCCCCCAATAATAACTGGACCCGCGTGCGCGTGTGGTGGAGCCCCATTCATGCCATGGGCAAAACGGTTTATCCGGTTTATGGCTTTATTGAACCAACAGGCACGGGCGGCAGTTAGCACCCAATTGGCGGGTAGGCCGCGCAAGGAAAAACTTGCAAGAAAGTGTTTCCGCCATCATGTACAAACAAGGATGTGTGGTATGCGTTCATTTTGGGTGCGTATCGCAAGTGTAGGGGACTGGTTTGATGGGTAGCTTAAGTATCTGGCACTGGCTGATCGTGCTTGTGGTTGTACTTGTGGTGTTTGGCGGCGGCGGCAAAATCAGCTCGTTGATGGGCGATATGGCCAAGGGCATCAAATCCTTCAAGAAACACATGGCGGATGATGAACCGATGGATGATGGCACGGCACGCCCCGGTAACGGGCATATTGCCCCACCGCCCGCATCTTCCACAGTGGAGCAGCGCACAGCTGCACCAGCGGATAAATCTGTTCAGCCGTAAGGCTCTATCAGTTCAAGACGGGCAGAGAACGCCATGGATCAAACCGTTACGGATTTTGCCCGTGCCGTGCAGGATATTCTGTTTGCCGGGCAGCGGATGGATCAGCGCGGGTGGGTGCCAGCCACGGCAGGCAATATCAGCCGCAAGCTGGCAGATGGCCGCATAGCCATTACGCGCTCCGGCTGCCACAAAGGCTTTTTGCAGGCGGCAGACGTTATTACCGTGGATATGCAGGGCAAACCGCATAGCCCGGAAAACCGGCCCAGTGCGGAAACGCTGTTGCATTGCCAGATTTACCGCCATTTCCCGCAAGTGGGCGCAGTGCTGCATGGCCATTCCGTGGCCTCCACTGTTCTGTCCATGGAAGAAAAAACAGCAGCACTTACGCTGGCTGATTACGAAGTTCTGAAAGTGTTTGAAGGGCAGACCACGCACGAAACATCCGTGCAGGTGCCCTTGTTTGAGAACGATCAGGACATTGCGCGGCTGGCGGAAGTGGTGGAACCATTTTTTGGCACCGGTATGTCAGCGGGCTACATTATTCGCGGCCACGGTGTGTATGTGTGGGGCAAGGATATGCCCACCGCCCTTGCGCGGCTGGAAGGGCTGGAGTTCCTGCTGGCCTGCGCGCTTGAGCGAAGGAAACTGCACGCATGAGTTCCCTGACAGTTTACAAAGATACCACCCCCGAACACCCCGTGCTGCAAACGCAGGACCCGGCAGAAATGGCCCGCGTTCTGGCACCACTGGGCGTGCGGTTTGAACGTTGGGAAGGCCCGCAAATTCCCCCAAGGGATGCAGATGAGCAGGCCGTGCTGGATGTGTATGGCCCATTTTTAGACAAGCTGATGGGCGAAACAGGTGCAGGCTCTGCCGATGTGCTGCGGGTTAGCCCATCTACACCCAACCGCGAGGCCTTGCGGGATAAGTTCTTGTCCGAACATACGCATAGTGAAGATGAAATTCGCTTTTTTGTGCACGGTAGCGGGCACTTCATCCTGCATATTGCAGGCTATGTTTACGATGTGGAATGCACGCAAACTGATCTGATTTCTGTGCCAGAAGGTACAAAGCACTGGTTTGATGCCGGGCCAGAGCCAGATATGGTTACGCTGCGCATTTTCACACACAAGGAAGGCTGGGTGGCCCGCTATACAGGCACCGATATTGCCCGGCAGTTTCCTTCTTACGCAAACTGATTGAGGGCATGATGGCCGATACCCGGATTCCTCCGCGCGTGGTGCTGCTGGATATTGAAGGCACCACCCTGCCAGTGGCTTTTGTGCATAAAGTGTTGTTTCCCTACGCGCGCAAACATCTGCCCGCATTGCTGGAACAGCGCGAAAATCCGGTAGTGCAGGAAGCACTGGCACAGATTGCCCAAGCTGCCCCCGGCGTGCCGCCGCTGGAGCAGCTTGAACGCTGGATGGCGGAAGATGCCAAGGTTGCCCCGCTTAAAAGCCTGCAAGGCCTGTGCTGGCAGCAAGGGTATGAAAAAGGGGAACTGGAAGCCCAACTTTACCCAGATGTTGAGCCCACCTTAAAGGCATGGAAAGCCGCAGGCCTTACGTTGGCTGTGTATTCCTCCGGTTCCGAAGCTGCGCAGAAGCTGATTTACGGCTATACCGAGCAGGGGAACCTGACCTCGCTTTTCAGCGCGTTTTTTGATCTGCGCGTTGGTGGTAAGAAAAGCGCGCAAAGTTATCGCCATATTCTGGAACAAAGTGGCTGGCAGGGGCAGGATGTGCTGTTTCTGTCCGATGTGGTGGCAGAACTGGATGCAGCAGCCCAAGCGGGCCTGCGTGTATGCCAGATTGCCCGCCCGGAAGATGGCACGGTGGCAGGTACTACCCACCCTGTAGCGCAATCTCTGCCGCAGGCGGGGCAGATGTTTGGCCTGCCGGAAGGAGCATAAAAAGTGCTGAAAGCACAGTTGCACACAAACTGGCGGGATATTCCGCCGGAAGCGCACGGCTGTGCGGCAGCGCTTGGCAATTTTGATGGTGTGCATCTGGGCCACGCCCATCTGGTTCATTCCACCCACGCGGCGCGGCCAGATCTGCCTTTGGCGGTTGTCACGTTTGAACCTCACCCGCGCGAACTCTTTCGCCCGCAGGACCCACCATTCCGCCTGAGCCTGCCGGATGAGCGTTTTGCCGCCCTGCAGGCGCTGGGTGTGCAACATGTGTTCCAGATCGGGTTTGATGAAGAATTCTCCCGCATGACGGCGGAACGGTTTGTAGAAGACGTGCTGCACGATGCCCTGTGCCTGCGCCACGTTGCCTGCGGGCCGGATTTTGCATTCGGTTATCGGCGCGGGGGCGATGTTACGTTTCTGGCCGAACGCACGGGTGAACTGGGCATGGGTTTTACATCCGTGCCCGCACTGGCAGATGCCGCAGGGCCATATTCCTCCACCCGTATCCGGCGGTTGTTGCAGGAAGGATATCCTGAACGCGCAACGGAAGAACTCGGTCGCCCGTGGTTTATTCGTGGCCAGGTGCAGCATGGTGATAAACGCGGCCGTCTGCTGGGCTTTCCCACAGCCAACATTCCGCTTGGGCGGCATCTGGAGCCCGCACGTGGAGTTTACGCCGTAACGGTGCGCCTGTCTGGTGGCTATACGCGTCCCGGCGTGGCCAATATTGGCCGTAGACCCACCATTAACGATGGGCAGGAAAGCCGCGTAGAAGTGAACCTGTTTGACTTTGATGGTGATCTGTACGGCCAAACACTTTCTGTGGCGCTGCACAAAATGCTGCGGGCAGAACAGCGCTTTGCCGGGCTGGATGAACTCAAGGCCCAGATCGCGCAGGATGCGCAGCAGGCCCGCATGGTTCTGAACGCCGAACTGGCGGGCATATAACCCCCTGTAAAAGTACGGGCAGATAGGGCAGAATATAATTTGCGGCTGCAATGTGGCCGTTCATGCTTGACCCTGCGCTTGTCCTTTTTGATAAGAGCCTGAATGCAAGATGGTTTGACCAGCACATGCGGGGCCAGACCATGAACCCGAACTGAAGTGACATCACCCGCTCATGACCACATCCAGCAGCGACCAGGACACCCAATCCCCCGCCGATCTGTATCGTGATACGGTGTTCCTGCCCCGTACCTCTTTCCCCATGCGCGGGGGTCTGCCAAAGCAGGAACCGCAGTGGCTGAAAAAGTGGGAAGAAACCGGGCTGGATGCGCGGCTGAAACAGCAGGCAGAAGGGCGGCCAGTTTTTACGCTGCATGATGGCCCCCCGTATGCCAATGGCCACCTGCACATTGGCCATGCCATGAACAAGATCAACAAGGATGTGATCAACCGCGCCCATCGCATGTCTGGTTACGGCGTGCGCTATGTGCCGGGGTGGGATTGCCACGGCCTTCCGATTGAATGGAAGGTGGAAGAAAAATACCGCAAGGCAAAAAAGGACAAGGATTCCGTGCCTGTGCTGGAATTCCGTGCCGAATGCCGCGCCTATGCGGGCGAGTGGCTGAATATCCAGATGCAGGAATTCAAGCGCCTTGGCGTGCAGGCGGAATGGCAGAACCGCTACGCCACCATGGATTTCTCATCCGAAGCAGCCATTGTGAACGAAATCGGCAAGTTCCTGCTGAACGGGCGGCTGTATCGTGGCCTGCGCCCCGTGATGTGGAGCCCGGTTGAAAAAACCGCTCTGGCCGAAGCTGAAATCGAATATCACGATCACACCTCAACCACCATTCTGGTGGCCTTCCCGGTTGTGCGGGACCCCACGCCAGCCCATGCGCTGGAGGATGTATCTGTTGTCATCTGGACCACCACACCGTGGACCATTCCCGGCAACCGCGCCTTGGCTTATGGGCCAGAAATCACCTACGTGGTGCTGCGGGTGGATGAAACGGGTGAGGGCGCATTGCTTGAACCCGGCGCAAAGGTGCTGGTGGCCGAAGCACTGGTGGATGCCTTCTGTCAGGAAGCTCACGTTACTGCGCACCATATCCTTTACACCCTGCCGGGCAGCGCGCTGAAAGGGGCTGTATGCTCCCATCCGCTGCGTGGTGCCGGGTATGATTTTGATGTGCCCATGCTGCCGGGTGAATTTGTCACCACCGAGGCCGGCACCGGCCTTGTGCACATGGCGCCTTCTCATGGTGAGGATGACTTCCAGCTTTGCCGCATGTACGGCGTGGAAGTGCCAGAAGTGGTGCAGGCCGATGGCACATACGCCCCGTGGGTTTCAGGCTTTGCAGGCACGCATGTGTTCAAGGCGGCAGATGTTGTGTGCTCCACGCTGGAAGCGGTAATGGAACATGCCAACGCCAACGGCACAGCCCCGGCTGGCTTGGTGGGGCGTGGTGAAATTGTGCACTCCTACCCGCATTCATGGCGTTCCCGCGCGCCGGTAATCTACCGTGCCACGCCGCAGTGGTTCATCCGCATGGATGGTGAAGATTCGCTGCGTGAAAAAGCCCTTAAGGCGCTGGAAGACGTTACTTTCGTGCCCGCACAGGCGCGCAACCGCCTGACATCCATGATCCGCACGCGCCCAGACTGGTGCATCAGCCGCCAGCGCGCATGGGGCGTGCCTATTGCCGTGTTTGTTGAAAAACGCACAGGCGAAGTGCTGCGTGATGCCGATGTGATGCAGCGTGTTGTGGATGCCTTTAAGGAAGAAGGTGCAGATGCGTGGTATAGCTCTGAACCCGCACGCTTTCTCGGCCCGGATCGGAACCCGGATGATTACGATCAGGTGTTCGATATCGTGGATGTGTGGTTCGAAAGTGGTTCCACCCACGCCTTCGTGCTGGGCCAGCCGGGGCTAAGCTTCCCTGCCGATCTGTATCTGGAAGGTTCGGACCAGCATCGCGGCTGGTTCCAGTCCTCCCTGCTGGAAAGTGTGGGTACGCGCGGCGTTTCACCCTACAAGGCGGTTGTGACCAACGGCTTTGTTCTGGATGAACAGGGCCGCAAGATGTCCAAATCCCTCGGCAACGTGATTGCCCCGCAGGATGTGAATGACAGCCTGGGTGCAGACGTGCTGCGCCTATGGGTGGTGAACTCCGATACCAATGATGATCTGCGCATTGGCAAGGAAATTCTCAAACAACAGGGTGAACTGTATCGCCGCCTGCGCAACACGCTGCGCTGGCTGCTGGGTGCGCTGGATGGCTACACGGAAGCAGAAGCCGTGCCGTATGCCGAACTGCCAGAGCTGGAACGCTGGGTGCTGCATCGCCTTACAGAACTGGGTGGGCTGATTGCCCGCGCGGTGGAAACGCATGAATGGGTGGGTGTGTATCCGGCCCTGCATGGGTTCTGCACCACGGATCTGTCTGCTTTCTACTTCGATATCCGTAAGGATGCGTTGTATTGCGATGCACCCTCCAACCCCACACGCCGCGCAGCCCGCACGGTGCTGGATATTCTGCAACGCTGCCTGACAACATGGCTGGCCCCCGTGCTGGTGTTTACGGCGGAAGAAGCATGGACATCCCGCTTTGGGGCAGAGCAGAGCGTGCATGAACAGGCCTTCCCTGAACTGCCCGCGGAATGGAATGATCCGGCATTGGATGAACGCTGGGCGCGTATTCGTTCCGTGCGGCGCATCATCACCACGGAAATTGAAGGCGCACGGCGCGGAGGCACCATTGGTTCCTCCCTTCAGGCGCAGGTTGAACTGACATTCTCTGAAGAAGAAGCCGCACTGTTTGCCGGTGTAAACTGGAGCGAACTGGCCATTGTCTCCCACGTGGATGTGGTGGTGGACCCCACGTCTTCCTCCATTTACGTGGAAGGGGATGAAGGCGGCACGCTGCATGGTGCGCCAGTTGTGCAGGTTGCAGACGGTGAAAAATGCGTGCGCTGCTGGAAGGTTCTGCCAGAAACCGGCACGCGGGATGATTACGCAGGACTGTGCCTGCGCTGCGCCGATGTGGTGGAACAACAGGGTGGCCCGCGCACAGGGCAGGAGGACGCGTGAGTTCTCGCCCCTTCATGCTGCGCCCGGCAGGCCTCGGCCTGCTGGTGCTGATGCTTACGCTTTCAGCAGATCAGCTGAGTAAATACTGGATTCTGTACGGGCTGGATCTGCCCGCACGGGGTTCTGTTAAAGTGCTGCCGTTCCTTAACTTCACTATGGTATGGAACCACGCCGTTACTTTTGGCATGTTTGGCGGGCTTGGCGGGGCGGGGCGCATTGTGTTTTCCGCTATTGCGCTGGCCGTGGCCTGCTGCCTTCTGGTATGGATTTTTCGCACGCCCAGCAAACTTACCGCTGCGTGTGTTGGGGCCATTACAGGTGGGGCCATTGGCAACGTTATGGACCGTGTGCGCTATGGGGCCGTGGTGGATTTTCTGCATGCCCATGCTTTTGGGTGGTCATGGTATGTATTCAACGTGGCAGATTCCGCTATAGTATGCGCCGTATGCATGCTGCTGGTGCAGAATTTTCTGGCAGGCGGGCAGCAACAAGACAACGTAAAAACCGGGTAACCCCCAAAGGGCTGGGTGTTTTTTCAGGATGAGTGGAAGGCAGACGATGGCGCGCCGTGTTTCGACACTGATTTCTCCGCTGCTGCTTCTTGGCGGCTGCTTTTTGCTAAGTGGCTGCTCAGGGAACGAAGCCGCCCGTGCTTTCGGGCTGGAACGCAGCCTGCCGGATGAATACACGGTTACAACCCGTGCCCCGCTTTCCATGCCGCCATCAGATGAGCTGGTAAAGCCCACAAAGGGTGATGACCGGAGGCAGGATGAAAGTGAACGCCTGCAGGCGCTGGAAACACTTTCCCCCGATGTAGCGCTGCGCGGCACAAACGGTGATACCAGTGAAGGCCAGACCATTTTGGTGAACGAGGCCACAGAGGCATCCGATGCACCAGACCGGGGTGAACTGGGTGAAGCCGGTTCGGGCTTTGTGCAGGAACTGATGTTCTGGAAAGGTGGCAAGGCCGGGGCTGTGGTGGATGCAGATGGAGAAAACCGCCGTCTGAAAACCAATGCTGCCCTTGGCAATTCCCCCACCAAAGGGGTTACGCCCACACAGCATGCCAAAGGCTCCGGTCTGTTCTGATCGGAAAGGTCTGACCCATGTCCGGCCTGTTTGCTGAACCCGGTATGGATATACACCAGCCCGAAACGCCGCCCCATGTGCGGCGGCTGCCAGAGGTTATTGTTAACCGCATTGCTGCGGGTGAGGTGATAGAACGCCCCGCCGCAGCGGTGAAGGAACTGGTTGAAAACGCCATAGATGCAGGAGCTCGCAGGCTGGAGGTTTCTCTGGCTGGCGGGGGTGTGGACCGCATTATCGTCACCGATGATGGTGTGGGCATGTCAGCCGATGATCTGGCTCTGGCGGTAGATCGGCACTGCACATCCAAACTGCGCGATGAAACATTGGTGCATATCAGCACGCTCGGTTTTCGGGGGGAGGCTCTGCCTTCCATCGGGGCGGCAGCGCGGCTGTGCATTACCTCCCGCCCAAGGGGGGAAAGTGGCGCATGGCGTATTCGGGTAGAAGGGGGCAAGGTTTCCCCCGTTGAACCCGCAGCCGGTGCGCCGGGCACCAGCGTGGTGGTGGAAGATCTGTTTTTTGCCACCCCCGCCCGCCGTAAGTTTCTGAAAAGCGCGCGTGTGGAAGGCCGACACGCTGAAAACGTGGTGCGGCGTCTGGCCTTGGCTGTGCCGCAAACGGCTTTCCGGTTTATGCTGGATGAGCGCGTGCTGTTTGATCTGCCCGCGCAGGATATGGCCGCCCGTTCTGCTGCCTTGCTGGACGCCAGCGAGGCCGATGGTTTTTTAGAAATTTCAGGTGAGCGCGATGGCATGACCCTTAGCGGGTTTATCTGCCCGCCATCAGTCCATCGGTCCACGGCCAATGGGCAGTTCATGCTGGTAAATGGCCGCCCTGTGGTGGACCCGGTGCTTAAAACCGCTGTGCGCGTGGCCTATAGGCGCGTGATCGAACCCGGCAGGCACCCTGTTGTGGCGCTTATGCTCACGGTGCCGCCGGATAGGGTGGATGTAAACGTGCACCCGGCCAAAACGGAACTGCGCTTTGCGGATGAAGCCAGCGTGCGCTCCCTTGTTATTGGCACCATTCAGCGCGCGTTAGAGCATGGGGCAGGTAGCGTAGGTGTGCGGCCTGTTCTCTCCTCCGCACCACGGCAGGCACGTATTTGGTATCCGCCAGAAAAAGGGGCAGCCCCACCTGTTCCTGCCCCTGCGTTTCATGCTCCCACGCCAGAGGGCGTGCGGTTTGCAGAAGGCCGTTTGCAGTTTGGGGATGCCCCGGCAGCCAGAACCTTGCCGCCTGTGGCCATGCCTTCACCCCATGCCGGGTGGGATGCTCCGGCAGTTAACACGCCAGCAACCGGGCAGGCTGAACCTGCTTATACAGCCTCTGCACAGCCAGTGGCGGCAGATCATCCCTTGGGTGCGGCTATTGCACAGGTGCTGGACACCTATATTCTGGCCGTGGCCGCTGATGGCAGCGTGGTGTTGGTGGATCAGCACGCTGCGCATGAACGGCTGACGCATGAACGTTTGCGGGCACAGTTTTTAAGCGGGCATGTGCAGGCGCAGCGTTTGCTGGTGCCCGATGTGGTGGATCTGCCCCGTGTGCAGGTGGACCTGCTGTTGGCACGCCAACCCACGCTGGAAAAACTGGGTGTGGAAATTGAAGCCTTTGGCGGCGACTCCGTTCTGGTAAGGGCCTTGCCTGCCATGCTGCGCAGCAGTGATGCCGTAAGCCTGCTGCGTGATCTGGCCGATGAACTGGAAGCGGATGAAAATGGCGCCCCAGATGAAATGGCAGCGCTTGATGGGCGGTTGGATGCCGTTATTGCCCGTATGGCCTGCCACGGCAGTATTCGGGCCGGGCGCAGGCTGAGCGTGGAAGAAATGAACGCGCTGCTGCGCCAGATGGAAGAAACACCCCGCGCAGGCACATGCTCACACGGGCGGCCCACGTGGCTGAAGCTCAGCAAGGCCGATCTCGAAAAGTTGTTTGGCCGCCGTTAGGGATATGGCTGTTCTGCGTAGTGTGATCGGCTGAACGTGAACGGCCGCCTGCTGGCATCAGCCCGCAAAAAAGAGCAGGTTTGCAGCATCTTCATATAACCTGAATGGTGGTGATGCCGTGCAGCCCATCCTGCTTTCGCTCATAACCTATCTTCCTCTTGTTGCGGCGCTGGTGGCATTTTGTGCCCCCGGCAGGCCAGAACAGCAGGATAGTACAGCCCGGTGGGTTGGGCTGTGGAGCAGCCTGATCACCCTTGGCCTTAGCGTGCTGATGTGGCTGGAGTTTGATCCTGCCCAGCCCGGCCTGCAATTTGAAACACGCCTGCGCTGGATGGGGGATTACGGTATTTCCTATCACACGGGGGTAGATGGCATCAGCCTGGTGTTCATTCTGCTTACAGCGTTTTTGACTCCGTTGGCACTGGGGGCAGGCTGGCGCAGCGTGCACACACAGGGGCGGCAGTTTGTGGCTGCCATGCTGGCGTTGGAAACAGCCTTGTTTGGCCTGTTTTCTGCGCAGGATATGCTGCTGTTTTACGTGTTTTACGAAGCAACGCTTATTCCCGGTAGCCTGATGATAGGCGTTTGGGGTGGGCCAAAGCGTGTTTGGGCTTCGCTTCAGTTCTTTCTGTTTACGTTTGGTGGTTCGCTGTTCATGTTGGTGGGGCTTATCACCATGTGGCTGCAAACGGGCACCACGGATATTCCGGCCTTAATGCACGCGGGCTTCTCCCAGCCTTTGCAGGGATGGTTGCTACTGGCCTTTCTGTTGGCCTTTGGTGTCAAACTGCCGCTGTTTCCGCTGCACGCCTGGCTGCCCGATGCGTATTCCGAAGCCCCAACACCGGCTTCAGCGATGCTGTCTGGCGTACTTTCCAAAACCGGCGCTTACGGGCTGCTGCGTTTTGGGGTGCTGATGTTCCCCGATGCCGTGCGGCTGTTTGCACCCTATGTGCTGGCGCTTGGGGTTGTGGCCATTATTTACGCGGCCTTTGTGGCCTTTGCTCAAACAGACATGAAGCGCGTGATTGCGTATTCCTCCTTTTCCCACATGGGCATGATTGCCGTGGGCCTGTTTACGCTGACAGCGGAAGGCATTGATGGCGCAATCTTTCAGATGCTCTCGCACGGGGTGGTCATTGCCGCGCTGTTCTTCTGCGTAGCAGCGGTGGCGTGGCGGTCTGAAACCCAGCAGATTGATGCGCTGGGTGGCGTTGCGCGCCAGATGCCGGTGCTAGCTTTGTTGGCTATGCTGTTCACAATGGCCAATGTGGGGCTGCCGGGCACAGGCTCCTTTGTCGGAGAACTGCTGGTGCTTATGGGCGCTGTGCATGTGTCCTTCTGGGTGGCATTGCTGGCAGGCAGCACCATGATTATGGGGGCGGTTTACATGCTCTCACTGTATCGGCGGGTGCTGTTTGGGGGCGTAAAAGGCACGGTCAGCCTGCTGCGAGACCTCACCGCCGCAGAAATTGCCGTGCTGGCCCCATTGGCAATCGTAACATTGTGGATGGGTGTGCATCCGGGCAGCTTTACCCGGTTGTTTGACCCCGTGATCATGCAGGCCATTCACGGCAGTGCGGCCAATATGGCTTCGGCTGCCGGCCACACTGTTTTGCATGTGGCAGCCCGTTAACAGGGTTTGAAAGCTAAGTTCTTCTAGTTGGGCAGTTCTGGCACATCGCGTGCTGGAGCTGCCTTTTGTTTTGATGAGCCGGGGCTGAGAATAATACCGGCCGATGCCGCCACCACGCACAAAATGCCGCAGAGCTGAAGGGGGGATGGCGTTTCGTGCAGGATAACCGCGCCAGCCACTGTGGCGCATACGGGTTCCAGACTACTCAGGATACCGATATCGCGAGCGTTCAGGTTCTGCATGGCCAGCATTTCCAGAGAATAGGGCAGAGCGGAAGAACAGAACGCCACCAATACGCCCAGCCCCAACATGGCAGGGGCAGAAAAGCCGATAATCAGGGCTGGCACAAAACAAGGCAAAAACACAACGCACGCACCACACGCCATGCCGAGTGCACAAGCATGTGCCCCCGGCACTTTGCCAGCCACGCGCTGCCCGAACAGAATATAAAGCGCCCAGCAGAGTGCAGCCAGCAATGCAAAACCTACACCAACAAGATCTGCTCCAGTGGAGGCTGAAGGATTAAGCACCAGTGCCAGCCCCAGCACAGTAAGCAGAATCCAGCCGATATCAGACAGCTTGCGAGAGCCCACAAAAGCCACAACAAGTGGGCCAATGAACTCCAATGTCACCGTTGTGCCCAGAGGTATGTGCTGGAGCGCCAGATAGAAGCAAAGGTTCATGCCTGTCATGGCTAACCCGTAAGGGATGACCAGCCGCAGAACAGGAACGGACAGAAACCTCCAGCTTCTAAAAAGCGGCACCAGCATAAAGGCTGCCAGGCAAACGCGCAGGCCAACAACCCCGGATGTGCCAAATACCGGAAAGATGGATTTGGCAACGGAAGAGCCAAACTGAATGCACACCATGCTGACCAGCAGTTGAGACAGAGCCAGCAGGCGTGTGCGAAGGGGCAGGGCAGCAGAGGCAGAAGATGGAGCCGCTGTCATGCACACCCATATGGAGGCAGATGCACAAGCCCCATGCCGCGTTGCCCATCTGCTGCGTTGGAGAGCAGGTTAAACATCCAGCAGGTCATCTACGGTGCGTGCATGTTCCTGAATAAAGGCAAAGCGCAGTTCTGGTTTACGGCCCATCAGGCTTTCTACCCGCTGGCGTGTTGAAAGCCTGTCCTCCTGCGGGGTGACCACGCGCAGCAGGGTGCGGCGCTTGGGGTCCATTGTTGTTTCTTTCAAATCCCCCGGCGGCATTTCCCCCAGCCCTTTAAAGCGGGAGACATCAATTTTGCCACGCGTCTTGAACTCGGTTTTCATTTTGCGGTCACGGTCTGCGTCATCCATGGCGTAAACCGATTTTGCGCCTTGTGTCAGGCGGTACAGCGGGGGCTGGGCCAGATATAGGTGGCCGTTACGGATAAGCTCCGGCAGTTCACGGTAAAAGAATGTCATGAGCAGCGAGGCAATGTGCGCGCCGTCCACGTCTGCGTCGGTCATGATAATCACGCGGCCGTAGCGCAGTTTGGAAAGATCGAATCTATCGCCCGATCCACAGCCCAGTGCTTCAATCAGATCACGCAGTTCCTGATTCCCGCGCAATTTTTCTGCCGTGGCGCTGGCAACGTTCAGAATTTTACCGCGCAGGGGCAAAACGGCCTGTGTTTCACGGTTACGGGCCTGTTTGGCAGACCCACCTGCCGAGTCGCCTTCCACCAGAAAAATTTCTGTGTCCGGGGCAAATTCCTTGGTGCAATCCGTCAGCTTGCCGGGCAGGCGCAGGCGGCGCGTAGCACTTTTGCGCGGTGTTTCCTTCTGCTCCTTACGGCGCAGGCGTTCTTCTGCGCGTTCTATGGCAAAGCCCAGCAGTGTATCGGCCTGTGGTGGGTTTTGTGCCAGCCAGTGGTCAAACCTGTCACGCAGAGCCGTTTCCACCAGTTTGCTGGCACCGGATGAGGTGAGTTTTTCCTTGGTCTGGCCCTGAAACTGCGGATCACGAATAAATACGGAAAGCCGCCCGGCACTCATGCCCAGCACATCTTCAGCCGTAATGGCGGAGGCTTTTTTGATGGACCGCTGGTCCCCCCAAGCACGCAGGCCTTTTACCAGTGCGTTGCGGAATCCGGTTTCATGCGTGCCGCCCTGCGGGGTGGGGATGGTGTTACAGTAAGACACCAGAGAGGCTGGGCCGTGTTCTAAAAATGCTACGGCCCATTCCACCTTGCCGTTATCTGTGCCGTCTGCTGCGGGGGGCAGAGGGGCCTCTCCAGCCCACAGAGGGGTGAGCAGCGGGGCCTTGGGGCCAAGCTCATCCGTCAGGCTGTCAGCCAGCCCACCGGGGAAGTGCAGGGTGGCTTCTGCCGGGGTTTCATCCCCCGCTTTGATTAACGCCGGATCGCAGGACCAGCGGATGGTAACGCCACGGAACAAAAACGCCTTGGAGCGGCAGAGCCGGTACAGGCGGGAAGGCACAAAAACATGCGTGCCAAAAATTTCCGGGTCCGGCTGAAAGCTGATCTGTGTGCCGCGCCGGTTGGGGGCTGCGCCCACTTTTTCCAGCTTGGTTACGGGTTTGCCGCGTTCATACACCTGTTTCCACACGGTGCGATCACGCGCAATTTCCACTTCCATACGGGTGGAAAGCGCATTCACCACAGAAGAGCCTACCCCGTGCAGGCCGCCAGAGGTGGCATAGGCCTTGCCAGAAAACTTACCGCCCGCATGCAGGGTGGTGAGAATAACTTCCAGCGCAGAACGATCGGGAAAGCGCGGGTGGGGGTCTACCGGAATACCGCGCCCGTTATCCCGAATGGTCAGGCGGTTTTCCGTATCCAGCCGCACATCAATGGTGTTGGCATGGCCTGCCACGGCTTCATCCATGGCGTTATCAAGAATTTCCGCCGCCAGATGGTGCAGCGCACTTTCATCCGTGCCGCCAATATACATGCCGGGGCGGCGGCGTACGGGTTCCAGACCCTCCAGAACCTCAATGGCGCTGGCATCATAGGCCTGTGCCGAGTCTGCCTGCGTGCCCGGCTTGGCATCGCGGGTTTTGCCGGTGGAGGATTTGCGGGCTGGTGGGGTATTGGAAAACAGATCGCTCATGCGGGAAATCTGTCCCGCTTTGGCGCTGATTCGTCAAGCGTAGTGGTGAGGGGGCGGCAAGCTTTTAACAGCTTCCTTGCCAAAGCCCCCTTACCAGCAGGCTTTTTAGGCGCGGCGTGTGGTACGGCGGCGCGTAGTGGTGTGCGTTGTGGAACGGGAAGAGGAAGGCGCTGCGCAGGTTTCAAAGGAAGCAGGCTGCGTGACGTCCTTGGCATCGGAATAGCTGGAAAGATCTTCCCCGCTTTCCAGTGCATTCACTTCATCAAACATGGCAAGGCGCTGCTGACAGAAAATAGTGCCAGACTGCAGGCCACGTTCAGACTGCACATTGGCCAGCTGCGTGATGTAATCATCATGCTCCTGCTGGGCACGGCGGCCATAGGTGGTGCGGAAGTAGCCGTTAAGGCGATCTTCTTCCCGCAGGAGGGTGGTGCGGAATTTGGCCACGAATGAGTTGTAGCGGTCCTGCGCATTGCAAGACAGCGCAGTCACCATCAGTTCGCTTTTAAGGCCCTGCACGTTAAAGGCTTCATGCGCAGGGGAGTGGCCACATTCGCTGGCGGCAAAGGAAGCCGAGCTGTGCAGAACGCCCGCGGCAAGAACCCCCGCGGCAAGGAAACGGGAAAAGGACATAGTACCTCCGACAGATGCTGGGAAGGGAATACCGCATTCACGCAAGAAAGAAACCGGTATTTTTTCATACCGTCTGCCTGCTTTGGGGGGTGCGGGTAAGCCAGCATGTTATTTTGGCGTAAAAGTTGGAAAAATAGGCGGCTCTGTTTAACAGAATATTTGCGGTTAAAAGATGTTTTCGCGCAGTTGTGTGTAAGTTGATATGCGACAAGCTGCCCAGCTGTGCTGTATGCCTCTTCCTTCCTGCAGCGGGATGTTTTAAAGGCAGATGCGAATCATGCTTTGCGGGTAAGGGGCAGGTGCCCGGTTTGGGCCTCTTTCCATTCCGCCCCGAAGCGTGCAGAAGAGATTGCAAGTTTAATTGATACAACAGAAGCGGAGCTGTCGAGTGCGCTTACGAGGAATTGCCGGTTTGGCGCTAACTGGTGGGATGCTTGCCGGCTGTGCAACAACGGGCGGCCCTATTCATGTCGGGTCCCCCAATCCCTTTGGGTACCTTAAAAAGTCTGCCGTGTGCAGCACAACGCCTATCAAGAAAGAAGCTGATGGCTCACTTTCCACCACCATGACCGTGCGGTCTGATGATGGGCTGTGCGAAGTGCTGGTAGATCAGCCCGGTGGCAAGCCGTATGCATCCTTTGGGGTTTCCCCTGCGCCAGAACACGGCAAGGCGTTCCTGTACACGCTGGATAGCGATACGCACGTAACCTATACCCCTACACTGGGCTATGCTGGGCAGGATAAGTTTACGGTTATCCTTATTCCCGGCCCCGGCCAGCAGCGCACCCGCCTGACAGTGACGGCGCAGGTGGATGCAACGGGCGTGGTTATTCCGCACGCGGCTGTAACGGCACCTGCGGCAGAAGCTCCTAAAAAGAAAGCAGTTGTGCGCAAGGCTGTTACGCGTAAGCGCTAATCTGCCCCACTGCCCAGCTTTTGGGTGATGAAATTAAAAAAAACGGTGTTCCAGAAATGGAGCACCGTTTTTTTTATGCCGTAACGCTCCGGGCAAAACCCGGCAGCGTGTGGGGCAGAATAGAAATTAAATGGAAAATGTAATGGGTTCGGCCAGCGGGCGTTTCAGCCCCGCGGATTCCGCCTGTTTGACCAGATCATCCAGCGTAGTTTTGCTCATCTGTGTAATCAGCTTCTGATCAAACTTGTCCCAACATGGGGCCAGAACTTTCTGGAACAGTGCACCCTGCGGGCCATCATTGGCATCTGCATCTGTGTTCAGCACGGCTTCAATAATATCCACCAAGGAAATATCGCGCCGGGGGCGGCCAAGCCGATAGCCCCCGCGTGGGCCACGAATGCTTTCCAGTAAACCAGAACGGGAAAGAGCCTGAAGCAATGGTTCTATACCACGCCGCGCCAGTTCGGAGCGTTCTGCAATATCAGCAGCACTTACCGTGCCGGAACGCCCGGCGTGAAACGCAACATCCAGCATAATAAGAACGGCGGTCATGGCTCTATCACGACGGAGGATCATGCAAAACAGTCCCTGTCCTGGTTGGGGGTATGGTTGATCATGTTTTATTTCCAGATCTTATGTTCAGTATAGCAGCACAGATATGGTTTATCTACGCTATAAATTCGTATTATATGGGTCTGAGATTTGTAAAACAGACATGGGAGAGCTTCTAATGGCAGCATCAACGCAGGAAAAAGAGGATTACGGCTTTGCCGCACCCAGAGGGCGGGTTTACGAGTCTGTCCTTAATCTGGTGGGGGGCACGCCGCTTGTTGCGTTGCCACGGCTGACACAGGAAGATGAACTAAAAGCCCGCGTACTGCTGAAGCTGGAGTTTTTTAACCCGCTTGGTTCTGTAAAAGACAGAATTGGCACCGCCATGGTGCTGGATGCTGAACGCAAGGGCCTGATCACACCGGGCCGCACTCTGCTGGTAGAACCTACATCCGGCAATACGGGCATTTCTCTGGCGTTTGTGGCGGCCGCACGGGGCTACCGGTTGATTGTAACCATGCCAGAGGGAGCCTCTATTGAGCGGCGCCGTATGCTGCGCCTGATGGACGCACAGGTGGAACTCACCCCCTCGCGTTTGGGTATGGCAGGGGCCATTGCCCGTGCGAACGAAATTTTAAACGAAACCCCAGATGCATGGATGCCAGATCAGTTTGATAATCCGGCAAACCCCGCAGTGCATGCCGCCACCACGGCAGAAGAAATCTGGGTGGATACGGATGGCAAGGTGGATGTGGTTGTGGCTGGTGTTGGCACTGGCGGCACGGCCACAGGTATTGCAGAAGCCCTAAAGCCCCGCCGCAATACTCTACAGGTTTTTGGTGTGGAACCAGCAGAAAGTGCGATTCTGAATGGTGATGAACCCGGCCCCCACGGAATTCAGGGTATTGGCCCCGGTTTTTGCCCCGCTACACTGAATACAAAGCTGCTGGATGGTGTCATTACCGTTTCAGAGCGTGAGGCCATTGCGGCGGCGCGCCGTTGTGCGCGTCTGGATGGTATTCCGGTAGGTATTTCTTCCGGCGCATCCTTGCATGCTGCACTGCAACTGGCCGGACAGGATGAATACAAGGGCAAGACCATTGTAGCCATTGCGCCTTCCTTTGCTGAACGTTACCTGTCCACTCCTCTGTTTACCGGTCTGTAAGGCCGGTTTTCAGTCATCAGGTTTGGCCTGTTGGCCACAAAAAAGCCCGTTTGGCCATGTGGCCAACGGGCTTTTTTTGAAGCTGTAAAGCTAAAGCAACTTTTTAGCGGAAAATAATTTCCACGCGCCGGTTCTGGGCTTCCTTGGTGTTGGGGCCTGTTGTGACCAGCGGATGTGTTTCACCATATCCGTGAATATCAATGGTGGTGCCCGGCACGCCATCACGCATCAGCTCGGCTTTCACCACTTCTGCACGGCGGAGGGAAAGCCGCATGTTGTATTCTTCACCCGCTTTCTGGCCCGGGTGGGCGGAGGAGTTATCCGTATAGCCAGAAACCGTAATGCGGGTGAGCGCCACATGGGCTGCTGCCTGTGCGGCTACGCCAACAATGGAACGCGCCCGATCTGTCAGGTCGGATTTATCCCAATCAAAGAACACTAGGTAGCTGCGGGCGGCTGCCGGGGCAGGTGCTGCCACAATAGGTGCTGGCGGTGGGGGCGGCGGGGCCGGATTGAATTCATACCGCAGCCCCAGCATGAGGGTGTGGTTGAAATCGGTTTTGGTATCGTGGTGGCCGCTGGAGAACTGATACGAGTGTGTCTGGTTGATGCTGTTGATGGTGCCGCCAATGGTACCCCATGACGTAGCGCCATGAGACTGCGGGCCAAGCATGGTCCAGAACCGATATTCCGCTGTGGCGGAAAGCCCTACAACCCAAGGAATGGGGAAGGCGAGGCCAAAAATGCCCTGATAGGCAAAGTTGCCAAACGTGCCGCCCATTTTTTCTGCAAGCTGGTTGCCCGGTGCGGTTATGGATGTGCGCATGGCTGTCCAGCCATAGCCAATGCCAGCCCCAAAATACGGGAACAGCCACGGTTTTCCAACATCCAGATCAAACAGCGCATTGGCCATAACGCCATAGGTCTGGCGGCGGCCATCTGCACGGCTGTTGAAGGTGTTGGTCACAAACCGCTGGTAACCCATGCTGCGGTAATCGCCTTCAACTTCCACACGGAAGCCGTTGCCCAAACCCCAACCGATGGAGCCAATACCCGCAGCGCCCGTGCGCCAGCGGTCTCGCCCATCAGGAAACTGGGCGGACGTACGTACGCGCTGATCCTGGTTAAAGGTGGCACCGCCTTCACCCGCAATATAAAGCCCCTGCACAGGCTGGGCTTTTGCGGTTACGGCAGCACACAACAGAAGCCCCGCGGCCAGCGGCGCAGAAAGCAGCGTTTGCGCAAGCAATTTCTGGCGCGGCTTCATGGTCTTCTCCCTGCTATGGCAGTAGTCGCGCGATACGTCCGGCATCGCATCTAATAGTACGAAGGCACACATGCTTGCCTTCTTTGCTGTAAAGTTGCCCGCTGTGCAACAGGTAGAACGGCCAGTTGACACAAACAGACAGGATTTATGTGTAATAAATGCCGCAGGCGTGTGCGATAAGCCACAATTAAGGAAATTGTATCAGAGCAGTATTGCTTCAAACGAAGGGCTGAAGCTGTCCGATTCAATTTCCAGAACCCATAAGTCGGGGTCAAACTTAACCTGACGTTCTATAAACTTCTGAATCTGTTCCGCATCAACAGGCGTATTACCTGTGGCACGCAGCCATGCGGGTTCACCTTCTGGTGTACGGGTCTGGCTTAAAACCACGCCAGAACCGTTGCGCGCCGCCAACACTACCAGAATCCCCCCTGCGTCCGGGTCTCCCTTGCGCAACAGCATGGCGGAGCTGCCATCCTGCCCACTTTGGCGGAGTATGGCGCGGGCCATGATATCGGTTTTAAGGCGGGGTGGGGGTGTCATGTATCCTGCCTTACGGGGCTGCGGAAATCTGGGGGGCCGTTACGGCATCATCCGGAATGGCGTTGATGGCCGTTTTATACCATTCCGGATTCTCCAGCACGTTACGGGCCACGTTCACATCCCGGTCAGTGCCCAGAGCGGCCGGGCAGGTTTTGCGGATGGCCATGATCTGTGAAACGGGAATCGGAAAGCGCGCGTTGCGAGATGCCGTAATGGCAGCCTGATTGGCTACTTGCCCTTCTGCCAGATCGTGCAGGTTTTTTTCTACATCTGCGGCACCAAGGCTGGTGCAAACCTGTGGCATCACGCCAAGGCCCTGCAACGGCCAGCGCAATGGGGCTATCACGCGGCTCCATGTCACAAACAGCTCACCTTCATCGGGCAACTGGGCCACGGTTTGCACCAAGCCTTTGCCCAATGTAGCGCTGCCAATCACCACAGCGCGGCGATGGTCCGCCAAGGCTGCGGCCAGAATTTCTGCCGCACTTGCAGTACGCCCATCTACCAGAATGGCAATGGGCAGGCCGTTTGTCATATCTCCACCCTGCACGGCCCAGATATGGTTGGCCTGAGAATCCCGCCCGCTGGTTACGGCTGCCACGCCTCTATCAAGCAGCAGGGCGGCAGCGGGTACGGCTTGTTGCAACACGCCGCCACGGTTGCCGCGCAAATCTATAATCAGACCTTTTAGGTGCGTATCCTGCACGGCCTGATCCAGATATTGGCTCATTTCCTCCGCAGTGTCGGCGGAAAAGGCTGTCACGCGCAGCACCACAATGGAACCACTGGCAAAAGCAAATACGGTTTCAGGCGGTGTTTTGGCGCGGCGGAGGGTTACAGTGCGCGCACGGCGCTGGCCGGGTGTGAGCAGGCGCAGCACCACAGGGGTATCTTCTTCCCCCCGCAACCAGTCCATAACCATTTCTGGCGTTTTGCCTGCCGTTAAGCGGTTGTTGACGGAAAGCAGCCGGTCACCCGTATCTACGGCGGCTGTCCATGCCGGGCCGTTGGCATTTATGGCGGAGATAACAAGGTAGCGGCCACTCTGCCCAAGGCTGACACCAATATCTGCTTCCCCCCCCACACGTGCCGCCCGGTCCGAGGTGGCGGAACTGGGGCCAATGTAGCGGGAGTAGGGGTCTAGGTGGTTAAACAGCTCATCAAAAAAGGCCTGCACCAGTTCTTCACGGCTGGTTGTGCGCACGGCAAGGGAATGTGCGCGTGCAGTATCCAGAAAATCCACGGCAATTTGTGCCCAATCATCCGCTGAGCCATCTGTGGGGGCCGGGCGGGAGAGCAGACTGGTCTGTCCAGAAAGAAGCTGGATATTGGCGCCGCGGGAATCGAAGGACAGTGAAGGATCAAGCGCTGAAAGGCTTGCCAGCCCCCAAAGCGTAAAATCCCGATAGCTGTGAGCTTCCAGCGTGCGCGGCTGCAAAAACTGGAGCGCGGTGCTGATAACGGATTTCACCATCAGCATATCTGGCACGGGGGCCTTGTCTGGCACAGCAGCGGAAGCAGGCTGTTGCTCAGTCGCAGGAGAAGATGCAGATGCGGCAGCCTGTGTTGTGGAGGCAGAACCCGGAGCACTTTCTGGTGGCGGTGTATCGGCTTTGCTTTGGGCGTGCAGGGGCGCAGGCTGGCAAAAAAGCAACACAGCCAGCACCATGCCCGGCAAGGCACGCGGCAGACCACGCACAAACCAGATGGCGGTATCAGTGCTCATATACGGCATCAGTCAGCATCAGCGTACCTCGTGCCGGGCAGGTGCCCGCCAAGGTAACTGAAAGCACAGCCCCACTTTGCACGTGGGGGTGATGTGCCGAGGCATGGGTGTGCTGCGAGTCGTCATTCATCCCTGTGCGATCCGGAAAAGCTGACCATGCAAGGAAAGACGGAGTTCCGGTTTTCGTCAATCTCACCCGCAAGCCATGCCGTGTTGCTGTCATGACATGGGCAGACATTCTCTGGCCAATAAACGGGGCAAGAAAGATGGCAGCCAGCCGGTTCAGACTATCCTGGATGATGGTAGCTGCCCGGCGTTCTGTAAAGTTTAGCTGTGATGCCAAAGCCACATCTGGTGTGTGGGCAGATGTCTCGGCCTGCGCAGAGGAGTCGTTTGCTTGGGTTAGGATGCGGTGTGCCAGCAGGTCTGCATATCGGCGGATGGGGCTGGTAAAATGCGTGTAATGGCCCAGCCGTAGGCCATAATGGGGCGCTGCACGGGTGCTATAGCGCGCCATGGGGCGTGGGCTATCTGGGCTGGGCTGCGCATGGGTGCGGAATAGTGCTGGCAATGCCTGCGCTTGCAATTTTTCCGCCGCGATCTGATTAGCCAGAATCATGCACGCCGCCACCATATAATGTGCTTCCTGAGTGTTACGCGGCATAAAGGCACAGGGTTGCCCGTTGGCATCAAACTGTACGCTCCAACCCGTTTCTTCCCGTTCCATCACACCGCGCTGTGTGGCGGCCTGCCGAATAATAGCCCCCACCTTGCGCAATGTAGGAAGCAGGGCAGGCGGCAACAGGGCTGCAGGATGTTCGGGCGGCAAGGTGGGTTGGTGAGTTGGAGCATCAAATACGTGCTGCACCGTCTCATATGTCAGCCGGGCCGTGCTTTGCATGATCCCGCGGCTGATTTGGGCAGAAACCACATGCCCTTGCGGGGTGATGTGCATATCAGCAAACAGGCAGAGCCGATCCTGCCCCGGCAGCAGTGAACACGCCTGCGCAGAAAGGGACAGAGGCAGCATGGGCACTACTTTGTCTGGCAAATAAATGGAATTGCCCCGTTCTCGCGCTTCCTCATCCAGCGCGGAGCCGCGCTTTACCCAATGCGCCACATCGGCAATGGCCACGATAAGATGAAAGCCATCGGCTGTTTGCTCGGCCCAGAGCGCATCATCAAAATCATGTGCTGAGGCATCATCAATGGTGATGAGTGGCAGGTGGCGTAAATCTGTGCGGCCAGAAGGTGCTGGTGCGCCCTGTAAGGCGGCACTTTGCTGTGCGATTTGCCGGGCTTCGGCCTCGGCCTGTTCTGAAAATGCGGTGGGTGGATGATGGATCAGCAGGCTAAGGCGTGAGGGCATGTCTGCATCATCAGCGCACCCCAAAACGCTATGCACACGCCCCGCATAAGTGCCATCGGGCAGAGCATGAGGCGTTGCCAACCCAATCTGTCCTAGCGTGAGCGGGAGAGAACTGGCGTTTTCTTCTGGCGTAAGCGGCAGGTTTAGCCGGGCATCACATGGCAGCAGTAGATGTTCTGGCGTGCGTGCAGGGGTAACGGGCAGGTTGTTATCAAGCCGGGTCAGCAGCCGCAGGCCACGTGCCTCGCGCTTTTGGGTGCCGGTTGCCGGGCGCAGGCGCACCAGCACGATATCGCCGGGAAAGAGATACGGCGTATCCGGCGGCTTTATCAGCAATACAACGGGGCGGGAGAGAGCATCATCAGCCAAAAAGCCAGCCGCGTTGCCATCATCCCGAATATAGGAAACCCGCATAAGGGCTACATCTGGCAGGCCGATGGATGCCTTGAGTGTTCCGGGAGCAAGGTCGAGCAACTCCCCCGCAACAGCCATATCGTGCAGCAGGGTGCGTATGGCGGCCTTTTGCCGCATGGGAAGCTGGAAATTGCGTAGAATGTCCGTGAGCCCAGTGGCGGCTCCGGCGCGGCTTTCAAGAAAAGCCCGTAGCTCCTGCACAGATGGCAGGGCAGAAGCGTACGGGCTTGCCGACATGACAGATTACTCGGTCTCGGCTTTTTTCTTGCGTGTTGTGGTGGTGGCCTTCTTTTTAGCGGGCGCCTTTTTCTTGGGAGCCGCTTTTTCCGCACCCTCTGCATCAGCCTTGGCTGTGCTTTTGGTTGCGGTTTTCTTTTTGGCCGCCGTTTTGGTGGTGGTGGCTTTCTTTTTGGCGCCAGCCTTGGCTTTTAGGGGTTTGCCCTTATCTGCCAGCAAAGCCACGGCCTCATCCAGCGTTACGGCATCCATATCCGTACCGCGTGGCAGGGTGGCCACCATCTGGCCATGCTGCACATACGGGCCAAAGCGGCCCTTGCGCACCATAACCGGTTCACCATCCTTGGGGTGCACGCCCAGATTGCGGATGGAAGCCAGCTTTTTAGCCAACGCATCCACAGCACGGTTGAGGCCGATGGTCAGAACATCATCGTCCTTGTCCAGCGAACCATACACAGCACCCATTTTTACAAACGGGCCAAAGCGCCCAAGCCCGGCCTGAATGGGCTCACCCGTTTCTGGGTGAATACCAACAAGGCGTGGCAGGGAGAGCAGGCCAAGGGCCTGATCCAGCGTAATGCTTTCCCCATTGATGTTTTTGGGTAGGGAGGCGCGTTTGGGCTTGGCTTTTTTGTCTTCCGGGTTGGGTTCACCCTGCTGCACATATAGGCCCCACGGGCCTTGGCGCACGGTAATATCCTCACCCGTTTCCGGGTTCTGGCCCAAAAGGCGCATGCCGTCTTTAAGGGCTGCATCATCACCTTCTTCCGCGCTGTCAGACGTTAAGCGGCGGGTGTACTGGCATTCCGGGTAGTTGGAGCAGCCAATAAATGCGCCATAACGGCCCAGCTTCAGCCCAAGGCGGCCTGTGCCGCAGGAGGGGCAAACCCGAGGGTCTGATCCATCAGCCCGTTCGGGGAAGAAGAATGGCCCCAGATCCTTATCGAGTGCATTGAGCACATCGGTAATGGTGAGTTCCTTGGTGCCGGATACGGCCTTGGAAAAATCGTTCCAGAATGCGGCCAGAACCTGCTTCCACTGCGCACGACCGCCGGAAATATCATCCAGCAGTTCTTCAAGGCTGGCGGTAAAGCCCGTATCCACATACCGCTCAAAGAACGAGACAAGGAAGGCCGTGACCAGCCGCCCGCGTGCTTCGGGAATAAAGCGGCGGTTTTCTAGCCGCACATAGCTGCGATCCTGCAACACGGTTAGAATGGAAGCGTAGGTAGAGGGGCGACCAATGCCCAGTTCTTCCATTTTTTTCACCAGCGATGCTTCGGAATAACGCGGCGGCGGCTGGGTGAAGTGCTGTTCGGCATCCACCTTTTCGCGCTTGAGCGGATCTTTTTCCTGCATGCTTGGCAGCATGCGGGCATCATCATCCGCTGCTTTTTCCGTATCATCGCGCCCTTCACGGTAGAGCTTGAGAAAGCCCTCAAACGTGATGATGGAGCCATTGGCACGCAGCACGGTCTGGCCGGAGGGGCCTGCAATATCTACCGCTACCTGATCCAGCGATGCGGATTCCATCTGGCTGGCAACAGCACGCTTCCATACCAGTTCGTACAACCGGCGCTGGTCATTATTCAGGAACCGGGCAACGGATTCGGGCGTGCGGGACACATCGGTGGGGCGCACGGCCTCATGCGCTTCCTGCGCGTTCTTGACCTTGGAGGTATAGATACGCGGCTTGGCAGGCACGTATTCCGTGCCAATTTTCTGGCCGATATGCTGGCGAATGGCGTTGACGGCTTCCTGCGCCATCGTCACGCCATCGGTACGCATATAGGTGATCAAACCTACGGTTTCACCACCCAGATCCATCCCTTCATAAAGCTGCTGGGCGGTGCGCATGGTGGTTTGCGCGCTCATGCCCAACTTGCGGGAGGCTTCCTGCTGCAAGGTGGAGGTGGTGAACGGCGGTTGCGGGTTACGGCGAACCTTGCGGCGTTCGATAGATTTTACAGCAAGGTTTTCAGCTTCCACCGCCTTTTTGGCGGCCTCGGCCAGTTCCGCATTGTGCAGATCAAACTGATCCAGCTTTTTGCCGTTCAGATGAGTCAGCCGTGCGGTAAAGGCGGCACCTGCGGGGGTGAGCAGCGATGCAATAACGCTCCAGTATTCCCGCGGTTTGAAAACCTCAATCTCGGCTTCGCGCTCACAAATCAGGCGCAGCGCCACAGATTGCACACGTCCCGCACTGCGAGACCCCGGCAGCTTGCGCCACAACACGGGGGAAAGCGTAAAGCCCACCAGATAATCCAGCGCCCGGCGGGCCAGATAGGCCTCAATCAGCGGGAAATCCAGATCCCGCGGGTGCTCCATGGCGTAGCGGATGGCGGATTTGGTAATTTCGTTAAACGTAACGCGCTGAACATCCACCCCTTTCAGGGCTTTACGTTCTTCCAGCATGGCGCGCACATGCCACGAAATGGCTTCACCCTCACGGTCCGGGTCAGTGGCCAGATACAGTCGGTGGGCACCCTTAAGCGCTTTGGCAATGGCGGCAACCTGCTTCATGCCCCGTTCATCAGACTGCCACTTCATGGCAAAGTCTTCATCCGGCAGCACGGAGCCATCCTTGGGTGGCAGATCGCGCACATGCCCGAAGGAGGCCAGCACCGTGTAGCCATCACCCAGATATTTGTTGATCGTTTTTGCCTTTGCGGGCGATTCGACCACAACAACGTCAGTCATACTCTCTCCGACCTGCCTGCAAGCAGCACTTACCCTGCCGTTTCTGCCTGATTATCCGCCAGACCGACCATGCCTCCAGAATAAGTGGAGACGCAGCCCGAAAGCTCAAGTTCCGTGAGCGCGACAAGCACGGCAGAAGCCGAGAACTGGCAGCGCCTAATCAGATCGTCAACCGCTATAGGCGTAAAGGAGAGGAGCGAAAGCAGGTTTTCACGCACATCTTGCGCGGTGGAAGCCGCTGAAAAATGCGGTTTTAGAGCAATTGGCTCTTTTTCATCCACATTTTGGGGAGAAGCAAAAAATGCGCGTTCAGGAGGCTCTGAAACAAAAGGCAGACCGGTTTGAGCAGGGGATACAGATTTTTTCTGGCGTGGAGCAGAAACGCTGGGGAGGGATACTGTAGAGCCAGCGGGTTGAGGGGTGACTGGGGGCAAATGCGGCAAAATATCTGCCACACTTTCTGTAAGAATAGCGCCGTTACGCAAAAGATTGTTACTGCCCCTGCAACGCGGGTCTAGCGGTGATCCGGGAACGGCAAATAATTCCCGCCCGTAATCCACCACCATGCGCGCAGTAATAAGTGTGCCGGAATGGGGTGCCGCTTCCACCACCACACACCCAAGGCCCAAGCCAGCAATAAGCCGGTTGCGGCGAGGGAAGTGGCGGGCCAAAGGGGCCGTGCCCAGTGGTGCTTCTGTGACCACCGCACCTTTTTGGGCAATTTCTGCCTGAAGGCTGGCGTTTTCTGGCGGGTAGGGGCAATCCAGCCCGCCTGCAATGGCGGCAATGGTGCAGCCTTGGCGATGCAGCGCACCTTTATGGGCAGCTTTATCAATACCGCGCGCCAAGCCAGAAATAACAGTTAGCCCGGCTTCCACCAGTTCTGTCGCAAGGCTTTCTGCCAGCCGCATACCCTGTGCCGAGGCATTACGCGCCCCCACAATGCTAACCCCCGCACGGCTGAGGCATGAAACATCGCCCAGAACGCTCAGCACCGGAGGGGCATCTGGAATCTGGCGTAAAAAGGCAGGGTAATCTGCATCAAAAAGTGTGAGAAAACAGCCGCCCATCTGCAAGGTGGCGTCTATTTCGCGCATCACCACATCCATGGGCGGTATAACCGGCTGGTTACGCCCGCGCACTGGCAGATAGGGCAGGGCTTCCAGCGCTTCTGCGGCAGAGCCGTATTTATCTACCAGTTTCCGCCATGTGTGTGGGCCAACCTGTTCGGTACGTGCCAGACGAAGGCAGGCGGGCAGGGATGTCATGCTTGGGTAATCAGGCAGCCAAATTGCAGATCACGGCTTTTTTTCGCCAATCCGCGGCTCTTTCCCGCTGAAAATGCGGACAATGTTTTCATGATGCCGCGCAATTACCAACACGCTGATAAGCACCGCAGCCAAGGGTTTGGGGGAAGCCTGAAAGGAAAAGCCATAAAGTGCCAGCAACACCACCGGCATAACGATAAAGGCCGCCAAAGCCCCAGCAGAGGAAATACGCGTGAGCTTGGCCACACCCAGCCACGTGGCGCAGCCAGCCAGCCCAGTAAGGGGAGAAAGAGCCAGCATGGCACCCAGCCCGGTTGCAACACCTTTACCGCCCCTAAACCCCAGAAATATCGGGTAGCAATGCCCCACCACAGCGGCCAGAGCGGCCACAGTTACGGTGCGGTCTGAAAAATCAGGCGGGGTCATAATCCAGGCAATGGCAACCGCCAAAAAGCCCTTGGCAGCATCTAGCAGCAGCGTTGCGGCGGCCAGATCCTTACGGCCCGTGCGCAATACATTGGTAGCCCCGATATTGCCGGAACCAATTTTGCGCAAATCTCCCGCACCAGCCAGATTGGTAAGGAGCAGGCCAAAAGGCACGCTGCCCAGCGTGTACCCCATGAACGCCATGGCAGCCACAAGCTTTAAGGCATAGGGAGGCAGAGCTTCCATTATGCCTGCCCTGCCTCATACACCCGGCGGCCAGCTTTCCATGTGCCCAGCACGCGGCCTTCCAGCGGGCGGCCATCAAAAGGTGTGTTTTGTGCACGGCCCGGCAGTTTGCCCGCTTCTACCAGCCAACTTTGTTCGGGGTCGAACAGGCACAGATCAGCCGCAGCGCCTACAGCCAGCGTGCCGCATTCTGCACCAAGCAACTGTGCAGGGCGATGGGTTAGCAGGGAAAGTGCCTGAGGCAGCGTGAGCGTACCATCATGTACGCGTGCCAGCGTAACACCCAGAAGTGTTACCAAGCCTGTGCCACCGGTTGCCGCCTGCGCAAAGGGCAGGCGCTTGTCATCCGCATCACGCGGGAGATGGTCCGAGCCAATGGCGTCTATCGTGCCATCAGCCAGCGCGGCGCAAATAGCCAGCCGATCATCCTCGCTCCGCAATGGGGGAGAGAACTTGGCGTAGGTGCGGAAATCACCAATCGTGTTTTCGTTCAGGTCAAAATACGGCGGAGCGGTATCACACGTTACGTTCAGCCCGCGTTCCTTGGCTTGCCGAATAAGGGCTACGCCTTCACCGGTGGAAACATGGGCGAAATGCAGACGTCCGCCCGTAAGTTCAGCCAGACGAATATCCCGTGCAATCATAATGGCTTCTGCCGCTGCCGGAATGCCGGGTAGGCCTAACCGTGTGGCCAAAGCCCCAGCCGTAGCGCAGCCAGACCCCGCCAGCGAGGGTTCTTCCGGGTGCTGCACAATCATGGCCCCAAAGCCGCTGGCGTAGGAAAGGGCCAGCCGCATCAGGCGTGCGGGGTCTAGCGCACGTGCGCCGTCTGTAAAGGCTACGGCACCGGCTTCGTGCAGCAGGCCAATTTCTGCCAGTTCCTTCCCTTCACACCCTTTGGTAAGGGCACCATAGGGCAGAATGGTAATGGCCCCGGTTTCTTCCCCACGGGTGCGCAGCATGCGCACAAGGGCCGGGTTATCTATGGCCGGTTTGCAGGTGGGTAGCACGGCAAGGGTGGTAATGCCCCCGGCAGAAGCGGCCCGCGCGGCGGAGGAAACGGTTTCACGGTATTCGTATCCCGGTTCACCAATTTCTACGCGCATGTCCACAAGGCCGGGGCACAGCACGGCATTTTTGCCATCAATAACGGTGGCGTTTTCTGGCGTGCCTTCGGCTCCGGCTTTATCTGTGCCTGCAATAACGCCATCGCGCACCAGCAGGCGGCCGGGTTGGTCCAGCCCGGATGCGGGGTCTATCAGGCGGACGTTTTCAAATAAAAGGGTATTCATGCGGCGGGCCTGCTGCGGGTAAGGCGGTCCAGAACGGCCATGCGCACGGCAACGCCCATTTCAACCTGTTCCTGAATGACGCTCTGGCTGGAATCAGCGACAAGACTGTCTATTTCCACCCCACGGTTCATGGGGCCGGGGTGCATGACCAGCGCATTCTTGCGGGCCAACTGCAACCGGCGCTGATCCAGCCCGAAAAAGCGGAAATATTCACGCGCGCTGGGGATAAGGCCGGAGGACATGCGCTCACGCTGCAAACGCAGCATCATTACCACGTCCACGTCCTGCAGGCCTTCTTCCATGTTGTGGAAGATTTCCACCCCGCGTTGCTTCATGGCGCCGGGCACCAGCGTTGGCGGGCCAACAAGCCGCACCGTGCTGCCCATGCCTGTCAGCAGGAAGATGTTGGAGCGCGCCACGCGGGAATGTGAAACATCCCCACAAATGGCCACTTTCAGCCCACCCAATGTGCCTAGGTGGCGGCGAATGGTCAGCGCATCCAGCAGGGCCTGTGTGGGGTGCTCGTGCATACCGTCACCCGCGTTGACTACGCTGGCTTCCACCTTTTGCGCCAGCAGGGCCGGTGCGCCGGATTGGGAATGACGCACCACCAGCAGGTCTGTCCGCATGGCGTTAAGCGTTGCGGCCGTATCCAGCAGGGTTTCACCCTTGTTCACCGAGGATTGGGCAACGGACATATTGATAACGTCCGCCCCCAAACGCTTACCCGCCAGCTCGAAAGATGTGCGGGTGCGCGTGCTGTCCTCAAAGAACAGGTTGATAAGGGTGCGCCCCCGCAGCACATCGCGCGGCACCTTGCGGGAGCGGTTAAGCAGGGCATAGCTTTCGGCCAGATCCAGCAAAGGCTCGATCTGGTCGGGCGTCATGCCTTCCAGCCCGAGCAGATGCCGGGTGTGGCGGCCGGGAAAGCTAGCCATGCAGAACGGCTCCCAAACGGGCGAGGGTTTCATCCTTGCCCAGTGCTTGCAGGGTGGCATCAATGCCGGGGGAGGTGTTGGAGCCTGTTACGGCAGCGCGCACAGGCTGGGCCACCTTGCCCAGCTTCAACTCATGCTTTTCAGCAAAGTTGCGCAGGGTGGTATCAATGGCTTCTGGCGTAAAGTCTGGCACAGCAGCCAGATCACGCGCCAGTTCACCCAGCATGGTGCGGGCTTCTGGTGTCAGCAGCTTCTGCGCTTTGTCATTGAACGCCAGCGGTACCTGACGGCCAAGGAAAGCCGCACTTTCTGCCAGCTCAACCAGCGTGCGTGCGCGTTCCTTCAGCCCCGGCATCAGGGCGGCCACGCGGGCGCGGGTGGTTTCATCCACACTTACGTCGTCCATTTTCTTGAAGCGTTCCATCACATCGTTGGTCAGGCGTTCATCATCCGCCTGCCGCAGCCATACGGCGTTGATGTGCAGCAGCTTGGCGTAATCCATGCGGGAAGGAGAGCGGCCAACGCCATCAATATCAAACAGCTTGATCTGCTCTTCACGCGAGAGGATTTCCGCATCCCCGTGGCCCCAACCCAGACGCAGCAGGTAGTTGCACAGGGCTTCGGGCAGGTAGCCCATTTCACGGAACTCAACCACAGATTGCGCACCGTGGCGTTTTGAAAGCTTTGCGCCATCCGGCCCGTGAATGAGCGGCAGATGCCCAAAGCGCGGAAGTTCCCACCCCATGGCGCGGTAGATCATGGCTTGGCGGAAGGTGTTGGTCAGATGGTCATCACCACGGATCACGTGGGTAATGGCCATATCGTGGTCATCCACCACAACGGCGTGCTGATAGGTGGGGGTGCCATCAGACCGCAGGATGATCATGTCATCCAGTTCGGCATTGGCAACGCGCACTTCACCCTGCACGAGGTCATTGATTGTGGCTTCCCCTTCACGCGGGGCTTTAATACGCACGGCAAAAGGTGCGCCAGCCGGGGCTTCGGATGGGTCACGGTCCCGCCACATGCCGTTATAGCGCGGGGGCAGGCCCTTGGCCTTGGCGTCCTCACGCATCTGGTGCAGCTCTTCAGGCGTACAGTAGCATTTATAGGCTAGGCCCTTTTCCAGCAGCTCAAGGGCGACTTCCCGGTGCCGATCCTCACGCGAGGACTGGAAAACGGGTTCTTCATCCGGTTCAATCCCCATCCAGGCCAGACCGTCAAAAATAACGTCTACAGCCTGTTGGGTGGAACGCTCACGGTCGGTATCCTCAATACGCAGGAGGAACTCGCCGCCGTGATGACGGGCAAAGAGGAAATTGAACAGGGCTGCGCGGGCGTTGCCAATATGCAGCAGGCCTGTAGGACTCGGAGCGAAGCGTGTACGGATGGTGGTCATGGGGTGGTTCCATACCATGCGCAAGCGCAAGGAGCCATATGCCACGCCTGATGTTACACCTGCATTCTTTGCTTGTTCAGGAACAAAGGCGGCTGGTGCTGTGGGCACCGGTGGGCTTGGCGCTGGGTGCGGTGCTGTATTTTGGCCTGTTGCGTACAGAACCCAGCCTGCTGGAAGGGTTTGTGCTGCCGTGCGGTATGGCTGTGCTGGCCAGCATTGCGGCGTGGCGTATGCGTTATTCGCTTTGGGGGCGTCTGCTCTGGGGCGGGTGCATAACTGTGGCCCTTGGGTTTGCCGCAGCTTGGGGTGGCACGCACAGGCATACGCCCATGCCCGATTTGCCCCGTTTTGCCACAGAAATATCGGGCACAGTGGAGGCCATAGCCCTATTACCACTAGCAGATGGCACTGATGCACTCTTTGAGCGCAGAGTAGATCTGGCGCAGGCCGTTTTTCACAACGCACTGGATGAGGGCATGCCGCCCTTAAGGCGCGTGCTTCCTATATATCTCCAACCCAATGATTCTGTTTCGTTGCAGGCGGGCGACCATCTGAATGTAAAGGCTCTTTTGCAGCCACCTCCATTTCCAGCACTTCCTGGCGCGCGAGACAGGCAGTTTGAGGCATGGTTTGCCAATCAGGCGGGGAGTGGGCGGGCCTTGGGGCATGTGCAGCTTGTTGCAATGGGGCAAACGGGGCACGGGCATAAACTGCAACTGTGGTTTGAAAACCTGCGCGAACGCATCAACACCCGTATCCATACCATTCTCCCCGGCCCGGAGGGTGGTGTGGCGGCCACTGTGCTGGTGGGAGCTTCCGAAACTGTAGAAAAACAGGTGCGGGAAGATTTTGCAGCCTCTGGCTTGGCACATCTTTTGGCCGTTGCAGGGCTGCATCTGGGCATTGTGATGGGCCTTGTTATGGCAGCAAGCCGCCTGCTTTTGGCTGCCACGGAATACACAGCCTTGCGTTGGCCCTGTAAGGCCTTGGCCGCCTTATGTGCTTGGAGTGTAGGGCTGGTTTATGTGCTGCTTACGGGGGCGCATCTGCCCGCCCAACGCAGCCTGTTCATGGGCGCAGTGGCAGTGCTGGGCATTGCAGCAGGGCGGCGCGTTGTTTCCATGCGTGGCTTGGCGGTGGCGGCCTGCGTGCTGGTGCTGTGTATGCCGCAGGTGGTGATGGGTGTTGCGTTTCAGATGTCCATGGCGGCGGTTATGGCGCTGGTGGCCGGGTATGAGGTGTTGCAGCCAAAACTTACGCGCTGGCGCGCCAGCACAACGGGGTTTGGGCACTGGCTGGCATGGCATGGTGCTGTTTTGGCATTAACCAGTGTGCTGGCAGGCTGTGCCACCTTGCCGGTGGCTATGGCGCATTTTGGCGTTATCCAGCCGTTTTTTGTGGTGGCCAACATGGTGGCCGTGCCGCTGATGGCTGTGTGGATTATGCCATTAGGCTTGCTGGCCGTGGGCTTCATGCCCTTACATATGGATGCCCCGTTTTTATGGTTGATGGGTGCAGGTATCCGCCCCGTTATATGGCTGGCGCACATAGTGGCGCACTGGCCTGCCGCGCGCGTGGCTGTGCCACACATGCCGGGGTGGGGGCTGCTGGCCGTTATGCTGGGCTTGAGCTGGATATGTTTATGGCGGCAGCATTGGCGTTGGGTAGGGTGCGCTGGTTTGGTGTTGGGCATGGCAAGCCCGTGGTTACTGGTGCAACCAGATGTGGTTATCAGCCCGGATGGCGGGCTGGTGGGGGTGCGGGATTCCGGTAAGGTTTATGTTATCGGCCAATCTCGTGCACAACGGCCTATTATGCAGGCATGGGGCCAATATTTTGCCCAACCCGTAGAGATGTTTCCGCCGGAGGGAGAAGCGCCCGATGGCGCGCTAACATGCGGGGCAGAAGATGCACCAGATACCTGCGTGGCTCTGCTGCGCGGGCAGGATGTAGTGGTACGCAGGCAGGATGCCTCGGATGGGCGCGTGCCATTGTCTGCCGATATCTGCACAGGGGCGGATGCGGTTATCAGCACAGCCCCCTTACGCGCTTCCTGCCTGAATGTGCCCATAAGGTTGGATCGGTTTTCAGCGTGGGAAAACGGGGCGGAAGCCGTGTTTGTGCATCAAAGCAAAAATGTGGTCAGAACAGATCGTGCATGGCGCGGGCAACGCCCGTGGGTGTTAAAGCCCGGTGGCCACGGTATGCCTGTTCTGCCACTGGCCCCTTCGGAATAAATAAGGGGGCTTTATTCCGGCGTATCTTCAAACGCTTCCATCACGCGGCTGGAATATACAAGTGCTGCCCCGGCATTTAGCGCCACGGCCACGCCAAGGGCTTCGGCAATTTCCTCCTTGCTGGCACCGGCTTTTTTGGCAGCGGCGGAGTGCACGGCAATGCACCCATCGCATCGGGTGGTTACGGCTACGGCCAGCGCAATCAGCTCGCGCGTTTTGTCATCCAGATGCTTTTTTTCTGGCAGGGGTGTTTCCAGCGTTTGCAGCCCTTTAAGAGTATTGGGTGTTAGGGACGCCAGCGTTTTGACATTCTGTGCCATGTTTGCACGGTAAGCATTCCAGTCTGTCATGATCGCCTCTCTGAATTATGTGGTCTAAACCGATCACAACTGCATCAGATGTGGCGCTTTTTGTCACGACACGGTTAGGAGAGGCTTGTACGCTTGCGGAATGTGCGGTGGAGCCGTTATCGGGCAGGATTATGACACAGACAGACATGAACGGGGCATCAGCCGCAACACGGCTGGGGCCATTGGCAGTTTACCAGCAGCGTATTGCCGCGGGGGAACTCAAGAGTGATCCAGACCAGCTGCGTGTAATAACGCGGCTGAACACCTTGTGGCAGGAACTGGCAAGCATGCCAGCTTTGGCTGCGCCATCACCCGCGCAGGGGATGGAAGGCAAGGCCAAAGGCTTGCTGGCCGGGCTGGCCCGCAGGTTGCGCCCGCAGGCAGATACATCTGCCACCCGCCCGGTGCGCCCGCGTGGGCTGTATATTGTGGGCCGTGTAGGGCGCGGCAAAACCATGGTGATGGATCTGTTCTACGCCTGCGCGCCCGTGCAGAAAAAGGAGCGCATCCACTTTTTGCGCTTCATGCAGGATGTGCACCGTGATCTGCATGATCTTAAAGCCGCCAACCCCAATATGGCAGACCCCATTCCGCCGCTAGCCAAAACCATTGCCAGCAAGGCGCAGCTTTTGTGCTTTGATGAGTTTCAGGTGAACGACATTGCCGATGCCATGATTCTGGGCCGGCTGTTTGAGGCCCTGTTTGCAAATGGGGTGGTGATTGTTGCCACCTCCAACACAGAACCTTCGCAGCTGTTCCAGAACCGCCCCGGCGCAGATGCGTTTAAACCGTTTATTGCCGTTATCCAGCGTGAACTGGATACGATTGAGCTGGATTCGCCGCGTGATTACCGCCGCGGGCGTGAGCAAGACCGTGAAACATGGCTTGTGCCTGCGGATTCTCAGGCCAAAAGCAGGCTGGACAGAATTTTTGCCCGCTATGCGGGGGATGAAAAGGCTGGCCCGGTGGACCTGAAGTTCAGCGGGCGGGTGTTTGAAGTGGATCAGGCGGCAGGTCCGGTGTGCCGGTTTGATTTCAACTCTTTGTGTGGCAAGCCGCGTGGGCCGAATGATTATCTGGCGCTGGCCAAACGCTTTCCGGTGGTCATTGTCGATAACATTCCAAGCATGGGGCAGGATGATGCCAATCTGGCCCGGCGCTTTATCACGCTCATAGATGCCTTGTACGACAACGGAAATCTGCTGTTTGCCTCGGCTGATGCGCAGCCCGACCAGCTGTTTACAGATGGGGATGGTGCAGATGCGTTTGCACGCACGGCATCACGTCTCGCTGAGATGGGAAGTGAAAGCTGGCTGGAGCATGGAGCGCAGGCTGCGCAACAGGCCCACAGCCTCTCTAGAGCGTGACATCCCACGCCCTTGTTCCCGCCACATACGCGGTCTAGCTCTTTGATACAGAACAAGCCGGAAGCGGGATGGCTTTCCGGCAAAAAGGACACAGGGGACGCTCCGCGCTATGGGGCGGAGTGAAGAAAAAATGGTCCGGTTTACGGTGGAGAACGACGCAATATCTGGCCAACGGCGCGTATGTGCCCCGTGGCAAGGAGGAATGTGAGATGGCGGTTTCGGACGTACTGGCAACCGCTCTTAACGGTGCCAATATCGCTTACCTTGCGGATCTGTATGCCCAGTGGGCGAAGGATCCCAAAAGTGTGGATCCGTCCTTCGATATTCTGTTCAGCTCACTGGGCGATGATGAAGCCGCAGTGCTGAAGGATGCCGTTGGAGCCTCTTGGGCACCACGCCCTTCCATTATCACGGGGGATGAACCCGCACCTGCTCCGAAAGGAAAAGGTGGCCCGGCTGGTGGGTTGGCCGCGCAGGATAGTCTGGCTATTGCCCGGCTGATCCGTGCGTATCGTGAATACGGCCATCTGGAAGCCTCACTTGATCCGCTGGGCCTGAAGGTGCCTCATAAAACCGAGGAACTGGACCCCGCCACATACGGTTTTGGTGAAAAAGACCTGAACCGCGAAGTGTTCATTGGGTCACTGCTTGATCCGCTGCTCAAGGGCAAGAACACGGCCAAGGTTTCCGAGGTTATTGCGGCACTCCGCTCTGTGTATTGCGAAAGCATTGGCGCGGAATACATGTATGCCCGTAACCACGAACAGCGCGAATGGCTGCGCAAGCGGCTGGAAGGCGATAACTGGCGCGCCCACGTAACGGTGGAAGAGCAGAAGGTTATCTTGGCCAACCTGACAGAAGCCGAAGGTTTTGAGGCTTTCTGCCAGAAGCGCTACGTGGGCGCGAAGCGTTTTGGTCTGGAAGGGGGCGAAATCTCCATTCCTTCCCTGCACGCCATTATTGATTCCTGTGCCAGCCAGGGGGTGACATCTGTTGCCATCGGCATGGCGCATCGTGGCCGCTTGAACACGCTGGTTAACGTGGTGCGCAAGCCTTACGTGGCCATCTTTAACGAATTTGCTGGTGGTTCCTTCAAACCAGACAATGTTGAAGGTTCTGGCGACGTTAAATACCACCTTGGCTCCTCCACAGATGTGGATGTGGCAGGCAAGGCGGTGCATATCTCGCTCCAGCCCAACCCTTCTCATCTGGAAGCGGTGGATCCGGTTGTGTGCGGCAAGGTGCGCGCCATTCAGGATGATGCGGGCGATACGGAAAAACGCCTGTCCAGCCTTGGCGTTATCATCCACGGTGATGCCGCGTTTGCCGGGCAGGGCATTGTTTACGAAACCTTCGCCATGTCCCAACTGCCGGGCTACCGCACGGGTGGCACCATCCATATGGTGGTGAACAACCAGATTGGCTTTACCACCAATCCGGAATGTGGGCATTCGGGCATTTATGGCACCGATGTTGCAAAATCCATTGAAGCCCCTGTGCTGCATGTAAACGGTGATGACGCCGAGGCGGTGATTTACGTCTCTCGCCTTGCTGCGGATTACCGTCAGGCTTTTGCAAGTGACATTGTGCTGGATATCGTTTGCTACCGTCGCCACGGGCATAACGAAACGGATGAGCCAGTTTTCACTCAGCCCGTCATGTATAAAGCCATTGCCGCGCATGATACGCCGCACACGCTTTATGCAAAACGCCTTGTAAAAGCAGGCGTTGTGACGGATGACGAAGTGAAGGCCCAGTGGGATGCCTTCCACGCCAAGCTGGATGAAGATTACAAGGCTGCCCAGTCTTACAAGGTGAACAAGGCAGACTGGCTGGAAGGTGGCTGGAAAGGCCTGGTGGCTGCCGGGCATGATCCGGAACGCGCCTTCCCCGAAACCGGTGTTGCACTGGATGCGCTGCGCAAGATTGGCGAAGCTATTACAAAAGTTCCAGAAGGCTTCAACCTGAATTCCAAAATTGCCCGCCAGCTCAAGGCCAAGGCAAACATGTTCAGCACGGGGGAAGGGTTTGACTGGGCAACCGGTGAGGCTCTGGGCTTTGGCTCCCTGTTGCTGGATGGCCACCGTGTGCGTCTTTCCGGCGAAGATTGCCAGCGTGGCACGTTCAGCCAGCGTCATGCCGTATGGACGGATCAGGTTAACCAGACACCGTTTACGCCGCTGAACCATATTCAGGACAAGCAGGCGAAAATCGAAATCTGGAACTCGCTTCTTTCAGAATACGGCGTGGTTGGGTTTGAATACGGATATTCCGTGCGCAACCCGCAAACGCTGGTGCTGTGGGAAGCCCAGTTTGGTGATTTTGCCAACTGTGCGCAGGTAATTATCGATCAGTTCATTGCCTCGGGTGAAACCAAGTGGCTGCGTATGTCCGGTTTGGTCATGCTGCTGCCGCATGGTTACGAAGGGCAGGGGCCGGAACATTCTTCTGCCCGTCTGGAACGTTATCTTCAGCTTTGTGCTGAAAATAACATGTTTGTTTGCAACATCACCACGCCCGCAAACTACTTCCACGCCCTGCGCCGCCAGCTCAAGCTGGATTACCGCAAGCCTATGATCCTGATGGAGCCTAAGTCTCTGCTGCGGCACAAACTTGCGGTTTCCGCTCTGGCAGATTTTGGTCCGGGCACACGATTCAAACCCGTGATTGGCGAAATTGATGATCTGGGCGCCGATAACAAGGTGCGCCGCGTGGTGATCTGCTCTGGTAAGGTCTATTACGATCTGCTGGCCGAACGCCGGGAAAAAGGCATCAAGGATGTTGCCATCCTGCGTCTGGAACAACTCTACCCCTTCCCGGAAGCAGCCCTTGCCGCCGAACTTAAGCGCTATCCTGAAGCAGACATTGTCTGGTGTCAGGAAGAAACGGAAAACGGCGGTGCATGGCATTTTGCAGACAGGCGGATTGAAGCAGCCCTTGCTGCCGCAGGCCATAAGGCAGGCCGCCCGCAATATGTGGGCCGCGCCGCAGCAGCCAGCCCGGCCACCGGCCTTGCCCGTATTCATGCGGCAGAGCAGGCGGATCTGGTTGAACGCGCATTGGGGCTGAAAAAGTCTGGCTGAACCGGATTAGGCTGAATTGAAGAAAATAGCCCGCAAATACGGGCGCACCCCGGTGCCACTGCCAAAAGTTTAAAGTGGCACCGGGGATTTAAAAGAAGATGGGGAACAGGATGTCTGTCGAGATCAAGGTGCCGACACTGGGTGAAAGCGTAACCACAGCAACCGTGGCCAAGTGGCTGAAGCAGCCGGGCGAAGCGGTGCAGGCAGATGAACCGATTGTTGAGCTGGAAACCGATAAGGTGAGCGTAGAAGTTTCTGCGCCGCAGGCTGGTATTCTGGGCCCACAGGCTGCCAAGGAAGACCAGGAAGTAGAAGTTGGCGCACTGCTGACCACGCTGGAACCTGCCAAGGCTGGCGCTGCACCAGCCGCCAAAGCCGCTGTCCCGGAAAAGAAAGCAGAACCCGTAGCGGCTGCTGCTCCGGCAAAAGCAGCTGCACCAGCACCTAAGGCCGCAGCCCCTGCTCCGGCAGTAGATGCCGGTGCTGCTCTGCCCGCAGCCCGCAAGATGATGGCTGAAAACGGCCTGAGCGCACAGCAGCTTGCAGGCACCGGCCTTGGTGGCCGTATTACCAAAGGGGATGTGCTGGGCTTTTTGGCCAACCCGCAGGCTGCAACACCAGCCGCAGCCCCTAAGCCGCCGCGTAATGATGACCCGCGTGAAGAACGCGTGAAGATGACGCGCCTGCGCCGCACCATTGCCCGCCGCCTGAAGGAAGCACAGAACACGGCGGCCATGCTGACAACGTTTAATGAAATCGACATGTCCGGCGCCATGGCGCTGCGTGCCGAATATCAGGACTCGTTTGTTAAAAAGCACGGTGTCAAGCTGGGCTATATGTCCATCTTCTCCCGCGCTGTTGTGGCAGCCCTGAAAGAATTCCCGGCCATTAACGCAGAAATTGACGGTGATGATGTCATCTACCGTGATTTCGTAAACCTCGGCATTGCCGTGGGTGGGCCAAACGGGCTGGTGGTGCCGGTTATCCGTGATGCCGACAAGATGAGCTATGCCGAAATTGAAAAAACCATTGCAGGTTTTGGCAAGGCAGCGCGTGAAGGCACGTTGAAGCTGGATCAGCTTTCTGGCGGCACCTTCTCCATCACCAATGGCGGTATTTACGGCTCTCTGCTGTCCACCCCCATCCTGAATGCACCGCAGTCCGGTATTCTGGGCATGCACTCCATTCAGGAACGCCCGGTGGCAGTGAACGGGCAGGTGGTGATCCGCCCGATGATGTATATTGCCCTTTCTTATGATCACCGCATTGTAGATGGCAAGGAAGCCGTCAGCTTCCTTGTGCGGGTGAAGCAGAACGTAGAAGACCCGCGCCGCCTTCTGATTGAAGTCTGATAGCGCGGTTGCCGAAGGGGTGAATACGTGCCCCTTCGGCCAATTTTTCTGCATATCCCTACGTGAGCGAGACGAGACCCATGCCTATTGAAATTAAAGTTCCCACACTTGGAGAAAGCGTTACGACCGCCACGGTGGGGAAGTGGCTGAAGCAGCCGGGTGAAGCTGTAAAAGTAGATGAACCAGTTGTTGAGCTGGAAACAGATAAAGTCAGCGTGGAAGTGCCTGCTCCGGCATCTGGCCGGCTTGAAAATCATGCCGTTAAAGAAGGTGATGAAGTAGAAGTTGGCGCTGTGCTGGCTACGCTGGAAGCCGGTGCTGCTGGTTCTGCCCCCGCTGCAAAAGCTGCACCTGCTGCCAAGGCAGAAGAAGCCAAACCAGCCGCCGCACCAGCACAGCAGGCTCCGGCAGAAACAGATTACGATGTGGTGGTGATTGGTGCTGGCCCCGGTGGGTATGTGTGCGCCATTCGTGCTGCACAGCTTGGCTTTAAAGTGGCATGTGTTGAACAGCGTGCAACGCTTGGTGGCACCTGCCTGAATGTGGGTTGTATTCCGTCCAAGGCGCTGCTTCAGTCTTCCGAAAACTATCATGCAGCCGGGCACGATTTTGCCGCGCATGGTGTGGTGATTGATAGCGTAAAGCTGGATCTGGCCCGTATGCAGGCCCGTAAGGCAGATATTGTGGGCGCCAACGTGAAGGGCGTGGAATATCTGTTCAAGAAGAATGGCATCACCTGGCTGAAAGGCCACGGTAAGGTGGAAGGCACAGGCCGCCTGAGCGTGGATGGCAAGCCGGTAACTGCCAAGCACATTGTTATTGCCAGCGGCAGCAACAGTGCCAACCTGCCGGGCATTGAAATAGATGAAAAAGTTATTGTCACCTCTACCGGTGCGCTGGAACTTTCCGAAGTGCCCAAGCGCCTTGTGGTGATTGGTGGCGGCGTAATTGGTCTGGAACTTGGCAGCGTATGGGGCCGTCTGGGTGCCGACGTAACCGTTGTTGAATTCCTCGATCGTCTGGTGCCGGGTACGGATAACGAAGTGGCCTCGCAGTTCCAGAAACTGCTGGTGAAGCAGGGCTTCAAGATGAAGCTGGGCCATAAGGTCACCAAAGCCGAAAAAACCAAAAAAGGCGTGGTGCTGACGGTTGAACCTTCAGCCGGTGGTGCTGCCGAAACGCTTGAGGCCGATGTGGTTCTGGTTGCTGTAGGCCGCACGGCTGCCAGCAAGAACATGGGTCTGGAAGAAGCCGGTATTGCGCTGGATAAGCGTGGCCGTGTTGAGGTGGATGCCCATTACACCACCAGCGTGCCGGGCATTTACGCCATTGGCGATGTGATTGCAGGCCCCATGCTGGCCCACAAGGCAGAAGAAGAAGGCGTGGCCTTGGCAGAACTGCTGGCTGGTCAGGCTGGGCATGTGAATTACGATGCCATTCCGGGTGTGATTTACACATGGCCGGAAGTTGCTTCCGTTGGCTTTACGGAAGAGCAGCTTAAAGACAAGGGCGTGGCTTACAAAATCGGCAAGTTCCCCTTCATGGCCAATGGTCGTGCCCGCGCTTTGGGCATGACGGATGGCTTTGTAAAGGTGCTGGCAGATAAGCAGACAGACCGCGTTCTGGGTGTGCACATTATTGGTCCATGTGCTGGCGAACTGATTGCTGAAGCCACAATGGCCATTGAATTTGGGGCCTCTGCCGAAGATATCGGCCGCGTGTGCCACGCACATCCAACCCTGAGTGAAGCCGTGAAGGAAGCCGCGCTGGGTGCTGACAACCGCGCGATCAACATCTGAAAGTTTCCTTCTAACTGAAAGTGGTGCCATACTCTCTCCTATTCAGAAGATGGGAGAGAGGTGGCATGTTCGTGCCAAGGCATCCAACTGTATGGGCAATGGCTGGTAGCCTGCTTTTGGCACCGGGCGGGCTTGCTGCGGCCCAAACGCCTGCGCCAGATGCGGCCTCTCAAACCGAAGAATCCCGGCCAGAAAAATCATCCATACAGGGTGATGGCGCGCAAACACCGGCCCCCACGCAGGAAGCGCCGGATGGCCATGTGCCTTACACACCACCGCCAGAGGAAGCCGCGCAGCTTCCCCCAATGCCTGTGGTGGATAATGAAGAAGCCCGTAAGGAAGCTGATGGCCTTACGCGGGATTTCCGGCATGAAGTGCCCGTAGCCCTTAAAGTTTCAACCGCACGTAAAACCGCATGGATTGCACTGGCCCGCCAGCAGTTGGAGCAGGCCGGATACGTTATTGATCGACCTCAAGTGCTAGTGGTGGTGGATCGTAACCCTTCGGTGCAGCGCCTGTGTCTGATTCTGGCCTTGCCGAATGATCCAGACTGGCAGGTTATTGGCAGTACCAAGGTTTCTACAGGCACTACGGGGCGCAAGTATTATTACATTACGCCCACCGGGGTGTTCACCAACACGGCTGATCGGCTTGGCTACCGCGCACTTGGTACCAAAAATGAAAATGGTATTCGCGGTAACGGTATCAAGGGCATGCGGGTGTGGGATTTTGGCTGGCAGTGGGCTGAAAAAGGCTGGCTACCCAGCCGGGAAAAAGGCCAGATCCGGCTGGAAATGCATGCAACAGATCCCGTTTATCTGGAACAACGGCTCGGCCATACGGCATCTGAAGGCTGCATTCGTATTCCGGCATCGTTAAACGTGTTTATTGATAAGCACGGCCTGATAGATGCGGAATATGAGCAATGGGCTGCCGTGGATATGCGCTTTAAAGCCCTGTTGCGGCCAGATAGAAAACCCACAGCTATTTCTGGCGTCGCCGTAGTGGTGGTGGATTCGGCAGATTATCACCCGGATTCAGATAAAACCGCAGCACTTAAGGAAAATGCAGGCCCATCCAAATTAGCTGCGCGTGGGTAATTAAAGGGCGGGCAGGGCGTAATGTTTAGCGGCTGAAACCAAACGCCGCCTGTGCCTGCCTTATGCCGCAACAAAAAGGCGTGCCGCCCGTAAGCAGCACGCCTTTTGTTTTAACCGGTAAAACTGGTTTTTCTTACCAGATATTACAGGCCAGCAGGCACTTTGCCGCCGTTTTCGGCCAGTTTCTGGCGCACTTCTTTAATCAGCCATACGTTCATGGTGGCGCTGTCGTTCGTGTCACCCGTATAGCCCAGTTCGCCAGCCAGTTTCTTGCGGGCATCCAGGGAGCTGTCGAGGCCCAGAAGCTTCAGCAGATCCACAATGGATTCCTGCCAGTTCAGGTTCTGGCCATTTTTTGCAGCCATATCGGCCAGCACGGCATCAACATTTACCGGTGTGCCAGCAGGCGGAATGGTACCCGGAGCAGCAGCGGCAGCAGCAGAAGGCTGTGCACCAGCATTAGCAGGGGATGTGGTGTCTGGCGTGGCAGCCTTGGCATGATGGAAAATGGCGGAGAGAATGGAGCCAAAAATGCTCATGTTCAGAAATCCTTTCGCAAGAGCCAGCATGACTTTTACAATACAAGAAGCAGAATGCTTAAAGGCAAGCCATGCAATACCCCTAAGCATACAGCAGCATTGCTTGTTGCATAGAGCGCTTAATGCTTTCTGAATATTAAGTTTTTTTACAAGACATGGCCGGAAAAAGGCAGCCTTTGCCGCACAGGCAAAGCAGGCAGAACATAAAAAAAGGGGTATGGGCCAACTGGCAGCCCATACCCCTTTTTGTGCACCGATTTAAAAAATCAGTAGCGGTAGTCGTGGTGCTTGAACGGGCCGTTAACGTGCACGCCAATATATTCAGCCTGCTCTTTGTTCAGCTTGCTCAGATGTGCGCCAACCTTGGCCAGATGCAGGGCAGCAACCTTTTCATCCAGTTTTTTGGGCAGGGTGTACACTTTGGCTTCGTATTTACCTTCCGGAGCTGTCCACAGTTCAATCTGGGCCAGTGTCTGGTTGGTGAAGGAAGCGGACATCACAAAGGAGGGGTGGCCCGTGGCGTTGCCAAGGTTCACCAAACGGCCTTCGGACAGAACAATCAGGCGCTTGCCATCGGGGAACACAACTTCGTCCACCTGCGGCTTGATGTTGTCCCACGTGAAGTTACGCAGCGCGTTGATCTGGATTTCAGAATCAAAGTGCCCGATGTTGCACACAATGGCGCGGTTTTTCATGGCGCGCATGTGGTCAAGTGTAATCACGTCCACGTTGCCGGTGGCGGTTACAAAAATGTCACCACGGGGTGCACCTTCTTCCATCGTCACCACTTCGTAGCCTTCCATGGCGGCCTGAAGGGCGCAGATGGGGTCTACTTCCGTAACCAGAACGCGGCAGCCTGCATTGCGCAGGGAAGCAGCAGAACCTTTACCCACATCACCATAACCGGCAACAACGGCAACCTTGCCAGCCATCATCACGTCTGTGCCACGGCGGATTGCGTCCACCAGGCTTTCACGGCAGCCATACAGGTTATCGAATTTGGATTTGGTAACGCTGTCGTTCACGTTAATGGCCGGAACCTTCAGCGTGCCTTTTTTCTGCATTTCCCACAGGCGGTGTACACCTGTTGTGGTTTCTTCAGAAAGGCCTTTCACGTTGGCCAGCAGTTCGGGGTATTTGTCGTGCATCAGCACGGTCAGATCACCGCCGTCATCCAGAATCATGTTCGGGGTCCAGCCATCGGGGCCCTTCACTGTCTGTTCAATGCACCACCAGAATTCTTCTTCCGACAGGCCTTTCCATGCAAATACGGGAATGCCCGCAGCCGCAATGGCGGCCGCAGCGTGGTCCTGCGTAGAGAAGATGTTGCAAGATGACCAACGCACCGTGGCGCCAAGGGCCACCAGTGTTTCAATCAGCACGGCGGTCTGGATGGTCATGTGCAGGCAGCCGGCAATGCGTGCGCCTTTCAGCGGCTTGCTCTGGCCGTATTCCTCGCGCAGGGCCATCAGGCCGGGCATTTCGCCTTCGGCAATGGAAATTTCCTTGCGGCCCCACTCAGCGAGAGAGAGATCCTTAACCTTGTAATCGCTCATGTTATCCTGTCTTCCTGTGCAGATCGGGCTTTTCTATACAGCGTGGGGCAGGTGGATGCCAGCCGAAACCGGCATGGCAGATGCAGCCCCTGCATGCTTGCCGCTTGCATATGGGCTTTTTTTCTGGTGTCCAGATGCAACATGTCCTGAATGATCTTTGAGGCTACGCCGGGTTTTTTGAATGTCTGTGCTTCGTTCCGTTCTGTTTAATGTTCTGGCTTTTCTGCTTACGCTGCTTATGGGCGTTGGGGCTTTTCCCATCCGCTGGTTTGCGCATGGGCTGGCGCTGCCTTATGCAAAATTGTGGTCTCGGCTTGTTCTGGCGCTGTTTCGCAGTATTTGCGGCGTAAAGGTGGAAATTACGGGGCTGGAGCATCTGCCTGCCAATGGTCCGGCACTTATTGCCTCTCAACATCAATCCGCTTTTGATACGCTGGTATGGATGTTGCTGCTGCCGCGCCCTTGTTATGTCATGAAGGGTGAATTGCGGCGTATTCCCTTGCTTGGCCCCATGCTGGTTTTAACTGGTATGATGCCCATTGAGCGTGCAGCAGGGGCCAAGGCCATGCGTATGTTGTTGCAGGAAACAGACAGAGCGCTGAAGGCAAACCGGCAGATTATTATTTTTCCTGAAGGCACACGCACGGCACCGGGTGAGCACGTGGCGCTTAAGCCGGGCATTGCCGCTATGGCAAACCACGCCAAGCTGCCGGTTATTCCGGTTGCCACCAATTCTGGCCTGTTCTGGGGGCGCAATGCGTTTTTCAAGCGTTCTGGCGTTTTGCACATTGCCATTGGCCCAGCCGTAGGTCCAGCCAAGCGCGCCGCCCTGCTGGCGGATATTGAAGCAGGATGGCGCGAACAGGAAAAAACATTCCAGCCCATAGTCTGATGACGGGGGATAAACCCCCAAAGCATGTGGATAACTTTGTGGAATTTCTTTTGCCCATATGCGCGATCACATCAGTAATCGGGGCGGTTTTTCTGTAAACATCTGTTAAATGCAAAACGAATACTTTGTAAATTTTTTGTGAAAGACAAAACTGTCGTGTTTTTGTCTTTCATATCAAGGGTTTTTTAGGGGGAAGGTGTTTCCCCGTAAAAAACAGCATCAGGTTTTCCCTCCAAATTTGTGTGAATGTGACACAATAAGGGCGAAGCACCCTTGCCTGTGGATAAAAGGCGGGACTCTGTAGAAAACTGCCATGAATGTTCAGGAAAAGGGTGTGAATGAAAAAAAAGCTTCTTAGTGTTGCAGTGGGGGCTAGCGGCTGCTTTCTGGTTTTAAGTGGCTATTGGTGGGCAAGTGCGCAGTATCTGCAAAAGCAGGCAGATAACATGCCATCGGGGTGTCAGGCACATTACTCATCCCGCGCGGTAAATGGATGGCCTTGGTATGCGCAGTTGGATACGCAAAATATGCGCATGGTGTGCACGCCGTTATTAGCTGCGCGGTCTTCTGCTTTTCAGATCATTTATGCTGCGGCCCGCGTTGCGGCAGATACCGCGTTCTGGCGGCCCTTTTTCGTGCATGTGCGGCTGATTAGCCCAATGGTGATGGAAACCCTCCATAATGAGCAGGAAGGAGAAGATGCTCCCGTTGTGCTGCGTATGGAGGGAGACCCCATAGAGCTTGATCTTCCGTTAAGCAGAAAGGCGGCAGGCCATGCCGTTTTTCAGGCACCTTTCCTGCATGTGCTGTTTCCTGCCGGTGCCAGCCATATGGGCGATATGGTTTTGCAAAATGTGCGTGGCAAAGCCTTCTGGAACATGCGGGCTACGCAGGAACAAAGCACGGCTGCTGTTTTTGTTAAGGCTCAACGGTGGGGCATAACGGGGTGGCAAACAGTGCTGGAGCATGTGCAGGCTGCTATTGCCATACCGGGGCCAACCACCAATGTGCGCGAAAGCATTTTTCCATCCAGTGGTGCGGCCGCATGGCCTGATGTGTTGGTGCAGCGTTTTACAGCCCACTGGCGAGACCTTAACCTGAACATGACAGGACAGGTGCGCGGTGGAGAACTTTTACACCCTACGGGTGATTTCTGGCTGAGCGTTGCAAACTGGCAGCCCTTTTTAGAAAATTTGCGGCGTGAAGGCACACTCTCTGCGCAGGAGGCCACAGGCATGGCCACTATGTTGGCGCGTGTTACGCGGGAGCAGCCGGGCAACCTGCAAATGCCGCTTATGTTGCGTAACGGCACCATGCAGTTGGGAACGCTGCCTGTTTCTGCTTTGCAACCTGTTTTTCAGGCGGCGCGCCATGCCGCGCAGGAAACCGCAGCACAAGCTGGGCGCGCCCCTGCAAACTGAAGTGGTCAGAACGTATCTTTTTCGCGGCGCAGTTGGGCAAAGGCTTGCACGTTCTGCGCGCGTAAAAAGGGGTTGGTGGCGCGTTCCATTTCCAATGTGGAAGGCACGGTGGGTTTGTTTTCTGCCTGCAGGCGGCGCACTTCGGCCACACGTTCCTTCAGGGCCGCATTATGTGGCTCTGCATGCAGGGCAAAGGCGCTGTTGCCCAACGTATATTCGTGTCCGCAATATACACGCGTTGCATCTGGCAGCGTATCCAGCTTGTGCAGGCTTTCAAACATCTGTTCGGCAGTGCCCTCAAACAGTCGGCCACAGCCAAGGCTGAAAAGCGTATCTCCACAAAATAGAGAGGGCGGGTTGGGGAAGTCATAGCAAATATGCCCCAGCGTGTGGCCCGGCACAGCAATAACAGTGCCTATGCATGCCCCTACGGCAATGCTGTCTTGGTCATGCAGTGCAATATCCAGTGGTGGCATACGCTGTTGTTCGGCGGCTGGGCCAGCCACACGGGCATGATAGCGCTGGCGCAGCGCTTCTGCGCCGCCGGTGTGGTCATGGTGATGGTGTGTGAGCAAAATCAGATCCAGCCGCCCGCCTTCCTTTTCAATAAAGTCGGCAACGGGTGTGGCCTCTCCGGGGTCTACTACTGCGGTTGTGCCTGTTTCCGTATCACGCAGAAACCACGCGTAATTGTCGGATAGAACGGGAATGGCCTGAACATCCAAAGGCATGGGGAAAAACTCCTGCTGTGAAAGTTTGGGAATAGGGAAGGCAAATCATGACGGGGTCACAAGCCGTATGATAGACATGCAGAATGCTCGATGTCATGCCGCCGGAAAGCAGTTTTTACACAACAGCAAGAGGCCAGTGTTTTCTGGCTCTGGTTGGTGAACGCCTGCGCTGGTTCTGGCCAGATCTGGGGCAGCAGCACGCCGTGCTGGGTTTGGGGCATGCCGCTGCGTATCTGGAAAAGCTGGAGAGCGGTAAAAACACACCAGCCTGTTTGGTTGCAGCCAATGCGCCGCAATGGGGCGCGGCACCTCCTTTAGGCAGAAGCTGTGTGGTGGATATGCACAGCCTGCCGTTTCAGCCCGAGCAGTTTGACCGCGTGCTGATGGTGCACGCACTGGATGATCGCAAACAATCAGTGTCTGTTCTGCGGGCTGCCGGGCAGGTGATGAAGCCCGATGGCAGGTTGCTGTTAATTGTGCCTAGCCGTTTTGGTGGTCGGGCACGGTTGCAGGGCACGCCATTTAGGCACGATGCGGCTTTTTCGCGCCGATGTCTCAGGCAAATGCTGGCTGCGGCCATGCTCAAGCCAGAACAGTGGGATGAAGCCTTTTTTCTGCCCACGGGTGCCATGCGCTGGATGCGCCATAACGGGCGAAAAATGGATATTGCGGGCAAGGTGCTATGCCCCGGCGCCGGTAGCTTGATACTGGTGGAAGCGGTGCGGGATGAGTATTCAGCACTCTCTCTCCCAGTAAGGCTGCGGCAGCGTTGGCTTTCCCGTTCCCTGTTGCCGGTAAGGGGCACCGCAAAGGCGATACAGGACAGAAAATACGTTTCACGCATTTCGCGGCGCTGAATAGATTGTCATTAATCGGCTGTCATGGTGTTATCCGCCGGATTTCATAGCAGGTTGGGGCCGGGTTCCATTTTCACCTCCTTTGTTCTTTGCAGTTTGCTGGCAATATTTGCTGCGCTGGGCGTTTTTGCAGTGCTGCCAGACAGGCTTCTGCGCGGCGCTGCGGTTTGGCGGGCAGAAATTATGGGTGGCCTGTGGGCGCTTTCTGGCGTGCTGGCCATTGTGGGGGCTGCGTGCAAGCTGGAGGGGGAGCTTAGCTGGTTTCCGGTTTTTGGGCTGGATGGCCCGGCCTTGCCCATGCTTGTTTTGCTGGCGTTTGCCGGTGGCGTAGCCGGTAGTGGTGCTGCGGCACTGGCCTGCGTGTTTGTGGGTGTGGGCTTTCTGGCCCTTTCGCCTCTTGTTTTCGGGTTGCTTACTGGCACGGCATTGGTGCTTCTGGCCGCAGGTGGGTGGCGCAGTGTGTGCCTGCCATTTGCCGTGCTGCCAGCCTGTATTCCCGCAGATAGCCCGTTTTGTGTGCCGCTTTTGTGCCTGACAGTGCTGCTGATGGGCTGGGCGGTTTCTGTGCAAAAAGGGCCTACGGCTGTGCTGCCCGGCATGGTGGGGCTGTTTTTGCTGGGGCGTCTGTTGGCAGAGGTGGGTGAACTTTCCGTGCTGCCGCAGGTCATGCTGGTGGCAAGCGGCTGTTTGGTGGCGGCAACAGGCACTCTGCAAGCCATGCGGGATAAGGGGCTGGCACGTATTGCATCCGGCCTGTGTGCTGCGTGGTATGGCATATTGGTGGTGGCTGTTGCGCTGGCTCTGGTTTCCAGCTTTGGCGGTATGGAAACATTCCGTATGGCCATTATTCTGGGTATGGGCGCGCCCATGCTGGCCCTTATTGGTTTGCTATGGCTGGCCCAATGGCAGCAGGCAGAACCCAAGCGCCGCATTGCCTCTCTTTCCGGGCATGTGCTGGTTGCGGGTTTGTTAATGCTGTTTTCCATTATGCCGCCATTTGGCGGGTTTGCTGTTTTATGGAGCCTGCTTGTTGGCGCGTATGATGCCATTGCCGTGGCGCAACCCGTGGGCGCATTAACCATAATGCTGCTGCTTACGCTGCTGGGCAGCATTATGGTGCTTATGGGGGCAGGGTTGCTGCGGGCTGGTGCTGCACTGCTGTTTCCTTCCACCGTTTTTCAGCCGCATCAGGCCCCTGTGGCGGCTGAGTTTGTGTGGCCAAGCTGGATATGTGCCGGAGCGGCCCTGTTGCTTGTGTTGTTGCCGGGGGTATGGCTTTCGCTGGCAGATCATCTGGTGGTCGGGCCTGTTGTGCCGCCGCTCAAGTGGAACCGCATTGCCACAATCTGGCTGGAAGGCGGAGGAGCCAGCTTTACGCCTGTTTTTACACTGTTGGCATTGGGCGCGGCTTTGGCCGCTGCCGCCCTGTTGGTGCGGCTGCTGGGCTTTCTGCCTTTTGGGCGTGTTATCAAGCCAGTGCCAGTGTGGCGCCAAGGTGCTCCTATCATCCAGCCTGCTGAAGGCCATACGGTTTCTTACGAAGGTGCTGCCCCTTTATGGCCCGCCTGCATGGCGCTTTTTGGGCTTGCAACAGAAACCCGAAAGGACAGAAGGCTGGCCCGCCGTGGCCGCGTGACCCTGCGCTATGGCAGGCGCTGGTTGTTCCGAGGGGCCGAATGGTGTGAAACACAGGGCCTTGTGCTGATTCTGCTGCTTTTGGGTGGTGGCCTGCTTGTGGGGCTGTTTGTAGGAAAATGAAGCAGGATTTGACATGGGGCTGGGCGTTTGGCTGCGTTGCGGCTCTGGCTATTCAGGCGGCCCTTATGGTGCTGGTGGCGCCGTGGTTTGCTGGGTGGGTGCATCGTCTTGCCGGCCGATTGGTAGGTGAACCGCGCTTTCCCGCAGGGGGGAGATGGCAGGAAATCTGGCATCAGTTTCGCCGTCCTTCACTATACGGGCGGCAAGATGGGCTGAATGGCGTTTTTTGTGCCTTGGCGTTGGTGCTGGCGGTGTTAGCCTGTGGGCTGGTGCCTGTATTTACACTCACTATGCCGGGCTTTCCTGCGCCGGGTATGCTGCTTGTGTGCACCATTCTGGTGGCCGTAGGTGTTTTGCTGGATCTGCCTCAGGCTGTGCAGGAGGCCTCTGCCGCACAACAAGGGTGCGCGGCCATTGTAGCAGATGCGTTGCTATTGCCCGTATTAACCCCCGTGCTGTTGCTAACCGGAGCGCATGATCTGGTGGCCTTTCTGGGCAGGCTGCATGTGCTTTCTCCCATTACAGAAGGTGCGCCTTATGTTCTGGCAGGTGTGGCGCTGTTTTTGGCAACGGCCTTGGCAAGGCGGGATGAGCAAACAGCCTCTGCCACACTTTCTGGCCCGGATAGAGCCATGTGGCTTTTGGCCGCAGATTGCATGCAGATGTGCTGGGTTACGCTGGCGGCAGATGTGGCATGGGCAGGCAGCTTGGCCATGCCGGGAGAAAGCGGGGCGGAAAACTGGCTGACCCAATGTGTGGAAGGCTTGGGCCTGTGGATGTTCAAGCTGCTTGTGGCATCCCTTATGCTGGCGGTGTTGCGTATGGCGTTGCTGCCAGCCGGGCGCAGGGCACGGGTGCGGCTGGGAGCCATTTTTCTGCTGGGCGTTCTGGCATGGCAGGTCACGTCTTCTCACGTTGCTGCTCCACCCGCGGAGCCGGAAAACCACAACGTGGAGGATGAAAACACCCAAGGCTATTCCACAGAGCCAGCGCCAGAAGGAGAACCTTCATGACACTGGCTGCCATTCTTATGCCCTTGCTGGCACTGTGCGTTGTGGCGCGCGGTATCGGGTTTTTGCCTTTGTTGGGCTTGGTTGCAGCCGCCGCCATGTTGGTGGATGGGCATACGCCTTTGCAACAGGCCGGGGCAGCTATGGCCGTGGTGTTTGCCATCGGGCCGGTTTTGTTTTTGCTACGCTATCAGCATGATGCCGCGCGGGAACGTACGGGAAGTGCCATACCGTTTTTTGCACTGGGGCTGATGGTGTTGCTGCTTTTGGCCTGCACGCGCGCAGGTGTTGCGGTGTTTCCTGCCAGTTTATGCGTGGTTGTGGCAGGTCTGGTTTCTGTTATCTGCCGGCAAAGCATGGTGTGGCAGTGGGCCGGCTTGCTCACCTGCGTTGAAGGTGTGCTGCTGTGCGGCGTGCAGGCGTTTCAGCCCTCTGTGGTGGGTGTGGCTGGGCTGGCCGGTGCAGTTGTGGCCGTACTTGGGGGCATGTGTATTCACCGTATTATGCCGCGCGTGGTGCCGTTGCGCCCACCTTCTGCACGTAAAAAATCTTCTCCCGACTCTCCAGAAAAGAACGGAGATGCAGCATGACAGGCACAGCAGGGGCAGGCATGTTTCTGGCGGCACTGGCATTTGTGTGGCCCTTTTTGGGGGCAGCAGCCGTATGTGCGGTGCCTGTGGCGCGCAGCCGTGAGCTGGCAATATGGATGTCCGCCATAGGCTGCGTTCTGGCGCTGGCAGTTTTTGTGTTTCCCGCATCGGGCGCAGTGGCCGCTGGGTGGGATGATGACCCCGTACAGCGTGCCGGGCGTGTGATGCTGGCTTTTGGCCTGCTATTGATGGTGCTTGAAAACGGCATCCTGCATGACAGGCTGGTGCGTAGCCTGCCGCATGTTTCCACTGCTTTGGCGGGGCTTGCCTGTATTGCGCCAGACCCTGCTGTGGGTTTGGGTATTCTGGAAGCGGCTCTGGCGTGGGGTGTGTTTGTTTTTACCCGCCCAGCCGGGCAGGCCAGAATGGGGTGGGGGCTTATTCGCAATGGCTCGGTTGGCACATTTTTGGTGCTTTCCGGCCTGCTATTGCCAGCTAACACCGTTGTTTCTGGCTTGCTGATGGCCTGTGGTTTGGTTGTGCTTACCGGACTTTCTCCGTTTGGGCAGTTCTGGCAGGATGAAAACGATACCTTCCTGTTTCTGCCTTTTGCCGGGGCGGCTTTGCTGCTGGCCATGCGCCTGCGCACGCATGGGGGCGAGGCGTTTGAAACAGCTCTTGTGCTGTGTGGCCTGCTTTCTGTGTGGCTTACCGCCTGTGCTGGGCGCTTTCCAGACAGGCAAAGGCTGTTCCGCACCTTTCCATCCGCACTGGCGCTAATAGCCGTTGGTATTCAGGCCGATGTGGCGGCTTTGCTGTTTTTATGCGGCTGGTGCCTTGCTGGTGGTGGGCGTGCGGGCCGTGGCTGGGCTGTTAACACCTTGGCGTGTTTTCCACCCGGCGCACCGTTTGTGGGGTGCCTGCTTCTGCTTTCCATGATGAGCGATTGGTCATGGCCGTTGGCGCTGCTGACGGTTGCGGGCATTTTGGCAGCGGTTACGCGGGCTGTGCCTGCGCGGGATATTACGCATCACTTCTGGCCGCAGGATGCTGCCGGGCGTGTGGCCTGTTCCGTGCTGACAGCAACGGGCCTGCTGGTGCCACTGGCCATGATGCTGGGAGCTTTCTGATATGAATGCAGCTTCTCATATCTGGGCGGGTGAAGAAACGGAAACCCCGTGGCGCTTTAGGCTGCAGGAAATGGCATGGCGTGATCTGGTAGATGCGCTCAAGCATGATGATCTGCCATTTGTAGGCCTGTGGTGCGATGGCACAGATGTGCATGCGCTGTTTCTGCCTGATGGCCAGCCATTGGCGGCCACGTTGGCGCTGGAAGATGGCCGATACCCCGCACTGTCCCCCGCAAGAGATATTTCCTGCCTGTATGAACGCCGCATTTATGATCTGTATGGCGCAGAAGGCATGTGGGCGACCGATGTAAGGCCCTTGCTGGACCATGATGTATGGTCATCCTCAACACCTTTGGCGGAGCATCCGGGTGCAGGGGGGGGGCAAAAAGGACTTATCCATTTCCAGCCCGCCGAGCATATGCCCCAAGAGGGTGATATGGCAGATGGCTGGGGCCCAGCCACAGGCGGTATGGAACCCCCCTTGCATGTGGCGCTGGCCATGCAAGAAGGGCGTATTCGCGCAGCGGAAACCGTAACCGGTTATGCGCACAGAGGCATGGAACTGCGCTGGCGCAATAGCCGTGTGGAAGATGCCTGCAAACTTAGTGCACGTGTGGCGGCTGGGCAATCTGTAGCGCATCAGGTGGCGTTTTGCTTGGCTGTGGAAGATGCATGCAAGGAGCAGGTAGGCCCGGAAATCCGTCTGCTACGTGTTGCGTTGTTGGAACTGGAACGTATTTGCCATCATCTTTTTCTGCTGGCGGATATGGCGCGTCTGGCCGGGGCACGGTTGGTTGCTTCTGGCTGCATGGGGTTACGTGAAAAGCTGTTACAGGAAGCCGCACCTATTACCGGTTCACGCCTGTTGATGGATGTCTGCGTGCCCGGTGGCCTCTCCCTGCGTCATGCGACGCAAATGGGCGATATGTGCGGTCGCCTGTGTGAAGTGGCAGAGCGTGACTATCCGGCCTTGCTAGCCTTGTGGCAGGAATATCCGGGCCTTTCCATGCAGTTGGCAGGCATAGGTAAGGTTACAGCAGATTTGCTGGAGCGTGTGGGGCTGGATGGCCCCACAGCACGTGCCGCCGGGTGGGATTGTGATGGCCGCCGCATGATGCCGGGTTATGAAGGCATATGGCGCTTTACCTCTGGCAGGCAGGACGGCACGGCGGAAGACCGCGCCATGCTTTTGCTGGAAGAAGTGGGCGAAAGCCTGCGTATGCTGGATGAAGTGGCATCTCGCATCGGGCTGACAGCAGGCGGCAGTGTGCAGCTTTCCATGCAGGATAGTGAAGGCACAGGCATGGTGGAAGGCCCGTGGGGCGGTATTCTGTACTGGGTGCGTCTAAAAGAGGGGCGGGTGGAACAGGTGTTTGCCCGCAATCCATCTTCTGCTGCTTTGTTAACGTTTGAGGCCATATTGCCGGGGCATCAGCCAGATGATGTTGCCTTGCTTGCACGATCATTGGATATCAACGCAGCCGCGCTGGATCAGTAAGCAGTGCAGGCGGGCGGAATGAAAGGCAAAAACACATGGGGCTGATACGCGCGGTATTTGATGCAGCCTTCAAGCAGGACATGCGGCGCATGAAGCCCGTAGGCCCACGCTGGCCGCTGCTTCTGTTCCATGTTGATACAGGCGGCTGTGGCGGCTGCGGAATGGAACTTCAGGCCCTGCGATATGCGCCATACGATATGGAAGGCGCAGGTTTTGGCTTTGTAACATCGCCCCGCAATGCCGATGTGTTGCTGATAACGGGTGCGCTTACTCGTGCCATGGCCCCGGTGCTGGAAGCCGCATGGCAGGCCATGCCAACCCCCAAAGGGCTGATTGCCGTAGGAAGCTGCGCCTTGGATGGCGGCATGTTTCCTGAAAATTATACGGTATTGGGTGGGCTGGAGCGCCGGGTTTCCATAGATTTGAAAATACCCGGCTGCCCGCCTGCGCCTCAGGATGTTTTAAACGGCCTGTGTTCCCTGTTTGGCAAACAGGCCGTTCCCCCAAAGGAAGCTGAAACCTCAGCCGTGTGAAGGTGCTGGGGTTTCTTCTATGTCGTCTTCATCGGTTTGTAGGTCTTCTGCCGCTTTTTTAAGCCGTAGAAAGCTCAGGCGGCTAAGGGGCAGAAGAAAAACGTAAATCACGCCCGCAGCGGCCAAAGCGGCCCACGGGTCTGCCACCAGCACTACAGCATACAGCCCCGTGCCCAGCATAAGGGGCAGAACATACTGGGCAGGCACCTTGAAGTTTTTGAACGACCAGACCGGCAAAGTAGAAACCAGCAGCAGCCCTGTACTTGCCAAGGTGAGCGTGGGAATCCACGGTAGGCGTGTTAGCCGATAAAGCCAGTCTATCCCCAGCTTTTGTGCTTCCAGCCCCAAAAAGAGAGGGAAAAGAGCCAGCCCGGCACCTGCAGGTGCGGGCACACCGGTAAAGAAGTTGCTGGCATATTTGGGCTGATGATGTTCACCATCCAGATTGGCGTTAAAGCGTGCCAGCCGGAGCGCCATGCACACGGTAAACATAATGCACGGCAAAAAGGCATACCGCCCGCCATCCTTCAATGCCCAGAAATACAGCAGAAAGGAAGGCGCTACCCCAAAGCACAAAAAGTCCGACAGGCTGTCAAACTCAGCGCCAAAGCGGGTGGAACCGCGTAGCAGCCGGGCGATACGGCCATCCAGCCCATCAATAAAAGCGGAAATCAGCAAGGCCACGGCAGCGGCCTGAAAACGCCCGTCCACCGCAAAACGCATGCCCATAAGGCCACCGCAAAGCCCCAACATGGTGAGAATATTGGGAATGAGCCGGTTAAAGGATGGCCCACGTATTTTGCTGCGGACCCGCCGCCGCAAACGGCGACGACGGCGCGGTGTTTCGGAAGTCTGCTGCGCAGGAGCAGAAGGAGATGAGGAAGGTTGTGTCACGATTGCTCTGTTTTACAACCGCGCCATGACGGTTTCACCGCCTACCATTGTCTGCCCGACAGAAACCAGAGGTTCCACACCCGGCGGCAGATACAGATCAGTGCGGGAGCCAAAGCGGATAATGCCAAAGCGTTCACCAGCTTCCACCTTGTCGCCTTCCTTTACGGAGCAGACAATGCGGCGTGCCACCAGCCCGGCAATCTGCACCACAGCCATCATGCGGCCATCGGGCAGGGTAAGGCTGAGGGCATTGCGTTCATTCTGTTCGGAAGCCTTGTCCAAGCTGGCGTTCAGGAACAGGCCGGGGTGATAGGCCACCCGCGTAACTGTGCCAGCGGCAGGCATGCGGTTAACATGCACATCCAGCACGGAAAGGAAGGTGGCAATGCGCCATACCGGTGCTGTGCCCATATCCAGTTCTGCTGGCGGGGCTACCTTTTCGATAGAAACAATGTGTCCATCAGCCGGGGCCACAGCCACATCGTTACGGGCGGGGGTGACGCGTTCCGGATCACGGAAGAAATACAGGCAGAAGCCAAAAAAGCCTGCGCTGGCATGGCCCACATTGCGCAATACCGGGCAGCGCAGTTTACGGCCAGCCCAGTAGGCCAAAGCAGCCGTGGCACCAGATGCCAGAAGGAAAGGGCGCGCTTCCCGGTGCGGGCGCGCAACAACAAGTTTTAGCGAAGCAAGTAGCGACATGGAGTAATCCTTACGCGAAAGCCAACATGAAGGAAAGAAAACGGGAAGGCACCAAGGAGTTCCTTCCCGTCTGGCCGATGTTTCAGGCCATGGTCTTCAGGGCTTCACGCACGGCGGCAAAAGCGGCATCGGCCGCCTGAGCATCCGGGCCGCCAGCCTGGGCCATATCGCGCCGCCCGCCACCACCTTTGCCACCCATGGCAGCACTGGCAGCACGCACAAGGGCTACGGCATCTACTTTTTCCACCATTTCCGGGCCAACGGCGGCCACAACGCTGCCTTTGCCATCTGCGGTGGAAATCAGCACCACCACATCGGCATTGCCCTGCTTGAGAATGGTTTCGGCCAGCCCTTTGAGTTCACGCGGGGGCGTTTCACCCACATTGCGGGTGGCCAGACGCGCTGCACCAATTTTGTCCACACCAGCAGCAGCCACGTTGCCGGTGGCCAGTTGGCGCTGCAGATGGGCAATCTGTTTTTCCATCTGGCGGCGTTCTTCCAGCACGGCGGCCAGACGTTCTGGGGCATCGGCCACAGAAACCTTCATCATGGCGGCCATCTGGGTCAGGCGCTGTTCGTTAGAAACAGTCAGATCCTGCGCAGCTTTACCAGCCACGGCCTCAATACGCCGCACGCCAGCGGAAACACCACTTTCTGAAACAATGCGGAACTGCCCGATATCCCCCGTGCGGTTTACATGCGTGCCGCCACAAAGCTCCATAGACCACGGGCTTTTGTTGTCGGCCCCAGCACCCATGGAAACCACGCGCACTTCATCACCGTATTTTTCACCAAACAGGGCGGTAGCCCCTTCGGCAATGGCTTCATCCGGTGTCATGGAACGTGTGACAACCTGCGAGTTATCGCGGATACGGTTGTTTACTTCGGCTTCAATGGCTGCCAGTTCCTCATCCGTAATCGGGCGGGGCTGGCTTACGTCAAAGCGCAGGCGTTCGGCGGTGTTCAGGCTACCTTTCTGGGCCACGTGCGCACCCAAGTGGCGGCGCAGGGCTTCGTGCAGCAGGTGGGTAGCGGAGTGATGGGCACGAATGGCGCTGCGGCGGTCATGGTCCACCGTGGCAGTTACAGCCATGCCGGGGCGCAATGTGCCTTCCGTAACCGTGCCGTAATGCACGATCAGATCCCCAGCTTTTTTCTGCGTATCCGTAATGGCAACTTTAACGCCAGAGGCCGTCAGGAAGCCGGTATCACCAGCCTGACCACCGCTTTCACCATAGAACGGTGTCTGGTTCAGCAGCACGGCCACTTCAGAACCCACCGGGGCTTCTTTCAGGAATTCATTGCCAGCAATAACGGCCTGAACTTCACCATCCGCCTGTTCCGTGCTGTAGCCCAGAAATTCGGAAGCCCCGAACTTGTCACGCGCTTCAAACCAGATGGTTTCCACGGCTGTATCACCAGAGCCTGTCCATGCTGCGCGGGCGCGTTGGCGCTGCACAGCCATGGCTTCTTCAAAGCCCTTAACGTCCACATCGTGGCCGGAACCACGCAGGGCATCCTGCGTTAGATCAAGCGGGAAGCCGAACGTATCATACAGGCGGAAGGCCACATCACCCGGCAGGGATGCGCCACTGGCCAGATGAGATTTTTCTTCTTCTAGCAGGTGCAGGCCACGATCCAGCATGGCTTTAAAGCGTTCTTCCTCACCGCGCATGGTTTCACGGATCAGGGCTTCACCGTGCACCAGTTCAGGATACGCACCGCCCATCTGCTGGATAAGAGCAGGCAGGAGCTTATAGAACGTGGGTTCTGTGGTGCCCATCATGTGCAGATGGCGCATGGCGCGGCGCATGATACGGCGCAGCACATAGCCTCGGCCATCCTTTGAAGGCAGCACGCCATCGGCAATCAGGAAGGCAGTAGAACGCAGATGGTCGGCCACAACGCGGTGGCTGGCCTTGAATGGGCCATCAACTGCCTGATGTGTGAGATCTGCCGAAGCCTGAATAAGGGCTACAAACGTATCTGTATCGTAGTTATCGCGCTTGCCCTGCATGATGGCGGCAAAGCGTTCCAGCCCCAGCCCTGTATCAATAGAGGGACGCGGCAGCGGAGAGCGTGTGCCCGGTGGGTCTTCGAAATACTGCATGAACACGAGGTTCCAGATTTCGACAAACCGATCCCCGTCTTCATCGGGGGAGCCGGGTGGGCCACCGGGAACATCCGGGCCGTGATCGAAAAAGATTTCCGAGCAAGGGCCGCAAGGGCCGGTATCGCCCATACGCCAGAAGTTATCTGATGTGGGAATGCGGATAATGCGGCTGTCATCCAGCCCGGCAATGGAGCGCCACAGGCCTGCGGCGTCTTCATCTTCTGCAAATACAGTGACCAGAAGCTTGTCTTTGGGCAGGTTGAAGCCCTTGGTGACCAGATTCCACGCAAATTCAATCGCTTCGGGTTTGAAGTAATCACCGAAGGAGAAATTGCCCATCATTTCAAAAAACGTGTGGTGCCGTGCTGTATAGCCCACATTGTCCAGATCGTTATGCTTGCCGCCGGCGCGCACAACCTTCTGCGCAGTGGTTGCGCGAGAATAGGGGCGCGTTTCCTGGCCGGTAAACACGTTCTTGAACTGCACCATACCCGCGTTGGTAAACAGCAGGGTGGGGTCGTTCTTGGGAACCAGAGACGATGAAGGTACAATCTGGTGACCGTTGCTGGCAAAATACTCCAGAAAAGCGGTGCGAATTTCGTTTGTTGTCAGCATGGCGTGAGGCAGACGATCCTGAAACTGGTTGGGCACGTGATGCTTCCACACTTGCGGAAAGGGGCCTCACGGCCAGATGAAAACGGCAAGGTTCTCTTAACCTGTGTTCCTGATGTAGCGCACACTGCGCTGATCTGAAAGAGGGCAGAGAATGGCCGGTGATATGGCCAAATTATGTATCGGATGTTTGATGTGGGGTTGGGGGTGAAATTTCAACTGACATTTCAGCCAATTCCAGCGCAGAAGCTGGCGGTTTTTCCCGAAAGACAATTTTCTGGCTCATACTGAAATTGGCCAGCATACCGGCCCCGGCCCCTGCGGCTAGCGCAATAATGGGATGCTGCATGCAAAACGGGAAAATATAGAAAAGCAGGTAAACAGTGCCGCGGTTGAGGAAAAAACCAAGGCTGTTGGCGCTTAGGAATCTGAGCCACTGCAACACAGGGTGCTCATGATGGCCTGCGCCTTTGAACGTCCAGATTCGGTTAAAAACCCAGTTAAGCGTGGCTGCCACAAAATAGGCTACCAACGTTGCAGCCGTAAGCCCAATGAGCGGACGCAATGCGTAAACGGTGCCGGAATCCCACAAAAAACCAAGGCTGCCCACCATGCCAAACTTTATCAGGCGGATAAGCTTGGTTGTGGCGGCAGAAGGAGAGGGGGATGCATTGCTCATGGCATAAAGCTTTAAACTGGAATGCAGAAAAAGCAGACATAAAAAAAAGAGGTGCCCGAAGGCACCCCTTTCTTTTTTCCGAAAACCGGAAGCAGGCCGATTAGTGGAGGATGATTTCCACGCGACGGTTCTGCGGTTCGCGAGTGTTCGGGCCGGTCGGAACCAGCGGGTGAGCTTCACCGTAACCGTGCACGTCAATGGCGGAAGCCGGAACGCCGTCACGGATCAGTTCTGCCTTCACGCTGTCAGCACGACGCAGGGACAGACCCAGGTTGTACTTTTCACCGCGCGGGCCGGGGTGAGCAGCGGAGTTATCGGTGTAACCGTTAACTTCGATGCGGGTTGTCTGAACGTGGGTGGAAGCCTGAGCAGCTTCTGCCACGATCTGGCGAGCGCGAGCGGTCAGGACAGACTTATCCCAATCGAAGAACACCAGGTAGGAGCGAGCCGGCAGCGGAGCCGGAGCAGCAACAACCGGAGCCGGCGGCGGCGGCGGCGGAGCCGTATCGAACGCATAACGCAGGCCCAGAATGAACTGGTGGTTGAAGCGGTGATCGAAGTTCACGTTACCGCCGGTGCCCTTGGAACCGGAGTAGTGGAACGCACCGTCCATGAAGGAGCCCGGCTGACCGATCATGCGGTATTCCGTGGTCACCTGGAAGCCCGGGATGCCCGTGTCATAAGCGGCACCGACGATACCCTGGTAAGCGAAGCCACCGTTCGTGCCACCGATGCGGGTGTGGGAACCGTTAGCATAGTGGGTGTCGATCGGGTTGTAGTGCTGCCACAGGTAACCGGCACCAACACCAACAAACGGGGTTACAGGTGCATCAATACCGAACTGCTTCAGGTCGATATCATACAGCACGTTCACGAAACCGCCGTAGGACTGGTCGGAACCACGGGTATGGCCAGGAACGGATGTGCCCGGACGGTGGTCAATGTTGGAGTAGTTGTAAACGCCTTCAACTTCAGCGCGCAGGCCGTTGCCGAAGCCCCAACCGAACGCACCAAAACCGGTGAAGCCGGTGTTGTGGCGCAGCTGAGAGGAGGTCCCACCCGGAGGGGCACCAGCAGCGTTTGCACCGTTGAGGTGAGCGTGCTGATTCTGAACCAGGTTATAACCACCGGCCACGTTTACATACGGGCCTGTAATCGTGGTGGCAGATGCGGCCGCCGGAGCCGCTGCCATCAGTGTCGTTGCAAGTAACGCCGTGCGGAGACGCATTTTTTGGTCCTCAATATTTCATCTGTTCGACTAACCCACCAACCATTTCAGCGGGCAGGTCCAGCTAGATGCCTAAAGCTGTATAAAACGATCAGTTCCAAAATAGGAACCCGAAGCTTCATACTCTTAGTGATTACAAGCCATAACCGTGTTGTATTTGCAACAGTTCATTTCGTGGGACGAATATGTTTCTGACGCAAAAGTATTTCCACGGTTTCTGGCCCTTTCCATAACATGTTGCAAAAGCATGTATCTCGCCCTCATTCTCGTCTGATTAAGGCGGAATTGCGGCAAGGTGACACATTTACAACCCGATAACTTACAGCGGTGTGGTGTAGCTGCTTTTAAGCCACGCTTCCGTCTGCTTCCAGCACCTCTTTTACGGCTGTTGCAGGCACATCCCGCGTGGTGAATGCCTGACCGATTCCGTGCGCCAGCACAAAGGATAGGCGCCCATCCTGCATCTTCTTGTCACGCTGCATATGGGCCATCAGATCCTGCGTGCGGAAGGTGTGGGGCAGGTCCCGGATATGTGCGGGCATACCCAAGGCTTCCAGATGGCGATTCACACGCTCCATGTCTGCACGTGGGCACAGGCCCAGACGGACGGAAAGCGCAAAGGCCAGATTCAGGCCGATAGAAACAGCCTCGCCATGCAAAAGGCGGCCATCATAACCCAGTTCGGCTTCCAGAGCATGGCCAAATGTGTGGCCCAGATTGAGCAGGGCGCGGCCATTGCTTTTCTGCTGCTCGCGTTCATCGGCTGCCACAACGCGGGCCTTGAAGGCACAAGCCTGCTGTACAGCCATTGCCAGCGCTTCCGGGTCCTGATCCAGCACGGCTGCGCCGTTTTCTTCACACCATGTAAACAGGGCTTCATCGCCAATTAAGCCGGACTTCACGATTTCGGCATAACCGGCTACCAGCTCACGGCGCGGCAAGGTAGCAAGGGTGGAAACATCTGCCAGCACGCAAAGTGGCTGATGGAATGCCCCTAACAGATTCTTGCCCCAACGGGTGTTGATGCCCGTTTTGCCGCCCACGGAAGAATCGACCTGAGAAAGCAATGTGGTGGGAATCTGCACAAAGGGCAGCCCACGCAATGTGGTGGCGGCCACGAATCCGGCCAGATCCCCCACCACGCCGCCGCCCAGTGCAATAATGCTGGTGCGGCGTTCTATGCCGTGCTCCAGAATGTTGTCTGTCAGCTTCTGGTACATCTCCAGACACTTGGTCTGTTCCCCCGGCGGCACGCGCAGGCTGCGAGATGTAATACCGGTTTCCGCCAAAGCGGTTTCAAGCTGATGCAGGTAGCGCGGGGCCACGTTTTCATCCGTAATGATGACCACGTTTTTCTGGGGCAGCACCGGGGCCAGCAAGGCACCTGCGCGGCTGATCAGATTCGTGCCGATCACGACATCATAAGATGTATGCGCCAAGGTGACAGGTAACCTTAGCGGACGGCGCGAAAGGGCAAGGGCTTCCATAACGCGCGTGGTTGTGTGCTCCACGTTGTTGTCTCCACAATCAACAATAATATCCGCTTCGGCATAAACCGGATGGCGGATGGCCATAAGGTTTTCCAGCACTTCACGCGGGGATGTCGTGTTCAGCAGCGGGCGGTGCGTGCGCCCGCTTACGCGGCGCACCAGCACGGGTAGGGGGCAACGCAGCCAGATGGAAACTGCACGCTCACGCACCAGGGCGCGGGTGGTGGAATCCATAAACGCACCGCCGCCAGTGGCCAGCACCATAGGTGGGCCTTCCAGCAACCTGCGAATCACCCGCCGCTCTCCATCACGAAAGGCGGCTTCACCATACAGGCGAAAAACATCTGCAATGGAACAGCCCGCTGCGCGTTCTATTTCTACATCGGCATCAACAAATGGCAGCCCCAGCCGGGTGGCAAGGGGGCGGCCAATGGTGGTTTTTCCTGCCCCCATAAGGCCCACAAGCACAATGCTGCGGCCAAAGGGAATGATGCCAGAGCCGTGGCTACGGCTGACCCGTTCCAGATCAAGCGGAATGGGTGGTGGGTCCGTTGTTTCGGAGTGGGGAGAAGAGATACGTGATGACATGGAACACAGCTTAACATACAGCAGACAGAACACACCTATATCAGTTAAGGGAGCCAAGCTGCATGAACCGCACGGTTCTGATTGTTGCCGCCGCAGTGTTTGCGGTTGTTCTGGGCGGTTTTGCCGCGCTGGGCCTAAGCGCACATCCACCCGTCCCCCAGCCAGTGCATCGTGATCTGCCACTGGCTGCCCCGGCTACATCTGCCGCTGCGCCAAGCGTGGCGGTGCCGGCTGCCCCTCCGGCTCCGGTGGTTTCTACGGTTGTGCCTGCGGCTCCGGCACAGCCCACCATTACGCCTGCCGCGCCTCCGGCCCCGCCAGCGGCTGTTGCGCCACCAGCACCCGTGGCCCCTCCGCCGCCGGTTGCAGCTCCGGCTCCGGCAGCACCTGCGCATCCGTAAGCCATGCTAAGCGGGGGTGTTGATCTTTTTCTGGAGATGCTGGCTGCCGAGCGCGCAGCCGCCCCCAATACGCTGGCTGCGTATGAAGCAGACCTGACCTCCTGCGCTGAAAGTCTGGCGCGGGAGGGGCAAACCCTGCAAACGGCCACAACCGAGGGTTTGCAAAACTGGATGGCTGCCTTGGTAGGCAGCGGGCAGGCGCGGCGCACGGTGGCGCGGCGCTTGTCCTGCATCCGGCAGTTTTACCTGTTCTTGCTACGTGAAGGGATGCGTGCGGATAACCCGGCAGCGCATCTGGATAGCCCCAAACCCCGCACACCCTTGCCGCGTTTTTTATCCGAATCGGAAGTGCTTGCGCTGCTGAATGCCTGTGCAGAACCCGCAGGAGCATCCTTGGCCAAAAAACGACGCGGCATTTTGGCCAAGGCAGCGTTGGAACTGCTGTATGCCTCTGGCCTGCGTATTTCCGAATTATTGGCGCTCCCACGCAAAGCCATAGCCGGTGACCAACGCATGATTATGGTGCGTGGCAAAGGCGGGCGGGAACGTTTGGTGCCACTTTCAGACAGTGCGCGGGAAGCGGCGCAGGCTTTGCTGGAAGTGGATGCGCATTTGGAAAGTCCATTCCTTTTTCCCGGCCGTGACCCAGCAAAACCCATGACACGGCAGGCGTTTGACCGGATTCTGCACACAGTGGCCATACGGGCGGAAATTGATCCGGCGCGTCTTTCCCCCCACGTGCTGCGCCATTCCTTTGCTACGCATTTGCTGGCGCATGGGGCAGATTTGCGGGCCTTGCAGATGTTGCTGGGGCATGCAGACATCGCCACCACCCAGATTTACACCCATGTACAGACAGAACGCCTGCAAAAGGCCGTGCAGGCGCATCACCCTCTGGCGGCGGATTCTGCCCACACCAAGTGAAAAATCGACATTCAGATATGTTTGGTTGCATGAAGTGACTTGGTTTTACACGTCATTGTGCTATCGGCTTCTGCATGCGTCAGTTCCTGGATTTCGAAAAGCCCGTCGCCGAACTTGAAAACAAGATCGACGAGCTGCGGCAAATGACTGACCCCAACGGGGTCAACATAGAAGAAGAAACGGCCCGTCTTTCTGAAAAGGCGGAAAAGCACCTGCGTGCCATCTATGCCAAGCTTACGCCGTGGCAGAAGGTGCAGGTAGCCCGCCATGCGCAGCGTCCGCACACGCAGGACTATGTGAATGCGCTGATAACAGATTTTACGCCGCTGGCGGGGGATCGTCTGTTTGCAGATGATAAAGCTGTTATTGGTGGCATGGGCCGTTTTGACGGTACACCGGTTATGGTGATCGGGACTGAACGCGGTTCAGACCTTGAAACCCGGCTCCAGCATAATTTTGGCATGGCGCGGCCAGAAGGCTACCGCAAGGCGCAACGGCTGATGCGCATGGCCGGGCACTTTAACATGCCGATTCTGACATTTATTGATACCGCAGGCGCATGGCCCGGTATTGATGCCGAACAGCGCGGGCAGGCCGAAGCCATTGCCCGTTCTATTGCCACCTGTTTTGAAGTGCCTGTGCCGCTTGTTGCCACTGTAATTGGTGAAGGTGGTTCTGGTGGCGCTGTAGCGCTGGGTGCTGGTGACCGGGTGATGATGCTGGAAAACGCCATCTACTCCGTTATCTCGCCCGAAGCCTGCGCCTCTATTTTGTGGCGTGATCCCAAGCAGGCCAGCACGACAGCAGAAACGCTGCGGCTGACGGCGCAGGATTTGCAGAAGCTGGGCCTGATTGATCGGATTATTCCCGAACCCGTAGGCGGCGCACAGCGTGAGCCAACTGTGGCGATCGAATCTGTCCGCACTGCGTTGACAGAAGAACTTAAAACACTTCTGCCAATTGCTCCGGCACGCCTGAAAGAACTGCGGCGTGAAAAGTTTCTGGCAATGGGGCGCGAAGCCCTAAGCTAACATACGCAGTGTTACCTCCCCGCTGGCGCAAAACCGACGGGGAGGTGCGTAAAGCGTTAGACAGGCGGCTCTCCTTCTATGGGGATGCCGCCTTTTGTTTTGATAAGATCATGGATAGCGCTGGCCGCTTCTTCTACCTCGGCCCGGTTCTGCCCTTTGGCAACAAGGGCTACGCCACGGCGGCCATCTTCACGATGGAAAGGGTAGGAGCCGATATCCAGATCCGGAAAGCGATTCTGAATATCCTCCAATCCGTCAGCCAATGTGCCTTCAAAAAGCGATGTGGTGTGCCATGTGCGAGAAAAAACAGGCGCGCCCTTTTGCAGGCTGGGGGCAAGGCTATCAAACATGCCGCGCATAATGCGGGGCACACCGGCCATAACGTGCACATTGCCAATGCTAAAGCCCGGAGCCAGTGAAACCGGGTTTACAATAGGTGTGGCACCTTGCGGCAGCTTGGCCATGCGCTGGCGGGCGGCGTTAAATTCTTCCGGCCCAAAATAGGTTTCCAGCAGTTTGAAGGTGGGTGGATGAATCTCCCACGGTACACCAAAAGCTTCGGCAACACAGGGGGCTGTGATGTCATCATGCGTGGGGCCAATGCCGCCGGTGGTAAAGACCTCATCATACTTCGCGCGCATTTCTGTCACGGTGTTGATGATGGTTTCCCGAATGTCCGGAATCACACGGATTTCGCGCAGAGGAATCCCCAGTTCACCTAAGCGGAGGGCTAGAAACTGGATGTTTTCATCTTTTGTGCGGCCGGAAAGGATTTCGTTGCCAATAAGAATAAGGGCGGAGGTGCGGCGCATGGGTTGGGCCTGTCCTTTGCTGAAGCCTTCTTGATTTAAGTATAAAGCATGAAACGCAGGGGTGCTAACGTCAATGATTGGTAAAATTTGCCTCTATCCATCCTGTGCTGCGCGTTTTTGGATTGACCGCAGCGTGTCCAGTTCATAGCTTCCCGCCATGTCAGAAAGCCGATCCGCTCCCGTTTCCGATCTTCCACGTGCCTGGCCTTTTGAGGAGGCGCGTAAACTAGCCGATCATGTTGGTGTGCGCAGCACCGCCAACGGTGAGGGCGATGCACGCCCGGCGCTGCTGGAAACGGGCTATGGTCCTTCCGGCCTGCCGCATATTGGCACGTTTGGTGAGGTTGCCCGCACATCTTGGGTGCGGCAGGCCTATACAGCCCTGACAGGCCGCCCCTCGCGCCTGCTGGCTTTTTCCGATGATATGGATGCCCTGCGCAAGGTGCCCGATAATGTGCCCCAGCGCGACATGCTGGAAAAATATATCGGTCAGCCTCTTTCTCGCGTGCCAGACCCGTTCGGCACGCACGAATCGTTTGCCGCACATAACAACGCCCGCCTGTGCGCATTTCTGGACAGCTTCGGTTTTGAATACGAATTTGCGTCTTCCACCCAGTATTACACCTCTGGCCGGTTTGATGCCGCACTCCGCCGCGTGCTGGAAGTGCATGATGAGATTCTAAAGGTTATCCTGCCCACCTTAGGGGCAGACCGGCGCGCCACTTATTCCCCCGTTCTGCCGCTCCACCCCCGTACGGGTGAGGTGATGCAGGTCAAGATGGACGCCATAGATGCTGCAGCCGGCACTGTGCGCTGGACAGACCCTTCCAACGGTGAGGTGTTTGAAACACCCGTAACCGGTGGTCACGCCAAAATGCAGTGGAAGGCCGACTGGGCCATGCGCTGGTATGCGCTGGGCGTTGATTATGAAATGTCTGGTAAGGACCTGATAGACAGCGTGCGGCTTTCTGGCCGTATCTGCAAGATTTTGGGCGGTACCCCGCCAGCCGGGCTGACATATGAGCTGTTTCTGGATGAAAAAGGCCAGAAGATTTCCAAATCCAAGGGCAACGGGCTTTCTGTTGAAGAATGGCTGCGTTACGCCCCGCCGGAAAGCCTTGGGCAGTTTATGTTCAACCAGCCGCAGCGCGCTAAGCGGTTGTATTTTGATGTCATCCCCAAAACGGCGGATGAATATCTGACACATGTTGATAAAGCCAAGGTGTTGCAGGCCGAAAACCCTAAGGGGAATGACCTGCGCGCCAACCCGGCATGGTTTATCCATAAGGGCCATATCCCCGAAGATGCAGGCAGCCCGGTGCCGTTTAGCATGCTGCTGAACCTTGCCAGCGTGGCCAATGCAGAAACGCCAGAAGTGCTGTGGGGCTTTATCCGCCGGTATGATGCCGCCGTTTCACCCGAAACGCACCCCATGCTGGCATGCTTGGTGAAACATGCTGTGGCGTATTACGCAGATTTTGTGCGCCCGGCCAAAACCTTCCGCGCGCCAACCGAGCAGGAACGCGCTGCGCTGAGTGATCTGGCAGAATGCCTGCGAGGGTATGAAGGTGAAGCCGCAGATGCCGCCACCTTGCAGAATCTGGTGTTCGAAGTAGGCAAGCGCCACGCGTTTGAACCGCTGCGTAGCTGGTTTACCTGTTTGTATGAAGTTCTGCTGGGCCAGAAGGAAGGGCCGCGCTTTGGTGGCTTTGTTGCGCTGTATGGCGTGGCAGAAACTGTGGCCCTGATAGATACCGCCCTCCTGCGTGAGACGCAGGTTTAAAACATAGCGCCGCAAGTTACATGACGCAGACCCCACCCCCACCAGCTCCCCCTTCTTCGCTTCCGGGCGGAGGGGGATGGAAAAAGTGGCTCAAGCATTTGCCGCATATTCTTGGCCTGCTGCTTATGGTGGCCGCCATTGTGGTGGTGCAGCATGAACTGCGGCACCTGCGTATTTCAGACATCCGCCACGCCATGGAGGCCATTCCGGCCCGGCAGATGTGGATGGCGGTTGGCTGCACGCTGCTGTCTTACTTTATCCTGTCCTTTTATGATCGGCTGGCCGTCATTCAGGTGGGGTATAGTAAGCTGCCTTTTCGACGGGCGGCTTTTGCGGCATTCTGTTCCTACGTGCTTTCGCATAATCTGGGGTTTTCTGCCGTGTCTGGCGCGGCGGTGCGGTATCGGCTTTACCGCAACTGGGGCGTTAATTCCTTTGCCATAGCCCAGATTATTGCCTTCTGTTCTGCCACCTATCTGTTGGGTGCTGCGGTGCTGATAGGTGCCGTGCTGATCTGGGAACCCACGGTGTTGCCGGGCATTGGCCACCGTGTGCCTGCATCTGTACTGGCGGTTATTGGCGCATTGATGTGGTGCGGTGTGGCCGCTTACATCGGGCTGGCGTTTAAGGTGCGGGAATTCCGTTTCCGCAAATGGGTGGTGGAACTGCCATCCCCCCGTATGGCCATTATGCAGACACTGGTGGCCACGGCAGAAGTTGCGGCTACGGCCAGTATTGCTTTTGTGCTGCTTCCCCCCAGTGCCGGGGTAGATTTTGGCTCGTTTCTGGCCATTTACATTGCGTCTTATACAGCCGGGTTGGTGGCCAGTGTGCCGGGTGGCCTTGGTGTGTTTGATGGCGCCATGCTGCTGGCTTTAGGCCCCTATATGCCAGCACCGCAGATTTTGGGCATGGTGCTGATTTTCCGGCTTTTCTATTACATCATTCCGCTGTTTCTGGCGGGGATCATGTTTGCCGGGCACGAGCTGTTTTTGCGTGGTGATGCCGCTCTGGCAGAAAAGAAAAACCGCAAGATACAAAATAACCCGGATGCCGCCACAGCCCCTGCACCCGCGCAGCGCAGGCCCAGCCAAGTGGTACGGGAAAGTGAAGCTGCTTTTTCTGTGGCCGTGGCAACGGGCACGGTTTCACTGTGCGGGGTTATGCTGATCTGTCTGGTGATGCTGGACCCTGTGCCCAAATTTGCCATGGTGCCAGAAAGCCTTCTGACAATGGCGCGTGTGGGCGGCAACTATGTGCTTTCCCTTATGGGTGTGGTGCTTATCAGCTTGGCTATTGGGCTTTCCCAGCGGGTTACGCTGGCATGGCGTGGCGCGCTGTATCTGCTGCTTACCGCTACCGTGCTGACGTTTTTGCGTGGCAATACGTTTTTTGTGCCGGTTATGCTGGGGCTTTCTGCGCTGTTTATTGCGCCGTTCCGCTCCTGCTATTACCGGCATGCGCGGCTTTTGAGCGAACCCCTTTCTACCGGAACCCTCCTTTCTTTGCTGCTGCTGTTTGGCTGTGTGATCGCACTGGCCACACGGCATGATACGTCTGGCAGTTGGTGGCAGATGATGCTGGCCACGCACGCTCGTGGCTCGGTGCGGTGGACAATCGCGCTTTCTGTGGGCTTGGCGCTGTTTGTGGTGGCGCGGCTGATGTGGCCAGGGCGTATTGCCGTGCGGGAGTGGGATGAAGATGCCTACACCCACTACAAAAATCTGGATCACGCCCTGCCAGATATTCAGGCATTTCAGCCCTATGGCTATGTGACAGGTGAAGCCGGTGAGGCCATGTTGCCGCTGCATCGGCGTGATGCCTATCTGGTGGCATTTGGAGACCCGGCAGGGGAGGAAGCAGATAGTATTTCTGCCATCTGGAAAATGCGGGATCTGGCCTTGCAGGAAGGGCTAAAACCCGTGTTTTGGCATGTGGGGGATGACTTCGTGCGTATTTACGATGATATCGGGCTGAGTGTATGGGCACTTAATGATGGCAGTGGATTTAATTTCTGCTATCCAGCGGACGATATTGCGCAGGCCTCACGCTTTGTTAAAACGTACAAGGGTGGTGTGGGCAATTTGGTGCCATCAGATTTTTCGTGATTAAACGGTGTTTCCTCGGGTAGAGGGCGGATGCCTCGGACAGAACGGTGAGGGGTTATGTCAGCTCATTTTCCCGCAATGCTGTTAACGGCAACAGCATTTACATCTTCCATTTCCTCGTTTCTGCTGGCGTTTCCTGCGCTGTTTTCCATTGTAAACCCGTTTGGGGCTGCGCTTATTTTTGCGCAGGCAACAGCAGGCCGCTCGCAAACTGAAATTATGGCACTGGCGCGGCTGGTGTCTTTTTACTCTCTCTGCCTCATCATGGCCTCGCTTTGGCTGGGCAGTATGGTGCTGGCGTTTTTCGGTATCACCGTAAATGCGCTGCGCGTTGCTGGTGGGCTGGTTGTGGCTGTGCGTGCGTGGGATTTGCTGCAAAGCCCGGAAACGGTTGAAGCGCAGAAGGAAAAGCAGGCTCTGCAAGGTGGCCGTACGGTTATGGCTCCTAACTGGGCCGATGCCGCGTTTTTCCCGCTTGCCATGCCGTTTACAGTGGGGCCGGGCACAATTGCCGTGGCTATTGCTCTTGGTTCTGGCTGCCCGGCAGATGAACCTTTCTGGGCGTACACCATTGGCACCACGCTGGCTGGTGTGTGCGTTGTGGCTATTGTATGGGCGGCCTATTCCGGCGCAGATAAGCTGGTATCCATGCTGGGTGTTACCGGCACGCGTATCGTCAGCCGTATGGCAGCGCTGGTGCTGCTGTGCATTGGCGTGCAGATTTTGGCCGCAGGCGTGCAGGGCTTTGCCACGGATATGTGGCGGCACTTGCTTGCCATAAAACTACACGCATAACGCCGGTAAGGGCGTTATTCCTCTACAAGCTGGGTGACGCAGCTTTCATGCGCGCCCAGCACGTGTTGCAGCCGTTCAAGCTGTGCGCATGCCTTTTCTGCAAAGCCAAAGGGCGGGCGGATAACAAGCAAACCTGCGCCGTTAAGCTGATCTGGGTTGTGTGGCGGGCGCATGAGTAGTTCTGCCACGCAGATATTGCGGATACCGGTGCCCATAAGCGTTTCATGAAAAATCCGAACCGGCGTGCGGTGCTTGATGGGGTACCAAATGGCAATAATTGCATTGGCAAAGCGGGCCTGAATGGTTTGCACCGCTTGCGCAAGCCGGTCGAATTCTCCCGGTTCTTCAAATGGCGGATCAATCAGAATCAGCCCGCGCTTGGCGGTTTTGGGGGGCAGCAGGGCACGCAGGGCCTCGTAAGCATCGCGCTCATGCACCGTGACATTGGGAGTGTTGGTAAAGAGCCGGTAGAGGCTGCGTTTATCTTCGGGGTGTTTTTCGCAGCAGATTAACGCATCCTGCGCCCGCAGCATCTGCGCAATAATCAGTGGAGAACCGGGGTAAAATTCCGGACCGCCTGCTTTTTTGACTTGTTCCAGCCAATCTGCCAGCGGGCTGGCGGCATCTTCATTCCACAGTTTGCCAATGCCATCTCGCCATTCCTGCGTTTTTTCGGCTTCAGGGCTGTGCAGATCATACCGGCCGATACCGGCATGTGTGTCCAGCACCATAAAAGGCGCGGGTTTGCGCAAAAAACTTTGCAGCAGGGTAACAAGCAGGGCGTGCTTCATGCAGTCGGCAAAGTTGCCGGCGTGGTAGGCGTGGCGATAGTTCATGCGGAGGGTATTTCTGCTTCAAAACGGCTGGCCATATCTTCCAGTGGCCAGCGTGGGCGAGGGCGTAAGGCGTTATCGTTTATGGGGGGCAGATTGCGCTCTGCGGCTTCCCGCCATGTTTCCAAGGCTGCCCACCCCACCATAACGGCGTTATCCGTGCACAGGCGCAAAGGGGGGGCTGCAAAGCGCAGGCCACGTTGTGCGGCTGTTTTTTCTAACGCGGCGCGCAAAACCGTATTTGCAGCCACGCCACCAGCGGCCACCAGAAGTTTGGCTTCGGGCATCATATCCAGTGCGTGTTCAATACGGTTAGTGACCACATCGGCCACAGCCTGCTGGAAGGAGGCAGCCAGATCTGCCGCAAACTGGCGGGGCAGAGGTTCTTTGCCAAAAGGTACAAGCTTTTGGGAGATGGCGGTTTTTAGCCCGGAAAACGAAAAATCGCAGCCTTCACGTCGCCAAAGTGGGCGGGGCAGAGAGATGGCCTTGGGGTTGCCCTCACGCGCCAGTTTTTCCAGCTCCGGCCCACCAGGCCAGCCAAGGCCCAGCATTTTGGCAACCTTATCAAAGGCTTCACCTGCGGCATCATCAATTGTGCCACCCAGTTTGCGGTAATGGCCTACGCCTTCTACGGCAATGCACTGGCAATGGCCGCCAGAAACCAGCAGCAGCAGATAGGGGAAGGGCGCGCCATTGGGCACAATGCCGGGCAGGCGAGCCGTGAGGGCATGGGCCTCTACGTGGTTGACCGCCACAAACGGAATGCCCAGTGCCAATGCCAACCCCTTGGCAAAACCACTGCCCACAATCAGCCCGCCAATCAGCCCCGGCCCGGTGCTGGCAGCAATGAAAGATAGAGTCGCCGGGGCGATGTTGGCATCCTGCAAAGTGGCCTTAACCAGATTCGGCAGCAGGGCCAAATGGGCGCGGGCGGCAATTTCGGGCACCACGCCACCAAAATCTGCATGCCCGTCCTGAGAAATAACACGCTGTGCCAGCACGGTGCCATTGGGGGCCAGAATGGCGCATGCGGTTTCATCGCAGGAAGATTCAATGGCCAGTATTGGGCCATCTGGCCTGCGGTTTTGTGCGGTTTCGTTCATGGACGCATCATGCAAAACGGCGTATCCTTACGGCAACGCAATAGATGGACGGGGGCGGAATGTTTTTTCGGTCGCGCAAGTTTTTCAGACCAGCCGGGCATCATCACTTCTTGTCCTTTCTCTACTCCCGGTAATAGACACTCTTATGGATTCAGCCTACCCTTCCTCATCCGCCCCTTCTCCTGCGTTGCAGGAACTTGCGGCGGAAGCGGCGGCCCGCCAGAAAAAGGCAAGTGGCCATTCTGGGCGCCGCACCCTGCCTTTGCGTGTTGGCACGCGGGGTTCGCCCCTCGCGCTGGTGCAGACGCGCGCCTTCCTTACCACACTGACACGCTTCTGCCCCGTTTTGCGGGATATGGGCGCGTTTCAGGAACACCAGATTAACACCACGGGTGATCAGGTGCAAAATCGGCGTCTGGCCGAAATTGGTGGTAAAGGCCTGTTTGCAAAGGAAATTCATGAAGCCCTTGCCGATGGGCGGATTGATTTTGCCGTGCACAGCCTCAAGGATCTGGAAACCACGCTGCCCCCCGGCCTTGTGCTGGCCTGCACGCTCAAGCGGGAAGACGCGCGTGATGCCCTGATCCTCAGTCCCGGCCTTGCGCAGTCCGACCCGGATGATCCGTATTCTGCGCTGCCAGAAGGTGCGCTTATTGGCTGCGCATCCGTACGCCGTCAGGCGCAGATGCTGCATGTGCGCCCAGACCTGAAATTTGGCCTGCTGCGCGGCAACGTACAGACCCGACTCGATAAACTCGCGGCCCATCAGTGTCAGGCCACGCTGTTGGCTCTTGCCGGGCTTAAGCGCCTTGGCATGGCAGAACGTGCCAGCATTGTGCTGGACCCCACAGTTATGGTGCCAGCAGCAGGGCAGGGCATTGTGGGCGTAACCGTGCGCGAAGATGATATTGAACTGCGCGAACTGCTCTCTGCGATTGAAGATTATGAGGCCCGTGCCGTCGCCACGGCAGAACGCTCTCTGTTGGCAGAGCTGGATGGCTCCTGCCGCACGCCTATTGGTGGCTACGCACAGCTTATTCCCATCGTGGCGGGGGAAGACCCCAAACTGCACCTTACGGGCCTTGTTGCGCGTGAAGATGGGTCCTTCCTGTTAAAGCGCAGCATTACTGGCTTGCCAGAAGATGCAGCAAGGCTGGGTAAGGAGCTTGGTGAAAGCCTGCGTAAAGACAGCCCGTCTGATATTTTTGAGGAAAACTGAGGTAAGGCCATGCATCCGCGCGGCGTGATTGTCACGCGCCCGGAACCGGGGCTGAGTGAAACAATGGCAGCCGTTGCAGATGCAGGCTGGCTGCCATTGGCCTCACCCGCACTGGTTGTGCAGCGGCGTATGCTGCGCTTACCGCAAAAATTACCCGCAGCTATACTACTTACTAGTGGGCAGGCTGTTTCTGCTGCGGTTGCAGCGGCACAGCAGGTCAAATCGCTGGATATACCGGTTTATGCGGTAGGGGATCGCACAGCCCAACGGGCGCGAGATGCCGGGTTTACGCACGTTAAAAGTGCGGATGGTGATGCCCGTGCGCTTGTTGCGCTTTTACAAACTCACCAACAGCCAGAATGTGGCAGCCTGTTGCTATGCTCTGGGGCAGGGCAGGGCGTAGAGCTTGCGGCTTGGTGCAGGCAGGCGGGGTTTAAGGTTGTGCGCCGGGTTGTTTATGCAGCCAAACCGATCCAGCATATAAACGCTCAAACATGTACAGCCATTCAGGCTGCCAAGGTGGCGGTGGTTCTGTTTTTTTCAGCAGAGAGTGCGGCTGGCTGGTTGGCTGCTTTGCCTGAGGCAAAACAGAAGCTGTTAGCCGCGCAGGCAAGTGCGGTGGTGATATCTGGCCGTGTAGCCGGTGTGCTGCGTGCCGCCGGTTGGCAGAACATACGTGTTGCAGACCATGTATCCGCCGCAGCGGTTATGGATGCTTTGGGGACGTATCCCGCATAAAAAAACCTCCGCACCCGTAAGTGCGAAGGCTTTTTGTAACCCTTACAACAAGGACAACGCGATTATGCGTGGCCTGCTGCTTCGGGGAATTCTGCGCGGCGTGCCTGCCACAGAGCCACAAAGTCGATCGGCTGCAGCACGATGGGCGGGAAGCCACCATCACGTGTCACATCGCTGATGATGTTACGTGCGTAGGGGAAGATCAGACGCGGCACTTCAACCAGCAGGATCGGTTCGATCAGTTCCTGCGGCGGGTTGGTCAGGGTGACCACAGCGGCATAAACCAGCTCGGTCAGGAATACGGTGCGGCCAGCAGGGCCACCTTCCTTTTCCGGGGCTTCCTTGGCTTCTGCCTTAATGGACAGAACAACCTCGTAAACCATCTGGTCGTCCTGCAGGCGGTTGGCCTGCACATCAATGTTCACGCCAATCTGGGGCTGGCTGCGCAGGGTGGCAAAAATTTCTGCACCAACCGGCACTTCAAACGACAGATCGCGGGTGTACTGCAGGTTAACGGCAAGCGGCAGTGCGGGTGGGGCACTCTGTTCTGTTTCAGACATCGGTTCTGCTTTCGTCAGCTTCAACTTTGGATACCCTTCGCGGTAGCATGCCCGCAGGCATCCGCCAACCGCAAGCGGCACGTTTGGCAGGGTATCTGGGCTGTGCGCACGCCTTTTTATGCGTGCTCAGGGTGAAAAGTGCTGCCAGTCTCCATTTTCAAAACTCTCTCCGGTCAGGCTCAGCAAAAACCACCAGTGGGAAACCACAAGCGTTTCGGATGCTCTGGCATCCTGCGCCATGATCTGGCGGAACTGTTGTGCCCGGCTTTCCAGGCTTGCACTGCTTTCTGGCAACGGAGACCACCAGTGCTCATCTATGTGGGCAAAATCCAGATGCGGCCATGCAGATGCCAGAACAGAGGCAGGTGTACCTTTATCGCATGAATACATGCCGCGTTCGCGCACAAGAGGCATAATTTGCGGGGTAATGCCCAAGCGTTGCGCCAGAGGTGTGGCGGTTTGCAGCGCACGGGTGAACGGAGAAACCAGTATGCGCCGGATTCCCCTATCTGCCAGTTTCAGGGCCAGATCCTGCGCGTGGGCCTTGCCCTCAGCAGAAAGATGCGGGTCTTCCAACCCGGGGTCTCCCCCATGAAGGTTGTAATGGCGGTTGAATTCGCTTTCGCAGTGTCGCAGGATGATCATGATACCCGCAAGGTAGGAAGCATAATGCCCCTTTAGCAAGAGGGCAGGTGATTGTATCCCCCCATGCGCGTGACTATGTGATAAGTAACACGCGATTCTCCGGTTCTGTTTCATGTGCTGTGGCAGAACAGGCGCAAGGTTTTTGGTGGACGTAAGACAGATGGATTTTTCTCTCGGCCATTTCCCGGTCGATCTGGTGCTTCTGGCTCTGGTTGCAGCATTTCTGGTGCTGCGGTTGCGTAGCGTGCTGGGCAAGCGCGTGGGTATTCAGCCGGTACAGGTAAAGCTTCAGGTTCGGCCGGATGCAGCGCCCAGAGTAGTGGAAGGCAAGCCAGAGCAGGCTGAAACCGCGGCGGAATTTGATATTCCTGCTCCGGGCACGCGCGTGGGCTCATTGCTGGCAGATATTCGGCAGAAAGATCCTTCCTTTACACCCCAGCAGTTTTTGAACGGTGCGCAAATTGCATTCGCGCAGGTGGTGGTTGCCTATGCGCAAGGCAATGTGGATGTATTAAAAACGTATCTGACCCCCGCAGTGCTGGCTGCGTTTGAGGCCGGTATTACGGCCCGTGCCAATGCGGAAGAAACACAGCGCACAGATGTAAAAGCCATTCGGTCTCTGGCCATTGAGGACGTGCGCATTTCCCCTATGGAAGCAGGCACGGCAGCAGCCATTGATGTGCGCATTGTTTCTGACCAGATCAGCCTTGTGCTGAACAAGGAAGGTCAGCCGGTAACAGGCACGGATGCCGTTACAGAGTTTTCTGATCTGTGGACTTTTGAGCGCCTGCTGGATGTTAACGGCAGCACATGGCGCCTTGCGGCGGCGCGTAGTGCGTGAAAGCTGCCAAAGGTAACGGGGCATCCCGCGCCAACACCACATCCGCCAAAGCGCCTCGCGCCCGCCGTTATAAAATTGGGCAGCAGGAAATTGTGATGGGTGACTGCCTGCGTGCGCTTAAGCGCGTGCCGGCAGAATCGGTTGATGTGGTTGTTACGTCTCCCCCCTATAATATCGGCCTGTCTTACCGCAGTTATCCAGACAGGCGGGAGGAAGAGGATTATCTGGACTGGATGCTGGAGGTTGCGCAGCAGTTGCAGCGCATCCTTAAGGATGATGGTTCGTTCTTCCTGAATATTTCCGGTTCATCCGCACAGCCTTGGCTACCGTTTGAACTAGCGGTGCGGCTGCGTGATCTGTTTGTGCTGCAAAATCATATCTCGTGGGTAAAATCCATTTCTGTGGGGGAAGACAGCTTCGGGCACTTCAAACCCATGAACAGCCAGCGGTTTTTGCACCGCGGGCACGAGCATGTTTTCCACTTCACACTGCATGGAGATGTGCGGCTTGATCGGCTACGTGCCGGGGTACCGTATAAGGATAAATCCAATATCGCCCGCCGTGGCCACAGGCAGGATAGGCGCTGCCGGGGTGATACATGGTTTATTCCGTATGAAACCGTGCGGGGGCGAGCGGAAAAGTTTGATCACCCCGGCACATTTCCCGTAGCGCTGCCTGAACAGTGCATTCTGCTGCATGGGCGTGAGGGCGCACGCGTGCTTGACCCATTTATGGGTACGGGTACCACACTGCTGGCTGCCCAAAGGCTCGGCTGTTACGGGCTGGGGATGGAACTGGACCCCGAATACGTGGCCATTGCCCGCGCCCGTTTGAAAGATGATCTGGCGTCCTGAACGCCTGATCATCGAAAATTTCAATTATTAAAATAAAAACAATCGTTTGGACATATTGATATGTATCAAACACAATGCAGGTAACAGCGCATAAAAGCTATTCAATCAAGGCGTAGAAATCAGGAGACCGGGTTTTGAAACGATTAATCGTGTCAGCAGTGGGTGCAGCTCTGCTGGCTTATGGTGGAACAGTCGCTTACCTGCAGCATTTTGACCATATTACAGCACCAGAATTACCAGCATCTTCCCCCACGCTGAAAGATCCTGTGGCACTGGCAGCGTTTAATGCCCTGCGTGAGGCACGGTGTGATTACTGCCATGCCGAACAGCGTGATCTGCCGTTTTACTTCCGCGTGCCGGTTGCAAAAACGCTTATGGAAAAAGACCGCGCCAACGGGCTGCGTCATTTCCGTGTAGAGCCGGTGCTGGATGCGTTTGAACAGGGCACAGCCCCTACGGAAGAGCAGCTTTCCCGCATTGAGGAAGTGATTACGCAAAACCGTATGCCGCCAAACCTGTATCTGATGATGCACTGGCACGCCCATCTGTCTAACGCAGAGCGCGAAGCCGTGTTGAAATGGGTGCAGGATACGCGCCGCAAAAACTACAATAACACCGGTGCGGCAGAGCAGTTTGCAGCAGAGCCTATTCGCCCTGTGCCAGAAAGCGTGGAAGCCGATCCGGCTAAATGGACGCTGGGGCGCAAGCTGTTCTTTGACAAGAGCCTGTCGGGCGATAACACGCTCAACTGCGCAAGCTGTCACGGGCTGGATACCGGCGGGGTGGATAATCTGGTTACAGCCACTGGTATTGGTGGGCAGAAAGGCCCCATCAACACGCCTACAGTGTATGATGCCTACTTCAAGATGGCGCAGTTTTGGAACGCCCGTGCCACCACGCTGGCAGAACAGGCCGCTGGCCCTGTGATGAACCCGGTGGAAATGGGTTCTCATAACTGGGAGGAAGTGGCCAACAAGCTGAATGCAACCCGGAATACGCACCGCTGTTCCAGGCTGCATTTGGCCCAGATGCCAAGGTTGATGAAAAAACCATCACCACGGCTATTGGCGAGTTTGAAAAAACGCTGGCTACGCCAAATGGCGCTTTTGATGAATACCTCAAAGGCAAGCCGGATGCCATTAGTGAGCAGGCCAAACGCGGGTATGAACGCTTTAAGGCCATTGGTTGCTCAGGTTGCCATACCGGCATTGGTGTGGGTGGACGCGGCATGGAAATCATGGGTCTTGAAGGTGATTACTTCAAAGACCGTGGTGGCAAGCTGACGGACGCTGATGAAGGCCGTTATGCGGTAACGCATGAAGCGAGTGACATGAACCGCTTTGTGGTGCCCAACCTGCGTAATATTGAGCTGACAGGCCCATACTTCCATGATGGCAGCGTAAAAACGCTGGATGAGGCTGTGCGCAAAATGGCCCGTTACCAAACCCCGGATCAGAACATCTCTGATCAGGATGTGGCGGACATTGTGGCCTTCCTGAAAACGCTGACAGGGCGTTACGATGGCAAGTTGCTAACCAACAGCAATCCGGCCGCCAAATAGTAAATCTGGTGTGAGAAAAGCAGCCTTCCAAATGGGGGCTGTTTTTTTCTTTTCTTGAAAGATGGCCCGCAGGCAGGTGATAACCAAGCCTGACGGGCCATTTTTGGTTTTAGGGCATGAAACGTAGAGGGTGATGTGAACAGGCGTCGGCGGCACTTGCAGGAGGGGGAAAAGGCGCTATGGGCGCTGGTTGTGCGGGATGTTGCCCCCCTGCATGTGGCCGAACTGGTGCCCCCCGCAGCGCAGAATGAGCCAGAGCCACAGGCTATTCCACGCGCGCAGGCCAAGGCAGGCAAAAAGTCTCAGGCCAGTGGGCTTATGGCGTCTTCATCCGGTGGTGAAAGCGGTATGGCCGCAGCCAATTATGGTTTTATGGCCCCGCGTGCCCCTGCTGCGGGCCTGCGTGTGCAGCAGGCACCGCGCCCGATAGAAACCATAGGCAAACGCCAACCCGGTGTGGATGATTACAGCTGGCGGCGCTTTACCCAAGGCAGCTTTAAGGTAGAGCGGCGGTTGGATCTGCACGGTATGGTGGCGCAGGAAGCCTTCCATCGGCTGATGGAGTTTATGGATGTGGCTACCCATCGGGGCCTACGCTGTGTGGAAATTATTACCGGCCTGGGCACAGGTGAGGAAGGCGGCATTTTGCGGCGCGAACTGCCCCATTGGCTGGAAAGGCCAGAAATTCGCCGCCGTATTCTGGGGCTTACGTACCCTCATGCAGGGAACAGAGGGTCCGTTCGCGTATTACTCCGTCGGCGGCGTTGAAAGCAGAGCCGGGGGCGTGGCATCGCGCCAGCGGGGCAGGCTTTGGGCAAACCAGCGGCGCAGTGCCATCAACACATGCGGTTCAGGCATGAGCGTTTCATAAAACGGAGTGCCTGCCGTGCCTGCCAGAATGGTCTGATTTTCTGCCGCAGCAGCCTGTTGAATGGCCGGACGGTTTGCGCATATTTCAGCCGCGTGGCGCCAGCGGGCAATGCTATCGGGCTGCGTAAGGGCAGGCAGCACAAGCCCTGCATGCAAGCTGCATGCTGCGGCAATAGCGCCCCAAGCTGGTAGCAGAAACGCAGGTTGGGAATATTTGTGTTCCTGCTGCAGTACAGCCAGCAGATCGGGTGGCAGGTTGGGTTGATGAACCTGCATATCCGGCCGCGCATTATTGACAAACAAGGGTGCAAAACCCGCAGCCTGTAATGTGGCAATGCGGCTGGGGTAGCTGGCATCCAGCGGCAGTTGAATCACATCGGTCTGGCCTGCCTGCAAAGTAGCCATTGCGGCTTCTGGTGTGGCATGTCCGGCTACGGGTTGTGGGCGCAGGCCCAGCATATCCAGCGCCAGAACGGTGGTGAGTTCCGGCCCGGTGAGTTTGGAAACAGCAACACGCGTAAGCTGCCCGCTCAGCCGTGCGCGGAAAGACTGATGCAGGCTGATGCGCCCCACGGCAACGCTAGGTTGTGCCACCAGAAACACAGGGGCCCAGCGCCGGTAATCAAAATGAATACGCGGCCCACCCAGCATGGCGGAAAGAATAGCCGTGCCGGGTACTATCAAACCAACAGGGCCGGGGGCAGATTGCTGTTGGGTATCAAACAGATTGGCCCCGGTTATGCCATCCCACCCGGTTGTAGGGGTAAGTTGCAAAGGGGGGCTAAGGTGCAGTTCTTCTTCAAGTGCTGGTGCCAGCAGGCTGGCCCAGCGCCCACATTCGGAAGAAGACGTGCCCCCAATAATAAGTGCAGATCCGCCATCTGCACTGGTGGCAAGAGAATCCTCCGCACGTGCTGTATGCGCACCTGCCATAATGGCAGCAGCACCACCAAGCAGAGTGTTCAGGAACACACGACGCGAAAGCTGCCGTTCAGGCATCACAAAAAGCCGGGGCTTATCAGCATGGGGCAAGCGCGGGAGATCCTCTTTCTGTTTCCGCCCCATATTAAGCGCATATGAGGCAAGAATCACGCGTGTTTTATTACGGCCATTTTACTTCGGGTGGCATGCTCATCAGAATGGCTTCGGTATGGCCACCGGTTTTTAGGCCAAACAATGTGCCTCTGTCGTGCAGCAGATTAAATTCCACATAACGGCCACGGCGGATAAGCTGGGCTTCGCGCTGTTCTGGCGTCCACGGTTCCATCATGCGGCTGCGGATAATTTCGGGGTAGGATTTTAGAAAAGCCAGCCCGACATCTTTTGTAAAGGCAAAGTCTTCCTGCACATCACCACTGTTCAGCCGGTCGTAAAAAATACCGCCCAGACCACGGGGTTCGTTACGGTGGGGCAGATAGAAATACTTGTCACACCATGCTTTGAAGCGTGGATAATATTCTGGATCATGCGCATTGCAGGCCTGCGCAAAGGCGGCATGAAAGCGTGCGGCATCATCCTGCGCTTCTGCACTTTCGGGGAACATGGGGGTAATATCCCCACCACCGCCAAACCAGCCTTTGGTGGTGATAATCATACGGGTGTTAAAATGCGCGGCAGGTACTAACGGGCTGCACATATGCGCCACCAAGCTAATACCCGTGGCAAAAAAATGCGGGTCTTCTGCCGCACCGGGAATGGTGGCGGCAAATTCCGGTGTAAAAGTGCCCTGCACGGTGGAAACGTTTACGCCCACTTTTTCAAAAACACGGCCATGCATCACGCTCATCACACCGCCGCCGCCGGGGCTGCCATCTTCGTTCAGGCGGTTCCAGTTTTTGCGCTCAAAACGGCCTGCGGCTTCATGGCCGGGCAGAACAGGGCTGTTCTGTTTTACGGCGTCATCCTCAATGGCTTCAAAAGCAGCGCAAATTTTGTCACGCAGGCTTTCAAACCATTGGCGGGCTGGTTCTCTAAGGGCTTGGTGGGCAGAAACATCAGCGGTGTCGGTGGGCGTCATTGAACTGTCTTTTCCTCATCGTCCTTGCCTGAAGCTGCCATCTGCTTACAGGCTTTCAAGGGGTGCGCTTTTAGGCGCGTCATTGCAAGATGAACCCGAACATCGTTAAACCAACAGCAGCTCTGCGCAGGGCAGAAGCATGTACCCTATAAGTGGCGTAAGGGGAGAAAAGGGCAAGATGGCAGCAACACCGGCCCGCCATACGGAGCAGGCAGAAAAGGAAGCACATTCCTTTTTACAGCAGGCGGGTGCGTATGCACGGCATTATGGCCGCCTGCCTTTGCCCGCAGATCTGAACTGGTGGTGGACCATTGGCGCCATGCTGGTGGCTGTTCTGGTGCTCATGCTGTTATCGGGGCTAACCCTTACACTGGCTTACACACCAGATGCCTCGCTTGCGTTCGGGTCAGTCGAGGCCATTGAGCGGCGTATGCCCTCTGGCTGGCTGCTACGCGCCATGCATATGACAGGGGCCTCGTTTTTTATGGCGGCCCTGTATGCGCATTTATTGCGTGGGCTGTATTACCGCACCTATCTGCCACCTCGGCGCAGCGTGTGGTTAAGCGGTTGTGGCTTGCTGGTGTTGGTGATGGTTACAGCCTTTGCAGGCTATGTGCTGCCTTGGGGGCAGATGTCTTACTGGGGCGCAGATGTGGCCGCCAAGGCTGTAGGGGCTGTGCCATTTGTGGGGCAGGGGCTGGAACAGGTTTTTCTGGGCGGTGAAAGCCCGGGCACACCTACATTGCACCGTATGCTCACTCTGCATTTTCTGCTGGCGTTTGTGATTATCGGGCTGGTTTTGGTGCATGTTGCTGTTGTGCATGCAAAGGGCAGTTCCAGCCCTTCTGTGCAACCCGAAATACGCCGGAAATATCTGCCCTTTTACCCGTATTTTACCACGCGGGATATTCTGGCCGTATTGGTTATGTCCTTGGGTTTTGTGGCCGTGATGTGCTTTTGGCCGGGGCTGATAACAGAGCCAGCCAATTATCGCCCAGCCAACCCATTGCACACACCTGCGGATATTGAACCTGAATGGTATTTTCTGCCGTTTTACGGAATGTTGCAGGTTGTGCCTTCCAAATTCTGGGGGCTGCTTGTTTCCGGCGGTGCAGTGGCTGTGCTGTTTGCTGTGCCGTGGCTGGATAAAGGTAGGCGCATAGCAAATAGTGGCTTGGCACGGCTGGCAGATGCCGGGGCGCTGTTGGCCTGCGTAGGGGCTGCGGTTACTGCCGCCGCAGCAGGCGTGCATCATGCTCAAGGTGGGTGGCTTTTGGCCGGGCAGGCTGCCTGTTTAGTTTATTACCTGTATTTTCTGGTTTTTCTGCCCTTACGTACCCGTTTTGAGGGGAAAGAGGCATGATAGTGCAGAAAATACGCCCCACATTTTGGCTACGCGGCGGAGGGATGCTGCTTTTGGGCGCTATGATGCTGGGGGCAGATATTGCGCAGCCCGCACAAGCACAACCCGTTAAAGCGCCAGAGCAGAACTGGTCTTTCAAAGGGCCGTTGGGGCATTTTGACCTGCCATCTGTTCAGCGTGGATACGCTGTGTTTGCGGGAATATGTGCCTCCTGTCATAGTTTGTCGGAGGTGCGTTTTTCCGATCTCACAGATATGGGGCTGACGCTGGAAGAAGTGGGCGCCGTGGCCGCCACATGGCAGGTGGCAGACGGGCTGGATGCAGAAGGGCGGCTGAAGCACCGTAATGCTCGGCCAGATGATGCACTTTCTTCCTCCTATTCCGGGCCGGAGGCTGCGCGTGCGGCCAATGGGGGTGTGGTGCCGCCTGATCTTTCGCGCATAGTGCAGGTTTACCCCGGTGGAGCAGACAGGCTGTTTGCACTGCTCACCGGCTATAAGCCCGATGCAGTGCGTGTGCCGGGTAAAGGGTTTGCCAATTCCTTCGCTATTGGCCATTACACCGCCATGCCGCCGCCTTTGCGTGAGGGCGCGGTAAAATATGCAGATAACATCCCCGCAACCGTTACGCAGCAAGCGCGGGATGTTACCACTTTTCTTGCGTGGGTTTCTGCACCGCATCAGGATACCCGCCGCCGTGTTGGCATAGGTGCAGGTTTGTATCTGTGCTTTCTTGCCGTGTTGTTTGTGATTTTAAACCGGAGACTCTGGTCGCATGTCAGAAAATGAAACTGTGGAACCCGTTATTGGCCTGATAGGCGGGTCTGGCCTGTATGATATTGACGGGTTGGAAGAAAAGGAATGGCGCACGGTAGAAACGCCTTGGGGCCTGCCTTCTGACCAGCTTCTTTTCGGGCGGCTGGATGGCGTGCGCTGCGTGTTTCTGCCGCGCCACGGCCGTGGGCATCCCATTCCGCCTTCACGCCTGAACTATCGGGCCAATATTGCCGCCATGAAAATTTCTGGCGTAACAGACATTGTCTCGCTTTCTGCTGTTGGGTCTTTGAAAGAAGAACTGCCACCGGGGCATTTTGTGGTGATCGATCAATTTATTGATCGTACCATTGCACGCACCAAAAGCTTTTTTGATACAGGCTGTGTTGCGCATATTTCTATGGCAGATCCGCTGTGCAACCGCGTGGGCGATGTGCTGAAGGCGCAGGCAGACAAGCTGGGTATTACCGCTGTGCGTGGCGGCACCTATCTGGTTATGGAAGGCCCGCAGTTTTCAACTCGTGCAGAAAGCGAGCTGTACCGGAGCTGGGGTTGCTCCGTTATTGGTATGACCAACATGCCAGAAGCCAGCTTGGCGCGTGAAGCTGAAATCTGTTACGCCACGGTGGCTATGGTGACAGATTATGACTGCTGGCACACGGAGCATGACAACGTGACAGTAGATAGCGTTGTAAAAACCATGCAGGCGAACTCAGCCAATGCCAAGGCGCTGATTAAAGCTGTTATTCCTGCTTTGGGTGGCAAGCGCCATAGCTGTAGCGCAGGCTGTGACCATGCACTGGAACACGCTATTATGACGGCACCTTCTGTGCGTGACCCGGAACTGGTAGCAAAGCTGAAAAGCATTGCCGGCCGCGTTCTGTAAAAATATAAAAACAGGGCATGGAGTATTTGTTTTTGATGCTTCATGCCTTGGGTTTTTAAGGTGTTAGCAAAACCGGCCTTAAAAACAGAAAGAATACGATACATGGTAAAATCAGCCCGCACGTCTGCCCCTTTGCTTATCATGTGCCTGCTTGTGGGTGGTGTGCATGCAGCGCAGGCACATCGGGCTGTAAGGTCTTGCAAACCGGCTGATTTATCTGTGCATTTTGAGGACGGGCAGGGGGCGTTTGATGGCATGTCCCATAGCGGGGCGTGGGTTGTTCTTGCCAACCGCAGTGCCACGCGCTGTGCTGTTCCTGCATTGCCGGATGTGCAGCTTGAAGATGCACAGGATCATGTTCTGGCAATAGGCAAGCCAGTGCCCCTTTCCCCCCACCAACAGCCAAGCCAGAAAATACTCAAGCCCCATGTACTGTGGCGGGCCAGCATGTATTGGGTTTCTGGCAATGTGTATGATGGGGGGCAATGTGTTTCCCCCAATCGTGCTGTATTGACGTTTCCTTTGGGGGATGTGCGCGTTGATTTTCCTGCACGCACTTTATGCGGGCCAGCCCAAACACCGCTTACGTTTGAGCAGGGGCTATTACAGCCGGTACCGCGTTAACAGCGCAAAGCGTATTTAAAACCAAATGCTATGAGTAATGCAGTGGCATCAGGGGTGTACTGTTTTTTATTACAGCCTGTTCACCTTTTCCGTTTTCTCCTTTAGGACGCTTCCAAACCTTTAACCGGAGAGCCGGATCGTTATGCCGCATGTTTTCCTTCCTGTGCTGGCGTTTGCTGCTGCATGGGGTGTTCTTGTTTTAACACCGGGCACAGAAACGGCCCTTATTATCCGGCTGAGCATCAGTGTAGGGCGCACAACCGCCATTGGTGCGGTATTGGGCATTGCTGCGGGCCTGACCCTGTGGGGCATTGGCACGGCATTTGGGTTAAGCGCGCTTATTGCGGCATCTCACACATTGTATCTGGTGCTGGAATGGGCCTGCGCTGGCTATCTGCTCTCTCTAGCGTTTCGGTTGGCGGTCAATGTCCTGCGCTCCACACCAGAGACGGAAACAGATTCCGAAAATCAGGCCCCCAAGGCATTTTGGTCGGGCTTTCAGCGTGGGATGTTCACCACAATTCTAAACCCGCTTGTTGGGGTGTTTGATCTTACAGCCTTTCCACAATTTATTCCCCCAGAAGTAAATGCCGTAACATATGCGCTGCTGTTAACCGTAGTGCAGGCTGCATTAACTCTGACATGGTATTTTACACTGGCTTTTACAGCACTTTTCTTCAGCCGCTTTCTTGCCAACCCGGTTGTTATTCGTGTTCTGGATGGGTTAACAGCTTTGGTTTTTGTTATCTTTGCCATTCGGCTTGTTATAAGCGGCTGAAGAGGTGCAGTTAGGAAAACTTGCGGAGCTTCTGCATGTTTTTCTGAAAGCGGGATTCCTTATTTTTCTGTTGCATGGCAATGAAATGCCGGAACGCAAAAGACATAAGGGCACACCCAATAACAAACCCCACAAGGGTAAACATAACCAAGGCAGATGTGCTGTACACAGCCCATGATCGGGTATCGGGCAGGGCATCCCATACCGGTTTCAGCCAGCTTATACTGTGCGGATCATGCACCGGTATGTTGGCACGCAGCATGGCATCTTTAATAATCACCATTAAGGTTACGGGTAATGAAAGTGCCATTAAAAATGCACCAGATGCCCATATCAAAATGTATCTTCGTTCCTCTGTGCACATTTCTTGTTTTCCCCTTACATGTTCTTGAGATCATGCAATTGTGCATAAGTAACGCCGCAGCTCTGCTTGAAGTTGCGTGCTACGGAGGGGAAGGGAGGTTTCGGGTTTCTGTTAGAAAGGCGTATTTTCTGAGTATCTACTGGAAAATACTTGAAAAATTTCTGTTTGCAGTGCGGCTAACTTAGAAAACTAAAATAAAAATGGCGGATGGCCTGCATGCAGCAGACCGTCCGCCGTGGTTTTTAGAGCTGCGTGAACAGGCTTTTTTCTGGCAGACGAGACTTGGGTAGTTTGGCGTTGAAATCTGCATCGGAATGATAGCCGAGCGAGACAATAACAGCCGGGGCAAGCCCTTTTTCTTTCAGGCCCAGTTCCTTATCCAGAATGGCAGCATCAAACCCTTCCATGGGGGTTGCATCCACTCCAAGAAGTGCGGCTGAAAGCAGCAGAAAACCTTGTGCAATATATGTCTGCTTTTGTGCCCAGGTTGCTACATCGCCCATTTGTTCATGCAGCCCCACAAAACCATTGCGTCCCTTGGTAATGGAAACTTTGGTGGCTTCATCCGCAAAGCGGCCGTCTTTCTGTTCCTGCTCGGTAATGCTTTCCAGATATGCGGGCGGCAGGCTTGTGCGAGAGCTCAGCACAATAACATGCGATGCATCCATAACGCGGGGCGCGTTAAACGCAAACATGCCGCTGGTGGCCTTGGCAATGCGGGCTTTGCCTTCATCATTGTCAGCAACAAAAAAGTGCCACGGCTGAGAGTTTACGGAAGATGGGCTGTAGCGCAGTGCTTCTTGTAACTGAGCAAAAATATCTGCCGGAATTTTACGGGTTTTATCGTAAGCTTTGGTGGTGTGCCGGTGGGTAAGAGTTTCAAGAAGCGTCACGGCTGTTCTCCTCAGCTTTATACAATGAGTGATGGCAAGCGTAACTTCGTACCCTCAAAAGGTCACGGTGCATTACGTTAATGGATGCTATGCCAAGATATATGAGACACAGGCAGTTATGGCAGCATGGTGCGTGCAACGCGGCAGGCGGCCAGATCCCACACTGCGCACCCAACGGATTTAAAGAACACCGGGCGCGTTGAGTCTGCGGGTGTCTCCAGCGCTTCTGCCAGAGCGTGCACAGTGCTCCAGTTTACACCTGCTTGCAGAATATCACCGGCTTCGGTTGGGGCGCCAATCGGGTCATCTACATAAAGCTGGCTGGCCTGTACAATCTGTGGTGCAATTTCTGCCATATCGGGGCGGTAAGCGCCTACACCAATAACAAGGCAGTGCGGGTCGGCTTTGCCATCATAAATGGGCGTAGTGCTGGCTGTGGTGGTGATAACAACGTTAAACGGTATTTCTTTGAGGGCTTCTGGGCGCAGTGTCAGAAGGTTTGTTGCATGCTGCTTACAAAAATGTTCCGCCCGTTCTGGGCTACGGCCACGGATTGCAACCTCAATGCCCGGATATAGGGCTGAGAGCGCCTCTACATGGGCAATGGCTTGGGTGCCTGTGCCAACAATCAACACCCTTTTTACAGCGCCACGGGCAAATGTGCGCATACCCAGCATGCTCATGGCGGATGTGCGGCGCATTGTTACGGTGGGACCATCAAGATTGAAAAGGAAGCGCCCATTATGCGCATCGGCGCATGTAATCATGCCCTGTATGGTGGGAAGATGCTGCACGGCATTTTTGCCAAAAATTGTGAGTATCTTTGTGGCAATCAAATCTTCCGCCACGGTTGGCATGCACATCAGCGTGCCATTGCCATCCTGCGTGGGAACAACCGTGCGCGGCGGGCATGTAATGCCACCATTTGCGTAATCACGCACCGTGCGGGCCAGCATGTTCACCAATGCAGGAAATGGTAAAAGTGCCTGCGTTTCTGGCGCACCGTAATATTGCATGTAAGGCGTGTTCCATGGTTCAGTTTAGTGGGCGTGGCGCTTATTGCACTGCGAAGTACAATAAGCGTCAAGGGCTGGAACCGCCGATTTTTATTGTGGTGTAAGGCAAACACTTTAGAAAATTGCTGAATAATGCCCGGTCTTGTTGTGCGTGGCATTCTTATCGCAAAAGCAGATTGGTGATGGTATCAGTCAGTTTGTTGAATGGAGGCTGAAGCAGCGTTGCGGCATTAAAGCGCCCCTGTTTGTAAATGCCGCGGGCATGTGTAAGGGCCATAAAGCCTTCTTTTCCGTGATAGGCTCCAATGCCACTTTCTCCCACACCGCCAAATGGCAGGGCATCTTGCACGTAATGCAGCAATGTGCCGTTTATGGTCACATTTCCTGAAACCGTGCGTTGCAGAAGCCTGTTTTGTTCAGCGTGTTTTTCTCCGAAGTAATACAAAGCCAAAGGTCTGGGGCGTGCATTGATAAAAGCAATGGCTTCATCAAGATTTTTGTAGGTCAGCACAGGTAACACGGGTCCGAAAATTTCTTCCTGCATGACCGCCATTTCAGGTTTAGCGTTGAGTATCAGAACAGGCGCAAGCACATGGTCGGTTGCGGAATCGCTTCCCATTCGGATAACCCGCGCGCCTTGTTCTTCCGCATCACGGATCAGACCGCTGAGCCGTGTATAATGATGCTGGTTAAGGATGGCTGTATAATCGGGAGATCCCACATAACTGCCGGGATGCAGCTTTTTCACGGCTGCCTGATAGGCTTCGGCAAAAGCCTGCTGTTGGCTTTCATGCACCAGCACATAATCTGGAGCGATGCAGGTTTGCCCAGCATTGGTGAGTTTGCCAAATGCCACGCGGCCTGCCACCCGCTGCATGGAAAAACCGGGCTCGATCACGACGGGAGATTTGCCGCCGAGTTCAAGGGTGACGGGAGTGAGATTACGCGCTGCGGCTTCAGCCACTTTTTTTCCAACTGCCGTGCTGCCGGTGAACAGGATATGATCAAAGGGCAGGGCCGAGAACGCGGCACCCACTTCGCCATCTCCCGTCACAACAGATACCTGATCAGGCGGAAAGACAGCCTGCACGATCTCGCCAATCACTGCCGATGTAGCCGGTGTGAATTCCGATGGTTTCAGCATGGCGCGGTTGCCCGCCGCAATGGCTGTAGCCAGTGGCGTAAGAGCGAGGGAAACCGGGTAGTTCCACGGTGCGATAATGCCTACAACCCCGATAGGTTGGCGCATCACCCATGCCTTTCCGCACTGGAAATAGGCCGCTATATGCCGACATTCCGGCTTCATCCAGTGCCCGACATGCCGGATCATATAATTGATCGACTGCACAAGCGGGATGAGTTCCACAATGGCGCTTTCCCGTTCCGAGCGCTGGCCAAAATCGGTTTTCAGAGCACGCACGATGTCAATGCGTCGCTTGAGGATTTCAGCTTTAAGGCGGCGCAGATCAGCACGCCGCTGTTTTAAACTGGGCGGCCCGGCGCGTAGGAACGTGGCGCGTTGGTGATCGAGAATGTCACGCAGATTGGCAGAAGTAACATCAGGCATTGTGCGCTCCATGTTTACAGGAGAAACTTATACAGGCAGGGTATGAGCCATAATACTTTGGTGTCAATGAAAGTTTCTTCTGTAAACATGAGCCTCACGAATGAGTGAAACTACAAACCGCCCTTATCATCATGGTGATTTACGCCATGCCCTGATCGACACAGCACTTGCCATGCTGGCAGCAGACCAGAACTGGACCTTCACTTTGCGGGAAGTGGCACGGCGCACGGGTGTTAGCCACGCGGCCCCTTACAAGCATTTCCGGGATAAGGAGGCGCTTTTGCGTGAACTGGCACGCATCGGCTTTGTTCAGCTTGGGCAGAGCATGGCGCAGGCCATGTCAGCAGATACGTTTTCTGTAAGAGAGAAATTCGTTGCCGCTGCACAGGCTTGTATTGATTTTGCCATCCATAACCCCGGTCTTTACCGCCTGATGTTCAGTTCCGATGCGGATAAAACGATAGATTCCCAATTGCATGATGCCGCTATGAACACCTTCGGGCTTCTTCTGCGGCTTTTGGAAGAGGGACAGCGGGATGGCAGTTTCCGACCCATTGCCATGAGTGCGCAGGCAGCAGCAAGTTGGGCACAGGTGCATGGTCTGGCCATGCTGGCAATCAATCATCAATTACTTGAGGAAAAGGTGGGGGTAGCCCCAATTCCTGCCGCGCTGGAGGTGTTGCTGGATGGTATGTGCTGCGGAGTAAGTAACCAGCAGAAGCCATAGTCCCCTTACGCCGTTTTTATGAGTCCGCATCGTTACATGCTGCAAGTTTCCAAAAATTTGCAGTCTGCATCGTGATATTTGCTTTAGAAACCAGTAGGGTTGTCTTGCCTTGCTCGGAATCTTGCGTGTTGTATTGAAAGAAACTTATGGGCGGATAAGGTGTTTATACAATCACAGGCAAAGGAAGGGTATGGTGCAGCGCATAATTGCCGGAGTGGTGCTTATTGGCCTTCTGTCTTTGAGTGCCAATATTGTGTGTGCTCAGGATACTGGCCAGAATCAGCCAGAAAAACCGCCCACCACCTATTACTGGCACAACTGGGCGGATCATAATGGTGTAAGCCATATGACGAAGTGCCCACTTCATCATTACAGCCTCAAGACAATGAACAAGCCTGCGGCTCCTCAGTGGTCAGACGTGCTTTCCAAAGGAGAGGTGCAAATTATTTCAACAGTGCAGCCGGACCATTGGAACGGCGCATGGCATACCGATCCTAAGGTGCAGTGGATTATTCCACTGAAAGGCACATGGTTTGTTCAGGCAATGGATGGCACACGTGTTGAAATGGGGCCCGGAGATATATCTTTAGGCGAAGATCAAAGAACACTTCCTGATGCGCAGGGGCATAAAGGACACTTGGGCGGGAATGTAACGTCTGGCCCGGTAACGCTGATGGTAATTCAATTGGCAGAAGCGCCTACAGTGGATGAGGCATGTCGCTTCAAATAAAACATCACGGCGTATAGAACACATTTTGGATTTGCGACGTCCGCTGATGGAGGCATGGGCTGCGGAGTGTCGTGAATGATCGTCAGCACCATTCAGTATATCGTTTTTGCGGTGTTACTGGTGTTATCGGTGTTACCGCACATTAAGACCTGCCGAGTGTTATGTTTCCGACTGGATCGCCCGGCGCAAAGATCGTCACTTGCGATGATGCCGTTTCGGTTCGCACGATAGGAGGGTGATACCATCTGTGGCTTCAAAATCGTCCGGATGCGCCGTGAGAGGCATGGACACGACATCGTCGCTCCGATGGTCGGCATAGACGAACGTCAAATAGTAAGACTGAGCCTTGGTCCAGGGATCGCCATTAAACATCTTGTCCTATTCCAGCAGGTCGCGCCGCAGTGCCGATCCGCCGCCACTGCGGGTCCAGACCGCCGACACGCAGGTCGAAACACGCTCGACGCGCACGATCAACCGCCCATTGAGAAACGCTTTTCCATCAAGCTCCTCGTTGAACATCGTGTTGCCGTTGTAAGACTGCTCCTCCAAAGATTCCGGTTTGGCACCCGCGTGTGCGGTGCCGCCGATACAGATGGCACAAATCAGGCTCAGGAGAGCACGGATCATCAATATCGTCCTTCCAGCAGAAGCATGGCCTCTCGTCGTACCGTCTCCGGACCAAGCCACGCAAGACCTTGCCTTTCGAACGCACCTGCTCCTCGATTATTCTGGCGGCCTTGCGTTTGTTGCCGCTGTTGATAGCAGCACGGATACCCTGCCAACATCTTCCCGGATTATAGACGAACGAGACGAGGGCGTTGAACTCATTTTGTGTCAGGTAGACATGGATGCCCCGACGAACGATCGCCTCATAGCTCGGAAGATTGACCTGTAGAAGACGACTTTGCTGATCGTTCGTCAGAGTGACGAGATTTCTGTTATCCTGGACGAACTTCCCAGCCGCTTCACTGCTGCAGCGAGCATGTAATAATCCAAGAAAAAGTACGAGATAAGCGGCATACTTTCTCATGTAAGACTAAATGGAACTGTGTCTTGAACTTCAAGAGTTCAAACGTCCACTATGGTGGCGAACGACCCGCCCCTACATACTCGGGTCAATCTCTCTTCCCATCTGCACCTCAGGATCGTTTTCAAAGGCATGCAGAACGGCTGACCAGAATGCCCGTAGGGTGGGAAAGCTGCCCCAGTTGGGTGGTTCTTCAACATCCGCCGTTGGGTCTATGCCGAGCACAACCCAACTGACGCGCTCAATATCTTCGTCACTATAGGTCAGGAAATTCCTTAATTCGTTGACTGTCTGCTGTTTGAACGGCAGATCACGAGTTTGTGGTGCATCCTGAACAACTTCACGTAACGTATCACCGAAGATATCGGCGTCTTCACCGAATGGGCCGCCACCAAGACTTTTTATACGCGGGAACATGTCAAGAATATCATCATTGGTACAGTTTAACAGTTTGGACATAATATATCATCCCATTGTATTCTTTTTTGACAATTGTAACTTGAATGCGTCGCGCAGCCTTACGTTGCCGATTGGCATTCTCGATTACGACAGCTCCCTTTCCCGAGGAATACCCTTCGACATAGACTGTGCTTCCATTTGCGGCGTTTTTGAGCCAGGTATCAATTTTAGAGGCGTTATCCCTGAGCACTTTGTGAATAGCACGTTCGGCCTCTTCCTTCGAAGTAAAGAATGAAACGACAGGGCGTTTTTCCTTCGTAAACCGGCGTTCGATATATTCCTCGGTTGGATCGACGTGCTTCAGCAAGACATGCCCTTCTGCCTTGCGATTATGTGGGGGTGCCTCATGGCGGTTGAGATTGAGCCGCTTCTGTCGATGGGGTGAGAGAAGGTTCTGGTTGGTGGGTAGTCTTGGCGGTTGAGGAGACGGCGAAGGCCGGTGGAAGTGCTCCGGGGCGATATCGGCATGCCGGAAGGTTAGTCGGCTTACGTCCGCTGAAGCCACGCGAATGGCCCGAGTGGCTGCGAAAGACTCTGCTGCATGCAGTAGGCCGCCCGGGATCAGGGCGTCCGCAGCCGCACCTGCCAGATTGGCAACAGCGGGGGGCGCATGCGCCTTCAGGGCCGCGGCGCGGACCGCACGTTCGGTCCGGGTTTGCGGTGGCGTGGCGGTGTTCCATGCACGCTGTCCGGCGGTCATCATGTCAACGCCGTGGGCTGCGAGCGCAATGCCACCTAATTTGCTAAGCAACGGTTCAGGGGCGGCCAGCAGGCTCGTGGCCCCGGCCATTTCCGCGGCCCCGAAGCCGATCGAGGCCAGACCTTCGGCCCGGTTGATGGTTTGCTGGCTCGGCAGGTAACGTCTGACGATGCTGACGAGCTGATGTTCGCTCATGACAAAAGTCAGGGCGGGATGCTGGTTGGTATTTGGCATGGCGTGTGCTGAAAGGAAGACACAAAAAAAACCCGCCGGTGAGGGCGGGCTTTACGTGTCGCATGGGTTATCCCAACTGTGCTGTAATGGCTATCAAGGAAATCACCGTTACGTGCCAGCAGGAAGATGCTGACAAGGGCAAGATGTTTGTCATTATCCGCAGTGTATTTAATAATTATATTTCTCTCATGCAACAAATAAAATACTGATTTTGTAAGTGTCTATGGTGATTGTTTTAAGAAGGGGAACGCTCAACAAGCGACCGCTATACTTCTTGTTTCTATTGAATATTTTTAAGGAAAATGGTGGAGGGAGTTGGATTCGAACCAACGTAGGCGTACGCCAGCGGATTTACAGTCCGCCCCCTTTAGCCACTCGGGCATCCCTCCGATTTGTTGAGCCGTGATCTAAAGGGTTGGAGAAGTGTTGTCAATGCTTTGAAGGACATTCTTTTTCTTTTTATGGTTTTGCTCTGTTTCAGGCCGTGGCAGGGCTTGACAGCCGAAGGGGATAGAGGAAAGCTGCCCCCACTTTTTGATCCACGATCCTGAACTGAAACAAGGAGAGAATACGCGTGAGCAGACCTCAAACAGTCAAGCGGCACACACCGCGATCTTTGGCGGCGCTGGATGCTCCCATCGTGTCTCTTACCGCTTATACGGCCCCCATGGCCCGCTTGCTGGATGCACACTGTGATCTGCTGCTGGTGGGGGATTCTGTGGGCATGGTGGTGTACGGCATGGAGTCTACCTTGGCCGTTACGCCGGAAATGATGATAGCGCATGGTCAGGCTGTTGTGCGTGGCAGCCAGCGGGCCTGTGTGGCGGTGGACATGCCTTTTGGCAGTTATCAGGAAAGCCCGCAGCAGGCGTTCCGGGTGGCGGCGCAGATTATGGCGCAAACTGGCGCCGGGTGCGTAAAGCTGGAAGGTGGGCAGGAAATGGCCGAGACTATTCAGTTTTTGGTGCAGCGCGGTATTCCGGTTGTGGGGCATATCGGGCTAAAACCGCAGGCCGTGCATGCGCATGGTGGCTTCCGCACCGTTGGCCGTGGGGATGAAGCCGAACAGATTTTGGCGGATGCGCGTGCCGTGCAAAACGCAGGTGCGTGGGCGGTGGTGATTGAAAGCACAATGGAGCCACTTTCCCGCAAGATTAGCGAGATATTGCATATCCCCACCATTGGCATTGGGGCTTCTCCCGCATGTGGCGGGCAGGTGTTGGTAACCGAAGATATGCTGGGGTTGTTCCCGGACTTCACGCCCAGGTTTGTGAGAAAATTTGCTGATCTGGGCAAGGAAGTTGAGCAGGCAGCTGCTGCATATGCGCAGGCCGTGCGCAACCGCAGCTTTCCCGGACCGGCTGAATGTGTGGGAATGCCAGAGAAAAAATAAGTTTCTCACCGTGTTCCGGGCATCTGAGGGAGAGCCCGGAACACGTGAGTAATCTTGCGTTACTGATAACGCGCCAGCCACCACCCGTAAGAAGGTGGCAGAACTTTTCCCGCATCTTTCACGTGCAAAGTGCGTGCGGCTTCATACGGCCAGTGTGGGTTGGCAAGGAAAGGGCGGCCCAGCGTTGCCAGATCCAGCGCACCTGTGCGGATCAGCGCATCAGCCTGTCGACCTTCGCTAATGTACCATGAAGTTGTAACAGGCAGCGCAGCTTCCTGTTTTACGCGCTGGGCATACGGGGCCATAAACCCGGCACCCCATGGAATATTGGCGGTGGGGGTGGAAAACCCGATGCTGACATCCAGAAAATCCAGCCCCACATCTTTCATTTTCTGAACAAGGGCAATGGATTCCGCTAGTGTCTGTTCATCCTGCCCGTCAAATTCAATAACGCCAAAGCGGGCAGAAAGAGGCAGGTTTTCAGGCCATACGGCACGCACGGCTTCCAGCGTTTCCAGCAAAAAGCGGCCACGGTTTTCAGCAGATCCACCATACTGATCCGTGCGTTTGTTGGAATGGGTGGACCAGAAACTTTGTGCCAGATAACCGTGGGCAAAATGCAGCATCAGCCATTTAAAACCGGCATCTCGGGCACGTTCTGCGGCACGCACAAAATCGGCTTTTACACGGGCAATGTCATCCAATGTCATTTCCGTGGGCACGCGGGGCAGGTTAGCCCCAAATGCTACGGGAGAGGGCGCAATGGGTTGCCATCCTGCCGGGTCTGATTCCGGAATATGGTCATCACCTTCCCACGGCACGTGTGCGCTGGCTTTGCGGCCTGCATGGGCAAGCTGGATGCCGGGCACTGCGCCTGCTTTGCTTATAGCCGCTGTAATGGGGGCAAAGGCAGCAGCCTGCTCATCATTCCATAAACCAAGGCAGCCGGGGGTAATGCGCCCTTCGGGGGAAACGGCTGTGGCTTCCACCACAACAAGCGCTGCACCGCCACGGGCCAGTGTGGGGTAATGCACGCTGTGCCAATCATTCGGCACGCCTTCTTGCGCTGTGTATTGGCACATGGGGCCAACCACAATACGGTTGCGTAAGGTAATATCTTTAAGGGTATAAGTATCAAACAGTGTCGGCATGCGTAGTCTCCGTTACGGATCAGGTCTGCACGACCATTAGTTCGACTATAATCGAACTAATCCTGTAGGCAAGAGTTAAGGGCTCAAGCGCAACCCATGAAGCAGTATGATCATCCTGCCCCCGAGGAGTTTCAACTAGCGGGTATTCTGCACGCGCTGGCAGACCCTTTTCGGCTTTCTGTTGTGCAAAAGCTGATGCAGAAGCAGCCTCAGGCCTGTGCGCCATTGCAGGATGGGCGGCCCAAATCTTCCATCTCGCACCATTTTGCGGTGCTGCGTAAATCTGGTGTGTTGCGCACGGAAGTTGTGGGCGTGACACATATGAACAGCCTGCGTTTGCAGGATATGGAAGCGCGCTTTCCCGGCCTGCTGGCAGCTATTCTGGCCGCTGCGGAGCAGGGGGAAATGTCTGCTCCGCAGCCGGCCTGATATATTGATCTGGGCTTAAGGCACCAGCACGGCAGCACCATCAAACCGCCCATGCCGCAAATCATCCAGCGCCTTGTTAGCGTCCTTTAGGGCATATGTGGTTGTGGTGGTGTGGATGCCAATTTTGGGCGCGATGGACAGAAAATCCAATCCATCCTGACGGGTGAGATTGGCAACGGAAACAATTTCACGTTCTTCCCACAAGATATCGTAAGAAAAAGCAGGAATTTCGCTCATATGGATACCTGCGCACACCACGCGCCCGCCTTTACGCAGGGTTTTTAAGGCTGCCGGCACCAAGGCGCCTACAGGTGCAAAAATAATGGTGGCATCCAGTTGTTCTGGCGGCAGTTCGTCAGAACCTCCAGCCCATGTAGCCCCTAACTCACGCGCAAAAGCTTGGGTTTTTGCATCACCGGGGCGGGTAAAAGCGTAAACCTGCTTTTTCTGCCAGACCAGAACCTGCGCAATAATATGGGCCGCAGCACCAAAGCCATATAGCCCCACTTTTTGCGCGTTTCCGGTTTTTACCAAGGAACGCCAGCCAATAAGCCCGGCACACAAGAGCGGCGCTACTTCTACGTCTGATCCTTCTTCCCCTAGAGGGAAGGCAAAGCGGGCATCTGCCACAGCCATTGTGGCGTAGCCGCCATCTCGTGTGTAACCGGTAAATACGGGATGGTCACACAGGTTTTCATGATGATCGCTGCAATAAAAGCAGTGCCCGCATGTGTGCTCAAGCCACGGAATACCTACGCGCTGCCCAACAGACAAGGAGGTAACGCCAGAGCCAATTTGGTCAATCCGCCCGACAATTTCGTGGCCGGGAATAATGGGCAGCTTGGGGTGTGTAAGGTCTCCATCCACCACGTGCAAATCTGTGCGGCATACACCGCAGGCCAGCACTTTTACCCGAATTTCACCGGGGCCGGGCACCGGGTCTGGCACTTCCTCCCATTGCAGGGGTGTTTTGGGCTGGTGCAGACGCATGGCAAACATGGAGGTTTCCTTTCTGCGGTATCAAACCTTGGTATTTCTACCAGAACGAAGCCTACCCTGCGCAGGGGAATATGGGCTGTCTTTGATCTGTCGCAGTTTAAGGGCGTGTTTTTTAGTTCTGGCTTAAAAGGGGCACGGCGCGGCCACCAGGGCCATTGGTGAATGCCTGAACCTGCACACCAATAACATGCCATCCAACCTGATCATGAAACAGTAAAGGCGCGCCGCTGCTGCCATGTGTGCCAGCGCAATTATGCACGAGCATGGGGTTTCCGCCACCATCTTGGGTAATGCTTAAAAAATGGCAGTTCTGATCAGCCGTGATGATATCTGGCTGATTTTGCTCATACCCGCCCAATACAACAGGCATTCCGGGTGTAAGGGCCTGTTGGGGCGTATTAATATGAAAAACCTCATTCGGTTTGGCGATGGCATGGTCCAGAATAAGCGTGGCATGGTCTAACCCGCCGCTATTGCTTTCTTGATCCGTTCTGTAACCGGGGGGAATAATAATTTGCACGGCACGGGCATGGGCCATGTAATGGTCCCCCGTATAGGCGCGTAAAAAATGCACGCTTTCAGGCTGCACAAACCCGCGCACATGGCTCAGCCACAGGCAGTGCCCGGCCGTTTCCACCACGTTGGGCGCAATCAGAAAACCGGTGCACCGGCTACCCAGTTCTGTTTGCACGCGCCCCACTGCAGACCAAGGTGGCTGCGTGGCATCCACTCTTTGGCGTGGGTCATGTAGCCCTACACCAGCCAGATGCGTGCGATAAGCTGGGCCTTCAGCCAAGGCTGCATGACCTGTAAAGGTGGCCTGCATGACAGAGGCAAATGCCACCATGCAGGAAAAAAGAAGGTTACGCGCCATAGCCCTGTGGGTGGTTTTTGCGCCAGTTGAAGGCTGTTTCCACAATCCGATCAATATCCGTAAACTCTGGTGCCCAACCGGTTGCTTCCATCAGGCGGGCAGGGCTGGCAACCAGGCTGGCCGGATCACCCGCACGGCGTGGGCCTGCCTGCCAGGGCACTTCCAGATTGCTTACGCGGCCAACGGCATCAATAATTTCACGGTTAGAATTGCCGCGCCCTGTGCCAACGTTAAACACCACGCTTTTATCATTCAGCAAAGGCAATACGGCCAGATGGGCACGTGCCAGATCTGTAACATGCACATAATCACGGATACAGGTGCCATCTGGCGTGGGGTAATCTTCACCAAACAGGGTAAGGGCAGGGCGGCGTTTCAGGGCGGCATCAATGACCAGCGGGATTAGATGCGTTTCGGGGCGGTGATCTTCCCCCGCACGGCCAGCAGGATCAGCCCCGGCAGCGTTGAAGTAGCGCAGGCACGCACTTTTCAGACCATGAATTTTGTCGGCCCAGTACAGGGCGCGTTCCACCATATATTTGCTCTCACCGTAAGGGGAGCCGGGGTTGATGGGGGCGTCCTCGTTAATCGGGCCTTCTCCGGCGGAACCAAACAGATTGGCGGTGGAGGAAAACACAAAGCGTTTTACACCGTGGCGCACACAGGCATCAATCAGGCCAAAACCGTAACCTGCATTGGCTGTCATGTACATCATGGGGTTCTGCATGCTTTCTCCCACCAAGGAGAGCGCTGCAAAATGCAAAATGCCATCCCACGGGCCGGAGGAAAGAACTTTATCCAGACAGGCAATGTCTGAAATATCACCTTGCATAAAAGTGGCCTGATCCGGCACGGCAGCGCGGTGGCCAGTGCGCAGGTTGTCCAGCACAACAACGTCGTGCCCATCATCTAGCAGGGCAAGAACAACGTGGCTGCCAACATACCCAGCGCCACCGGTTACCAAAAAACGTGCCATACTCTCTTTTTGCTCCGTGCAATGTAATTCAAAGTCTTACCCGGTATTCTTGCAGATAAGTTGGGTAGAATGAGTGTGCCTGATTTATGTTTCAGAATGGTTTGAGCAAACGGTCAAGGTAATCCAGTTCCTGCTGCGGGCGGGTACGGTCTGAATCTCGCCGCCTCAGTTCCTGCTCAATTTCTCTGGCGCGCTGGCGGGCCACGTTATCTGGAATGTGGGTGGAATCATCTTCGGTCTGATCCTTGCCTTCACCCAGCTTGCGGCCCAGCGGATCGCGCTTGCCGCCCTGTTGGTCTTCTTCCTCCTGATTTTCTGAGGAATCAGACGGTGTGCCAGAACCATTCTGTCCATCGGATGCACTGCCAGAACCAGAAGATCCATCAGACGGGCTGCCAAGAGCAGGCAAAAAGCTGGGAATGCTGTTTTTGCCATTGCCCTTAACCGCATCCTGCATTTGCTGGCGGGTTTTGCGCAGGGCTTCCAATGCTTTTTCTTCCGCATTGGCGGCAGCGGCATCATCCCCATCGGCCAGTGCCTTGCGGGCATCCTCCATGCTTTTGCGGGCTTCATCAAAAGCGCTGGGGATTTTGCCTGTAAGATCCTTGAATTCGTCTTTCAGCTCATCCAGCGCGTGTTCCAGTGCATGCTGCGTGGCACGTTCATTGCGGCGGGCCGCTGCCTGTGCCTCTGCTTGGGCAGGGTCGGGCATGGCTGGTGGTGTTTCGGGCTGCGCAGGCGGAGGGGGTGGCGCAGATGGTGCGTTTTCCGAACCCGGCGGCATGGGCAGGCCTAAACGGCGCAACAGTTCGGATGTTGGCATGTTGGCGTAATCGGCCTCATCATCACCATCGTCTGCCAGATCACTCTGCTTTTGGGCCTGCGCTTTCAGGTTTTCATCAAGGCGAGATTGCGCATGATCCAACAGGGCGGTTTGTTTGCTGGCCAGATCATGCAGGGCGGCTGCCTGTTCACGCATTTTCTGCTGCGCCATCATCTGCTGGGCAAGGTTTGCCATATCCTGCGGCGTTGCGTTGCGCATGCGCTCGGTAGCGTTTTCCATATCCTGCAAACGCTTGAGCGCTTCATCCGCATGGCCATTGGAGGCATCGGATTGCAACTGGCGCATCAGGCGGGAAAAAGCCTGATTACCCGCGCTGGTAAAGCCCGGAAGGTCAGGAATAACCGTATGATCTTTCATGGCCTGATTGGCTAACGCCTGCATTTTGCGGCTGATGGCACTTTGCAGGGTTTTTAGCCTGTCTTCCAGTTCCTGCTGGGCCTGTTGCCCTTGCTGTCCATCCTGATGCATGTGCTGGAGCTGCTGTGCCACGGCGGCTTGGGCCGCACGCACATCGATAGATGCCTGAGCACTGGCATCATCTCCGTTGCGGCGGTCTTCTATATCCAGCGCCAGATCCCACAGCAGGTTTGTGGCGCCCGTGCGGGCCGTGGCGGTATCTGTCAGACTGTCATCCAGCATGGCCACCACGCTGCTGAGTGCGAGCAACATGCCGGTATGTTCACGCACAGGGCCGGGGGCATCGGCCAGTGCTTCCAGATCCGATGCCGCATCCTGCCGGCTTTCCTGCCCCAGAGCGAAGCGTTTGCGTACATCCAGCAAAGCACGGGCAATAGGGGAATGAAAGGTGCGTGCGCCCATGCGGAATGTGGCAGAAGCGCTTTTGCCTTCATGCCCACTGACAGAGGTTGCGACCACGCGGCCGATTACGGTTTCACCCGCCCACGGATCTTCCGACAGATCCGGGCTGATAGCGCCTTTTACAGATTTGGGATGCCCAACAAGTGGCAGGGGAATGGTAAGCACACGTTCCGGCCCATGTTTGGCATGTGCCAGATGCAGTTCCACCTTAAGGGACGCCAAACCATAGGCATGGCTGGCCTCATACGGCAGAAGTGTGCGCCATTCTTCCTTGCGGGGAGAACCGGGGTTAGGCCCCCATTTCACGCTAGGGTCTGCATCCGGCAGAACGGTGACGGGCCATTGCGCCAATGTGCGGCCACGGCCTGTAAGACGTACGGTGCCAGAATGCTCCAACACCACATCCAGCTTCCAACTATGGGCATCCAGCTTATGGCGTGTGGCATCATGCAGCACCATGTCACCCTGTTCCCGCAAGGTGGGGTGGGAGGCCATGCCTGTAACAATAGCGGTAAGGTGCGCCCCTTGCGGCGTTTGGGGCGGTGTTTTGAGATTACCCAGAAAAACCGGAGCATCCGGCGCATAAGCTGGTGGGGTTATCCATGCCTCTACGCGTGGGAAGGGCACATCAGGATCATCCCGCCCCGGAATAAATCCGGCAAGAATACGCCCCGGCGCGGAGGAACCCGCAAGCCCGGCTGTGCCAGCAAGGGCTGCAACCAATACCCAAGCGCTCATCTGCCGCACGCGGCCTTGGGGCCAAAGGCGTGGCCAACCTGCCCGCAACGCGCCGAGTGATGCCAGAATGCGCTGTTGATGCGCTTGCCATAAGGTGCTGGAACTTTGCGAGGCTGTGCCTGCAGGGTGGTCCGTGAGCGTAGCAAGGGGGCGATTGTGAAGGCCCGATGCCTGTTCAATCCGCCGGTCAACCTCGCTGGAGGTAGGGAGCGCAAGGTTTTCAATATCCTTGTGCAGCCGCCAGCCACATAAGCTCAGCCAACTTGCCACCAGCAGCAACCGTACACCATCTGGCAGGTGCTGAGGAATGCGCAGCAAAGATGCCGCGCAGTAAATGCCCAGCAGGGCAAGAGCAGGCTGTAGCGCAGGCCACAGCCTTTCTATCCGCAAAACAATGGCGGCGTGGCGGCGTGCGGTGGCAAGGCGCTCCGCCAGCGCTCCATCCTCAGCGGTGGAGGCGGTCAGGGATTGGTGCAGACCGCCTTGGTTCATGTGGCTTTGGCAAGGTGGGAGGGCACAGTTTCATCCTGCCACAGTTCTTCAACACTCTGCCTTTGGCGTATCACCTGCCACTGGCCATCTTCAACCAGAACTTCTGCGGCAAGCGGGCGGCTGTTGTAAGTGGAGCTCATAACCGCACCATACGCGCCTGTATCCAGCAGGGCTATACGTGCATTGCGTGCCAGTGGAGGCAAAAGCCTGTCCCGCGCAAAGGTATCTCCACTTTCGCACACAGGGCCAACCACATGGGCCAGAGAAACAGGCTGGCTAAACGCCTGCGGTGCCAGCGGCAGAATGCCATGCCACGCATCATACATGCTGGGGCGCAAAAGTTCGTTCATGGCGGCATCCAGCACAAGGAAGGGTACATCCATGCCCTGTTCCTTACGCAGGATCACGCTGCTTAGCAGCACACCTGCCGGGCCAATGGGCCAGCGCCCTGGTTCAATAGCTAGTTTTACGCCCAGATCACCCAGTTCTGCCTTAATGGCGCCCGCAAGGGCTTCGGGCTGACCTTCCGTTTCATTGCGGTAGCAAATGCCAAGGCCGCCGCCACAATCCACAACGCTTACGGCATTGCCTGCGGCGCGCACGGTACGCACCAGTTCCGCCACACGGGCATAGGCCGCACGATAAGGGGTTGTGGTTAAAATCTGGCTGCCAATATGGGTGGCAAACCCAACAGGGCGCACACCGGGAAGGGTGAACGCAAGGGCATACAGTGCTGCAGCATCCTGAAACGGAATACCAAATTTGTTGGCGGCCAACCCGGTTGTAATTTTAGCGTGGGTTTTGGCATCCACATCCGGGTTTACGCGCAGCGTAATAGTGGCCTGCTTGCCCAGCTTGGTGGAAAGTGCTGAAATAGCTTCCAGCTCTTCAGCACTTTCCACGTTAATCTGGCCAATGCCGTAGCTGATGGCCTGTTCCAGTTCGGCATCTGTTTTGCCAACGCCGGAAAACACAATGCGATCTGCCGGAATGCCCGCCTTTAAGGCGCGCGCCAGTTCACCACCGCTAACAATATCCGCCCCAAACCCTTCCTGACCGATCAGGGTAAGAATGGCCAGATGGTCATTGGCTTTCACGGCATAGTGGATGGAAACATCCAGCCCGGCATTTCTCATGGCGGTGTGCATGCGCCGCATACGTGCGCGCAGCGTGCCAGCCCCCAATACCCAACAGGGTGTGCCAACAGAATCAGCTATGGCGTTCAGGGCCACGCCTTCCAGCATCAGCCCACAGGTGGGGTCAACCGTAAGCTGTGGGTGCGTTTGTAACAGTTCTGCCAGTGTTGGGTCGGCATCGGTATAAACAGGTGTTTCGGCCATGAGGCGTAAAGGCCCTGATTGCAAAAAAGGAGCAGGAGACCACGCCAAGAAAAACTCGGCATGGCTGGTTACGGAGTGCGGTCTTAAACCAATATGGTGTGCATCTTGGCCTTATTCATTCGGCGGATACATGCGCGGATAGGTAATTTTATTTTGCGGGCCCGGCTGGTGCGGCGTGCCCTTTTTGCCGCAGGCTGCCAGCGGCAGAAACAGGATGGTAGCCAGCGCAAGGCCAAAAATCAGGCGGTAATTCATGGTTTTACTGCCCCGCTGCGGTAGGTTCTGCACCCAGAGCTTTCAGCCAACGCTGGGCCTGCGCACTGACATTGCCCGGTGCGGTGCCGCCTTCGCTGGTGCGTGAGGCAATGGAAGCATCTACGCTGAGAACCGAATAGATATCATCCGTAATGCCGGGTTCTTCTGCCTGCATTTCCTGCAATGTCAGATCTGCCAGACCCACGCCTTTTTCCTCGGCTTTAGCAACCAGACGACCAGTGACGTGGTGCGCGGTGCGGAAGGGCACTTTCAGCACCCGTACCAGCCAGTCCGCAATATCTGTGGCGGTGGAATAACCGGAGCCTGCCAGCGCACGCATCTGGGTGGTGTTGGCTGTCATATCCCGCACCATGCCATCACACGCAGCAAGGGAGAGAGCAGCAGCATCCGTGGCTTCAAACACGGGTTCCTTATCTTCCTGCATATCCTTGGCGTAGGCCAGTGGCAGGCCTTTCATCACCGTTAGCAGGCTAACAAGGCTGCCGGTAATGCGGCCAGTTTTGGCGCGCACCAGTTCTGCCGCATCCGGGTTTCGCTTTTGCGGCATGATGGAAGAGCCGGTGGTGAACGCATCTGAAAGGCGGATGAAGGAGAAAGGTGAGGAGCACCAGATGACTATTTCTTCCGCCATGCGGGAAAGGTGCATGGCCATGATGGACAGCGCAGAAAGATATTCCAGCGCAAAATCACGGTCGGATACAGAATCCAGAGAGTTAGCTGTGGGGCGGTCAAAATGCAGCAGCTCGGCGGTCATCTTCCGGTCAATGGGGAAGGATGTGCCTGCCAGCGCGGCAGAACCCAGCGGGCATTCGTTCAGGCGCTTGCGTGTATCTGCCAGACGGCCCCGATCGCGCGCCAGCATTTCCACATACGCCATCAGGTGGTGGCCGAATGTTACGGGCTGTGCGGTTTGCAGGTGGGTAAAGCCCGGCATGGGGGTGGCAGCGTGTTCCTCTGCCCGGCGGGCGAGGGAGCGCATAAGGGCAGCAACCTGCTGGTCCAGCCCATCAATGGCATCACGCACCCACAGGCGAAAATCTGTTGCAACCTGATCATTGCGGGAGCGGGCGGTGTGCAGGCGCTTTCCGGCTTCACCAATCCGGTCAGACAGCCGGGCTTCGATATTCATGTGAATATCTTCCAGCGCTTCGGAAAAGGGGAAGTTGCCAGCCGCAATTTCCTGCCCGATTTCTGTCAGCCCCTTACGGATGGTGGCTTCATCATTCTTGGAGATAATGCCCACATGCGCCAGCATGGCGGCATGGGCGAGGGAGCCAGCAATATCCTGCTTCCACATCACCTTATCAAAGCCGATGGAGGCATTGATGGCCTGCATGATCTCAGAAGGGCCACCGGCAAACCGCCCGCCCCACTGGACATTGGCGTTTTTCTGGTTTTCCGTTTCCGTGCTGTTCTGGCTGTTCAGAGACATTTTAGGCCCTAATTCCGTCCTGCTGCGTAAGATGTGCTCAGGCGCTGGCTTATACTGCCGCGGCGCGGATGCAAAGATGCCACAGTAATGTTGCACGCCCTAGGGCGCAAATGCCGGTTTTGGCAAAGGGCGTGGCAGGGCCGATCCTGCGGCGGGGCTGTTCTGTGCGCTGCGGTGCGGGAAAGGGCTGTGCCCGGCGGCATTTCTCTGCTTAAAAGCAAGTGAAATTCAGGGAGTTCATGAACATGACAACACCACACAAGCTTACAACCTTTGCCGTGATTGATCCCGGCCCGAATGTGCTTTTGGAAGTTATTCGCGCAGAAAGCCCGGTTGTGGCTGTTGAGCGCCTGGAAGGCAAAATGCGTGGGCCAGAATACGTGGCAGCCCGCAGCTACGATGTTGGCGGCGAAGAATCGCTGGATGGCGCAGATCCGGCCTATCTGGTGTACGAACTGGATGATAGCGGGCTGGATGCAGAAGGCCTGACAGGGGAAGATGCAGGGCAGGTACGTGCACAGGCCGATCTGGCTGCTGTTGTGGTATCTTCCGCCAAATAAGTTTTCAAACCCGAACAAAAGTGTTCTGCGGCATGGCGGAAAGGTAGGGTGTTGTCCTGCTTTTTTGGCACCATGCCGCGCAATGCAGGAGGTGGAAAGGCATGTCTGTTGATCAGGTGCTGATGGCAGAAAGTTTTGTGGTGCATGGCCGGGATGAAGGTGGCCCCTTTGTGCTGGTAAGTGACCATGCAGGCCGTGCCATTCCGCCTGAACTGGGTGATCTGGGGCTAAGTGCGCAGGAACGTGCGCGCCATATCGGCTGGGATATCGGCATAGATGGCGTAGGCCGCAAACTGGCTGACCAACTGCCTGCTGTGTTGATTGAGCAGGTTTATTCCCGCTTGGTGATAGATTGTAACCGCGCCCCCGGTCACCCAACCTCCATTGTGCAGGTAAGTGATGGCACAACAGTGCCGCGCAACCAGAATATCTCGGCGCAGGATCGGGCATGGCGGGAGCAGACAATTCTGCACCCCTATCACGCCCGTATCCGGCAGGAACTGGATGCCCATGTGGCCGCTGGCCGCCAGACGGTGGTTGTGGCGCTACACAGTTTTACGCCATCCATGCACGGTAAACAGCGCCCGTGGCATGCAGGACTTTTGCATAATCATGATTCCCGGCTGGCCCGTATCATGATTGCTCTTTTGCAAAAGGATGGCTTGGTGGTGGGGGATAACGAACCCTATGCCCTTACAGATACATCAGATTACACCATTCCCGTGCATGGTGAGCAGCGTGAACTGCCGCATATTGAAATTGAAATTCGGCAGGATCTGATAGCCGATGATGCTGGGCAGACCGAATGGGCAAACCGTCTGGCCCGCTTGCTGCCACAGGCATGGCAGCAGTTTTGTGAACAGTATGGAGAAAACGCATGACCGCCACAGATACAGCCAAGCCGCAGATTATTACGGGCAAGGCCAAGCTGGCGGGTGTTCTGGGCTGGCCCGTTGCACATTCGCGCTCTCCCGTGCTGCACAATTACTGGTTACGGCGGCATGGTGTGGATGGCGCTTATGTGCCACTGCCGGTTGAGCCAGATGCGTTTGTGGCGGCCGTTCTGGGCCTACAGGCTGCGGGTTTTCGGGGTGCGAATGTGACCATTCCGCACAAGGAAGCCGCCTTTAAAATTGCCGATGTGCTGGACCACTCCGCCCAGCGTGCAGGTGCCGTGAACACACTTGTGTTTGAAGATGACGGCAAAATTCACGGCTATTCAACCGATGGCGCAGGTTTTGTAGCCAGTATGGAAGCCGCAGGCTTAAACCCGCCCAAACAGGCACAGGCTTTGCTACTGGGTGCTGGTGGCGCTGCGCGATCCGTGGCTGCCGCGTTGCAGGATTGTGGCCTGCGTGTTGCCGTGACCAATCGCACCCAAGGGCGGGCAGAAGAACTGGCAAAAGCTCTGCCGGGGCTGGATGTGGTGCCGTGGAATGTATGGGAAGAACGCCTTGGCGCATTTAGTCTGCTGGTCAACACCACGTCTTTGGGTATGGAAGGTGGCCCTGATGCTGGGTTCCGGCCTTCCTTGGCGCATGCTGCCAAGGAACTGGTGGTGGCAGATATTGTGTATGTGCCCCGCGTAACACCTTTGTTGGCGGAAGCTCAGTCTGCTGGTCTGCGCACTTTGGGTGGGCTTGGCATGCTGTTGCATCAGGCACGGCTGGGTTTTGAGAAATGGTATGGCGTGAACCCGGAAGTGGATGCCGCCACGGAAGCTTTTGTGCAGGAAAGTTTCTAAGGGTTACAGCAAGGGCATGAAAATTCTGGGCCTTACCGGCGGTATGGGCATGGGCAAAAGCACTGTGGCCACATTGTTGCAGCGTGCGGGCTTGCCGGTGTTTGATGCCGATGCTGAAGTGCGCCGCCTGCAGGCAGATCATGGGGCCGCTTTGCCTGCCATAGCGCAACTGGTGCCGCATGCTGTGCAAAACGGGCACTTGGATAGAGCCGTATTGCGGCAAGCTGTGATAAAACAACCGGCGTTGCTGAAAAAACTGGAACACATCATCCACCCCATGGTGCGGGCTGCGCGTGCGCAGTTTTTACGCACGCAACGCTTGCAGGGCGTGCGCTGCGTGGTGCTGGATATTCCGCTGCTGTATGAAACAGGCGCCCAGCGTGAGTGTGATGATGTGCTTGTGGTATCTGCCCCACATTGGGTACAGGCGCGGCGCGTGGCCAAAAGGCGGGGCATGCCACCGGCTGAGGCGTGCAAGCTGATAGCCCGGCAAATGCCAGATGCCCAACGTGTGCGCCAGGCAGGCAAGGTTATCCGCACTGGCGGCAGTATGCGAGAAACAGAACGGCAGGTACGCCAGTTCATCAGGAGCCTGAGGGCATGAAAAGATCCATTCTGTTTGATACGGAAACCACGGGGCTGGATCCGGCCACGGGCGACAGGGTGATTGAAATTGCGGCCCTTGAGCTGGTGGGAGACTTGCCAACCGGGCGGAACTTTCACACGCTGATAGACCCTGAGCGCGATGTGCCGGAGGAGGCTTCCCGCGTGCATGGCTTCACGCGGGCGGATTTGGAAGGCAAACCCAAATTTGCCGAAATTGCGGATGATTTTCTGGCCTTTGTGGGGGATGACCCCCTTATTGCGCACAATGCCCGGTTTGACTTTGGCTTTATGAATGCGGAGCTGAAACGCGCTGGCAAGAAAACGCTGGGGCTGGACCGTATGGTGGATACGCTGGATATGGCGCGCGAGCGCTTTCCCGGCATGCCCAACAGTTTGGATGCCCTGTGCCGCCGCTTTGGCGTAGATCTTTCTGCCCGAACCACCCATAACGCGCTGCTGGACTGCAAACTGCTGGCCGATGTTTATGTGGAACTTATGGGCGGCCGCCAGCATGGGCTGGGGCTGATGGCGGAAGATGGGCAACTGCCTTCTGTCATGTATGAAGGCCCCGTGAACCGCAAGGCTGTGCGTGTGCAGCCAACGGCAGAAGAACTGGCAGCGCATGCGGCATTTGTTGCGGGTTTGAAAGAGCCTATCTGGGAGCTCTGACCGCACATTCAAACCGTGTCGTCAATTCTTGCGAAAAGGGCTTTGCAGGGGCGGGTGGGTATGCCATCCTTGATTCTACAAAACGTGACGAAATGTACAAAAATGTTTTGTCAGCCGTTTCCACCGCTTTTCACGCAACGGAAAAGGTAAGTTGTTTCAATGAATTCGGGGAGCCCTTTGATGCGTTCTGCATCCCGCCATTTTGCTGCTGCCTTGGCGCTGTGCGGAGCATGGTTCATGCCTGCGGGCGCAGAAACCATGCTCGGCCCGGTTACGGCAACAGTTACATTTAATACGCGTTCGGCGGATCTGGGCGTAGGATATACATGGGGCCGCGGTGTGCTGACATATGGCGGCCGCCCGGATCCGTTCGAAATCAAGGGGGCTTCCGCTATTGCTGTTGGGTATTCCTCTGGCCACAGTGTGGGCAAGGTATACAACCTCCAGCGTATCGAAGATTTTGAAGGTACGTTCTGGGCACTTTCGGGTGAGGCTACAGTTGGCCGAGGCGTTGGTGGCCTGCTGATGGAAAATAATGATGGCGTGCGCATCCGGCTGGATGAATGCCGCTCAGGTGGGCGTATTGCGGCATCGCCTTCCCGCCTGACAATTCATTTGCTGAATAAGGTCGGCACCCCTGTTGCAACCGCACCAGTTGATCAGAAATCCACTCACTAAATACACGCCCCTCGCGCCTGCTGGCTTAATGTGTCAGCAGGCGCGTGGTGGTTTGTAGAATTGTTTTTTCATCAAATAGGCGCAAGGCGCGTTTAAGCCCGGCATCGCCCATACGCTGGCGTAAGGCCGGGTTTTGCACCAGTGTTGTAAGGGCTTTTGCCAGTTCTGCCGTGGTGCCGGGCGGCACAAGCAGCCCTGTTTCATGCGGCACAACCTGCTCGCGCGAGCCCCGAATATTGGTGGCCACAACCGGCAGGCCGCACAGCATGGCTTCAATAATAGACATGGGCAGGCCTTCAAAATGGCTCGGCAGCACAAAAATGTCCGCTGCCGCCAGTAAGGCCGGAATATCTGCCCGATAACCAAGGCATTTTAGCTGTGGGCCAAGTACAGCACGTGCTTTGGTAAGGTATTCATCCATATTGGCACCATGGTCCGATGCCAGTCTTTCCCCCACAATCCATAATTCTGCATCTGGCACCTGTTCCATGGCGGCCAGAAGTTCTGGATACCCTTTGTGGCGCACAAGGCGAGAGACAACAATAATGACCGGTGTTTGCGCTGGTGTGCCTAGTTCTATGCGGATACGGGTTCTGGCTTGCGCATCTGGGTGAAAGCGGGCTGGGTTTCGCCCATTGCCGATGGCAACCGGGTGGGGGTGAATATGCAGGCGTTTGGCATCCTGCGCTTCCTCACGGCTGACAGTGAGGTACACATCAGTTATGCGCCCGCACAGAACTTCCAGCACCAATGCCAACCCGCGCCGAAGGCGGGAGCCGGGCTGGTTGAACAAAAAGCCGTGGCACGTATAGGCAATGCGCGGCACACCGCACAACTTGGCTGCCGCACGCGCCAGAATGCCGCTAATGGGCATATGTGCGTGTATAAGGTCCGGCTTTTCTTTTTTTATAAGCCGAACAAGCGCCCAAAAAGCCCGTAGCTGCGCGGGTATGGAAAATGAACGCGCAAAGGGCAGTGTTTCAACTCGAAACCCTTCGCTTCTGGGCTGTTGAAGCAAAGGGCCATCTGCACAAACGCCTATGACTTCGTGCCCCTCTGCCCGTAGTTCCCGCATAAGAGGCAGTAAAAAATGGGTAAGTGAAAAATCGACGTTTGTAATTTCCAGAATTTTCACGTCAGCCCATTATGCGTTCTTGAGGGAAAGCGACCAGCGGATAGGTGGTTTGCTTGGGGCCTGCGGCACAGGTGGTGGTGGCAGCAAGGTGTTTTCCAAACCATGAGCCTCAGCGGTGGAAGGATCAGCCAATAGGCCAGAACCAACTTCTGGCACTGCGGGCATCTGTTCTTCCGGCATATCGGGGGGCGTGGCTAATTCGGCTTCTTCTTCCGGCGCAATTTCGGGAGAAGAGTGTACATCTTCATCGCTCTGATCAGGCTGCGCTGGGGTAAGCACGAATTGCCGCGTGGGCTCACATTTTCCCTGCCCCAGATAAACGCTTTCTTCTATTTCGATGTGCGCGTCAGACCAGAAAAACCATGTTTCTTCCGGCGTGTGCAGTAGGTAGCCATCTTCTTCCTGCTCAATGCTCACATCAGGGTGCAGGTGGAAGCGGATGCAAAGTGGCACCGGAATACTCACATCTTCCAGCTTCTCAATGCCCTGCAAAAGCGTGCCGTCTTTATCCAGATAAATCTTGCGAGAATACAGGCCACCACCTTGGGGCTTGTAGCCATCATGCGTCATGCTCAGGCAATGCATGCCATCCTGCACGGATGTCTGGCGTGTGACCTGTGGTTTTTGAGAAATACCGCCATCGGCATCAAACCGCATGGGGGTAAGGTCTGCTAGTTCCAGAACAGAATGTGCAGCCGGGTAACGCAAGGCTTCTGCCCAACCGCGCTGGATGCTACTGCCGCAATTTACAATCAGCCGTTGCCTGCCGGATGAAAACTCAAAGGACAACATGCCCGCATGTGCGCTGCCATCATACCCCGCAGGGGCGGCAGAGGCAGCATCGGCAATCAGCAGGGCGCGCCCGTTGTTCAGGCGTGCAAAGCCAGACTCAGGCAGGCCAGCCGCCACAACGCGGGTGCGGGATGCACGGCTCAGCACGTGTTCAATAAACTGGGGGTTTTGTTCACAACTGCCATTAAACAGGGCCAGCCCGCCATCTCCATGCCGCATGGCGCGCAGGGCCGGGGCGCTGCGGTTGGCGGCATCCAGCACACTGGTGGGCAATGGCACGCGGGCAACCTGCAGAATATACAGCATTTCCGCCAGTTCGCGCACGCACTGCAACAGGTCTTCCGGGCAGCGGGTAATGTGGCCGCCATCGGGCAAAATCTGTTGGCTAATGGCGGTATCAATCAGGCGCAGATAACGGGTTAGAAATTCTGGATAATCGGGCAGGGAAACCGCAACAGCCAGCAACCCCTTAAGGGCCGTAAGGGCACGCCAGCCTTTGGCTTCCTCTGGCATGAGCGCCATGATGGAGCGGGCTTCCATAATTAGCGATGCCATAAGCTGCTGACGGAAGGAATCATCTGCCGATGCAGCAAAAAACTCGTAACAGCCCAGCCAAGCCGCCAAGCGGGCGCCAGTTATGGATGGGTCTGAAATAGGCCGTTCTGCCGGGGTTTGCTCCATCCACTGCGCCACCAGTGTACGGGCCTTAATGCGGGCAGATTCAGCGCCTAGCTCCCGCAGATCCTGCAGCCACGTAAAGCCCTGTAACCAACGGCGATAGGCCTCTGGCCATTGTGGGTTATCCCATTCCCCTTCAATCAGAGGGCGTTGGGTGCCTTCAAAAAGTGTCTGGTTGCGAACAAGCTGTTCACCCCCAGCAGCGTTTCCGGACCACAGATCCCGCAAAGCAACGGCAGGGGCTGCCGGCACGCGGGCAAACCCTCCCAAAGGGTTGCGCATGGCATAGGCAAGGCGGGCTCCGCGGGTCCAGCGACGCAGGGGCATTGGAAGTTCAGAACTCCATCAAGGCAGGTGCAGAAAAAAGTTAAGATCGGTTTATGGCAGAATATTCATGCAAGGAATGACTTATTTGCCGGATGTGGCTTTATTTTGGCTTGGCAACATGTGGGCGCAAGGCAGCAATGGCGGCTGCATAGTCCTTTTTGCCATATACGGCGCTTCCGGCAATCAGCACATCGGCGCCGGCTTCTATGGCCAGTGGGGCGGTTGAGGCGTCTATACCGCCATCCACAGCCAGCCGGATATCGCGCCCGCTTTGGGTAATCATGTCCCGAATGCGACGGATTTTGGGAAGCTGGCTGGACAGGAACTTCTGCCCGCCAAATCCGGGGTTAACCGTCATCACCAAAATAATATCCACCAAGTCCAGAACTTCACTAATGGCTTCTGGCGGTGTGGCGGGGCACAGCACAATGCCCGGCTTAGCCCCTAAATCTCGAATGCGCTGTAAGGAACGGTGGGTATGCGGCCCGGCTTCAATGTGGATTAAAATCTGGTTTGCGCCGGCTTGTGCAAAGGCTTCCAGATACGGGTCCACCGGTGCAATCATCAAGTGCACATCAAATGGCAGATCAGAACAGGGGCGCAGCGCCTTCACCACAGCAGGGCCGAACGAAATGTTGGGTACAAAATGCCCATCCATTACATCCAGATGCACCCAGTCTGCCCCAGCCTGTTTGAGTGCTGAAACTTCTTCTCCCAACCGTGTAAAATCGGCAGCGAGAACACTTGGGGCGATAAGGGGATAAGATACAGGGCGCATACCCTGTTTATCGGCAATCCTACGCCTGTGCGCAACAGTATGTTTAGTCTTTTTTCAAACAGTTTTGCAAATGTTATGAGCGAATAAAGCGCGCGGCAAAAAATCCATCCATGCTGCCTTTGTCTGCCCACATTCCGGGGTGGGTGCGCAGCCAGCCTTCGGGGGTTCTGGCTTCTGGCAGAAAGGCCAGTTCTTCTGGCGTAAATGGGTCTGGCACCAGCCCCATGGCTTCTGCTGCACGGGCGCGGTCTGGCCCTTCTTCCTGCTGCAAGGAGCACACGGCGTAAACCAGCCGGCCACCAGGGCGCAGCATGTTTTTGGCGGCCTCCAGCAAACGGTCTTGCCCGGCGGTGAGTGTTGTTAAATCACGCGGGCGTTTTACCCACAAAACATCCGGATGGCGGCGTGCTGTGCCTGTGGCGGAGCATGGGGCATCCAGCAAAATGGCATCAAGCGGAGCATCGGGTTGCCATGTGCCAGCATCTGCTTGCAGGGTGGTCACATTGCCAAGGCCCAGACGCGCCAGATTTTCCTTGAGCCGCGCCATGCGGTTGGGGTTGTTTTCAATAGCAGCAACCTGCGCACCGGTGACAGCAAGCTGTGCGGTTTTGCCGCCGGGTGCTGCGCATAAATCTGCGACCTTTTCGCCTTCTTTTACATTCAGGAGGCGCGCAGGGAGAGTAGCTGCTGCATCCTGCACCCAAAAAGCGCCTTCTTCATACCCTGCCAGATCAGCAACCCGCGTGCCTGCCGGATAACGCACAGACCCGTTGGGCAACACAATGCCTCCCTCTGGGGCCGTGGCGCCGGGGCGTAGGGTAATATCCAGCGGGGCTTCATGACTGATACCTTCAGCTATGGCGCGGGGCACACCACGGCCTAGCACGCTCCATGAGCTCCATAGCCATGCGGGAATGTTCAGCCGTGCCTGATCCAGCCCTTCCAGCACATTTTGCCCTTCTGCCGCTACCTTGCGCAGCACGGCATTGGCCAGCCCGGCAAATGGGGCCAGCTTGCGTCGACGCAGGAGGGAAACAGTGGTGCCAACAGCCGCATGTGGAGGTGTTTCTAAAAACAGAAGCTGCGCGCAGCCAATCATCAGCGCCACACGTACGGGTTCAGGTGGTTCCTTGCGCAAAAACGGTTCCAGCACAGTGCGCAGCGTGCCCATGTGGCGCAACGTGGCTGCGGCCAAACGGTGCGCTGCGGCTCTGTCTCGCGGTTCGGCCTTATGTGCCTCGGCAGAGCGGGAAAGGCTGTTTTCCAGCATACGCCGGTGTTCCACCACGCCGCACAGAATATCAAAGGCGATATCGCGCGTAGGATCAGGCTGCGGAGGGGCAGGGCGGCCTTTTCCACGTTTTGGGGAACGGGGGGCGCGTGCTGGTGTGTTCATAAGACTGTCAGAACCGTTCAGGAAAACAGAAAGGGGAAAAACGCCTTACCCAACAAGCAGGGCGCACTCTGCCGGAGCAGAAACAGGGCGTTGAAGCAGAAAGTGGCGGAGCACCTGCGGGTAAAGCTGGTGTTCCTGCCGCAAAACGCGTGCCCCAAGTGTATCTGCGGTATCACCCGGCAGAACAGGCACGGCGGCTTGGCCCAGAATAGGCCCTTCATCCATGCCTTCTGTTACCAGATGCACGGTGCATCCATGCACGCGCACGCCAGCTTGCAGCGCACGTTCATGCGTATGCAGGCCGGGGAACACAGGCAGCAGGCTGGGGTGGATGTTCAACATCCGGCCAGCCCATGCGCCGGTTAAAAATGGCGTAAGCAGGCGCATATAACCCGCAAGGCAGATAGCCTGAGCGCCAGCTTCCGTTAGGGCTGCGTGCACGGCGCGTTCATGCGCCTCACGGTCCTTGCCAAAATCACGATGGTTAATTGCCAGCGTGCGCAGGCCCGCTTTTTTGGCCATTTCCAGCCCCGGTGCATCCGGGTTGTTGCTTAAAACAAGGCAAATACGGGCAGGAAAGGAAGGATCTTCACACGCGCGGATCAAGGCCGTGGCATTGCTGCCCCGGCCACTGATCAAAATGGCAATGGGTGTTTTTTCAACGCTCATGCTGCGCGAAAATCCGGAGTGGCCTGCATTTTTAGGTCAGGCTTGGCTGTGGGAGAGGCTGCTTTGGCAATATGGCCAATGCGCACGGCCTGTTCACCCATATCATGCAGGCGGGCCAGAACGGCATCGGGTTCTGGGGTAATCAGGATCATGCCGATACCGCAGTTGAACACACGCAGCATTTCTTCTGTATCCACATTGCCGGTGCGGGCCAGCCATTTGAACACAGGTGCCACAGGCCATTCCTGATCAATTACCGCATCCAGGCCATCAGGCAGCACGCGGGGCAGATTGCCGGGCAAACCGCCGCCGGTAATATGGGCCGCACCATGCAGTAGGCCCGCTTTATGCAGCGCCAGAACCGGGCGCACATACAGGCGTGTGGGTTCTAAAAATGCTTCACCAAGGGTTTTGCCCGGCGCAAAGGCTGCGGGGTCTGTCCATGCCAGATGGGCGTCTGCAACAATGCGCCGCACCAGAGAGAAGCCGTTGGAATGCACGCCAGAGGATGGCAGCGCAATAAGGGCATCACCTTCTGCAATGCCGGAGGGCAGGAGCGCGCCGCGTTCTGCCGCACCAACGGAAAAACCAGCCAGATCATAGTGTCCATCGGCATACATGCCGGGCATTTCTGCTGTTTCACCGCCTACAAGGGCGCAGCCAGACTGTTCGCACCCGGTGGCAATGCCGCGCACAACCTTGGCTGCGCTGTTTACAGACAGGCGGCCCGTGGCGAAGTAATCCAGAAAGAACAGGGGTTCAGCCCCCTGCACGATCAGATCGTTCACACACATGGCTACCAGATCAATGCCCACGGTTTCGTGCAGGTCATTATCAATGGCCAGTGTCAGCTTGGTGCCTACGCCATCTGTGCAGGAAACAAGCACGGGGTCTTTAAAGCCGGCGGCCTTCAGATCAAACAGTGCGCCAAATCCGCCAAGGCCCCCCATTGTGCCGGGGCGGTCTGTGGCTTTGGCCGCTGGGCGAATGGCATCAACAAGGGCTTCGCCTGCTTCAATGTCCACGCCGGAATCACGGTAAGTGAGGCCGGAGGAAGGGGTGCTAGGTGAAGACGTCATGCGCGTGCTCTTGGTCCGAATGAGAATAAGGGTCGATGTGCGAGGCAGGGTGGGTTAGGATTCCCGCTCGAGGACAGTCTTTACGGCAGGAGAAGCGGCGCGCAAAGCGGCATGACACGGATTGATGAAACAAAAAGCCCCTTAAACGCGCCTTCGGGTGGGCAAAAGCGCCAAAATGAGGCCAACGAGGCAGAACAGATTGCCTTGCCCTTTGCGCATCGCCCCCGATTCGGAAGGTCGGACTTTGTGGCCGCACCCTCCAATGCGGCGGCACGGGCATGGGTGTTGGATGCAGAAGCTGCTGCGCGTTGGCCAGAAGGCCGCATGGCCCTGTGGGGAGAAAGTGGCACGGGCAAAACGCATCTTCTTTCCATTTGGGCGGGCCGTTATGGCGCTCCCATTATGGAAGGCAGCCGCCTGAACACGCATGAAGCCGCAATGCTGTTTGAGGATGGCGGGTTCCGTGCCGCTGCCTTGGATAATGCCGATAAAGTACCCAATGAGCGCGATCTGCTGCACCTTATCAATTTAGCGCGGGAAAGGCGTGTGGCTTTATTAATGGCCGCGCGCAGGCCCCCTGCACGTTGGCCAGTAGTGCTGCCAGATCTGGCAAGCCGCCTGCGGGCCACAGCTTCCGTGCCGTTAGGTCCGGCGGAGGAGGGGCTGTTGCACCGTCTTTTGCTGCGGCTGCTGGCTGAACGCCAGATTGTGGTGGGCGCACAGGTTACGGAATGGCTGTTGCGCCGTCTGCCGCGCAGGGCAAGTGCTGTGCGTGATTGTGTGGCCATGCTGGACCAGGCCGCATTGGAATCGGGAGGGCGCATTACACGCGCCTTGGCGGCCAATGTGCTGGAAAGCCTGCTGGCGCAGGAAGAATAATGAATATATTCGCTTCAAACGTGTTGTGATGTTTCAGTTTTATGACATCATTCATCAGAACGATGAGCTGAACTTTTCGCGCCAGCCGTGTTTGCGTAAAGCTTTGCTTGCCCCAAGGCGGGAAACGGGGCGCATGATGCAGCACAAGGAAAGGAAGAAACGTGACGGCGCAGGATAAAAAAGAGCAGGCCCCTGTAAAAGCTCGTTCACCAGCCCGAAAAGCAGCGCCCAGAAAACCTTCTCCCCGCCAACCTCGGCAGAGCAGAAAAACGGCAGAGCGGAAGATTACTCTGGAAATGCCGGAACGGTTTATCAACCGCGAACTGTCTTGGTTGGATTTCAACCAGCGTGTGGTGGAAGAGGCCGATAACGCCCGCAACCCTCTGCTGGAACGCCTGCGCTTTTTATCTATCAGCGCCAGTAATCTGGATGAGTTCTATTCCGTCCGTGTGGCTGGGCTTGTCGGGCAGGTGCGGGAAGGGCTGACCAAACTTTCCCCCGATGGCCGTACTCCAGCCCAGCAGCTTGAGGCCGTGCGTGAACGCTGCGCCCGCCTGCTGCGTGAACAGCAGCGAATCTGGACAGAACTGCGCGGCCTGCTGGCAGAAGCTGGCGTAGAGCTGTGTGAGCCAGATGCGCTGACGGATGCTGATAAGGAACATCTGGCCAAGATATTTATGGACAGGGTGTTCCCGGTTCTCACACCTCTGGCGGTGGACCCGGCACATCCTCTGCCGTTTATCCCCAATATGGGTTTGGCACTGGGCTTACGCCTGCTTTATGCAGATACGGGCCTGTTCGCCATGAACGCCCTTATTCTGCTGCCTGCGCAGATAGAGCGTTTTATTCGTCTGCCATCTCCCACCCCGGCAACGGATGCCGCAACCCCGCCAAAGGTGCGCTTCTTTCGTCTGGAAGACCTGATTACCCTGTTTATTGACCGTCTGTTTGATGGTCTGGAGGTAGGTGAAAGCGGCGTGCTGCGCGTGGTGCGTGACACCGACGTGGAATTTGAGGACGAGGCGGAAGACCTTGTCCGCTCCTACGAAACGGCTCTGAAACGCCGCCGCCGTGGTGTAGTGATCCATCTGGATATGGAAAAGCGGGTGCCGACGGAACTGGCAGAAGCCATTGCCTCGGACCTTGATTTGCCGCCTGATGAAATTGCCGTGCATTCCGGCATGATCGGCGTGGTGGATCTGAAGCAGATGATTGTGGATGATCGGCCAGATCTGCTGTTCCCGCCCTACACTCCGCGCTTTCCTGAACGGATCCGGGATTTTAACGGCGATTGTTTTGCGGCCATTCGCGCCAAAGACCTGCTGGTGCATCACCCGTTTGAAAGCTTTGATGTGGTGGTGCAGTTCCTGCGGCAGGCTGCGCTGGACCCCAACGTAATTGCCATTAAGCAGACGCTGTATCGCACCTCGCGCGATTCACCTATTGTGAAGGCGCTGATTGAGGCGGCAGAGGCCGGTAAATCCGTCACAGCTATGGTGGAATTGCGCGCCCGGTTTGATGAGGAAGCCAATATCCGCCTTTCCCGCGCGCTGGAAGCTGCGGGCGTGCAGGTGGTGTTTGGTTTTGCGGATTTAAAAACCCACGCCAAACTCAGCCTTGTGGTGCGGCGTGAAGGTGGGCTTGTGCGCTCTTACGCACATTTTGGCACGGGCAATTATCACCCCATTACCGCCCGTATTTATACAGATCTTTCCTTCTTTACATGTGATCCGGCATTGGCGCGGGATTCCGCACGCCTGTTCAATTACGTAACAGGCTACGCCATGCCTGCGCAGATGGAGAAAATTGCTTTCTCCCCCATCACAATTCGCAGCACGTTGAAGGAACTGATTCAGGAAGAAATTGATCACGTTAAGGCAGGCAAGCCGGGCAGCATCTGGTTGAAGATGAATGCGTTGGTGGACCCGGAACTGATTGATTGCCTGTATAAAGCTTCCTGCGCAGGGGTGAAGATTGTGGGTGTTATCCGCGGCATCTGCTGCCTGCGGCCCGGTGTGCCGGGGCTTTCAGAAAACATCCGCATTAAATCCATTGTCGGGCGCTTTTTGGAACATTCGCGCATTTTTGTGTTTGGTAATGAACATCGCCTACCATCGCGTTATGCCAAGGTCTTTATTTCCTCGGCAGACTGGATGACGCGCAACATGGATTGGCGTGTGGAAAGCATGGTGCCCATTACCAACCCCACCGTGCACGCGCAGGTTTTGGGCCAGATCATGGTGTCCAACATTCGCGATACCCTACAATCTTGGATGCTGGAACAGAATGGAGAATGGCGGCGCGTAAACCCTGGAAACCGACCTTTTTCCGCGCATGAATGGTTTATGACACATCCTTCACTTTCCGGACGCGGCTCCGCCGCGCATGACACACCCATCCGGGCCCCGGCGTCTTTGACTTCTTCACAGGACTTGCTGATAGATTGATGTCTGAAATCATGAGCTTTTTTCTTGCGTCGGGATTATCTCATCCCCGTTGTTCCAAGCTGCGCAGCCAGTTTTTGCAAACGGGGAGGGGCTTCTGATGGAGGCTGATCAACCGTGCCGTTCCGCAGTGGTGGATCTTGGCTCCAATTCTGTAAGGCTTGTGGTTTTTGAAGGGCGTTCGCGCAACCCGCTTCCCATTTTCAATGAAAAAGCCGTGCTGCGTTTGGGGCGCGGGCTGACAGAAACCGGGAAGCTGAATGAAGAAGGTGTGGAAATGGCCAAGGAAGTGCTCAGCCGCTTCCACGCCATTGCCCGCGCCATGAAGGCCGATCCGTTTGAAATTCTGGCAACCGCCGCCGTGCGGGATGCCAGCAATGGGCCTGCTTTTGTGCAAACCCTGCGTGAAAGCATGCCGGGTGTGCCCATCCGCATTCTTTCCGGCAAGGAAGAGGCCGATCATTCCGCTATTGGCGTAATGTGCGGTATTCCCGGTGCATCCGGGTTGGTGGCCGATGTCGGTGGAGGTTCTCTGGAGCTTATCCACCTTACGCCACAGGGGCGGCATGATGCCACAACCCTGCCACTGGGCATGATCCGGCTGGCAGACCGTTCTGGCCGGGATCTGGATAAAGCCAAAAATCTGGCGGATAAGGATATTGGCGGCGTAGAATGGTTGCCAAAAGTAAAAGGCAGCACGCTTTATCTGGTAGGCGGAGCTTTTCGTGCACTGGCACGGCTCCAGATTGCGCGCACGCAATATCCGCTTAACATCGTACACTATTATACAATGGATGTGCAGGAAGCGCGGGAGATGACGGGCTGGCTGCAAAACAGCTCACGCCGCAGTCTGGAGCGTCTGCCCGGTGCCCCCCGCAAGCGGTTGGATGATACACCTTTTGCCGCCATGGTGTTGCGGCGGCTGATGAAAAAGGTGCAGCCGGATAAAATTGTCTTTTGCGTGGATGGCCTGCGCGAGGGCTGGTACATGCTTAAGGTTGCGCCGGATATTCTGGCCCAAAACCCGATGGATGTGGTGGCGCGTGAAATGTGTGCCCGTTTTGGGCGCAGCAATTCACTTCCCTATGCCTTGATGCAGTGGACAGATTTCTTGCGGCCGGAGGAAACGGCAGAAGAAAAATATCTGCGGCATCTGGCGTGTTATCTGTCTGATATCGGCAGCCACGATCACCCGGAATATCGGGCGGAGCAAACGTACTGGCGTATCCTGCGCGTGCAGAGCGGCGGGTTTGATCACCCTTCCCGTGCATGGTTGGCGTTGGCGTTGGCTATCCGCTACGCTGCAGATCAGCAGGCACCTTTCCTGGTAACATCTCGTGCATTGTTGAGTGAACAGGACTGGAAAAGTGCTGTGGTGCTGGGGCTGGCCCTGCGTCTGGCGTATTCTCTCTCGGGCGGTGCAGGGCGGTTGCTGGAAGGCACATCCCTTGAATGGGAAGAAGATGCGCTAGTGCTTATTCTGACATCCGCCCGCGTGGCTGTAAAAGGAGAAAGCGTGCGCCGTGGGCTGGAACGTCTGGGGCAGGCCTTGGGTGTTGCAACACGTTTCGAGATTGAACTGGTCGGCTGATATGCCCTAGACAGGATACAGGTGCGGGGTGGACAACCCCCATCTATCGGGGCACATTACGGTTTATACATCCTGATATGGTGCGGTGGCGCGGTTGCTTGGCCGGTTTGCTGTAACTGTCTGCCAGAATCAGGTTTTGAATAACCGGTAAAGCAGCGGAACCTTATCTCGTGGCTTCTGAAGAGATCATAGATCCCACAGTCCAGCACGATGCTTCTGTCCGAAGGGTTCTGCTGCACCTTGTTCTGCCATTTGTTGTTACGGTTATGGCCGTGCTGGCCATTGCGCTGGTAGGTATCAATTCATACCGTACCACCAAGGAGGGTGTTTCTACCCTTACGCACCAGCTTATGGGTGCTGTGCAGCAATATATTGTGCAGCAGGTTACAGATTATATTCTACCGGCTGCTACGGGTAACCTGATTGCCTCTGGCATGATCGAACATGCCCCCGCGCAGGTGGAAGACAAGGTTTTCTATTCCTACGGCAGCACCATGCTGCGCAAGATCCCGCAGCTTCAGTCCTTTTATCTGGCGGATGATGAAGGGCATTTCATGCTCATCGCCCGTGCAGCACAAAAGGGCGTGCAGGAACATGTGCGTCTGATTGAAAAAGACGGCCACACCTATTTCCATCACGCGTTCTGGGATGATAACGGGCAGAAAATTTCCGAAACGGAAGAAGATGCCAAGGGGTATGACCCACGCACGCGTGATTGGTACAAGAATACGGCCGGAACAGATAAGGTAACCTGGACCAAGCCGCATCTGTTCCCCACCACCAGCCAGTTTGTCATGACCAGTTCTCTGCGGTTCAAGACAGATGCTGGCCATACAATGGTGTTTGCCACCAATATTTCGCTCAACGAACTCAGTTCGTATCTGGATCAGATCAAGGTTGGTAAAACCGGCTCCGCCATGATTGTGGATAGCCGGGGCCTGTTTATTGCCGGTAAAAACCTTACGCAGCAGGCCAAGGCCGCTGGGTGGGACCCGGATAAAATGGTGCTGGACCGCAATGCCTATCCGGTTTTTGCATTGGGGTATGATCACTACCGTGTGCGTGGTGTTGGGCCACGGCATGTTACGTGGGATGGCACGGATTACATCACCATTGCTGCAGCTTTGCCGCACTATTCCGATAGCTGGATTTTGCTGATGGCTGCGCCCGAAAGTGATTTCGGGTCTTTCGCGCGCCAAAGCAGCCACCAGAGCTTGCAGTTTTTGGCCATTATCACGGTTTTCTCGCTTGTGCTTGCAGGTCTGCTTGTGCGGCAGGTGCGGCGCACAGAGTCCAGCACGCGCCTGTTGGTGAAGCAGAAAGAGCAGATTCAGCGTGAAAGTTCTGCGGTGCAGCAGGTGGCCGTTGCGCCGCGCCTGTTTGACCCCACGGTAGAACCCCTGAGTCTGACAGAGCAGCTAACGCTTGTAACGGGTGCCCGGCGCGCCACGCTTTGGCGCTTCCTGCACGATGGCGCTGCCATGGTGTGTGAAGATGCGTATGATCAAACGCAAAACACACATTCCGGCGGGTTTGAAATGGCTCGTACAGAACTGGGGCCATTCTTTTCTGCCATTGAAGAAGGCAATGCGTTCTCGGTTGAAAATGCAGCGGTAGACCCACGCACCACGCGGTTTGAGCGTTTGACCATGCGTGAACTGGGCACAAAGGCATTGGCCATTTGCCCCGTGCATGGCCCGCATGGGGTGGAAGGTGCGATTATGCTGGAAGATCCGCATCTTCAGCCGCACCTGTTGTACTTCCTTGATCTTATGGCCGGGGTGGTCGCCCTGCGCTTTGCCGCACAGGCGCAACTGCTGAATACGCAAACCGGCAAGATTGTAGATGCCGGGGAGCAGGTTGCCACGCTGGATGTGCCCGCGCCCAAATCTGATAATATGCTGATGAAGGCACCAGAAGCCTCTGCCGTTAATTCTGCCAGCATTTATCCGTCTGTTGCTGTGTTGGTTATCACGTTCTCTGACCCCGTGGTGGAAGGAGAAAAAGAAACTGAGGCCCTGATTGAACTCATCAATCAGCTGGCGGCAGACGTGCAGTCCGTCGCGCAGGAAGAAAAACTGTTTGCCGTGGAAGTGGCCGGTCACCGTATGATCTGCATGGCAGGTTGCCTGCCCACGCCAGATGTTACGGCCATTGTGCGCGTTGCAGATGCAGCGCTTAAAATGCGTGAAATCTTTATGGCATCATTGGCTGCTGCAGATCTGGAACCGGTGTTTACCATGGGTATTGATTACGGCCCGGCATTTGGTGGCGCGGTAGGGAACGAACCCAAGGTGTTCAACCTGTGGGGGCAAACGGTCTCTCTGGCCGAGCTGATGGCACAGGGCGCGGCAGATCCCGGCACCATTCAGGTAACAGAGCGTGTTTATGGCGTGCTGCGTGACAGATATCTGTTCCGCAGCCGTGGGTCCTTCTTTGCGCCGCATCTGGGGCTGGGGCGTGCCTATACATTGGCGGCAAGGCGATGAGTGTGAGCCAGCAGACAGGCGGCCCCAACACCACGCCGTCGGATGATGAACCAGATCTGATTCTGCAAACAGATGCGCATAAGCCTGCCAAGCGTATTCCGGTGCATGAATGGATACGCAGGAAGCTGGCATGGATCGGCCGACTTGTGCGCAGGCAAGCCCGGTTTTTCCTGGTTGTTTTGGGGGCAGGCTGGGGCGTTATTTTTGAGAGCTTCCGCTCTCACGCATGGCGTCGCACCGTGCGGTACGAATTTGTAACCACCATGAACAACATTATCGGCGGTGGTGTCAGTGCCTCACTGTTTGCCGGTATGCTTACAGGTGTGGCGGCTGTTTCTCAGGTTATTTACTGGTTGGGTCTTACCGGCCTTGCCAAAATGACAGGCTCCATTTTGGTGAATGTGGTTATCCGTGAAATTGCGCCCATTCTGGTTGGCATTCTGCTGCTGGGGCGTAATGGCATGCTGTCCGCCACAGAGCTGGGCTTGCTGACTATTGGCGGGCAGGTGCGCTCCATGCAGTCTGTGGGGATGGACCCATTTTTGATGCTGGTTCTGCCACGCACGCTGGCGTTTACCGTGGCCGGGTTTACGCTGGGTATTCTGTTCTCCATGTCATCGCTGATCACCGGGTATGTGATGAGCCGTATTTCCGGCGTGATTACCAACCCGATCTGGACATTTCTGGATGATGTGGCTGCGGCCATGTCTGTCACGGATTATGCCGTTATTCCGCTTAAATTCATCATGGTTGGTTTTGTGGTGGGGCTTGGCGGCTGCCTGACGGGCCTGACTGCCACCAATGAAGATTCACTGCGCACCTTGCTGCCACGCGGCTTTTCCCGCGGAATGCTGATTGTGATGATGGTGAGCGTTCTGTTCAGTCTGGATCTGTAAGATGGAGACATATTCAGCCGGCCCACTTCTGGAACTGAACAAGGCAGTGCCCTCATTTGAGGATAGCGGCCTGCCGCCGGTACCCTTCAACATGAAGCTGATGCCCGGCGAATGTATGATTGTGGAAGCGCGAGACCCAAGCCGCGCCACCATGTTTGCAGATCTGTGCAGCGGTATGGTGGAGCTGGAAAGCGGGCAGGTCAGCTTTATGGGGCTGGATTGGGCAAACCTGCAGGATCGGGAACTCAACGCTTTGCGCGGGCGTATCGGGCGTATTACCCGTCGCGCCAGTTGGGCGGAGTTCATGCCCACGCATCTGGGTATTATTTTGCAGCAGTTGCACCACACCACCCGCACTTTGGATGATCTGGTGGCAGAGGCTGTAAGGCGTTCAGAAAGTTTTGGTCTGCCGGGTGTGCCTACAGTAAGCCCATCCCTGCTTTCAGATACGGATCTTACGCGCGTTTCATGCGTGCGGGCTTTTATGGGGCAGCCGCATTTGCTGCTTTTGGAAGACCCGCTGGAGGGTGGCCCGCCCGAACTGTACACCTCTTTCCTGTCTTCAATTACAGAGGCGCGGGATAGAGGGGCAGGCGTAATCTGGCTGGTGCGCAGCAATGCCGTTTGGCAAAGTTACCGGCAGGGTATTACCTCCACATGGCGTCTTGCTGATGATGGCCTAGTAGCAGTACGGATGGCATAATGTTCCAGCTCCGCTTAAGACAGAAAGTGAAACCTCTTATTTCTCTGCGTTACGCAGATGAATGGGTTGGATTTCTTGTTCTTCTCAGCCTTGTTATTTTTGCAGGCGCGGTGATTGAAGCCGGTGTGCTGCGAGACTGGCTTACCCCGCCTGCGCGCTTGCGCGTGGTGCTGCCAGCTTCTGGCGTGGGTGGCCTTACGGTTGGGGGGGATGTGCAGCTTATGGGGGCGCATGCTGGTACCATCCGTTCCATCAAGCTCAATCCGTCAGGCAGTATGTATGCGCTGGTGGATCTGGACCCGCAGGCCAAACCGTTCATCCGGCGCGATAGTTCAGCCATTATCCGCAAACAGCTTATTGTAACCGGTGCTGCTTATCTGGACCTCAGCCGTGGGCATGGGGAACCTATGGATTGGAGCTACGCTGTTGTAAGTGCAACGCCTGCTCCCAACCCGGCAGACCAGATTACCGCCACACTTAACAGTATTCAGGCGGAAATCATGCCCGCACTGGCAAGTGCCCGGCACATGATGGCGCAGCTTGATGGCACCATTAGCGATATGCACGCAGGCAAAGGCACCGTTGGGCAGTTGATGACGAATGATCAGCTGATCAAGCAGGCCGAAGCCACCATTGTTTCGCTTAATGGAGTGATTGACCGCCTGAAACCGATTGAAAACCAGATTTCCGGCATTATGAACAAAACCGATGCCACGGTGGCAAACCTGAAAGGGGCCTCGCGCGATCTGAAGGGCGCCACACCGCATCTGCCGGGAATTGCGGCTAATCTGGATGCCAGCACCGCAGATCTGCCAGCATTGCTGGCGCAGGCGCAAACCACGCTTTACGGGCTGGAAAAACTAACAGACCAACTGCGCGGCATGTGGCTGCTGGGGGGACAAAAAGTGGTACGGCATAACCGTCTGTCACCAAAGCAGGTGCGGCCATGAGGTATTTTTCTCCCGCTGCGGCTGTTTTGTGCCTGCCTTTGCTGCTGGCTGGGTGCGGTGGTGCTGCACAGGATAAACCCACCGCGCAGGATGATGCCGCGTGGGATCAGGCCATGACAGCCGGGCGAGATTCCTTTGAGCTCGGGCGTTATACCGTAGCCGTTACGCAGTATCGCAAAGCAGCAGATCTGGCTTTGCTGCGAGATGATGCAAGCGCGATAACCGAGGCCGGGTATGATCTGGCAGTTGCCCAATTAGCCGCAAATACGCCGGATAAAGCGTTGCAAACAGCGCAAGCTACACGGCAGGCCGCTGGTGTGCGTGGGCAAACGCAGCTTTATTCGCTTGATCTGGTAGAGGCCGCTGCACATTACAGGCTGGGCCATTACAGTTCGGCCATATCATCTGCCACGCAGGCCATGCAGTCATCCGATAGTGCATTGGCAGGCAGGGCGGCTTTGGTGCTGGGGCTTGCGGCCGATGCGCAATCCGATAGCGCAAATCAGCAAAAAGCTGCGGCTTATCTTGGCAGCCTTAAAAAGCCGCTTTCGACCACGCAGCAGGCAGATCAGGCAGAAATTCAGGCCCGTGTGCTGCGCCAATCCGCACCACAGCAGGCGGAAGCTTTGGCCGTGCAGGCAGCAGATCTACGGCGTAACGATGGCTCCTACCGTGATATGGCGCGCGCACTGGCACTTGCTGCGCGCATTGCTTCTGCTCAGGGTGACCAGCAAAAGGCCCGTGCGCTGTGGGAGCGTGCAGCACAAAGTGCAGCGGCGCAGTCTAGCGGCTTGAACCGGATGGATGCGCAAACTCTGGCGCATGGTTCCATCAACAAAGGCAACTACGTACCGCCCGAAGATGATGCTGCAGCATGGGCGCGGGATGCCGGGGGTGTTTCCCTCCGTCCGTTTGAAGATAAAGACGCACAGTAAAACGTGTAAGGTGTAAGTGGCTGGGGCAATGCAGCGGAACCTGATTATTGCGCGCTGTGGTGCCCACTCCCTGCACCCGGAATGGCTGAAAGGGAGCGTGCCAGAATGGGATCTGGTTTTATGTCCATTTCAACCTGTAGATATGCAGGGCCTACCCGGCCAGATGGTGCCGGGCCATAAATGGGATGGCCTGTATCGTTTTCTAACAGAATGGGATGGCTGGAAGCAGTACGACTATATCTGCTTTCCGGATGATGATTTGCGCGCCACGGCAGAAACGTGGAACCACTTTTTTGCAGCGTGCAGGCAGTATAACGCCAAACTGGCAGCGCCGGCTCTTACGCCGGGTTCTTTCTGTAGTCATCTTTCCACATTGCAGAATAAAAACTTTGTGGCGCGTGCCTCTACATTTGCAGAAATCATGGCCCCCTGCATGCAGCGGGTTTTTTTGCATCAGGCACTGCCAACCTTCCGCTTTTCACGCGCAGGCACAGGGTTTGGGCTGGATCTGCTGTGGCCCATGATGCTTGGTTGGCGCGATATATGGATAATGGATGCCACCCCGGTAGAACATACACGCCCGGTAGGGCAGCAGCGCTCTTCCGCATTGGGGGAAATCAGTCAGTATGATTTTCGTTTCATTGCGGGTTTGGGCGTGGTTGGGGCTACGTGGTCTTACGGTGGATATACCCAGCAAGGCACGTATCTGGATTATCATGATAGTCGTTTTGCTGAACTTTATCGGCAAGGCTATGCCTATGTACAGCAGCACTATCCGCAATATTGGGCGGAGGTTTGTGCGTTTCAGCCAAGTGCACCTCCGCAACTGAGTACGCAGGCGCTTGATAAGCTGGAACAGGCCTTGTTTCATTTAAACAAGGATGCCGGGAATATTCTTTCTCGCCACCGGCCCGCCATGTTGTCCACCGTATCTCAATGGTCATGGTCTCATGATGCCGCGCGTGAAGCCTCTGGTGGCAACGATGGGCTGATAAACGGCGGCTACGGTTTTCATACAGATTTTGAAGATGATCCGTGGTGGCAGGTTGATCTGGAGCAGATGTGCAAGGTGCAAGAAGTTGTGCTGTACAATCGGCTGGATCAAAAAGAATGCTGTGTGCAGCTTGATATTCTTGTTTCGCATAACGGCACGGATTGGCACACGGTTTTTACCAAACGGGATGATACGCATTTTGGCGGAGCGGATTCCCAGCCTTTGCATGTGGTTTTGTCCAAACCTGTTATGGCGCGTTTTGTGCGTGTGCAGGCGCTTGGGCACACGGTGCTGCATCTGGATCAGGTAGAAGTGATAGGCACGCCCGGCAGCATGAGGGCGCAAAATGGCTTTTTTGAAAAACTTATCTACAAAACCGCACGTTTTCTAAAAGCAGGGCGTTCTGAATAAAAACTAAGCGTTTTATTATGTTTTTTATGGGAACTTGCAGGGGTTCCATGCAGAAATGTTGAGGCACACGCACGCTGTGCCGTGTATCACCGCACTATAGGGCGCATCCCCATACCGGGCCGGTGCGTGGAGCGGTGATTATGAAAAGACTATTGCGAAGGTACAGAAAGAAAAGCCAGCTAGATAAGGAAATTCGTCACACGCCGCTGGAGGATGTGGGCGGATCTTCCACGGCGCAGAAGAAGAAGGAAGGCGGACGTTTTTCTTTAAGCACGCGTGAAGCCGCCAAGCGTTTTAGAGCCCACGCGCTGGTGGAAGAAAAAGGCCACCACGATGTTGTGCGTGTGGGGCTGAAGGACAGCGTATGGACAGATCTGTACCATCACGCCCTTACAGCAAGCTGGCCCGCATTTACGGCTGTGGCTGTGTTTTCTTACCTGCTTATCAATTTTATATTTGCGCTGCTGTATATGGTGGCACCTGACCAGATTACGAGTGATGGTCAGCATACTCTGCTTTCACTGTTCTTTTTTAGTGTGCAAACGCTTTCCACCGTGGGTTACGGGGGCATGACACCCGTTGGCATTTATGCCAATGCCATTGTCTCGTTGGAAGTGTTTATCGGCATGATGCTGACAGCCGTGGCAACGGGTTTGCTTTTTGCCCGTTTTGCACGCCCACGTGCGCGTATCATGTTCAGTAATACCGCTGTTGTCAGCAGTGAAAGTGGTATTCCCGCACTGTGTATTCGCATTGCCAACTTGCGTGTTAGCGTCATTCTTTCAGTGGATGTAGAAGTAGCGCTTTCCCGCTTGGTTATGGGGGAAAATGGGCATCTGGTGCGCAAGTTTGACCAGCTCCTGCTTGTGCAGTCTCATGTGCCAGTGCTGCGGTTTGCTTTTGTTATGGCGCATGTAATCGGCCCAGATAGCCCCTTACACGGCAAGACAATGGCGGAACTGGAAGCCGAAGAAGCCGAAATTATTGTAACAGTTACCGGCACGGATGAAGCCTTGGGCCAAACCGTATTTGCCAGAACGGCGTACAGGTTTGACCGCGTGCGCAATAACCATCGGTTTGTAGATATTGTGGTTTCCCGCCCAGATGGCCGTATTGCAGTGGATTATACGCGCTTCCATGATGTGGAGCAGCACTAGGGTTTAGGCCGCTAACTGATCTGGGGCGTTGGTAAGATGAAAGCGCCGGGTCACATCCATAAATGTGGCATGGGCTGTAAACTCATGCCGCAATACTTCCAGCGCCCCAATAGCCCGCACAAGGTCTATTTGCCGAGAGAGATTTCGTTCTGCCATGGCAGCCGGTAAAAGGGCTTGCATAGCTTGGGCAGAAGCAAGGGCAGGGGCCTGTGTGTAGCCTTTTATGTGGCTGATTGTTTCCAACACATGTGTAATCTGCTGGTGTTGATTGGCAGATAAAAGCTTGTGAGACAGCACATTGTGCAGGCGTAAAATCAGCAGGCCGGTTGTCATCGCGCTCATGGCGCCTGTCAGATAGGCTTCCACCAAAGCGTTTGGGTGCGTGCCAGCATGGCGAATAATCTGCGCAAGCCTGTCTCCCGAACGGGCAATCCACTGGGCAGATGTAAATGTTAGGCGGCCTTTGGCCATCAGGCGCAGATCATGCACCATTCTGCGGCGGAGCCTCCAGCGTTCTCCGGCAGGGTCAAACGGCAACACAAGGCGGAAAGCCCATATTCCCAGACCAATACCCAGAACAACCGCGGGGGTGGTATTAAACCACGTTATTTCATCCATGCGGGTGTGGTTGGCTGGCCCAACCATAAAGGGCAGGAAGTTGTTATAGGCTGCCGCTGTGCCCGCAATACTGCCGGGCGCGCGCAAAGCCAGCCCACCTACCAGCATGGGAAAAAAGAGTGAGGCCAGCAATGTTTCCACCCCAGATTGCTGAGGTAGCACCACAAAGCTGAGAATGAACGAAATAACAGCCGCCCATACCGCACCGCGGAAAAAGCCGCTGGCTGCATGCACAGGGTCTTCAAATGAAGAAAAGCGCGTGGTGGTTACAGCCACAAACATGGCAAGTGTAGAGCCATCGGGCCATGCCGTTACTTCCCATAACAAACCACCTGCGCAAATGGCGGCTGCGGAGCGGATGCCGTTATTGGTGGCCAGCAGAACATCTTTTTCAGGTGAGCGGTCAAACCGGAAGTGGTCCGTCCTCTTGGGCATCTGGGTGGCAATAAAGTGCTCCAGAACAAGGTCCAGTTCCATCAGGAGCTTGGCCAAAGCAGATTCCAGAATACGCCCTTCAAGCAGATCACGCCGTTGCTGTTGGGTGGAAGGGAGATCTTGTTGTTGCAAAATCTGGAACCGTACAAGCCGCTCTATGCCACGTTGTTGGCTGCGGGTGCGGTAAAGCCGAATTTGAGCGCGCGCCCGTGCTGCCGCAATAAGGGTGGCATCTTGTTCCAGCTCTGTTGGCAATGAGGTAAGAAGCGCGCAGATATCATCAATAGCCTGCTGGAAATCTGCGGGAACAGGGGCTGCCGCCTGCATATGAATGTTGAGTGTGATGCCGCGCGCCAAAAAGGCGGAAACAGCATTCAGGCTGGCGCGTGCGTGGTCTCCCGCATGGTTGTGGGGCCCCATTTCAATTTCACTAAACTCGGTTTGATCTGCCAAAGAGGGAATGCTCCCTAGCAAGGCGCGGGAGCGTAGCAGCCCATCGGGCTGGTTGCGTAACAACCCCTGCACACCTGCACATGCCCCTTGCAGCGCGCCCAGTAGGCGCTCTCGCATTTCCTGTTGGGCCACGTGTTCAAGGCGCGGGGCAAACAGGGCGGCCAATAGGCTTTCACACACAATACCAAGTGTAATGTAGGTGGTGCGGGAAAGCGCAATCATAAACACGTTGTCAGGCTGGTTGGCAGCACTCAGCACAATAATGGTGGTGGTGAAGGAGACCAGCACTAATGCGTAAGACCGAAAATTGCGCAGAAAGGTTGCAATGGCACAGCAACCACCTGCCCATATGGCCAGAAAGGGAAAAACAAGCCCCGGCTCCTGCGGAAAAGCCGCCAGAAACGCCACCCCCGCCACCGCACCAATACAGGTGCCAATCAACCGCCATTTGGCTTTGGAGAGGCTTTGCCCGCGAGAGTTCTGTGCCACAATCCATGTGGTCATGGCGGCCCATTGGGGGCTGTCCATTTCCATCCACAGGGCCAGGCTTAAAGCAATAAAGGCCGCTACGGTGGTGCGCAGAGCAAAACCCAGATCAGCCGGGGCGGGCGCAATCAGCCATGCCAGCGGAAAGGAAGACCCGCTGTGTATTTTGGCATGCAGGCCGCGATACCATTGTAATGGAAATGAAAATGAAACCACGCAGCCAGACGCCCCAGATTGAAGGGGTTGTTATAACAATTTCTTGAGCATCTGACAAAAAAAGAGCCGGAACAAAAGCCCGGCTCTTTAACAGCTTGATTTGAAGGGTATTTACACGGCCCGATAGGGCTTGGAGGCATCCAAAAACACAGCGTTGGCGTCCAATTCGTGCGAAACCACAATCAGGTAGGCAATGGCGCGTGTCAGCTCAATACGGGTGGAAATATTGGGCTCCATGGCTTCCATACGGCGGAGGGCAGATGTTGCAACCCGCGCAGCATGTGCCGTATGGCCGTATTTGCCGGTAAAGCGGCTCATACGCTTCATAACAATTTCAATGGCGCGTTTGGCTGGCGGTGGAATCTGGTTGCGTTTTAGCAGGGTGCGCAAACGGATAATGTTTAGCCCGATGGTCATTGCTGCCAGCGTGCCCTGCAAACACCCTTCAATAGTGGGGGAAGGCGTGGGGCCAGCGTGGCGGATCAGGCGGGCAAACCTATCAATATTGCGGCCAATCCAGTCTCGCGTTTCGGGCATAGGCTCGGCAGATGCCAGTGTGCGCAGATCATGCAGCATAATGCGGCGCATGCGCCAGCGTTCTGCATTATTGTTGAAGGGGAGCACGGCCCGGAAAATCAGCACGGCAAAAAACACGCCCAGCAGTACGGCTGCGGTGGAATTGAACCATCCGATTTCGTTCTGACGCCCTTGGTTAAGGGGATGCACAAAGTTGGGCAGCAGCAGCGTATAGGCCGCAGAATGCAGGGCTGTGCCAGCATTACGGGCAGCAAGGCCACCAGCAATCATGGGTATGGCGAGTGAGCCCACCAGCATTTCGTAATCTGCCTGCGTGGGCAGTACAAGAAACACCAGAAAGAACGAAACAACAGCCGCCCATATGCCACCCACCATGAATTGTGATGAGGCGACAACGGGGTTTTCTCGGGTTGCAAACAGCCCGCAAACAATGGCCACAAAGGTAATAAAGCCCAAACCTGCGGGCCACGCTGTACATTCCCACACCAGCCCGGCAGCCGTAATGGCCACCATGGCGCGCACACCGTTATAAACGGCCTCGCGCTTATCTACGTGGGCTTGCAGGCGGAAGTGGAAGTGATCCCCACGGATAAAGTGCTGGCTGGCATCATATTCCCGGATAGCCTGTTCCAGCTCACCCAGCAGTTCATCCAGCGCGTTGTGCAGAATGCGCCCATCCAGCAGAGCGGGAATATCTGTATCGTTTGCGGGGTTGTCATCAAACGCCGTGTCAATTTCCTGCGAAAGCGCATCCACCACCCGTTGGTGGCATTCAGCCCGCAGTAATTGCAGATCGTGCAGCAATTCCTGCACGCTTTCATCGGAATCCAGCCGGTTGGGAACGGTTGTCAGAAACTCGCTCACATGGGCTGCGGTCTCACGGAAAGCGGGCTGGTCTGTCTGCACATATTGCAGGCGCACCGCCATACCCAAACCGCGTGAAAGCAGCACGGAAACGGCAGCCAGCGCAGCGCGTGCGTGGTCCCCTTCATGCCCGTGGGGGCCCATTTCCACTTCGGAAAATTCGATCTGATCGTTAATCGAAATCAGCGGGCCAAACATGGCGCGGGAACGCACCAGCGCTTCCTCATCTCCCGCCAGCAGGCTGGAAACAGAGGTGGACACGTTGGAAAGTGCGGTGCGCAGTTTATCGCGCATGTTGCGGCGGGCTGTTTCGGCCAGATTATGGGCAAACAGGCCTGCCAGTGTGCCCTCGCACACAATGCCCAGCACAATGTAAGATGCACGGGACATGGCCGTCATAAACACGTTTTCTGGGTGCGGAATGGCGCCAATGGCAATAATTGCCGTGGTATAACCGGCCAGCACAAGCGCATAGGAACGGAAGTTGCGCACCAATGTGGCCATGGTGCAGCATGTTCCCACCCAAATGGACAGAATGGGGAAGAACAGCCACGCATTCTGGTTAAAGGCTGAAATCAGGGTGATGGACATCACCACCCCTATGGCGGTGCCCACCAGACGCCATCGGGCTTTGGAAAGACTTTCCCCGCGGGAGCCCTGGGCCACAATCCATACGGTCATGGCGGCCCATTGTGGGTCATCCAGTTCCATCCACAGGGCAATCACCAATGCCAGCAGGGCAGCGGCAGTGGTGCGCACGGCAAAACCGATGGCAGCAGGTGTGGGAGAGATCAGCCAAGCAAAAGGCAGCTTCCCGCGTTCACCCGGCCGGTGCAGGGGGCGGAAATTGCGCAGGGGGCCGATCCGGTCAAGGATAAACATAGGGAGACTGGGCACGGCGACTATTTTATCCTGACAACGAAAAACAGGGAGGAACGCCGCACAGGGTAGCCTGATTCCCTGCTTTTTCCTTGTGGGTTCAGACGCATATCAGCTATCAGTCTTCCGGCGATGAACGCGCGTGGGATCAGAAATTATTTATAAATCTTGCGCATATAAGCTATCATGTTCCCAGATAGAAAAATACTGTGAATATACTATGCTCACAGTTGAGGTAAGATAAACGAAAGTAGGCGCGATGTCTGATTTCCTTCAAAACATTCTTGGTAAAGTAGAAAGCGCTCTGGGCGTGGATGTGCAGGGGGCATTGCAGCAGCAGTTGCAGTCTTTGTTGCAGCCGCAGAATCTGGAAGCACTGCTTACGCGGGCAGATCAGGCCGGGCTGGGTGATAAAGTGCGTTCATGGGTAAGCCAGGGCGGCAACGTGCCCGCCACTCCAGATGAAATTCGCACCATTCTGGGCAGCGATATGGTGCATAATCTGATTGAAAAAACCGGCCTGCCAGCAGATACCGTGCTGACAGCTCTGGCACATTTTCTGCCAGCCGCCGTAGATAAGCAGACCCCACAGGGCGTGCTTCCAGAAACAGGCGCAGAAACCAAACAGGCGTAACATTTCCTGCACGCCTGCAATGCGCATGTGTTGAAGGCGTGCATCCTGCGTATGAATCCGGTAGAATTACGCCATGGATTTGGGCGAACGCATTAAACGCATGGATAGCTGGCTGCTGGATGAAGTCTGCCAGCCTTTGGCAGATAAGCTGCCAGAACGTCTGACCGCTTTTGAAGTGGGCATGAGCTGCCAGCTCGGCTCTTTGCTGTTATCTGCCGTTTCCATCATTGCCGTGTTTGTTGTGACGGGCATGAACGATTTTGGAAACATGATCTTCAATGTGCTGGTCTGGGCATTGTGCGTGACGTTTTTTATTGGGTTGGGCCGCCTGCGCGTGCTGGTGCAGCCGGGCAAAGCCAACCCCTTGCGCTACATGCTGATTAGTGTGCGCATTATTTCTATTCCGTTTACATTTTACGTGATTTATCAAGCCATTACATCGCCGGTCACGTTTAGTTCGGCAATGTGGTTTAACGCGTTTTCCAATATTGTTTTTGTAGTGGGGCTGTATTTTATTTCCTGTCAGCCCCGTCCGCCCCAGCGCCGGGCGAAGGAAGAAATCTGGGGCCGTGTTATGGCCCCAGAAGGCAGCGGTCTTTAACGATTAAAATGTAATGGGGAACAGCGATCAGGGGTTATCCTGATCGTGCTCTCCCTGTGCAATGCGTGCCTGCACGGCACTGCGCCATGTTGCATCCTGCGGGGCGGCATCTAGCGCCTTGCGGAAAAGTGCTAGCGCTTGCGGCGTAACCTGATGATTGGTGCGCGTAATGGCTTCTGCTGTGCGGGCAGCCAGTTCGGCATCAAAACCCATATCTAAAGCGTGGTTCCACGCATCTGCGGCTTCAGCGTAATGCTCGCGGGAGGCCTCAACCTGCCCAAGTAGCAGATACCCTTGGCGCAAAGCAGGATCACCCGGCGGCAGTGTGGCCAATGTCTGCTTTAGGCGTGCCACCAGCATATCATTTTTTGTGTCCTGCATATGCTCAGCAGCAAGGCGTGGGCCAAGTGGCTGCGCAGGCAGAGAAGGCACGCCGTTTGTCAGATACAGCCCCACTGCCAGCACAGGGGCAAGCCCAAGGCCAATCCAGCCCACTGTGGCCGCGCGGGAAGTATCGGCGGAGGATGGTGCCTTATCAGCCGCCAGAATACGGCGCTGAATTTCCAGCCGTGCAATTTCATGCTCCGCCGGGGCTATCAGCCCGATTGTGAGGTCACGATCCACCTCAGCCAACTGAGCTTCGTGCAAGGCAAGGGCGGCGCTGCGTTCATCCCGCACGGTGCGGGTGCGTTTCCATAAAGTGGCGCAGGCAGGGGCCAGAGCCAGCAGGCTGAGCAGGGCAATGGAAAGCCAGATCATGGGGCGTTATCCTTATCCTTTGTCAGCTGGGCCAGCCGGTTTTTTTCTTCTTCTGTCAGCGGAGGAGGAGAGGGCGGGGCAGCCGCGCGACGGCGATAAAAGATAAAGGCCGAAGCAAGCCCCAGCAGCAGCGTCAGAACAGGCATGCACCACAACAACAAGGTGCTGAATGAGAATGCTGGTTTCAGCCGGATGAAGTTGCCATAGCGGTTTACCATCCAGTCCATGATCTGCTGGTTGTTTTCACCCTTGGCAACGTGTTCACGCACCACGCGGCGCAGGTCTCGCGCCAAGCCAGCACTACTGTCCTCAATGGATTCATTTTGGCAGACAAGGCAGCGCAGTTGGGAGCCAATGGCCTCGGCCCGTGCTTCATCCTTGGGGTTAGGCAGCATTTCCATGGGGTCATCTACCGCCAGCACCAGCGCAGGTGCGGCAATGAGGGAGAACCCAACGCAGGAGGCTGCCAGAAAACGGCGCATGTTCATGGCGTTTTCAACTTTTCAACCAAAGGCAGGAGTGTCTGGTTCAGAATGTCATCTGTAAGAGGGGCTGCTGTGTGCCAGCGGATAACGCCGCCGGGGCCGATCAGGAAGGTTTCCGGCACGCCAGAAATACCCCATTCAATCCCCACACGGCCTTCATGGTCACTTCCAAGGCGGGAGAACGGGTTGCCGGAATGCTTGAGAAAGTTTTCTGCGTTTTCTGGCCTGTCCTTGTAGGCAATGCCCCACATGGTCAGCTTGTCTTTCAGCGTCATCAGGGTAGGCATTTCCGCAAGGCAGGGAATGCACCATGATGCAAAAAAGTTCACCAGCACAGGCTGTGTCAGGTTGCGTAAGTCCTGCGTGTTAAAACCCTGCATGGGGGGCTGATCTGGCAGCGTAAAATCCGGCACAGGTCGGTTCAGCACTGGCGCATTGATATCATGCGGGTTGAAGGAGCCATGCTCCATGCCGGAAAGCATTTTCCAAAACGCAACGCCAACAACGCCAGCCCCCGCCAATGGCAAAGCCATAAGCAGGCGACGGCGGGATGCATTGGGGGGTGTTTCTGAATTGCTCATGATGCTGCACTCATTTCGGCAGAAGATTTGGCACGCTGCGGCGCACCCACACGCACACGACGGTCAGATAGCGAAAGCGCGCCACCAAACGCCATGACCAGAGCCCCCAGCCACATCCACGGGGCCAGCGGGTTGTAATGCAGGCGCAGCACGTAGGTGGGGTTATTATCCGGCCCGTGTTTGTCACCCAGAACACCATACAGATCTGCCAGCAGGTTGGTATGGATGGCAACATCCGTTGTGGTCTGGTTTTGCGTATTAAAGCTGCGTTTGGAAGGGTGCATGACAGTAATAAGGTGCCCGTTACGCCGCACTTCCAACGTGCCCACCATAGCGATGTAGTTTGGCCCCGGTTCCTGCTTTACGTTTGTCAGCGTCCAGTCATAGCCAGCCAGATGTTCTGTGGTGCCAATAGGCACTTCCACAATTTTATGCTGGGCCTGAGACATAGCGGAAAGCCCAAGCACCGTAATGCCCACGCCAATATGCGCAATGGCCGTGCCAATAATGGCGCGTGGCAACATGCGCGCACGCTGCACACTTGTGGCAAATGGTGCGCGGAACAGGCGCACACGTTCCACAACATCCGTAATGGTGGATGCAATAATCCAGATAGCCGCTGCTGCGCACAGAATGGGCAGAACGCCAGAAAGGCGGAAGGCCGCAATGGCGCAGGCAATGGCGGTGATAACAGCCGCTACCCACAGCTTTTGCAAAATGGGCCAAAGCTGCGCGCGCTTCCACGGCAGCATGGGGCCAAAGCCCATGAAGATGAACAGCGGCAACGCCAGCGGAATGGTGGTGGCATCAAAAAACGGTTTGCCCACAGAAATGGTGCGGTCAAACAGCAGGGACATAAACGGCGGATACATTGTGCCCGTGAGCACCACGGCACAGAGCGAACACAGCAGAATATTGTTCAGCACCAATGCCCCCTCGCGCGAGACCGGGGCAAACAGCCCGCCGGAAGTGAGGGATGGGGCACGATAGGCAAACAGCGCCAAAGAACCGCCAATCACTACCGCCAGCAGGCCCAGAATAAACACGCCACGTGCGGGGTCATTCGCAAAGGCATGCACGGAATTCAGAATGCCTGAACGCACAAGGAAGGTGCCGGAAAGCGAGAACGAGAACGTGCCAATAGCCAGCAGCACGGTCCAGATTTTAAGGGCTTCGCGCTTTTCCACCACAATGGCGGAGTGAATAAGGGCGGTGCCTGTCAGCCACGGAATGAGCGAGGCATTTTCCACCGGGTCCCAAAACCAGTAACCGCCCCAGCCCAGCACGTAATAAGACCACCAGGACCCCATGGCGATCCCGCAGGTGAGGAAGCACCAAGCGGCCACGGCCCAAGGGCGTACCCAGCGGCCCCATGCGGCATCCACCCGGCCTTCCAGCAGGGCGGCAATGGCAAAGGCAAACGGCACGGCAAAGCCCACATAACCCGTGTACAGAATAGGCGGATGAAAAGCCAAGCCGGGGTCTTGCAGCAGGGGGTTCATGCCCTGCCCATCCATGGGGGCAGGCCAGATGCGGGCAAACGGATCAGACGTGGTCAGGCAGAACAGCTCAAACCCGGTAGCCACCAGCCCCAGCACGCCAATAACGCGGGCGCGCAAAGCGGAAGGCAGGTTACGCCCAAAAGCCGCAACAGCCGCGCCGCACAGGCCCAGAATAAGCGCCCATAAAAGAATGGAGCCTTCGTGGTTCCCCCATACGCCGGTAATCTTATACAGCAGCGGTTTGGAAACCGCGCTGTTGGCCGCAATGTTCTGGACAGAAAAATCATCCGTAACGGCAGCGTAAACCAGACAGAGGAAAGAGGTTAGCAGCGCAATAAGCTGACCAATGGCAAGGCCGGGGGCCAGTGCCATCAGCCGCACATCGCGGCGGCGTGCACCCATAAGGGGGAGAATACCTTGTATGGCAGCAAGCACGCAGGCCAGCGCAAGGGCGTAGTGTCCGAGTTCGGGGCTCAGCATGTCAGGGGGTAGGCTCCCGCTTTTTCAGGTCTGTATATTAGTTGGAGGCAGGCTGGGTGGCGGTGTTTTTGCGGGCATCCTGCACCGTCATTTTATTCCAGCTATCCGCACTGGGGGGCGGGCCAAATCGAGGGTCCCACTTCCCGGCCTTTTTCAGGGCCTCGGCCACTTCCTTGGGCATGTAGGTTTCATCATGCTTGGCCAGCACTTCGGTGGCGGTAAAATCATGCGAGGGCTGAACCGTGCCAATGGCCACAACGCTTTGGCCTTCACGGAACAGGTCTGGCAAAATGCCTTCGTAATGCACGGTTACTGCGGCTTGGCCATCGGTGACGTTAAACGTGGCAACAGGTGTTTCACCCCTGCGTTCACGGTGGACAGAACCGGCCACCACCATGCCGCCCAGCTTGACGGTTCTATCCTTGGGCGGAGGGGAGGCCATAACCTGCGAAGGCGTTACAAAAAACACGATATCGGAAGAAAAAGCCCGCAGGATCAAAGCTGCGGCGGTGCCAAGGCACGCCACGCAGGCAATGACAAGCCAGAGGCGACGGGTTTTGCGGGTCATGATTGTGGAGCGGCTCCTGCCTTGCGGGGGGCTTTTTGTTCAAGGGTGGCCAGCCGGATGCGGTCGCGCTTCAGGCGCAGGGCAGCGCCAACGGAAAACACAAGCGCCATAATGGCAAACAGGCCGTAGCTGGCGGCAATATAAGGCAGATGGGTCATGCAGCGTTGCCTCTGCGGCGGGGGGAGGACAGCAGGGCGCGAATACGGCTTTCCATTACGGCGGCGCGGGTGCGGGCCACAACAATAGCAGCAAAGCCAAGCCCCATGCCCAAGGCAGACAAGGCCAAAGGCCACAGCATGGAAGAAGACATGGTGGGCGCACCCGTAAGGGTAATGCTGTCTGGCTGGTGCAGGGTGTTCCACCATTGCACGCTAAACTTGATAATGGGCAGATCTACCGCACCTGCAAGGGCCAGAATGGCGGCGGCCTTGTAGCCACGCTGCGGATCATCAAACGCGCGAATAAGCGCAATATGCCCCAGATACAGGAAAAACAGCACCAGAACGGAGGTCAGCCGTGCATCCCACACCCACCATGTGCCCCACATGGGCTTGCCCCAAAGAGACCCCGTAGCAAGGCAAAGTGCGGTGATGGAAGCGCCCACAGGGCCAATTTCCACCGCTGCCAAGTCAGCCAAGGGGTGCCGCCATACAAGTGAGAGCAGGCCACATATGGCCAAACCGGCATATCCGGCAGAAGCCAGCATGGCCGCAGGCACATGCACATACATAATGCGCACGGAATCGCCCTGCTGCCAGTCTGCGGGGGAGAAAAACAGCCCCCAGCCCAGCCCTGTAAGGGTAAGGAGTATGGCAGGCCATGTAAGCCACGGCTGAAGGCGTGCCCCCAGCTTAAGAAACTGGCCGGGATTGGCATACCGATGGAAAAAATTGCCGGTACGCGCGACAAAGGTCGGAGAGGCGCTCAAAAGTCAGTCCGTTCCATCTGTATCTGGTTCAATCCTGTGGTCTTCCTCTTTCACTGCCATTGCGGAAGTGGGAAAAGGACTACCTGTGTCCCCTTTTACAACATTCCGTGCCTCTTGACACGATGCAGTTGTTCATGGGCGTGTTGCCCACACAACACAACGGAGGAAATTATGCTGTTTGCCATTACCTGTACGGATCGCCCCGGCGCGCTGGAACTGCGCAAGGCCACACGTGCGCAGCATCTGGCATTTCTGGAAGCCCATAAAGACGGTATCCTTTTTGCAGGTCCGCAGTTGGATGCCAACGGCAACCCCTGTGGCAGCCTTGTTCTGCTAGAAGCACCAGACCGCGCTACGGCAGAAGGTTTTGCGGCGGCAGACCCGTATGCAAAGGTAAACCTGTTTGAAAGTGTGATTATTCGCCCGTTGCGGACCGTGTTCCGTGATGGCCAGATGGCTGAATAATCATGGCCTACTGGCTGGTGAAAAGTGAGCCTGATGCCTTTAGCTGGGATGAGCAGGTGGCCAATGGCGTGGAGCCATGGACAGGCGTGCGCAACCATCAGGCTAAAAAGAACCTGGCGGCCATGAAGGCGGGAGACCGCGCTTTTTTCTACCATTCCAACGTGCAGCGCGCCATTGTTGGCGTGGTGGAAGTGGTGCGTGAAGGTTACCCGGACCCAACGGCAGAAACCGATAAATGGGTATGTGTGGATGTAAAAGCCATAGCCCCTATGCCCACACCGGTAACACTGGCGCAGATTAAGGCAGAACCTACGCTGGAAGATCTGGCTTTGGTGCGGCAGTCCCGCTTGTCTGTCTGCCCCGTATCGGCAGAACACTGGCAGATTTTGTGTGACATGGGTGGGTGGCAGGAACCAGCCTGAAACCCAGCCCGTGTTCACGATATTTTGTAGTTTGTGGGTAAATACAAACCAACAAAAAAGGCCGCTCCATAAAGGGCGGCCTTTTTTGCAAGCAGCGCAGCGCAGGAATTAGCTCTGCGTTGCCAGTGTCCATGCCTGAGCAGAGCGGTTGCCAGAACGGCAATAAGCAAAAATCGGGCCCGGCAGGGTGTTAATGGCTTCCTGCGTTTCAATCACGGCATCGGAAGAAGGCGTGAGCGGTGCAGAAACCGGAATGGCAATAAAGGAAAGGCCGGCCTTGCGTGCGGCTTCACCAATGGTTTCAGCGGAAGGCTGACCAGCTTCTTCGCCATCCGGGCGGTTGCAGATAATGGTTTTGAACCCTGCATCCCGAATAAGCGGAATATCTTCCAACGTAATCTGGGGGGAAACTGCAAAATCGGGAGAAACAGAATGATACTGCATGGGACTATATATCCTGAAAGCTAAAAAGAACTGCCGCAGAATGCGGCTTTTGGGCCTGAATGCAAGATCAAAGCAGCCAGACCCAAAAGCATAGGCACCGGGGTATCTGTTTTAGCGGTGAATGAAGTACATATCGGAATACAGGTTTTTCAGCGCAGCATGGTCTGCCAGGCAGTGGCGCACCAGCACGGCGCGCAGGCTGATAGCGGCCTGCTGCACGGCTGGGTCTGTGCTATCTGGGTGCAGGGCTGGGTAATGCTGCATGCAGGATTTAAGCGTGGGGTTGTTCATATCCACGCCAGAGCGGATCTTTTCTTTCAGCTCGTTATAGTAATCGGAAACTTCTTTATCAGAATCCCACAGCGGCACGGAGGTATCCACCTTACCGTTGTGCATGAAGTAAGCCACCGTGAAAAAGCCTGTTTCAGGCGCAGCCGTGCCGGATTGAACTGTCATGCGGCAAGCGCGTTGTGAATATGGCGGAAAGCTTACATCCGGCATGGCGGAAGAAGCTTGCACCTGTATGGCTGGCGCAGGCGTGTTAGGGTTGGGAGAGGCATCTTCAACATCTGCCCCACCGGCTTCATGTGCCTTTTCCCATGCTTTTGCCACAAGAACGTGGAAACGGTCAGACTGGCACAGATCAGGTGCAGTGCGTGCTTCAGCCAGCCGGGTTTCATATGTCTGTTCCTGCGGGGTGGCGCAGGCTGCAGTTGCCACAATAGCCGCCAGCGGTGCCAGCCGCAGAAAGCGCCGTACAGAACGCTGGATGGGTGAAGGATCGGTCATATCAGGATACTCCGCAATAAGGTGTGCGCCTGGGTGGAGAACGGTATTTCTGCTTTGGAGTGTCTAAGGGCTTTATGCAAGCCTTACAACGGCGCGGGCCGCGTATGCAGGGCGGATAAGGTGCTGGGTGCTGTTTTTCGTGCCCTGTGCCTGTTATGATTACAACGGAATAGAGAAAAATAAGGCGCCAGAGTGCGTCGCTGCTTCGTTCGCAAACGGGCGTGGCATGCAGCAGGCAGGAGAGGCACGGATGAGCACACAAAAAACAGCAGGGAATGCCCTGGCCCCCATGCTTTTGGATGGGCACGAACTGGCAGAACTGGAACAGGCGCTGGCCGATGTGGAATCTGGCCGGGGCGTTCTGGTGCGTCTGGCAGACCTTATGGGCGGTGCTGTTGGGCATGCCGCACGTTTGGGCCTGCGCGGTTTGGGCATGGCCCCCAATATGGAAGAAAAAATGCGCGGGCTGGCAGAAACCGCCATTGCGCGCGCGTTTGATGTGGCCATTGTAGGTATGAAAGGCCCTGCCGATAGCCAGATGGCAGAAGCCCGTTGGCGTGGCCCGGCCTTGCAGGCTGCGGTGGCTGTTTCTGGCGCAGTGGGTGGCTTTAGTGGTTTGGCCGGCTTAGCCCCGGATATTGGTTTTACAACGCTGACAATCATGCGTGAAATAGCACGCGTTGCGCGGGAGGAAGGGGAAGATCTGTCAGACCCGGATGCCCGCCGCGCCTGTCTGGAAGTGTTTGCGCTTAAAGCCTTCCCCAACAGCAGAAGCGGGGAAGAAAGCGAACTGGGTTATTTCTCGGCCCGCGCTGTGCTGCGTGGCCGCCCGGTTGTGATGCTGATTGCTGAAGTGGCCTCTCATTACGGTTTGGCGCTGGGGCAGAAAATTTCCCTCCAGCTGATGCCTGTGGCAGGTGCGCTGTGTGGGGCTTCTTTGAACACGGCGTTCTTCAACCATTACCGCGCACTTGCCCGTGCGCATTTCACCATTCGCCGGCTGGAGCGGGAACATGGGCCGGTTGTGCGTGATACCGCCATGTCCATGCGTGAAGATCTGGCCGAACGTGGGGCAGAAGCCTAAGCCATTTTCAGCTCAGGCTAGAAAGATTGCAAAAAAGGCCAGCACCTTTACGGGCTGGCCTTTTTGCTGGTCAGGCAGGTTTTTTCTGCACCTTGCGGGGCGGTTCGCCCTCCAGAAACGTGGTGAGAATGGCAAACCCAAGCAGGGTGATGCCAATAACCTTGGCCGCCAGATGGTAATGCGGTGCCCAAAAGGTTACGGCAAAGCATACCGCAATACCAATCAGGCAAGACAGGCGCATGTTCATGGCAAAAGCGGCTCCTTACGGCGTAACGGGAGAAGGCATGGGCAAGCCTTTTGCCAAAGCCTCTACATTGTCTAGCGCCAGCATGCACATGGCGGTGCGCGTTTCTATGGTGGCGCTGCCTGCGTGCGGTGTCATGAAGATATTGGGCAGCGCTGTCAGCCGTGGGTTGGGGTTTGGTTCCTGCCGGTAAACATCAAGCCCGGCCCCAAACAGATGGCCAGATTCCAAGGCCTCTATCAGCGCATCTTCATCCACCAAGGAGCCGCGTGCCGCATTTACAAACACACTGCCCTTGGGCAGCAGGGAGAATGTCTGGCTGTTCATGAGAGGCGGCGCGGAAGGTGAGCCCGGCATGTGCAGGGTGAGCACATCGCAATGGGGCAGCATGTCTTCCAGCTTTTCAAAATAGGTGGCGCCAGCTTCTTCTGCTGCAGAAAGGCGGCTGCGGTTGTGGTAGAGAATAGTCATATCAAAGCCGCGCGCACGCTTTGCCACGGCCTGCCCAATGCGGCCCATGCCCACAATGCCCAGACGCTTGCCGGTAACACGGTGGCCCAACATGCCGCCCATACCAAGGCCATGATGCCAGCCGTTTTTCATGAGCGTATAATATTCGGCAGCCCTACGGCAGGCGGCCAGAATCAGCATCATGCTTAAATCGGCATTACAGTCTGTCAGCACATTTGGGGTGTTGGAAACCGCAATGCCGCGTTCATGCAGGGCAGGAAGATCCAGATGGTCCAGCCCAACGCTTACGGTAGATACCAGTTTTACGCAGTCTGGCAGCGTCTCCACATCCTTGCCTTTAAGGGGGGCGTTGTTGGTAAGCACAACAGCAAAAGGCTGAAATTCCTTGGCGAGTTCCAGAAGTGCCGGTGTTTTCAGGCTTCTTTCTGGCGGGGGCGGGGCTGTAAATTCTGCTTTAATACGATCTTCCGCAGCATCTAACAGGCGGATGGAGCGGATAAGGCGAGGTGCTTCTGTGCTCACAGGCAACTCCGTAGGCTGGTGAGTCGGTGGTTGTCTGGCGCAAGTTTGTGCCCAATGCGGTGTGGCATCAAGCGGGGGCAGACAACATATGGGCTATGACACTCCATAACGGCATGCAAAGCCAGAGGTTGCCTTGGCGTGCAGAATGATGAGTTGCAGGAAGGGAACACGCAGCAGATGACACAGGAACTTACCCCCCAGATCATGCTGGGTGCATACGCGGCGGGGCTGTTCCCTATGGCGTCTGATGCAACGGATACCACCTTACGGTGGTATGACCCGGACCCGCGCGGCATTCTGCCGTTGGATGGTTTTCATCTCCCGCGCCGCTTGCGCCGCACTGTGTTGTCTGACCAGTTTGACGTATGGGTGGATCGGGATTTTCCCGCCGTTATGCGCGCTTGTGCAGCCCCCGCGCCAGGGCGAGAAACCACTTGGATAAATAGCGAGATCTACCGTCTGTTCTGCGCCCTGCATGACATGGGCTTTAGCCACAGTGTGGAATGCTGGCAGAACGGTGAACTTGTGGGGGGCCTGTACGGCGTAGCCCTTGGCGGCGCGTTTTTTGGAGAAAGCATGTTCAGCCGCACAACAGATGCTTCCAAAGTGGCTTTGGTGCATTTGGTGGCACGCTTGCGCTTGTGCGGGTTTGTTGTGCTGGACACACAATTTGGCACCGAACACCTTGCCCGCTTTGGGGGAGAGGAAATACCGGCAGCCGAATATAAAGCTATGCTGGAAAAGGCCGTAAGCATGCAGCCGCGCTGGCAGCAGAATATTCCGGCTGATGTGCTGGAAGCAGAAATCCGAAACATGTAAGTAACTGCCATATTCCGGCCCGTGGCATGCCCTAGGGTTGCAGCATGTTGGTTGCGCCCAAGGTAAATAGCCAAGCGTGGGCCTGTAATTTGAATGACTGGAATGGATGATATCATGAGCACACGCCTGTATGGTCGTATGCGTTTTTTTTGCCTGATGGGTGTTCTGGGGGCGGCTGTGCCTGTTGTGGGCACGGTATGTTCCGAGCAGGCACAGGCACAGGTTGCGCTGGACCATCCGCGTTTAACGCCAGCGCGTGATGCCATTATTGATTACAGCTTTCAGCCCCAGCCCACAGCGCAGGATTTGCAAAACGGCGCCAAGCCGGACACCCCCGTGCCAACGCGCCATGTGCAGGTGATGTTCTCTGGCGATGGCGGGCTTATGCGCATCAACTACATGACTAGCATGGAAGGTGATGAAAGCCGCGGGGCCGTGATTATCAATCGTGCTTCACAGGAAGTGCTGGTGCTTTTGAATGATCGGCACATATACACCCGCCTTGTGCAGCAGGAAGGTATTCGCAACCCGTTTCTGCTTGATCTGTCCATGCAGTTTACGCGCAAAGGCAGCGATGTTGTGGCCGGGCAGCCATGCACCGTTTGGGCTGCGCAATCTGCCCAAGGGCAGGCCACGGCCTGCGTAACAGATGATGGCTTTATTCTGTCTCAAACCGGTATTGATGTAGATGGGCTGAACGGCCGTATCCGCGCCATGAAGGTATCTTACGAGCCTGTGCCAGATAGCGTGTTTCAGCCACCTGCAGGTTTTCAGGAAGTTAACCCGCATAGTGGGAACAAGAATAGCGGAGGTTCGGCAGGTGCTGCACCGGCGCAGCCTGCAGCCCCTGCTGGCGTAGGGCCGATGATATCTACCCCCACTAATGGTACGGAAGGAACCCCGTAAGATGGTTGCAAAACGCTTGCTTGCAGGTGTGGGGTTTGTGCTGATGGCGGCTTCCGGCACTGTGGCCCACGCCCAGATACAGCCCCAAACACCAGAACCAACACAGATAAGCCCAGCCGATGCACCAGTAGTGACGCCATCGGTTGATGCAGATGTGTTGTATGAGTTGAATTCCGCCCAAGGTGATGCGCATACCCAGCAGCGTATGCGCTGGCAGGTCAGTTCTCTACGCCAACGGCTGGACCCGCAGAATTCTGACGTGTTCATGATTACATCATGGACAGATCACACTCTTACGGTGGTGGATACCGCACGCAAGCGTGCCAGTGTAATGCCCGTGCCCGGCCCACAGCAGATTACCCCCCCAGGGCAGCCCGCAGCGGCTGGCACCTATGCACGATTGGGGAATTCCGTTGTGGCGGGTGAACAGTGCACATTATGGCGCACAACGGATGCCGATGGGCACCCAACAGATGCATGCTATACGCCAGACGGCCTGCTTTTGCAGGTTGCACAGCAGGGGCAGGTAACGGTGCGCGCGCTGAGTGTAAGCCGAGCCACCCAGCCAGATAGCGTGTTTGCCATTCCGTCCGGGCTGAAGCGGGAAGCCCCTGCGCACCCATAAGGTTTGATGTTTCGGGCGGCAAAAAACGGAAAAAGAGAACGTCGCCATGAAAATCCGCCCCAGCATTGCACTTTTTTATCTGTTTTTAGCTGGGGTGAGCCTGCCTGTATTTGCGCAGGCGGATGATGGAAGTTCCGGCACAGTTTCCGTATGTTTGCGCACAGATATTGCGCAACCGGCTCAAGCCATGCAGGTGGTGGCATCTGGCACTGTGTTTACAGCACAAACTAAAGCCGGTGGCCGCAAGGGCGGGGAAGAAAATGAGGCGCTGGTTACCACCGAAACCGTAACCCTCACCCATATGCAACCGTGTATGGATGCAGATGCTTCCTCCGTTATCTCGCACACGCGGCACTGGCTGGTTTCCCCCGTGCAGCCGCAGTCTGGCGTGGTGTTTCATGCTGTGGGAGAAGTCAGCGGCAATGGTCTGGACACCGCGTTTGATGATGAAGGCACATCTTTTCGCGATATCGTGCGGGCAGGGGGCATTACCGCCACAGTGCACAACCCGCTAACAGATGCCGTATCCCTGATGGAAGGGGCAGCTGATCTTCCCCCCAATGCGGATGGAGAAGACCCCGCTATTGATGATAAATAACGCAGCCTTCTAAAGGGGCTGCCACCGGGTTAAAAAATCCGGCGCAGCGCCCCGGGCAGGAAGATGGAATAGGGGTTTACGTGTAGGGAAGGATTGTTCATCTGCCCAGCCACGCCAAACGTTACGGCAACAAGCCCGCCATCTTTTTCCGGGCTGAACATCCAGCCAATACCCGGCAGCTTTCCGGGCAGTTTGTTAATGGCAAAAATAGGCACCACAGTGCCGTGTAAATCTATGCTGTTTTTATCCAGATTTACATCGCCTTCAAGCGTTGCGCCCAGCGCGTTGTTACCGGTTCTGCCATCATGAATATTCAGCACGCCATCTTTGAATGTTACGGGTAGCACAAGGTGTGTCACCATGAATTCTGATGTCTTGTGTGCAGCCAGCCAACCGTAAAACGAGATATTTCGCGCCATACGCAAGGCCGTTGGGGCTTTTTTGAACACAAATGGCGTAACGGTTATGCGGCCATTAAACGGAGCAGAGGCTTCCGTATCATCAAAAGATCCGCTGAGAACGGCATGGCCACCTTCAATATCTGGCAGAATGTTGAAGTCAGACAAAAATGCGCCCATGTCTGGAATGGAAACGCGCAGGTCTCGCCCCGCACCTTTGGGCGTAAGTGTCATGCTGACGGGGGTTGGCCCGTGCATGGCAAAGTACATTTTTTCCAGCCGCTGACCGTTATCCTCAAAATAGGCTTTGACAGCTTTTAAGGAGGGTTTATCCGGGTTGTAGCGCAGTGTGTTGGCTGTCAGATCAATCGCCCAAGCCGTTCCCGGCGGGCCGTGTAGCTTGCCTGTTGCAGCTTCTGGCACATGGTAGCCAGTGCTGGCGGGCTGCGCGGGTTTGGGGTCTGATGGATCACCCGTCACCAAGGGGGAAAGATCCAGCATGTCTGCATATACGCCAACATGAATAACCGAGCCCGTTACACCTTTTTGCGGCAGTTCCAGCATGGCGTGGCCGGTGGAATTGGCAACGCGGAAGGATGATATAATCAGTTGGGGCGCATGGTTGGGGCGCAGGCGGGCCTTGCCGCGTACATCCAGATCCGGCCCTGTGGCCAGAATACGATCCACCGCAACAATCTGCCCATTCTTTAGCCCCAGCGTGGCATTGGCCTGCGCTGCCCGCCCCGGTGCCTTGTGCCAGAGCGGAATACGGATTTGGGAGTTCCTGAGGTTGAGGTTGATATCCACCAACCCGTGGTGATCTCCATACTGGCGGTAATCCACCACGGCATCAGCCGAACCACCAAAGTGGTCTCCCGTTGCAAAACCGGCGGCTGTTGCGGTTTGCGGCGTGATGCGGGATGTCAGATGCGCCTGTTCCAAAAGCCCGGTAGGCGGTACGTGCCGGAAATCTGTTGAATAGGAGATATTGGAGGGCAAGCCACCCAATACGCCATGCCCGGCAAGGGAGAGCCCATCTGCCGTAGCATCCAGCTTGATATCAGCACGCCGTACACCACGCCCCGCCACCACATTATCAAGCGATGCCTGTGTAATATCGGCATGGCCCTTAATTTCCATGTCATCAATGCTGACATCGTCTTTCAAGGGCAGGCTGAGCATGAGCTGAAGTTTGGCACGCCCACGCGGGTTGCGAATATCCAGCGGGTGGCGGGAAAGCAGATGTAGGCGCGGTTCGGCCAGAAGGGCCATAACATCCTGCAACTTGCCATCCAGCTGCGTGTTGATAATGCCGGTCTGGTCTTTTTTGGTCAGGCCCACAATGTCCATGCTGCCGGGGCCTGCGGCAATGCGGCCCGTGCCATTCTGGCCCACATTTTTGCCAGCACGGTCAACAAGCTGATAGCCGTGGTCAAACTTGATGCTCAGCTTGTCCAGCCCATCCACATCCATATGGGCATCCATACCCCGAAGCGGAGAAATGGGCCGCAGCCAGTGGATGGTCAGCCCCTTGGCATCCAGCCCGCCAGCAATGTTGCTTACATCCACACCATTCCAGCCCGTTTTGCTGGAGAGGGAAACAACGGTGTGCAGGTTGTAGGCCACACCATCTGTAATATTCTTGGTTACCCACTTTTTGCCGCCCTTGGCGGCCTTGTCTGGCCAGTAATAAACCAGATCAGGAAAGTACACCTGCGGAATATCGGCAATAATCTGCCCGGAAACAGTGGTGGGGTTTATCAGATCCGTAGCATCTACCTGCCCGGATACAGCCAGATTAAGCCCTCTGGTTTCATCTTCCGGAAGGTCTGGATTGCGCAGGTTTGCGGTAATGTTGTGGACAATAATATGCGCAGGTGTGCTGCCATCCTTAAGATGGTCCAGCCGCAGGGTAATATTGGCAGACCCTCCGTTTAAAAAGTAACGCGCCCCGGCGGCGGTTACCTTGCCGCTTTGTGCATCTGCATGCAGGTCCATCGCCCCTGGCATCAGCCAATCCGAACCCGGCGCAGGCAGGAAATTAACATCAGACGTGACTGATATAGGCGTTCTAATGTGTTGCAGATCATGCGAGATATGGGAAAAGCTGGAAGGCTTAACGGCATTGGTTGCCAGATGCCATGTAATGCCCTTGCCATTTGAATCTGGCAGGCTGTTGGCTTTTACCTCTATGTGGCAATCAGGGTTTTCTTCCCCCGTTACGGCAAATTGCACGGCACCTGTCAGGCCCTTTTTGCCTTGGGCCGAGGCCATGTGCAGCGTGGCATCTAGCGGAGAAGCCACCCAATGCGTGCCAGTCAACTGGTCATTCATGCGCACAATGGCGTGGGAGATAACGGCACGGTCCAGCCCGGCGGCATCCACACTTCCGCTATCACTTGCTCCAGCAGAAGGCGGGGTATCAAAATCAAACCCCACAGCCCCGTTTTTACCACGGCGGAGGGCAAGGTTTACGCCCTCCAATTCTACAGCGCGCAGGGCAATGCCGCCGTGCACCAAGGCCAGTGTATCCAGCGTAACATGGGCCTCGTGCACGGTATCAACAACTGTGCGGTCCGGCCCTTTAACAGCAATATCCTGCAGAACAAGCATGAGCGGAGATGTGAAGCCATCGCGCACACCGTTCCATTCCAGATAAGCGCGGCTAAGCCCCAATGTGGCGACAGGAGGCTGCTTTTTGCCGCCAGAAATAACGGTAACCGGTAAAAAAGGGCGCACCAGCGGCGTAACATTAATTGGCCCCAGCGCCATGCACGCAAACAGCAAGGCTGTGCCCACAAGCGGCAGGCCAACCATGGCATAGGCACCATAGACCAGAAATCGCCGGGTTTTTGTGCGCCGTGGGCGCGTGGTGTCTTGACCGTTGGAAGTCAACGCAGCAAGCCTTTATTGTTCACAGCACGGGCCAGATCATGACGCAGGCAGACCATTCCCTTTTTCGAGACGTAAGGCAACCTAGAGGGCATGGTTCCCGCATGTGGCCAGATGCAGACTGGCCCGCTCCGGCTGATAAACGTGCGGCCGAACTTTTTACGCAGGATATGCTGGCCCTGGCGCAGGAAGCGGGTGTTGCAGAATCTGTCATGATACAGCCCGGCGCGCGGGAGCTGCTGGCCTGCCTTGGGGGCAACAGCCCGTATCTGGCTGATTTGGCGCGTGAAGATGTTCTGGCCTTTGCGGCCCTGCTGGAACAGGGGCCGGATATTTGTGTGCAGGATGCGTTTGCAACATGCGCGGAGTTTGACACAACATCGGGGCGAGAGTGTGTCGCGGCTTTTTTGCGGCATACAAAAAAACGCATAGCTTTTATTTGTGCTGTGGCAGACTTGGGCGGCTTCTGGTCTTTGGAAGAAGTCACGCATGCTCTCAGCCGTTTGGCTGATACCGCGCTGGATCTGGCTGTCAGGCATTTGCTGTGGTGTGCCTTTCAGGCAGGGCAGCTGGCTTTGCCAAACCCGGAACAGCCTGCGCAGGGCTGCGGCTTTGTAATTCTGGCCATGGGCAAGCTGGGCGCGCGGGAGCTGAATTTTTCATCCGATATAGACCTGATGGTGCTGTATGATCCCACAGCGTACCCTCAGTCGGACACAGTGCGGCGTGTGTTCGTGCGTATGACTAGCGATCTTGTGAGCCTGATGGAAGCACGAGATGCCAATGGATACGTTTTTCGCACAGATTTAAGATTACGGCCCGATCCATCCTCCACCCCTCCGGCGGTTACGGTGCAGGCGGCCACCCTGTATTATGAAAGCCTCGGCCAAACGTGGGAACGCGCGGCCATGACAAAAGCGCGCCCTGTGGCGGGGGATCTCACACTGGGGCGGCGTTTTCTGGCGGCCATTCGCCCTTTCATCTGGCGCAGACACTTGGATTTTGCGCTGATTGATGACCTGCATGACATGAAAGCCCGGATTGACCGTTACCGTAAGGCGGGCCGCACAGATTTAAGCACTCTGCCAGATGCCGTGCTGGCAGATCCTTCCGCCAGCATAGAATGGCTGCTGGGCCATAACCTCAAGCTGGGGCAGGGCGGTATTCGTGAAATTGAATTTATCGCGCAGGCCATGCAGCTTGTCTGGGGTGGGCGCGAGCCCGCGTTGCGGGATAAAACTACCTTTGGTGCGCTCAAAAAACTTGTGGGTTCAGGCCGTCTGCCGCGGGAAGAGGCCGAGGTGCTGGCCCGTACCTATCGCTTTTTGCGCGATGCAGAGCACCGCTTGCAAATGCGGGCAGACCATCAAACCCACAGCCTGCCAGATACGCGGGAAGGGTTTGAGGCTTTTGCCATCTTCATGAATTACCCAGATGCCGAAGTTCTGGCGCTGGATATGTTGCCCCGTATGCGTGAGGCACGGCGTATTTTTGAACGCCATTTTGTGCTGCATTCCGCCCAGCCGGAAGAAGTGGAAGGCAGTGTTCTGGTGCCCGGCCCGGAAGATGGGCAAACGGCAGAGCTGTTGCAAAAACACGGTTTCCCGCCCGAACAGGTGGAGGAAGCCACACAGGTTCTCACCCGTTGGCGTGGTAACGGCTTGCGGGCGCTGCGGTCTGAGCGCGCACATGCGTTGTTGCGTGTGTTGTTGCCGACATTGCTGGCCAGTTTTGGCGCACGCAGTAATCCGCTAGCCTGTTTGCGCCGGTTTGATGCCTTGCTGGCGCGGCAGCACGCTGGGGTGCAGCTTCTTTCTCTGTTTGAACGCAATCCGGCATTGGTGGACCGTATTGCCAATATCTTTGATGCCTCGGTTTTTCTGGCAGATTATCTGGCAGACAAGCCTTCTGCGCTGGAAGGTTTGTTGGAATCCGAGCCAGAGGAAGGGCGTACGGTAGTGGCGCGCCTTCAGCATCTGGCGGAGGAAATGGCGGATATTGAAGAGCTGGTCACAGCTTTACGCCCGCTTTTGCGTGGTGAGGAATTTCGCCTCTCCGTTGCCTTGCTGGAAGGCCGCATGACGGAAAACGAGGCCGAAAAGCAGCGCACGGTGCTGGCAGATACCATTATCACCATTGTTAAACACGCGGTGGAGGTCGAGCACACGCGCCGCTACGGGCATGTTCCGGGTGGAGGAATGGCCATTGTAGCACTTGGCAAAGCCGGTTCGCGCGAGATGATGCCGCGCTCAGACCTTGATTTGCTGATGGTGTTTGATCACCCCGAAGATGTGCAGGCCAGCGAGGTACCGCAGGCGGATGCAAAAGCAGAGCGTCCACTGTTTTCCGCCCCACGGTCTGTTGGGGTGGCGCAGTATTATACACGGTTGGCCCATGCCTTTATTGCCGCGCTTACTGCACCGGGGCCGGAAGGGCCATTATATGCGGTGGATATGCGGTTGCGTCCCTCCGGCGCAGCGGGGCCGGTTGCTGTCTCGCGCCCCGCTTTTTTGCGTTACCACACAGAATCCGCATGGACATGGGAGTGCATGGCGCTCACGCGTGCCCGTATTGTAGCTGCTCCAGCAGAATTGAAGCAGGTGTTGCGGAAGGATCTGGATGCCATTCTGGATGGCCGTTTGCGGGCCGAGCCAGCATCTCGCGCAACACTGCTGAAAGATGCCTGCGCCATGCGTGCGCGTTTGGCGCGAGACCTGCCAGCATCTTCCGTATGGGATGTAAAACGGCGGCTGGGCGGGCTGATAGATGTGGAATTTATTGCCCAGATTTATCAGCTGATTGGCGCAAATAGTGCCGTGCGGGATGTCAGCACCCGTTTGGCGCTGGGGCGGCTGGAAAAGGCAGGGCTGCTGAGTGCTGAAGATGCTCAGTTTTTAAAGCAGGCTGAGTTGTTCTGGCGTCAGCTTCAGGCTGTCTTGCGGCTGCTCTGTGGGGCAACGCCGCCTGTTGATCTGGAGCGTGATCTGGCTCCTGCATCATTAAACGTGCTGCTGAAAGCCATGAAGCTAGAGACGCTGCCGGATCTGATTGAAAAGGCGAACATTCTGGCGCGTGATGTGCACGCAGTTTTTGCCCGGCTGGTTGGCCCGGTAGAATAAGCCGGGCATGACGCCGGAACAGCTTGCTGACCCTGCACGTTCACTCTGGCGTAAGAGATTTTAAAAGAAGGAAACCAAGCATGACGGAAAAACACACGCTTGAAGTAGGAGATGCTGCTCCGGCGTTTGATATGGAAGCAAGCGGCGGCCGTAAGGTGGCGTTGGCAGATTTTAAGGGCAAACCGTTTGTTCTGTATTTCTACCCCAAGGCAGATACACCCGGATGCACAAAGGAAGCCTGCGGATTTAACGAGGCCCTGAAAGATTTTGACAAGGCAGGCCTGACCGTTATTGGCGTTTCGCGCGATCCGGTAAAAAAGCTAGACGCCTTTGCGGCCAAATATGATCTGACATTTCCCTTGGCATCAGATGAATCCGGGAGCGTGACAGAGGCCTACGGTGTGTGGGTAGAAAAAACCAATTACGGCCGCCAGTATATGGGTATCGAGCGCACAACGTTCCTGATCGGGGCGGATGGTAAAATTGCGCATATCTGGCCCAAGGTGAAAGTGCCGGGCCATGTTGAAGCCGTGCTGGAAGCTGCCCGCGCATTGGCGGGCAGCGCCTGATTTTTGTTTTCAGGCCTCAGCTTTATTCGGCTGGCTGATTACCACGCCTGATAATATCCGCGCGGGCCGTAATAGCCGTAACCCGGCCCGGGCATAACCGGCACAGCGGGAACTACGTAAGCTGTTGGTGGTGGCGGAGGGGGCGGCGGTGCGTAAGCCACCGGTGGGCTGCCAGCCATTGTGGCGCCTGCCAAAGCCCCTACGGCCAGACCGCCAATAAGGGCACCGGCAATGGCACCACCACCGGGGCCACGATGATGATAATAGCCACCTCTTGGTCCGCCCCAACCGGGGCCTCCCGGTCCGCCACGCGGGCCACCGGCCCAACCGGGGCCGCCCATCATATGTGGTCCGGGTTGCGCCTGCGCCGCGGGCACGCTTGCCAAGCCAAGGCCCGTAATAACGGGCAGGGCCATCAGAAGTTTGGTTATCTGGCGCATGAAATGAGCCTCCTTGAAACAGGATTACACCTGCGTTCTTTCTCTCATCTCAAATAATGGCGCATCTTATGGCAAATTAAAGGCGTATCCGCGGCGTTATTTTGTATGCTTATTTTATGAAACACTTAGCCTCGTACTTAAAAGGCCGTAACTGGCATGCTGCCTTACGCATGATAAGGCAACATGCCGTGCACTGAATATTCAGGAACGTGCAGGAGCGGTGGCTGGTGCGCTAATGCGGTCTGCCTGTTTCAGGCGTAAAACCGTAAACAGGGTAACTGCCGCACAGATGGAAACATAACCGGCAAACCAGTTTTCGTGCCCGATCTGTTTGCACCACAGGGCAATGTATTCCGTTGTGCCACCAAAAATGGAAACCGTGAGTGCATAAGGCAGGGCCACACCCAAAGCACGAATACGAGTGGGAAACAGCTCAGCCTTCACAATGGCGTTAATGGATGTGTAGCCCGATGCAATAAATAGCGCCGTAACAATCAGACCAAATGCCACCCATGGGGATGAAGCAGTAGCAAGTACATGCAGTAGCGGAATGGTGCCAAATGTTGCGCCAAAGCCAAAAAACAGCAGCAGCGGCTTGCGACCAATTTTATCAGAAATGGCCCCAAAAACAGGCTGCATGGCGGCAAATACCACCAGACTGGCGGTGGAAATAAGAGTTGCCGTTTCCTTGGGAAAGCCCAGCGTGTTGGCCAGATATTTCTGCATGTAAATGGTGTAGGTATAAAACGCCACGGTGCCACCAAGCGTCAGGCCACATACCGTTAATACAGCCCGCCAATGGTGCAGAAGAACGCGAATACCGCCTTTTTCTTCTTCCGTATGTGCGTTTTTAAAGCTGTCACTTTCTGTCATCTGGCGGCGTAGCCAGAACACCAGCACAGCGCCCAAAGCCCCCATCAGAAACGGCACACGCCAGCCCCAGCTTGCAATCTGTTGTGGGGTTAGCAGCACGTATTGCATGAGCAGCAGCAGAACAAGCGCTAAAAGCTGGCCCATAACCAGTGTGACATACAAAAAGCCAGACCAGAATCCGCGATGTTCCGGTGTGGCTACTTCGGCCAGATAGGTGGCGGATGCCCCGTATTCTCCCCCAAGGCTCAGGCCTTGCAGCAGACGGGCAATCAGCAGCAGCAGTGGGGCGGCAAGGCCGATCTGGTCATATGTTGGGCATACGGCAATGGCCAAAGACCCCAAACACATGGTGAGCACAGAAATGGTAAGCGCGCTGCGGCGGCCATATCGATCTGCCGCCATACCCAAAAGCCACCCGCCCACAGGGCGCATGAAAAACCCTACAGCAAATACTGCGGCTGCATTTAACAGCTCAACCGTAGGGTTGCCGTGCGGGAAAAAGGCATGGGCAAAATAAATGGTGAAAGAGGAATAAACATACCAATCAAAATATTCCAGCAGGTTACCTGCGGAACCTGCCACAATGCCGCGAATGCGCTGTGCCGTGTTCACTCTTATTGTTCTCCTGTCTGGAAAAGGCACGGTGTTATTTGATTCCGCTGCCTGAATGACATGTTTTTAATAGCTTGCCACGCAGTGCATGTTCTGCACGCAAGGCAGGCGAAGGGGCAGGTCATACCACTGCCTGTGGTCGATTGTCATTACGGTGCCGCGATAAAGCTGTTCTGGCGGGCAATCTATGCGTTTGTAGTGCTTGCTCTTGCTGCGGACATAAGACAAAACGGGGCATGAGTTCCATAATTGTTCTTTTGAGTATTGCTGTGTGCGCCCTGTTGCTGGGGGCGGGCCTTACCATTTTGCTACGCCCTAAATCTGGTGGCACGGATGCAGATCTGCTGGCACGGCTGTATGTTCTGGTCGAGCGAGAGGCCGCAACTGCGCGTTCCGATATTGCTGCCCAGCGTAACAGCATGGTGGAAATGGAACGCGCCATGGGGGGGCGCATTGAACGCATGCGCACGGAGCTGGCAGAACAGCTTGGCGCACTGGCCGGAGGGCTGGGGCGAGAACAGGCCGAAGCCCGTGCCGCACAGGCCGAAGCCTTGCGCAATCTGGCAGATACATCAGCCCAGCAGCTTGCCTCTATCCGCCGTGCCGTTACGGAACAGTTGCACGAAGCGGTAGAGCAGCAGATGCAAACATCGTTCCAGCGTGTGCTGGAACAGTTTTCTGCCATGCAAAAGGCTATGGGTGAGGTAAGGGCCATGACAGGCCAGATAGGAGACCTCAAACGCCTGTTCAGTAACGTCAAAACCCGTGGCGGCTGGGGGGAAGCCCAGTTGCGCGCCATTCTGGATGATGTGCTGCCGCCCGGAACGTATGAAAGCAATGTGCGGATTGGCAACGGGAATGACGTGGTGGAATTTGCCATTCGCATGCCGGTTAAATCCAGCACGCCGCCCTTGCTGCCGGTAGATAGTAAATTCCCCACCGAAGCCTATGAACGGTTGTTAAATGCTGCGGATGAAGGGGATGCAGCGGGAGAAAAGGCAGCCCGCAAATCTCTGGAAAACACCATGCGGCTAGAGGCGCGCAAAATTTCCAGCAAATATATTCACCCGCCTAAAACGGTGGAGTTTGCGGTACTGTATCTGCCTACAGATGGGTTATATACAGAAGTGGCACGTATGCCGGGGCTGATTGATGATCTGGGGCGGCAGTTTCGGGTTATGGTTATGGGGCCTGCTCTTATGCCCGCCATGTTGCGCACAATCCATTTGGGGTACGTTACACTGGCATTGGAAGAGCGGACAGAAACCATTGCGCGCCTGTTGGGGGCCACGCGGCAGGAAATGATCAAGATGGATGGCGTGCTGGATAAACTGGCGCGGAATGCGCAGGCCATGTCTTTTTCTATCGAGGAAGCCCGCAGGCGCACACGTTCGGTGAGCCGCAAGTTGCGCGAACTGGATGAACCGGAAGACAATGCCAGCGGAACAGAAGAGTCTGAAATTGAATTTACTGGCGTTGATTCAAATGGGACGGCATCAGTTTAACAGATGAATGGAACAGCGGATATGTCTAAGGAAGATACCGATTTTTTCTCACCCAATGGGAAAACGGTGCTTCTGGTAGAAGATGACGGCACCATAGCCGAAGAAATTGCAGCTGAACTGACAGCCCGCGGTTTTAAGGTGCTGCACGAAGCCACGGGTAATGCCGGGCTGGAAGCCGCCTTGCGGTTAGAAGCAGACATAATGGTGGTAGACCGCCTTTTGCCCGGTCTGGATGGTTTGAGCGTTATAGAAACCATGCGGCAGCAGGGCATACGCATGCCTGTTCTGGTGCTTTCTGCCCTTTCTGCGGTGGATGATCGGGTAACCGGCCTTAAGGCTGGGGGAGATGATTACCTCACCAAACCCTTCGCCATAGAAGAACTGGTGGCCCGTATAGAAGCCCTGTTGCGCAGGCCGGATGATACCCGCAGCACCAAGCTGCATCTGGGCCCGATTGATATGGACCTGATAGAACGCCGCGTCTGGCGGGATGGACGGGAAATCGAGCTGTTGCCGCGTGAATTCCGTTTGCTCGAATACCTTATGCGCAGGCCGGGGCAGGTGCTCACACGTTCCATGTTGCTGGAGGATGTGTGGCAGTATCGGTTTATTCCGCGCACCAATCTGGTGGATGTGCATATCGGCAAGCTGCGGCGGAAAATTGATGGGCCGGGAGAAGAACCGTTGATCGAGAGTATTCGCGGAACGGGATTCCGGCTGCGTGTTCCTGACTGAACTTTTTCGTACAGCTACCTTCCGCATCACCCTTATGGCGCTGGCCGCCATGGCGGGGGTGATGGTCATGCAGTTTGGTCTGGTTTACGCGCAGCTTGAGGCTGTGGAATCTCGTCGTTCCACTGAATTGCTGAAAGGCGAGGCCGAACTGCTGGCCCAGATGTCTCCCGAGCATCTGGAATACGTTATCCGCCGGCGCGCCACGGATGATCTACGGTTGATCATCAACAGTGCTGGGCTGTTTGATTCCGGGCATGCCCTTATTGCAGGGGATTTGCGTACATGGCCCAAGGGCCTGAAGGCAGATGGCAAACCTCATAATGTAGAAATCTACCCCGAAGAAGGGGATTCGTATCCCTTGCGCGTGCTGGCAGAAAAGCTGCCAGATGGCACCATTCTGGTGTTGGGGCGCAGCTTTCATCTGCTTTCCGAGCAAAAGCTCATGCTGCGCCACACCATGCTGGTGGCGGCCATACCCACCTTTGTGTTTGCGTTGTTTCTGGGCATCGTGCTTAGCCACCGCGCGCTTTCCCGCGTGAAGGAAATGCACGAGGCCATAGACCGCATTATGGCCGGTGATATCCATGAACGCCTGCCTGCCGCCAAGGAGCGGGATGATCTGGAACGCCTGGCAGGCAGTGTAAACCGCATGCTGGACCGGCTGGAACGGCTGATGGACGATATGCGGGAGGTGGGTAATGATATTGCGCATGATTTACGCACCCCGCTTTCACGCATGCGGGCCAGATTGGAGCGGGCTCTTTCTGCCGGTGCGGCCGATCCAGCGGCGCTTGAGGCCGCAGTGGGGCGTGCTGTGGATGATCTGGACCAGTGTCTGGGAATTATCACCGCGTTGCTGCGCATTGCAGAAATAGAAAATAGCCGCAGAAAAGCAGGCTTTGGGCAGGTTCTTTTAGCCGATCTGGTGGCAGACGTATTTGATTTGTATGAACCCATAGCTGAAATGGAAGATAAAGTGCTGGTTGCAAAGGAGGGCGAGGCCCCTTGCTTTGTATGGGGGGACCGGCACTTGTTGATCGAGCTTTTGGCTAATCTGGTTGATAACGCCATCAAATTCACACCAGAAGGTGGCCGCATTACTCTGGGGTCGCAACGGATCAACGGTGCGGCGTCTCTTTTTGTTACGGATACTGGCGTAGGCATTGCACCGGCTGAAAGAGAAGCCGTGCTTTCACGCTTTTACCGGTCGGACAAAAGCCGCCATGTACCGGGTAGCGGGCTGGGGCTTAGCCTTGTGTGCGCCATTGCGCATCTGCACGAAGCCCATGTCACCATTGAAACAGGGGCAGAAGGAATAGGCACCTGTTTCAGAATTACCTTTCCATCCGCTTTTTTACAAAAGGTTGAAGATTGCACGTAATGATGTTGGCGGGCCGCAGATATGTATGTAACGATAAAACCATGCCAAATCTGCCTGTCTGCAATGCAGCGTCTCTAACCGTGCAAGGTTGGAGCGCATGAACGAAATTGTCGTTACCGCGCTTAAAAAGCCGTATACGTTTGTGGTGCTTTCCATCCTGATTCTAGTGTTCGGAATCAGGGGGATATTCAATACGCCTACAGACGTATTTCCCAGTATTCGTATTCCTGTTGTGGCAGTGGTCTGGACCTATACGGGCCTGATGCCCGAGGATATGTCTGGCCGTGTGGTGTATTATTACGAGCGCGCCCTGACCGCGACCGTGAATAATATCGAGCATATCGAGAGCCAGTCCTATTACGGCCGCGGGATTGTGAAGATCTACTTCCAGCCCGGTACGGATACATCTGTGGCGCAAACCCAGATTACCTCGGTATCGCAGACAGTTATCAAGCAGATGCCCACGGGTTCTACCCCACCATTGGTGTTGGCTTATAATGCGTCCTCTGTGCCGGTTGTTACGTTGCAGGTGTCTTCCACCTCCATGACGGCCTCGCAGATTTACGACATGTCCTCCAACCTTATCCGCCCGGCGCTTGTTTCCGTGGCGGGGGCTGCCATTCCCAACCCTTACGGGGGGCAGCCGGGCAATATCATGGTGGATCTGGACCCGGTTAAACTGCTGGCGCACCGGCTTTCTCCGGTAGATGTCTCGCGCGCGTTGAACAGCCAGAACATTGTGCTGCCCGCAGGTGACCAGCGCATTGGCCCGTTTGACTGGATGGTTCAGACCAACGCCTCTCCCAAAAACATGGAAGAGCTGAACATGATCCCCATCAAACAGGTAGGGGATGCCGTGGTGCGCTTGCAGGATGTGGCATGGGTGCATGCAGGTGGGCCGCCACAAACCAACCTTGTGCTGGTTAAAGGGCAGCAGGGCGTTCTGATTGTCATTATGAAAAGTGGTGATGCCTCTACGCTGGATGTTGTGGCTGGGGTTAAAAAGCTGCTGCCGGGCATTGTAAAAACCTTGCCCGAAGGCGTGAGCATCAAGGTGTTGAATGATGCCTCCACCTTCGTGAAGGAATCCGTGCAGGACGTGGTGCGCGAAATGCTGACGGCCGCGTGCCTGACCGGGCTTGTGGTGCTGCTGTTTCTGGGGTCTTGGCGCTCCACCGTTATTATTGCCACCTCCATTCCATTGGCCATGCTGTGCTCCGTTATCGGGCTGGGCCGGGCCGGGCAGACCATCAACGTCATGACACTGGGCGGCTTGGCGCTAGCCGTGGGTATTCTGGTGGATGATGCCACGGTGATGATCGAAAATATCGATGCGCATCTTGAGATGGAGAAGGATCTGGAAACGGCCATTATTGATGCCGCCAACCAGATTGTTATTCCCACCTTTGTCTCCACCATGTGCATCTGTATTGTTTGGATGCCGCTGTTCCAGCTTACGGGCGTTGCGGGCTGGCTGTTCATGCCAATGGCAGAAGCCATCATTTTTGCCATGATCGCCTCTTTCATCCTGTCCCGAACACTGGTGCCCACCATGGCCAAATACATGCTGGCCGCACAGGTGGCGGCCCATGCACATGGCCCGCAGGAACCCAAGACCATTTTTGGCCGCTTTCAGCGTGGGTTTGAGCGGAAGTTCGAGCAGTTCCGGCATCGCTATCACGAACTGCTTTCGCATCTGGTGGCAACGCGCGGCACTTTTGTGCCGGTATTTGTGCTGTGCTCGCTTGGTTCCTTGGGGCTGCTGTTCTTTGTGGGGCAGGACTTCTTCCCCGAAGTGAACTCCGATGCCATTGCCCTGCATATGCGTGCGCCTATCGGCACAAGGCTGGAGGAATCCGGCAAGATTTCCCAGCTTGTGAATGATGAGATCGAACGCACTTTGCCGGGGCAGGTGGAAGGGCTGGTTGATAACTGCGGCCTGCCATTCAGCCCGCTGAATCAGGCTTATATTCCAACGCCAACTGTGGGTACGCAGGATTGCGATATTACGGTTTCGCTTAAAAATCCGGCATCCCCTGTGGCGGAATATCGGCGGCTTTTGCGCCATAACCTCAACATGAAGTTCCCCGGCACGCAGTTCTCCTTCCTGCCGGGGGATCTGACAGCCAAAATCCTGAACTTTGGTCTGCCATCCCCCATTGATGTGCAGGTGGTTGGGCGCAACCTGTCGGAAAACTTCCGTTTTGCGAACCGTCTGGCAGAACGCCTGCGCCACGTTACGGGCCTGACAGACGTGTTTGTGCAACAGCCCATGACAACGCCAACCCTGATGGTGAACACCCGCCGAACCTACGCATTGGGCACCGGCATTACAGAAGCCGATGTGGCCAACAACGCGCTGGTTTCTCTGTCCGGGAGTTCTCAGGTGGGGCAGGTGTACTGGCTGGATACCAAAACAGGTGTCTCGCATCTGATTGATATTCAAACACCTGCACCGTTTCTCCAGACCATGAATGATCTGGAAATCACGCCGGTTGATAAAGGGGATGGCAACCCATCTGGCCAGGACCCGCAAATTCTGGGTGGTTTGAGCAAGATCGATCAGATCGGCACCCCGGCGGAGGTGGCGCATTACAACATCATGCCGGTGTTTGATATTTACGCCACGAACGAAGGCATAGACCTTGGCACCGTCTCGCGCGAGGTGACGCGTATTGTAGATGAGGCTCAGGGAAATCTGCCGCATGGTTCTTCCCTCAGCGTGCTGGGGCAGGCTGTCACCATGAACAGCGCCTATGTGCAGTTGCTGGGTGGTTTGGCGATGTCCGTGCTGCTGGTTTACCTGCTGATTGTGGTGAACTTTCAGTCCTGGCTGGACCCGTTCATCATCATCACCGCATTGCCCGGTGCGCTGGCTGGTATTTCATGGAGCCTGTTTCTTACGCACACCACGCTTTCTGTGCCTGCGCTTACTGGGGCCATTATGTGCATGGGCACGGCCACGGCCAACGCCATTCTGGTGGTAGCCTTTGCGCGTGAACGGCTGGAAGAACACGGTGATGCCATTAAGGCCGCGCTGGAAGCCGGGTTTGAGCGTATTCGCCCCGTGCTGATGACAGCCTCCGCCATGATTATTGGCATGTTGCCCATGTCTTTAAGTAATTCGCAAAACGCACCCTTGGGTAAGGCAGTTATGGGCGGCCTGATGGTAGCAACTGTTGCCACACTGCTGTTCGTGCCCTGCGTATTTGCCATGCTGCACACACGTAAAAAACCGCATGAAACCGAACAAGAGGAAGCTGCCGCATGACCCAAGAGCATCCAGACGCTTCAGGGCCTCAATCTCCCACGCCGGCTGGCAGCACACGTAAACGCAAGATCGGGTTTGTGGCTGTTGGCGGGGTTGCCATCCTGCTGGCAGTGGTGGGTATTGTTCAGCGCCACACGCAATATGTTAATCTAGCGCACGAAACAGCACATAACGCTATTCCATCCGTGCAGGTTATCTTCCCTCAGCCGGGGCCGGATGAACGTACGCTTTCCCTGCCAGCCAATATAGCCGCATGGTATCAGGCGCCCATTTATGCGCAGGTCTCTGGCTATGTGAAAATGTGGTACAAAGACTTTGGCGCCAAGGTTAAGGCGGGCGATGTGCTGGCCGAAATTGATACGCCGGGGCTGGATGCGCAGTTTGCCGCTGCCAAAGCCAACCTGAATGTGGCGCTGGCGCGGTACAAGCTGGCCCAGATTACAGCAAAACGCTGGAAGGCCCTGCAAGGCACACAAGCTGTTTCTCAGCAGGAAGTGGACGTGCAGGCCGCCAATGCCGAGGCCCAGAAGGCCGAGGTGGAAGCCGCCCAGCATGATGTAGAGCGTTATGCTGCGCTGGAAGCGTTTAAAAAGATTGTTGCGCCGTTTGATGGTGTCGTCACATCGCGCTTGGCGGATGTGGGGGATTACGTCAACGCCGGGCGTGGGGATGTAGATGCTCACGGCAATGCCACCGAATTGTTTAGTGTGGCAGACGTGCATGCCATGCGTGTGTTTGTGGCTGTGCCGCAGGATTATGCAGATATTATCTCCCCTCGGTTGGAGGCGGATTTAAGTATTCCGCAATATCCTGAACGCACATTCCGCGCACATTTTCTAGCCACGGCTTCGGCGTTTAACGCCTCTACCCGTACCGTCACCACAGAACTGACGCTGGATAATAAATCCGGAGAGCTTTGGCCTAATTCTTACGCCACAGCCACGTTTCATGCGCCCGGTGATACGGATGAGCTGATTCTGCCGCTGGGGGCCATTGTGTTCAGGGCGGAAGGTACACAGGTTGCGCTGGTAGATGATACCAACCACGTGCATCTGGTAAGTGTCACGTTGGGCACCAATTTCGGCACAACGGTGCAGATTCTGCGTGGTGTGAAAAAAACGGATCGGGTTATCAATAACCCATCTGCTGGCCTGCTGGATGGGCAGGAAGTGCGCATCGTTAAAGGCACCCCCGGTTATAATATGCCCAGCATACCGCCTGCGGCCAAAAAGCAGGAACCCCAAAAGCCCGTTCCTCCCACCAAATCTTCCGAACTGGAGGAAGGGGATGATACCCGTGCGATGCCGGATGACAGCGCGGATGCATCTGAAGCTGGGGCCCGCCCATGAGGAAGGGGAATATTCTGCCACGTAACGTTGCGCATATTTTGTTGGTAGGGGTGGCTACATCAGCCTTGGCTGGGTGTGACATGGCCCCGCGCTACAAACCCGCGCAATTTGTGCTGCCCGATAACTGGAGTGGGCAGGGCGTAATGAAGCCCGCGCGCCCATCGGATGATACCATTCGCTCAGATTGGTGGACAATGCTGGGTGACCCGGTGTTGAACCAACTGGAAGATCAGGCCATGCGCCTGAACCCGGATTTGCAGGCGCAGGCAGAGGCGTTCATGCAATCGCGCGATATGGCGGCGGAGGCTAAGTCTCACCTCTATCCGCAGTTGAATGGGGCAGCGAGCGGCGAAAAATATAAAGGCTCGCAACACAGGCTCTGGCGTGGGGCTGGGGCAACCGGGCCGATGTATATGTCGTCCGAGCAGTATTCAGCCACAGCTACGTGGGAGCCGGATTTCTGGTCTGCCATTCGCAACCGGATTCGTATGGCCAAGCAGGGTGTGCAGGAAAATGCCGCCAATTACGCCTCGGCACGTTTGAGCCTACAGGCGGAGCTGGCATCGGATTACGTTATTCTGCGCGGGCTAGATGCGCAGGATGCGGTGTACAAGGATTCCATCCGGTATTACCAAACAGCCGTGCAGGTTACGCGCATGCGTCTGGCCGGGGCTATTGCGCCGGGGATGGATGTTTCCCGCGCAGAAGCCCAGCTTTACACCACGCAAGCGCAGGAAACAGATATCCATACCCAGCGTGATGTGATGGAACATGCCATTGCCGTGCTGGTTAATCAGGCTCCGGCCTCGTTCCATATCGCGCCGGTTACCAAGCTGACATTTGCGGATAAAGAACCACCTGTAGCGCTGCCATCCACCTTGCTGGAACGCCGGCCAGATATTGCAGCGGCTGAACGGCGCATGGCCCAAGCCAATAGAGCCATTGGTGTATCCCGCGCGGCGTTTTATCCGCACGTTACCTTTAACGCCATGACAGGCTTTATGGATAACGGGTTCGATCTGGCCTCGCTTTACAACGCTATGTACCAGTTTGGAGCACAGGCTGTGCTGCCGTTGTTCCAGGGTGGTTTGCGGCGTGCAGAATTGCAGCGCACGTGGTCGGGCTATCGGCAAACGGAAGATCTTTATCGCGCCACGGTGCTGGATGCCTTTCAGGAAGTGGAAGACAATCTTACCCGCACCAATCGGTTGAAAACGCAGGTGAAGCAGGAAAGCAACGCCGTAGATGCCGCCTTGCGCACGCAGGGCATGACAATGGCGCTATATACTGGCGGGCTAACCAATTATCTGGATGTTGTGGTGGCGCAGGTGGCGGCGCTGAATGCGCGTATTTCATTGGTGCAGGCGCAAACCCGGCAGGTGGATGCACGTGTGCAGCTTGTGCGGGCTCTTGGGGGCGGGTGGTCTCGCAGCCAGTTGCCGCATGGTGAGGAAACCATTATGCCTTTCAAGCCCTTGCAGTATGAAAATCTGCGCCATGCCGCACCGCTGGGCGGCATTAGCACCCAGACAGATCCGGTCTCCAATGATCTGACAGGCGGCATGAAAAACACACAACCACTTGACACACAGCCAGCGTCCCGGTAAGCGCGGCACTTCTGATCGGAACGCGGGAGATTCTTGTCTGCGCCCTGTGCGTGGTGCGGAATCGGAAGAACCGCGGTCCGGGTTCATTTTGAGGAGTCCCGGATATGGCCAAAAAAGTTGTTGGCTACATCAAACTTCAGATCCCCGCTGGTAAGGCTAATCCTTCCCCGCCGGTTGGTCCGGCACTGGGTCAGCGCGGTCTGAACATCATGGAATTCTGTAAGGCATTTAACGCCAAGACCCAGGGTCTTGAGCCGGGCATGCCGATTCCGGTGGTTATCACCGCATATGCAGACCGTACGTTCAGCTTCATCACCAAAACCCCGCCGAACACCTACTTCCTGCTCAAGGCCGCCAAGATTTCCAAAGGCAGCCAGACAGTTGGTAAGGGTGGCAGCGTTGGTAAGGTGACCATGAGCCAGCTTCGTGAAATTGCTGAACAGAAACAGCAGGACATGAACGCAAACGATCTGGATGGCGCAGTGCGCATGCTGATCGGCTCTGCCCGCTCCATGGGCATCGATGTGGTGGAGGGCTAATCTATCATGGCAAAGAACAAGCGTCTCGCTGCTGCGCGTGCCAAGGTTGAAGCTGGTAAAGCTTACGGTGTTGATGAAGCTGTCGCGCTGGTAAAAAGCAACGCAACAGCCAAGTTTGACGAAACCGTTGAAATTGCACTGAACTTGGGTATTGACCCACGTCATGCAGACCAGATGGTTCGTGGTTTTGTTTCCCTGCCGAACGGCACGGGTAAAACCCTGCGCGTTGCCGTGTTTGCACGTGGCCCGAAAGCTGAAGAAGCTCAGGCTGCTGGTGCAGACATCGTGGGTGCAGAAGACCTGATGGAAAAAGTGCAGGCTGGCGAAATCAACTTCGACCGCTGCATTGCTACGCCTGACATGATGGCTCTGGTGGGTCGTCTGGGTAAGATCCTCGGCCCACGTGGGCTGATGCCGAACCCCAAGCTGGGCACCGTGACCATGAACGTAAAGGGCGCTGTTGAAGCGGCTAAGTCTGGTCAGGTTGAATATCGCGCTGAAAAGAGCGGTATCGTGCATGCTGGTGTTGGTAAGGCTTCCTTCAGTGAAGACAAGCTGGCTGAAAACGTGCGTGCATTTATTGATGCCGTGCAGAAGGCCCGTCCGTCTGGCGCAAAAGGTGCTTACATGAAGAAGGGCGCTCTGTCCTCCACCATGGGCCCCGGCGTTCAGCTGGACCTCTCTGCCTTCGCTGGCTGAGAAAGAATGACGCCGCGCTAACTTTCGGGTTGGCGTGGTGCATGAAGGGGTGGTTACGGCTGCTCCTTCTTCCTGTCCGAGACCGTGCGCAACTGCGGTTTTAATCAGCCTTCGGGTTGGCGAACGGTAAGACGGGAATGCTGGTTACAGGTCGTATTTACGGCACGCCAGATATTCCGTTTCAAGGACAGGCGAGCGGGTTCCGTTATGTATAACGGAACCTAAAGGGCAACCCGTTCTGTTGGGCGCAAGCTTGATGGAACAAGACGGAGACGGGATTTGAACCGTACGGAAAAGAAGGCCTTTATCGCCTCTCTGGCCGCCGTTTTCGCCCAGACGTCCATGGTTGTGGTCACCCGTAATGACGGGCTGACTGTGGCTGCTGTGACGGAACTGCGGCGTAAAGTGCGTGCAGCGGGTGCGAACTATAAGGTCGCTAAAAACCGGCTGGCAACTCTCGCCCTGGATGGGACCCAGTTCAACGGCATCGCGCCGCTGCTGCAAGGCCCGACCGCGCTTGCGTGGTCTGAAGACCCTGTGGCTGTGGCTAAGGCTGTCGTTGAGTTCGCCAAAACAAATGACAAGCTTGTGCTGCTTGGTGGTTCTCTTGGTTCTCAGGTGCTTGACGCCGATGGAATCAAGGCTCTGGCCGAGCTGCCGTCTCTTGATGCGCTGCGCGCGCAGCTCGTGGGTCTTATCTCCACGCCAGCTACGCGTATCGCCAGCGTTACTCAGGCGCCGGCAGGCCAGCTTGCACGTGTTTTTGGGGCCTATGCCAAAACGGGTGAAGCTGCCTGATTTCATTCCTTCGTATGAGGGAATGTTCAAGAATTTTGCGCTGCCTTCGTGCTTGAAGGTTGCGTTCTGCTAACCAGTATCTATATTAGGAAGTCAAACTATGGCTGATCTTGCTAAGCTTGTTGACGAACTGTCCGCTCTGACCGTTCTTGAAGCTGCTGAACTTTCCAAGCTGCTCGAAGAAAAATGGGGCGTTTCCGCTGCTGCTCCTGTAGCAGTTGCTGCTGCTGCACCTGGTGCTGCTGCTGCTCCGGCTGAAGAAAAAACCGAATTCACGGTTGTTCTGGCCAGCGCTGGCGACAAGAAGATCAACGTGATTAAGGAAATCCGCGGCATCACCGGTCTGGGCCTGAAAGAAGCCAAGGATCTGGTTGAAGGTGCGCCGAAGACCGTTAAAGAAGGTGTCAGCAAGGACGAAGCTGACAAGATCAAAAAGGCTCTTGAAGGCGCCGGGGCAACCGTCGAAGTCAAGTAAGTTTGCCAATTTTCTGATGCATGGCATCAGAGAAATGGGAAAAAAGGTTTTCGGGTGGGGGCGCTGTGCCTCTGCCCGTTTGCCTGTTTCGGGTTGATCTGAAACAGGAGCCGGGTAAAACCGGTATGGGCTTGAGACCAAAATTAGGTCGGACCATCAGGCTCGCGGGGTGACCACGGGCATGATGGTCCGAGATAAATGGGCGGGGCAGGAGCGACGATGAACGCAATCACTAAATCGTTCACAGGACGGAAGCGGATTCGCAAAAGTTTCGGGCGGATTCCCGAAATCGCCCCGATGCCGAACCTGATTGACGTGCAGCGTGCGTCTTACGAGACATTCCTTCAGGCAAATGTATCGCCTGATGCACGTACTCCAACAGGTTTGCAGGAGGTATTCCGTTCCGTTTTCCCCATCAATGATTTTGCGGGACGGGGGCGTCTGGAATTCGTCAGTTACGAATTTGAAGAGCCTAAATATGATGTGGAAGAATGCATTCAGCGTGGCCTGACATATGCCGCACCGCTGAAGGTTATTTTGCGCCTGATCGTATGGGATGTGGACGAAGATACGGGGTCTCGTTCCATTCGCGATATTAAGGAACAGCCGGTTTATATGGGCGATATGCCGCTCATGACAGACAACGGCACCTTTATCGTAAACGGTACGGAGCGCGTTATTGTCAGCCAGATGCACCGTTCACCCGGTGTGTTCTTTGATCATGATAAAGGTAAAACGCATTCTTCCGGCAAGTATCTGTTTGCCGCACGCGTTATTCCTTACCGTGGTTCTTGGCTGGACTTCGAATTTGACGCCAAAGATCTGCTTTACGTTCGTATTGACCGTAAGCGTAAGCTGCCTGTTACCACGCTGCTGTATGCGCTTGAAGGTGCAGCATCTGAAGCTGCACGCAAGGCGAAGGCAGCTGAAGGTGGCGATGTTGACTCTATGGAAATCAAGGGGATGGATGCCAATGAAATCCTCGCCTATTTCTATAACGCTGTCACATTCGTAAAAACACCTAAGGGCTGGGCGCGTCCGTTTGATGCGGATTCCTTCCGTGGTCTCAAGCTGCTGGCACCGCTGGTGGATGCAGAAACCGGTGAAGTGGTGGCGGAAGCCGAAACCAAGCTGACCGCCCGCATGGTGCGCAAGATCGCGGAAAAAACGCGTGAAGTGCTGGTGGGTGAAATCGATCTGCTTGGCCGTTACATCGCTCATGATATCGTCAACATGCAGACTGGCGAAATCTACGGTGAGGCTGGTGAAGAAATCACCGAAGCGCGCCTTGCTGCTCTGGAAGAAGCTGGGATTACAGAGCTTCCTCTGCTGGCAATTGATGCAGCTAACGGCCCGTGGATCCGTGATACGCTCACGGTAGATAAAAACAGCACGCGTGATGAAGCGCTGATTGATATCTACCGCGTAATGCGCCCCGGTGAGCCGCCAACGGCTGAAACAGCCGAAGCCATGCTGAATGGCCTGTTCTTTGATCCTGACCGCTATGATCTTTCCGCCGTTGGTCGTGTGAAGATGAATATGCGTCTGGACATGGATGTGCCGGACACAGTGCGCGTGCTGCGCAAAGAAGACATTCTGCGCACCATTAAAACGCTGTGTGACCTGAAAGACGGTCGCGGCCAGATTGACGATATTGATAACCTTGGTAACCGCCGTGTTCGCTCGGTTGGTGAGCTGATGGAAAATCAGTACCGCATTGGCCTGCTGCGTATGGAACGTGCTATCCGTGAACGCATGGGTTCTGTGGACATTGATACGGTCATGCCGCATGACCTCATCAACGCAAAACCAGCCGCCGCTGCTGTGCGTGAGTTCTTCGGGTCTTCCCAGCTCAGCCAGTTTATGGATCAGACCAACCCACTGTCTGAAGTCACGCATAAGCGTCGTCTCTCAGCGCTTGGCCCGGGCGGTTTGACCCGTGAGCGCGCAGGCTTTGAAGTGCGTGACGTTCACCCAACACATTACGGTCGTATCTGCCCAATTGAAACGCCGGAAGGCCCGAACATTGGTCTGATCAACTCTCTGGCAACCTATGCCAAAGTGAACAAATACGGCTTTATTGAAACGCCTTACCGTCTGGTGAAGGACGGCGTGCTGCAGGACGGCTGGAAGTACCTCTCCGCTATGGAAGAGGAAAAGCTGGTTGTTGCGCAGGCTGATGCCAAGGTGAATGATCAGGGTGCGCTGACAAGCGATCTGATTTCTGTGCGCCGTAATGGTGATTTCCGTCTGGTTCCGCCAACGGAAGTTACAGCGTGTGACGTTTCTCCCAAGCAGTTGGTGTCTGTTGCTGCAGCGCTTATTCCGTTCTTGGAAAACGATGACGCGAACCGTGCACTGATGGGTTCCAACATGCAGCGTCAGGCTGTGCCGCTGGTGCGTTCCGATGCCCCGCTGGTTGGTACAGGTATGGAAGCTGCTGTGGCGCGTGATTCCGGTGCAACAATCGTCGCTAAGCGCGATGGTATTGTTGACCAGATTGACGGTGCCCGTATCGTGGTGCGTGCAACAAACGCAACAGGCTCTACGCAGGGTGTGGATATTTACCGTCTGCGTAAATATTCCCGTTCCAACCAGTCCACCTGTATCAACCAGCGTCCTCTGGTGCATGTTGGTGACAATGTGCGGGCTGGCGACATTATTGCCGATGGCCCTTCCACGGAGCTGGGCGAATTGGCTCTGGGCCGTAACGTGCTGGTCGCGTTTATGCCTTGGAACGGCTACAACTTCGAAGACTCCATCCTGATTTCCGAACGGATTGCCAAGGATGACGTTTTCACCTCGATCCATATCGAGGAATTCGAAGTTATGGCTCGTGATACCAAGCTGGGTCAGGAAGAAATCACGCGTGATATTCCGAATGTGGGTGAAGAAGCCCTGCGGAACTTGGATGAAGCCGGCATTGTTTACGTAGGTGCCGAAGTTAATCCGGGTGATATTCTGATCGGTAAGGTGACGCCAAAGGGTGAAAGCCCGATGACACCGGAAGAAAAGCTTCTGCGTGCCATCTTTGGTGAAAAAGCCTCCGACGTGCGTGATACGTCTCTGCGTCTGCCGCCTGGCACGTCTGGTACAATCGTTGATGTGCGCGTGTTCTCTCGTCGTGGCGTGGACAAAGATGAACGCGCCATGGCTATTGAGCGTGCGGAAATCGAACGTCTGGCTAAAGACCGTGACGATGAACGCGCTATTCAGGAACGTTCTTTCTACAGCCGTCTGCGTGAAAAACTGCTGGGGCAGGTTGCTGGTGCTGGGTTCAAGGGCATTCGCTCTGGAACCGAGATCACTGATGCTGTTCTGGACGAACACCCGCGTGCTACGTGGCGCCAGATTGTTGTCGCTTCTGACAGTGTGATGGCCGAGCTTGAAACCCTGCGGCGTGAATTTGATGCGGCTATTGCCCGTATTCAGGCACGTTTTGAAAGCAAGGTTGAAAAGCTGCAGCGTGGTGATGAACTGCCACCTGGCGTGATGAAGATGGTCAAGGTCTTTGTGGCTGTTAAGCGTAAGCTGCAGCCCGGGGATAAAATGGCTGGTCGTCATGGTAACAAGGGTGTGGTTTCCCGCGTTGTTCCAGTTGAAGACATGCCGTTCCTGGAAGACGGCACAGCTGTTGATCTGGTGCTGAACCCACTGGGTGTGCCTTCACGTATGAACGTGGGGCAGATTCTGGAAACGCATTTGGGCTGGGCCTGCGCCAAAATTGGCCGTGGCATCGGCGATATGGTGGATGAATACCAGCGTAATGGCGAAAAACGTCAGGAACTGCTGGACCGTCTGAAAGATGTGTACGGGGATAAGGTTTACAGCGAAGACATTGCCAACATGAGCAATGATGAGCTGGTTGAACTGGCCAATAACCTGCGCAAGGGCGTGCCGATTGCAACGCCAGTGTTCGATGGTGCCTCCATTCCGGATATTGAAGCCATGCTTGAAAAAGCTGGTGTTGATAAATCCGGTCAGTCTCAGCTGATTGATGGGCGCACAGGTGAGCCGTTCGAGCGTAAAACAACGGTCGGTTACATCTACATGCTCAAGCTGCACCATCTTGTTGATGACAAGATCCATGCACGCTCTATCGGCCCATACTCGCTGGTTACACAGCAGCCTCTGGGTGGTAAGGCGCAGTTTGGTGGTCAGCGCTTTGGGGAAATGGAAGTGTGGGCGCTGGAAGCATACGGTGCCGCTTACACTCTGCAGGAAATGCTGACTGTGAAGTCGGATGACGTTTCTGGCCGAACCAAAGTTTATGAATCCATCGTGCGTGAGCAGGATGATTTTGAGGCCGGTATTCCGGAAAGCTTTAACGTTCTGATCAAAGAGCTGAAGTCTCTGGGTCTGAACGTAGAACTGGAGCAGGGGGCCGAGTGACGGTGAATTTCGCCACCACCATCCGTTCTTATTTCAAAGGGGAGGCCGGGGTAGAAACCTCGGCTCCCCGTTTCCCGCTGGGGGCTTCGGCACATGAATGAGCTCATGAAAATTCTTGGCCAGACCGGCCAGGCGATGACGTTTGATCAGATCAAGATTCAGCTGGCATCGCCCGAACAAATCCGTTCCTGGTCTTATGGCGAAATCAAGAAGCCCGAGACCATCAACTATCGTACGTTCAAGCCAGAACGGGATGGCCTGTTCTGCGCGCGTATTTTTGGTCCGATCAAGGACTATGAATGCCTTTGCGGCAAATACAAGCGGATGAAATTCCGCGGTATTATCTGCGAAAAGTGCGGTGTTGAAGTTACGCTGGCCAAGGTGCGTCGTGAACGCATGGGCCATATTCAGCTTGCCAGCCCCGTTGCCCATATCTGGTTCCTGAAGTCTCTGCCCAGCCGTATCGGCCTGATGGTTGATATGACGCTGAAAGATCTGGAAAAGGTGCTTTACTTTGAAAGCTACCTGGTTCTGGAACCCGGCACGTCTCCGCTGAAGCAGTACTCCTTGCTGACGGAAGAACAGTACCTTGATGCCATGGACGAATATGGCGATGAGGGTGTTGAAGTCGGTATTGGTGCAGAAGCCATTAAAAAGGTTCTGGAGCGCATTGACTGCGATGCCGAAAAGGTAGAGCTGCGCCAGGAACTTAAGGAAACAACTTCAGAAGCTAAGCGCAAAAAGCTTGTTAAGCGCCTGAAGCTGATTGAAGCGTTTGCAGAAAGCGGTTCCCGCCCAGAATGGATGATTCTGGATCTGGTTCCGGTTATTCCGCCTGATCTGCGTCCGTTGGTGCCGCTGGATGGTGGGCGTTTTGCAACGTCTGATCTGAACGATCTGTATCGTCGCGTCATCAACCGTAATAACCGTCTGAAGCGCCTGATGGAGCTGCGTGCGCCCGATATTATCGTGCGTAACGAAAAGCGTATGCTTCAGGAAGCTGTGGATGCGCTGTTCGATAACGGGCGTCGTGGCCGGGCTATCACGGGTGCTAACAAGCGTCCGCTGAAATCCCTGTCCGATATGCTTAAAGGTAAGCAGGGTCGTTTCCGTCAGAACCTGCTGGGTAAGCGCGTCGATTACTCTGGCCGTTCCGTTATTGTGGTGGGCCCAGAACTTAAGCTGCACCAGTGCGGTCTTCCCAAGAAGATGGCTCTGGAACTGTTCAAGCCGTTTATTTACGCCAAGCTGGAAAAATACGGCCACGCCACCACCATTAAGGCTGCAAAGCGGATGGTGGAAAAAGAGCGTCCGGAAGTTTGGGATATTCTTGAAGAAGTTATCCGCGAACACCCAGTTATGCTTAACCGTGCGCCTACGCTGCACCGTTTGGGCATTCAGGCGTTTGAACCGGTACTGGTTGAAGGTAAGGCTATTCAGCTGCACCCATTGGTCTGCACCGCGTTTAACGCAGACTTTGACGGTGACCAGATGGCCGTCCACGTGCCGCTGAGCCTTGAAGCTCAGCTTGAGGCACGCGTGCTGATGATGTCCACCAACAACATCCTCAGCCCGGCAAACGGTAAGCCGATTATTGTGCCTTCTCAGGATATCGTTCTGGGGCTGTATTACCTCAGCCTCGAAACACCTGAATTCAAGGTTACGCCGGATCGTTGTGAGTATGACGAGACAACAGGTGCTCTGACCAAAGAAGGTGCGCCGTCTTTCTCTTCCATCGGTGAAGTGGAATATGCGCTGAGTGCTGGCGCACTGAAGCTGCATGATAAAATTCGTGCGCGCTTCCAGAAGATCGGTGCAGATGGCAAGGTCACCTACGAAACAGCTGTGACCACGCCTGGTCGTGTGCTGATTGCGCAGATCCTGCCGCAGCATGAAGCTGTGCCGTTCTCCCTTATCAACCGTCAGCTCACCAAAAAGGCTGTGTCTGACGTTATTGATACGGTGTACCGTCACTGTGGTCAGAAAGAAGCCGTTATCTTCTGTGACCGTCTGATGGCTCTGGGTTTCCGTCACGCTGCTAAGGCTGGGATTTCCTTCGGTAAGGATGACATGATCATCCCACCCGAAAAGAAAGAACTGGTTGATCGTACGGCTGCCGAAGTGAAAGAGTTTGAACAGCAGTATCAGGATGGTCTGATCACGGCTGGCGAACGCTACAACAAGGTGGTGGACGCATGGTCACGTTGCACGGATGAAGTGCAGGCGGCCATGACCAAAGAGATTTCCCGTCAGGAAGTTGGCAAGCAGATCAACTCCGTGTGGATGATGAGCCACTCCGGGGCTCGTGGGTCGCCGGCTCAGATGAAGCAGCTGGCCGGTATGCGTGGTCTGATGGCCAAGCCATCTGGTGAAATTATTGAACAGCCGATTATTGCCAACTTTAAAGAAGGCCTGTCGGTTCTCGATTACTTCACCTCTACCCATGGTGCACGTAAGGGGCTGGCCGATACCGCGCTTAAAACCGCTAACTCCGGGTATCTTACCCGTCGTCTGGTGGACGTGGCGCAGGACAGCATCATTATTGAAGAAGATTGTGGTAGTGAACGCGGTCTGACGGTGCGTGCAGTTATGGACGGTGGGGAAGTTGTGGCTTCTCTGTCCGAACGTATCCTTGGGCGTACTGTTGCTTCTGATGTGGTGGTTCCGGGCACCGGTGAAGTTATTGTGCCGCGCAATCATCTGATTGATGAAGCTGATGCAGAGCGGATTGAAAAATCCGGCGTGGAAACGGTTCATATTCGTTCTGTGCTGACCTGTGATAGCCGCGTTGGTGTCTGCGGTCGCTGCTATGGGCGTGATCTTGCACGCGGCACGCCAGTAAACATCGGTGAAGCTGTGGGTGTTATTGCTGCTCAGTCCATTGGTGAGCCCGGCACGCAGCTGACAATGCGTACCTTCCATATTGGTGGTGCGGCACAGCGTGGTGCGGAACAGTCCATGATCGAGGCCTCTCGTGATGGACATGTTGTGATCCGTAACCGCAACGTTGTGCATAACAGTCAGAACGTGCCGATCGTGATGGCGCGTAACTGTGAAATCCTTCTGTCTGATGAAAACGGGGTCGAAAAAGCCCGTTACCGTGTGCCGTATGGTGCACGCTTGCTGACAGAAGAGGGTGCAAAGGTTGCACGCGGTCAGAAGCTGGCTGAGTGGGATCCGTACACCCTTCCGATTATCACGGAAAAAGCCGGTAAGGTTGAATACCTAGATCTGATTGACTCTATTACGCTTGTTGAGCGTATGGACGAAGTAACAGGCCTGACATCCAAAGTGGTGGTTGACTATAAGCAGGCAGGTAAGGGTGTGGATCTGCGCCCACGTCTGCAGCTTAAAGATGCCAACGGCGATGTGGTGAAGTTGGATAACGGTGCAGATGCCCGTTACTTCCTCTCTCCCGAAACGCTTCTGTCTGTTGAAAACGGCACGGAAGTGAATGCCGGTGACGTTCTGGCCCGTCTGCCACGTGAAGGGTCCAAAACCCGTGATATTACGGGTGGTCTGCCGCGCGTTGCTGAACTGTTTGAAGCACGTCGGCCTAAGGATCACGCTATTATCGCGGAAATGGAAGGTCGCGTTGAGTTCGGGAAGGACTACAAGTCCAAGCGCCGTGTTATCGTGAAAAACGATGAAACGGGCGAGGAACAGGAATACCTGATCCCGAAAGGCAAGCACATTTCCGTTCAGGAAGGTGACTTTGTGGAAAAAGGTGATCCGCTGGTCGATGGTCCACGGGTGCCCCACGATATCCTAAAGGTGATGGGTGTTGAGGCTCTGTCTGATTACCTGATCAACGAAATTCAGGATGTGTATCGTCTTCAGGGTGTGAAGATTAACGATAAGCATATTGAAGTGATCGTGCGTCAGATGCTTCAGAAGGTCGAAATTCTGGAGCCGGGTGACACGACGTACCTGATTGGTGAAACCGTTGACCGTATTGAGTTCGAGGCTGAAAATGCCAAGTGCCTCAAGGCGGGTGAACGGCCAGCTCAAGGTATGCCGGTGCTGCAGGGTATCACCAAGGCCTCTCTGCAGACACAGTCCTTCATCTCTGCTGCATCGTTCCAGGAAACCACACGCGTGCTCACAGAAGCTGCTACGGCAGGGAAAGTGGATAAGTTGATGGGCTTGAAGGAAAACGTGATTGTTGGGCGTCTGATCCCGGCAGGCACAGGCAGTGTTATGAAGCGTCTGCGGGCCATTGCGGCAGAGCAGGATCGTCAGCGTGTTGGGCGTTCTGCGGCCGAATAAACGTTGCAAATATGCTTCATGAAGGAAGGATCAGGGGAAACCCTGGTCCTTTTTTCATGTACAGCGTACGCAATATCTTTAAGAATCGCAGGGTAAAACTTGACTCCCGACGGGGGGAGGGTTAGGTAGCAGCCCTCAGCTCTGGATATCCCTGTGGATAGAAAGAGCAATTAGGTTTTCTGTGTGAGTCTAGCATGCGGTTGGCTTCCGGGGTGGAAGCGGGGCCGGATGCCAACATAGCCCCATACAGGCACATGCCTGATGGGATCTTTTTTAATGAAAGTCGGCAGTCAGAAATAATGGCGGCCGGCCGAACTGTGTAAGGATCGGGAAAGGCGCATGCCGACCATCAACCAGCTCATTGCCAAGGGGCGCAAGCCTGCGGTCAAGCGCAACAAGGTGCCCGCGCTGCAAGGATGCCCCCAAAAGCGCGGTGTTTGCACCCGCGTTTATACTACGACGCCAAAAAAGCCGAACTCCGCACTGCGTAAAGTCGCTAAGGTGCGTCTGACGAACGGCTATGAGGTGGTCAGCTATATTCCGGGTGAAGGTCATAACCTTCAGGAACATAGTGTTGTGCTGATCCGCGGCGGTCGTGTGAAGGATTTGCCGGGTGTGCGTTATCACATCCTTCGTGGTGTTCTGGATACGCAGGGTATTGCCAAGCGGCGTCAGCGTCGTTCGCTGTATGGCGCCAAGCGTCCGAAATAAGAGGAAGAACAGGTATGAGTCGCCGTCATCGCGCAGTAAAGCGCGAGATCCTTCCCGATCCGAAATTCGGAGATATCGTTGTCACGCGTTTCATGAATGCGCTGATGTACGATGGTAAGAAGTCTGCTGCAGAAAGAATCGTATACGGTGCGCTGGATGCCATGGTGCGTCGTAGCGGTAACGGTGCGGATGCAGTGGTTCTGTTCCACAGTGCGCTGGACAACGTAAAGCCGGCTGTTGAAGTGCGTTCTCGCCGTGTTGGTGGGGCAACCTACCAGGTGCCGGTTGAAGTTCGCGCAGACCGCCGTCAGGCGTTGGCGATCCGTTGGGTGATTGATGCTGCGCGCAAGCGTGGCGAAAACACCATGCAGGATCGGCTTTCCAATGAGCTTCTGGATGCCGTCAACAATCGTGGCGCAGCAGTGAAGAAGCGGGAAGATACCCACCGTATGGCGGAAGCTAACAAAGCATTCAGCCACTATCGCTGGTAATGAAAGAAGCTGCTGCATTTCCTCTTGCAGTGAGTTTGCAGGGCTTATAACAACTGCATCCCGAATAGTTTTTGGGGCATGGAGTAAAAAATGGCTAAGGCTAAATTTGAGCGGAATAAACCGCACTGCAACATCGGCACCATTGGTCACGTTGACCATGGCAAGACCTCTCTGACGGCAGCGATCACCAAGACGCTTGCAAAGAAGGGTGGCGCTGAATTCAAGGCGTATGATCAGATCGACGCTGCTCCGGAAGAACGCGCTCGCGGTATCACCATTTCCACAGCACACGTGGAATATGAAACCGACAACCGTCACTATGCGCACGTTGACTGCCCCGGACATGCTGACTACGTGAAGAACATGATCACGGGTGCAGCGCAGATGGACGGCGCAATTCTGGTTGTGTCCGCAGCTGACGGCCCGATGCCGCAGACCCGTGAACACATCCTGCTTGCTCGTCAGGTTGGTGTGCCTGCTCTGGTTGTCTTCCTGAACAAGGTTGACCAGGTTGACGATCCGGAACTGCTTGAACTGGTTGAAATGGAAGTTCGTGAACTTCTGTCTTCCTATCAGTTCCCTGGCGACGATGTGCCGATCATCAAGGGTTCCGCTCTGGTAACTCTGGAAGATGGTGATCCGGAAATCGGTGAAAACCGCGTTCGCGATCTGATGGACGCAGTTGACTCCTACATCCCGCAGCCGGAACGTCCGGTTGACCGTCCGTTCCTGATGCCGATCGAAGATGTGTTCTCCATCTCTGGTCGTGGCACCGTGGTAACGGGTCGTGTTGAACGCGGCGTGATCAATGTTGGTGACGAAATCGAAATCGTTGGTCTGAAGCCGACGACGAAGACAACCGTAACCGGCGTTGAAATGTTCCGTAAGCTGCTTGATCGCGGTGAGGCTGGTGACAACATCGGTGCTCTGCTGCGTGGCACGAAGCGTGAAGATGTGGAACGTGGTCAGGTTCTGGCAAAGCCAGGCTCCATCACGCCGCATAAGAAGTTCAAGGCAGAAGCTTACATCCTGACGAAGGAAGAAGGTGGTCGTCATACACCATTCTTCACCAACTATCGTCCGCAGTTCTACTTCCGTACGACTGACGTGACGGGTGTTGTGCACCTGCCAGAAGGCACCGAAATGGTGATGCCGGGCGACAACTGCGCTATGGAAGTCGAGCTGATTGCTCCGATCGCCATGGACGAAGGTCTGCGTTTCGCTATTCGCGAAGGTGGCCGCACGGTTGGTGCTGGCGTTGTTTCCTCCATTATCGAGTAATCGATAGAGGATATTGAGCCTAAGTGGCCCCGACCGATTCATTTTGGTCGGGGTCTTACTTGGCGGCCGGGATTCCCCGGATAGGTAAAGTGTTGGACTAAAAAACAAATGGACAACCAGAACATCCGCATTCGCCTGAAAGCGTACGATCATCGGGTGCTGGACAACAGCACGAAAGAGATCGTGAATACGGCGAAGCGTACGGGTGCGCGGGTTCGGGGTCCTATCCCGCTGCCTACGCATATCGAACGGTTTACGGTTAACCGTTCTCCTCACGTTGATAAAAAGAGCCGCGAGCAGTTCGAAATTCGAACTCATCGCCGTCTGCTCGACATTGTTGAGCCCACTCCGCAGACCGTGGACGCTCTCATGAAGCTCGACCTCGCCGCTGGCGTTGATGTCGAGATCAAACTCTAAGGTCCAGACGATGCGCACCGGATTGATCGCAAAGAAGTTGGGCATGTCCCGACTGTTCAAGGAAGATGGCACGCATGTGCCTGTTACCGTCCTGCATGTTGATGATGTGCAGGTGGTTGATGTCCGTAACCAGGAACGGGACGGCTACGTAGCTGTTCAGCTGGGTATGGGTAAAGCCAAGGTGAAAAACGTAACCAAGCCGAATCGTGGGCATTTTGCTCGCACGAAGGTGGAGCCCAAGCAGGCGCTTCGCGAATTTCGTGTGGCTGATGATGCCGCTCTTGAGGTTGGTGCTACCCTTTCAGCTTCTCACTTTGTAGTCGGCCAGAAGGTTGACGTTACGGGTGTGAGCAAAGGTAAGGGATTTGCTGGCGCAATGAAGCGCTGGAATTTTGCTGGTCTTGAAGCCACGCATGGTGTGTCCATTTCGCACCGTTCGCATGGTTCGACCGGTAATCGCCAGGATCCCGGCAAGACCTTTAAGAACAAGAAGATGGCTGGTCATCTCGGTGATGAACGCGTGACCACCTTGAATCTGGAAATCGCAGCGGTCGATCCGGAAAAGAATCTGATCATGGTTCGTGGCTCCGTGCCAGGAGCGAAGAACGGTGTTGTTCTGATCCGTGACGCCATTAAAAAAGCCCGCCATGGTGACGCGCCTTATCCGGCCGGCCTCGTGAAGGCGGAGGGCTGAGGTCATGGAAATCGAAATCAAGACGCTAGACAACAGCAGCGCTGGTTCTGCAACGCTTCCGGACGAAATTTTCGCCGTAGCACCGCGTGCAGATATCATGGCTCGTGTTGTGCACTGGCAGCTGGCAAAACGCCGCGCCGGCACACACAAGGTGAAGGGCATGGGCGAAGTGTCCGGCACCACCAAAAAGCCGTATCGCCAGAAAGGCACAGGCAGCGCCCGTCAGGGTTCATTGCGTGCGCCGCAGTATCGTACCGGTGGGGCAGTGCATGGCCCGGTTGTGCGTGACCACGGTTACGATCTGCCGAAAAAAGTGCGTCGCCTTGGTCTGATCTCTGCGCTTTCTCAGAAGGCAAAAGACGGCAAGCTGATCGTGCTGCAGTCTGCTTCTGGCGTTGATAAAACCAGCGAACTGGCAAAGAAGCTGAAGTCTCTGGGTTGGACATCTGCACTGATCGTGGATGCAGCCGTGGATGAGAACTTCGGTCGTGCCGCCCGTAACCTGCCCAAGATCGACATTCTGCCGACCATTGGTGCGAATGTTTACGACATTCTGAACCACGAGGTGCTTGCTATTACGCAGGCCGGCCTTGAAGGACTGAAGGAGCGCCTGGCATGACGAATATTCTTGCCATTCGCAAGAAAGCCGAGCGTCTTTCCCGTGAAGCAATGTACGATATCGTGCGTACACCTGTGATCACGGAAAAAGCTACGGCGCTTTCTGAAAAGAACCAGGTTGTTTTCAAAGTGGCAATGTCCGCTACGAAGCCTGAAATCAAGGTTGCGGTGGAAACGCTGTTCGGGGTCAAGGTTGTTGGTGTCAACACCTTGGTTCAGAAGGGGAAAACCAAGCGCTTTAAAGGGCGTGTTGGGCAGCGTTCTGACGTGAAGAAGGCGTTCGTTCAGCTTGCGGAAGGTCAGTCCATTGATCTTACCGCCAAGCTGGCGTGACCGAAGGTAGAAATTCATGGCTCTGAAGCACTTTAATCCTGTCACGCCAAGCTTGCGTGGTACGGTGCTGGTTGATCGTGCTGACCTTTGGAAAGGTAAGCCGGTCAAACAGTTGACCGAAGGTAAAAACAAGACAGGCGGCCGTAATAATAACGGTCGTATCACTTCCCGTTTCCGTGGGGGTGGTCATAAGCAGTCTTACCGTTATGTAGACTTCAAACGTCGTAAGTTTGATGTTCTGGGTACGGTGGAACGTCTGGAATATGATCCGAACCGCACCGCGTTTATTGCGCTGGTGAAGTACGAAGATGGTGAGCTTGCATATATCCTGGCTCCGCAGCGTCTGAAGGTTGGTGACAATGTCATCGCCGGTGCACGCGTGGATATTAAGCCTGGTAATGCTATGCCGCTGGCTTCCATCCCGGTGGGAACGATCATCCATAACATTGAGCTGAAGCAGGGTGCAGGCGGTAAGCTGGCACGTTCTGCTGGCACATATGCCCAGCTCGTTGGTAAGGATTCCGGCTACGCCCAGATCAAGCTGCAGTCTGGTGAGCTGCGTGTTGTTCGTGGTGAGTGCATGGCTACTGTTGGTGCCGTGTCCAACCCGGATAACATGAACCAGCACATGGGTAAGGCAGGGCGTTCCCGTTGGTTGGGTCGTCGTCCTCACAACCGTGGCGTGGTGATGAACCCTGTTGATCACCCACATGGTGGTGGTGAAGGCCGTACGTCTGGTGGCCGTCATCCGGTTACGCCGTGGGGCAAGCCAACCAAAGGGTATAAAACTCGGGTCAACAAGCGGACGGACAGTCTGATTATCCGTCGTCGAAAGACCGGCAAGTAAGGGGCAATAGAAGATGGCACGTTCCGTCTGGAAAGGCCCGTTCGTCGACGGGTATCTGCTGAATAAAGCTGAGGTATCCCGCGCGTCGGGTCGTAACGAAGTGATCAAGATCTGGTCTCGTCGTTCTACAATTCTTCCGCAGTTCGTCGGTCTGACGTTCGGTGTTTATAACGGTCAGAAGTTCCTGCCCGTACAGGTTACGGAAAACATGGTCGGACATAAGTTCGGCGAATTTTCCCCTACCCGTACATTCCACGGGCATGGCGCTGACAAGAAGTCTAAGCGGGGCTAAGCAGAGATGAGCAAGCCGAAGCATCCGCGCACACTCGCGGAAACAGAAGCGCAGGCAGTTACGCGCAACATCCGGGTTAGCCCCCGCAAGCTGAACCTTGTGGCCGGCCTGATCCGCAACAAGCCTGCTTCTCAGGCTGTTGCAACGTTGACGTTCTCTAAGCGCCGTATCGCTCAGGAAGTGAAAAAGACGCTGGAAAGCGCAATCGCTAACGCTGAAAACAATCACCAGCTGGACGTTGACCAGCTGGTGGTGAAAACAGCTGAAGTTGGAAAATCCATTGTCATGCGGCGTTTCCATGCCCGTGGCCGTGGGCGTTCTGCTCGCGTTGAAAAGTTTTTCAGTCACCTGAAGATTGTTGTAGCTGAACGGGCTGCTGAGCCTGAAGCAGCTTCTTCCGAACAGAAGGCGGCCTGAGGTATGGGACATAAAGTCAATCCAATCGGGCTGCGGCTCGGTATCAACCGCACGTGGGATAGCCGGTGGTATGCCGATTCCGACTATTCAAAGCTGCTTCATGAAGATCTGAAGCTGCGTGCATTCCTGCGCCGCAAGCTGGTTGGCGCTGGTGTGTCTCGTGTCGTTATCGAACGTCCGGCTAAAAAGCCCCGCGTTACCATTTATGCTGCCCGTCCGGGTGTTGTGATTGGTAAGAAGGGCCAGGACATCGATGCGCTCCGTAAAGAGCTGACACGTATGGCTGGCACGGAAGTTGCGCTGAACATTGTTGAAATCCGCAAGCCGGAAATCGATGCAACATTGGTTGCAGAAAACATTGCTCAGCAGCTGGAACGCCGCGTTGCTTTCCGTCGTGCAATGAAGCGTGCCGTGCAGTCTGCAATGCGTCTGGGCGCACAGGGCATTCGTATTAACTGCTCTGGTCGTCTTGGCGGTGCGGAAATCGCACGTATCGAATGGTATCGTGAAGGTCGTGTGCCTCTGCACACCCTGCGTGCTGATATCGATTATGGCACAGCCACAGCAAAGACCACCTATGGCACTTGCGGTGTAAAAGTCTGGATCTTCAAGGGCGAAATTCTTGCTCATGATCCGATGGCTCAGGATCGCCGGGCGGCCGAACAGGCTCCTCAGCGCTGAGGAGAGGGATAAAACAACATGCTTTCCCCGAAGCGGACAAAATTCCGTAAAGCCCACAAAGGCCGTATCCACGGCCTTGCTAAAAGTGGCACCACGTTGAACTTCGGTACGTTTGGACTGAAGGCTCTTCAGCCGGAACGTATTACGGCACGCCAGATTGAAGCCTCCCGTCGGGCTATCACACGTGCCATGAAACGTGCAGGTCGCGTCTGGATTCGTATTTTTCCTGACCTTCCGGTCTCGACAAAACCTGCAGAAGTGCGTATGGGCTCCGGTAAGGGTTCCCCCGAATTCTGGGTGGCCCGTGTGAAGCCAGGTCGCATTCTGTTCGAGATCGAAGGTGTGCCCCCTGAACTGGCGCGTGAAGCGTTGGCTCTGGGTGCAGCAAAACTGCCGATCAAGACCAAGTTTGTGACCCGAATTGGAGATGCGTGAGATGGTAAAGGCAACTAAGCCAGCCGATTTGCGCGCCAAGACTCCAGACGAGCTCGAAGCTCGTCTGGTTGAATTGAAGCGTGAGCAGCTTAATCTGCGTTTCCAGCAGGCCACGGGTCAGACTGAAGCGCAGAGCCGTATGCGTGCGGTGCGTCGTGAGATTGCACGAATCAAGACGATTGCAGTGCAAAATGCAAAGACTGCAGCAGGTGCAAAAACATCTGCTGCCAATGCCTGAGGAGAGTTAGCCGATGCCAAGGCGCGTCCTGACCGGGCGTGTGACCAGCGATAAGATGGACAAAACCATTACGGTTCTTGTTGATCGTCGCGTCATGCATCCGCTCTATAAGAAATTCATTCGTCGCTCTAAAAAATATGCGGCGCATGATGAAGAAAATATCTGCAAGGTTGGTGACTCCGTGCGGATTGTTGAATGTCCGCCTATTTCACGCCGCAAGACGTGGACTGTGATTTCCCGCAACGGCGAAGTCGTTGGTGCGGAAGCCGGTGCATCGGCCTAACGTAAGGATATTTAGGTTATGATCCATCCCGAGACCAACCTTGACGTAGCCGATAATTCCGGCGCACGTCAGGTGCAGTGCATCAAGGTGCTGGGCGGCTCCAAGCGGAAGTCCGCCTCGGTCGGCGACGTGATCGTCGTTTCCGTCAAAGAAGCTATCCCCCGCGGGAAAGTGAAGAAGGGCGACGTTCACCAGGCTGTTATTGTACGGACTTCCTATCCAGTCCGTCGGCCTGATGGTAGCGCTATCCGTTTCGATAAAAACGCAGCCGTGCTGATCAACAAGCAGCAGGAACCAATTGGTACGCGTATTTTTGGGCCGGTTGTGCGTGAATTGCGTGCGAAGAAGTTCATGAAGATCATCTCTCTTGCGCCGGAGGTGTTGTAATGGCTGCCCGTATTAAAAAAGGCGATACGGTTGTCGTCATCAGCGGTTCCTCCAAAGGAACGCAGGGAGAAGTTCTGGAGGTTCGTCCTTCCGAAAACCGTGCTGTTGTTCGTGGCGTGGCGCTGATTAAGCGCCATCAGCGTGCGCGCCGCATGGGTGAAGAAAGCGGGATTATTACCCGTGAAGCGCCCATTCACCTTTCTAACCTGAAGCTGATTGACCCGGCCTCTAAAAAGCCCACACGTGTTGGCTTCCGAGTGCTGGAAAACGGCAAAAAAGTTCGCATCGCTAAGGCGACCGGCGAAGCTATTGAAGGTTGAGGGGCTACGAATGAGTGCGAAACAGGAAGGTCGTTCTCTGCCGCGCTTTCAGCAGCGGTATGAAAGCGAACTGCGTGCCAACCTGCGCAAGCAGTTTGGTTACAAAAATGAAATGCAGGTGCCTCACCTTGAAAAAATCGTCCTGAACATGGGCGTGGGTGAAGCTGCTGGCGATCAGAAAAAGCTGGATGCTGCTGTTGCAGAAATGGCTCTTATTGCTGGTCAGAAGCCTGTTAAAACAGTGGCGAAGAAAGCTATCGCGGGCTTCAAGATCCGTGAAGGTCTGCCGATTGGCTGTAAGGTCACTCTGCGCCGTGCACGGATGTATGAATTCCTTGATCGTCTGGTAACCATTGCTATGCCACGCATCCGCGATTTCCGCGGTCTGCCGGCTACCAAAGGTTTTGACGGTCGTGGTAACTTTGCTCTGGGTCTGAAAGAACAGATCATCTTTCCTGAAATCGAATACGATAAGGTAGATGAAATCCGCGGCATGGACGTGGTGTTTGTTACCAGTGCAAAGACAGATGCAGAAGCCAAGGCCCTGCTTAAGGCGTTTGATCTTCCCTTCTTGGGGTGATACAGACCCTTCTGGGTGTTTTAATGTGTGATCTTGGAAAACCGTCGAAGGTTTTCGAAGGGTTCCGGAGGTAATTTGTATGGCTAAGACTTCTGCCATTCTGCGTAACGCAAAGCGCGCGCGCATGGCGGCACGGGATAAAGAGAAGCGGGTAGCTCTCAAAAATATCGTTATGGATCGTTCTCTTCCCGTGGAGGATCGGTTTGATGCGTCTTTGAAGTTGGCTGAACTGCCGCGCAATGGTTCGCGCGTGCGGGTTCGTCTGCGTTGCAAGCTGACAGGTCGTTCTCGCGGTAACTACCGTAAGTTTGAACTGTGCCGTATTGCTTTCCGTGATCTGGCATCTGAAGGCCAGATTCCGGGCGTGGTTAAAGCAAGCTGGTAAGGGCGCGAGATGTCACTTTCTGATCCTTTGGGTGATATGCTCACCCGTATTCGTAATGCTCAGCGTGCGCGTCACAATGCTTGTGTTGCTCCGGCTTCCAAGTTGCGCGTGAGTGTTCTGGAAGCTCTGCAGCGTGAAGGCTACATTCGTGGCTATAAGCGTGAAGATGTCCGTAAGGGTATTGCTCAGCTGCATATCGAGCTGAAATACACTGACGGTGAGCCGGTTATCCGCGAAATTCAGCGCGTTTCACGCCCTGGCCGTCGCGTATATTCCAAAATTAAGGAACTTCCTCGCGTTTGTGCAGGTCTGGGTGTTTCCATCCTTTCCACGCCGCGTGGTGTTCTTTCCGATGTTGAGGCTCGTGCTGCCAATGTTGGCGGTGAAGTCCTCTGCCGTGTTTTCTAAGGAGGGGTAAATGTCACGCGTAGGCAAGTATCCTGTTGAAGTGCCGGCAGGGGTAACCATCGCTATTGCAGATGGTGTTCTGAAGGCCAAAGGAAAGTTGGGGGAGCTGGCTCTGCCGCTTTCTTCACATGTTTCCGTTGATGTGCAGGATGGTAAGGTTGTTGTGCAGCCAGTGGGCACCGCTGCTCAGGCTCGCATGATGTGGGGCACAACTCGTGCTCTGATCGCAACGGCTGTTAAAGGGGTTTCGGAAGGTTTTTCCAAAGCTCTGGAAATTAACGGCACAGGTTACCGTGCAGCTGTGCAGGGTTCCAATCTGGTGATGAACCTTGGGTTCTCCCATGATGTTGTGTATCCGATTCCTGCAGGCATCAAGATTTCTACGCCGCGTCCGACGGCTATTGTGGTGGAAGGGATCGATAAGCAGCGGGTTGGCCAGGTGGCCCTTGATATCCGCAGCTTCCGTAAGCCTGAACCTTACAAGGGCAAAGGTGTTCGGTACGAAACGGAAACCATTCGTCGTAAGGAAGGCAAGAAGAAATAATGAGCACTCAGCAGGAATTGCGGAACCGCCGTCGGGCGCGTCTCCGTTTTCAGCTGCGCCGCAAGGCAGGTGGGCGCCCGCGTCTGTCTGTTTTCCGGTCTGGCAAGAACATTTATGCTCAGGTGATCGACGATGCGCAGGGCCGTACTCTGGCCTCAGCGTCCTCCTTGGATAAGGAGCTGCAGGCGGATCTGAAAAAAGGTTCCACGCAGGAAAGCGCTGGCGCTGTCGGTAAGCTGGTTGCACAGCGCGCCGTTGCTGCAGGTGTATCTCAGGTCGTGTTCGACAGGGGGTCTTATCTTTATCACGGGCGCGTCAAGGCCCTGGCAGAGGCGGCCCGTGAGGGCGGTCTCTCCTTCTGAGGAAAGGATCACGGAATGGCTCGTGAACCAAGAGAAGGCGGTCGAGGCGGCCGTGAGCGTGAACGCGAAGGGGATGAACTGGTCGACAAACTGGTAACCATCAATCGCGTTGCGAAAGTGGTTAAGGGTGGTCGTCGGTTTGCTTTCGCCGCTCTGGTTGTTGTTGGTGACCAGAAGGGGCGTGTTGGCTACGGTGCTGGTAAGGCACGCGAAGTTCCTGAAGCAATTCGTAAGGCTACGGAGCGTGCTAAGCGTGGCATGATCCGTGTCCCGATGAAGGAAGGCCGTACACTGCATCATGATGTTGCTGGTCACTTCGGTGCTGGTAAGGTTGTGCTGCGGTCAGCCGAAGCAGGGACGGGGATCATCGCTGGTGGTCCGATGCGTGCTGTGTTCGAAAGCCTTGGCATTAACGATGTGGTTGCGAAGTCTCTGGGTACCCGGAACCCGCACAACATGGTTAAGGCAACTTTTGATGCACTGACACGTTGTGCAAGTCCACGTTCTGTAGCTAGCCGTCGCGGTAAGAAGGTTGCTGAAATCTTCGGTAAGCGTGAACAGGCTGCTGCTGCGGAGGCCGCTGATGTCTGATAAAAAAACCTTTAAGGTTGTGCAGATTGCGTCCGGTAACGGACGTAAGCCTGGGCAGCAGGCAACTTTGATCGGTCTGGGTCTGAACAAGATTGGCCGTGAACGCGTTCTGGAAGATACTCCGTCTGTCCGGGGTATGGTACGCAAAGTGGCCCACCTGGTGAAGGTGGAGGATTGAAATGAAGCTGAACGAACTTCGTGATAACGAAGGTTCCCGTTACCGGAAAAAGCGTCTTGGGCGCGGTATTGGTTCTGGTAAGGGCAAGACGTCTGGTAGGGGTGTAAAAGGCCAGAAGGCTCGTGAAGGGGTTTCTCTGAACGGGTTTGAAGGTGGTCAGCTTCCCATCTACCGTCGTCTGCCGAAGCGTGGCTTCAAAAACATCTTCCGCAAGGTTTATGCTCCTGTAAACCTTGGCGCGGTGGAAAAAGCCTTGGCTGATGGCAAACTTGCAGCAGGCGCACCTGTTACTGAAGAAGCTTTGAAAAAAGCTGGTCTGGTTGGCACTGGCAAATATGCTGGCGTGCGCATTCTGGCCGAAGGTGAGCTGACAAAAGCTGTTACGTTTGAAGTCTCTAGTGCATCAGCTTCTGCTGTTGCAGCAGTAGAAAAAGCCGGAGGTAGCGTTAAGCTGCTGCAGCCTAAAGCTGCTGAAGCCAGCGCTTCCTGATGTTGCAAAAAGGAGAGCAGTGTTCGCACTGTTCTCCTTTCTTGTTCCTTCTCAGAATGTTGTCTGAATTTTTCAGGCGATTGTGCCAGCGTCTCCACAGCCGTGGTGGCGCTGTTTGTATGAAAGGACGGATGCATGGCTTCCGCGGCCGAACAACTGGCTGCCAACTTTAATGTCGGCTCTTTTGCCAAAGCGACAGAACTGAAGAAGCGAATCTGGTTTACGCTAGGTGCGCTGATTGTTTACCGCTTGGGCACATACATCCCGGTTCCGGGGGTAGATGCCACAGTTATGGGGCAGCTTCTGGCGCAGCATCAGGGTGGCATTCTGGGCATGTTCAACATGTTCACGGGGGGTGCGCTTGGGCGTATGACCGTGTTCGCACTGAACATCATGCCATATATCTCTGCGTCTATTATTGTGCAGCTTATGTCTACTGCTGTGCCTTCTCTTGAGGCTCTCAAGAAGGAAGGTGAACAGGGGCGTAAAAAGCTTAACCAGTACACACGTTACCTCACTGTTCTTATCGCGCTGTTTCAGGCGTATGGGATAGCTGTCGGGCTGGAGAACGTGCATAGCGCTGCTGGCGCTGCTGTTGTTCATCCGGGCATGTTCTTTTTGCTTTCATGCGTCACCACGCTTGTTGGCGGAACCATGTTTCTGATGTGGCTGGGTGAGCAGATTACCGCGCGTGGCGTGGGGAATGGCATTTCGCTCATTATCTTTGCTGGTATTGTGGCCAACCTGCCGCATGCGCTGGCAAGCCTCTTTCAGCTTGGTTACACGGGTGCACTTTCGCCGTTCTTCGTGTTGCTTTTCTTGGTTCTTGCAGCGCTTACCATCATGTTCATTGTGTTTATGGAACAGGCGCAGCGCCGGGTTGTCATCCAGTATCCCAAGCGCCAGATGGGGCAGCGGATGTTTGGGGGTGACACAACCCATATGCCACTGAAAGTGAATACGGCGGGCGTTATCCCACCGATTTTTGCCTCTTCAGTGCTGCTGATTCCGGTTACGATTGCTGGCTTTATGAATGGCAAATCACTGCCGGGCTGGCTTTCATTTCTGGGGCAGGAGCTTGGGCAGGGGCAGCCGCTGTATATGCTGTTCTATGCTGCCATGATCGTGTTTTTCTCATATTTCTATGCGGCCGTTACTTTCAACCCGACGGAAACAGCCGATAATCTGAGAAAGCAGGGTGGGTTTATTCCTGGTGTGCGCCCTGGTGCGTCTACGGCGTCATACTTTGATAAAATTCTTACCCGTCTGACCACGATTGGTGCAGCGTATATGGTGGCAGTCTGTCTGTTGCCTCAGATCCTGATCAGCCACTACAACGTGCCGTTCTATTTTGGCGGAACGAGTCTGATTATTATTGTGTCTGTAACTATTGATACGGTCACACAAATTCAGTCTCATTTGGTGGCGCACCAGTATCAGGGGCTTATGCGTAAATCACGCGGCGGCAGGAAGCAGAGGATCATCAGACGATGAATATTATTTTTCTGGGCCCTCCCGGCGCGGGAAAAGGTACGCAGTCCAAACTTCTTGAAGAGCGGTATGGACTGATTCAGATTTCTACAGGTGACATGCTGCGCGCAGAAGTGGCCAAGGGATCTGAAACAGGTAAGCAGGCAAAAGCTCTGATGGACGCCGGGAAACTGGTGCCGGATGAGCTGATTATTGCAATGCTGAAAAGCCGGATTGCGCAGGCAGATTGCCAGAATGGTTTTATTCTGGATGGTTTTCCGCGCACGCTGGCGCAGGCTGAAGAGCTGGACAGCATGCTGTCTTCTGATGGGAAGAAGATCGACACCGTTCTCTTCCTGGATGTGGATGAAGAAATTCTGGCAGATCGGATTTCCGGTCGCTTTACGTGTGGCAACTGCGGCAAGACGTACAACGAGGTCTCTAACCCACCTAAGGTGGATGGGGTCTGTGATTCTTGCGGCAGCCATGAGTTCAAGCGCCGGGCGGATGATAAGCGGGAAACCGTTGTTGAACGGCTGAAAGAGTACCGGAAACTGACAGCTCCGATTCTGCCGTTTTATGAAAAAACCGGACGGCTGCACAAAATTAACGGCATGCTGTCGGCCTCTGAAGTGACAGGCGAAATCGAAGATGCGCTTGCCAGCGAGGGGCTGATCACGAAAAAGTGATCCGTTTTCGTTGACTTGTGGCGGTGGCCGGTATATTTCGCGGCCACCAAGTGAAATCTGCCCCAAGGGCTATGAGCGTTCGTGGTTAAGGCGGGCGAACAGGAGTATAAGGCGTGGCACGTATTGCCGGCGTGAATGTCCCGACCAACAAACGGGTTGTTATCGGGCTTCAGTATATTTACGGGATTGGCGCAACTAAGGCTGTTGAAATCTGCAAGGCTCTGGAAATTCCGGAAGCAAAGCGGGTTAACGAGCTGAGCGATGACGAAATCCTGAAGCTGCGTGAACTGATCGACAGCAAGTATCGCGTTGAAGGCGATCTGCGTCGTGAAATCGCAATGAACATCAAGCGTCTGATGGATCTGGGCTGCTACCGCGGTCTGCGTCATCGTCGCGGTCTGCCTGTGCACGGTCAGCGCACACACACCAATGCCCGCACGCGCAAGGGCAAGGCTGTGGCGATTGCAGGCAAGAAAAAAGCAACGCGCTAATCCAACTGGTTAGGATGTCTAACCCTGCTGCGGCAGGCTCTGGGCAGGGACTGAGGTAGAAAAGACATGGCGAAAGCCGCAACTCCGCGTATTCGCAAAAAAGAGCGTAAGAACATTATTTCTGGCGTGGCGCATGTGCTCTCCACGTTCAACAACACCATGATCACCATCTCTGATGCACAGGGGAATGCCATTTCTTGGTCTTCCGCTGGCGCACAGGGATTTAAGGGGTCTCGGAAATCTACGCCTTATGCGGCGCAGGTTGCGGCGGAAGACGCAGGTCGCAAGGCTCGCGAACATGGTATGGAAACTCTGGAAATCGAAGTTTCCGGTCCTGGGTCAGGGCGTGAAAGCGCACTGCGTGCTTTGCAGGCTGTTGGTTTCACCATCACCTCCATCCGCGATATGACGCCGGTTCCGCACAATGGCTGCCGCCCGCGTAAGCGTCGCCGCGTCTAAGTCCTGAGCAGGAAGGCAGCTTATCAATTAGGCTGTCTTCCGGTTGTTGTGTCCACTTCAGAGAAATCGCTGCGATTGCAGTGGTTTTTCGTATTGAAAGGCCGGTACCTTGGTCCTTCAGAAAAACTGGCAATCTCTGATCAAGCCTGAAAAGCTTGAGGTCGAATCCGGTGTGGAGCCAGCACGCATCGCAACCGTGGTTGCAGAACCTCTGGAACGCGGGTTCGGGATGACACTGGGGAATGCGCTGCGGCGTGTTCTGCTGTCCTCGCTTCAGGGTGCGGCTGTTACTGCTGTGCAGATTGACGGCGTGCTGCATGAGTTCTCGTCTGTTGCAGGCGTTCGGGAAGATGTCACGGACATCGTGCTGAACATCAAGCAGCTGGCACTGCGTATGCATGGCGAAGGGCCAAAGCGTATGATGCTGACGGCCACAGGCCCCGGCGAAGTGCGTGCCCGTCAGATCCAGACCGGCCATGATATCGAGATCATGAACCCCGATCTTGTTATCTGCACGCTGGACGATGGCGTTAAGCTGGGCATGGAATTTATTGTAAACATGGGTAAAGGCTATGTGCCTGCCGCGGCTAACCGCCCGGAAGATGCACCAATTGGCCTGATTCCGGTGGATGCAATTTATTCCCCCGTAAAGCGCGTGTCTTATAAAGTTGAGCCTACCCGCGTTGGGCAGGTGACCGATTATGATAAGCTGCTGCTGACGGTTGAAACCAATGGCGCTGTAACGCCTGAAGATGCTGTGGCTCTGGCTGCACGTATTCTGCAGGATCAGCTCCAGCTGTTCATCAACTTTGATGAACCGCGCCCTGTGCAGGCTGAAGAGCCTGAAGATGATCTGCCGTTCAACCGTAATCTGCTGCGTAAGGTGGATGAGCTTGAACTGTCTGTTCGTAGTGCAAACTGCCTGAAGAACGACAACATCATCTACATTGGGGATCTGGTGCAGAAGAGCGAGCAGGAAATGCTCCGTACTCCGAACTTTGGCCGGAAATCCCTGAACGAAATCAAGGAAGTTCTCACTTCTATGGGGCTGTCCTTGGGTATGAATGTGCCGGCTTGGCCGCCGGAAAATATTGAAGAGCTGGCAAAGCGGCTTGATGAGCCGTTTTGATCTGACTTTTCACACAGTACGTAGGAACTGAACTATGCGTCACGGGATTGCCGGCAGAAAGCTCGGCGTTACTTCTTCTCACCGCGCAGCCATGTTTCGCAATATGGCTGTTGCACTGATCAAACACGAACAGATCACCACCACGCTGCCTAAAGCTAAGGAACTGCGTCCGGTTGTTGAAAAGCTGATTACGCTGGGCAAGCGGGGCGACCTGCATGCACGCCGTCAGGCTTTTGCCGTGCTGCGTGATGATGTGATCGTGAAAAAGCTGTTTGCTGCTATTGCAGAACGCTACAAGGCTCGTAATGGCGGTTATACGCGCGTTCTGCGTGCTGGCGTGCGTTATGGCGATGCCGCACCTATGGCTGTTATCGAACTGGTTGATCGCGATGTTTCTGCCAAAGGGCAGGACAGCGGCCCACGTCCGGAAGCAGAAGAAAAGCAGGATCTGGCTGCATAAGCCACTCATCCGGTTTTTAGAAAAAGGCTGGCTCAGAAATGGGCTGGCCTTTTTTTATGCGTTTATGACTCCGTTAGTGGTGCGATTTTATATCGTGAAATTGGTTGGAAAATTTACACCATTTCTACTTGCTATATTGACAATATAGCCTTGTAGCACGTTAGTAATTGCAAAATGAACGGCGCAAACAAACACGGTGGCATTATGAGGCGAGTTTTTCTGCGGATCATGCTGGTGATCAGCCTGCTTTTTGTAGGGCTGACACAGCAGGCACGGGCCGGAACCCCGGTGCGTATTGGATATATTCCTGTTCTGGGGTCATCCGCCCTGTTTGTTCTGGATGGTGAGGGCTGGGCCAAGCAGGCCGGGTTAGACTTGCAGCTTGTGCGCTTTGGTTCTGGCCCTCAGGCTATTCAGGCCTTGGTATCCGGGCGGATTGATGCCTACGTGGCAGGTGTGTTGCCGTTGCTGCAGGCCCGTGCGCATGGTGTGGATGTTAAGGTTGTAGCTTCTGGCTCGGTTGAAGAACTGGAGCTGGTGGCCCGTGGTCCACTGGCGCAAATGGTGCCAGAAGGGCAGGAAGGCGGCCTTTCTGCTCAGGTCATTAAGGATGGCTTTGCCAAGTTCAAGCAGGAGCAGGGCCATCTGCCGCGTGTTGCTGCACAGCCAGCCGGTTCTGTGCCGGATATCATGCTGCGTTACTGGCTGCAAAAACGCCTTGATATTGCGCAGCCTGCCTCTGTTATCAACATTGCCGGTGTAGATATTGATGCCGCACAGCAGGCTTTTCTGGCTGGCGCGGTAGATGCCGCTGTGTTGCGCGAACCTTCTTTAACCGTTGTTAAAACCCGCATTCCAGATGCACGTATTCTGGCCACCGGGCATGATATGCTGCCAGATCAGCCGGGTTCTGTTCTGGCTATTGTAAAGCCAACAGAAGTGCCTTGGGCAAAAACACTCACAGGCCTGTTTGTTAAAGCCAACACCTTGGTGGCCCAGCACCCGGATGAAGCCGCTCCTTTTGTGCGCACGGCACTTGGTGGCGGTATGCTGAAGGAAGAAGTGTTGCAGAAAGCCCTTACGCGCTCTGCCCAGCATTTTGTGAGCGATCCTGCGCGTATTGTAGAAGGCGTGCGCCAGTTGCAGGATTTTGAGGTTGAACAGGGGCTTTTGCGCAAAGCCGAGCCAGTGGATGGCCTGTTTGATCTGGAGATGTGGAAGCAGAGCCAGCAGTGAGGGATAAAGTTTCGTTTTCAACAAAATGGGCGTTAGGTCTTATCGGGCTTATCGTCTTTTTTGGAGGGTGGGAGGCAGCAATCCGCACAGGGTTGCTGCCTTCTGGTATGGTGCCTGCTCCCAGTTCACTTGGGCCAGCCTGGCTGGATGAAGTGCGCGGGGGTTTTTGGCAACAGGCCATTCTGGATAGTCTGCATCATTATCTGTTGGGCCTGCTTATTGGTTCCGTGCTGGGGGCTGGCTTAGGCATTCTGTGCGGCATGGTGGCCGTTGTGGATGGCTTGCTGGAAGGTATTGTCCGGCTGCTGCGGCCTGTGCCGGGCTTGGCATGGGTGCCTTTTGCCATTTTGTGGTTTGGTCTGAACACATCTGGCGCCACGTTTGTCATCGCCATTTCAGTTTTCTGGATCAACTTTTACGCGGCGCATAGTGCCGTGCGCGGGGTAGACCCGGAGTTGTATGAACTGGCAGCCGCTTTTGGGCATGGTGGCTTTTTTGGCCGCTTGTTCAAAGTGGTGCTGCCTGCGGCTTCTCCCGGCCTTATGTCTGGTCTACGCACAGGGCTGGGGCAGGGCTGGATGTCTGTTGTGGCGGCGGAACTGTTTGGTGTTCCCGGTATTGGTGCGCGAATGATGCAGGCCTCCAGCTTGCTGGCAACCGATGTTGTGGTTGTTTACATGCTCACCATGGCGCTGCTTTATGCGGTAACCGATTTTCTGTTCGGGTTTGTAAGAAAGCGCGTGCTGAGGTGGCAACCATGAGTGCAAAACATAGCGTTGCCAGCTTGGATAATGTTGGCCTCTCGCATGATGGTGGGGCCAATTTTGTACTGCGCAATGTCAGCCTGACCTTGGAGCAGGGGGAGTTTGTTGCGCTTTTAGGCCCATCGGGTGTGGGTAAATCCACGCTTTTGCGCGTGTTTATGGGGTTGATGCAGCCTACAGAAGGCACGGTAGGAGGTTCGGCCTGCACAACAGATGCAGAGGAAACAGGCACCAAACGGCGCAGGCGTGCCTTGGTGTTTCAGGATGCGCGGCTTATGCCGTGGCGCTCTGTGCTGAAAAATGTTGAGTTCGGGCTGGAAGGCTTGGGCCTGACGCGTGAAGAAAAGCGTACCCGCGCCATGGATGCGCTCAAGCTGGTAGGGCTGGAGGAAGCTGCAGACCGGTGGCCGCGCCGTATGTCCGGCGGCCAGCGCCAGCGTGTGGGGGTTGCCCGTGCTTTTACGGTAAACCCTGATCTGCTGTTGATGGATGAGCCTTTTGGCGCGCTGGACCCCATTACACGCAGCAGCCTGCAGGAAGAGCTCCAGCGTATCTGGCAGCAAACACATAAAACCGTGCTGTTTGTTACGCATGATATTGAGGAAGCCTTGCGCCTAGCAACACGTGTGGTGGTGCTGGCAGGTGGTCCACCAGCAGGCATTACGGGTGAAATTGCCATTACGATGGATGAACGGAACCCCGAAAGCACGGTTTTTAGAACCTATGCCGCCCGTTTGCGGGCCATGATTGCGGGGGAAAAAGACCCCGGTGGCGCTCCGTACTGGCGTTCTGCTGAAATTTAGTTGAAAAGCATATAAATAAACATAACACGGCATCCTTTGCGGGGTGTCGTGCGTTCACATGCAACAAAACGGGGAGACATCGCATGAGCGATGACAACACAAAGGATTACGCGCTGGAAGAAGGTATTGGCCGTGTTCAGGATGGTGCGGAAGGCTTGTTCAGCCAGCTCCCCAGTTATGATGAAATGAATCCGGGCAAGCGTTGCGCTGCAACAGAAGCAGTGAAAGATGTGGTGATTGACCGGCCATTCCTGATCCTGCCGGTTGTGGGGATTTTCAGCTTTATTGTTGGTGGCCTGCTGCGTCGGCGACGCTGAGGTTTTTTGATAGACGTCTTTCAGTCAGAAAAACTCTGCCTGAGAGTATGAAGGAGATGATTACATGCTGAAGCTGGCACTGTTTTTTCTGGTTATTTCCCTTATTGCAGGGCTGTTCGGTTTTGGCGGCATTTCCACTGCAGCTGCGGGAATGGCAAAAATCCTGTTCTTTATTGCAATTATTCTTTTTGTTGTTTTCCTGGTGGTGGCCTTGCTGGCTGGGCGCGCCATTACAAAATAACCGCTCTGGAATAATTAGAGCATGAAAAAACCCCCGGTCTGAAAAGGCCGGGGGTTTTTGTTTGTGCTGCAGAGCTGCGCAGACCCTAGTTTTTGTCCTTCTGAATAAAGGAAGGCAGAAGCGGGTTGTCTGTTTGCATGGAATCTTTGCTGGGTAGGGAGGATGCATCCCACCCACCACCAAGAGCCTCAATCAGCGTTACGGAATCCAGAATACGGCTTTGCTGGATTTGCAGCGCCGTTTCCGCGTTGGAAAGGGCCGTTACTTCCGCCGTAATCACCGTGGTGTAAATCTGGGTGCCAGCCATGTACTGGTTGAAGGAAATCTGCACAGCCTTGTTGGCAGCTTCTACCGCAACGGCCTGCTGATTGGCCTGATCAGCCAGTACGCGCAGGTTGGCAAGCTGATCTTCCACCTGTTGCAGGGCGGTCAGCACTGTCTGGCGGTAGGCAGCCACGTAGTAATTATAATTGGTCTCGGCTTCACGCACGGCGGCTGTACGTGCACCGCCTTCAAACAGGGTTTCCGTGGCGGAAGCACCAAGCGCCCAAATACGGTTGGCCACCTGCACCAGCGCGCCCACCGGGTCACCACTGTAGGAGTAGCTGGCTGTCAGTTTTACGTCCGGGTAAAAGGCGGCAAGGGCCGCGCCAATCTGAGCGTTATATTCTTCCATCCTGCGTTCTGCAGCAGAAACATCAGGCCGACGTTGCAAGAGTTCGGAGGGCACAGCAACGGGAATGGCGGGAATATCCCGCGTAAGCGCACCGTGCGGGATGGAAAGATCTGCCGGGGCCTTACCCATTAAAATGGCAATGGCGTGCTCATACCCAGCACGCGCGGCATCTGTTGCTGTGGCTTGGGCGCGGGTTTGCTCAAGCTGCGTTTTGGCCTGCATCAGGGTGGTGGGATCTGCCGTGCCTGCATCATACTGGTTTTTGGTAATCTGGTAGGAGCGTTCGTAAAAATCTACGTTCTTTTGTAGCAGATCGTGCAGGCTGTCCTGATACCGCAGGTTAAAATAGGCTGTGGCCAACTGTGCCTGATAGGAGAGTTTGGCATTGGCCAGATCCGCCGCAGAAGCCTGAGCCTCGGTTACCTGAGCCTGAATCTGGCGGCGGATAGCGCCCCACAAATCCAGATCCCACGATGCCGAAGCGCCCATGGCATAGGTGTTTTCTGTGGTGTTGGAGGCAACGGATGAGGTTGTATCTCCGTAATTGATGATCGTGCCCGATGAGCGCGAACCACGGCCAGAGCTCTGCCGGTTGAAGGAGAGGGCCCCGCTTAAGGTAGGATACAGTTCAGCCCGTATGGCGTTAATGGCAGCGCGGGCATTGCGGTATCTGGCCTCATACTGCGCCACGTTCTGGTTGTTGATTTCAACCTGAGATTCAAGCTGGTTCAACAACGGATCATTATACAGTGTCCACCACGCACCTTTGGGAATAGCGGCCAGGCTGGGCTGCGCGTAGTTCCAGCCCGGAGCAGGCTGCAGCTCCTTGAACTTGGGAGAGATAGTGGCGGAGGGCCGCTTGTAATTGGGGCCAACCATGCAGCCCATCAGCACCAGTGGCGCCATAAGGCTGGCTGCGCGGCGAGACAGTTTTTTGTGTTTGAGCATCATGCTGGAAAAAGAAGGCGAAACCATCAGCTATCCTGCCGGGAGGTGCGAGAAAAGAAGGAGCGCAGGCGTATTTTCTGAACACGCAGCCGCCACGTATCAAGCGTAAGATAAATAACAGGGGTGGTGTAAAGTGTAAGGGCCTGGCTGACGAGCAGCCCACCCACAATGGCAATGCCCAATGGGTGGCGCAGTTCTGCCCCATAGCCATTGGTGATCATCAGCGGGGCTGCCCCCAGTGCTGCGGCAGCGGATGTCATGATAATGGGACGGAAGCGCAGCAGGCAGGCGGTACGAATGGCCTCAAGTGAAGACATGCCATGTTCACGCTCTGCCACAAGGGCAAAGTCCACCAGCATGATGGCGTTTTTCTTCACAATGCCAATCAGCAGAATCACCCCGATCATGGCGATAAGCGAGAACTCTTCACCCGCCAGTTGCAGCGCCAGCAGCGCGCCCACACCTGCGGAAGGCAGGGTGGAAAGAATGGTGAGCGGGTGCAGGTAGCTTTCGTACAGAATGCCCAGAACAATATACACGGCGCATAGGGCCGCCAGTATCAGCAGGGGCTCATCATTCACGGCTTTCTGGAACTGTGCGGCATTCCCCGCAAAGCTGCCATGGATGGTGGAAGGCATGTGCAGCGTAACCTGAGCCGCATTGATAATCTGCGTTGCCGTGCTGAGTGAAACCCCTTTGGCCAGATTGAAGGAAATGGTGGAAGCCACCGCCATACCCTGATGGTTGACCGAAAGGGGGGTGCGTGTCTGCACAATCTGCGAAACCAGAGTAAGTGGCACCATGCTTTCTGATGATGTGCTGACAGCAGACCCGTTGGAAGCCCCGGCACCTCCGGCCAGTGCGTTGGCAATCTGGTTTTTGAAGGATTCCGAACTCAGGGAGGATGCCGAACTACTGCCCGCTGCATCCAGCCCGGTCGTGTTGCGCACGCGTATGGTGTTGGATTGTGTGCCACCACCTGCTGTGCCACCGGCCACACTCACCCATACCTGCATCAGGCTATGGGGGTTGGACCACAGTACCGGATCGGCTTCCATAACCACACGATACTGATTGAGCCTGTTGTAGATGACAGAGGCCGCACGCTGGCCGAAGGCATCATACAGCGTGTTGGAAAGCAACTGAGGCGTGATGCTGACACGTGCGGAGGTATCACGGTCTATATCCACGCTCATGGCGGAACCGCCCTGCTGCACGTCGGATGAAAGATCTGTCAGTTCCGTGTGATGGCGGAGCTCGCTCAGTAGTTTTTCAGTCCATGTATAAAGCTCGGAGGCGTTTTCACCCTCCAATGTATATTGGTAGGCGGCATTGCTCTGCCGGGCACCCGCACGTACGGCGCCGGGTTCCATTAAAAAGAAATCAGCCCCCACCAGCTTGCTCAGCCGCTTGCTGATACGGTTGATAAGGTCTGTTGGTGTATCCGAGCGCTTACTTTTGTCCTGCAATTGTAGGAACAGATTGGCTTGGTTGGAGGAACCTCGGCCGCCGATAAAGGAGGAAACACTTTGCACCTCCGGTTCCGCCAGAATGGCCTTTTGCACATCTGCCAGCTTTTTGCTGAGTGCGCCAAAAGAGATGGATTGATCGCCCTGCAAATGCCCCATCAACAGGCCCGTATCTTCCACCGGGAAGAAGCCTTTGGGCATAAGAATAAACAGCGCCACAATCAGTGCCAGCGTAAAAGGCAGGCTTAGCAGCACAAGCTTGTTATGCCGCAGCGCTACATCCAGTGAATACGCATATCCAGCCTGCAGTTTATCCAGCGCACGCGTAATGCGTGCTGCCACGCGGGCAGAAAGCGGAGGGTGTTCCTGTGTTTCAAGCGCGGGGGCACGTGGGGCCAGCAGGTAAGCGGCCATCATGGGCGTAAGGGTGAGAGACAGCACCATGGAAATAATGATGGTGATGCTGACCGTCATGGCGAATTCGTGGAACAACCGGCCCGCAAGGCCACCCATCAGCAGAATGGGCAGAAAAACCGCAATGAGCGAAATGGAAATGGAGAAAACGGTAAACGCTACCTCGCCACTGCCTTTTATGGCAGCCTCTCGCGGGGCAAGGCCTTGCTCTATGTAGCGGGCAATGTTTTCCACCACCACAATGGCATCATCCACCACAAAGCCGGTGGAAACCGTAAGCGCCATAAGGGACATGTTGTCCAGCGAATAGCCAAACAGCGCCATCACCCCAAACGTGGCCACAATGGACGCAGGCACCACAATGGCGGGAATAAGCGTCATTCTGACAGAGTGCAGGAACAGCAGCACCATCAGCACAACCAGCACCACGGAAATAACCAGCGTAAGCTGTGTATCCGCCAAAGAGGCACGGATGGTAAGGGAGCGATCAAGCCCCACATGCAAATCCACCCCACCGGGCAGGGCGACCTTGAGCATGGGCAGTTTGGCGTTGATTTGATCCACCGTGTGGATCACGTTGGCCCCGGCCTGCGGGAACACAACGGCAATAACTGAGTCCTGTCCGTTATAGTACCCGGCGTTGCGCAGGTCTTCCACGCTGTCACGCACTTGGGCAATATCGGCCAACCGCACGGGCCGGCTATTGCGCCATGCAATAATCAGATCCCGATAATCCTGCGCCTTGCTGACCTGATCATTCGTGTCCAGCGTAAAGCGCATGCCGCCTTGGTCAATAATACCTTTGGGGGTATGGGCATTGGCCGAGGCCAGGGCTGCGCGCACGTCTTCAAAGCTGATGCCGTAACGGTAAAGCGGCAGGGGGTTTATTTCCGCACGGATAGCTGGCAGCGCACTCCCGCTGATTTCTACCTGACCAACACCTGCTACGGAGGAAAGGTGCTGCACCAGCACGTTGGTGGCATAATCATAAAGCTGCGGGCGCGTATGTGTATCTGATGTCAGGGTTAAGATCAGAATGGGCGCGCCGTTGGGGTTGGCTTTACGGTACGTCGGGTTTTGCCGCAGGGAGGAAGGCATATCTGCATGGGCAGCCTGAAGGGCGGCCTCCACATCTCGCGCAGCGCCGTTGATATCGCGCGAGAGGGAAAATTGCAGCATGATGCGCGTAGTGTTCTGCGAGGACTGTGACGTCATTTCCGTCACATCCGCAATCTGGCCCAGATGCCGTTCCAACGGGGCCGCTACGGAACTGGCAATTTCTTCCGGGCTGCCACCGGCCTGCGTGGCCTGCACCATAATGACCGGAAAATCCACATTCGGCAGGTCAGATACCGGCAGGGTGCGGTAGCCCAGAATGCCCCCCAGCAACATGGCCACCGTAAGCAGAATGGTGGCCACGGGCCGGTCAATAAACAGCCGGCTTATGCTCATGGCGCGGAATGTCCATCAGCCGGAGGTGGGGCAGAAGGCTGGCTGTGCCGATGCCGCATGGCATTGAACTTATGGGCAAGCGTATCCAGCGCCAGATAGATAACCGGCGTGGTGAACAGCGTAAGCAACTGGGAAAGTGCCAGCCCGCCAATAATGCTCAGCCCCAGTGGGTAACGCAGTTCCGAGCCTGTGCCGTGTGAGATGACCATAGGCACCGCGCCCAGCATGGCGGCAAGGGTTGTCATTAAAATAGGGCGAAAACGCAGTGTGGCGGCGGTGCGGATGGATTGCAGGGAGTCCATGCCATGCACACGTTCGGCTTCCAGCGCGAAGTCGATCATCATGATGGCGTTTTTCTTTACAATACCAATCAGCAGCACAATGCCGATAATGCCCATAATATCCAGATCCACGCCCGCAATCATCAGCGTAAGCAGCGCACCAATGGCGGCGGAGGGCAGGGTGGACAGAATGGTAACCGGGTGCACAAAGCTTTCGTACAGAATGCCCAGCACGATGTACACAGCTATCAGCGCCGCAGCCACAAGGAACAGCTCGTTACTGAGCGAGCCTTCAAACGCCGCCGCCGTGCCTTGGAACGATGTCTGGAAAGCCGAGGGCAGACCTATTTCCTTTTCCACCTTGCGGATGGCGGCTGTGGCATCCCCCAGCGCGTAACCATCGCTCAGATTGAAGGAAATGGTGGTGGCCGGGAACTGCCCAAAATGCGTGAGCAGCAGGGGAGCTGTTTCCTGCGTAACGGTGGTAACGGCAGCCAGTGGCACCAGCCCGGAGGTAGGCGAACGCGTGGGGCCAGAAACACTTTCCCCCGAATTGCCGCTAATACCCGGTAGGTAAAGCTGGGAGAGTGAGGTCAGGTTGGTCTGAAACTGCGGGTCTGCTTCCAGAATAACGCGATACTGGTTGGACTGCGTATAGATGGTGGAAATCTGCCGCTGGCCAAAGCTGTCATACAGCACGTTATCAACGGTTTGCGGCGTAATGGAATAACGCGCACCGGTGGCTCTATCCAGCGTAACCTTTGCCACCAGCCCGGATGCCTGCAAATCCGATGTCACATCAGAAAGCGCAGGTTCCTGCTTCAGGCGGTCCAGTAGTTTTGGCACCCATGTTTCAAAGGCGCTGTATTCTGGGTTTTCCAGCAGGAACTGGTATTGCGTGGCCGTAACCGTTGTATCCAGAGAAAGATCCTGAATAGGCTGCATATACAGTTTGATACCGGCGACCTGTGCGGTTTCATCTGCCAGTCGGCGGGCAATCTGTGCGGCAGTGCTTGTGCGGTCATCATGCGGTTTGAGGTTGATGAGGAACCGGCCCTGATTGAGTGTGGCGTTCTGCCCATCCACCCCGATAAAGGAAGACAGCGAAACCACATCAGGGTCTTTCAGCAGCACTTTGGCCAGTTCCTGCTGATGCTCCTTCATGCTCTCAAAAGAGATGGTTTGCGAAGCAACGGAGATGCCCTGAATAACCCCTGTATCCTGCGCGGGAAAGAACCCTTTGGGGATAACCCACGCCAGCACACCCGTAAGCACCAGTGTGCCCACGGCCACGCATAGGGTGAGCACACGGTGGGCTAGCACCACATCCAGTATGCGGTCATACCCGGCAATCAGCTTTTCCGTGTAGTCTTCCATCCGGGCAGACCAGCGCTGGAATGCCGTGGTGGCCGAACTGGCATCATGCACACGTTCGGAAAGAATGCGCGCACACATCATCGGCACCAGCGTAAGCGAGACCACAGCAGACAGAATGATGGTCACAGCCAGCGTAAGCGCAAATTCATGAAACAGGCGGCCCACCACATCGCCCATGAACAGCAGCGGAATCAGCACCGCAATCAGCGAGATTGTGAGCGAGATAATGGTAAAGCCAATTTCCCCGGCCCCTTTCAGGGCGGCTGTCATCCGGTCTTCTCCTGCTTCCACATAGCGGGAGATGTTCTCGATCATGACAATGGCATCATCCACCACAAAGCCGGTGGCGATGGTCAGGGCCATGAGAGACAGATTATCCAGCGAGAAATCCAGCAGATACATCACTGCCAGCGTGCCGATAATGGAAAGCGGCACAGACAGGCTGGGAATAATGGTGGCGGGGATATTGCGCAGGAACACAAAAATAACCGCCACAACCAACGCAAGGGATAAAAACAGTTCACCCTGCACATCGGAAACAGAAGCGCGGATGGTGGTTGTGCGGTCTGTCAGCGGGGTAATATCAATGCCCGGAGGCAGCGTTTCCCGCAGGGCAGGCAGGGTGGCCTTTACGTTGTCCACCACGGAAATCACGTTGGCGCCGGGCTGACGCTGCACGTTCATGATAAGCGCAGGCGTCAGGTTGGACCACGCCGCAAGCTGTGTGTTTTCTGCGCCCACAACCACAGTTGCTACATCACGTAGGCGGATGGGCCCGCTGTTCTGGTAGGCGATAACCTGATTAAGCAGCACATCTGCGCTGGTAATCTGCCCATCCACCTGCAACGTGGCGGCCTTTTGCGGGCCATCAAACGTACCGGTAGGGGAGTTTACGTTCACGTTGCCAATGGTGGTGCGTAACGTGTCCAGATCCATCCCGTAGGATGTGAGCTTGGGAATGTTCACCCGCACCCGAATGGCCTTGCGGTTGCCGCCAGAAAGCGTCACCAACCCCACGCCGGAAATCTGGCTGATCTTTTGCGCCAGACGCGTATCCACGTAGTCTTCCACTTCAGGCAGCGGAATGGTGGAGGATGTAATGCCCAGCGTCAGCACAGGTGTATCGGCCGGGTTTACCTTGGCGTAAACCGGAGGGGCTGGCAGATCTGTTGGCAGCAGGGAGTTGGCCTGGTTGATGGCCGCCTGAACTTCCTGCTCCGCCACATCAATGGATGTATCCAGCGCAAAGCGCAGGGTAATAACCGATGCCCCACCAGATGAGCGGGATGTCATCTGGTCCAGCCCCGGCATCTGGCCGAACTGGGTTTCCAGCGGCGCAGTTACGGAGGTGGACATCACATCCGGCCCGGCGCCGGGGTAGAATGTTTCAACCGTAATGGTTGGATAATCTACCTGAGGCAGGGCAGAAACGGGCAGAAAATGGTAGCCCAGCAGGCCAGCCATAAAAATGGCCAGCATAAGCAGAGTAGTGGCAACCGGCCTGCGAATAAAAAGGGCTGAGGGGTTCACTTTGCCGCGTGATCCGATGCTGGAGTGGTTTGTGCAGGAATGGTGACTTTAATGCCGGCGCGCAGATGGTCTGTGCCATCTGTTACCACTCTGTCACCATCTTTCAGGCCAGTGGGCACAACAATGTTGTTGCCATCTGATGTGCCGGTGGTAACGGGCCGCACCTCAACAGTGTTATCGGCCTTTACAACGTAAACAAACTGGCCGGTGGGGCCAGTTTGCACTGCTGTAGTGGGCAGTAGCAGCACGTTGTTAAGTGTTTTGACCAACAGACGGGCATTTACAAACTGGTTGGGGAACAGGTGCTCGTCCGTATTGGGGAAGATGGCACGCAGACGCACGGTGCCGGTGGAGGTATCTATTTCACTATCCAACGTGCTGACGGTGCCATCAGCAATTTTTTGCGTGTTGGAACTGTTCCATGCCTCTACGGAAAGAGACTTCTGGGTGCGCAGTTCCTCCGCCACTTCTGGTAGCTGATCCTGCGGCAGGGTGAAGATAACGGAAATAGGCTGCATTTGCGTAAGAATAGCCAGCCCGCCAGATTGGCCCGCGGTTACGTAATTGCCTTTATCCACGGCGCGGATGCCAATGCGGCCATCTACAGGCGCAATAATATGGCAGTAGGTAATCTGGAGTTTCTGGTTATCTACCAGTGCCTGATCGGATTTTACCGTGCCTTCCAACTGCTGCACAACAAACTGCTGATCCTTGGCGGTTTTGGCATCAATACTGTCCTGCCGGATCAGGCGCTGGTAACGCGCGCTATCAACACGGGCCTGTGCAAGCTGGGCCTTATCTGCTGCAAGCTGGCCTTCATACTGAGCCAACAGCACCTCATAGGGGCGGGTGTCTATCAGCGCTAGCAAATCACCTTTGTGCACGTGCTGTCCTTCCGTAAACAGCACGTTCATCAGGTAGCCTTCCACGCGGGTCTGCACGGTTACGTTGGTAATGGGAACTACCGTGCCCAGTTCAGTAAACACCACAGGCATGGAGCCACTATGCACTGTTTGCACGGCCACAGGCTGCGCTTGCGAGGCATCCGCAGTATGGTGTTTGCCTTTTTTATGCGTTCCGCTGCTGGTGTCTCCATGCGGGCGCAAAAAGGCAAAGGCCAATACGCACGCGCCTGCCAGAGCTATGCCTGCAAGTAACATCCGTTTTTTACGGGGAGGGCGCGGAGATGGTGAAGACGGAGAAGCGGGAGAGGCTGGCTGATGTTCATCCATGTGGCGCGCTGCGTATTACCTGAAAAATAAGGAATGTTGGTTCAGACAGGAAAATAAAGGCCAGAATAAGGTTTTATAATCCATCTGAAGAAATTGATATGTGCCGGAAAGCAGAAAATCCTGCTTTCACCGTAAAACGTACCACATGGATATGGGAAGGGCTTGTTACGTTTTTTTAGCGCCTGTTGCCGCTCATGGAAGCCCCGGCAGAAGGCGCAAGGCGTGCCGCAAAAGGCACTGCCAGCAGAGATACAGCCCCGGTTGCCAGAAAACCGGCGGAAAAATCACCCAAAGTGGGTGTTGTGTGGCCATATATTTGCCCCAGCACCGTAAGCGTGCCCGCAGCAATACATATGCCAGCCGAAAGCATGATCTGCTGCATGGTGGAATACAGGCTGGTTGCCGCACTCATGTTGCTTGCTGGCACATCCGCATAGGCAATGGTGTTGTAGGCAGAAAACTGGATTGCTTGCGCAGCCCCGGCACATGCCAGAATAAGCGAGAAAAGCCACAGCGCATGTGGTAGCCGAAAGCTGGCCACCAGCGTAAAAACAACAGCCGCTGAAACACCGTTAAACATGAGCACTCTGCGGAAGCCCCAGCGCTTGAGAATGGCTGGCACAAAGGGGCGCGTTATTAACGCACCAATGGGTGCAGTAAATGTTACCAGCCCGCTTTGCTCGGCATTCAGCCCCATGCCGATTTGCAGGAAAGACGGCATAAGAAAAGGGAGAGACCCCACGGCCACGCGTGAGGCTGCACCCGCAAAAACAGAAATCCGGAAGGTGGAAATACGCATCAGCCGGAAGTCCAGCAACGGCGCAGGAACGCGAAAGGCGTGGATGCAGTAAATGGCCATCAGAAGGCTGCCTGCACCCAACATAATCAGGCGCAGGGTAACCGAGCCTTCTGCGTGGCTGAACAGTTCTGCAAAAACAGAAAGCAGAGCCAACCCGCCACCGGCCAACACCATGCCTTTCAAATCAAACGGTGGTGGTGAGGGTTCATAAATTTGTGGAATGAAGCGCCACGTAAGCCCTAGCCCAATCAGCCCGATGGGAATGTTGAGGTAAAAATTCCACCGCCACGAAAACCATGTGGTGATAAACCCGCCCACCACCGGCCCAAGCAAAGGGCCAAGTGTGGCGGGCAGCATCATCCATGTCATGGTGCGTACAAGCTGATCACGCGGTGTGCTGCGGATAATCACCAGCCGCCCTATGGGCACCATAAGGGCACCGCCAATACCTTGTAGCGTGCGCATGCAGGCTAGAAAGGGCAGGGAGTTTGCCTGCGCGCAAAGCAGGGAGCTGGTGACAAAAATGCAGATGGCCACCATCAGCACGGAGCGGCTGCCCAGCCTGTCTGCTAACGCGCCGGAAGCCGGTATGAAAATGGCCAGACCAATAATATACGATGTGAGTGCAACAGAGGTTGCAACTGTATCAACGTGTAAACTGTTAGCGATAGAAGGCAGAGCTGTTGCCAGAATGGTGCCATCAAGCTGTTCCATAAACATCATGGAGGCAACGATCAGGGCGGTGAACTGCGCTTTGGTCGGGCGTGGCATGCCTAGTCAGAAACGTGTTTTTGCGGTCTGATGCAACCTATGATCCTGTAGGCACTGTTTTGTTACGGCAAGCAGGCGGGCAGGATTGCACTCAAAGTTTAAGGAAAAAGTCATGGCTGAAGATAAAATCAAAAATGTTGAAAGCAAGGTTGAAGGCGCAGCAACAGATGCCAAAGGCCATGTTAAAGATGCCGTGGGCGGTCTGACAGGCAACATTGGCATGCAGGCCGAAGGCAAGTTCGATCAGTTTGCTGGCCACATGCAGCAGGATTTTGCAGACCTGTATGAAGAAGGTGAAGGCGTGCTGGAAAAAGCAGCTACCTTTGTGCGTGATAAACCCCTGCTTTCATTGGGTATTGTATCTGCTATCGGCCTTGTTCTGGGCTGGCTGATCTTCCCCCGCCGCAAGCGTTCTTGAAAAATTAGTTTACCGGGACTCTTGCGCTCCTAGGTAAAAAAATGCTTCTCCTTCCCTGCGGAGTCGCAGTTGATGCGACTCGGTTAATTTAGCCGAGTCGCATCAAATGGATGGAAAGAGGGGCAATGCCGGACTTTACGCGGGAGCAGCAGCTGGGTGGCCGAGTGGCCGGGGTGGATGAAGTGGGCCGTGGCCCGCTGGCAGGCCCCGTGGTTGCTGCCGCAGTGGTGTTTGGCGCTGGTGTACCTGCTGATCTTGCCGCCGTTATTGATGATTCCAAAAAATTAAAACCAGCTGTGCGCGAAGCCATAGCAGAACGCCTGCCTCAGGTGCCGGGTATTGAAATCGGCATTGGGGCGGCGTCCACTGCGGAAATCGATAAGCTGAACATCCACCATGCAGCCCATCTGGCCATGCAGAGGGCGGTCGGCCGCCTGCCGCGCCTGCCAGACCACGTGCTGGTGGATGGTAACAAGCTGCCGGATTTTGGTTGCGATGCACAGGCCATTGTGGGTGGAGACAGGGTGAGCCTGTCTATTGCCGCGGCATCTATTGTGGCCAAGGTGGTGCGTGATCGCGCCATGGCCCGGCTGGATGCGCGCTGGCCTGATTACGGCTGGGAGAAAAACGCGGGCTACGGCACGGCTGTTCATCGCAAGGCGCTGATCAGCGTGGGCATTACACCGCACCACAGAAAGACGTTCGGCACAGTGCGCCGGCAGCTAGAAGAACATTATTCGGCGGAGAAGCAGGTATGAGCGGCGCAAAATCAGCATCCATGGAACTCCCTCTTGATCAGATCCTCCGTGGTGAATGTGTGGAAACCATGCGGTCCCTGCCTTCTGGCTCTGTGGATTGCGTGTTTGCAGATCCGCCATACAACCTCCAGTTGCGTGGAGAGCTGCGTCGCCCGGATGATACGCTGGTGGATGGCGTGGATGATGATTGGGACAAATTCTCCGATCTGGAAGAATATGACCGCTTTACCCGTGCATGGTTGGCAGAAGCCCGCCGCGTGCTGCACAAGGATGGCACAATCTGGGTGATTGGCTCCTACCACAACATCTACCGCATTGGCGCCATTTTGCAGGATCTGGGCTTCTGGATTCTGAATGACATTGTGTGGCGTAAATCCAACCCCATGCCCAATTTCCGCGGGCGGCGTTTTACCAACGCGCATGAAACCCTCATCTGGGCCGCCCGTGGGCAGGATAGCCGCTACCGCTTCAACTATCAGGCCATGAAGGCACTGAATGATGATGTGCAGATGCGCTCAGACTGGTATCTACCCTTGTGCACAGGCAATGAACGCCTGCGGAATGAGCACGGCCTGAAGCTGCATCCCACCCAAAAGCCGGAAAGTCTGCTGCACCGTGTGCTGCTGGCCTCCACCACGGTAAACGATGTTATTCTGGACCCATTCTCCGGCACAGGCACCACGGCTGCCATGGCGCGCCGTTTGCGGCGGCACTTCATTGGTATTGAACGCCACCCGGATTACGTAGAAGCTGCAATGGCGCGTGTGGCTGCTGAAACGCCGCTGGAAGCCGATGCTGTGCAGACCACGCAGGATAAGCGCGAAGCCCCGCGTATTCCTTTTGGTTCCTTGGTGGAGCAGGGTGTCATTGCTGCTGGTACAGTGGTGTGTGACAAGAAACGCCGTGTGCATGCCACAGTTTCACCCGATGGCACGCTGGTAAATGGCACCAAGCGCGGCTCTATCCACAAACTGGGTGCGCAGCTTACAAACGCCCCATCCTGCAATGGCTGGACATTCTGGCATTTTGAACGGGCGGGGGAACTGTTGCAGCTTGATGTGCTGCGGCAGGAAACGCTCCAGAAAACAGCGCAGGCTTAACTGCGCTTCTTTTTGGCAATCAAGAAAATACTTTAAAAACAGATGGGAAAGGGCAGCTTTTTAGCTGCCACCAAAGCCCAGAAAGCCAACAGAAGGCTGTGCTGTACCGCCTGTGCTATCATAGCGCCGTTCTTGAACACGCTTCTGTTCTTCCTGCTCATAACGGGCAGTGTTGATGCCGCCAGAAACAACAGGTTCCGAACCACCGTCATCCATGCTCCCACCGTAAGAACGCGGGTTATCAGCCGGTGTGCGGAGGGAAAGCAGCAGGAAGGTAATGGGGTTTCGGTTGAGGTCGATAGACATATCCAGCGGTGTCTGACCCAGAATATTATGCCCGTTCAGATCTGCCCCACGGTTAATGGCATCTTTTGCGGCAGAAATACTGCCACGGTTGATGGCATCAAACAGAGCGGCTGTGGGCTCCACATCCTTGTTGGATTTATCCCCGTCATCTTCATCCAGGCCTGATGCACCGGGAATATTGGTAGGCGGGGCTGCCCGTTTGGCAGCTTGTGCGTCTTCCGCCTTTTTGGCGTCTTCCGCTGCGGCAGCTTCATCGCCCCCTTGTGCCTGCGCCCAGACAGGAGTGGTGGCAAAGCAGGCAAAACTGCCCATAAGCATGGCAGAAGAAGCAAGGCGGCAGAAACGGGTCATTGTCTGTCCATCATTACACGTATGCGTCATGCTATCACACCGCATAATGGTGTGAAAGTGGAGAGACCGCACACCCCACTCTTTCCCTGCTGTTATCAATTCCGGCCTTCACGCCACCACCCAGCAAAAAGGAAGGCGAGGGATACCAGCAGCATGCTCCATGTTGGCAATAAGGGTTCTGCACTTTTGCCCGTAACAATATGTGCGCCACGCTGCGGAAAAGCCAACCAATCTGCACTGTGCAGGGTGGTAGATTCTGCCATCCGAATGGTTGGTATGGCCAGATGCCCCGGCGTGCCCAGCCAGAATACACCTCCGCCCGATTGTTGCGCCATAGGAGCCAGCTTGGTAGCCGTGGCTCGTAAATCCGTCATTTCACGGATATCGCTTTGCACGGGGGCTGCGTAGGCAGTGTGTGTGCCATCCGCTACTTGCCAGATGCCCATTTCATTTGCAGGCAAGGTTGCCGTCTGGCTGCCATCCTGTGGGGCTGCATGCAGGTGTAGCGTTGTATGTGTGCCTGAAGGTGCCGTAACGGTCACATCCGGCGGCGTGGCTTCGGTGCTGATACTGTGGCGTGTTACGGTTAACATGTTGTCCGTAATGCTGGCGGCCAGTTGTTCTTCTTCCAGCTCAGGCTCTTTCATGAGCCAGTGGGAAATCCGGCGCAGCAATTCCGCCTGCGGTCCCCCACCGCCTTCACCGCGAGACCAAAGCCAGATCTGGTCAGAAAGCAGGAGGGCCACACGGCCCTGATCCACCCGGTCCAACACCAGCAGGGGGGCGGCATCTGGCCCGCTCATCAGCACTTCACCATGTGTGCTGTCTGGCTTGAGGGCGCGGTACCATGGCCCCCATGCGCCGGCAACGGTTGTCGTGCTATCTGGCACGTTTGCCTCTGGCGCCCCAGAAAGTGCCGCCGTCACGGGGTGTTGGCGGCCCTGAGCCGTTAACCGGGGGCGGAACTGGCGTTCCACCATGCCGGTTTCTGGCGGCACATGTGCGGGCAGCACATCGCCCACAGGTGTTTCCTGAAGTGATCCGGGGCCTACAAATTCTGGCCCTGCAGTCAGCAACAGTCCGCCACCACGGCGTACAAAATTGGCAATGTTTTCCAGATAGCTGTGGGGCAGAATACTACGGTTTTCAAAACCATCCAGAATAATCAGATCAAACTGGTTGATCTTGTCCTGAAACAGTTCCTTTACGGGAAAAGCTATCAGAGCCAGATCAGATAGCGGCGTGCCATCATCTTTTTCCGGTGGGCGCAAAATGGTGAAGTGAATCAGATCCACTGCGGGGTCGGCCTTCAGCAACCGGCGCCAGACACGTTCCCCCTGATTGGGTGTGCCGGAAATCAGCAGCACCCGCAGCCTGTCCCGAATGCCCATAATATGGGTGATGCTCTGATTATTCAGCTGAGAGACTTCTCCCGCCAAAGGAGAAACCGAAAGGCTGATGAGCATCTGCCCCGGCCGTGCAACGGGGATACTGATATCCTGCGGCGTGCCTGTAACAACGGGCATAACCACAGGTTCTTCCCCATTCACGCGCAGGGTCAGTTCCGCTGGCGTGCCGGCGTGCGTGCTGGGGCCGGAATCTTCGGCCAATACGCGCAAATGTGCCGGTTGTCCGGCAATAGCGTAGGGCGGTGCTTCCAGTATCTGGAGCTTGCGGTCTGTTTCCTCACCTTTGGCAGTTAGCAATACATGCAGGGGTAGGGTGGTTTGTTCCCCCGTAGCGGCGGTGCGTGGGCGCAGGCGATCAGGTAGGTTGGCGGGAACATCAGCAACCTGACCGTCTGTGACCATCATGGCCCCAGCAAGCTGATCGGGCGGGATATCTGCGGCAGCCTGATCTAATGCTTCAAACAGGCGGGTACCGTCATGCCCGTTTTGGCGGACTGTAATGGTGCGGATATTCAGCCCATCCACCTGCATATGCGCCAATGCATCCGCAGCCTGCCGGGCAATAGCCGCCCGCTGCTCGATGGCCATGGAGGGGGACTGATCTACCAGCATAAGGGCAGTTTGGGGCAGGCTATGCCAGCTTTCGCGCAGATGCTGCGGGCCCGCCAACCAGAACAGAAGTGAGGCAAGTGCCGCCAGACGCAACAAGGCCCCGCGCGCACCGTTATACAGGCTCCATGCACAAAGCAGCACGCCCGCAACACCAAGTAGAGCCAACAGCCATAAAGGCAGCAGTGGCGCAAAACCGATGGATTGCATCAAACTGTTCATCATGGCCGGTCTTCCAGCCGTTTCAGCAGCATGGGCACGTGTACCTGGTCCGCCTTATAGCTGCCGGTAAGCGCGTAAATGACAATATTCAGCCCAAAGCGGTAGGTCAGCAAACGCTGTTCCGCCCCACCAGGAATAACAGCAAAGGGCGTGTTGCCAGATGCATCAACCGCCCACGCATGCGCCCAATCTGCCGAGCCGATAATAATGGGGCTAACTTCATCATTCCCGGCATCGCCTTCACGCGCCACCCAAATGGGCTGGCCCGCATAACGGCCCGGAAAATCATGCAGCAGGTAAAAGGTATGCGCCAGCAGGTGGTGGTCATTCATGGTCACAAGTGGTGGCACTGTCAGCCCTGTTGTGGCGCGGCGCAGGGCAGCGCGTGTGCCCGGGGCATCACCAGCAAAACTGGCGTCATCTGTGGCATTATCTGGTGTGTCCTGCCCTTGGGTATCAATCAGCAAGATACCACCATGCGCCATAAAGCGGTTGAGCGCGGCTATCATGGCGGGGGAGGCATGGGCATCTGGCGTAATGGGCCAGTATAGCAATGGATAATACGCCAGATCATCCGTTTCCGGGTGCACGCCATCGGGGTGGCCCAGCACGGCAGATGTGCGGGCATTGGTGAAATCCGCCAACCCCTGAAGCCCTTGGCGCGAGGCCTCATCTACATCTGCATGCCCTGTTAAAACGTAGGCCAGACGTGTTTCAAGTGCCGCTCCGGGTACGGAGAGGGTAGCTTGCGGCGTTAGAACTGCGGGCTGTGTATCTGCAGCATAAGCAGGAGCAGCCATACCAAGCAGCATGCCCCCCATAACCAAGGTGGCCACATTGATGTGTTTGGGTGTCAAAAATCCCTTACGCATCAGCAACGCCAAAGCACCATCGAGCAACAATAGAACAAGAGCAGCCAACAGGCAGAAGCGCCCAAGAGGCACATCCGGCTGTTGGCCTGCGGGGTCTGTAATAACCCCCACGGCACTTTCCGGATGCAACGCGGTAACGTGATCTGCGGCATTCAAGGCGCGGCGGCCAGAGCCGGGGCCATACAGGCCCGGTGGGTGCGCGGGTGATACATCCGTGGTGGCAAAGTCGGAGGCTTTCAGGCCGCGTGCATATGGTGGCGGAGGGCCAGCAACGCCTGCGCCATCTAGTGTTAAGGCTGGTTGCAATATGGCATCATCCGCAGGTACGCTCACGCCATTTGCGTGGTCTGTCAGCCTTTGCAGCATGGAGACAAACAACCCCGAAAGCGGCAGGTTGGACCAATCCGTTGTGCTGCTAACGTGGAACAGCACAATCTCCCCTTTGCCCAGTGCGGCGTGCGTAACCAGCGGCGTGCCATCTGCCAGCCGTGCCCATGTATGCTCGGTCAGTGTGGCAGAGGGACGGGCCAGAACCTGCCGTGAGACCGTAACATCATTGGGGGGTACCAACCCGGCAAATGGGGAGGCTGCATCAAACTGGGCAAGTTTTTGTGGTGTGCCCCATGTCATGGAGCCGCCAAGCTGGCGTGCGCCATCCAGCAAAGTAACGGGCAGCAGATCTTGCGTAGGTGGCTGGGTGTTTTCGCTTTCGGTGGTTTCAGCAGCTTCATCATGCTGGGCACCGGCAAGGGTTGGGCCAGCAAAGCGGATAAGCGTGCCGCCATTTTTCACCCATTCGCGCACTTTTTCCCGTGTTTCGGGGTCTGCCAGCGTGCCATCAGGTGCGATTAAAATAGAAAGTGGGCGGCTTAAAAGAGTTGTTGGCGTGCCTTCATGCAATTCGGCAGAAGGCGCAAGGGCGCGGCGCAGATAGAACAAAGACCCCACCAAAGGTGTATCCGCACCACCAGAAGCCAGAAGGCCGACCGGGTGGAGGCGGCTGCTTTCATCCATCAGCACCGTGGTGGCGGCACTGGCTGAGCCTGCAAGTGTGAGCGTGTCTATACGGTTGCGCACGGCTGCTGGCAGGTTCACAGAAATATCGGCATAAGCGGATTGTGCTGGTAGGGTTACGGGCACAACGGCCAGAGTGCCGCCATCTTGAGTATGCGCAATAACATTAAAGGCCCGTGGAGCTGCCGTCGGCATCGCCACCAAGCGCGCCATGACGGTACTGCCTTTATCGGCCATTGGCGCCAAAGCCACAGCATTTTGGTGCGGAAAACGCACTTCGCGCACATGGCCTAAACTTTGCAGTGCGTGCCTAAAGGCATCATCGCCGGGGGTGGCAATGCCATCTGCCAGATACAAAACGCTGCCAAATGTCTGTGATGTCAGATGTTCAAGTGTGTGAGCGGAAGCTGATCGATCCACTTGCCAAGGTTCTGGGCGCAGTGCGTTCAGATGCTGCCGTACCTGCGTAACGGGTAGGGGAGTAAGGTTTTCTGCAACCGCTGTTTCTGCTTCTGATGCGGTTGTCAGCAACAGCACAGGGCGTTTGGCGCGTTCGGCATCATCCAGAAGGTTTTGTGCAGCAGCGAGCCGCTCGTTCCAGTCTGCGGCGCTGAACATGCCGTTATCTATAACAAGCAGCACCGGGCCAGAGCCTTGCTGGGCAGCATTATGCCCCGGCAGCACAGGCCGGGCGAGGCCAAGCACCAACAAGGTAACAGCTAAAAGACGCAACAGCAGCAACCAGAGCGGAGAGCGTGCGGCTTCGGTCTGGCGTGGTTTCAGGCTGGCCAGCAGCTTTACGGGCGGAAATACCTGTTGGCGTGGGCGCGGCGGTGTTGCCCGGACAAGCCACCACACCAACGGCAGCGTAAGAAGCCCCAGCAGGGCAAGAGGAGCCAGAAATATCATACTCGGTGGCCCATCAGGTTATGCAGGGCCAGCAAGGTGGGTGTGGCTGGGGTATCGGTAACGTGGCAAAGATAATCATGCCCAAGGCTTACGGCCATGTGTTCAATCTGGCTGCTGCGTGCTGATGCCAGATGGGTGTAATCTGCACGCAATGTTTGCACATGCGGCAGTTCTATGGGGTGTTCACCTTCCAGCCCCGTAAATTCAACACGCCCTTCATAGGGGAGTGAAAGTTCTGCCGGGTCTGCAATATGCAGCACATGCGTGCGCACACCACGGGCCGCGCATTGATGGAGCAGCCCGCGCAGGGTTTCTGTTTCGCACAGCAGATCACTGGTCAGCAGCAAATGCGCGTGGCGCGGCAATGCGGCAGCTGCGGGCAGGGCGTTTTTTTGCGGTGTAGATGCCTGAAACACCAAGGCCAATGCCAGACGCTCCAGCAGGCTGCCACCAGCAGGCAAGTGCACCATGCCGGATGATGAAAGCAGGCGAATACGTTCTCCCCCACGGGCAAGGGCTGCGGCCATTGCCAGCGTGAGCAGAATGGCGCTTTCCAACTTGGTGGGAATGTTGGTGCGGGATTGCCAGTTCATGGAGCCGGAAAGATCGCACCAGAGCAGAATGGTTTGCGCGCTTTCGGCTTCTGTTTCACGCACATAGGCGTGGGTGCTGCGGGCAGATTGCCGCCAGTCTATGTGCGCGGCAGGTTCCCCCGGTTGAGCCGGGCGATATTGCCAGAAGGTATCACCCCATCCTGCACGATGCTGTGGATGTTGCCCGGCTGCCAGCGTGGCGGTTGTGCGGTTGGCTTGCACAATCAGATCGGGCATGCGCGCTGCCAAAGCCTGCGCCTGTTGGGTAAGGGTGGCAGGTTGCTCAATGGCAACAGACTCATCCGCCTGCGTAGCAAAATGCGGAGCCCGAGTGGTGCCAGCCTTATTGCGGCGGAATGCGGCGGTAAGAAAAGATGGGCCGCGCAATGGCTTTAACCCAACTGTTGCAGAAGGCGAGAGATCACATCCTGAATCTGCACACCTTCAGCACGGGCGGCAAAAGTCAGCGCCATACGGTGGGCCAGAACGGGCTGTGCCAGTGCGGCAACATCATCAAGGCTGGGGGAAAGTCTGCCATCCAGCAAAGCGCGCGCACGCGTGGCCAGCATAAGCGTTTGCGCAGCACGCGGGCCGGGGCCCCATGCAATTTGTTCACGCAAGGTGGCATCCTGCGTGGTTTCTGGCCGCGCGTTGCGTACCAGATTGAGAATGGCATCCAGCACTTTTTCACCCACCGGAATACGGCGCACCAGTGCCTGTGCTTCCAGTAGGCTTGTGGCATCCATAAGGGTTTGGGGTTGCTCTGTTTGTGCGCCAGTGGTGGCCAGCAGCATCTGCCGTTCCGCTGCTTCATCGGGGAAGGAGAGCGGAATTTGCAGCATAAAGCGGTCAAGCTGCGCTTCTGGCAGCGGGTAGGTGCCTTCCTGCTCCATAGGGTTCTGGGTGGCCAGAACATGGAAGGGGCGCGGCAGGGGGTATTCCGTGCCGGCCACGCTTACGCGGTGTTCCTGCATGGCCTGCAATAGGGCAGACTGCGTGCGTGGGCTGGCACGGTTGATTTCATCCGCCATTAACAGTTGGCAGAACACAGGGCCAGGCACAAAGCGAAAGCTGCGATGGCCTGATGCATCTTCATCCAGAATTTCACTACCCGTAATGTCGGAGGGCATAAGGTCTGGCGTAAACTGCACGCGGCGCGAATCAAGCCCCAGCACTGTTCCCAAAGTTGTGACCAGCAATGTTTTGCCCAAGCCGGGCGCGCCCACCAAAAGCGCATGCCCACCTGCCAGAATGGTGGCAAGTGTTTGGCGGATAACCTGTTTTTGGCCAAAAACAATGCGAGAGGTTTCCTGCTGCACGGCTTGCAGCCGTTCGCAGATACGGTCTGCCTCCCGCACTTCGGGAGGAGAGGAGGGCTGTTGCGCGGGCTGCGATGCGTCTGATGCGGTCATGGTTCCAGTGTGAAGCACATACGGGGCTTACATCAAGCGGGGTATCATCCCTATATCATCAGGATGACGGTATGGACACGTATTACAGGATGGTAGGCCAGTGAAAGGCGAACACGCAGTGAGTGGCGACAGTCTTGCCTGTTCGGGGCATCAGGAAAGCCCGGAAAGAAAAAGGCATGACTTGGGATATCTGCCTTTTCTGGTGCGGCGCGATGGCGTGTGGCTTTATCGGGGCACCCCCATAAAGCGTAAGGCCATGCTGTGCATGTTTGGCTCCATGCTCACGCGGGATGAAAATGGGGCATACCTGCTGCGCTCCCCGTTTGAGACCGGGTATATTGAGGTGGAAGACGTGCCTTTTCTGGCGGTAGAGCTGGATTGGACGGGCTGTGGCAAAATGCAGCGGCTGTGTTTTCGCACCAATATGGATGAAGTGGTGGTAGCTGGGCCGGAACATCCGATTCGGACAGATTGGAACATGCCACCAGAGGCCTGCCCGGAGAGTTGCCCCCCCTATATCCGGCTGCGGGAAGGCGATAACAGGCATTTTCCGCTAGAGGCGCGTTTATCTCGTCCAGTGTGGTACGAGCTGGCAGCCTTGGCGGAGCCGGGCATGTGCCAGGGTATCCCCTGCATGGGGGTTTGGAGCTGTGGCTGCTTTTTTCCACTTGCCAGACAAACATCCGGCACAGACTGCGACGTATGACCCGTAATTTATTGGACCGCTTGGAACCCACGCGCCTGCACGCGCTGGAGGAGATATGGGCCGTGCTGCCCGAGGCGCGTCTTGTCGGCGGTGCGGTGCGTGATCTGATGGTGGAGCGCCCTATTGCGGACATTGATCTGGCAGTGCCCCAACCGCCCGAGGAGGTGATGCAGCGCCTGAAGGCGCAGGGTATGACAGTGGTGCCCACAGGGCTGGCGCATGGCACGGTTACGGCGGTGATCGATTCCGCACCCTATGAAATCACCACCCTGCGGCGAGATGTGGAAACAGACGGACGCCACGCCGTCGTGTGCTGGACAGACAACTGGCAGGAAGACGCCGCGCGCCGTGATTTTACAATCAATGCCATGTCCTGTGACAGCACGGGTACTGTGCATGATTATTTTGGCGGCCAGCATGATCTGGCAAATGGAAGTGTGCGCTTTGTAGGCGATGCCACGCTGCGGATACAGGAAGATGCCCTGCGTATTCTGCGGTTTTTTCGCTTCTGGGGTCGCTATGGGCGTGGGCAGGCAGATGCACAGGCCATGCACGCCATTACCACACAGGCAGAGTTGTTGAACGGCTTGTCTGTTGAGCGCATATGGTCTGAACTCAAGCGTATTCTGGCTGGGCCGAAGGTGCTGGACGTTGTGTATCTGATGCAGCAGGCCGGTATCCTGCCTGTTTTGCTGCCAGAAGGTGCGCATGTGCCTTTGTTTGCGCAGTTAATGACGTTTAATCCGCCAGCAGATGCCCTGTTGCGGCTGGCAGCTTTGGTGCCAGACAAAAGTGCGGATCTGGCGCGCCGCCTTAAATTCTCCCGTGCTGAAGCCGCGCGTCTGAAAGCTATGCAGGCTGAACCCGTGCCTTTGCCCGATATGTCTGATGCGCAATTACGCCACTTATTGGCAGATACCTCGCCAGATATTTTAACAGCACGCAGTTGGCTGTATCAGGCGCGGCATGCTGATGTTTTGGGCACAGAACTGCGCCAGCGTTTGGCGCAGCTTGAAATACCAGTGTTTCCGCTAGCAGGGCGAGACCTGCTGGATGCAGGCTGCCAGCCGGGGCCGCATGTTGGGCAAGTTCTGAAAGATGTGCGCAACTGGTGGCAACAGGGCGGTTGCACTGCGGATAAACAGACCTGTTTGGCCCATGCGTTAGGGCTGGCTAAAGCGTTGCCATAATAAAACCATGCGTCAGCCTCTTACGTGAAAGGGTGGGAGGCTGTTAGAGAAGAGCGCATGACGTCACAAGCATCTGCTTCCTCTACCCGTTCGTCCCGTTCATCCCGCGATTTGTTGCCGGATGATACCCGCGTGCTTCTGAGGAGGTTATGGCGGGGGCAGGTGCGCCGTTATCCCGGCAATCTTACGGCTGTTGTGCTGCTTACGGTGTTAACCGCCGGGCTTACAGCATTGTATCCGCTGGTTATCCAGCGCGCGCTGGATATGTTTTCCAGCCACGATTCCCGCATTCTGTACCAGGTACCGCTGCTGGTGGTGCTGATTACGGTTGCCAAATCCATCTCCCAATACGCGCAAACGCTGGCGTCTCAGGGTTTGGTGCTCAAGGTTATTCGCGGTTTGCAAAGCGAGATGTTCGCACATCTGATGCAGGCAGACATTACCGATGTAGAGCGTGAAGCCCCGGCCAAACTGGCCGCACGTTTTACCACGGATGCCGTTTCCATTCGTGAAGCCATGATCCGGGCTGTGAACTCGCTGGGTGATGTTGTTACCGTGGTGGGGCTGATTGCCTCCATGTTCTATATGGATTGGGAACTCAGCCTGATAGCCGGTCTGCTTTATCCCATTGCTGCAGTGCCTATCCAAAAACTGGGCAAGCGCGTGCGCCGCGCATCTGGCGGGATGCAGGAGCGGATTGGGGAAACCGCTGCTTTTCTCACTGAAAGTTTCAGTCAGGCCCGCACCGTGCGCGTGTATCGGCTTGAACAGCGTGAGGAAGAACGCGCCGCCACATCGTTCGATCATCTGCATCAGGCTATGTTGCGCATTACGCGGGGCCGTGCGCGTGTTGACCCCTTGTTGGAAGCACTGGGTGGCTCAGCCGTGGCTGCCGTACTGGGTTTTGCAGGGTGGCGTGCTGCTATGGGGGGCGCCACATTGGGGGATTTTTCCGGCTTTGTAGCGGCATTGTTGCTGGCAGCACGCCCACTGCGTGCATTGGGGGCCTTGAACGCTGCTTTGCAGGAAGGTCTGGCCGGGCTTGTGCGTATTTTTGAAATTATTGATGAAAAGCCTGCTGTGGCAGATTGTCCGAACGCAGTGCCCCTTTGTGCCGGACAGGGTGATCTGGTTTTTGAGAATGTAGGCTTTGTTTACCCAGATGGGCGGGTTGGCCTTTCTGGCCTGAATTTTGAGGCCAAGCCGGGCTTTACCGTGGCCTTGGTGGGGCCTTCTGGGGCAGGTAAATCTACCGCACTTTCGCTGGTGCCGCGCCTGCACGATGTGACATCAGGCCGTATTTTGCTGGATGGGCAGGAACTGCGTGATCTCACGCTGGCCAGCCTGCGAGATGCCATTGCTTATGTAAGCCAGGATCCGCTGCTGTTTGATCTTTCTGTGCGCGATAACATTCTGATAGGCCGCCCCTCTGCCACGGAAGAAGAAGTACAAGCAGCAGCCAAGGCCGCAGCGGCTGAAAAGTTTATTCTGGCCCTGCCCGCAGGCTATGAAACCACAGTGGGGCCGGGTGGGCAGCGGCTTTCTGGCGGCCAAAGGCAGCGTGTGGCCTTGGCGCGGGCACTACTGCGCAACCCGCGCCTTCTGCTGTTGGATGAAGCCACAAGTGCGCTGGATAGTGAGAACGAAGCCGCAGTGCAGGATGCCTTGGCAACCTTGCGCAAGGGGCGCACCACGCTTGTTGTGGCGCACCGTCTTTCCACCGTGCGTTCGGCTGATCTGGTGGTGGTGATGCAGGAAGGCCATGCTGTGGAATGCGGAAACCATGATGAACTTATGGCGCAAAATGGCCTGTATGCGCGTCTGGTCAGAACGCAGGGGCTGGAACGCTAAGGCCAGCGCAGCAGATCAGACGTAGCAAACTGCGTCTTTTTTACAGCAAAACATTAAAAACCCAGCTTGCACATGCGCTGAATGCCATGTGCGACTTGATGCCTGCTTGTGAACATGCCACAACTCTGACCGACCAGTTCGGTCAGAGAAAGAGTGACCGAAAAAGCAGGGTATGCGCCGTGCGTTTGAGATGGCAGGGAACAGTATGACAGACGACCACAACGACCAGTCTTCCGCAAATACCGGCGCACCAGCCAAGCCAGAAGAAAAGAAAAAAGAGAATCCCCGCCGCAAGATTATTCTCACTGGGGTTATTGCCGTACTGGCTGTGGGTGCCGGTGTGTACTGGTTTATGACTCGCAATGAAGTTGAAACGGATGATGCCTTTACTGCCGGGCGCGCCATTACCATTGCACCGCATGTAAGCGGGTATGTGACAGAACTGCTGGTGAACGATAACCAGTTTGTACGCAAAGGCCAGCTTTTGGCCCGCATAGACCCGCGAGACTGGAAAGCTGCGCGAGATCAGGCCGCCGCACAGGTTGAAAGTGCGCAAGCCTCCAAGAACGCCAGTGACATGATGCACATGGTGGCCATGCTGGAGTTCCCCGGTAAGCTGTTGCAGGCAAAAGGTCAGCTAGAAGCTGCCAAAGCGCAGGAATTTAAGGCGCAAACAGATTTCCGCCGCCAGCATGTGGTGGAACGTGCAGCAACATCGCAGCAGGATATAGATTCCGCTCGTGCTGCGTTGGATGCCGCCAAGGCCCGCGTGATAGCCGCGCAGGGTGCCGTGCAGATGGCCATGCCCGTGCAGCCCAACATCCAGAACGCCGCCATTCAGATCAGTCAGGAAGAAGCAGCGGTTAAAACTGCACAGGCTCGGCTGGAAACCGCAAACCTGAATCTGGAATGGACAGAAATTCGTGCTCCGCATGATGGCTGGATTTCCCAGCGTAATCTGGAGCAGGGCAATTACGTGCAGCAGGGGCAGAATATACTGTCCATTGTAGAGCCGGAAGTGTGGGTGGTAGCCAACTACAAGGAAACCCAGATTACCCGCATGAAGCCCGGCCAAAAGGTGGATATCAAGGTAGATGCCTATCCATCTCTCAAGGTGCATGGGCATATTGATTCACTGCAAAAAGGCACGGGCGCGCAGTTCAGTGCCTTCCCGCCAGAAAACGCAACAGGCAACTACGTAAAAATCGTGCAGCGTGTGCCTGTTAAAATCCTGATTGATGATGGTCTGGACCCCAACCAGCCGCTGGCCCTTGGCATGTCCGTGGTGCCAACAGTGCATGTGGATACACAAGGCCATTCTGATGCAGCGCCGCGTGATGGGGCAGAACCCGCAACTCCGGCCCCGGCTGCGCAATGAGCACACAGGCCGAAGTAGCCCCCGGCGGGTGGAAGCCAAAGCATAATCCGTGGACTGTCGCCTTTGTAGTTACCATGGCGGCGTTCATGGAAATTCTGGATACAACCATCGTGAACGTCTCCCTGCCACATATCGCAGGGAGCCTATCCAGCACGTATGATGATGCGACGTGGACACTCACGGCCTATCTGGTCGCCAACGGGATTGTGCTGACAATTTCTGGTTGGCTGGGTAAGGTTTTTGGCCGCAAGAACTACTTTCTTATCTGTATTGTTATGTTCACCGTATCGTCGTTTTTGTGCGGTACGGCTACCAGCCTTGCTGAACTGGTGATTTTCCGTCTGATGCAGGGCTTTTTTGGCGGAGGGCTTCAGCCCAACCAGCAGTCCATTATTCTGGATAGCTTCCCGCCCGAAAAGCGTGCCGCAGCATTTGGCCTTACCGCCATTGCTGCCGTTGTGGGGCCGGTTATTGGCCCAACGCTGGGTGGGTGGATTACCGATAACTTCTCATGGCGCTGGATCTTTTTCATCAACGTGCCATTCGGGTTTCTTACAACCGTTGGCGTGATGGCGCTGGTGGAGGACCCGCCGTGGGCGCGCAAGCAGAAAGCCCCGGTGGATGCCATAGGCATCAGCCTGATTACCATTGGCTTTGCCAGTCTTGAAGTGATGGTGGACCGTGGTGAGGATGCAGACTGGTTTGGTTCCACCTTCATCCGCATTATGGGTGTTCTGGCGTTTTTGGGCATTGGTGGCGCTATTTTGTGGCTGCTGCATGCCAAAAACCCGGCGGTGGATTTGCGCGTGTTCAAGGACCGCAACTTTGCGGTAGGCACGGCACTTATGGGGGCAATGGGCGCGCTGCTTTATGCATCCGCTATTATTGTTCCGCAGTTTGCCCAGCAGGTTATGGGGTACACGGCCACAATTTCCGGTTTGCTGCTTTCTCCGGGTGGGATTGCCGTTATCTTCCTTATCCCGATTGTGGGTAAGCTGATGACGCTCATGCCCGTGCGCAATGTGATTGCACTGGGTTTTGGGCTTATGGGCATAGCTCTGTTCTGGTCCGCCCATTTGCTACCGTTGCTGGACTTCCATCACCTCATGCTGTTCCGCATGAGCCAGACAGCCTGCTTGGCCTTTCTGTTTGTGCCCCTTTCCACTATTGCGTATTCCACCATTCCCGAAAGGCTGAATGCAGATGCCTCGGCGCTGTTTAGTATGGCGCGTAACGTGTTGGGCTCTTTGGCTATTTCCGGTGCTACGGCATTGCTTACAGAGCGGCGGCAGGCGCATCAGTCTTACATGGTGCAGTGGATGACGCCGTATCATCAGCCGTATAATGATTATCTGGCGCAGGCCAAAGGCGTTGCCTCAGCCCACGGATACGCCCCTGGTGCGGCACAGGCCATTGCCCAGCACACCCTGTTTCAGGAATTTACCCGGCAGGTGGCCATGCTCTCTTACAATGAAGTGTTTATGATCTTGGGTATAGGCTCGTTTTTGTGTGTGCCGTTCTGTTTCCTGTTTTCTGCCATTACAGGCAGCGGCAAAACGACGGGCGCACACTAAAAAGCACGGCAAAAACCCAACAAAAAAGCTCCCTGACTATGGTTGGTCAGGGAGCTTTTTTATTGTGCGTTATGTTTATGCGCGAGGTTTTGCAAACTGTGCAAAATCCTGCACCAAGCGTTCGTAAATCGGTTTTTTAAACCCCACATTCTGCTGGGGCAGGGTGGCAAGATCTATCCATTGCCAAGCATCAAATTCCGCTGGGGTTTGGGCATCCAGCCGGATATCGGCATCTGTGCCCTCAAAAGCCAGGGCAAACCATTTTTGTGTCTGGCCCCGATACTTCCCACCCAATGCACGGCCTATAAGGTGCTGGGGCAGATCATACGTAATCCATTCTGGATGTTCGGCCAGAATACGCACTTTGTCTGTGCCAATTTCTTCTGCCACTTCGCGCAGTACGGCTTTTTTTGGGTCTTCTCCGGCATCAATGCCGCCTTGGGGGCATTGCCATGTGCCTTCGCTTAATGGGCCGCCAGCGCCGGGCATATCCGTGCGCCGGGCAATAAAAATGCGTCCATCAGCATGAAAGATCATGGCTCCAACATTAGGGCGATACGGAAGGGACGGAGAGCTTGCGTCTGTCATTGTTGCGGCTGGCCTTGCTGCTGCACACGTGGGTTGGAGAGGTTCACATGCATGCTGCCATCTGCGGCGGCTGGGCCATAGGCGGACATATCCGGCGGCAGAACAATCTGGCTGACAGGCACCAACGCAATGCCCATATCTTTGAGGTGCGGCAACCATGCGCGCAGGCAGGCCATGGCTACAGGCCGCAATGGCCCCAAAATGCCAATGGCGCGCCCGTTCTGCCGTGCCAATTGCTGGAGTTTCAGCAACTGGATATCAATGTTGACAATATCCGTATCCGTGTTCACCACCACATCAGCGGTGGCAGTGCTGCTAGCACCTTCGGTTTGCGTGCCGGGTGTGGCGTCCAGATAAAGCAGGCCACGCTGGTCTATGGCCTTTACCAGAGATTTAAAGCTTTCAGATTGCGGGAAGCTGCCACCATTCTGCCCGGCAAAGGCATTGGTAACACCCACATACCCTGCCAGATGAGAAAGTGCCCAGTTTAGATTATCCATGTTCTGCTGGGGTGAAAGTAGCAGCCCAAGTGCTTTGGGCCCGGCATCTGTGTTCTTGGTGGCGTTATCCTGAATGGGGAGAGAAAGCAGCGTTTCATGCCGGTGCTGGCGTGCTGCGTTCATCAGTTCTTCAGGGTTGGCGGCATAAGGTGAAATACCCAGAGAAACCGGGCCGGGCAGGGAGTTTATGGCTTCGGTTGTCAGGTCATCTGTCTGGTCTATGCCATCAATCAGCAAAGCCACCATGGGGGTGCCGGGCGGTACATCCACCGCAGGGGCGGCATAAACCTTTTTGGGCGTGCGATCATGCGCACCCACTTTGGGGAGGGGAAAGCCCCCTGGCCCATTCTTGCTTTCCAGCAGATCAGCCTGCGGCCCCGGAATGGTGGTGCGCTGTGCGGGGGAGGATTGTTTGGCAGCAGAATCTGCCGAAACATCAATATCCTGCCCCTCAATGGAAAGTCCGGGCGGCCCCATAACCTGCAACCCTATGGCAAGCGCCACAGCGGCTGTGGCGCACCCACCCCAGAAGCGGATAAAGGCGCGCCCGTTAGAGGGCAGTTGCTGCCAGAGCGATGGAGTGTGCATGGCCTTTCCCTTTCGCGCCCTTAGTGGTGCGTTGCACTATCCGTTTTGGCGGGTTGCTTGGCAGGCGGCAGAGATGCAGCCGGATCTGGAGAAGGCAGGCCAGCCATAAAGCGCACAATGCGCAGGCCTTCCTGAAGCTGGAAGTCTGTTGCGGGCTTGTCGTATTCAAACTCCGGCCAGTTTGCTGGCGGTTCGTTTGGAATATCCTTGGCAATGGCAGGCAGATCCGTGCGGGGCTGCGCCTTGGTCTGGTTGCCGCCCTGATTTTTCAGAATATGTTCCAGATCAGCTTCGCGCAGGCTGAAAGCTGGGTCTTCGCGCGTTTCCTTCACCACAATATCAGGTGTGATGCCCAGCGCCTGAATGGAGCGGCCAGAAGGGGTATAGTAACGCGCGGTGGTCAGCCGCACGGCACCATTACCCGGAATGGGGATAATGGACTGCACAGACCCCTTACCGAAGGAACGTGTGCCAACCAGCACCGCCCGGTGATGATCCTGCAATGCGCCGGAAACAATTTCGGAAGCAGAAGCGGAGCCACCGTTAATGAGCACTACCAGTGGCAGGCCATCTGTAATGTCGGTGCCGTGGGCATCCCAACGCTGGCTGTCTTTGGGGTTGCGCGAGCGGGTGGAAACAATTTCGCCCGAGCGGATGAAGTTGGAAGAGACATCCACAGCCTGATCTAACAGACCACCCGGATCATTCCGCAGATCCAGCACCAGCCCGGCTAGCTTGCCACCAGCCTGCTGCTTGAGGCTGTTATAAGCCTTCAGCAGTTCTTTTTCGGTGGTTTCGTTAAATTGTGCCACGCGGATGTAACCCACCCGGTCATACAGCGCAGATTTCACCACATCAATGTGAATCACTTCACGCGTTAGCGTCACCACAATCGGTTTGGGTGTTTTTTCGCGCACCAGTGTCAGGGTAATTTTGGTGTTGGCCTTGCCGCGCATTTTCTTCACGGCTTCATCCAGCGGTGTGCCGTCAATTGGGTGGCCATCTACGGCAATAATGTAATCACCCGGCTTGATGCCAGCCCGAAAACCCGGTGTGCCATCAATGGGGGACACAACGCGGATATGCCCATCCTGCTGCTGAAGCTCCAGACCAAGGCCGCCGAACTCGCCCTTCATCTGCACCATCATGTCATCATACTGTTTTTGCGTCATGTAGGAGCTGTGCGGGTCCAGCCCGCTCAACATGCCATTCAGCGCATTTGTAATCAGATCACGGTCTGAAACAGGTTCCACATACTGTTGGCGGATCATGTCCATAACCGTGCCAAACAGTGTGAGCAGCCGGTATGTTTCAGCATGGTTTGTGGTGGGTGTGGCATCTGGCGCAGTGGCAGCCTGCGCGGGGGAAGCTACAAGGGCAGAGCCAGAAAAGTGGCCCGGATGAAAAGCCAGGGCAAGGCCGGTTAAGGCAGTGGCGCCGAACATCAGACCTGTGCGGAACTTCATGCGATCGTCTCTCCTGTCGCAGGGCTGTATGTGGCCCTTGCGTGTTCTTCCTGTCTTTTCAGCCAGCACAATAGGGGTGTGGCCAAGGTTTTACGCGCATAACCAGATGTTCTGGCGTTGGTTGGGCAGAGTAACCTTTGTGCTCCGGCTTGGCAAAGTGCCAGCGTGTTTTCTGCCATTACAGAAACGGCGCGGGATTGATGGTTTTCTGCCCATGGCGCAACTGAATGAACAGCGTGCCAGAGCCTCTGGAACTGCCCATCTGTCCTATAGGTGCGCCCTTTGTCAAACTCTGGCCCATATCTACGGCCAGTCCGCTCAGGCCCGCCATGATAAAGCGGTAATGGCGGCCGCAATTTAAAATAAGCATTTGCCCATAGGTGCGGAACGGGGCTGCAAAATCCACAGTGCCAGCACAGGGGGCGCGCACACTGGCACCGGGAGGGGTGCGATATGTCATACCCGTAGCAGGGCCAGATTCGGTAGCAGACCCCCAAGTGGAAATAAGTGTGCCCGCAACGGGCCGCAGGCCAGACCCAGCAGAAGGATGTTCGGCCAGCCCAGGCCCCTGTGTTTTTACCATAGCGGCCATTTTACGGCGTGCGGCTTTTGCCCGCGCGGCCTCATGCGCGCGTTCTGCGGCAGCTATTTCCTTTTGCAGGGCAGATTCGGCCTGTGCCTGAAGGGCATCCAGTTTGGAAACAGCATCCTGCAAACTGGCCGCGCGTTGTGTTGCGGCCTGTAGCTGATGCGTGGTGCTGATGGCAGTGGCAGACGCCTGTTTTTGTGCTTCCCGCGCAAGGGCAGCTTGTTGGCGCACGGTATCGCGTTGGTGGGTTTGGGTTTGCTCAAGCTGGTTTAATTCAGCCAGCTTGTTTGTAAGCGTGGTATTTAATGCAGTCAGCCGCGCCTGACGGGCGCGCATGCCTTCGGCTTCCTGCTCCATCTGCCGCGAAAGCCCGCGCAAAACCAGAAAGCCGGTAATGGCATCACCCTGCGGCATGGGGGCAGCCAGCAAGGTATCCGATGGATAAAGGGAAAGACGCTCCGCCAAAGGCAGAATAGGGGCAAGCGCATGGGCATCTTGCACCAGGGCGGCCTGAAGGGATGCCTGCTCCTTTTTGACATCCGAAATCTGGTCTTGCAGATCAGCAATCTGCTGTTCTGTGCTTTGAAGTTGCGATGTGGCACTTACCGTTGCAGCAGAAAGTGAAAGCGCACGGTTTTTGGCTTCTGCCGCTGCGGCCTGAGCTGCCTCATTCTGGCTGCGAGATTGCGCAACTGCAGCAGCCTGTCGGGCTTTTTCCTGCTCCATGGCCTCATGCTGTGCATGGGCTGCATTGACGGCAGCCTGAGCTTCCCGCACCGATCGATCGGACATGACGGAAGGTTCTGCAGCCATTTTGCTTTTGCGCGTATGTGTGCTGCGGGTTTTGTTTTCCCGCGCAGATGTTTTGGCTGCAGTTTGTGTGGAATGATGTGCCGTAGCTGCTTTTTTATGGTGTGTGGTTGCAGCCTGTAAGGGCATTGCCGGATAGCCCGCCAGCAAAGTAGGGACTGCAACCAGAAGCGCCGTATATCCGGCCAGTTTTCCCCAGTGGGAAGAAGGGCAGACAGGGGAAGAAAAAGGCCGGATATGTTTCATTCAGCGTTCAAGCAGGGAAGAACCCGTCATTTCCGCAGGTTTTGGCAGGTTGAGAAGAGCCAGCAGCGTGGGGGCAATATCTGCCAGCCTACCGCCATCGCGCAGGGCGGATGCACCCGAACCATAGGCAATAAAGGGCACAAGGTTAAGTGTGTGCGATGTATGTGGCCCGCCGGTTTTTGGGTCTTTCATGGTTTCGCAGTTGCCATGATCCGCCGTGACCAATAGCGCGCCATGTTCTTCTGCTATGGCCTGCGCAATACGGCCCAAACCGGTATCCACGGCTTCCACTGCCTTTACGGCGGCATCCAGCTTGCCCGTATGCCCGACCATATCCGGGTTGGCAAAGTTGAGAACAAGCAAGTCGTATTCACCACTTTTAATGGCGGCTACGGCTTTGTCCGTCAGTTCCGGGGCAGACATTTCTGGCTGAAGATCATACGTGGCTACTTTGGGGGATGGCACCAGAATACGATCTTCCCCTTCAAACAGCATTTCGCGTCCACCGTTCATGAAGTAGGTGACGTGTGGGTATTTTTCTGTTTCCGCCATGCGGATTTGCTTGAGGCCTGCGCGGGAGACAACTTCGCCCAACAGGTTTGTCAGTTCCTCTGGCGGGAACAGAATGGACATGCGTTTGGAAAGCGTATCGCTGTAATGCGTCATGGCCACAGCAGCAGCAAACTGCACAACCTTGCCACGCGCAAAGCCATCGAAATCAGGCTCCAGCAGGGCGTCCATCAACTGGCGGATACGGTCTGCACGGAAGTTGAAGGAGAGAATGCCATCTCCATCCTTCATGCCGGTGTAGCCTTCCAGCACGGTGGGGATGATGAACTCATCCGAAATATCTGCCTGATAGGCGGCGTTTACCACATCTTCCGGCGTGGCAGCTTGCGGGCCTTCTGCGCTGACAATGGCGTTGTAGGCTTTTTCTACCCGGTCCCACCGTTTATCGCGGTCCATGGCGTAATAGCGGCCGGAAATGGTGGCGAGCTTTACGGAAGAAGGTAGATCAGCGCGGAGTTTTTTCAAAAACTCCTGCGCGGAGCGTGGGGCGGTATCGCGCCCATCTGTAAACAGGTGGAACGCCACTGGCACACCGGCTTGGGCAATAATATGCGCAAGAGCCGCAGCATGATCCTGATGAGAATGTACACCACCGGGAGAAACAAGGCCCATCAGGTGGCAGGTGCCGCCGGTTTTTTTTAGGGTGGCAATAAAGTTTTCCATCACCGGGTTGCGGGCAAGGTTGCCATCCCGGATGGCGGTGAAAATGCGCGGCAGTTCCTGCATCACCACACGGCCTGCACCAATATTCAGGTGCCCAACTTCGGAATTGCCCATTTGGCCTTCAGGCAGGCCAACATCTTCACCACTGGTGCGTACAAAGCTGTGCGGGCTGTTTTGCCACAGCTTATCAAAATTGGGGGTGCGAGCAATCTTCACCGCGTTGTCTGATTGATCCTCTCGCCATCCAAACCCATCAAGGATGACAAGCATAACTGGTCTTTTCTGTGGGTGCGATGTGGAGGTCATAGGTTAAGCCTTTTTATGTTTTTTGTTTATGCGTGAATAATGCCACCAAATTGCATGAAGACAAAGAGGGCAAGTGCAGCAGGTGCCCGTATGCCCAAACACAAAGGGCAGCCCCAATACTGGAGCTGCCCTTGTAAAAGCCTCAACACCTAAAAGTTTTCAGGCGCGGCGCACAATGTAAGATTTACCCAGTTCCTGCGTGATAAGGGCAGCGTGTTCTGGGTCTCGCGCTTCTATCATCACTTCCAACTGTGCTGCCTGCACGGAAGGTGCTGCAAACAGGCGCTGGTGCGAAACTTCGATAATATTGCCGCCAGCTTCCCCGATGCTTTTGGAAATATCGGCCAGAACACCGGGGCGGTCTGGAATTTCCATAATCAGGCGCAAAATGCGGCCATCACGCAGCATGGCGCGCAGCAGAGTGTTGGCCAGAATACGGCTATCAATGTTTCCGCCAGAAACAGGCAGGGCAACCTTTTTACCGCGGAACATATCCGGGTAAGTTAGCAGGGCAGCAAGCCCGGCAGCGCCTGCGCCTTCACTGACCTGCTTGGCACCTTCAGCCAGCAGGGTAATGGCGTTTTCAATAGCGGATTCAGAAACAACCAGAACCTGATCAACCAGCTTGCGGATGACTTCATCCGTCTGGCGGCCAATTTGCAGAACGGCAATACCTTCCGCAATGGTGGCGCCACCATTGGGGCGCGTGGCCGGGCCGGGGAAGGCACACAGGGAATCATACTTTTCCACCTGCACGCCAATCAGCTTGATATCCGGGCGCATGGCGCGGGCCGCCACAGCGCAGCCAGAAAGCAGGCCCCCACCACCAATAGGCACCACCAGCGCATCCAGCGGCCCAGCATCCTGGAAAAGCTCCAGCGCGCAGGTGCCTTGGCCCGCCATAACTGCGGGGTCATCATACGGGTGGATAAAGGTGCGGCCTTCACGCGCTTGCAGGTCTTCTGCAAACATCAGGGCTTCTGCAAAGCTTTCGCCTTCCAGAATAACACGGGCCCCCCAGTTGCGGGTACGCACCACTTTACCTGCCGGCGTAAACTTGGGCATGACAATAACGGCATCAATACCCAGCAGGCTGGCATGGCGGGCCACACCCTGCGCATGGTTGCCAGCGGATACGGCAATGACACCACGGCTGCGCTCTTCGGGGGAAAGCAGTGCCAGCTTGTTGGCGGCACCACGCTCCTTGAACGACCCGACAGCCTGAAGGTTTTCAAGCTTAAGGGTAATATCAGCCCCGGTTGCCTTGGAAAGCGCATGGGAAGCAATGGTGGGCGTGCGGATCACATTGCCACGGATACGATCTGCCGCGGCTGTGACATCCTCAAACGTGATCATATTAGATGAATTTGACGGAAAGGATTTCGTAAGTCCGATCTCCGCCCGGTGCGGGCACAGAAACGGTATCGCCTTCTTCCTTGCCAATCAGCGCCTTGGCAAGTGGGGAGGAAATGGAAATTTTATGCTGTTTGATGTCTGCTTCGTGCAGGCCAACAATCTGGTACGTAATTTCCTTGTCCGTATCTTCGTCCACAAGGCACACAGTAGCCCCAAACTTGACCTGTTTGCCGGAAAGGGAAGTGGGCTCAATAACTTCTGCAGTGGAAATAAGTTCTTCCAGTTCCAGAATACGGCCTTCAATAAAGGACTGTCGTTCTCGTGCTGCGTGATATTCCGCATTTTCAGAAAGATCGCCGTGGCTACGGGCTTCCGCAATGGCGCGGATAACTGCCGGACGTTCTTCTGATTTCAGCTTGCGCAGCTCATCTTCTAGCTGCAGCAGGCCCTTGCCCGTCATTGGAGTTTTCTGCAAGACGCATCCCCAGACTTAAAAAAGCAGCCGGAACCAGCGGGTTCCGGCGCAAAAGTTAAACAGTTACACGGGCAAGGCATAACCTGCAAAAGCAGGCTGCCACCCGAACATGGCTAAGGAGGCGCGGGCAGGTTATGCTCGCGCCTTTAGCTTAGAATGTTCCACTAAAGTATGACTGAAGTGGCGCAACATCAAGCGGTCCTTCACGCATTGCCGCAATTGCATGAATTGCAGCCCGCGCGCCGGCCATCGTGGTGTAGTGCGGAATACCCAGCACAAGGGCAGAGCGGCGGATATCAAAACTGTCTGCCACAGACTGCGCACCCTGTGCCGTGTTGATAACCATCTGCACCTCACCAGAGCGAATGGCATCCACACAATGTGGGCGGCCTTCCAGCACCTTGTTCACAAGGTTCACCTCAATACCGGAATCGCGCAGCTTTTTGGCTGTGCCGCGGGTGGCCATAATACGGAAACCCATGGAAGCCAGCAGGCGGCCCAGCGGTGGCAGTTGGGGCTTGTCACTTTCACGCACGGAAAGGAACACCGTGCCGGAGGTTGGCAGCTTAACGCCAGCCCCAAGCTGGGATTTGGCAAAGGCGCGCTCGAAGGATGTATCCAGCCCCATGACTTCACCCGTGGAGCGCATTTCTGGCCCCAGAATGGTGTCCACTTCCGCAAAGCGGTTGAAGGGGAATACGGCTTCCTTCACCGCAACATGCGGCACCACGGCTCGGTCATCCAGATTGAAGCCGGAAAGTTTGGCGCCTGCCATAACGCGCGCACCAATCTTGGCCACCGGCACACCCGTTGCCTTGGCCACAAATGGCACGGTGCGGGATGCGCGTGGGTTTACCTCAAGAACAAAGATTTCCTGATCCTTGATGGCGTACTGCACGTTCATCAGGCCCACAATGCCCAGTTCCCGCGCCATGGCTTCTGTCTGGGCTTTCAGCTCAGTTACAATCGCGGGGGAGAGGGTATAGGGCGGCAGGGCGCAAGCACTATCGCCAGAGTGGATGCCTGCTTCTTCAATGTGTTCCATCACGCCAGCCACATACACATCCGTGCCGTCTGCAATGCAGTCCACATCAGCTTCAATGGCTTCGTTCAGGTAACGATCAAGCAGGATCGGGCCGGAGGAAATATCGTGCCCGGCCATTGTCAGCACATCGCGCATGTAGCGCTGCAGGCCGTTACGGTCGTACACAATTTCCATGGCGCGGCCACCCAGCACGTAGGAAGGGCGCACCACAACCGGATAGCCAACTTTTTCGGCCACGGCTTCGGCTTCTTCCGGCGTACGGGCAATGCCGTTTTCTGGCTGGCGCAGGCCCAGCTTGTGCAGCATGGTCTGGAAGCGTTCACGGTCTTCCGCCCGGTCAATGGCATCTGCCGGGGTGCCCAGCAGCGGAATACCTGCGGCTTCCAGAGCGCGGGAAAGTTTAAGAGGTGTCTGCCCGCCATACTGCACAATGCAGCCCTTAACCGTACCTTTCTGCTGTTCGCAGCGGATAAGGGAGATCACGTCTTCAGCCGTCAGTGGTTCAAAATACAGACGGTCGGAGGTGTCATAGTCGGTAGAAACCGTTTCCGGGTTACAGTTGACCATGATGGTTTCATAACCGGCTTCACGCAGGGCGTAAGCGGCATGAACACAGCAGTAATCGAACTCAATACCCTGCCCGATACGGTTGGGGCCACCACCCAGAATAACAATCTTTTCCCGGTCTGTCGGGTTGGATTCACAGGTTGGCGGCGCAAACTGCCCTTCGTAGGTGGAATACATATACGGGGTGGAGGATGCGAACTCACCCGCACAGGTATCAATGCGCTTGTAAACCGGTGTCACACCAGCTTCCGCCCGCAGTTTGGCCACTTCTTCAGGCTGCGTGCCAGACAGGCGGGAAAGCTGCACGTCTGAGAAGCCAAGGGCCTTCAGGTGGCGCAGGCTCTGGGCATCCTTCGGCAGGCCGTGGTTTTCCACTTCCCGTTCTGCGTGAATGATTTTTTCCATTTCACGCAGGAACCAAGGCTCAAACTTGCAGGCTTCGTGGATGTCATCCACGGAAAGGCCCGCACGCAGCGCCTGTGCCGCCATAAGGATACGTTCTGGCTTGGGCTGGGAAAGAGCCGCGCGGAAGGCATCTTCTCCACCATCACCGGGCTGTTCCACTGGGTCCAGCCCGTGCAGGCCGGTTTCCATGGAGCGCAGACCTTTCTGCAAGGCTTCAGGGAAGGAGCGGCCAATGGCCATGGCTTCCCCAACCGATTTCATGGAGGTGGAGAGCAGAGCCGGTGCGCCGGGGAACTTTTCAAACGTAAAGCGCGGGATCTTCACCACCACATAGTCAATGGTGGGTTCGAAGGAGGCCGGGGTGGTGCGCGTGATGTCGTTTTTTAGCTCATCCAGCGTGTAGCCAACGGCCAGCTTGGCCGCCACTTTGGCAATGGGGAAGCCCGTTGCCTTGGATGCCAGCGCAGAGGAGCGAGACACACGGGGGTTCATTTCAATCACCACCATGCGGCCGTCTTTGGGGTTGATCCCAAACTGCACGTTGGAACCACCCGTTTCCACGCCAATGGCCCGCAGGCAGGCAATGGAGGCATCACGCATGCGCTGATATTCTTTGTCAGTCAGCGTGAGTGCCGGGGCAACTGTGATGGAATCACCCGTATGCACACCCATTGGGTCAATGTTTTCAATAGAGCAGATGATAATGCAGTTGTCCGCCTTATCGCGCACAACTTCCATTTCATACTCTTTCCAGCCCAGCACGGATTCTTCCACCAGTACTTCCGTGGTGGGGGAGGCATCCAGCCCGGAAAGCACGATCTGGTCGAACTCTTCACGGTTATAGGCAATGCCACCGCCGGAACCACCCATGGTGAAGGATGGGCGGATAATGGACGGAAAGCCAATCTGCTTGAGCGCATCGTGCGCTTCTGCCAGCGTGTGGGCAATAAAGCTGCGCGGGCTTTCAATGCCAATGGCATCCATGGTTTCGCGGAACTTCTGACGGTCTTCCGCCCGGTCAATCACCTCGGCGTCTGCGCCAATCAGTTCCACGTTGTGCTTGGTTAAAAAGCCCGAAGCATGCAGCGCCATAGCGGTGTTCAGCGCTGTCTGGCCACCCATGGTGGGCAGCACGGCATCTGGCTTTTCCTTAAGGATAATGCGTTCCACCACTTCCGGCGTAATGGGTTCCACATAGGTGGCGTCCGCAAGGCCGGGGTCTGTCATAATGGTGGCTGGGTTGGAGTTTACCAGAATAACCCGGTAGCCTTCTTCCCGCAGGGCCTTACAGGCCTGTGCGCCAGAGTAATCGAACTCGCACGCCTGCCCGATAACAATAGGGCCAGCGCCGATGATGAGGATGGAGCGGATGTCTGTCCGTTTGGGCATGATACGTTCGTTCCCGTTATTTCTTGGCGCTGTTAAGGTCGATCAGGGTGACAAAGCGTTTGAACAGATAGAAGCTGTCAGACGGGCCGGGGCTGGCTTCGGGGTGATACTGCACGGAAAACGCCGGATACTTGTCTGATGCCAGGCCTTCGTTTGATCCATCAAACAGGCTGACATGCGTGACGTGAGCATCGGCTGGCAGGGTGTCGGCATCCACGGCAAAACCGTGGTTCTGGCTGGTAATTTCCACCCGTTTGGTGGCCAGATCCTGCACCGGCTGGTTGGCCCCGCGGTGGCCGCGTTCCATCTTGTAGGTTTTTGCACCCAGTGCACGGGCCAGAAGCTGATGGCCCAGGCAGATGCCAAACAGTGGCACACCGGCATCCAGCACAGCTTTAATGGCAGGTACGGCATATGTAGCTGTTGCTGCCGGATCACCCGGGCCGTTGGAAAGGAACACACCTTCCGGCTTAAGGGCCAGAATTTCTTCACCCGTGGTGGTGGCGGGCACAACGGTTACATCACATCCAGCAGCCACAAGGCAGCGCAGGATGTTACGTTTTGCACCGTAATCCACAGCCACAACCTTGCGGCGGTTTGTGGGGGCTTCCTTGCTGCCTGTGGGCCATTCCCACACGCTTTCTGTCCATGCATATGGGGTAGAGCAGGTAACTTCCTTGGCAAGATCCATGCCTTCAAGGCCGGGCCATGCTTTGGCTTCTGCCAAAACAGCGTCCAGATCAAACTTGCCATCCTGCGGGAAAACCAGCGCGGCTGTTTGCGCACCCTTGTCCCGGATTTTCAGGGTGAGGGAACGGGTATCCACACCAGCAATGCCGGAAACACCGCGTTCCTTCAGCCACGCATCAAGGCTTTCTGTTGCGCGCCAGTTGGCCGGTGCTGTGGGGTCTTCCTTCACTACAAGGCCGCGGGCAAACACTTTTGCGGCTTCATCATCTTCAGCATTCGCGCCCACATTGCCGATATGGGGGAAGGTGAAGGTAATGATCTGCCCGGCAAAAGATGGATCAGTCAGTGTTTCCTGATACCCGGTCATGCCGGTTGAAAAGCAGATTTCGCCAATGGAGGGTTTGGAGGTAAAAGCGCCAAAGCCTTTCCCCCACAATACGGTTCCATCTGCGAGAACAAGCGCGGCGGTGGCGCCATCGGGGCGGGCGTCGGGCATGGATGATCCTGTCTTGCTGTCTCCCGCATGGGGGGAGGGTCGGTCTGTCGGAATGGGCTGGAGGTCTTCCAGGGAAAGGCCTGTGGCCTGCGCAATAACTGGCCAATGGCGGGGCGGAATAGCCTGCGCCTGCCGCCATTTGCGGATGGCTTCTGTGCCAACGCCTGTCAGCTTGGCTGTGGCGTCTGGGCCGCCAATCCGGGCGATAATGGTATCTATGGACAAGGGCATGTGCGTGCTTGTGCCTCCCGAAGCCGTCTTCTAGCACTCGATTTCCTAGGTGGGAAGAAATTTCCCACGCGCAAGATGCAGTGGTGTAAGTGGGTGGGAAGTTTTTTCCCGCAGTGTTGCATACGTGCCGCGCAGGGCGGAGTGGCACTTTAATTTCCAGCCTGAATGTTCTTTTTACGAAACCCAGTGATATGGTGCGCCCGATTGCAGCACAGAAAGAGCGGAGCATATGGAAATGACATTACGTGAACGCCTGATGGCAGACCTGAAAACAGCCATGAAAGCAGGCGAAAGCGCCCGTGTGGCCACAATCCGGATGATTACGGCCAAGCTGAAGGATGTGGAAATTGCAGGCCGTGCCAAAGGGCAGGAAGGTCTGAATGAAAACGAAGCCATTGCCGCATTGCGCGGAATGGTAAAGTCTCGCACGGAATCTGCTGGCATGTGCCGTGATGGCGGTCGCCCCGAACTGGCGGAAAAGGAAGAGGCGGAAATTGACGTTATCCGTGGCTATCTGCCGCCAGAAATGGATGAAGCTTCCCTGAAGGCCGCGGTGGATGAAGCCGTTGCTACCGTAAAAGCCGAAAGCCTGAAGGATATGGGCAAGGTGATGGCGGAACTTAAAAACAAGTTCGGCGTAGCGCTGGATATGGGCAAAGCCAGTGCTGCTGTCAAAGCGCGTCTGGGCTAAGCGTTTTTTAACGTCATATTGCAGAAATTAAGTATCGGCCCGATCTGGGGTGGCTTTGTGCTGCTTGGTCGGGCCGCTTGATGAAACGGACAGTCAATGGCGATTGATTCAGCTTTTCTGGATGAATTGCGGGCCCGCACGCCCATTGCGTCCGTTGTGGGGCGCAGGGTCAAGCTGGCCCGCTCCGGGCGGAACTGGAAAGGGTGCTGCCCCTTCCACGGTGAAAAAACACCTTCCTTTTATGTTTATGATGATCACTTCCACTGCTTTGGCTGCGGTGTGCATGGAGATGTCATCTCCTTTGTCATGCAGATGGAGGGCAAGAACTTCCCCGAGGCTGTAGAGGAATTAGCCTCCAGCGCGGGCATGGAAGTGCCAAAGGATACGCGCCGTACGCAGGAAGAAGTGGCGCATGTGCGCTCGCTGGAAGACGTGTTGGCTGCTACGCAGGAAATCTGGTCTCACGCTTTATACAAACCGGAGGGCCGCGCCGGGTTGGATTACCTGCTGGGGCGTGGCCTCACGCGGGAAACGCTGGAAACCTTCGGCTTGGGTTGGGCGAGTGAGAGACGGGGAGAACTGGTTTCTGCTCTCGCACCCAAAGGCATTACGCCCGAGATGATGGCCGAAGCCGGCCTGATGCGGGTGGATGAGCACGGGCACCCCAAGGGTGAGTTGTTCTGGGGGCGCGTTACTTTTCCCATTCGGGATCGCAAAGGGCGGCTGGTTTCCTTTGGTGGGCGTATTCTGGGTGATGGGCAGCCCAAATACCTCAATGGGCCGGAAACCCCTGTTTTTTCCAAGCGGCGGTTGTTGTTCGGGTTGGACCGTGCCCGTGCGGCTGTGCGTGCGCCACGCCCCAAAGGTATGTTGGCGCCGGATCTGGTGGTGGTGGAAGGGTATATGGATGTTATTGCCCTGCATCAGGCCGGTTTTACGGGGGCCGTGGCCCCGCTGGGTACGGCGCTCACGCCTGAGCAGCTAGAGGCGCTCTGGCAGGTCGATCGGGCACCCATCCTGTGTTTTGATGGGGATGCAGCCGGACGCAGGGCGGCAGTTAAGGCGGCAGAAACGGGCTTGCCACTGCTCAAGCAGGATTACTTCCTGCGCATTTGCCTGCTGCCAGATGGGGAAGATCCAGACAGTCTGGTGCGCACGCGCGGGCGGCAGGCTGTTGCAGAGATGTTTGCCGCAGCGCAGCCTTTATCCGAAGTGCTGTTTGATCTGCTGAGCGCTGGCATTAACAATCCGGGGCCAGAAGAACGCGCAGCCCTGCGGCGCAGGCTGACGGAAGTTGCCGCCCTTATTCCAGATAAAATGCTGGCGTCTGAATATCGCTCCACATTGCTGGATCGGTTTTTTACAACTTTCCGGCGTGGCGGTGGCGGTAAATGGAATGGGCCGCAGGGGCGCAAAAGCAATGCACCTGCCTCGGTGCCCGGTGCTGTGCCTGTCAATATGGACCAAACACGGGAGCGCCAGCGCCTGATGCTGGAGTTGCTGCTGTTTCATCCTGTGTTGGTGCCGGAGGTGGAGGAAGCTCTGTGCCGGCTGGATTTACCCGAAGAATTTGCCGAGGTGCGCGCTCTTTTGCTGGACCTTTCTGCCGAGGGTGAGTTGCCAGACAATGCTGCGGCACTATATGCATGGTTACAGGCGGAAGGGGCGGAGGAAACCATTCGCGCTGTCATGCGTGAAAGCTACTCTGCGATGTCGGAAAGTGATGCAGAAGACCCTGCGCACACTGTTGCGGCAAGAACACAGTGGTGGCATTTTTATGGTTTGCTCTACGGGCCGCAATTTATTCAGGAAGTAAATCGTGAGATTGCGCGTTTTGTTGAAAAAGGCGGAGATTCCGCTGAATGGCAACGGTTACAGGCGCGGCTAGAGGCAATGGAACGCCTGAAACGCGGCGGTGTGGACGACACCGAGCTATAAGACAACAAATGTGTTCAGGGCGTGTTCCCCTTGACTTCACGCGCAGGATATCCCACGTCCTGCCCGCCCTGAAAAGAGAGCAGTACATAGTAAACTGGTCGTTCTGCATTCTGTTCGGATGCGGGCGGGGAGGAGCAGGTCTGGCATGGCGACAAAAACGGCATCAACCAACGCAGCGCAGGAACAGGATGGTGATACCACCCTGCTTGATACGCGGTCTTCTGCAGTCAAAAAACTGATTGCCAAAGGGCGTGAGCGCGGGTGCATCACGTTTGATGAGCTAAATGCCGTTCTCCCGCAGGACAAAATGTCTTCTGAGCAGATTGAAGACATTATGGCCGTGCTGTCTGAAATGGGTATTCAGGTTGTCGAGAACGAAGATAACGACAACGAGGAAACTGAACCCAAGAAAGCCGCTGCTGAAAGCGATGACGCAGAGGAAGAAGCCGAGGCTGAAACCGAAGCGGAAGCCGAAAGCCCAACCGGTAATGTAAATGCCGAAAGCGTAGGCCGTACGGATGACCCCGTGCGTATGTATCTGCGTGAAATGGGCACGGTGGAACTGCTCTCTCGTGAGGGCGAAATTGCCATTGCCAAGCGGATTGAGGCTGGCCGTGATGAAATGATTGGCGGCTTGTGTGAAAGCCCGCTGACATTCCGCGCCATCATCTCTTGGCATGAGATGATCCGTAACAATGAAATGCTGCTGCGTGACATTGTGGATCTGGAAGCCATGCAAAGTGGTGGCAACCCGCTGGAAGAGGGCGGAGACGGCACGTTTAACGAAGCCGAATCCGATTCTGAAGCGGAAGAAGCCGAAGAGCCAGAAGCCGAGGGCGAAGGCGATATTGAGAGCGAAGGCAGTGGCCTTTCCCTTTCTGCGCTGGAAGAAAAGCTCAAGCCGGAAATTCTTGCGCATTTTGATGAGATCGAACCGCTTTATGCCGAACTGCGCAAGTTGCAGGTGCAGCGGATTGAAGCCCTGACATCTGGTGAAGATGTTGATGGCAATTTTGAAGAAAGTTACGTTGCCCTGCGTGAAAAGCTGGTGGGCAAGGTAGAGCAGGTTCACCTGCACAATAACCGGATTGAAGATCTGGTGGCCCAGCTCAAGCAGATGTTCCAGAAGCTGAACATGCTGGAAGGGCGTATGCTGCGTCTGGCAGAAAGCTGCCGTGTCTCACGTGAAGATTTCTTGCTGAAATACCGTGGCCGTGAGCTTGATCCGGGCTGGATGGACATGGTTTCCGGCCTGTCTGGTCGTTCATGGAAGAACTTTGTGGCCAAGCACGCCAATACGGTGGTTGGTCTGCGTGATCAGGTTGCACAGTTGGCGCAGGAAACGGGTTTGCCAATTGGTGAATTCCGCCGTGTGTATGCAACGGTTGCGCGTGGTGAGCGTGATTCTGCGCGTGCTAAAAAGGAAATGATTGAAGCCAACCTGCGCTTGGTTATTTCCATTGCCAAAAAATACACCAACCGCGGCCTTCAATTCCTTGATCTGATTCAGGAAGGCAATATCGGCCTGATGAAGGCGGTGGATAAGTTTGAATACCGCCGTGGTTACAAGTTCTCCACCTATGCAACGTGGTGGATCAGGCAGGCGATTACGCGCTCCATTGCGGATCAGGCCCGTACAATCCGTATTCCGGTGCATATGATCGAAACGATCAATAAGCTGGTGCGCACCTCTCGCCAGATGCTGCATGAAATCGGGCGTGAACCTGCACCGGAAGAGCTGGCTGAAAAGCTGGGTATGCCGCTGGAAAAAGTGCGCAAGGTGCTGAAAATTGCCAAGGAGCCCATCTCCCTCGAAACCCCGATCGGGGATGAGGAAGATAGCCATCTGGGTGATTTCATCGAGGATAAAACAGCTATTATCCCGCTGGATGCCGCTATCCAGACCAATCTGCGTGAAGCCACAACCCGCGTTCTGGCCTCTCTTACTCCGCGTGAAGAACGCGTGCTGCGTATGCGTTTTGGTATTGGCATGAACACCGATCATACGCTGGAAGAAGTTGGCCAGCAGTTTAACGTAACGCGTGAACGTATCCGCCAGATTGAAGCCAAGGCTCTGCGTAAGCTCAAACATCCAAGCCGTAGCCGTAAGCTGCGTTCCTTCCTGGATGATAACTGATCTAAACTTTAACGCCGAATCCACAACGCGCATGAAGGTGGTTGTTACCTTCATGCGCATGTTTTCTCCGCCCCGACACGCACCTCTGGCTTTGCCAGAAGGATGGCATGTGCAGGAGCATCTTCGGCCCGATGTGGCTGGGTATCGGCTTTTGCAGGATCGGGTGGGGCGAGACTATTGCTGGTGGATGCGGCAGGCAGCATCAGATGCCACCTTGGCGCGTTTTCTGGAAACAGCGCCTGTAAACATTGGCCTGTTGCGGCAAAAACAGCAGATCCGAGGTTTTTTTGAGCTGGATCTGGCAGACCCGCAATCTGTAAACCTTTCTTATTTCGGTCTTTTTCCCGAAGCGATTGGCCAAGGGGTCGGGCGCGCTTTTCTGGATAATGTGCTGCGTTTAGCATGGCAGGGTGGCCCGCACTCTGTGCGCGTGAACACCTGCACGGCAGATCATCCGCGGGCTTTGGCGCTGTATCAGCAGGCAGGCTTCAAGGTTATGCGCCGCGTGCAAGAGATATGGGATGTGCCAGATCGGCTTGGCATTCCCGTTCCTCAGCATTTGCGTGTGTGAATCTCTCTTGCTTTTGCCGCGTAAATATGATTGAGACTGCTCTTTCCCTGCCGGGTTCATGGCATTGGCCCGGCTATACCCGCAGCTTCAGATTTTAAAACTCTGTAGCACCGTAGGCCGGAACGGTTCGGCACGGGTGGGTTGATTGTATCCGAAGGGAGTCAACATGCCACTTTATGAAACCGTGCTGATTGCGCGGAATGATATTTCCCAGCAGCAGGTGGATGCCATTCTTGATGGTATTGCCGCCCAGATCGAAGCCGATGGCGGTGCCGTGCGCAAGCGCGAGTACTGGGGCCTGCGTAGCCTTGCCTATCGTATCAAAAAGAACCGCAAGGGCCACTATGCCCTTCTGGGTCTGGAAGCACGTTCCGAACTGGTGAAAGAAATTGAACGCCAGCTCGCTCTGAACGAAGACGTTCTGCGTCTGATGACCCTGCGCGTTGAAGAAATCGACGAAACTCCGTCTCCGGTTCTGTCCCGCAAGGGTGATGACCGTGGTGACCGTGGCGGCTTCCGTGGTCCCAAGCAGGCCGGTGGTCGTTTTGAAAGTGGCCGTGGCCGTCGCAGCGGTGGTGAAGACCGCAGCAACGCCGAACAGCCAGCTGACAACGCAGCAGCGGAGTAATCCAGAATGTCTGATACAATGGAAGTAAACCCCGCCGCCCGTCGCCCGGCTGTGGGTGCGCGTCGTCCGTTCTACCGTCGTCGCAAGTCTTGCCCGTTCTCCGGCCCCAACGAGCCGAAGATCGATTATAAAGACGTGCGTCTGCTCAGCCGCTTCCTGTCCGAACGTGGCAAGATCGTGCCGAGCCGCATCACGGCGGTTTCCGCAAAGAAGCAGCGTGAACTGGCACAGGCTATCAAGCGTGCCCGCTTCCTGGCTCTGCTTCCCTACGTTGTAAGCTGAGGGAGCGATCAATGGCTGCTACAGAAGTAATCCTGCTTCAGCGCGTCGAACATCTGGGTCAGATGGGCGATGTGGTGAAGGTACGTCCGGGTTTTGCCCGTAACTATCTGCTGCCACAGGGCAAGGCTATCCGTGCAAACGATGATAACCGTGCCCGTTTTGAGCGTGAACGCGCTCAGCTGGAAGCACAGAACATCAAGCGTCGTGAAGAAGCTGAACGTCTGTCCGAACGGATGGAAGGTCTGGCTGTCATCCTGATCCGTCAGGCTGGCGATAGCGGCAGCCTGTATGGTTCCGTCAGCACGCGCGATGTTGCGCAGGCTGTTACGGAAGCAGGCTTCACCATTTCCCGTCAGCAGGTTTTTCTTGCACACCCCATTAAGTCTTTGGGGCTGTATGAAGTGAAAATTGCGCTGCACCCGGAAGTGGTTGTGCCGGTTATCATCAACGTGGCACGTTCTGAAGAAGAAGCAGAACGTCAGGCACGTGGTGAAGCTGCTTCTCCTGAAGAAGAAGCTGAAATTGCTGGTGATGATGCCGTTGTTGAAGGCGAACTCATTACCGACCCAGCAGAAATTGCTGAAGCAGAAGCTGCACCGGCAGAAGCTAACGCTTAATTTGCCGTTTGCATTTTCATGCGGAAGAAGCCCGGAAAATTCTTTTCCGGGCTTTTTTTTTGCGCGTATGCTGCAATCAATTTTCTGAAGGAGACGCGGCATGAAGCAAGTTCTTGATCGCATTCTGCAACACTTTATCGCAGATGGTCGGTTGCAGGTGCGCTGGCCGGATGGAAGTACAAGCCTTTATAAAGGGCACAATCCCGGCCCTTCAGCAGGCGTGGTCCTGCATAATCAGGCTGCCGTGCGGGCAATGGTGATAAATCCGGGGCTTGGTTTTGGTGAAGCCTATATGGACTCTCACCTCGATCCGCTGGATTGCACACTTTACAATCTGCTGGATGTGTTAATGCTTAATGCCATGCGCCCCGGTGGCCATGTGGCAGAACGTCTGGCATCGGCCCTACGGTATGTGCGCCGTGGGTGGATTCAGTTTAATCCTATCAAGCGTGCGCAGCAGAATGTAGCGCATCATTATGATTTGGATAACCGCCTGTATTCTTTGTTTTTAGATAAAGACTGGCAATATTCCTGCGCTTATTTCCGACATGGCACAGAAACGCTGGATGAGGCGCAAGAGGCCAAAAAGCACCATATTGCAGCCAAACTGTTACTAGATCGGCCGGGTTTGGAAGTGCTGGATATTGGGTGTGGTTGGGGCGGTATGGCCCTTACGCTGGCCAAGGATTACGGCGCTATTGTTACCGGCATCACCCTTTCTCAGGAACAATTGGCTTTTGCACGCCAACGCGCCAAGGATGAGGGGCTAGAGGGGCGCGTACGGTTTGAGTTGCTGGATTACCGCAACCTGCACCGGCAGTTTGACCGTATTGTCTCCGTTGGCATGTTTGAGCATGTGGGTGTTGGGCATTATCGCCAGTTCTTTGATGTTATCAAAAACGCACTTGTGGAAGATGGTGTGGCCCTTGTGCATTCCATTGGCCGCAGTGATGGACCGGGCACAACAAACCCGTGGGTGAACAAATATATTTTCCCCGGTGGGTATTCTCCGGCACTCAGCGAGGTTTTTGCCGCAGTTGAGCCTACTGGCCTGTGGGTGACGGATTGCGAAATCCTGCGCCTGCATTACGCAAAAACCATTGCCATCTGGCGTGAGCGGTTTGAGGCCAAGCGTGCAGAAGCTGTTGCGCTGTATGATGAACGCTTTGCGCGGATGTTTGAATTTTACCTTAACGCCGCTGAACTGGCTTTCCGTGTGCAGGGGCACATGAACTTCCAGCTCCAGCTTTCACGCTCTATTTCTGCTGTACCGTTTACGCGGGATTACATTGCCGCAGCAGAAAAAGAATAAGCCTTTTATTGAGCAGATAGGGCAAAATGCGCGCGTGCCAAGCGGTCAAACTCTGCAACATCCAGAGTTTCCGCGCGGCGCGTGCCATCTATGTCTGCTGCCGCCAAAAGCTTATCACCGTTCAGGCCTTTTAAGGCCCCGCGCAGCATTTTGCGCCGCTGCCCAAAGGCTGCTGCCGTTACCCGCTCCATTGCTTTAAAAAGCGCAGGCTCAGGCTGCTGGGCATGAGGCGTAATGCTGGCAACGGCAGACCATACCGCTGGAGGGGGTGAAAACGCACCCGGCGGCAGCTTCATAACAATCGCACAATCTGCACACCATTGGGCCAGTACAGCCAAGCGCCCGTAATGTTCGCTGTTAGGGGCGGCGCAAATGCGCTCTGCCACTTCCAACTGGAACATGAGTGTTAGCCGTTCCCACGCGTTACCTTGCCGCAGCCAGCCAATAAGCAAAGGGGTGGCCACATTGTAGGGCAGATTGGCAATAATCTGCCGTGGTGCGGGGCACAGTTCTGTAAGGTCACACTTGAGCGCATCGGCTTCCACCACCTTTAGGCGGTTGGGGTAAAAGCCTGCCAGTTCCTGAATAACCAGCACTGCGCGGCTATCAAGCTCCACCGCTGTTACGGATTCTGCCGGGCCGTTCAGCAAAGCGCGTGTTAGCCCGCCGGGGCCGGGGCCAACTTCTACAACGTGGCGGCCTTTCAGGTTGCCTGCCAGTGTTGCAATACGTTCTGTTACACCCGGATCAAGCAGAAAGTGCTGGCCAAGGGCTTTGCGTGCATCCAGCCCGTGCCGATGGATAACATCGCGCAGGCTCTCCAGTGGGGCAGACAGGGCCTTATACCCCCTTCAGCTTGATGTGCTTGTCAATAATAGCGCGACGGTGCAGGTCACTATCCAACTGGCGGGCAGCCTGTTCCACACGTTCATTCATCAACTGGTCAGCAATTTCGCTGGGTGAGCGGTTGGAAAAGTTCTTTTCCTTTTTGGTGCACACCATCAGCAGATCGATCCCATCGCGCGAGACCAGAGGGCGCGAGACCTTGCCTTCGGGCAGATCGGCCAGCAGAGACTGCATTTGAGGGTTCAGGCGTTCCAGCGGCATTTCACCCGGATCTGTGGGGCGCTTTTCACCTTCGGCCTTGTTAAGGGCCTCCATTTCCGTGCAGCTATGGGTGTTCTGGATAACCTGCATGGCCTTTTGCAGCGTAGATTCCTGCTGTGGCGTAATGTGCTGCGGGTCTAGCGGTGTATCAAAGGAAAGGAACACCTGCCGAATGGTAATCAGGTGGCCCATTTCGTGCCCGATAACACGCTTGCCATTAAGGGTGATGATAACATACCCGCCCGGCACCTTGATGGGGTTGGAAATAGCCCCAACGCCCACAGGCATCTGCCGCACCACCTGAACCACTGCGGGGTCAAGCTCATCTTCCTGCACCCAGCCCATGGACCCACCATCCAGCGCTGTCTGACTTTGAGAAAACTGAGCTGCCACAATGGGGAAGGGCGCACCCTTACGCAGTTCCTGAATAACGGTGTTGGTGAAATCCAGCTCTTCCTGATCGTGCCGGGGATCTTCAACTTTTACAAAAATTTCGGCCAGTTCGTATTCCGTACGGCCTTCTTCACGCTTGAGCGCAGCCTGACGCTGGGCAATATCCTGCGCAGATACGCGAGAGCGCGCGCCCAGTTCCTGCCGGAGCACCTGAATCCAGCCAATCTGCACCCGGATCTGATCGATCAACGTGGTGAGGGATACGCCATCTTGCGCCAGATGCTCACGCAATGTGCCTTCGGGCATGCCGTTGCGCCGCTCAATATTGGTAATGGCGCCTGCAATCTGTTCCGGCGGCACGTTGATATGGCGGCTGAGAATTTCCTGCGTGCGCAGGCGTTCATCAATAAGCTGGCGGATAATCTGGGGCCGTAGCCGTGCCATCAGGTCAGGCGTAAGGGGCAGGCCGGTAGAAAGGGCAAACAGTTTGCCGCGGTTATCAACATCGCGCTTGGTCAGCGGAATACTGTTGATAACAGCCAGAATCATGTCATCCGGTTCTGGCTGGGCAGGTGTTGCTGTTTGCTGCGTTGCCGCGCTGGAGGTGTGCCGTGTTGCTGCCTGCGCATACGGTGCGCCAGCAATGGCGGGAACAGTAAGCGCGGCAAGGGAACAACAGGCCAGTGCAAGGGAACGCAGGCGCATACGGAACAGTCTTTCAGCTTTCTGCCAGATCGGGAACTCTGTTCCCTGATACCGGAGCGCGAGGCATTTTTGAAGCAGTTCTTACTTAAGGCCGAAAGACCCAAGCGTTTTCAGGCTAAGGGTGAACAGGAAGGTGGAGTTACGCTGCTGCCCACCAATGGTGGTGTACTGCTTGAGATACATGAAATCGAGGCCGAAGCAGTCATTCGTATATCCGATATCCCCACCCAGAGAGACAAATTCACGACGGGAGAGGCTGCGGCGTGCAAAGCCGGAAAGATGCCAGTTATCCCAATCGGAAGAGAAGCCGCCGCTGATTTCGTTTGTGCGTACGGTGTACAGCTGGTTGGGGTTATAGGAACGATAGTTGGTGGCGAAGTAGTAATAGGGTGTCACCGGCTCATACACATACCCGCCACGGATACGGAAATGCGGCACCCCGGCGCTGAACAGGGCATCACCAAAGTTGAACTTGCCGGTGTAGGGGTCAAGCCGCATGCGGGCGTTGAAGTCAAAATACTCGTTGGGCGAAACGCGGGCGCGCGCCACAATATCCGAGGCATGATGGTCTAGCCCAGAATAGGGCAGGCGGTCATGCTCGATATGTTCCTGGAAGCTTTCACCGGCCAGAAGGTCAACTTCGTGGCCATCCCATGTCCAGTTGGCATGCACCCCAATGTTGCCGCGCAGGCCGCCATCCAGCCTGTCTGTGCCCTGATAGCGGTTGAGCGAGAACAGCGTTGAATCCGTAAATTCATAGGCCATACTGTCTTCGTTCGGGATCAGATCATTAGATCCCATACCCGTATTGGGGGCGTAAATGGCCTGCACAATGGGTTCTATCAGCTGCGTGCCACGGCCATGTTCAAAGCTGCGGACAAACGGCCAGTTTGTTTTTAACGCAATGGTTGGCAGAACCTGCCCGCTTACAACTGTACGGGCTGTTTTGTAGTAGTTGGGCTGCTGGTACAGCTTGCGGGCGCGGTAGACCATGGAATCAAGCCGCAATGTCAGCAGGAATTGCTGCCCTTGGCGGGAACGCCACAGCCTATCCCAATTCAGCTGCAATTCACCGCGTTGATCGGCAGACCCGTTTTCACGATACACGTAAAAATCGGTGGTGTTTACGCTGGTGCGGCCGCCCAACGCATCTGGCTGGCCAACAAAGCTATACGTATAACGCGGCAGCGCCCACGGCAGATCGGTGTTGTGAATGACACCTTTGTTCAAGCCCTGATAGTACTGCCCATCAATGCGGGAGTAAGAACCTGTGCCAAAGCCTTCAATATAGGCGTTGGAGTTCAGGGTATCAGACCCATAACCCTGCACACGGTAATCGCGCATATAGTCAGCAGAGGTGGCCAGATTGATGTTGGCGCCAGCACGCCAGTGCTTGTCTATGGAGAACTGGCCGCGCGCAAACAGATAGCCCTGTACACCATGGTTGCCGCCACGGCCCACATCATCACCAAAGCCGTTGGTGTAGCTGTTACTGCGGTGCGTATCGTAAGCCAGACCACCCTGAATGTTGATTTTGCCGAAGTTAAAGAAGTTGCGATACTGCGCGCTGATCTGAGGCCCTGTTTTGGTGGAGAACAGGCCCTGCACGGTCAGGTCAGATTGATCATCAATCACCCAGTAATACGGGATGGTGAAATACGTGCCCAAGTAACGGTCATGTGGCGTAATGCCGGGCATAAGGAACCCGCTGTGCCGCTTGGCTGAAGGATCCGTCATGGAGAAATAGGGCAGGTAGATTACCGGAATGCCCAAGATATCCAGATAGGCATCACGGAAGTCGATCTTCTGGTGTTCCAGATCCTGCGTGGCGTCATAGGCGCGGAACTGCCAGAAGGGCGCGCGAGTTTTATCTTTTTCGCAAATTTCGCAGGCCGTATAAACGGCGCGGCTCATCACGTTAATCTTGCCTGCAGTGCGGCGCAGGCCATTGGCTGCCAGTTTGGCGTTGTCCTGCATGGTGGCATTCACGTGCATCATGATGCCATCCTTCATGCCGCCCGAAAGCTCGGCATAATGGGTGTACAGCACGGAGCCATCTGGCTGAATGGTGGCTACATTTCCGCGCGCGGCCATAACGCCGGTATCGCGGTCATATACAATGCGGTCTGCTCGCAGCACATGGTCGCCCTGCCAGACCTGGACATTGCCAGTCCAGGTAACGGTGTGCTCAACATCGTTATAGTCAACCTTGTCGGCCTGAAAGGTTGCCGGTTCATCGGGAGATGTCGGGCGGCCGGTATCAAGATGCATCACCTGCGGGCGGAACTGCGCGTGCGCATGTTTGGGCAGGCTGAAAAGAAGGCACGCGGCCATGCTCCCCAATGCGGTGGCCGCACTGAGGGTGGAACGACGGCGCAGCAAAGGGCTGCGGAAAGGCCGGCGGGCCACGGTCAATCAGCCATCCTCCAAATGAAGCAGCAACGAAACAGCCAGACACAACCCAGCCAGCGTAGGCGCCCATGCAGCCAGCATTGGAGGAAGTGCCCCCGAATTACCGAACTGCTCTGCAACCTTGGATACGGTGAAAAGCAGAAAACCCGCCGCAACGCCAGACCCGATCATGCGGGCAACGCCTCCGCGCCGTGATGGACGCATGGAAAAACCCGCCGCAACCAGTGCCATTGTGCCTGCCAGCATAGGCAATGCCAGCAGGGATTGAAAATGAATACGATGCCGAATGGATGAGAAACCAGAGCGATCAAGCAGGGAAATAAAGCCCGGCAGCGCCCAGACAGAAAGCGTTTCGGGGGAGGAAAAACTTTCCTGCACACGGTTAACCGTTAAATCTGTGGGCAGATCAATCTGGCCAACGTGGTGCAGCAAATCATTTGGCCGCACGACCGAGGCATCACTTAAAATCCATTTCAATGTTCCCAGATAGCCCTCTGGGGCTTCGATTCGCATCATCAGCTTGTCCTGATGATCAAGACGGAACACGCTCACATTACGGATACGGAGCAACCCATCCTTAAGCTGCACGCCACGCGCATGCAGCATGGCCACGCCGTGCGGATCGTACTGGCTATCTGATTGCCGCAACCATAAGGACCCACTGGAGAGGCTAAGTGGCCCACCGCCGGTACGCAGATATTGCTGATCCAGTTCTTCCGCCCGGCGGTACATGGATGAAGATACTGGGGAAATCAGGGTGGTGAAAACAGCGCCAATCAGCATGGCGCAGGCCACCGGGGCGGTTAGAAACTGCCATGCGGAAATGCCAGCCGCACGTGCCACAATCAGTTCGGAAGAACGGGTCAGGCGCCAGAAGCACACAATCCCGCCCAGCAGCATGCCAAAAGGCAGAATTTCCGTGGCAAAATAAGGCACATGCAGCGCTGCAATTTCTGTCACCACATTGGTGGAAACATCTGGCTTGGTGGCCACGCGGCGCAACAGGTCAATAAAGTCAAACAGGCAGACAATACCGGTAAGGGAGGCAATCATTGCCACAACAGAAAACACAAACTGCCGCGCGATATAGCGGGAGAGGGTAACGGCAACAATCATCAGGCCGGAAGCCCCTTCAGTTGTGTGTCAGGCGGGCAGAGGCGCGGTCTGCCAGCATTTCCGGAATGAACAGTATGCCTGCGCATATCAGCCCCGGCAGTAATGCCACAAGCGGAATAAGCGGGATAAGGGCCATGTTTCGGCTGGCCAGATTTTGCAGCAACAGGTTGATGGCCAATAGCCCCACAACTGTCAGCACCGCGGCAAGGGGCCGCTTGATATTGCCGTAGCGGGAAAAAGCCCCGCGCAGCACGGCAACCAGCCCCACCATGGCAAAGGAAAAGCAGGTAAGGGGGGATGTCAGGCGGCGCCAGCCTTCTACCTTGAACTTGCCGGTATCGCGTTCAGAAACCTGCTGCGGATCTGGGTGCAGCAGTTCCCCCAAAGACATTTCAGCAGCATCCCGAAAGCGGGCGTCTTCCTGATGTGCGGAAGACAAATCCATGGAATCCTGCTTGAAAACCAGCATGTTCAGGCGGCCTGTCTTATGGTCGATCACCTGTCTGGAACCATCATACAGGATCACGCGTGGGGTATCATTCACGATCATCATGGACCCATGATTGGCCAGAATTGTGGCCTGATTACCCGGTTGCCGATCATCTTCCACCATAATGCCGTGCAGCGTGCCATCGTGGCTGCGAGAGCGGATATAGACCGTCATGGCATCCGAAACCTTGGTGAACACACCTTCTTGCAGCATGAAGGCAGCCATCTTGTTGCGGATATCAAATTCGTATTGCCGGAAGGCATGGTAGGATGTGGGAACAATCCACAAATTCAGCAAAAAGCCCATAATGGTGGCCATAAGCGCGCAGCCAAGCCCCGCCCTTGCCAGTGCGAACTGTGAAAGGCCCGCTGCCTGCATAACAGTAAGCTCACGGTCTCCCGCCAGCCGCTGATAGACAAACAGGCTCACCACAAAAGTGGTAATAGGCAGCACCACAGCTACAAAGGAGGGGATGAGCAGGCTGGTGAGTTCAATGAACACGCGCAGCGAAAGCCCTCTATCCACAACCAGAGAGACAAAGCGCAAAGACTGCATAAGCCAGATGAGCGCGGCCAACCCCCCGGTGGTTGCCAGCAGTGCCACCAGAAGCTGGTGGAACACATACCTGTCCAGCGTGAGGAAACGCGATTTCAGCCAAGACTGAAGTGAACGGACGGTCATACGTCTGTTATCTACTTCACCTGTGCGGGAGGCAACAGCCTTATCATGCATAAAGCAGGTGGAGGCATGTTGCTCCGGCGCGGTTTTTCTTGAAAAGTGACAGTTTTATTGGCGCAAACTCTCAAAATTCTGCGTTTTCTTTTTTCGGTTTCCGCAGAATTTCTAGAATAGAAGAATCACACCACCAGCAGCCGTGTTGTCGCTTTCCTTGTAGGGGCCGTGGGCGGCAGACGATGTATGTGTGTATTCGCCCACCAGATTCAGCCAGTCTGTCAGCTTGTAAAAGACAGCGCCAACTTCAGATTGGTTGCGCCGCACAAGGGTAGGGCTGTTTTCGCCCGGAGCCTGGTACAGATTACTCACACCGTAACTGCCCACCAGCTTAAGCCTTTTGGTCACGTGGTAGGCGCCCTGCACGTAATACCCTTCGGATGCGCGTTTGCGGCCATTTTGCCCAACGCCATCAAAGAACAGCCCGGTGGTGCCCAGCCCGCTGCCGCGATAGTAGTAGGCCACACCTTCAAGCGGCCCATAGGTAACCTTGGTGCCGATATCGCCCGCTTCGGCCATGGCGCCTTTGCGGCTGTCTGTATTCAGCAACGTGCTTTGCAGACCCTGCTGATGCTGGATCAGGAAGCTGGCCCAGATGCGTGTCTGCACCTCGCCAACCTTGAAATCATACGTAACCTTGCCCTGCACCATGGGGGAAGAGTGATGCTCGGAAGAGGCAGACAGATCGCCCCCGGCAAAATTGAACTCATCCAGCGGCTGGAAAATACCAACGGTGCCCTGAAAGCCGTGGATTGTAGGTGAGGCATAGGAAATCTGCGGAATCCAGTCTGCATACACATAGCCGACACCAATACGGCCCAGAGATGTGTTGCCCGGAGCAGCGTTGTTGCCAGAGGCACCTACGCTTAGCAGTGTTGCATCATTCAGGATAGCGTCGGAGCCAAACAGTGCCAGATCACGCCCGACCTTGAACGTGCCGATATTCTTGTTGCCAAATGTGACGTAAACCTGACGAAGGTCGATACCAGCAGTGCCAAGCCCAACGGGGCTGCCGCCTGTGTTGGCGTTAAAGGCCCCGTTCTTGGCGTTATCAATGCCCGGATACATGCCCAGAACAGCAGAAATATCCATGCCGCGCTGTACGGTGCTCAGCTTGAGCACAAAGCCAGCGGGCAGCAGGCCGTTACGCACGGCGGAAGAATCAAACCCGCTGGAACCGGTAGAAACACCCCCCGCTACAGCTTGGCCGCCAGCGGGGCTGTTATAGGTGTAAAACCCGTTCACAAAGCCAGAAAGGTTGATGTTGATGGGGCCTGCCATAAAGGTAAGGCCTTTGCCGGGCACGTATTTTGCCACGCGCACCACATCGTTGCCTTTAAGGGATTTGGCAGCTTCTTCAGCCGAGCGTGCACTGGCTTCTGCGCGTTCTGCTGCACTTTCGGCCCGCATACCGGAATCTTCTGCGCCGGGGTCAAACTTAATGCCGGGTTCGTATTCATCACCCCCCGCACCGTGTCCGGCATGGGCCACCATGCGGTGCCGCGTGCCTGCCGCTGCCGTGCGGCCAGAGCCCGAACCACCTCTCCCGCCGGAAGATGCACGCTCGGTTTGTGCCGGGGCGGAGTGACGCACGTGCTTGGCAAGGAGTGTATCGTATTCATGCTTGGTCAGGCTGCCTTTGGCGCGCAGCACGTCCAGCAGATCGCTGTAATCATCGGCTAGAGCAGCTTTTGGCAGCATGGCAGGCGAACCAGCAACCGATGCGGCCATAACCGTGGCAACCAGCGCCTTTTTTCCCGATGCCATAAAACTTGCTCCCCTAAAAACCTGCTCTCTCTTACTGTGGATCAGACTTCCTGCCGTCAATACGGCGTAAAAAGGCAGCAGATGTGTGAGCTAAGGGGAAAGGATGCAGCAAAACCGAATGCATTGGTAGAAATTTCCCGACCATGCGCTGCTGCGTGAACGGGAAAACGTATTGGTTTCATAACGGAGTGGAATAAATAATAATTTTTAATATCAAGGAATTATAAGTTGATTCTCTGTGTTGGAAGCAGAGCGGAAAACAGTATGAATTAAAAATGACGTAAGCAGTTTTGGCTATAAAATGCTATACACACAGCACAAAAAGTGAAGAAAAGTGCACTTACAAAAGTTCCCACCATCACGGAATTTTTATTGTTATAACAATAATTTACATCACCTCCTGTCTCTGTTTTCGAGTGGTGGCGCAAAAGGGTGCAGGAATTCTTCCGTAATTGCAGTACCTTGCATCATGCTTTGCCATTATGCCGCCGTGTTCGCGCTGCACAGCACATTTTGGTGTCCTGAATTCAAACTTAGCCGGGCAGGGCGTGTTGTTCTGCCAAATCAGTAACGAAAGCAAACACGGTGTCGGCGGAAAAAGAAAAACACAGTCAGGCTTTGCCTCAAGGCGCTCAGCAGCAAGCTGTTTCTGCTCAGCCTGTCATAACTGTGCCGGATGAGGAGTTACCGCACTATGCCGGGCGGCCCGTAGCCTTTCTGCTGCGTTACATGCGGCACCGGCCTGTAGGGCATGCGTTGGTGTTTGGCTCCGTAGGGCTGGCCATTGGCTGCATTGTGCTTTCATCCAACGGTATCCGCCGCTTGGTGGACCTTATGACAGGCACATCCCCTACGGGGGATGTTATGGCCGTATGGTCTGCTGTTGGGGTGTTGATCGGCCTGATTGTAGCAGACAATATCTCCTGGCGTATTGCCGGGTGGTTTGCTGCCCGCACTTTTGTGGCGGTTACGGGGGATATCCGGCAGGATCTGTTCCGTTTTCTAACAGGCCATTCTCCGGCTTATTTTGCAGACCGCATGCCCACATCCCTTGCTGCGCGTATCGCCACTGCTGGCAATGTAAGCTTCACCATAGAAAACCTGCTGGCATGGAGCGTGCTGCCCCCTAGCTTGAATGTTCTGCTTTCTGTTGCGCTGATGTTGTCTGTCAGCACCATTATGGGCAGCGTAACGGTGGTTTTGGCCATAGGTCTGTGTTTTCTCATGTTTCGTCTGGCTGTAAGGGGCCGCAAGTTGCATGGAGATTACGCAGCCGCAGCCGCCGGGCTGGAAGGTGAAACACTGGATGTAATGGGCAACATCGCGCTGGTGCGGGCCTTTGGTATGCGCAACCGTGAGCGTGAACGGTTTAATGCCCTGACTCAACGGGAAATGGGCGAACGCCTGAAATCTCTGCGCTATATGGAAAAGCTGCGCATGATCCATGCGTTGTTAACAGCTGTGCTCACCACGGGTTTGCTTATCTGGGCTGTGTTGCTGTGGCAATGGCAGCAGGCAACCGTGGGGCAGGTGGTCATGATTATCACGCTGGGCTTTGCCATTCTGCACGGCACGCGGGATCTGGCTTTGTCTATGGTGGAAACCATCCAGCATAATGCCCGGCTTTCCGAAGTTCTTTCCTCGCTGCTGGTGCCACATGATATGCCAGATGCCGAAAACGCCGTGCCGATGAAAGGCCCTGTGCTGGGTGATGTGCAGTTTCGGGACGTGGTGTTTGCGTATCCGGGTGGTGCTGCGGTGCTGGACCATTTCAACCTGCATATTCAGGCAGGCACCCGTGTGGGGCTGGTGGGGCGTTCGGGATCTGGCAAAAGCACGGTGTTGGCCCTGTTGCAGCGCATGCGCTTTGTGCAGTCTGGCAGTGTGCTGATAGACGGGCAGGATATTCGTGATCTTACAGAAGATGCGCTGCGGGCCTGCCTTTCCATTGTCCCGCAGGATGTTTCCCTATTGCATCGCTCTGTGATGGAAAACATCCGCTACGGTAGGCCAGATGCTACGGATGCAGAGGTGCGTGCCGCCGCAGCGGCAGCCGGATGTGCTGCATTTATTGAGGAACTGTCTGAAGGGTTTGATACCATTGTGGGGGACAGGGGCGTAAAGCTCTCTGGTGGGCAGCGCCAACGTATTGCCATTGCACGTGCTTTTTTACGCAATGCCCCCATTCTTATTTTGGATGAAGCCACCAGTGCGCTGGATACGGAAAGTGAACAACACGTACAGCAAGCACTGGATAGGTTGATGGTTGGACGCACGGTTATTGCTGTAGCGCACCGGCTTTCCACCTTACAAAATTTTGACAGAATCGTTGTGATGCAGGAAGGCAGGATTATCGAGGATGGTTCTCCTGCACAGCTTGAACAGCAGGATGGCCCTTACAGACAGTTTCTTAACAGGCAGATGACACACGCATAATGATAACCACACAAACACCACAGGCGTGGACCAACCTGCGACCCGAAGGGCGGGGCGAGGCGCGAGGAGCCCTTGCTGCCTACGCTTACCAGCAGATACGTGACAGGCTGATTTACTGCCATTATCAAGGTGGTGAGCGCTTGGTTTTACGCCCGCTTGCAGCTTCCTTGGGGTTGAGCCCAACCCCGGTGCGTGAGGCGTTGTTGCGCTTGGTTTCAGAGCAGGCGCTGGAACTGGATGAACGCAATACGGCCCGTGTACCCACCACCACGCGTACGCTGTTTTTGGAAATTCATGGCGTGCGGGGAGATCTGGAAGGGCGCATCACCCGAGATCTGGCTGCGCATATTACCCCCGAACAAATTGCGGTGCTGCGAGAAAAGCATCGGGATTTCATTGTAGCCTATGAAAATGCAGATCCACACGCCACGGCTGTGGCCAACGCCATTTTCCACAGTACGGCAGCTGGTTTTTCCCGCCTGTTGTTTACGGTGGGGATTATCCGTGGGCTATGGGCGCGTATGGGGCCAATTTATGCGGCAGCTAACAGTTTGCCTACACTTAGTCCGGCAGATCCCAACCACCCACATTTGCAAATTCTGGCCGCGTTTGAAAAGCGGGATGTAGATGCCGCAACAGATGCCTTGCAGCGTGATTTTCTACAAGCCAGAGAATGGCTGGAGCCTTTGCTGCCAGAAGAACAGCCTGTAACAATTTGAAATTGAAATAAAAATATACAAGCCTGCCACGCCGTTAAGATGGGGCAGGCTTGTATATTTATGTGTGGGCAAGCAGCCCTACACAAGAGCTAGACCATCAGGCCGGTTTGGTTTTGCCGCCAGCCGAAGGTTTGCCCGCTGCAGCATTTTTGGCCTTGTCTGCTTTGTCAGACAGACCGGGTACTTCCACATCAATTTCCAGCATGGAACAATGTGCCCCACGGTCCAGCTTGATCTGAACCTTGTCCTGATCCACTGCAACGTGCCGCTTGATAACTTCCATGATCTCGCGGTGCAGCTGAGCCAGCAAGTCATCCTTGCCGTCACCCACACTGATGCGTTCATGCGCCAGCAAAATCTGCAACCGGTCCCGCGCAACGGGAGCGGAGGAGCGGCGCTTAAAGAGGTTGGAGAGGAAGGTCATGAGACTCTCCGTTTGAACAGCCAGTCAAACAGGCCTTTGCGTTCAGTTGGAATGGTAACTTCCACTTTTTCGCCCAACAGGCGGCGCGCTGCTTCTGCATAGGCGCGGGCCGGGGCGCTTTCCGGTTCAGCAATGGTAACAGGGGCACCCACGTTAGATGCTTTCAGAACATCCGGGCTTTCTGGAATAATGCCAAGCAGTGGAATGGAAAGAATTTCAAGCACGTCATCCGTTGCCAGCATGTCACCGCGTGCGGCGCGCTGGGGGTCATAACGTGTCAGCAGCAGGTGTTTCTCAATTTTCTTGCCGCTTTTGGCTTTTTCCGTTGTGCTGTCCAGCATGCCAATCATGCGGTCACTGTCTCGCACAGAGGAGACTTCCGGGTTGGTGACAATAACAGCCATATCTGCATGGTGCATGGCCATTTGTGCGCCGCGTTCAATACCTGCGGGGCTATCACAGATCACCCAGTCAAACTTTTTGCGGAGTTCTTCAATAACCTTGGCAACGCCCTCTGTTGTCAGGGCATCTTTGTCACGCGTCTGGGAGGCTGGCAGAAGGGAGAGGGTATCAATCCGCTTATCCTTGATAAGCGCCTGTGCCAGATTGGCGTCACCCTGAATAACGTTAATCAGGTCAAACACCACGCGGCGTTCCGCCCCCATAACCAGATCAAGGTTACGCAGCCCGACGTCAAAATCTACCAGCACAACTTTCTGGCCGGTTTTGGCCAGTGCGGCTCCCAAGGCTGCGGAAGTTGTGGTTTTACCCACACCACCTTTGCCTGACGTGACGACCAGAACCTTTGCCATCAGTATTCCTTTTTATATCTCTGCGGGATCATCAGGATTGAAGCCATGATGACCTTGTATGGCGATAACATGATAAGCTGCATCTAAAAAGAAAACTGCCAATATCCATTTGGTGTTAGTTTTCTTTTTCTTTACGTTTTTTAGGGCAGCGGACGGAACAAAAGGGCTTCCCCCGAAAGCAGAACCTGCGCGGGCTTTTCTGTGCAGGCGGGGTCCATTTCCTCCGCCGTGGCATAGAATCCATCTATGGCAACAAGCTCGGCTGCCAGATTGCGGGTATAAATCCGGGCATTGCCGTGCCCGCCAATGCCAGCAATGGCCCGCCCGCGCAGGGCGCCATAAACATGGATAGACCCGCCAGCAGAAACTTCTGCTCCAGAGGCCACAGCCCCCAGAATAACCACATCGCCATCTGGCCAGACAATGTGCTGGCCGGAGCGCACGGGGTCTTCTATCAGCAGGGTTGTGGGTTCTGGCGGGCCTTCGGGTTCTTCTTCCGGCGCGGTAATGGGGCCGGAGGAACGGCCACCTACCGGGCTTTCTGGCCATTCCCAATCAGCCACGGCTGGCCATGAGCAATCACCGTTTTCTATGCCCAGCACGCGTACGCCGCGTTCTTTAAGCGCTGGCAGCAGAAAGGCAAGGTTAGGTGTATCGGCCTGCATCATGCTCAGATCAAGAATAACGGGCTTGCCAGCAAAAAAGCCAACAGACCGCGTGATCTGATGATCCAGCGCCACCAGCCAATCTTCCAGCGGGGCTTCCGGCGTGAGGGTGAGCGCCAGAAAAGAGCGCCCGGACATACGGATACGGGGGAGTGGGGGATGTGTGCCGGACAAGAACAGCCGCTCTCGAAATAAAGATCAGGAATAACAGATGCACAGGATAATGGCGTTACAGTGCAGTTGGGAAGTGTCTGTTACGCATTGGATGCATGAAGGCAAGGGGATGGTGGGAATTTGATGTGCTTTCATGCTGTTTTCCCTCTGGCGCTGAGGCAGGCAATGGCATAAATCATCGGGTATGCGTACCCTCTTTCATTTTCCCCTCTCTCCTGCCAGCCGTACTGTTCGGCTTGTACTGGCGGAAAAGCGCCTGCCGTTTGAGGCCATTATTGAACGGGCATGGGAACACCGGCCCGAATTTCTGGCCATGAACCCAGCAGGTGATGTGCCGGTTCTGGTGGAAGATAACGGGCTGATTGTGCCGGATTCGTATGTGATCTGCGAATATCTGGAAGAAGCATATTCCGATACGCCGCTGCTGGGGCGTACGCTGGCAGAACGTGTGGAAGTGCGCCGTGTGATGGCGTGGTTTGATACGCTGTTTGCGCGCGAAGTTTCTGGCCGGTTTATTGATGAACGGGTGATGAAGCGCCTGAGCGGTCGCGGTAACCCCGATGGCACTGCGCTGCGTGAGGCCTATGCCGCCATGCGCCCGCTTATGAAATACGTGAACGATCTGGCAGAAAACCGGAACTGGCTTGCAGGTAATTTTCTGTCTCTGGCAGATTTTACGGCAGCCGGGCATCTGTCCTGCCTGGATTTTATTGGAGATATTGACTGGAGCAAGGTGCCTGCCGTGCGCGATTGGTACGCACGCATGAAGTCTCGCCCCTGTTTCCGTCCGCTTCTGGCTGATCGGGTTTCTGGCATAACGCCGCCTGAATATTACACCAACCTGGATTTCTGATCTTTTGAAACACCAAACGGCGTGGCACGCGCCAGATGTGCTGGTTATTGGCGGCGGGGCCGCAGGGCTTATGGCCGCCATAACGGCAGGCCAGCGCGGGTGCAGCGTTGTTGTGGTGGAACACGGGCCGGAGGTGGGGCGCAAAATCCTTATTTCCGGCGGTGGGCGCTGTAATTTCACCAATACGGAAATGCGAGCAGATCGGTTTTTGTCTGCCAACCGGCATTTCGTAAAATCAGCACTCAGCCGCTATAAGCCAGAAGATTTTCTGGCTCTGTTGGCCAAACATTCCATTGCATGGCACGAGAAAAAGCTGGGCCAGCTTTTTTGCGATCATTCAGCGCGGGATATTGTGTCCATGCTGTTGGCGGAATGTGCGGCAGCGGGTGTGCGTATTCTTACAGACACACGTATTCGCCACGTCAGCCGCTCTGGTGATGCTTTCCGGGTAGATAGCTCTGCTGGTGAGTTTCAGCCAAAGGCCGTTATTTTGGCCTCAGGTGGGCTTTCTATTCCCAAATTGGGGGCCAGCAGCTTTGCGTATGATGTGGCCCGGCAGTTTGATGTGCCCGTTATCAAACCAGAACCCGCGCTTGTTCCGCTAGTGTTTGATCAGCCTCAGGATGGTTGGTTGAAAACACTGGCAGGTGTTTCTCTGCCCGTGCGTGTGAGCTGTGGCAAAACAGCGTTTGATGAGGCCTTGCTGTTCACGCATCGGGGGCTTTCTGGCCCGGCCTTGTTGCAGATTTCCTCCTATTGGCAGGCGGGGCAGGCCGTAAAGGTGGATATGCTGCCGGGGCAGGATTTGGCAGCATTGTTGATGGGGCTGAAAAAAGCTGGTTCAAAAGCCAAGGCCCCAGCAGCTTTGGCCCGATGGTTGCCCCAGCGTTTGGCTGCGGCCTTGGCGGCGCAAAAGGCATCTGATCGGCCTATGGCAGAATGGGCAGATAAAGATGTTCAGGCCTTGGCGCAGCGTGCGCAGAACATGCAGCTTTACCCTACAGGCACAGAAGGCTTTGCCAAGGCAGAGGTAACGCGTGGTGGGGTGGATACGTGTGCACTGTCTTCCCGTACCATGCAGGTAGAAGCTGTGCCCGGCCTGTTTATGGTGGGTGAGGCTGTGGATGTTACGGGCTGGCTTGGTGGCTATAACTTCCACTGGGCATGGGCCAGCGGCCACGCTGCGGGGGAAGCCGCAGCGCAGTTTCGTGCCATATAGGTTTTAGCTTTTTGCAATCTTAATTTCGGCGGCCAGCTCCAGAGCGCGTGTGTAAACAGTGCGCTTTGGCAAGCCCGCTGCCGTTGCTGCCAGTGCTGCGGCATCTTTAACAGAATGTGTTTCCAGCAGGCTGCGCAGGGTGGTGTCCAGATCATCTTCAGATGTCTGCTCCGGCTCGGCTGGGCCAAGCAATACGGTTATTTCTCCGCGTGGCGGGGTGGTGGCGTAAAAAGCGGCCAGTTCACCTACGGTATCGCGCCGCACTTCCTCAAACTTCTTGGTCAGTTCCCGCGCTACGGCACAAGGGCGGGTGGGACCAAAAATTTCTGCCATATCGGCCAGAGTTTCAGCCAGCCTGTGCGGGGCTTCGTGCCAGATCAGGGTGGCGCTCAGGCCAGCACGCTCAGCTGCATGCAGCTTGGCAAAGCTTTCCTTACGGGCTGATGAGCGCGGAGGCGGAAAGCCAATAAACATGAACGGATGCGGTGGCAGGCCAGAAAGCACAAGCGCTGTAAGTGCCGCGTTAGGGCCGGGCACGACCGTAACCGGCACGTTGGCTTCTATGGCGGCCCGTACAAGGCGAAAGCCGGGGTCTGATAACAGGGGCATACCTGCATCAGAAACCAGTGCAATATTGGCACCATCCTGCAGGCGGGCAATCAGGCCGGGAATACGCTGGCGCTCATTGTGCTCATGCAAGGCTTCTGTGCGGGCAGAAATACTGCGTTCCGTCAGCAGCCGGGCTGTAGTGCGCGTATCTTCGCACAGAATCAGATCAGCACTGGCAAGGGCTTCGGCGCCACGTGGGCTGAAGTCCCCCAAATTGCCAATGGGTGTGGCAACCAGCGTAAGGCCGGGGGAAGAAGGCGCATGACTTGGCGGCTTTCCTTCGCTATGGAGGGGAGAAGTCCGGTCGCGGTGTTCATCAGGCCGGTTGTTTGTGGAGGACGATCTTGATGATGACGCGTGCATGTTCGCTCCTGTCTGGACTTGCCAGCCAAGGTCTGGCGGGAAAACAGACATGGCGCAAGGCCGGTCTGGCTGCGTTGGGCATAACGGGCATGGCTTTGGCTGGCTGTGCAGACCAATCTCCCTCTGCTGGCGGTGGGGTTCCCAAGCCTGTTGGTAGCCATAAAATTGGGGTTTTATTGCCTCTGAGCGGGCCAAACGCCGGGTTGGGGCATGAATTGCTGGCAGGTGCACAGCTTGCAGTCGGCACAAATGCATCAACAGACCCAACCGGGCTACAGTTGGATGTGCATGACACAGCCGCAGCCGGTGGCGCATCTGGTGCAGCCACTGCCGCAGTAAGTGCCGGAGATGGCCTGCTGCTTGGCCCGCTCACCAGTGGTGATACCGCAGTGGCCGCCCCAGCCGCACAATCAGCCGGTATTCCGGTGCTGGCGTTTACCAGCGATATTTCGCAAGCCCGTTCTGGTGTGTGGATTATGGGTATCACGCCGGAAGATCAGGTGCAGCGGCTGGTAGAACAGGCGCGGCAGGATGGGCGGCGCAAGTTTGCAGCACTTTTGCCCAACAATCCGCTGGGCCATGCTTTGGGTAATGGTTTGCAGTCTGCTTGCCATGATCAGGGTCTGGCAGCGCCTACCATTGTGTATCACTCCGGTACGGCGGCCAGCATTTCGCAGAGCCTGCGTGATATTTCCAATTACGATACGCGCCTGCAGGCGGCTAAGGGTAGCAGCAGTGAGCCTGCTCCTTACACGCCAGATGCCACCACGGCAGATGCAGATGCCGCCAAAACGGCAGACAAGCTGCCTTCCAATCTGGCGGCTGCATTGGGCACGGATGGTAGCTCCCCCGCGCCAACAGATGCCCTCAAGGCGGATACTCCCAAGCTGGAAGCACCACCTTTTGATGCGTTGCTGCTGGGAGATACCGGCCTGAACCTGCGAAACGTGATTGTGGCGTTGAACGAAACCCAGATCAATCTGCCATCCGTGCGGATTATGGGGCCGGGCCTGTGGGCTGCGTTTGCTACCAAATTGGGGGCCATTAAAGGCGCATGGTATGCCGCGCCAGATCCTTCATCCCGTCAGGCTTTTGTAACGCGCTTTATGGCGGTTAACCACCATATGCCCAAGCCATTGGCTGATTTGTCTTACGATGCAGCCAATGTGGCTAAAACCGTGGCGCAGAGCGGAGTTTCTGGCTATCCGGCAAATGCACTTACACGGCCGGATGGGTTTTCTGGTGTAAATGGTCCGTTCACGCTGCTGCCTGATGGGCGCGTGCGCCGCGCTTTGGGTGTGTTTGAAGTGATTGGTGGTGGTAGCCCTGCCAAAATGCAGAGCGCTCCAGCAAAGGCCAGCGCAATATCTGGCTAATCTGGGTGTATTTGCAATAAATGCTCAAAAGGGCTGCCTGATGTATTTTCAGGCAGCCCTTTTTACTTGTGATGTATGAAAAATTATTTCTTGTGCTGTGCCAGAATAGTTAAAACCTCGGCAACACGTTCCACCACATCATCCCACTTCCGCGGGGTTGTTTGGCGGATAATCTGCAAGGTGGGGTACCACGGGCTATCTGTGCGCCCGTTCAGCCAGCGCCAGCAGTTATCATACCGGTCCATCAGCAAAACCGGTTTGCCCAAGCCACCAGCCAGATGCACCACAGAGGTATCTACCGTAACCACCACATCAAGAGACATGATGAAGGCTGCGGTATCATCCATATTGTGGAAGTGGTGTGTGGGGTCGTACAGCACCATGTTGGGTGGTGGGTCATTCATCTGCTCGGCATAGGGGCCTTTTTGCAAGCTGATGAGATTGACGCCTTCTACATTTCCCAAGGGTGAGAGCGTATGCAGGTTTAAAGAACGCCTGCGATCTACAATATGGGCGGAAATGGTATTGGGCCGTGGTGCGCCACCCCATACCAGCCCCACATTCAGATTATCATTTTCAGGCAGGAACTGTGCCAGTTCGCGCATTTTTAGGGTGTCTGCGCGCAAATAGGGCACAGGTGCGCCCATGGCATCCGGCGTAGCAGAAAAAACGCGCGGCAGGCTAATAAACGGGCAGTGCCAATCAAACGGTGGCGTGGTGCCGCCAACCTGCACAATTTGTGCGCCAATAACTCGCTTGGAAAGTTCGCTGAGCGTTTCAGGCACCCATAGATGGGGAATGGCCCCCCGATCTGAAAGTGGCTTGATATAACGCAGATACATTAAGGTATCGCCAAGCCCTTCTTCCTGCGTAATCAGAATACGCTTGCCCCGAATATCCGTATTCGGCCCAAGCGAAGGCATAAGAGTGCTTGGCGGTAGGCTGGTATGGCCGGGCAGGCGCAGGCGCCATTCATGTTCTGCCCAACCCTGTGCATAACGCCCGGCTTTAAGCAGCGTGATGGAGTGGTTTAGGCGGATTTGCGGTTCCGTAGGGCGGAGGGAGATAGCCCGGCGGTAGTAATCCAGTGCTTCATCCAAACGCCCTTTTCCTGCCAGTATACATCCGATGTTGGAGAGCGTGCCGGCATGATCTGGCTGCGTTTCCAAAACACTTTGCAGATGTTCCAAGGATTCATCAAAACAGCCTTTTTCAAGCAGAGCCATCGCCAACAGGTTGTGGGAGTGCATGCTGTTAGGCCGCAGTGTAATGGCTTGGTGTAGCAGGCTAATGGCTTCATCAAACTGCCCATATTGCACCAGCAGATTGCCCAGAATCTCATAGATACGGGCATCCTGCGGTGTTCGCTTAAGAGCAGCACGGCAAGTGGCTTCTGCCAGAGGGCGTTTATTCAGCTCCGCCATCAGGTCACTCAGTGCCTGTAATGGATGTTCCGTGCCCGCATGGCGGGAGGCAATATCACACAGAATTTCTGCGGCTTCTTCTGGCTGGCCAATTCCGGCAAGGCAATAGGCGTACAGGGTTTTGGCCAGATCATTCTCGCTGGTGCTGAACGGCTCCAGAACAGCACGCATTTCATTGAAATGGCCCATAATAATTTCTGCACGTGCGCGCCGCAACGTCAGTTGATCGGGCAGGGGAGGGGCAGAAGCAGCAGGAGTATTCATGATGGCATTAAGTATCGTTCAAAACAGATGAATGAATAACATAAGGCAGGATATGCGGAGGCAAGAAAAAACCCGACACGATAGTGTATCATGCCGGGCGATGAACCTGAATGTATAAAGTAACGGAATATAAAAGGTTCAGGCAGCTTTCATAACTGCTGTCAGGGATTCCAGAACTTCAGTCGGGTCTTTATTTTCCAAAACGGCCACTTCGGCCACAAAACGTTCCTGTGCAGCTTCAAACAGCTTGCGTTCGCTAAAGCTGCCATCCAAACTATCAACATTGCGGCGCAGATCACGCAGCACTTCAGCAATCTGGACCAGATCACCCGAGTTGATTTTTTCCTGATAAGCTACGGCGCGGCGGGCCCACATGCCTTTGCTGACATGCGGCTTGCCCTTGATAATGGCCATGGCCTTATCCACAATCTCGCGCGAGACAATTTTGCGCAGGCCAGCCTTACGGGCCTTGCTGAGCGGGATGCGCAGTGTCATCTGGTTGCCGGGGAAGGAAATCTGGATCACTTCCAGCTTCGTTCCGGCAATTTCATCAACCCCTATCCGGTCTACCCGCCCCACGCCATGGGCGGCATAGACAATGGCATCGCCTTCCTCAAAAGGATCTTCATCCTTTACTTTTGTTTTTGCCTGGGCTGCCGTAGCAGCTGCAGCGGTGCGTGCCATGGCGTCTGTCACGCCGCCTTTAGGAGGTGCTCTGAACGTGTTCATAGCGATAGCTTATAGCATAAAACCGCAGCGTTGTCTTGTAAAAGAGAAAACTGCGGTTCTGCTATTCAGTATTGTACGCCGTTTACAGCGCCAAGTGGTGGGGCTGTTGGGTCTCCGGTAGGCTGGGTGACATCAATTTCAATATTTCGTGCCATTGTTGCCATGGGCAGCGCGTGCGGTGTGCCAGAAAAAGGTTCCTGCAGGTCATTCGCACTTTTATCCAGCACCAAAAACAGACACCCCACTAGCGATGACCCCAGCGGGGTAATCCATTCCAGTGTCTGCACCATAGAAAGGGGCAGTACGATGCAAAAGATGTTCACCAATGTGCGTGGCAAAGCCGAAAACTGCATGGGCAAAGGTGTGTTGCGAATACGTTCCAACCCACCTTGAGCGTTGGCGATATCGGACAAAATGCGGTCAATCTGCCCGTGCACTGCGCCATCAATGCCCTTTTTATTCACTTCCTCCGTAACACCCAGCCCAATCTGATACAAAATGGCGTTGGGTTTGTTCCGGTAATTAACAATGGCATCCTGCATATAAGGTGGCAGCAGGCGTTGAATATCGGCCGAAGCATCTTCCTTTCCCAAAGCCATGCGCAGGGCATGGGGGTAGGCGGCAATGGCGTACATCAGATCATGCCGGTCTCCCAGTAATGTGCCAGCCTGTCGGCCAAAGGAGCGGCAGTTGTTGGTAATGGCCCCCCACAATGTGCGGGCTTCCCACCAGCGGGCATAGGCGCTGTTGCTGCGGAACCCCATAAACAATGCCAGTGCAGACCCGATAAGAGAAACCGGCAGGCTGGGCTGTTCCATCCATTCCTGATGGAACACCTGAAAAAGCACAACTACAATTAAATCCCACCCTGCCATCAGCAGGATAACACCTAGAATTTCTTTCCCGATAATGCGTAGCCCGACCCTTTGGTCAACAATCATTCACAAATCTCCGCGTGTCAGAAAAGCGTTCTTGCCTGAACCTATATCAACATGGCACGAAAAAAGGAGTTTCTTAACAATACATATATTTATTTCATATTTTTCAGCGTGATTGCGGATTTTTGAAGGGATCAGGAGGGTGGAGATGACAACACAACCAACCGGCTTGAAGCTGCGTGAAGAGCATCTGTGCCACGGTGGCAAGATACAGTTTTACGAGCATTTTTCTCATACTCTTGCGCTTCCAGCCCGGTTTGGTGTGTTCCTGCCGCCAGCAGCCTGTGCCGGGCAAAAGGTGCCTGTTGTGTATGCACTGGCTGGCCTAACCTGCACGGAAGAAACATTCCTTATCAAATCCACAGCATTGGCAGAGGCAGCACGTTTGGGGCTGGCATTGGTGGCGCCGGATACATCACCACGTGGTGCCGGTGTGCCGGAAGAAGATAAGGATTGGGATTTAGGCACGGGTGCCGGTTTTTATCTGGATGCCACGCGGCAGCCTTGGAGCACACATTACCGCATGGGCAGTTACATTGCGCAGGAACTGCCAGAAATTGTAGAGCAAGCCTTACCCTTAGATAGCGCACGGCGTGGCATTATGGGCCATTCCATGGGTGGGCATGGGGCGCTGATACATGGTTTGCGCGCACCAACATTCTGGAAATCCATATCGGCTTTTGCGCCCATAGTGCATCCAGCGGCTGTGCCGTGGGGGAAAAAGGTATTTACTGCGTATCTGGGGCCAGATCAGGCTGCTTGGCGCGCGTATGATGCAGTGTGCTTGTTAGAAGATGGCCACAAACACCCCAATACCATTCTGGTTGACCAAGGTGAGGCTGACCAGTTTTTGCAACGCGAACTTCAGCCTTGGCACCTGCAGCAGGCAGCGGAACAGGTTGGGCAAAAGCTGAACCTACGCCAGCACGCTGGGTATGATCATTCCTATTGGTTTGTGCAAAGCTTTGTGGCCGACCATTTGCGCCACCATGCAGCAAACCTAAAAGCAGGCTGAACTTTTTCAGGAGTGGAGGGCGCGGCTAAGGCTGGGAGAGGTAAATCCCCCTAGCGCGCCCAGCCATTTAAGATACTCCAAAGCCAGAAGCCGCAAAGAGGAGCGGCGCAGAGGGTGTTCCATGGCAGGTGGCAACACTGGATAAGGATACAGAGTCACATCCGGCAAGGTGCGGCTGAGTTCCAGCAAGGCGCGGCGCATGTGATAACTGGCGGTTACAACGATAAGCGATGTTATGTGGTTATCTGCAACCCAAACGGCTGTTTCTGTGGCGTTGCCAATGGTGGAGCGGGCCTGATAGCCCAGAGTAATGCGCTCCGCCAAAGCCGGAGGGGCGGTGGGTGGTAAAAGCTCACCCAGTGTGGTTTGGGTATCTACTCCTGAAATCAGCAGTTTCTCGCCCTGATTGCGCGCCAGCAGATTAAGCGATGTATCAATGCGACCTGCGCCACCTGTAAGTGCAACAATGCCATCGGCATGGGGCAAATAGCCCGGTGGGCGCAGGGCATCGTTTACAAACCAGCCAAACCCACCCGCAAAGGCAAAGCAGGCCAGTAAGATCAGCCGGAATGAAAGCCGTATAAAAAGCATGATCGGGCCAGAAGGGCGCGGCCCGGATGGCTTGCGTTGAGGGATTATGGGAGCCGCCGCAGCCATAGGCGCACCATGCTCTGTGTTGTAATCCAGCAAATAAAGGCTGCAACAAATGGCAGTGCTGCAAAGGCAACCAGCATATCTGTTGGAATAATGTTTTGCAGGGTTTGCCAATCTGGCAGCAACAGCGTGTCAGACTGAAGCGAGATATTGGCAAAAGGCGCGGCCATTCTGAACAGCACCAGCAAAGGCACCATGGCCAGAACAGTACCAGCCAAGCTGCCGCCTAACCCCAGCATAGCCGTGCGCCATGCAAAGCGGCCTGCAATATAGCCATCTGATGCACCCAGCCCGTGCAGGATTTCAATAATATCGCGCCGGGTTGAAAGGCCTGCCCGTGTGGCAAGGCCGGTTACAAGTGTGGCAATGCCGCCAACAGTAAGCAACGCCAAACCTGCGCAGGCCAAAAGGCTGTTTGCCAGTGCCTTCAGGCGTTCTCCCCAGCTTGCGTTATGCTCCACAATGGTGCCGGGTACATGCGCGGTAAGGGTTTGCTCCAAGTCATTGGGCACCTGCGCGTTGTCTGACAAACGAATGCGGATAATGGCAGGCAGAGGGAGGGCGGAATTATCAGCCTCACCCAGCCAAGGCTCTAAAAGCCGTGCCAGTTCTTCTTTATCCAAACGGTGCATCACCGAGCCGGGGGGCAGGGTGTTGAGATCTGCCAAAACAGCTTCCGCTCGGGTGGGGCCTGCGGGCTCTTTTTTGCTGGCAGGGGTAAGGGGCTGATCCGGGTCTGGCACCTGCACGGTTACAAGTTGGGCCGCACCTCCGGCCCAACGGGCAGAAAGTGCGCGTGCACCAGTTGCGCCTGCAAGCGTTAAGGCTGCCAAAAAGCTCATCATGGCCACAAGCGTAAACAGGCTGCGGTCTGGTAGGGCTTCGGAAACAGAAAGACCATCCTTACGGCCAGAAAAGGGCATCATCATACCGTTGCCCCTTCATCCTGCACCAGTCGGCCGCGTTCCAGATACAGGGCCGGGCGTTCCAGCCTACGGATCAGGGCTTCGTTATGCGTTGCCACAACCATGGTGGTGCCCATGTCGCTCAGTTCGGCAAACATATCCAGCAGGCGGTGGGCTTGGCTTTCTTCCAGCGCGTTGGTGGGTTCATCCGCCAAAATCAGGCCGGGGCGGTGGATAATGGCGCGCGCAATGGCTGTACGCTGCTGCTCCCCACCAGAAAGGCTGGCTGCGGGAGCATTCAGGCGCTCACCCAAACCGACCCATTTCAGAATGGCATGAATTTCATCCTGAATTTCATCTTCAGGGCGTTTTTGCAGGCGCAAAGGCAGGGCTACATTATCCGCAACACTCAGGCCGGGAATAAGTTTGTAATCCTGATGCACCATGCCGATTCTCTGCCGCAGGCGCACAAAGTGCGCACGCTTTTCTGCCTTGGAAACAGGCTTGCCCAAAAGCAGCATGCGCCCTTCTGTGGGAAGTGTTTCAAGGTGCAGCAAGCTTAACAGGCTGCTTTTGCCAGCCCCCGATGGGCCAAGAAGCCAGCGGAATCCACCTTGCGGGATAGAGAAGGAAAGATCGGACAATACCTGCGTATTCTGCTTTTTGCCCCGCCGCCATGAAACGTTTTCCAGACGGATCATGCTGGAACCATAAAGGACAGAAGTGGCATAAAGCGGAGCAATTGTTGCATGTATGCAGTGTAACCGAGAGGCAGGGGGAGTGTCGATTGAAAGACACAACATACTGCTTAATAAACGGTATGTTCCATCTTTTTGGCGCGATGTCTGGCGCGAACGGGTGATACCTGTGCTAAGGGAGATGCCAAATCTGTTCTTCCGTTCGATGCCTTAGCCTCGCATCTGCGTGCAGCAGGCGCAGGGAGGAAGGCAGCCTTGTATCAAGAGAGTGTTCATGAAGATCGTCTGTCCTTCCTGCGGTGTGGCCTATCAGGTTCCAGAGGCTCTTCTTGCCAAAAGGCAAATGCTCAAATGCTCTGCCTGTGGCGTTAAATGGCGGGTTCAGATCCCGCAACCGCAGCAAGAACCCGTTGCGGAGCCTGTGCCGCATGAACACGCTCAACCGCAATCTGCCCCACCAGAAGCAACAGCACCACAGCGCGCGGTAGAAGAAAAAGTAGCTCCCGCTCCGGCATCTTCGGAAGCACCCATTGCCGATAAACCGGATTCGGGGTCTTTGCCGACAGCAGAAGCTCTGGCGCCACAAGCGCCTGCTCCAGAACCTGTTGCCGAGGAAACACCAAAACAGCCTGCGCCGGTTGAACCGCAAGCGCCAGCAGCCCCCGTTCAGCCACAGCCAGAACCTCAGCCTGTTCCACCATCAGCGGAACCTGCGCCGGAAGTGCCCAGCGCGCCTGCTGTTGAACCGGAACCTGAAGTTGAGCCCGAACAGCCACCAGCACCAGAGCCGGAAGAACCAGTTGCACCGCAGCCCGTGCCGGAAGTGCCGCAGCCAACAACAGTGCGGCAGGTGCATGTTACGCAAACACCTCCGCCATATGTGCAGCCGCATGTTGAACCAACGCTGTCATCGGTTACAAAACCTTTCGCGCCTTCTGGCCCCGTAGCGGCACCGGAACCGCCAAAGCCAAAAGAAGCCGCTACACAAACAGGCCAACGTTCTGAACCTTTGCGTAGGGCATCATCACCCGCTGCCACACCTTCTGCACCACAAGTGGGGGCTGCAAACACGCCTCGGCCTATGGGAATGCCCAAAGTGCGGCCGGAAGTGGCGCAGGCTTATGCTCAAAGTGCAGCGGCGCATGTTGCGCAGCCCAAAGCACAATTGGCGCGTCAGCTTGATGTGCGTGGGCTGATTTTAACGGAAAAATTCTGGAAAATAGCCTGGATTGTCAGCGTTCTACTGGCTGTTATCGGCTTTGTGGCCATCTGGCATTGGTGGAATGCCATTGTGCACGCGTGGCCTGCGGCAGCGCGTCTGCATCGGGCCGGTTAAGACCAGATACGAAAAAGACGCGCCTAAATTTGTCAGGGTGAGCTTGCGCAGCTTTTACATGCTGCGCCCGGCCAATGTTGCCAGTGTGGCACCTGCGGCAGCCAGAGCCATCAGCATAATACCGTCCCAGATCAGGCCGCTTGCTGTAAGATCGTGCCCAGCAATAACAAGATGATGCGGAATGGCGGAAGCCACATTGGCAATGGCATCGCGCGCTTGCGGGTCTGCCGATGCGGCTGATTTGGAAAGTGCGCCAACCAGCGCGGGCAAGGCGGCCCATGCCACACCTGCAATAAGCAGCAGTGGGGCAAACAGTTCTGCAATCTGTTGCACAAAATAGAACGCAAAATAACAGACAGACCAGATAGCCGTGCGCACAAGGGCAAAGCCAGAAGTGCTAGATCGGGAGGCAGCAGAAGACTGGGAGGAAAGAGGCATGCGCGGGTCCATAGGTCGTATTCCTTGCCGGCAGTAAATGGGGCCGAATGGTTGTGTTGTATCCAACCCACAGAGCGCGCAGGCGGACTATTCTTGCCCTGTATATACAGGCACAGGGTAAAGCATGCCAATGGATAGCCATATGACGGATGCAAGACATGTTTTCATACGGGTAACGCATTCGCGATGAGGGTGTGAGGGCAGAGTTTTGGTAGGGTGCATTTTTTATACTGACCTCTTGGAAGGGCATGTCAGCGGATTTTATGCCGGTGGCCGGTAAAATTATGGATTTTCTTTCCTGCTCCATCCTGTTTGCCGGGGTGGACGCGGCTTGGCAGGCGCACCTTGAAACCTTGCTGCAGGCGCGTGGGTTGCGTGTAAAAAGCGTGGCGGATGGTCGTTCCGCCTTTGCCGGGTTTGATGAGGATTTGCCTGATCTTCTGGTCGTGCCCGCACGTTTGCCAGATATGCCAGCAACCCAGCTTTGCCAGCGTTTGCGGTTAAACGCAGCCACGCGCGGTATTCCGGTTGTAGTGTTGTTGCCAGAGGCCAACAGTAGGCAGGAAGCCGAAATTCTGGAACGCGGGGCAGATTGCTGCTTCAGCATGGCGGATAATCCGCTATTGCTGGTTTTCCGTATTTGTGCGCTGCTGCGTGAATATGATGAAGACCTTGCCGGGCGTGAGGGCGTGGTGTTTCGCCAGCCTCGTATTGTAATCATGACCGCACCGGGCGGTGTGTTATGGGCGTGGTCTGATAGGCAGAAACCCGCAGATTTTGAACCGATCAGAGGCGGTCAGCCTTATCTGGTAGAGCTTCTGCAACAGAATGGGGAAGATGCCCTGCTGGTAGAAGACCCGGAAAAGCTGGACCTTTCCGGTATTGCCAGCAGCCGTGCCTGCCCGGATTGTGTGGTGGTGGATCTGGCTTGCCCGGCATTTGATGGCCTGGCACTTGCCCGCACCATAGCGGCTTTTCGCAGGCGCAGCCGCCAGTGCACACGCATTATGGGTATGGTGGAACACGGTGGCCTTTCTGGTGAACAGGTGGCACGCGCATTTCATGCCGGGATAGATGATCTGCTGGATGCCGATACACCCGTAGATTTGCTGGTAAGTCGTATTGGCAGCCTTGTGCGGCGCAAGACATTGCAAGATGAAGCCCGGCGTGAGGAAGCACATATAGAAAGTGCCCGTGCACGTATGGCGCTGGCCGATGCTCTGCGCCGCGTGAATGCAGATCTGGCGGCCGCCAACCGCAAATTGATAGAGGCGCAGGCCAAATTGGTGCAGTCCGCCAAAATGGCATCGTTAGGGGAGTTGGCGGCCGGTATCGCGCACGAATTCAACAACCCGCTGGCGTTTGTTCTGGCGCATGAAAACACGGTTAAGCGCAGTATGGTCAAGGCGTTGCATGCAGTCAGATCGCAAGATCTGGTTACGGCGGAAACCGCATTGCAAAAAGGGAGCGAGCGCCTTTCAGCCTCCCTTATCGGTCTTTCACGCATGCGGGATCTGGTGGCCAGTCTGCGCCGTTTTTCCCGGCTGGAGGAAGGGGAGTTCCGCCGTCTGGATGTGCCCGAAGCCATAGGTATGGTGCTTACATTGCTTGCCCCCAAACTGGGGCAGGATATTGAAGTCACCTGCAAGCTGGAGGCCCCGCCGGAACTGGTGTGTCAGGCGGCGCTGGTCAATCAGGTGGTCATGAATATTGTAAGCAATGCCGCAGATGCCATTTTGGACAAACGGCGCGAGACGATTCAGAACTCCGAACCCATGCTTTCACACGCAGATCGTATCCTTATCACTTCGTTTTTGGAGCAAGCCGAAAACGGGAAAGGTGAAGAATACGTGATCCAGATAAGCGATACCGGGCCGGGCGTGCCCAAAGAGCTGCAGGAACGTGTTTTTGAACCGTTTTTTACCACAAAACCTGTAGGGTCTGGTACGGGGCTTGGGCTGGCCACCGCATACGGTGTTGTGCAGGCCCACGGCGGCAATGTTGTTGTAACCAATGCAAGCACGTTGGGGGGCGCCTGTTTCACCCTTCGCGTGCCATACAGAGCAGGAGAGGAGAGGCGCGGTGATAACGTTGCCTGACCTGAAACAGCGTCCCATCGTGCTTGTGGTGGATGACGAACCGGAGATTCTGGTTGCGCTGACAGACCTGCTAGAAGGTGCCTACCATGTTCTTTCTGCTTCATCAGGAGAGCAGGGTCTGGCGTTGCTGCGTGAAAACCCGGATGTGGCGGTTATTATCTCGGACCAGCGTATGCCCGGCATGACGGGTGATGTCTTTTTGGCGCAGGCGCGGGATATTTCCGGCGCAGGGGCCATTTTGCTCACGGGATATGCCGATATCTCCGCCGTAGAAGCCGCGCTGAACCGGGGGCAGATTTCCTTTTTTGCGTACAAACCGTGGGACGATGAAACACTGCTTTCCATGGTGGGGCAGGCTGCTGCACGCTATTTTTTGGAAAAAGAACTGGAGTGTGAGCAGCTTTTGCTACGCGGGCTATTGGAAAACCTGCCATTCGGGCTGGCGTTCAAAGATCAGAACGGCTGCTTTATCCGCCTGAACCAGCAGATGGCGCGGGAATTCGGGCGCAGCGTTGCCGAATGCCTGGGCCAGAAAGAAGAGGACCTGGTAAACGGCCCGCGGCAGGAAAGTCTGGAAGAAGCGCAGCAGGCGCTGGAAACATCCGGGCGGGATCAGCAGGTTTTGCAGCTTCCGGGGCCTGATGGACAAAACCGCTGGCATGATCTTACCCGCGTACGGCTAGATAGCCTGCGTAATGCCCCTGTGCGCTCGGGACTTTTGTCTGATTACTCCATCCTGATTGATCGGGACGTAACAGACCTGCTGGGGCTGGAACAGCGCTTGCGACAGGCCCAGAAAATGCAGGCCATTGGCACATTGGCTGGCGGCATTGCGCATGATTTCAATAATCTGCTTACCGCCATTCAGGGGTCTTTGGAACTGGTGCAGGATCTGGAGCCTCCGCGTGAGCCGGGCGTGGCACGGCTGTATCAGAACGCCATGGAAGCCGCACGCCGAGGGGGCACACTTACGCGCAAACTGCTGGACTTCAGCCGTCCGCGCCATTTGGTGTGCCAACGGGTGGAAGTGCAGGATGTCATCCAGAACCTTCAGGGCTTTATGAAGCAGGGCAAGGTGCCAGAAGATATCCGCGATGCGCTGGATTCCGCCTTGGTGGAAGGTAGTGGGCGCTTTAGCAGCGTGCAGTTTGTGCTGCCCGAAGAACCTCTGCCACCAGTATGGACAGACCCCGTGCAGCTTGAACTGGCGGTGTTCAGCCTGTGCATTAACGCTATAGATGCTCAGCCGGAGGGCGGCAAAACCAGCGTTTCCGTGCGGCAGGTTGCACGGCTTTTGGGCCGCCATGTGGGCAAGGATCACGCCGGGGCATGGGTGGTTGTGCAGGTTTCGGACAGAGGCGTGGGCATGACGGAAGAAATGCGTGCCCGCATTTTTGATCCGTTCTTCACTACCAAGGATATGGGGCAGGGTACCGGGCTGGGCCTGTCCATGATTTATGGCTTTATCAGCCATTGCGGCGGTGAAGTGCGGGTGGAAAGTACGCCGGGTGGCGGCACTTCTGTAGAGTTGTGGTTCCCGGCCATGGATGCGCAGCTTTCAGCATCCATTCCACCAACGGCAGGTGCTTCTGGCAATGCCACCGCCAACATGCGCACATTGGCTGCCACACCACAGGGCCGCGCTATTCTAGTGGTGGATGATGAACCGGGCGTGCGGGCGGTAACGGCAGGCTTTCTAAGCCGTGCAGGGTATGAGGTTCTGGAATCGGCCAGCGGTGCCGAAGCAGTGGAAACCGTACGCAACAGGCCAGATATTGCCCTTGTGGTGATGGATGTGATGATGCCCGGCATGAATGGGGGCGAGGCCGCACAACGTATCCATGCCGAACGGGCAGAACTGCCAGTGCTGTTTGTAACAGGCTATGCAGATCTGGGTATTTTGCCCCAAGGCGTGGCCGTTTTGCACAAACCCTACACGCGTGATGCGCTTTTAGGAGATGTAAAGGCCATGCTGGCTGCATAGGCCAACCCCTTGTTCTGGGCGGAATAAGGCTTATCTGAGGAAGATCATGCATACTTTTCACACAGCTTCCTCATCTCATGATCCCGTCGGCTGGCACGGGACAACCATTCTCTGCGTGCGGCGCGGGGCCGAAGTTGCCATGGCGGGCGATGGTCAGGTCACGCTGGGCAGCACGGTTGTTAAGGGCAATGCCCGGAAGGTGCGCCGCATAGGCCCGCAGGATAATATTCTGGCGGGCTTTGCAGGGGCTACGGCAGATGCCTTTACCCTGCTTGAGCGGCTGGAAGCCAAGCTGGAACGCTACCCCAACCAGCTTGAGCGCGCCTGTGTAGAACTGGCAAAGGATTGGCGGACAGACCGTTATCTGCGCCGGTTGGAAGCCATGATGGCCGTGGCAGATGCCGAACATTCCTTTACCCTCACAGGCAATGGCGATGTGCTGGAGCCCGAAGATGGCATTATCGCTATTGGCTCAGGCGGCAACTATGCTCTTTCCGCTGCCCGTGCCCTGCTGACGGTTGATGGGCTGGGGGCAGAGGAAATTGTGCGGCGGTCTATGAAGATTGCCGGTGATATCTGCGTTTACACCAATCACTCTGTCCGTGTGGAAACACTCAAGGCAGCCTCAGATCAGGAGAGCCGGTAATGGATGCTCCTAACTTTTCCCCGCGTGAAATTGTAAGCGAACTGGACCGGTTTATTGTTGGCCAGCAGGATGCCAAGCGGGCCGTGGCTATTGCCATGCGCAACCGCTGGCGGCGTGCGCAGCTTTCTGAGGGCATGCGTGAGGAGGTTGTGCCTAAAAACATCCTCATGATCGGCCCTACTGGCTGCGGTAAAACAGAAATTGCCCGCAGGCTGGCAAAACTTGCGCAGGCTCCTTTCCTGAAGGTGGAAGCCACCAAGTTTACCGAAGTGGGTTATGTGGGCCGAGATGTAGACAGCATTGTGCGTGATCTGGTGGAAGTCTCCATCACCATGCTGAAAACATCTCGCCGCAAGGATGTAGAAGAAAAAGCCCGGCAGGCAGCGGAAGAACGCATTGTAGATGCGCTGGCGGGGGAAGGATCTTCTGCCGATACAAAAAGCAAATTCCGCAGCATGCTGCGCAGCGGCCAGCTTGAAGACAAGGAAATTGATATTGCCGTAACCGAGCAGGCCCCTGCCGGAAGCAGTGATATGCCCGGAGCCGTGCCGGGGCAGGCCATTAATGTAGGCGATATGATGAAAGCCTTCATGAACCGTGGCCCCAAGCAGAAAAAGCTCAAGGTTTCTGTGGCACGGGAATATCTAAAGCGCGAAGAAGCGGACCGCCTGCTGGATGGTGAGGCCCTTACGCGGGAAGCCGTAGCCAATGCGCAGGAAAACGGCATTGTTTTTCTGGATGAGATAGACAAGGTGTGTGCCCGTGCATCAGAAAGCGGTGCAAAGGGTGGCGATGTCTCCCGCGAAGGGGTGCAGCGTGACCTTCTGCCGCTGATTGAAGGCACAACCGTTTCCACCAAACACGGCCCAGTGAATACAGACCATATTCTGTTTATTGCTTCAGGCGCGTTCCATTTGGCTAAACCGTCTGACCTGCTGCCAGAACTTCAGGGGCGTTTGCCTATTCGGGTAGAATTACAGCCACTTAGCCGTGAAGATTTGCGCCGTATTTTAACAGACCCAGAGCATTCTTTGCTCAAGCAGTACATCGCACTGATGGGCACAGAGGGTGTGACGCTGAACTTTACGGATGATGCCATAGATGCACTGGCTGAACTGGCAGCAGATATTAACGACCGTGTAGAAAATATTGGGGCGCGGCGCCTTGCCACGGTGCTGGAAAGATTGTTGGAAGAAGTCTCTTTCACGGCATCGGACCGTAAGGGTGAAACCGTGGAAGTAAATGCTGCAATGGTGCAGGAAAAAGTCGCGCCACTGGCGCGCAAGGGAGATCTGAGCAGGTTTATTCTGTAATGGAAGCACCATTTGTAACGCCGCAGGAAGATACGGCAGAAGAAGCTATTGAAGCCATCCGCGATGAGCTGGAAATCTTTGATGATTGGATGGAACGGTATCAGTACATCATAGAAATGGGGCGCAAGCTGCCCCCATTCCCGAAAGAATGGTGTGATGATGCCCACCGCGTGCCCGGCTGCCAAAGCCAGGTATGGCTGGAAGAAAAGGAAGAGGACGGCAAACTGTATTTTGCAGGCCTGTCTGACGCCGCCATAGTGTGCGGGCTGGTGGCCTTGCTGTTGCGCGTATATTCTGGCCGATCCAGAGAAGAAATTCAGGCAACAGACCCCAAGTTCCTGCGTGATCTGGGGCTTGTGCAGGCACTTTCCACCAACCGAGGCAATGGGGTGGAAGCTATGGCGCGGGCTATTCGTTCCGTTGCTGCTTCTGCTGTGGCCTGAACTGAATGTGAATTGCGCCGCCTTTAGATAGGTGGTGCAATTTCAAATAAAAAACCGGCGTGCTGGAAAAATCCAGCCGCCGGTTTTTTATTATGCCTGCTTTACAGAAAAGCGGGTGCCTGAAAAATCAGGCGTTCCCCTTTTCTTTCAGCGCTTTCAAAATGTCAGCTGGGCGCACGGGCAGGTGCCGCATACGCACGCCAACAGCATTGAAAATGGCGTTGCCAATAGCTGGTGCAATGGTGGTTACACCTGGTTCACCAAGCCCCATGGGTTTTTCCGTGCTGGGCAGGAATTCAATATCCATATCCGGCACATCTGTAATACGCAGGGGCGTATAGGTGTTCAGGTTACGGTCACGAACGTTGCCGTTTTCAATTTCCGTACCTTCAAACAGCGCCATGCTCAGGCCCCACAGTGCGCCGCCTTCGGTCTGGGCCAAGGCGCCGTCTGGGTCAATAATCGTGCCAGCATCCAGCACCAGCCAGATTTTCTGGCAGGTTACAACGCCTGTTTCGCGGTCAACATGCACCTGTGCGGCACCTGCTGTCCATGTTGGCATGTTGCGTTCCTGCCCGAAGGTGGTGGCAATGCCAATGGCCGTATCTTTCGGCAGGCTAACTTTGCCGTAACCGCACTTTTCCACCAGCTTTTTAAGCACATTGGCCTGACGGGATGCCCCACCAACAGAGTTGGGAGCACTGCCTGCATTACGGCCCTTGCATGTTAGCAGCCCAAGGCGGAAATCAACCGGATCTTTCCCATAATCATGGGCCAGTTCATCCAAAAAGCTTTCATGCGCCCACGGTGTCCAGCCGGAACTGACCGAACGCAGCCAACCGGGACGGAAGGTGGCATCGGCCAGATCATTATCCAGCGCACGCACCAGAATGGGGCCGACATCGTACCAGTGGTCAGCGCCTGCAATGGCGAACTGATCGTATGGTTTGCCGTCTTCACCTTTTTCCATAAAGGCGGCAGCCATCACGCCTGTTGGCCAACCGGCAGAGGCATGATGCTCCCACCCGTTAATGGAACCATCCTTGTTAACACCAGCGCGCACTGTCTGGATGGACGGTGAGCGGATGGAATCAAACAGCACGTCGTCAGAGCGGGTAAACACCAGTTTAACAGGCTTGCCACCCAGTGCCTTGGAAATCAGCGCGGCGGGAACTGCGTAATCCCCGTTCAGACGGCGGCCAAAACCACCACCCAACAGGTAGCTGCGCATCACCACATCGGATTCAGGAACCTGAAGCGCCTTGGCAATAACGGGCAGGAACAGGGTCTGCCACTGGTTACCGCAATGTACTTCCCACTTGCCTTCATGCAGGCGGGCAAGGGCGTTCATGGGTTCCAGCTGATAATGCAGCACGGAAGAGCACGTATAGGTGCGTTCCACCACCTTATCGGCTTTGCCCAGTGCCTCATCCACTCCGGCATCATTGAAGATGCGCGAACCGCCGGTTTTTTCGGCAATCTGCTTACGGCCGTGCTCAATAATGTCCTGTTCTGTCACGTTGGCGGTTTTACCCGGTGTCCACGTTACTTTTAGGGCATCTGTTGCGCGGATGGCAGCAGGGTAGGAGGAAGCCAGAACAGCCACCCAGCCAGGTACTGTGTTGGAAGGATCATCCAGCACAATGTAGCGGATATAGCCCTTAACCTTTTTGGCTTCCGTATCATCAACAGAAACCACTTTGGAGCCATACCGCGTGGGCGGCATTTTGGGGCGGGCATACACCATGCCTTCCAGCTTGGCATCAATGCCATAAATGGCTGAGCCATCTGTTTTGGAAGGAATATCCAGCGCTTTAACTTCACGCCCGATCAACCGATGTTCGGATGAAGGCTTGAGCGGCAACTTGGCCATTTCATCCGGCGTAAAGGTGCGGGTAGGGTGCGCTCGGCTTACAATGTCACCGTAGGAAATGGAGCGCTTGCCCGCAATAACCTGCCCATTGCGGGCAATACATGCAGAAGGCGCCATACCCAGAAGGCGCGCACCTTCTTCCACCATCACGGTACGGGCTGCGGCACCAGCTTGGCGGAACTGATCCCACGTCAGCCAGACAGACCAAGAACCACCCGTAATCATCAGGCCCCATTTGGGGTCTGTATCCACGTAGGTGATCTTAACCTTGTTCCAGTCCGCTTCCATTTCATCGGCAATAATCCGGGCAAGAGCTGTGCCAACATGCTGGCCCATTTCTGCACGAATAACGTTTACGTTCACCCAGCCATCTGGTGCAATGGAGCACCAGATTGTGGGTTCAAACGCACCACCGGCGGGCAGATTGCCTGCGGCCTGCGGATAAACCTGCGCAGCGTTACCCTGCCGTGCAAAGCCGAACATAAAGGCCGAGCCCATGGCCGTAAGCAGAAAACCGCGGCGCGTGGGCCCACGGCCTGCGGCCCGATCCTGCCGGGCTGCAATGCGTTCCAGCTTACCCATGAGATGCCTCCTCCTTCTGCATGGCGGCGGCCGCTTTCTTGATTGCCTTGCGGATGCGCACATACGTCATGCAGCGGCACAGGCTGCCGCCCATTACGCCATCAATCTGCTCATCCGTCGGGTCGGGATAATCTTTCAGAAGGCTGACAGCCTGCATGATCTGGCCGGACTGACAGTACCCACACTGCGGAACCTGAATATCCTTCCAGGCTTCCTGCACAGGGTGTTTGCCTTCTGGGTGCAGGCCTTCAATGGTGGTTACATCAGCGCCTTCAATGGAGCTGATGGGCGTAATGCAGGAGCGGGTGGCTCGGCCACCCACCAGCACGGTGCATGCACCGCACTGGCCTACGCCACACCCAAACTTTGTGCCTGTCTGGTCCAGATCATCACGCAGGGCCCACAACAGGGGGGTATCTTCTGGCACATCGACGGAAACGTCACGGCCATTGAGTTTGAACTTTATCATCTCTTGCTCCGTGTTCCGTCTTAGTGCGAAGAATTGACAGGAACTGGCTGGACGGTCTTGCGCACTTCAGCGGCCTTTTTCTCAAGGTTTGTCCACGGTGGCAGTGTGGTGCGGGTGCGGCGCAGATAGGCGGCAATGCGGGCCATATCCTTATCGGACAGCGCATTGTAGAAGCTGGGCATGGCTACGCCAGATTGCCCTTCTTCCGCCGTAAGCCCACGCAGCATGACCTGATACAGGTTTGTGGGTTCATCCAGCCACAGTGCGTTGTTCAGCGCCAGATCCGGGCGGCCAAGAACAGGCGTGGGCGCTGCGTTGTAATGGCAGGCCGCACAGGCACCCTGATACAGCTTTGCGTCCGGGTCCACATTCGGGCCGATTAGATCGGTTTTGGATTCTTCCATGGCGCGGGCCAAGGCAGCCTTGTCGTTCTTTTCACGCTCGGCAGCGTGGTCCACATCCGCAAAATAATGCGCAATAGCGTGCACATCTTCTTCCGGCACGGTGGAAAGGAAGCGATGCGGCACGGGGGACATAGGCCCACCGGCCGGGCCGTGCAGCGGGGCTACGCCAAAGCGCAGATACTGGAACAGCTCATCTTCCGTCCATGTGGTGGGGGTTGGGTTGTGCTCGTTAAGGGCAGGCGCAATCCAGTTATCCACCACGGCACCTTCGTAGGCAGAGCCTTTCTTTTCGGCACCCATAAGGTCACGCGGGGTGTGGCACGCGCCGCAGTGGGCGTTGCCTTCAGCCAGATAGGCACCGCGATTCCACAACGCATCATGCCGTGGATCGGGCTTGTAAACGCCGGGGCGCAGATACAGCAGTTTCCAACCAGCCTGAAGAATACGCAGGCTGAGCGGGAAAGGCAGCTCGTTCGGGCGGCGAGACATATGCACGGCCGGGCGTGTCATGATGTAGGCATACAGATCGGAAATATCCTGATCCGTCATCTTGGTGAAATGATCGTACGGGAAAGCCGGAATCAGATGCACGCCCTTGCGGGACACACCAAGATGCATGGCGCGGCGGAAGGCCTCTTCCGACCAGGCACCAATGCCCATTTCAACATCTGGTGTGATGTTGGAAGAATAGATGGCCCCAAATGGGGTATCCATTCTATAGTCACCAGCCAGTTCCGGCCCACCGCCGTTATCTGTGCGGGTGTGACATTCTGCGCAATACCCTTCAGCCGCCACAATCCGCCCGCGCTCTATCTGCTCGGCAGAAAAGCTGGCGGGGTTTGGCCGCTCAATCGGGGCAATTGGTGGATACCATGCATAATATAAAAACCCGAGCCCCCCAAGGACCCCGGCCGCGGCTACTCCCGCTAGAAGACGTTTGATCACTCTACCCCCAATCCCGTGAAAAACGTACCATCTGGCGGGCAACACGTAAGCCTACGCGCCATGAGCCGATGGATCAGCGTCTGAGGTTCGTTTCTTGATTCAGGACGATTCTTATCTGGAATTGCGATGTAAATAAACGCATAGGTTCCACTGTATTACAGTGAAATCTGAATAAGATTTATTTGTCTGCCGAGAATATTGCAGAAAAACAGGGGGTTCGTCTTTATCTATATTTTAACGTATATAGTTAAGCGTTGATTTTGCATGTATGCCATGCGCTCAGTTCTTGAAAGAAATCATATTTTTGCGATGAAAGAGGCCGTTGCACTTCTCTGCTGTAGCCGTATTCGGTTTATCAGAGAGAGCGCAACGGTACGGCGGCACAAAGGCCTAAGGCAGATTAGCCAGCGTGCTGGGCAAGGGTTTTGTGTGTGCCTTGAGCGCGAATGCTCTGGCGGATTTTCACAACGTCAGTTGCAAAGTCGGGGTGATCTTTCAGGTTCCAGCCCGCAAAAACGGTCATCTGCAACCCTGTGGCCAGATCTTCTGCACGGGCCAGCGCAAGTTGTTCTGCGTTAATGGCAGGTTCTGTAATGGTATAGGGCGTGCCCTTATCCGTAGTGCCACGCAGATATTCCAGAAAACATGCCGTGCCAAACGCCAGCCGCCAATGATCGCGCCCAGAGCCCAGAACGCCATTGACAGTATCTGTCAGAAACACGGGCAATTTGGAGCCGCTATCGGAAGCAATGCGCAAAAGCTGATCGCCCACCGCAGGGTTGCGGAAGCGGTGCAATACCTGTTGGGCGTATTGTGCCAGAGAAACACCTTTTGGTGGCGTGATGAAGGGTGACGCGTCTTCTGCCAGAAAACGTTCCAGATGGCCCAGCAGCAAGGTGTCTTCTATGGCATGTGGCACAGTGTCATACCCCATTAGCACACCGGGCAGTGCCAGCATGGAGTGGGAGGCATTGAGCATCCGGAGTTTTACCTGCTCATAAGGCCCAACGTCATCTGTAAACTGAACGCCTACGGTTTCCAGTTCCGGCCGACCATCGCAGAAATTATCTTCAATCACCCATTGCGTGAAATCTTCTGCAAAAATGGGCATCTGGTCAGCAACACCTGTCAGGGCATCCAGGCGTGTAACATCTGCTGCGCCAACAGATGGTGTAATCCGGTCCACCATGCTGGATGGGAAGGTAACGTTTTCCTTCATCCACGCACCCAAGATAGGGTCGCGCGCTGTGGCGTAGGTGCAAAAAGCCGTGCGGGCAGCTTTGCCATTATGGCGCAGGTTATCGCAGCTAAGCACCGTAAAGGGGCCGGTGCCGCTTTCGCGCCGCTGGCGCAGGGCCTCACATACTAGCCCGAATGCTGTTTCAGGCACATCGCGCGCTAAATCTGCTTTAATATCAGGGTGATCGAGCGTGAAGTTGCCTTCAGCATCCAAGTGGTAGCCACCTTCTGTAATGGTCAGGGTGACAATTTTAATATCCGGGTCTGTCAGGCGCTTAATGGCGGCAGCGCGATCTTTGGCTGCGTGCACATATTCTATAATGCTGCCGATAACATTGGTTTCATGCGTGCCATCGGGCGCAAAGGCGGTGAGTGTGTACAGGTTGTCCTGTTCCGCCATAATGGCAGCGCGCTTGTCTTCGCGCGGTGTATTGCGCAGGCCTACGCCAACAATGGCCCAGCCTTGCTGGCCCTCGCGCTCCAGAACTTTGTTGATATACATGGCCTGATGGGCGCGATGAAAATTGCCCACGCCAAGATGCGCAATGCCTGCCGTGGTTTTCTGCCGGTCATAACGCGGCGTTGTAACCTGAACAGGAAGCTGATGCAGTGTGGCGTTGGAAAGAGGGATCATGAAAACCGTGTACCTCGCTTTAAAATATCTGTTGGGCATAATGTTGGGGCAAAACGCAGCATAAGCAAGAAAGCTGCGTATGTGAGGCTTGAAAGTGATGGGGCTTTCCGTTAAGGGAGCGCATTCGCACACGCGTCCGGGCTTGTAGGGCATGCCCGGCCGTGGTTGGTTGCCTTAATTATTTAAGGTGACGTTATCCAGATTTGTTCAGGAGTGTTGAAATGCCCAAGATGAAGACCAAGTCGTCGGTCAAAAAGCGGTTTAAAATCACCGCAACCGGCAAGGTGCTCTCTGGTCCGTGCGGTAAACGCCACGGCCTTATCAAGCGCACACAGAAAATGAAGCGCTCCGCTCGCGGCACGCAGACCATGACCCCGCAGGACGGTCGTACCGTCAAGCAGTGGGCCCCCTACGGGCTATAAGGAGCATCTGATTCATGGCACGTGTAAAACGGGGTGTTACCACCCTTGCTCGTCATAAAAAGGTTCTGGAACTGGCCAAGGGTTATCGCGGCCGCTCCTCCACCAACTATCGCATTGCGCTGGAACGTGTTGAAAAGGCACTGCGCTATGCTTACCGTGACCGCCGCAACAAAAAGCGTGAATTCCGCGCTCTGTGGATTCAGCGTATCAACGCTGCGGTGCGCGAACATGGCCTGACCTACAGCCGTTTCATCAACGGTCTGGATAAGGCTGGTATCGAAATCGATCGTAAGGTGCTGGCCGCCATTGCGTTTGATGATGCCGCAACTTTTGCTGAAATCGTAAAGAAGGCTCAGGCTGCTCTGGCTGCCTGATCTGCCTGTCTGATACGATAAGGTTGAAGAAAAGGCCGTCCCCCGTGGGCGGCCTTTTTGCTTGGTGCCGGTGAGGGAGGATGTGGTTTTCCCTCTTGGGGCTTTTCTCCCGCTGCGGGAAATTGTATCCGCCCGGTAAGCATTTTCTCCTCGCGTGAGGTTTCATGAGCAACGATCTTGAGATTCTGCGGCAGGAAGTCCTGTCCGAACTGGCTGGCGCCACAGACCTGAAAGCATGGGATGCCGTGCGTGTCAGCACCCTGGGAAAATCCGGCAGGCTGACGGCTTTGCTCAAAGCGCTGGGGAAAATGCAGCCCGATGAACGCAAAGCCCGCGGTGTGGCGCTGAACCGCCTGCGTGATGAGCTGACCCGCGCTGTTGAAGCTCGCGGCAAGGAACTGGAAGCCGCAGAGCTGGAAGCCCGTCTGGTTGCTGAACGGGTAGATGTTACCCTGCCGCCACCGCCGGTAGAACGTGGCTACTTGCACCCCATCAGCCGCACGATTGAAGAAATGACCGCCATTTTTGGCGCCATGGGCTTTAAGGTGGCAGAAGGGCCGGATATCGAAACCGACTGGCACAACTTCTCCGCCCTCAACACGCCTGATCATCATCCTGCCCGCACGGATCATGATACGTTTTACCTGCCGCCACAGCCGGGGCTAGATGTAACGCGTGTGCTGCGTACCCAGACATCTGGCGTGCAAATCCGCACCATGTTGGCGCAAAAGCCGCCTATCCGCGTTATTGTGCCGGGCCGCACTTACCGGGCGGATCATGATGCCACGCATTCCCCCATGTTCCACCAGTGCGAAGGCCTGGTTGTGGGCAAGGGTATTACGTTGGGGCACCTTAAGGGCTGTCTGATTGAATTTTTGCGGGCGTTTTTTGGTAAGCCGGAACTGCCGGTGCGCTTCCGTTCTTCCTACTTCCCGTTTACCGAACCTTCCTTGGAAGTGGATATCGGCTGGTCTCGTAAAACCGGTGAGATCGGTGGTGGGGAAGACTGGCTGGAAGTGCTGGGTGCAGGCATGGTGCATGCTCGTGTGCTGGCCAACTGTGGGCTGGACCCGCGTGAATGGCAGGGCTTTGCCTTTGGTATGGGCATTGAGCGGCTGGCCATGCTGAAGAACGGTATTCCCGATCTGCGTTCGTTTTATGAAAGTGATATCCGCTGGCTGCGCTATTATGGGTCGGACCCACTTGCGCCCGCGCTACTGCATGAGGGGGTGTGAGGAATGAAGTTCACGCTATCTTGGTTGTATGACCATCTGGATACGCAGGCCACGCTGGAAGAAATCTGCGCGAAGCTGAACCAGATCGGACTTGAAGTTGAAAGTGTAGAAAACCGCGGCGCGGCGATTGAGCCATTTTTAACTGCCCGTATTCTGGATGCCCAGCCGCACCCCAATGCAGACCGCCTTCAGGTATGCCGGGTAGATGCAGGCCCCGGTTTTCAGGACGTGCAGGTGGTGTGCGGTGCACCCAACGCGCGCAAAGGCTTGGCCGTTATTTTTGCCAAGCCGGGCACTTATGTGCCGGGGCTGGATATTACCATCAAGGAAGGCAAGATCCGTGGTGAAGCCAGCGGCGGTATGCTGTGCTCCCTGCGTGAACTGGGCCTTGGTGAAGAAAGCAACGGCATTGCAGAATTGCCGGAAGATACGCTTCCCGGTCAGTCCTACGCTGATTTTGCTGGTCTTGATGATGTGGTGATCGACATTGCCATTACCCCCAACCGGGGTGACGCACTGGGTGTGCGTGGCATTGCGCGGGATCTGGCTGCTGCTGGGCTGGGCACATTGCGCCCGTGGCTGGCAGAAACGGTGGAAGGCAAGTTTGATTCCCCTGTGGTGTGGGATATTTCCTACCCGGAAGCTTGCCCGTGGGTGCTGGGTCGTACTATTCGTGGTGTGAAAAACGGCCCCAGCCCGGAATGGCTCCAGCGCAAACTGGAAAGCATTGGCCTGCGCCCGATTTCCGCTCTGGTGGATATCACCAACTATTTCTGTTTCGATCTCGGTCGCCCGCTGCACGTGTTTGATGCTGCTAAAATTGCTGGTGGTAAGCTGACAATCTGCCGTGGTGAAGGTGAGCAGTTTCGTGCGCTGGATGGGCAGGATTACACCGTTGGCCCGGAAGACTGCGTGATTGCAGATCAGGCTGGCGTGCAGTCTCTGGCCGGGATTATGGGCGGTGAGGCCACAGGTGCTACAGCAGAAACCACAGATGTATTTGTGGAATGCGCACTGTTTGACCCTGTGAAAATTGCTCTGAGCGCCCGCCGCGTGGGTGTTTCTTCAGATTCCAGTTATCGGTTCGAACGCGGGGTAGATCCGGCTCTGCCCGTTTCCGCACTGGAAGCAGCCACACATCTGATTATTGAACTGTGCGGCGGTGAGGCCAGCGAAGTTGTTTCTGCCGGTGCGCAGCCCGCATGGCAGCGTGATGCCACACTGCGCTTTGCCCGCGTGCGTGATCTGGGTGGGCTGGATGTACCTGCTGATGAAAGCGTGGACCTGCTGGAAAAGCTGGGTTTTGAGGTGCAGGAACGCACCGATACGCAAGTGCGCGTGAGCGTGCCATCATGGCGGAATGATATTGCCCAAAAGCCTGTTCTGGCACAGGGCGAAGGTATTCCGGCTGATGTGGCGGCCAAGGCTGCGGAAGGTGTGGCTGCCATAGAATCAGAAAGTGATCTGGTTGAAGAAGTGCTGCGCCTGAAAGGGCTGGATGCTGTGCCTGCGGTGCCGCTGTCATCTGTGGTGGTTGTGCCAGAAGCAGCACTTACACCCCGGCAGGCACGTCTGGCATTGGCACGGCGCTTTCTGGCTGCGCGCGGGCTAACAGAAACAGTCGGTTTCTCCTTTGTCTCGCACGAGGTGGCTGAGCGCTTTGGTGGCGCGCCGGAATCCCTGCGTCTGCTCAATCCTATTGCATCTGATCTGGACCAGATGCGCCCCACACCCATGATCAACCTGTTGGCTGCGGTTAAGCACAACAGTGCACGTGGATGGGGTGATCTGGGGCTGTTTGAAGTTGGCCCAGCTTTTGCAGAAAACGGCCAGCAGCCAGTGGTAGCTGGTGTGCGCTCTGGCCACACACCGCGTTATCCGGGGCAGGCGGGGCAGCCTGTTTCCCTCTGGGCGGCCAAGGCCGATGCGCTGGAGCTGCTCCAGCAGCTTGGTGTCAACCCAGATGCCATCAGCACCACTACAGATGCACCGGGTTGGTACCACCCCGGCCGTTCTGGCGTGCTGCGGCAAGGGCCTAAAAACGTGCTGGCCTATTTTGGTGAACTGCATCCATCTCTGCTTCAGGCCGAAGGTATTGATGTGCCGGTTGTCGGGTTTGAGCTGATGCCTGATACAGTGCCAGACCCTAAGCGTAAAAAGAAAGCCGCACCGCGTCTTTCTGCGTTCCAACCTGTGCGGCGTGATTTTGCATTTGTTGTGGCGCGTGATGTCCCGGGTGAAAAACTGTTGCGGGCCGTGCGTGGGGCAGAACGTCAGCTTGTGGCAGATGTGAGCCTGTTTGATGTGTATGAAGGCCCACACGTGCCAGAAGGACATCGCTCCATTGGTGTGGAAGTCACCCTTCAGCCCATGGATAAAAGCCTGACAGATGCGGAGCTGGAAGCTGTGTCTGACAAAATTGTTGCCGCTGTTACCAAGGCAACAGGCGCAACCCTGCGTTAAGTGGCAAGGAGCAGGGCTGTATGAAGGAAAAGCGCATCATGGTGGGTAGGGCAAAAATTATGAGTTGGAAGAAAACTGTTGCCCTTTCTGCCTTGTTGTGTGGCTTGGCAGGCGCTGTTTTGCCGCAGGCGCAGGCCGAGCAGATTACAGGGGCCGGTTCCAGCTTTGCCGCGCCCTTGTATCAGTCATGGTCTGCGCATTCTGCGGCGCAAACCGGTGTGCAGCTTAATTATCAGACCATTGGCTCTGGCGCTGGGCAAAATCAGGTTCTGGCTGGCACGGTAGATTTTGGGGCATCCGATGCCCCTATGTCTCATGCGCGGTTGGAAGCTGGGCATTTGCTCCAGTTTCCAACCGCTATTGGCGGCATTGTTGTTATTGCCAATGTGCCGGGTGTGCCAGAAGGCGCCTTACGCCTTACCGGCCCCGTTCTGGCTGCTATTTATGATGGTTCCATCACGCAGTGGAATGATCCGCGCATTGTAGCACTCAATCCCGGTGTGACGTTGCCGGATCTGCCCGTGGCTCCGCTGCATCGGGCAGATGGGTCTGGCACAACCTACGTGTTTACAGAATATCTTGGCCGAGTTTCCCCCACATGGGAAAAACAGGTAGGGCGTGGCACGTCTGTTGCGTGGCCAGTTGGCGCAGGCGCGCGTGGGAATGATGGCATTGCCTCTTACGTAAAAAATACGGAAGGCAGCGTGGGCTATGCAGAGTATGCCTATGCAGAACGCAACCACCTTTCCACGGTTGTTCTGCAAAATCGGGCTGGGGAATTTGTGGTGCCGTCCGTTACCAGTTTTACACGGGCTGCTGAAAACGCGACGTGGGACCACGCAGACATGACAGCCTCGCTCTGTGATGCAGATGGGGCCGGAAGCTGGCCGATTGTTACCACCACTTACGCACTTGTGCCGCGTGAGGCGAATGAGGCAAACCACGGAAACGCTGTAAGAACGTTCTTCCGTTGGGGTGTGAAGGATGGAGAAGCCGCCAGCCGGGAGCTGGACTACGTGCCATTGCCTCCAGTTGTGCGAGATGCCGTTCTGGAGCGGCTGAAATAAGCGGATAACCGGGTTATCCGGTTCTTCCAGCTTTCATCCTGCGGTTGTCCCACGTTTCATCCACAGATTCTGTGGATAAAGCGTTAAAGCGGGATAAGTTACTGAACCCATGCCTGAGAAAACAAAAGCTGGTTTACGGTTGTAAACAGCAGGTTTTTCAGGCGTGGGGATGTTAAAATCACAGCATCTTTTTCAATGGCGGGGGCTACGGGGGCCTGCTCCATAACCCGCCTGTCTGCCTCCTGCCACAAGGCGTTTTGTGCCTGTGCGCTCAGGCTTACATCCGTTTTGGCCTTATCCATCAGGCTTTGTACATCTTGGTTGCAAAAGCCGGGAATATTGATGGAACTGTCTGAACCGGGATGAATATTTTCACATCCCAATAAAGCATCCAAAAAGTTGGAGGCTGATGGATAATCGGCAGACCAGGAGGCTACGCCAATCTGCACATGGTTATCCGAATTCTGCATGTAGGAAAAAGCCAGCGCGCTGCTAAGTGGGCGCAGGTTGGCGTGGTAGCCAAGACTTTGCAGCATATCCCGCACCCATGCGCCCATAGCCAGATCCACGCTGGTGTTGGCGGCAATAACGGTTACTTTCTGGCCGTATGTTCCGCTTTCACGTACCAGATTGCGCGCTTTTTCCATATCTGTGCCACGCCACATGGGGGCGGGAGATTCAGGAGAGGCATCCTTGGTATAAAAACACTGCGTAGAGGATGCCGGTAAAGTGGAAGGCAGCATGCCGCATAGCGGGCGGGCAATGCCGGGGCCGCCATATAGAATGGTCATGGCCTTGCGGTTTAGTGCGTAATTGACGGCTTGCCGCGCCTTGAGGGAAGAAAAAGGTGCTTCCCGCATGTTCATGGGCAGAAAATACATGGCCGGGTGGCGCAATACGTGTGTCTGGCTTGCAAAGCGGCTGCCCAATTCTCCCAATCGGTCTAGGGGAATAGGGTCTGCCATCCAGTCATACTGTCCGTTTTCTACGGCGGTTACGGCAGCTTCATCCGGTATGCCAAAGGTATAGTCTATCCGATCCGGGTAGCCGAAAGGCTGTGCTTGCGGGTTCCATTCCTTGAAATACGGGTTGCGTTCCAGCTTCAAAAACCGGTTTGGGTCATATGCTGCAAGCTGATAGGGGCCAGTGCTGGGTAAGGGCACGTTGCCGGTATCGTGGTCTGGCGCGTTAGCTGGTAAAATAACGGCATGGGTAAATGCCAGCTTATGCAGGAATTCTGTATCAGGCGTTGTAAGATGAAACGTGATCCTGCGGGTGGCGGGGTTTTCTACAACCCCTTCAAGTTTGCAGTCTGCCGGGCTGCGTAGGCAGGCATGAGCACCTTTAATAGCACCATAAAAAGCCCCGGCCGTTGGGCTACCTACACGAAAAATTCGGCGGAAGGATGCCACAACATCTGCTGTGGTAACGGGTTGACCGTTGGAAAACGTAATGCCTTCACGCAGGCGGAAGGTATAGGTCAGGCCGCTATCTTCAGGCTGTGGGAGTTCTTCCGCCAAATCTGGCACCACATCTGCTCCGGCCAGACCATCGGCTTTGCGAAAGGTGGTTAACCCATCATACACATTGGCAAACAGATTGATGTATTTGCCGGAGTAATTGATCTGGGGGTCCAGCGTGCCGCCGGAAGAAGCCGCGACCAGACGCAAAGTGCCACCCATATGGGGGGAGGATGGAACATCTGAAACATCCGCGGCTCTGCCTGTTTCTGTGGTGCCAGCTGTAAGCAGCACACAAAAGCAGGCAGAGCGAAACAGCTTGCCAGACTTACTGGCCAGCATTCTGCTCCATTGTCGCTTCAGGGGATGGGGATGTCATCAACGCGCTAAGGTTTTTGTAAAGGGACGACACCATCATGATCCCCACAACTATCGTGGCGATAATGATGCAGATTCGTACAAACTTATTGGTCATAGCGTATTGAGCCACCACCATAATTGGTGGTGGAATGTTTGTAAGGATTGGTTCCCTGCTGGGGCGTAAGAGGGGGGCGATACCAACCAGGCGCAGCGCGCCCGTGGTTTGAGCCGGGGTGATAATAGTGCCGGTGCGGATCATGCGCACACGCAGCAAGCCCAAACCCGGCCAGCAACATAAGGGCGACCTTGTGGGGGCGCCGCAATGAAGAAAACTGTTTCATCATACCTCCAACATAGCGTTGTTTGGGTCTGTTCGCCAAGAACAAAGCAGGTAGGCGCTGATATGTGGCGTGCAAGCCCGGTGCATTCACATAATGGCAAGAAAATGCGTGAATAATGAGGCCAATGCCGTGGGCAATATGGCTAGGGCAGGGCATGCCATGTTAGGGATAACGCGTATATGGCGCAGAGGCTGCCATTTCCTTGCCTTATCCTGATGGTAACGGTGAGGCAGTGTGGATGTTGGTGTTGGATATAGGGAATAGCGTGGCATGGCGGTAACGGGTCTGGCAGCGGTACTGCTTGTTATTGCATTGCTTTTAGTGGTGGTAAGCACTGTACAGCCCATTGCACGCAAGCTGGAACTGTCTGAAACGGTTCTGCTGGCAATTGTGGGCATTATCATCGGTTCTTTGGCAGACGTTGCGCTGCGCAGTTCTCACACCTCGGCCTTCAACGGCATTGCAGAAGCTTTGCTTGATTTTCCGCTGAACAGTGAAGAATTTCTGCTCATCTTTTTGCCCGCGCTGGTGTTTCAGGGCGCGTTGGCCATTGATGTGCGGCGTCTGGCGCATGAAACAGGCACCGTTTTGCTGCTGGCTGTGGTGGCAGTTGTTATTGCCACAGCTACTATTGGTTTTGCGCTTTACCCCTTTGCCCAGATGCCGCTTGTGGTCTGCCTGCTGCTAGGGTCCATCGTGGCTACGACGGACCCTTCTGCCGTGGCAGGGATTTTCCGAGATATTGGAGCCGCAACACGCTTGACGCGGCTGGTGGAAGGTGAGGCGCTGCTGAATGATGCTGCGGCCATTTCCATCTTCTCTATTCTTCTGCCCTCCGTCACGCTACACAAAGCCATTCATCTGGGTGATGCGCTCATCTCCTTCGTGGTCTCCTTTGTGGGGGCGCTGATTGTCGGGGTCGTTGTCGGGCGTCTCACGCTGGTCATGATGTCTGCCATCGCCAGCTCGGCAGCGGAAATCACGTTGACTGTGGCACTGCCTTACGTGGTGTACATCCTTTCAGATGAAATTCTGGGGGTTTCCGGCGTGGTGGCTACGGCTGCTGCTGGGCTTACGCTTTCTGTTTACGGGCCATCCACCATTCGGCCGCAAACATGGCTGTTTCTCAATCAGCTTTGGCAGCAATTGGTGTTCTGGGCGGGGTCCTTGGTGTTTGTGCTGGCCTCCATGCTGGTGCCGCGCCTGCTGGTGGGTATGACCCGGTGGGACTGGGTGCTTATCCTTATTGCCAGCGTGGCGGGTTTGGCTGCACGTGCAGCCGTGGTGTTTGGTATGCTGCCTTTGCTGGCATGGACACGCCTTTCCCCACCCGTGCCCACACCGTTTAAGGTGACAATGGTGTGGGGTGGTTTGCGTGGGGCCATTACGCTGGCGCTGGCGCTGGCTGTTACGGAAAACGAGCACGTTTCCACTCCTGTTGCGCATTTTATCGGTATTATCGCCACGGGCTTTGTGTTGATCACGCTGCTTGTTAACGGCACCACGCTGCGTTCACTCGTGCTGTTTCTCAAGCTCGATCGGCTTTCCCCCATTGATGAGGCCATGCGGCATCAGGTGCTCAGCATCGGGTTGGGTAATGTGTGCACCCGCGCCAAGGAACTGGGGGATGAACTCGGCTTTAGTGCAGACGCCTCACGTTCGGTGGTCGATCATCTGGCGCGCCGGGCAGAGGAAGAACAGGCTGCCAATGAGTTTGACCGCGCATTATCGGACATTCAGCGCGTTAATCTGGCACTGATCACCATAGCCAGCCAGGAACGCTCCATGTTGCTGGATCTGTTCCGTATGCAGGGGCTTTCCCGCCGTGTGATGGAAACACTGCTGCGGTCTTCCGAAGCTGCTATTGATGGCGCGCGGCTGGAAGGGCGTTTGGGCTATGTGCGGGCGTTGCGTAAACGGTTAAGCCCATCCTTGCGCTTTAAGGCCGCGCAGTGGGTGCATAACCATTTGCGTCTGGATCGGCCGCTAATGCTGTGCATGGCAGAACGGTTTGAAATGCTGATGGTGGCGCATTTTATTTCCATTTCGCTCACACGTTTCATGCACGAACGGCTGGAACCCACATTGGGCAGCCGTATTGGAGAAATTGTGGCCGAGGTGCTTTCTCGCCAGCGCAAGCTGCTGGATGAGGCACTGGAAACCTTGCGCCTGCATTATCACGGCTATGCCGAGGCGCTGGAAAACCGGATTTTCCGCCAGATTGCTCTGCGGTTGGAAAGCGAGGAATATACAACCCTGCTTTCAGAATCCCTTATCAGTGATGAACTGAGCCGCGAATTGCTGAAAGAGCTGGAACGCCGCAGGCATCGTCTGGTCAAGCGGATGAGCTTTGATCTGCGCAGCGGCATAGAAGACCGGCTGAAGCATGCCGCCATCTTCAAGGGCCTGCCGGGGGCGGAACTGCATGATCTGGCCACCACTACATCGCTACGCTTTGTGGCCCCGCAGGAGGTTATCTGCCGGAAGGGGCGCAAGATGCGCGCCATCTATTTTATTAGCGCAGGTTTGGCGGAAAGCCACGTGGCCGGGGCCGATGTGCTGTATGGCGCAGGGGATCTGATAGGCGCGCAAGAGGCCTTGCATGGCTGGCGCTGCCCCGGCACCATCCGTGCCGTGCAGTTTGGGCACTTTATGGTGATTACGGCCAGCCGCTTCCAGCGCCTGATTGAAGATTACCCCGTGGTGCTGGAAAATATTCAGAACATCTTGCGCAAGCGTGAAGCCGGAGAGCGGCCTATTGCGCTGTTGCCCGGTGCAAACCGTAAGGTGGAAGATGATGCAGGCAAAGATGCGCTGATGCTGTTGGCGCCCAAAAGCCAGCTACCGCCTGCGTCCGAAACAAAGGAATAAATGGCCTTAATAATGCGGGCATAAAAAACGGCGCGGAGCCAACAGGCCCGCGCCGTTTTTTGTAGAACACGCTGTAGGTTTTACAGGCGGGTAATGGGCGGCGGCAGGGAGTTGCTCTGGCGCAGGGCAAGGCCAATTTGCAGCCAGCTTATGCCGCTTACAATCAGTTCCGCGCCAACAAATGTGCCAATCAGCCACAGGCCAGACCACGGCAGGGTGAAGTACAGGCACAGGCCTACAAGCAGGCTGATAAGCCCGCTACCCAGAATAATCACCCAGCCGGGCATACCGCGTGCCTGCAGGGCCAGAACGCAGCGCAGCACACCCACAACCACAAAGCAGGCAGATACAAAAATGGTAATGGCAACAGAGCCCGTGGCTGGTTCTTCTATAAGAAGGTAACCGCCAGCAGCGTAAAGCAGCCCGCATAGCAGGGAAAAAATAAAGCCGCCCCAATCACGCACGGCAAAGGCATGTACCACCTGCATAATGCCGGCCACAATCAGCAGCGCGCCAATAAAGATGGTGCTGGCAAGGGTGACGGAAACCGCATCAATACAGGCAATAAAGCCCAATACAATCAGGGCGAGACCCAACGCCACGAATAGCCCCCATTTTTTAGCAAATGGCATGCTGAGCAATCCTTTCTTTTCAATTTTATGTGCCGATGGCACGACTATGCACTGCACAATGGCAGAAAGCGCAACGGAAAAAGTTGACACTGCGCCCGGGGTTTCGTAATTCCTGCCTCCATTGCCGGGAATGTGGACAAATCGGCCAGTAGGGGCACATACCCCGCTGGTAATACGGTTTGCGCCCGCTCCGATCCGTGGTGGACGGAGACTACCGGTGTAACGACGGACATCTGCCCGATGTTCCGCCTGTTAAGAGAGAAGAGCGCACTATGAGCAAGCGCCTTGAGAGCAAGTATAAAATTAACCGTCGCCTTGGTGTAAACCTGTGGGGTCGCGCCAAATCTCCGGTTAACCGTCGCGAATATGGCCCGGGCCAGCATGGCCAGCGCCGTAAGGGCAAGCCGTCTGACTTCTCTGTTCAGCTGATGGCCAAGCAGAAGCTGAAGGGTTACTACGGCAACATTACAGAAAAGCAGTTCCGCCGCTATTATCAGGAAGCCGTGCGCCGCAAGGGTGATACGTCTGAAAACCTGATCAACCTGCTGGAACGCCGTCTGGATGCCGTTGTATACCGGATGAAGTTTGCGATCACGCCGTTCGCTTCCCGTCAGTTCATCAGCCACGGCCACATTTTGGTTAACGGCAAGAAGATGAACATCCCTTCCTACCTCGTGAAGGATGGTGACGTTATCGAAGTGCGTGAAAAGTCCAAGCAGCTGGCTATCGTTCTGGATGCCGCACAGTCTTCCGAACGCGATGTGCCGGAATACATGGAAGTAGATCATCGCCAGATGAAGGGTACGTATCTGCGTGGCCCGCAGCTTTCCGATGTGCCGTATCCGGTGCAGATGGAACCGAATCTGGTGGTCGAATACTACTCCCGTTAATCGGCGTTTAGGTTCGTTTTATGCCGCGCCGGGTGGAGGTGTTTCTCTCCATCCGGCGTTTGCCGTTTTTACTCATGTTTGTTTCGGAACAGAGCCCTTATGTCTGATACCGCATCCGCCCCTCTTAGCAGTGATATTACCCGCCGCCGGACCTTTGCTATTATCTCGCATCCGGATGCCGGTAAAACCACGCTGACAGAACGGATATTGCGGGCTGGTGGGGCTATTCAGATGGCGGGCAACGTGCGCGCCAAGGGTGAACGCCGCCGCACACGGTCTGACTGGATGGGCATTGAGCGGGACCGCGGGATTTCCGTTGTCAGTTCAGTGATGACGTTTGATTACGGCGGCTGTGTGTTCAACCTGCTTGATACGCCCGGACATGAAGACTTCTCGGAAGATACCTACCGTACCCTAACAGCCGTTGATTCCGCCGTAATGGTGATTGACGCCGCCAAGGGTATTGAAGATCGGACACGCAAGCTGTTCGAGATTTGCCGTTTGCGCGATATTCCGATTGTCACCTTCATCAACAAGATGGACCGTGAGGCGCAGGACCCGTTTGCCCTGCTAGATGAAATTGCATCATCCCTCGCGCTGGATACATCGCCTGCCACATGGCCGGTTGGGCGTGCGGCCAAATTTGTTGGCACGTACGATATCCTCACCAAAAAGCTGCACACAACGGTTGATCTGCCAGAAGATGATGCCCGCCTTGTGCAGATGCGTGAGGAACTGGAACTGGTAGAAGCCGCGCTGCCAGAGTTTGATAAAGAATCCTTCGATGCCGGGCACCTTACCCCTGTGTTCTTCGGGAGTGCGATGAAGGAAATCGGGGTGACTGATCTGCTGGACGCATTGGTAGCCTTTGGCCCACCACCGCGTGACCAAGCCGCAGAAACCCGCGTGGTAAAGGCCACGGAGCCAAACATGACGGCACTGGTGTTCAAAATTCAGGCGAATATGGACCCCAACCACCGTGACCGTATTGCCTTTGCCCGTATCTGTTCCGGAAAACTCAGCCGTGGCATGCGCCTTAAGCACACGCGTACGGGCAAAAGTTTTGCCGTGCATACGCCTCAGTTCTTTTTTGCGCAGGATCGGCATCTGGCAGAAGAAGCCTTTGCGGGCGATGTGGTGGGTATTCCCAACCACGGCACCTTGCGTATTGGTGATACACTGACGGAAGGTGAGGATATCCAGTTTACCGGCGTGCCACACTTTGCTCCAGAAATTCTGCGCCGCGTGCGGCTGGATGATGCCATGAAGGCCAAAAAGCTCAAGCAGGCGCTGGTGCAGTTGGCAGAAGAAGGCGTGGTGCAGTTGTTCCGCCCGCAAGATGGTGCGCAGCCTATTGTTGGGGTGGTGGGCACCTTGCAGCTTGATGTGCTGCAATCTCGCCTGAAAGCAGAATACGGCGTGGCTATTGGCTTTGATTCCACGCCTTATTCTCTGGCCCGCTGGATTACCGGCCCGCGTGAGAAAATTGAGGCCTTTGCCGCAGCACATCGCTCCGCCATGGCGGATGATCTGGATGATGATCCGGTATTTCTGGCCACATCAGCGTTTATGATGCGCCGCACAGAAGAACAGAACCCGGATATCAGCTTCCATGATATCAAGCAGATTGGTGTGGAAATTAAATAAGTCGTGCAATGCCGCGTATCAGAAGATGCGCGGCATTTTACTTTTTACGTCATGCTTCAAAAGATACTGGCTGGTTGGTAAAATGGCGTTTTGCCCCAGCCATGTTGTGACATTTTGCGCAGGCACACAGGCCAGCATGTCGTATTCTTTGTTGGCATGTTGTTTCCAGCTTTCTTCCACTTTTGTAAAAGCAAGCTGAGTTTCTAACACAAGCCCAATATCCAACACGCGGGTATGAGGGTGCCGCACTGCCATAAGTGGCTGCCCAACCTTTAGGCTTTTGGCATCCAGCCCCAGTTCTTCTGTAGCCTCTGCTAAAATCTGCTCGGTCAGATTGACGCTTTGCGTATCGGTGCGTTTTTCAATGCTGCCAGCAGGCGGGCTTTGCCAGAAATTTCCCTGATAAATGGAAGATGGGTTGCGCCGGCCTAATACGTATCCATCTGGCGTATGTACCAGCCCCACCACGGCTAATGGTTGCAGGCGCAGAAAAGGAAAAAGTGCGGGGTTCTTCATTTGCGCAAATACGCGGCGATACTCTGTCCAATAGCCTTTAATGGCTGTGCGCGTTACGCAGGATGCAGAAAATACGCAGCCATTAAACAGGGCTGGCGTTGTTGCACAGGCTTGCTGCCATAGATGCGTGATTTCCTGTTCAACATCTTCCGGAGCCGCCGGAGGTGGGGCTTCCACATCAATGCGGAAGGAAGCAGAAAGGGGCAGGGCAGGCCACGGGCCACCAAAAGAACGGGTCATGCCGTAACCTAATGCGATATATGGCCAAAAGAAAAGGGAGCCACTAGGGCTCCCTTTCCATCGCAATCGGTTTTTTGAACAGCCGGACTGCTCAATATCAGGCAACGGCCTGTTTCAGAGCTGCCGTCAGATCCTTTGTGGTGGCATTGCCGCCCAGATCCTTCGTGCGCACCGTACCGTTGGTGATAACCTTTTTGATACCGGCATCAATACGGTCAGCCAGATCATTACGGTTTACATGGCGCAGCATCATAACGGCTGCCAGCAGCAGAGCCAGCGGGTTGGCAATGCCTTTGCCTGCGATATCTGGCGCAGAACCGTGCACGGCTTCAAACACAGCGGCTTTTTCACCAATGTTTGCACCTGGTGCCATACCCAAGCCACCAACCAGACCGGCCGTAAGGTCGGAAAGGATGTCACCAAACAGGTTGGTGGTCACAATCACATCAAACTGCCACGGGTTGATAACAAGCTGCATGGCGCAGGCATCTACAATCCGTTCATTGAATTCAATGCGGCCCTTGTATTCTTCTGCAACCTTGCGGCCTTCTTCAAGGAACAGGCCTGTCAGCAGTTTGAGGATATTGGCCTTGTGAACAATGGTCACCGTTTTACGGTTGTTCTTTACCGCATATTCAAAGGCAAACTTTACAATCCGGCGGCATTCTGCGCGGGAGTTAAAGCCGGAGCTTAGCGCAATACCCTTGGGGTCATCCCCCACCGGAATGTAGTGTTCCATTGCTGCGTAATAACCTTCAAGGTTTTCACGGAACAGAACAAGGTCGATATCATCAAACCGACCACCGGGAATGATGGTTTTGGTTGGGCGCAGGTTGGCAAACAGGCCAAATTCCTGACGCAGGGTTACGTTGATGGATTTGAACCCACCACCAACTGGAGTTGTCAGCGGGCCTTTCAGGGCCAGGCCCGTGCGCCGGATGCTTTCAATTGTCTGCTTGGGCAGCGGGTCATTTACCGCGTCCACACCCGCCATACCGGCCAGTTGGCGGTCCCATACAAATGGGGCCCCAACGGTATCCAGAATTTCGGTAACTGATTCAACAATTTCAGGGCCGATGCCATCACCTGCAATAAGAGTGGCTGGAATGGTCTTGCTGTCTGTCGTCATTCTGAGAAGCTCCCTTCAACTTCGTAGCCTGTTTTGCGCCCGTTTTACGGTGCATGCGATTCTCAATTTCGTGACTAGAGGGGAAAGACTCCGCCTCTCACGCCCTCTTGAGAGGCGCACATGCCGTTTTCAGCCATTTCTGTGCATCAGATGGCAGGTGAGGGCCTACCTGATCCAAGATTTGAGCATGGTACGCGTCCAGCACGGCGGTATCTTCCGGGCCTAACAGGGTTAGGTCAATCAACCGTCTGTCAAAAGGTGCCAGTGTAAGGGTTTCAAATTCCAGAAAAGCCCGATCCGAATGGGGCATGTTGCCCGGGCGGATCATTACTAAGGTTTCCAAACGGATGCCGTAAGCACCGGGTTTGTAAAAGCCCGGTTCGTTGGAAATCACCATGCCTTCTTCAAGCGTAATGGGAGAAGGCATTTTGGAAATACGGGTTGGCCCTTCATGCACGGAAAGAAAGCTGCCCACACCGTGGCCAGTGCCATGATCATAATCCAGCCCAGCCTGCCACAGGTCAAACCGCGCCAGTGCATCTAGCGCATGGCCTTTGGTGCCCACCGGAAAACGTGCGCGACCAAGGCGCAGATTACCCTTGAGCACACGGGTAAACACGTCTTTCAGGCTGGCAGATGGTGCATCGGGGCCTGTCCAGATTGTGCGGGTAACATCTGTTGTGCCTTCGGGGTAATGGCCACCGCTATCAATCAGGTAAACTTCGTTATCCTGTAATTTCCGGTCACTTTCCGGCGTAACGCGGTAATGAATGATGGCCCCATTGGGGCCGGAACCGGAAATGGCAGGAAAGGATTCTTCTTTGTAATCCTTCCCTTCAGCACGGAAGGCATCAAGCTGCGTTGCGGCTTCGAGTTCTGTGCAGTTGCGGCCTTCTGTATCCAGCCAGTGCAGGAAACGGCAAAGTGCTACGCCATCGCGCAGATGGGCTGTGCGCATGCCCATCTGTTCCACCTTGTTCTTGCGGGCTTTAGGTAGAAGGCACGGGTCTGGAGCTTCCTGCACCGTAGCACCATGGCGAGTGAGGGTTTGACCAAACCAGACAGCATTGCTGGCAGGGTCCACACCAACGGTTTTGCCTTTTAGGGTGGCCAGAACCTGTTCCATCTCCTGCGGTGTATGCACACGCACGGAAGAACCGAGCCATTCCTTAACGTTTGCCGTGATTTTTTCTGGCTCTATAAACAAGTCCACCGAATTGTTTGCATGCACCAGCGCAAAAGCCAGCACCACAGGCGTGCAAGGAATATCGGAGCCACGAATATTCAGCAGCCACGCAATAGAGGCTGAATCGCTCAGAACGGCTGCGTCCTGACCGTTTTGCGTAAGAATGGCAGAAACTTCCTGCCGTTTTTCAGCAGAGCTTCGGCCAGCAAAGGCAAGCGGGTGCACACAAGCTGGGGCCGAGGGAAAAGCTGGGCGGTCTGTCCAGATATCATCCACCAGATTGCGCGATGTTGGTACCAGATTTATCCCGCTTTGGGCTGCAAACGGGCGCAGTTCCGCTACACTCATCACACGCGGGTCATACCCCACGCGGGTTTGGGGTTTTGCTTGCTCTTTCAGCCATGTGGCCGGAGGTGTCTGGCTAATATGCAGGCGTTGCCAGCATGTGCCATTTACCTGTTGATCCATTTGGGTAATGTAACGGCCATCAGAAAACACGGCGGCGGTATGGGGCAGCACAATGGCCGTGCCTGCGCTGCCCGTAAAGCCTGTTAACCATGCCAGACGTTCTGCACAGGCTGGTGTGTATTCCCCCAAAAACTCATCGCTATGGGGCACAATCAGGCCATCCAGCCCCTCGTTTTGCAAAAGAGTGCGCAATGCGGCCAAACGGGTAGAGGATGCAGACGCCATGGAAACCGTGTCCTGAAAATATAGGAAAAGAAAAGGCCGATCAGGCTGTTTTTCGAATAGGAAGAACCGGGCGGCGCAGGATCAGGGTCGCCCATTCGCCTTCATGAAGTTCCTGCTCAAGTACAAGCCCCTGCCGCCGATGCGCTGCCAGCACCATACGTACCTGTGTGCGCAACAGTCCGGCCAGAATAACCGTGCCACCGGGGGCCAGATACCGCGCTAGATCCTTGGCCATCAGGCACAGAGGGCGTGCCAGAATATTGGCAAAAACCAGATCAAACGGGGCGGCCTTCCAGATGGCGGGGGTTTGCCACCCATTGCCCAAGCGGCATGTTATGGCGCGGTTAAGCTGGTTACGCTTGGTGTTTTGTGCTGCTACGCGCACTGACCACGGCTCAATATCTACCGCCAGCACTTTTTGGTGCAGCAATGCCGCTGCAGCCATGGCCAGAATGCCGGTGCCGCAACCCAAATCTAGAATACGGCGCGGGTGGCGATATGCCACACGTTCCAGCGCGCGCAGGCACCCACGGGTGGAACCATGCTCGCCCGAGCCAAAGGCCACGCCAGCATCCAGCGTAAGCACAATGCGGGTGGCATTTTTGGAATCGGGCAAATGCGTGCCGCGCACCACAAAACGGCGGCCTACTTCCTGTTCCGGAAAGGCCTCATACGTGCGGGCCAACCAGCCTTCGGCTTCTGTGCTGGCACGTTCCAGTGGGGCGCTTACACCTGTTGTCAGTTCAGCCAGCACAAGGGCGGCTGCCAGTTCATCCTCGCGGTGTCCGGTGTCTTTTACGCCTTCTACCCGCCACTGGGTACCTTCCGGGTTAGCCTCAAAAATACCTACCGTGGCGCATACGCTGCCAATGGCGTTTTCATAAGCTTCCACCGCCGCTTCCGGCACAGTGACAGAAATGGTTTCAAGGCTGGTGGCATGACGGCGGGTAGGAGGGGCCATTAGATTTTCTCGATAAAGGATGAAAGAAGACGTTTGGTGCCGACAGATTCAAAAGACACTTCAACATGGTGCCGATCTGCCGAAATAACGACGCCCTCCCCAAAGCGGGGGTGGCGCACATGGTCTCCCAGTTGCAGGGCCGGTGCGGCTTCCAGCATGGGGTCTTTTCTGCGGCGGGCAATAATGGGGCCGTTATCAAACACGGATTCGGAAAGGTTGAGGCCCTGCCGCTGGAAGCCGCCACCTTCATCATGGCGGACTACGTGTTCATCTGGCAGTTCTTCCAGAAAGCGGCTGGGCATGGAAGGCTGCCAGTTGGCGTAAATACGCCTGCGGCCCGCATGAAAGATAATGGCTTCCTGCCGTGCGCGCGTAATGCCCACGTAAGCCAGCCTGCGTTCTTCCTCCAGCCCTTTCAGACCGCCTTCATCCAGTGTGCGTTGGGAGGGAAAAACGCCTTCTTCCCAGCCGGGCAGGAATACTGTGTCGAACTCAAGCCCCTTGGCGCCGTGCAGCGTCATGATGGACAGGTAATCATCCTGCCCGTTTTCATCATGATCCATGACAAGGGCAACGTGTTCCAGAAACTCGCCCAGCGTTCCAAAATCGGCCAGTGCACGCGTAAGTTCTTTCAGGTTTTCCAACCGCCCCGGCGCATCAGGGGAGCGATCCTGCCGCCACATGTCCATATACCCGCTTTCTTCCAGCAGGTGTTCTACGGCCACTACATGGCCTTCACGCGCCAGAATATCACGCGTGCTGGCAAAGGCTTCCATGAGCTGGCGCAAATGGGCGGCGGATTTTCCTTTAAGCGCGTTATCTTCCAGCAGCTTTTCCGTGCCGCCTGTAAGGGGCAGGTTATTGGCGCGGGCCGCAGCGTGCAGCTTTTGTAGCCCAGCAGGGCCAACGCCGCGTTTGGGCACATTGATAATGCGTTCAAACGCCAGATCATCCGCGGGCTGGCTGAGTACGCGCATATAGGCCAGTGCATCACGTATTTCTGCGCGTTCATAAAACCGCAGGCCGCCCACAATGCGGTAAGGTAAGCCTGTTTGCATCAACCGTTCTTCAAATGCGCGGGTTTGAAAGCCCGCCCGCACCAGAATGGCAATTTCCTTTAAGGCGTGGCCTTGTGCGCGCAGTTTTTCAGCCTGTTCGCACACCATGCGGGCTTCTGTATCCGAATCCCACACCCCAAGAACGCTAACTTTTTTGCCTTCTGCATCTTCTCGGCCGGGGCGGAGTGTTTTGCCCAAGCGTTCACTGTTATGGGCAATAAGCCCTGCCGCCGCGCCCAGAATATGCCGGGTGGAGCGATAATTGCGTTCCAGCCTCACAACCTTGGCGGAGGGAAAATCTTTTTCAAACCGCAGAATATTTTCAACTTCTGCGCCGCGCCATGAGTAGATGGACTGGTCATCATCCCCCACGCAGCAGATATTGGCTGGACTTTCTGCATGTTTGGCCAGCAGGCGCAGCCAAAGGTACTGAATGGTGTTGGTATCCTGATACTCGTCCACCAGAATATAACGGAACAGGCGATGATACTGGGCCAGCACATCAGGCCGTGTGCGCAAAATTTCGGTGACATGCAGCATGAGGTCACCAAAATCGCAGGCGTTCAGCTGCTTCAGGCGGACCTGATAGGCGGTGTAAATGGCACGGGCATGGCCATTGGCAAAATCCGAATCCTCGGTGGGAGTAATGCGTTCTGGCGTAAGCCCACGGTCTTTCCAGCGCTGGATCACGCCCAAAAGGCCCGGAGCAGGCCAGCGTTTGATATCAATCTGCCACGGCGCCATAACCTGCTTGAGCAGGCGCAACTGGTCATCCGTATCCAGAATGGTAAAGCTTTGTGTCAGCCCCACGTATTCAGCATGGCGGCGGAGCATGCGCGCACACAGGGCATGAAATGTACCTAACCATAACCCTTCTGCCGGACTGCCCAAAAGCAGGCCGATACGCTCACGCATTTCGCGCGCGGCTTTGTTGGTAAAGGTTACTGTCAGGATCTGCCACGGCTTGGCGCGGCCTGTAAGCAGGATATGCGCAAAGCGGGTGGTTAAAACCCGTGTTTTGCCTGTGCCAGCACCAGCCAGTACCAGCAAAGGGCCATCCGTTGTTTCAATAGCCGCACGCTGTTCGGGGTTGAGACGAGCTAGATAACTGTCACCCGAGGCAGACGGAGATGAAAAAAGCGGGGCGGAGGGGTGTTCGGACGTATTCACCATGCCTTTATATAAGCATGTGCGCTTCAGGCCAAACGGAGCAATGGAATGGGGAGACAGTCGGCAGAGCAAAAAAGGCAAAAAAAGCCCGGCAGCTTTGCAGTAAAGGCCGACACAACCCACGGTTGTTTAAATATACAACAAGGTGCCATGCCTGTTTTTGAAAGCACTGGCCCAACAGGGCATCGTAAACGTATGCGCCAACGCGTGCTGGCGCAGGGGGCGGCTTCTCTGGCTGATTATGAATTGCTGGAAATGCTGCTGTATGTCGGCATTCCACGTAAAGATACAAAGCCGCTGGCCAAAAACCTTATCAATGTTTTTGGTTCTTTGCTGGCTGTGCTGGAAGCAGGGGAAGAAAATCTGCGCCAGATCAGCGGTGTTACACGCGCAAGTGCGGCAGTTTTGCAAGATATCGCCTATGTGGCAGACAGGTTGCCAGAAAGTGGTGAGGAAACACGCCAGTTTTTGGGAAACTGGGACAGCATTTTAGAATATGCAGATGTATATCTGGCAAAAGCCCGCAGAGGGCAGGTACGCGCTTTATTTCTGGATAGCCGTAACCAGTTAATTGCCGATGAAGCTGTGCCAGCCTTTTTGCATGAGGGACGCAGCCATGAGGCTATGGCCAGTATCCGGCAAGCGGTTGCGCTGGTTTTACAACGTGCGTTGGCTTTGCATGCCTGTGCGTTGGTAACGGTGGATTTGGTGGCAGAAGATCAAACGCTGGATCAGACCCTTGCGCAAAATGCACCTTTTGTAAGGGAATTACAGCGCAGTGCACCGCTATTGGCCGTAGAGGTGCATGACCATATTGCCATTGGATGTGGCGAATGGCGCAGCTTCAACCACCATACAGGGCCGAAATCTTGAAGAGCCCATCTGTGAAATCCGGAAAAAAGCCCACAAGTCAATTTGCTGATGCCACACATTTTCGGCTGAATGTTTCAGCTGCGGAAGCCATTGCCCTTCCGACTGAAATGTACAGTGGCACAGCGCCGGAACTCTCTGTAGAAGAAGAAACAGACCTCACTCTCTTATGCAGGTTGATAGCACAAGCGCAGCCACGCAATGCCAAAGCACAGGAACAGGCGCGCAATTTATTACATGAGTACGGAAGCCTTTCCGCAGTTATGGCGGCTATTAGCTGGCATGAGCCAAGTAAAAGCATAAAGGCGCTGCCAGAAGCGGTGCGTGTTTTGCTGATGTTGGCCCGTGAGGCAGGGTTGCGCATCCAGCGTGCAAGATTGCGCCGTTCTGGCATATTGGCCGATAGCACACAGCTTTATGCGTATTTGCGCGCTGTTATGGGGCCGGAAAAGCGTGAACAGGTGCGTGTATTGTTTTTGAACGACAAGCACGAACTGCTGGCCGATGATGTTATGGGGCAAGGCACTGTGGACCATACGCCTGTTTACCCGCGGGAGATTGTAGCGCGTGCCTTGCAGCTTAACGCTACTATGCTGGTGTTAGTGCATAATCACCCAAGCGGAGACCCAACGCCTTCAGCCGATGATGTGGTGATGACAACGCAAATCTGTGGTGCGGCAAAAATTATGAACATCCATGTATGGGATCATATTATTGTTGCCGGAGAAAAACTGTTGAGCATGCGTGAAGCGGGGTTTTTATAAGTACCCGGCTTCACGCATGCTTTAACTGGCGGCTTAGTCTTCTTCAGGTTCCGGGGCGGCTGTTTTGGTGGCCAGTGGCCCCAAGGCATCCTGAATACCCAGATTGCCGGGGAGTGCACCGTAGGGGAACAGAATGTTCACGTGCCCCATTTTGCGGCCAACGCGGGCTTCTGCCTTGCCATATAAATGCGGAATAAAGCCCTGAGAGGCCATAATCTGCGGCAACAGAGCCATATCTTCCGGCCCAACCAGATTTTTCATAATCGCATCAGAATGGCGCACTGCATGAGGCAGCGGCAGCCCTGCAACAGCACGAATGTGCATGTCAAACTGATCCTGCGGGCAGGCATTCATGGTCCAGTGGCCAGAATTATGGGGCCGGGGGGCCATTTCGTTCACCAGCAGGTTGCCGGTGCGATCAACAAACATCTCAACGCCCAGAATGCCCACCAATTCCAACTTTTCGGCAATAGTGGTGGCCAGTTTTACAGCCTGCGCAGCAATGTTCGGATCAATAGGGGCAGGAGCCAGTGTAAGGTCCAGAATGCCGTTCCAGTGCCGGTTGAGGGCAGGATCAAAACACCGCACCGTACCATCTGCACTGCGCACCACCATAACGCTGATTTCGCAGGCAAAATCCACCATACCTTCTGCAACCAGAGGGTGTGGTGCAAGAGCGTTAAAGGCCTCTTCCAGATCGTGGATATGATGCACGCGGCGCTGGCCTTTGCCATCATATCCATTGCGGGTGGTTTTGAGAATCAGCGGTAAGCCAACTTTTTCTGCGGCTTCATGCAGAGTTTTTTCATCCGTAACGGCATGCCACGGCGCTAATGGAATACCTGCAGAAGCAAAAAAAGTTTTTTCAGCCAATCTATCCTGGCTGATGCGTAAAATATGGCCCGAAGGATGCACAGGGCAGTGTTTGGCCAAAAGGTCCAACGCATCTGCACTGATGTTTTCAAACTCAAAAGTGACAACATCAACAGCACTGGCAAATGCATCCAGCGCTGCCGGGTCATCATACTTGCCGCATGTTACGGCTTGAGAAACCTGAGCCGCCGGGCCATTGGCCTCGGTTGTCAGAATATGCGTCCGAAACCCAAGGCGCGCAGCAGCAATGGCAGACATGCGGCCAAGCTGGCCACCACCCACAATGCCAATAACAGCATTGGGCTTAAGCGGAGAATGTGAGGAGGTCATTTATCTTCGGTAATGGGGGAGTTGGGAACAGAAGCTGTCTGCAATGCGCGCCATGTTTCAAGGCGTGCGGCAAGGGCCGGGTTATGTAGTGCCAGAATGGAGGCCGCCAGCAAGGCTGCGTTTTTAGCCCCGGAGGCACCAATAGCCAACGTGCCCACAGGAACACCGCCGGGCATCTGCACAATGGAAAGCAGGCTGTCCATGCCTTTAAGCGCGCGGGATTCTACCGGAACACCCAGAACGGGCAGGCGTGTCCATGCTGCACACATACCCGGCAGGTGGGCGGCCCCGCCGGCCCCGGCAATAATAACGTTTAGCCCGCGTTCGGCTGCCGTGCGTGCGTAATCCGCCAGCCGATCTGGCGTACGATGTGCTGAAACAATCAGAGTTTCGTGCGGGATTTCCAGCTCGGTCAGCAGTGCATCTGCATGGCGCATGGTTTCCCAGTCTGACTGGCTGCCCATGATAATCCCCACAACTGGGGCAGAGGCTGCTTTATCTTCTAAAGCATCGGAGGCAGAGGGCAGGGGGGCGGTTTCGCTCACGGTAGGTATCTATCCGGGTTTTCTAAAGTCTGAGACGGAATGGTTTAGGCGATATCATCAGGGATCAGAAGGCTTTCAACCTTGGTGATCTGATCTTTTAACAGGAGTTTACGCTTTTTAAGCCGCTGGAGATACAGTTGGTCAATAAAAGTGGTTTCATGCGCCATTCGGCTGATAACTGTATCCAGATCTCTGTGTTCACTACGCAGTTCATGCAGTTGGGCAAGCAGTAAATCGCGATCTCGCAGCATGATGTCCTGTCTCCTTCACCACTAATGCGGAATCGCGCGCCGGGTCTGGCGGCCCGCAGAGTGAATAGCATGCCCGAAGCAGTGTTTACCATGTAGGGGCCAGACACCAGCCAAGATTACAAAAAAACTTCCATGCTCAGGCTGCATGCCAGCAGGGCGCGATATATGAAATTAACATGAACTTTCTTATCCTCGGTACGCTAGCGTTTATGGGTCATCAATCGAGTGGAGGCACCCAAATGACACGCCTTTCAAGGATCGAGAGTCTTAAATCCCGCCATTTCCGTATTGATCAGAAAATTATGAGCGAAGGCGGACGCCCCAGACCGGACGAGCGCGTGCTGATGTGCCTGAAATTACAAAAGCTACGAATAAAGGAAGAAATAGAGCGCCTTTCGGACTGACGCCGTATCTGGCAACCTGAATGCATCTGAGGCAGAAAGAATGATCTTCTGCCTCAGGGCATAATTCAATCAGTTTTCGGGAGAGCTAAAGCTTTCCATATCTGTAACAGGTGCAGGAATTTCCTGCCCTTCGCGTTCCAGACGCATATTGGCGTCATGTACGGCAGCGTTCAGATCTGTCTGGCTGCACAGCCCCACGGTTACCGGATCACGCGGTTTGATGTTGGGGGTGTTCCAGTGCTGCTTGTTGCGCACTTTGGCAATGGTATCTTTGGTGGTGCCAAGCAGCTTAACAACCTGCTGATCGCTCAGCTGTGGGTAGTTGCGCAGCAGGAATGCAATACCATCCGGACGATCATGACGTTTGGCAACAGGTGTATAACGCGCCCCTTTGGAGCGACGGCGCACCGGGTTGTTGGAGGGTAGAATTTTCAGCCGCGCGTTGGGGTCTTTTTCACAACGCTGGATTTCTTCCTGCTTCAGCTGGTGATTGGCCACCGGGTCATAACCGACAATACCATGTGCCACTTCGCCATCAGCAATGGCCTGCACTTCCAGCGGGTGCATACCGCAAAAAGCGGCAATCTGTTCAAAACTGAGAGCAGTTTTTTCAATCAGCCACACAGCAGTTGCTTTGGGCATTAACGGTAGGGTCGTCATGTTTTTGTATTCCTGTCGTCGGGCGGCGCTTGCGCAGGCACCGGGAACTTGACGGCCCGGAACGTGTTCCGCAGGCCTGCGTGCCTGCCGGCGCGCATCTGTGCCACGATATGGGGGGAGTGGCTGCTTCAGGTCAAGCCGCAATACACATAACGGATCAATATTCTACACAATTAAATAAGGGGAAACCGCAGTTTCCCCTTTGCTAAGCCCATATGGAACGTATTGGTAAAACTTCAGCAATCAGGCTGCCGTGGCAATGGAATGCTGGGGCTGCTGCGGTGCCTGATTTTTCTGCTCGGTTGCTACCGCACGTTCTGCCGGTGTGGTGCTTACCGTTTTAACAGGAATACGTCGCGGCTTGAGTGCTTCGGGAATAATCTGTTGCACTGTAATGCGTAGAAGCCCGTTGTTCATTTCCGCGCCGGTCACTTCAACGTGGTCAGCCAATGCAAAGCGGCGTTCAAACGCACGGCGCGCAATTCCACGATGCAGAATTTCCCCTTCATCTTGCGGGGTATTCACACGGCCAGAAACAACAAGCGTGTTATCCTGCACCACCAGTTCGATATCTTCCGGCCCAAACCCGGCCACAGCCATGGTAAGCGTGTAGCTATCATTCCCTGTTTTGGCGATATCGTAAGGTGGAAAGCTGGAATTGCCCGGTGAACGGGCCGCAGAATCCATCACCTGAGCAAGGCGATCAAAGCCAATTGCGGTGCGGAATAGCGGTGTAAAATCGTAACTCATGTAAGAACCTCCTCGTTCAGCAAGGTTCTGCCGGTTTTGCCAAGACCCCCGAAGGCAATCTGCCCGGCAGCGTTTTTTGGCGGAAACCCCATATGCGGGCATTTCCTTACCCCTGAACGTGGAAAGCCCCGCGCTCTTTTTCAAGAGGCGGGGCTTTTCTGCATACGCAAAGAACTGAAAAATCAGCCTTTTTTGCGGGTGCCAATACCAGCAAAACGCTTGTTGAACTTGGCAACCTGGCCCCCGGTATCCAGCATACGCTGCACGCCTGTCCAAGCCGGGTGAGACTTGGTGTCAACGTCCAGACGGAGCGTGTCACCAGGCTTGCCGTAGCAGGAGTTCGTCTTGAATTCCGTGCCGTCAGTCATGACAACAGTGATTTCGTGATAATCGGGGTGAATGCCGGGTTTCATGAAACTGGTTCTTTCGTTACAGCAGAAAGGGCCCGATACCGACCGGGCCAAGATTGCCGTGCATATAAACGAAATGCGTATGCTGGATCAACCGTTCATTTTGCCTTGGTGGGCTTGATGATGAAGTGAAGCATATAATAGGCAAATAACTGCGGTTGTGCAGCATTTGTGCTACAGAATACCTCAAATATTAAGAAAAATGTGTCAATTCTGATACAAGGGCTTGAGGAAAAAGTGGTAAAACGGCTACCTCTGGGCAGATTTCTCAGTATTTAACAGGAATTTTTGTATGGCTGACCTTAAATCTCACGTCCATGCCCCGGGTTGGGTGGGCGAGTTCCGGGCATTCATCATGCGCGGCAATGTTGTTGATCTGGCTGTTGGTGTTATTATTGGTGCTGCATTTACATCAATTGTAAACAGCCTGGTAAAAGATATCTTCAACCCATTGATTGGTCTGCTTATCGGCGGGATTGATTTCTCCAACCTGTTCATCACGCTCAAGGGACCGCATCTGGCTACTCTGGAAGAAGCCCAGAAAGCAGGTGCTGTTACACTGAATATCGGCCTGTTCCTGAACGCCGTTATCCAGTTCCTGATTGTGGCTATGGCCATTTTCTGGATGGTGAAGGCTCTGACACGCCTGCATGTGCGTGAAGATGAACAGCCCAAGGCACCGCCGCCGCCTTCCAAAACCGAAGTTCTGCTTGAGCAGATTCGTGATGAACTGGCAGCCAATAACAAAGATCAGGCACCGCATCAGGGCTAATACGCTTTGTACCTGCCGCCATTGGTCTAAAATGGCGGCTGTGTGATCTGTTTCCGGAAAGTGGGATATGGGATATGCTTCTTATATGAAGCGCTCCCGATCCGGCTTTCCGGTTTTTTTTCGTTCAGCAGTAGGTGTTCTGGCCATTTTAGGGCTGGCAGGGTGCCAAAGCTCACGCGGGCTGAAGGTGCAGGAAACACCGCGCACGCTGCTGTACAGTTACGTGATAGCCAATGGCATGGCGCGCGGGCGGATGATGACAGAAGATCTGCCACCAGCCCAAGTGTTCAATATTATTACAACAGACAGAAACGCGCTTCTGGCCATTCTGGCGTTTCGGGATAAACCAACCCGGCGCACGCTGCGGCAGGCAGGCCATAAGGTGGAAGATTTTATTGGCGCGGTGGAACAGCCCACGCAGCCTCTTTCTCCCGCTTTGTCTGGCTCCATTCTTTTGCCGCCACCCACAACTCCCGGCTTCATGCGCTAGGTATAAAAAAACGGAGCAAGGTCTAGAACCCGCTCCGTTTTGTGTTGGCTTGATGCCGAAAAGAAAAATGTATTAGCTTTTCTGCTGTGCCGGGGCTGGGCCCGCCTTGGCACCACGTTTCAGCCTGCCTTCTCCCATAAACAGCAACAACGGTGCTGCAATAAAGATGGAGGAGGACGTACCCACCACAATGCCGAACAGCATGGTCCATGCAAAACCGGAAAGCGTAGCACCACCCCACAGTGCCAGTGGAAGAGCCGCCAGAAACACGGTGGAGGATGTGCCCAAAGTTCGGTTTAGCGTTTCGTTAATGGAAAGGTTGATCAGGTCTATCAGCGGCATGGTGCGATATTTGCGCAGGTTTTCACGCACGCGGTCATACACCACCACCTTATCATTGGTGGAATAGCCCAGAATGGTCAGAATGGCGGCCACCATAACAAGGTCAAACTCAAAACCGGTGATCACCAGAAAGCCCATGGTTTTGGTAAGGTCCAAAACCAGCGTAATCACGGCGCTAAGGGCAAATTCCCATTCAAAACGGAACCAGATGTAAACCAGAATCATGGCCAGGCTGAGCCCAAGGGCCAGCATGCCATTGCGGAACAGCTCAGCAGAAACAGAAGCGCCAACGGCATCTGCCCGCAGAATGGTGGTGCCTGGCTGTGCTTCCGTAACGGCGCGGCGCACAGTGTCTACCACGGCATCGGTATTCTGGTCATCACCCGCATCAAGGCGGATCAGCACATCATCGGGGGCCCCAAAAGCCTGAAGCGATGCGTGGGAGATATGCTGTGCCGCCAAAGCCGAACGCAGCTTGGCAAAATCTGCCGGGCCGCTGGTTTTGGCTTCCACCACAATGCCGCCCCTGAAATCCAGCCCCAGCGTGAGGCCGGGGTGGAAGAACAGAATGATAGAGGCAATGGAAAGCACGGCCGAGACAATAAGCCCCATGTACCGGCCACGCATGAAGTTGATCTGCGTGTCTTTGCGCACAAAACGCAGAAGAGGACGTCCGAACATAATGGCCTCGCTTCAGACAGGCAGGCTGGCAGGGCGCGGACGCGCATACCAGCGAGCCATAAGCATGCGGGGAAGCAGGATGCGTGTCTTTGCGCACAAAACGCAGAAGAGGACGTCCGAACATAATGGCCTCGCTTCAGACAGGCAGGCTGGCAGGGCGCGGACGCGCATACCAGCGAGCCATAAGCATGCGGGAAAGCAGCAGGGTGGTGAACAGCGTGGTGGCAATACCAATGGTAATGGTCAGCGCAAAGCCACGTACCGGCCCGGTGCCAAAGACAAACAGCATGACATGGGCCAAAAAGGCCGTGGCATTACTATCTACAATGGTGGAGGTGGCGCGTTCAAACCCGGTTTGCATGGCGGCCAGAGGTGTGCGCCCACGGGCCACTTCTTCGCGTATGCGTTCGTTAATCAGGATATTGGCATCCACCGCCATACCCAAGGTCAGCAGCATACCCGCCATACCCGGCAGCGTAAGTGTGGCTTCAAACAGAGAGAGAATGGCCACCATCAGCACAAGGTTGGCCAGCAGGGCAATATCTGCGTACCAGCCAAAGCGGCCATAAAACAGCACCATAAAGACCACAACCAGCAGGAAGCCAACGCCAAGGCTGAGAATACCGGCCCGAATGGAATCGGCCCCAAGGGATGGCCCAATGCTTCGCTGTTCTACCACACTTAAAGGTGCAGGCAGCGCGCCAGCACGCAGCATAAGCGCCAGATCCGTGGCTTTCTGGGCATCAAACCCACCCGTAATCTGCCCGTTGCCGCCCGTAATGGGGGTACGGATAACGGGGGCTTCAATCACCTTGTTATCCAGAACAATAGCAAAGCGTTTGCCAACATTGGTTTGCGTAACTGATGAGAACGCCCGCGTGCCAACTGAATCGAACGAGAAGCTAACAGCCCATTCGCCTGTTTGCTGGTCAATCACAGCGCCCGCGTTTGTCAGGTCTGTGCCGTCTACATCCACGTGGTCAAAAACGGGCAGGGGGCCACCTTCTGCCGGGTTGGCCATTGGCACAAGGCTGACACCCGGTGGCGGATATGTGGCGTGCAGCGGGTTGGAATCTACCAGCCGGAAGGTCATTTTGGCTGTGGTGCCCAGCAGCGCCTTGATCCGCTCTGGATCACTGATGCCCGGCAGTTCCACCACAATCCGGTCATCACCCTGACGGGTAATTTCGGGGTCAACAGCACCCGTGCCATCAATACGTCGGCGCACAATCTCAATAGACTGTGTTACCGCTTCCCGCGCGCGGGCCTTGATGGCATCAGCAGAAAGCACGAGGGCGATTGTGCCATCATCCTGCTTTTTTACGCTGAATTCATTGGGCACAACGCGGGGCAGTTTGTCCAGCGTAGCAACATCCGTATCAGCCTCAGCCGCATCGCGCGGTTGGAAGGAGACGGTGTTTTTGTCGGCATCCACGTTGATGTTCTGATAACCGAGCTGAGATTTCAGCAGGGTATCACGCGTGTTTTCCGCCAGTGTCTGGAGCCTGTCGTGCGTAAGGCTTTTAAGGTCAACCTGCATCAGCAGGTAAGACCCGCCCCGCAAATCCAACCCCAGATGGATCTGACGCCATGGTATGGAAGGGAAAGGCTTGCGCATACCGTTGGGTAGGCACAGCAGCAGGCCCAACAGGCACACGCCCAGCACCGAGGCCAGTTTGAGGCGGCTGTAATACATTCTCACCTGATCGCTTGCAGTTTTCTTGTCGGGAACATGCCGCCCCGGCAGGCGGGATGCAACCGTTGTGCTGCATTATTCGCGTTTCATACCTGTTGTATGGTCGCCACACCAAGATGTACGTGGTCAAACTGCATCAGTTTGCGGCAAGGCTGCCTGTTGTTGGGGGCGGCTTGCATTCGGCTGCGGGGGTGCTACGCCTGCATGCAGTCTTGTAGGGTACAAAAAGAAGGCGGATTTCATGGCTGAAACACTTAAGGTTGGCGTAATTGGAGCCGGACATTTCGGACGTTTTCATGCCTTGAAAGTGCGCCACGTTGCGCGGGAAACGCTTGTGGGGCTGTTTGACCCCGACAGCAAGCGCGCCGCCTTGGTGGCGAAGGAAGCCGGATGCCCCGTTATGCAGGATGTAGATACTCTGCTGGCTGCGTGCGATGCCGTAGTGGTGGCTGCGCCTGCGGAATTCCATTTTGAACTGGCGGTGCAAGCCCTGCGGGCTGGCAAGCATGTGCTGGTAGAAAAACCGATAGCCGCCACGCTGGAACAGGCCGATTTTTTGGTGACGCTGGCGCAGGAAAGCAGGCTGGTATGTCAGGTAGGGCATTTGCTGCGCTATTCTGCCGAGCACGACGCCATTACCCAGCGCATCACCCGGCCACTTTATATAGAGGCCACACGCATTGCCCCCTACAAGCCGCGTGGCACGGATGTATCTGTTATTCTGGATCTGATGATCCATGATCTGGATCTGGTTCTGGCTATTGTAGATAGCCCCATTGCGCAGGTGGATGCCTTGGGTGCGGCTGTCAGCTCCGCGCATGAAGATATTGCCAATGCGCGCGTGCGGTTTGAAAACGGCTGTGTGGCCACCATTACCGCCAGCCGCATTTCATTAAAAACAGAACGACGCATGCGTCTGTTTTCTGAGGAAGGTTACCTGTCCGCCGATTTCGTAAAGCGGGAGCTCACGATGATTGGCCGTGATCGCGGTTTGCCGTTGCCGGGAACGGGTGGATTCCGGCGCGAGCACATCACATGGAAAGAGCATGATTCGCTGTTGGCTGAGCACGAAGCTTTTGTTGCTGCGTGCCTGGATGGTGCCCCTGTGGTGGTGGACGCAAATGCTGGTCGGCGTGCTCTGGCGGCGGCTCTGGCCGTGGCAGATGGTATTGCCGAATCTCGCCGCCGGATGGAACTTTCCGGACTGATTCGGGCCGAATAAAACCGAACAGGAAACCGCGCCACAGAAGCGGGAGAAAACCGCCAGTTTCAAAATTTCAAGCCCCTTTTTCTGGCTTTGTGTGTAAAATTTCACTAGATATAGGGGGCGAGATAGAGCACAAGCACGAGATATGGTGCGGAGGCATAGCCCCCCATCTGACCCCAAAATTGACGCAGAAAATAGCGGAGTAACCCAGCCATGACCCTGATTGACGTACAGGAAAATGACATTCGTCGTTCCTCGTCCGGGGGCGCAGAAGCTGGGGAGCCCGATCTGTTCAACGCTGGTAAGATGGAAGATATGGTGCAACTGCCCGGCCACCATCAGGTGCGGGTGGATCGCTCACGTGATGCGCTGCTGACACCTTTTGGCAAGGCTACGCTGGATAACCGTTACCTGCTGCCGGATGAAGGGTATCAGGATCTGTTTGGCCGTGTGGCCTCGTACTATGGGGCAGATGCCGCCCATGCCCAGCGTATTTATGATTACATCAGCAAGCACTGGTTCATGCCGGCAACGCCTGTTCTGTCTAACGGCGGAACATCACGCGGCCTGCCTATTTCGTGCTTTCTGAACGAGGCCAGCGATAGCCTGAAGGGCATTGTTGACCTGTGGAACGAGAACGTCTGGCTGGCCAGTAAGGGCGGCGGCATTGGCTCCTATTGGGGCAACCTGCGCTCCATTGGTGAAAATGTTGGCCGTAATGGGAAAACATCGGGCGTTATTCCGTTCATCCGCGTGATGGATAGCCTTACGCTGGCTATTTCTCAGGGTTCTTTGCGCCGTGGGTCTGCTGCGGTGTATCTGCCGGTTTGGCACCCGGAAATTGAAGAATTTATCGAACTGCGTCGCCCCACAGGGGGAGATCCCAACCGTAAGGCGCTGAACCTGCATCATGGCGTGCTGGTGTCAGATGCCTTCATGCGGGCGGTGGAAAGTGATGATGAATGGGCGCTGATTTCCCCCAAGGATGGTAGCGTTATCCGCAAGATTTCTGCCCGTGGGTTGTGGATCCGTATTCTTACGGCCCGCATGGAGCAGGGCGAGCCCTACATTGTGTATTCTGACCACGTGAACAACGCGCGGCCGGAACATCACAAGCTGGCCGGATTGGAAGTGAAAACCTCCAATCTGTGTTCCGAAATTACGCTGCCAACCGGGATCGATCATCACGGCAAGGCGCGTACGGCTGTGTGCTGCCTTTCCTCCCTCAATCTGGAAACGTGGGACCAGTGGAAAGATAATCCGCAGTTTATTGAGGACGTGATGCTGTTCCTCGATAACGTGTTGCAGGATTTTATTGATCGCGCGCCAGAAGACATGCACCGCGCCAAATATGCGGCCATGCGTGAACGTTCTGTTGGGCTAGGTGTTATGGGGTTCCATAGCTTCCTGCAAAGCCGCAACGTACCGTTTGAAAGCGTGGTAGCAAAAGTCTGGAACCGTAAGATTTTCAAGCATATTCGTGAGCAGGCGGATGCTGCATCCTGCAAGTTGGCGGAACTGCGCGGCCCATGCCCGGATGCTGAAGAATACGGTATTATGGAACGCTTTTCTAACAAGATGGCCATTGCGCCCACGGCGTCCATTTCCATTATTGCTGGCAATGCCAGCCCCGGAATTGAGCCCATTGCGGCCAATGTGTTCTTGCAGAAAACGCTTTCCGGCTCCTTCACGGTGCGTAACCGGCATTTGCAGAAGCTGCTGGAAGAAAAAGGGCAGGATACGCCTGAGGTGTGGTCTTCCATCACCACCAGCAAGGGCAGCGTGCAGCATCTGGATTTCCTGACCCAGCAGGAAAAAGACGTGTTTAAAACCGCGTTTGAGCTGGATCAGCGTTGGGTGGTGGAACATGCAGCAGACCGCCAGCCGTTTATCTGCCAGGCACAGTCCGTCAACCTGTTCCTGCCTGCGGATGTGCATAAGCGGGATCTGCACCAGATCCACTACATGGCTTGGAAAAAGGGCCTGAAATCTCTGTATTACTGCCGCAGTCTGTCTATCCAGCGTGCAGATACAGTCAGCAATGTTCTGGCCAAGAATGACGTGATGAATGTGGATTCATCTCAGGCATCGTCAGGTTCCGCATCAAGCGGGAATGACTACGAAGAATGCTTGGCCTGCCAGTAAACATTGGCTGCTAACAAACTGTTTATAAAAGAAAAATGACGGCCTCACGCGTGTTGCCGTCAAGGGAGGCAGCATGAGCGAGCATATGTCTGGTCAGGAGCCGCAGCAGGAACAGAAGTTTGACCTGCTGACAGCCAACCCGGTTTACAAGCCGTTCCGCTATCCGTGGGCGTATGATGCGTGGCTGACGCAGCAGCGCCTGCATTGGCTGCCGGAAGAAGTGCCTCTGGCTGATGACGTGAAAGACTGGCACCGCGTTTTAAACGAAGGTGAGCAGCATCTGGTCACGCAGATTTTCCGCTTCTTTACCCAGTCCGATGTGGAAGTGAACAACTGCTACATGAAGCACTACAGCCGTGTGTTTAAACCCACGGAAGTGCTGATGATGCTTTCAGCGTTCTCTAACATCGAAACTATCCATATTGCAGCGTACAGCTACCTTCTGGATACGCTCGGCATGCCCGAAACCGAGTATTCCGCTTTCCTTAAATATAAGGAAATGAAGGATAAATACGATTACATGCAGACGTTCACTGTGGACAGCAAGCATGAAATCGCCAAAACGCTGGCAGCCTTTGGGGCCTTTACAGAAGGGCTTCAGCTTTTTGCATCCTTCGCCATTCTGCTGAACTTCCCGCGTTTCAACAAGCTCAAGGGTATGGGGCAGATTGTGTCATGGTCTGTGCGTGATGAAACACTGCATTGCCTTTCCATTATCCGCCTGTTCCGCGTGTTCATTCAGGAAAATCCTGAACTGTGGACAGAGCAGCTGCGTACGGAACTGACAGATATCTGCCGTACCATTGTAGAGCATGAAGAGGCCTTTATTGATCTGGCCTTTGAAATGGGTGCTGTAGAAGGGCTGAATGCGGATCAGGTGAAAACCTACATCCACTTTATTGCAGACCGTCGCCTGACCCAGCTTGGGCTGGAGCCGATTTACAACACCACAACCAACCCGCTGCCGTGGCTGGACGATATGTTGAATGCGGTGGAACACACCAACTTCTTCGAAAACCGCGCTACGGAATACAGCCGTGCCTCCACATCCGGCACGTGGGAAGAAGCCTTCGAAAACTCAGTTTTCGAATAAGCAGGTTACAGCCCCGGCAACGGGGCGCCTTCTTCCAGCACTGTGCGGGCAGTAGGGGTAAAAGCTCCGTCTGCCTCGTGCAGCACCAGCCCTGCCAGAACACGGGCAGGGCTTTTTACGCCCTTACGGGCCTGCACCAATACAATGCGCGATTCCCGCCCTGCCTTTGGCCAGAAGGGATACAGCGTAACGCCGCCAAATCCAGCTTTGCTTAGGCAGAAAATGGCTTGGTCAGCCAAAGCAGCGGGCAGGGCAAGTGTAAGGCTGCCTTTATGGCGCAGGATTCGGGCAGCCCCCTCAATCCATGTAGGTAAAGTATCTGCCCCCATACGCCGGGCCAGATCACGCCGCGGGTGTGCCGAAGCCGTACCTAAAGGCGCATGCCACGGCGGATTCGCCATGCAGTGGTCAAAATATTGTTCGGGCTGTGGCGTATCTGCCAGAAAAACATCGGGAAATGTGGCGTTCAGAATCCTGATATTCTGTTGCTGGTTGGCGGCCATGTTTTGCTGGGCCAAGGCTGCCGTATCGCTTTCTTTTTCCACGCCCGTGCCATGAATGGTGGAAATGCGGTGGAGCAGGCAAAGGAGCCCCGCCCCAGCGCCACAGCCAATTTCCAGCACATGCTGGCCTGTGCGGGCCGGTACGGCGGCGGCCATAAGCACGGGCTCCAGCCCTGTGCGGTAGCCTTGCAGAAACTGACTATAGGAGATACGGCCACGCAAAAGCGTTCCGGAAGTAATGGCAAAACGAGCTGGCATGGTTTCCGATGGGAGCTATGTGTCTGGCTGGCTTGAATTCGTAGGCGCTTGACCGTTTTTCAGGTGCCTCGCATATAGAAGAACGTCAACTCATCCCATGGCTGGGGGATAAAACGTTTGGGTGTTGCAATCAGTCTGTCAGAAACAGGCAGAACCACAAGCCAGGATGGATCTGGAGTTTCAGTGAGTAAACCAGGAGAAGCAGGCCTGAAAGCGCTGGCCGATTATCTTGCGTCGGACATGCTTGCCTGCAATCAGGTCATTGTAGACCGTATGCAAAGCCCCGTGGCACTTATACCGCAGCTTGCGGCCCATTTGGTGGCGGCTGGCGGTAAGCGGCTGCGGCCGTTGCTCACTCTGGCTGCGGCCAGAATGTGCGGCTACAACAATCAGGACGGGCGTATGCGGCATGTAGAAATTGCCGCGTGTGTGGAATTTATTCACACAGCTACGCTGCTGCATGATGATGTAGTGGATGACAGCCAGCTCCGGCGTGGGCTGGCCAGTGCCAATGCCATTTTTGGCAACAAGGCTTCCGTGCTGGTGGGGGACTTCCTGTTTGCGCGGTCTTTCCAGATTCTGACGGCCGATGCCTCGCTGGGTGTGATGGCGATTCTGTCTGCGGCTTCTGCCACGCTGGCGGAAGGTGAGGTCATGCAGATGACCACGCAGAACGATCTCTCCACATCGGTGGAACAGTATCTGCAGGTCATCTACGGCAAAACCGCTGCGCTTTTTGCAGCTGCGTGCGAATCTGGCGCTGTTATTGGTGAAGCCACACCAGAACAGCGTGAGGCATTGCGCATGTATGGTGCCAATTTGGGCATGGCTTTCCAGCTTGTGGATGATGCGCTGGACTATGCGGCAGATCAGGCCACGCTGGGCAAGGAAGTAGGGGACGATTTCCGTGAAGGAAAAGTCACTCTGCCTGTTCTGGCGGCTTATGATGCAGGAGATGAGGAAGACCGCATTTTCTGGCGCCGGGTGATTGAGGAATGTGATCAGCACCCCGGAGATCTGGAAGCTGCGCTGGACCGTATTGCAAAAACAAATGCAATTGGGATTACCCTGAAATGTGCGGAAGATTACGCAGCCAAGGCGCGTGAAAATCTTTCCATGTTCCCGGATGACACATTGAAGAACTTGTTGCTGGAAACAGCCAGCTATTCTGCCAGCCGCGAACGTTAAAAGCGGCTGTGTATTAGGGGCTGGCTATTACGGAGGTGTAATAGCTGGCTTCTACCTCATTCATATCTTCCCATAATGTGGCGGCACTGAACCTGTAAGGTTTTAAGTGCGTGAACAGGGCTTGGTCATCCGGCAACGCCGTAAACCATGCGCAGGGATGTGCGTGGGCTTTTTGTGGTAAATGAGCCAGAAGGTTACAGGTATGCCGTGCCACGGCGGGGGCAGGGTCTAGCCATGTTAAACCGGGCGGGGAGAGCGCACGCAGGCGGTCCAGCACAAAGGTATAATGCGTGCAGCCAAGGCCTACGGCATCCAGCTGGTTAGAATCCGGGTGAACAAACAGCCCTTCAATTTCTTGCAAAATCGTAGAATCAGGCACGTCCTGCCCACGGAAGGCCAATTCCGCACAACCGGCCAGACCGGGGGCCGCGTGGGCAATAAGTGTACATTCCGGCGCGTAAAGCGCATGGAGCCGAGAAAGGTAAGGCCGCCGCACAGTTGCACGCGTGGCCAGCAGCCCAATCACCTTTGTTTGGGTTATACGTGCTGCCCAACGTATGGGCGGAACACACCCTACAAAAGGCATATCAGGCCACGCAGCGCGTAAGGCTTCCAGCGCCAATGTGCTGGCAGTGTTGCATGCCACCACCACAGCTTGCGGCTGGAGCCGCCGAATAGCCTGAGAAAGCAGGGAGACGATTCGCTCAATCAGAAAATCGTCGTCCTGTTCGCCATATGGAAAAATGGCGGTGTCGGCCAGATAATCTATGCAGATATCTGGTGCCAGCGCTTGAATGGCCCTGACAATACCCAAGCCCCCAATTCCGGAATCAAATGCCAGAATATGCCGGGGGCCGGAAAGGGCAGGGCCATCTATCTGCACCGTTTTATTTATCCTTGTTGGCTTTAAATGCAGCTGCTTCTTCCAAGGTGCCAACGCCACCGTGGCGGGCAGACCACGCACAAGGATCTTCCAGAAAACGCCGCACTTCAGATGCAGCTTCTTCAGAGAAGTATGGCCGTGTGGAGCATGCTTCCAGCACATCCCACCATGTGCACAGGGCGTGCAGGGAGACGTTCATTTCTGCCAGCGTGTTCTGCGCGCCGGGGAAAACGCCGTAATAAAACACAACAAATGCGTGGTTGATAATGGCGCCAGCATTGCGCAGTGCGTTGGCAAACTGCACTTTGGAGCCACCATCGGTGGTCAGATCTTCCACCAGCAGGGTGCGCATGTTTTCGGGCACATCGCCTTCAATCTGGGCGTTGCGGCCAAAACCTTTTGGCTTTTTGCGCACGTAAGCCATTGGCAGCATCATGCGGTCTGCCATCCATGCGGCAAACGGAATACCTGCGGTTTCACCACCCACAACGGCATCCAGGCTTTCATACCCAACGTGGCGGCCGATTTTTTCCACCCCAAGTTCCATAATTTTGGCACGGGCACGGGGGAAGAAGATAATGCGGCGGCAATCAATATAGACCGGAGATTTCCAGCCAGAAGTCAGGGTATACGGGTCTTCCGGGCGGAAATTTACGGCTTTGATTTCCAGCAGCAGGCGTGCGGTGGTCAGGGCCGCGTCGCGGTCCCAGTCGCTGGTCTCAGCGGGGTGGGCAGAGGCCACGCCTGAGGGTGATGTCATGTGCGCATGTCCTTGAATTTGGCGGTTGTCTATATATGTTTGGAATAACGCCGCGGGCGTGGAAAATCCATGCCTGATATGGCAGTTTTCCTGCATATGCATGCCAGATAAAGATGTGCGCGGCATATGAGTGAAAAACTTGTGATGTTCAAAAGCTCCAGAATTGATTTTTGCACCTTGCTTATATGGCGGATGTAGCGTTTAATCATTCCCAGTTAAGATTGATTATCAGTTAAGGAATATGCCGTGGCCGCCGAAGCTAATCGTATCGCGCGCAAGTGTGAGCGGGCCGTTATAACGGCTTACAAGGAACTGCGCGAAGTTGGGACAGCGGATGTTACGGCATTTAATGCCTGCACCACTTTGTACCGCATTCATCATCCTGAAGCATCAGTGAATGAGGCGCGCCGCCTTGTGTCCGAATGGATTGATCATCACGTTGTCCGTATGGATTCCGGGCCAACCAAAGGGTGTGATTGCAACTAACACACCAAGGGCGTAGCCCAATGTCATCAGGCGCATGTTCCGCAAGGGCATGCGTTTTTTTTATGCCCGAATGTTTGAGTGTATTTTGCGCTGGCTGAAAAGCAGGGCAAACAAAAAGCCGGTCTCCCTTAGGGAAAACCGGCTTTTTGGAGTTAACGGTTTTTACCGTTTGGCAAGCGGCACATAGTCACGCTGCGGTGCGCCAATATAAAGCTGGCGAGGGCGGCTGATACGCTGGCCCGGTTCTTCAATCATTTCCTTCCACTGGCTTACCCAGCCTGTGGTGCGGGCAACGGCAAACAGCACGGTGAACATGCTGGTGGGGATGCCCATAGCCTTGAGAATGATGCCGGAGTAGAAGTCCACATTCGGGTAGAGCTTGCGCTGCACGAAGTAATCATCGCTCAGGGCAATTCTTTCCAGCTCAACAGCAAGATCCAGCAGCGGGTCATCCTTAATGCCAAGTTCTGTCAGCACTTCGTGGCAGGTCTGCTGCATGATCTTCGCACGTGGGTCGAAGTTCTTGTAAACGCGGTGGCCAAAGCCCATCAGCTTCACGCCGCTGTTCTTATCCTTCACCTGCGCAATAAAGGCGGGAATGTTTTCCTTTTTGCCAATATGCGCCAGCATTTTCAGCACGGCTTCATTGGCGCCACCGTGTGCGGGTCCCCACAGGGCGGCAATGCCCGCAGCAATACATGCAAACGGATTGGCGCCCGTAGAACCGGCAAGGCGCACGGTGGAGGTAGAAGCATTCTGTTCATGATCGGCATGCAGGATCAGAATCCGGTTCATGGCGCGGGCCAGAACAGGGTTGACCTTGTAAGGCTCGGACATGCGCGCGAACATCATGGACAGGAAGTTTTCTGCGTAGTTCAGATCATTCCGCGGATAGATAAAGGCTTCGCCCTGCGTGTATTTGTAAGCCCATGCCGCAATGGTTGGAATTTTGGCAATCAGCCGCATGGCTGCCAGATCCCGGTTGGCGGGAATGGCGATATCGTTGGCATCTGGGTAGAAGGCAGACAAAGCCCCAACCGTGCCGCACAGAATGGCCATTGGGTGGGCATCACGCCGGAAGCCGTTAAAGAAGTTACGGATCTGCTCGTGCAGCAGCGTATGGTTTGTAAGGGTGTTGGTGAAGGTGTCGTACTGTGCCTTGTTGGGCAGTTCACCATTTAGAAGCAGATAAATAACTTCCTCATAGGAAGCATTTTCCGCCAGCTGGGCAATGGGGTAACCACGGTGCAGCAGAACGCCCTTGTCGCCATCAATAAAGGTGATTTTGCTGTTGCAGGCGGCTGTTTCCCCGTAACCTGGGTCAAACGTGAAAACGCCCAGTTGCGCAGGAAGTTTGCGGATGTCGACAACATCCGGTCCCAGAGTGCCTGAAAGCACAGGCATTTCGGCGGATTTTCCACCAACCGAAATGGTAGCGGTAGATAGCTTACCTTCTTTCTGCGACGCGCTCATTAGTGTTTCCTTTTGCATGTTTGGGCCACGGTCGCTGCTGCGGCCTGCTCGTTCCACTTTGTCACCTATTCAAAAGGAAACCGGAAGATTGCCGACGATAAACGAAGCGTTATCGGAACGGAGTATGCTTGGAAAACCACAGTTTTTTGGGATTAGGGTCGCGCGAATGTGTGCAAATACATGCTTTGGCCATCGCACATTTGCCAGTGTGTCATATCCGGCAATGTGTCGCTTCCATACATTTCAAAAATGGCAACGGCCCCTGGCGCGAATCCCTGGTCCAGTTCACTGGCCTGCATGTCTAAGTGGTGGGCTAATAAGGAAATACCCGGATTATGCCCTACCATCAGCACGGTAAAAGCTGAATCGGGCATCTGTTGAATACGGGCCAACAAAGCCTCGGGCGTGGCTTCGTAAATATCTGCGCAATAATCTGGAGTGGGGAGCGCAGGAGGCAGAGCGGCTAGCACACCCGCCAAGGTCTGCCGCGTGCGTAAGGCCGGGCTACATATAATACTATCAGGAACAATATGCTGCGCTGCCAGCCAATGCCCGCAGCGCCGTGCCGCCTCTTGCCCTGCAGGTGTAAGGGGGCGGTTCATATCAGCTTCGGCGCTGAAATCTCCTAACAGGGCGGAAGCCGCTTCAGCATGGCGAAGCAGAACAAGGCGACGCATGCGTGGGCCTTACGCCTTTGGGGCTTCGGCTGTTTGCCGTGCAATGGCTTCATGATGCCGGATAACTTCATGGATAATGAAGTTCAGGAACTTTTCAGCAAAGTCCGGGTCCAGATGCGCATCTTCGGCCAGTTTGCGCAGGCGGGCAATCTGCTGGGCCTCACGCGCAGGGTCTGCTGGCGGCATGTTGTAGCGTGCTTTAAGCGCCCCCACGGCCTTGGTGCAGCGGAAGCGTTCCGCCAGCATGGAAACCAAAGCGGAATCGATATTATCAATGCTGCGGCGCAGGTCCTGAAGGGCCTGAGTGGGGGAGATGGACTGGTCGTCTGTCACGGTCATGCTGTTCCGGTTCTGTCAGAATATGCACCAGCGCCTGTAAGATGCGCTGTGGTTGGTAAAGTCTGCTCAGGCTTTTTCCACAAAAGGTGGGGGCAGGTCTAGCCATGCCAGATGCCCCCCTTTGCCAGCACCTGTATCTACAAAAATGGCTTGCCCGCCAGAACGGCCGGGAATGGCCAACGGGCAGCCATTGGTGGAGCGCTGATCATGCCCGCAATAGATGGTGTAACCAGCGGGAATGGTGTTCACCCAGTTCAGTGTGCGTTCGGGGTATCCATCTGGCTGCATGCGGTTTGTGGTTTCCCCAAACAATGCGCGGGAAAGCAGATAGGTGACACGGCCTAACGGCGGAGGCGGAGGCTCCATCAACATGCGTGGGTCAAATGCGCCGTGCACAAAAACCGTCTTGCCCATAACCATCCATGCGGGGGCGTTTTCCAGCACAGGCAAAAGGGCATGCAGCACATCTGTGTTTTCTGGCCGGTAAAGCTGCGCCAGCGTGTCTTCCAGATGAGGGGTAGAGCGCAAACGCTTGCCCATAAGGGCGCGGCCAAGTTTGCGATCATGGTTGCCAATCAGGAACAGGCCGCGTTTTTCATGCATCACCTGCAACATCAGCCGCAAGACACCGGCGCTGTCTGGCCCGTAATCTACCAGATCGCCCAACTGAATCACAAAGCGGTCTGTGGCAACGGCGTGGCGGAAAGCATCCAGATCTCCATGCACGTCCCCCACAATGCGGAGTCCGTTTCGCATTGCATCTTTCACGTTTCCGTCATGGGGAAGCAGTTCAAGCATGGTGTTTTAATCCGTTATTTCCTTACTTCCATGTAGGCTTTTCGAGATCAAACAGGAACTGGAACAGCAAGTTTTTTTTCATTTACCGCCAGATCGTGCACAAGTATGTGACGCGCCAGCACGAACTGTTTGCGCTTACGTTATACGGGCAATCGGGTTTTTGAAAAAACAGCCTGAAACGGAAGGATAACATGCCACAGGTAGAAGAATGTGCTGGAGCGGCTTCAAACAGTTGCAGCCGTGCCTTCTTGGTGGTCTGTGCTTTCGGGAATTCGGAACAGTTTGAAAAAGAACAGGAAGCCCTCTCATGACAGAGCGCATTCGGAACGTCGCGCTGCGCAGTAAAGTATGTCCGGCAGAAACCGCATCCGAGTTGATCAAACACGGTGATGTGGTGGGCACCAGTGGTTTTACTGGTGCAGGCTACCCCAAGGAAGTACCCAAGGCGCTGGCCCGCCGGATGGAGGCTGCGCATGATCGGGGTGAGAAATACCAGATCAGCCTGATTACGGGTGCTTCTACCGGCCCACAGCTGGATGGTGAGCTGGCAAAGGCCAATGGGGTTTATTTCCGTTCACCGTTCAATACGGATGCCACCATGCGCAACCGTATCAATGCGGGTGAAACAGAATATTTTGATAACCACTTGGGGCAGGTGGCTGGCCGTGCCATTCAGGGCAATTACGGCAAGTTCAACATTGCTCTGGTGGAAGCGACGGCCATTACGGAAGATGGCGGCATTGTGCCCACATCTTCTGTTGGTAACTCCCAGACATTCCTCAATCTGGCTGACAAAGTCATTATTGAAGTGAATGAATGGCAGAACCCGGCGCTGGAAGGCATTCATGATATCTGGGATGGCAACGTAAGTGGTGCACCAACGCGTGATATTGTGCCGATTGTACGGGCAGACCAGCGCGTGGGCGGCACGGTTTTACGTGTAAACCCGGATAAAATTGCCGCCATTGTGCGCACGAATGATCGGGACAGAAACGCCCCGTTTGCTGCACCGGATGATACTGCCAAGGCCATTGCGGGCTATCTGCTTGATTTCTTTGGGCATGAAGTCAAACAGAACCGTCTGCCGCCATCACTTCTGCCGCTTCAGTCTGGCGTAGGCAACGTGGCCAACGCCGTGCTGGAAGGGCTCAAGGAAGGCCCATTTGAAAATTTGGTAGGGTATAGCGAGGTCATTCAGGATGGCATGCTGGCCATGCTGGATTCTGGCCGTATGCGCATTGCCTCTGCCACGTCTTTCTCACTCAGCCCGGAAGCCGCGGAAGAAATTAACAACCGTATGGATTTCTTCCGGAGCAAGATCATTCTGCGTCAGCAGGATGTCAGCAACAGTCCCGGTATTATCCGCCGTTTGGGCTGTATTGCCATGAACGGCATGATTGAGGCGGATATTTACGGCAACGTAAACTCCACCCGTGTGATGGGCTCCAAGATGATGAATGGTATTGGGGGTTCGGGTGACTTCGCCCGTAGCTCTTATCTGTCCATCTTCCTGTCGCCCTCCACGGCCAAAGGCGGCAAGATTTCTGCCATTGTGCCTATGGCCGCGCATGTGGACCACATCATGCAGGATGCGCAGATTTTTGTAACCGAGCAGGGTCTGGCAGATTTGCGTGGGCTTTCACCCGTGCAGCGTGCGCGTGAAATTATTTCCAAATGCGCACACCCGGATTACCGGCCAATGCTGCAGGATTACTTTGACCGCGCGCTCAAGAATTCCTTTGGCAAGCATACACCCCACCTGCTGACGGAAGCTCTTTCCTGGCATCAGCGGTTTATTGAAACAGGCTCCATGATGCCTGCTTAAAGTAAAGGGAGGGGCAGGTTTTCTGCCTCTTTTTTCTGGCTTCTTCCTGCATCTTCTAAAGCGAGGTGGGAAGAAGCCTTTTTATGCTCAGCTTTTGTTGGTTGTTGTATCGGCCAGTTGCGTAGGCTGCTGCGTAATCATGATATCTACGGGCCGTTCAGCCAGAAATTCGCTTGTGGAGCCTTTGGGGGCACCCGGATTATCCGTAATAATAGCTTCGGCATCGCGGTGCGTCAGCGCAAACAGATGCGGCGTGGCAGAGGGGGAAAGATACGCTGCATAAGGGTGGCGGCCAGCCAGCTTATGGGCTGCATAGGCATCCCGCTCGGAATTGACGGGAATGGCAACCATAATTTTGGAATCCGCATGTAAAACGGTTTCTGTGTCTTTATGGTCTGAAGGCACCAGAATAACTCTGTCCCGCATCCGGGTTTTGCGCACCAGTTTCACCACATTATCTGCACTGGCGCTGTTGATATCCAGCATGAGCAATGTGTTGGAGTGGTGGGCAGAAGCCAGCACGCCTTCCAGCTCGTTAGAACCGGGTTCCACCATAACGCGCCCATCTGGCCCATTGGCAAGTTCCAGCCGCAGCATGGAGGGCACGCCATCATGGGGGGAGGAGGTGGAAACCGGAGTGGTTACAAGCCCTGTGCCCGGTGTGCAAACAATCAGCCCGTGGTGGATGCGTGCCATAATGCCATAGGCCTTGGAGTGTTGCACAACCAGCGTTGTACCCACTGCCACGCACAGCCCAACAGCCAGAGCGATCTTTTTAAAGCAGCCACGAGAAGACTTGCTGCTCTGTTGCACAGAGATGTCAGCCGCCTTTTCAGGATGCGACATTCGGTTCTTCCTTATCATTCTGGCCAGCCATGGAGGCAGCCCGTGCCAGATCAACTGAAAGCACGCGGCTTACGCCTCGCTCCTGCATGGTAACACCAAACAGGTGGTCCATATGGGCCATAGTTAACTGATGGTGGGTTACCACCAGAAAACGGGTTCCCGCTTCGGTTACCATATCACCAAGTAGGGCGCTAAAGCGGCCCACATTGGCATCATCCAGCGGTGCGTCCACTTCGTCAAGAACGCATACTGGTGCAGGGTTACAGCGGAAAACCGCGAAAATCAATGACAATGCGGTTAAAGCTTGTTCACCCCCCGAAAGAAGGGAGAGTGTAGCAAGCTTTTTGCCCGGCGGCTGGGCGTAAATTTCCAGCCCGGCTTCCAGCGGATCATCACTCCCCACCAGCCCCAGATGCGCCCGCCCGCCACCAAACATACGGGTGAACAAAGACTGGAAGTGGTGGTCCACCTGCGTGAACACAGCCATCAGCCGTTCACGCCCTTCTTTATTTAGTGTGCCGATGGAGCCACGCAAGCGGCTGATGGCCGCTTCAAGGTCAGCAATCTCATCCGCCAGCGTGCGCGCTTGGGTGGAGGCTTCTTCTGCTTCAATTTCTGCACGCAGGTTAACCGGCCCCATATCTTCGCGTTCCCGCGTGAGGCGCGAGATTTTACGGCGCAGGGAGCTTTCGGCAGCTTCTGTCAGATCTCCGGTGGGTTGACGCGGCGGGGTGGGTGTATCAGCCAAAAGCTGATCCAGAATGGCCTGTGCCTGTTCACTTTTGGCATCTGCTTTCAGCAGGTTTTCACGCGCTGTGTTCAGTTCGGCTTCTGTACGGCGGCGCTGTTCATTGGCGGCATTTAAGGCAGATTCGGCTTCAGCGCGTATTTTATCGGCCTGTGCGTAGGCTTCTTCAGCCTCTTCCAATGCTGAAAGGGTTTGCTGCTTCTGGCGTTGCGCTTCGGCCGGAAGCTCTGAAACCTTGGTGTGTTCATTACGTGCCGTTTCCACGCGCTGGGCGGCGTTTTCAGCTTCTGCGTTGGCTGTGGCGGCGCGTTGGCTCCATTCTTCTTCTGCGGCCACCAGAGATGTCAGGCGCGTTTCCAGCGTTGATGCTTCGGCCTGCAGCGTGGCGCGCAGTTCTCGCGTGGCGTCTAGCTGGTTGGTAAGGGCCGCGCGTTGGGTGTGCAGATGGGCAAGCGTTTCCTCGGCATCCTGCGGCAGGGCGGCTGCTGTTTGGGCTTCGGTCTGTGTTGCGGCTATGAGTTTGTCTTGTGCGTCCTGCTGCTCTTGCTGCAATTCTTCCAGCCGAGGGGTTAGGGCGGCAATGCGGCTGCGCAGTGTAAGGGCCTGCTCCTGCATTTTTTGCTGCTGCTGCGTGCTGGCTTGGGCTGACTGTTCAGCTTGAGCAAAGGCGGATGAGGCCGTTTGAAAAGCCTGTTGCGCCTGTTCCAGATTATCTTGCGCGTCTTTCAGGGCCGCGGCTGTAGCATTTTCTGTTTGGGAAGATGTTAGGCGTTGCTCAAGTTCAAGAACATTGGCTTCTTCTGCTTCCAGATTCTGGCGCAGACGCAGGCGTTCTGGCGCAAGTGTTTCCAGCCGTGTTGTGGCGGCTGTGTGCTGGTTTTCTGTTTGGGTCTGTTTTTGCTGGACGCGTTGGAAGGTCTGTTCCGCCAGTTTAAGGGCTGTGCGGCAGTCCTGCTCAGCTTTTTGCGCGGCTGTATGCTGTTCCCTCGCAGTGGCAAGGGCTTGCTGAAAGTTTTGAGCCGGGGGCAAGGCCTGTTGTGCCATTGTGGCGGCTGCCAAGGCAGATTCGGCCTCGGCTTTGGCGGCCAGCGCGCGTTCCTGTTGGGGGCGGAGCGCATCTAACCTTGCCCGGAAAGATGTGTGCTGGCGTTCTAGCTCGGATTCCTGCGTGCGGGCTTTTTGCAGGCTTTGTTCCAGCTTGCTGCGCTCTACGCGCTGTTCCTGAGCCTGTTTTTCTCCAGCCTGCACATTGGTGCGGGCGGCTGCGGCTTTTTCTTCGGCCTGCGGAACATGCTGTTCCATTTCTGCAATACGGGCCGAGGTTTCGCGCAGAATGCGGCGCTGGGCCAACCTGCGGGCCGAGGAATCGGGCTCACCCGCGCGGGTGTAAAAACCATCCCACCGCCACAAATCACCAGCGCGAGAAACCAGACATTGCCCCGGTAGAAGTTGTGCCTGCAAGCTGGCGCCATCTGTGCCATCGGGCACAACGCCAGTATATGCCAGCACTCTGTTTAGTTCTGGCGGTGCGGTAATAACGGATTTAAGGGCAACGGCTTTACCGGGCAGAGGTGCGGCAGAGGCATCTTTCAGCAAATGCCAGCCACGGGGGGCATTGTCTGCTGCGGGAGCATCCAGCCCATCTGTGAGCGCTACAGCTAGCGCAACTTCATATTCCTCGGGAACAGTAACCTGAGCGGATATGGGTTCAGCCGAGGCTTCTTTCTCATTCCCCAGCGCTTCGGCCAAGCCTTCTGCTTGTGCACGCAGGCGGGTGAGTTCGGCTTGCAGGGTAGTAAGCCGCTGCTGGGTTTGTGTTTGTTCCTGCCGATGCTGTTGCAGGTTGCGCTCAGTTGTTTCCAGCGCCTGCACAACTTTTTGCAGAGCTTGTTCTTGGGTGGCACGTTGTTCCCGTGCTTGCTTCAGCGCATCTTCCGGCGGGGCTTGTGCCTGTGTTTTTTCCAGCGCTTGCGTAAGGGTCTGGGCTTCCTGCGTTGCGCGTTTAAGAGAAGATTCGGCTGCTCGCAGGGTGTTTTCTGCATTGCGGCGCTGGGCTTCTGCTTCCTGCGCAGCGCGGCTGGCATCGGTTAGTGCTGTATTGGTGTTCAGCCGTTCTGTTTCGGCTTTTTCCAGTGCCTCACGGGCAGCGTGCACGGCTTGGGCGGCGGCATCGGTTTCCTGCTTGAGTTGAAGCCGGATGCTTTCATCAACCAAAGCGGCAAGTGTATCGGCATGGCGTTTTTCCGCTTGGGCCAGATCAGCCTTGAGGGAAACCAGCCGAGAGCGCGCCTGTTCCAGCGTGCGGCGGAGCTCCGTCAGCGCTTGTTCAGCAGCCTGCGCGTTATTGCGCGCAACCGAAAGTGCTACGTTGCATTCAGAGCGTGTGCGTTCTGCCGCATCCAGTGTGGTTTTGGCGTTCTGGAAAGCGTTTTGGGCGTCTTCTACAGCTTTTTGTGTAGCCTGAATGGCTTCATTATCCGGCAGTTGCTGCTCTAGCGATGCAAGCTCGGCCTGTAATGCTGTGTATGCTGCCGCAATACGGGTATGGTGGTTTTGTGCCGCCGTCAGATTTTCGGCAGCGCGATCATGTGCCGCGCGTGCCGTGTTCAGTTCGGCGGTAAGCTGGGCGAGTTTCTGCTCTGTTTCTGCCAGCTCTTTGGCTAACGTCTGCTGCTTTGTTTCTGCTTCCGCCGTGCGCGTAGGCAGTGAGGCAATAGCGGCTTCTGTTTCTGCCTTTTCGGCCTTTAGGCGTTCAAGCGTTGCTGTGGCATCATCCAGACGAGTTTTGGCTGCGTCTGCATCCGCCTCATGCTGCTTCAGGCGTTCTGCGGCATCATTGGCCTGCGTGGCGGCACGTTCTTCTTCCCGCGCAACGCCTTCGGCCAATACGCGGCACCGTTCCAGCGCAGTGCGGGCCGCATCGGCTTTTTCTCTGGCACCGGGTAAAACCTTGTTGGCTTCAAATTCCGCAACCACAGCACTTTCTGCTGCTTCTTCATGCTCGGTCAGGGCTTTGCGGGCGCGGGCGGCGTTATCAATGGCGCGTTCTACAGCTAGCCGAGCGCGGGCATGTAATACGGCCAGAAGTTCTGTTTCGGCTTCTCGTAATGCAGCGGAAAGTTCACGATAACGGCTGGCATCGCGAGATTGCTCGGCCAGTCCATCCAACCGGTCGGAGAGTTGCTGGCGGCGGTCTTCCGCACGTGTCAGGTTGGATTCTGTAGCACGCAGTTTCAGTTCTGCTTCATGCCTGCGGGCATGCAGGCCGGTAATGCCTGCGGCTTCTTCCAAAATGGTGCGGCGTTCTTCTGGCCGCGCGCCAACCAGCATGGCCACGCGGCCTTGGCTGACCATGGCAGAAGAGCGTGCGCCAGATGCCAGATCGGCAAACAGGGTCTGCACATCTCGCGCACGTACGGGGCGGCCATTTATGCGGTAATCACTGCCAGATCCGCGTTCTGCCCGGCGGGTAATCTGCAGTTCGTCCATATCTGCAAAGGCAGCGGGACCAAAGCCCTTGGTGCCTTCCAGCGTAACAGTAACTTCGGCTAAAGACCGGGCAGGGCGGCCTGTGGTGCCTGCAAAAATAAGATCATCCATTTCCCCCCCACGGAGGGAACGCGCGGATGATTCACCCATCACCCAGCGCAGGGCTTCCACCACATTGGATTTGCCACACCCGTTGGGGCCGACAATGCCTGTCAGCCCGGGCAGAATTTCCACCGTTACCGGATCCGCAAAACTTTTGAATCCGACAATGCGCAGACGAACGAAACGAACTGTCATGCAGGTATAGGGCGCGGGCTCAGGACAACATGCGTAGGCTTAGCTGGCTTTCGCCAAGTATTTGGTGAAGTCCTCATAAGTCAGCGCGCTGGACACCTGCTCCTTGTTATTGAAGCGGAAGGTGGGGGTGGAATCAAAATGGAATTTGTCCTGCGCTTCCGTCTGCTGGTTCAGAATGAACTGCATGAGCTGCTGATCAGCAATGGCTTTTTCAAACGTATCGCCCGGCATGCCGGCAAAGGCCGCCATTTTCTTCAGTTCATCCTTCGGGCTGCCTTCCTTGATGTAGGCCCAGCGGTCCAGGCTGGAAAGCAGGGAGGAGCAGAAGGGCTCATACCGTTCTGGCGGCAGGGTGCGGGCCACCATGGCGGCAACTGTTGCAAGCTGATCTGTGGGGAAATCATGAAAAATGTAACGGATTTTCCCGGTATCAATCAGTTCTTTCTGCACCTGTGGGAAGGTGTTTTCTGCAAAGTGCGCGCAATGAATGCAGGTAAGGGAGAACCATTCTTCCACAACAACCTTGGCGTTCGGGTTGCCCAGTTCACGCGGGGTAAAGCGTGTATCCGTGGCATCTGCTGCCAGAGAAATACCGCGCAGGGCGGTGGAGGCAACGGCCAGACTTCCGGCAGCGAGAATGGAACGGCGGGTGAAAGACATGGAAATCCGGTCTCCCTTGGTGGGTGCAAATCAGTAAGCGGTTAAAGGCATGACGGCAGATTTGCTCTGCCGTCAACCCACAGATTTATCCGTGGCAGCAGATGTTTCGGCCTGAGCAGGCGTTGCAGACTGTTCGGCCAGCTTGCGCACGCGCACGCGGCGGATGTGCCGGGCATCTGCATCCAACACGCGGAAGAGATAGCCATTTTCATGCGTCAGCACTTCACCACGGGTGGGTACATGCCCAGCCATGCGGAACACAAGGCCGCCCACGGTTTCAATTTCGGCCTCTCTCTCACTGTCCGTCAGAATGGGGCCGATGGCTTTTTCAAATTCTTCAATCGGGCAGCGGGCATCTATATCGAAAGATCCATCCGGGCGTGGGGTGATCATGACGATAGCAGGCTCATCATGCTCATCCGAAATGTCACCCACAATGGTTTCAATCAGATCTTCAATGGTCACCAAACCATCAATGCCGCCGTATTCATCAATCACAAGCGCCATGTGGGTCTGACGCTGGCGCATTTGCAACAGCAGGTCCAGCACCGGAATTTGCGGCGCAATCATCAGCGGTTGGCGCAAAAGCACTTCCAGATTAAACGCCTCGCTGGTGCCAACATAGGCAATCAGATCCTTCACATGGATCATGCCTACAATATCATCCAACTGATCGCGATACACCGGCATGCGGGAATGGTTTTCCCGCCGCATCATGGCCAGCGCTTCATCCAGACTGATAGAAACCGGCATGGCCACAATATCGGCGCGGGGCACCATCACATCATCGGCGGAGATGTTGCGCAGACGTAGCACGTTGGCAATAAGTGCGCGTTCCTGCCTGTCTAGCTCCGGTTTTTCGCCCGTTGCAGATTCTTCGGGTTCATCCGCAGCTTGCTGCACAAGTGCGGCGATGGAACTGCGCAGATCGGTCTGATGTTTTTTGCGGTGGAAAAAGGAAAACAGGCCGCGACTGCTGGCTTCCTGCTTGTCTGACGAGGAATCGTGTTCGCTCATGATCGGGGCTTCCAAGGGTTGGGAACCCTGAGCCGCGAAAGCAGGCGGGATTCCAGCATTTCCATTTCGCGCGCTTCACCAGGGTGGTGGTGGTCATACCCAGCCAGATGGAGGCTGCCGTGAATGACCAGATGCGCAAGATGGTCTGCAACAGGTTTGCCGGCTTTGCGCGCTTCGCGCACTACGGTTTCCAGTGCCAGAATAATGTCTCCACCGGTAATGCCGGGCGGAGGTTCAAACGTCAGCACATTGGTGGGGCGGTGCTTGCCACGGTGGCGGCCGTTCAGTTCGCGCACCTCCCGATCTGTTGCAAGCACAACAGTATCGGGCAGGCCGCCATATTCTGAACAGGCGGCCAGAGCGCGCCAAACCAGCTGTTCCGGGTTGTGCACATAAGAGCGCCAGCGCCTATCCCGGATAAGGATTTCAGGGCCTTCGTTCTGCTCATCGGAAAAAACAGCCTGGAAAGGCAGGCTTTTTTCTGGGGCATCCATATCCTGCATAGGGATATGGGCGGGGCTACTTGGCGGTTCCATTTTTCTCCTGACGGCCCTTGCTACGGGAGGGTTCCCTTACAGCCGTCGCCTTTGCATCATAGGCTTCAATAATGCGGGCGACTAGCTTATGCCGCACCACATCTGTCGAATCAAAGCGGGAAATGGTAATTCCCTTGACGTTTTCAAGCGTTTCCACCGCATCACGCAGGCCGGAGGTGGTGCCTGCGGGCAGGTCGATCTGTGTGAGATCCCCCGTCACCACCATGCGGGAGCCGGGGCCAAGGCGGGTCAGAAACATCTTCATCTGCGCAATAGTGGTGTTCTGGGCTTCATCCAGAATAACAAAGGCATGAGAGAGCGTGCGCCCGCGCATAAAGGCCAGCGGAGCCACCTCAATATCCCCCGATGCCATGCGCCGCACGACCTGATCCCCCGGCAGCATATCATAAAGGGCATCGTATAGCGGGCGCAGGTAGGGGTCGATCTTGTCTTTCATATCTCCGGGCAAAAAGCCCAAGCGCTCACCAGCTTCCACTGCCGGGCGGGAGAGAATGATCCGATCAATGGAGCCAGCCTGCATCATGGCCACGGCCTGTGCCACGGCCAGATAGGTTTTGCCTGTGCCTGCGGGGCCAATACCAAACACCAGCTCCTTTTTGGCCAGCGCTTTCATATATGCAGCCTGACCGGGGGAGCGGGGCTCAATATTGCCATGCCGCATACGGATAACGGGCAGATCGCCTTCCATTTCCGGGGCAGCCTGCGGGGTGTTGGGGAGAATGCTGGTGGTGTTCTGGGGCGGTCGGGACATGCGTATGGCGGCCTCTATGCTGCTGATATCCACGTTTTCGCCTGCTGCCAGTTTTTGGTACAGCACGCTTAGTACCGCACGTGTGCGGGCCGTTTGTTCAGGAACACCTTGGATGGAAATGCGGTTGCCGCGCCGGGCAACCTCCACTTCCAAACCTTCTTCCAAGCAGCGCAGGTGCTTGTCGTGGTCTCCCACAAGGCGCGCCAGAAGGGTGTTATCTTCAAACTGCAGGGTAGCAGAGGCATGGGGCATTTCTGCAGCCATGCGGGGTGAGGCGGAAATACGCGTGCTACTCAAGCGGACACACACTCCTCTTCTAAAACGCCGGACAGGGAGTTGGTCAGGCGTTCAACAATACGCACGGGCAGTTCCTTGCCAATCAGATGCTTGGGCCCAGAAACATGCACAGGCTGCAACCACGGAGAACGTCCGGCAATCTGCCCCGGTTTCCGTCCTTCTGAGGTAAACAGAACAGGAATGGTTTTACCCACAAGTGTTGCATTAAAGGCATCCTGCTGTTCACGCAGCAGGGCCTGCAAGGCTTGTAAGCGGGTATCCTTCACATCCTCTGGCACCTGCATGCCAGCGCCTGCGGCTGGGGTGCCGGGGCGTGGGGAGTATTTGAAGGAATAAGCCAGAGCAAAGCCAACATCACGCACAAGCTGCATGGTGGCTTCAAAGTCCTCATCCGTTTCACCGGGGTGGCCCACAATGAAATCGGATGAAAGCGCAAGATCTGGCCGGGCTTCACGCAGGCGGCGCACGATATCCCGATATTCATCTGCCGTGTGGCCACGGTTCATGGCACGCAGGATACGGTCAGACCCCGCCTGAACTGGTAGATGCAGGAAGGGCATAAGCTGCGGCAGATCACGGTGGGCGGCTATCAGCGCATCATTCATGTCCCGCGGGTGGGATGTCATGTAACGGATGCGCGAAAGGCCGGGCAGCTTGGCAAGTTCATATGCCAGTTTTGGCAAATCCCACGTTGAGCCATCCGGCCCTTCACCATGATAAGCGTTTACGTTCTGCCCCAGCAGGCAGATATCCTTTACGCCGCTTTCCACCATCCGGCGTGCTTCTGCCAGTACGGAAAGCACGGACCGGCTGCTTTCTGCCCCACGTGTGTAAGGCACCACGCAGAAGGAGCAGAATTTATCACACCCTTCCTGAATGGTCAGGAAAGCCGTGTAATTGCCTGCGGTTTGAGGGGCTTCCGCTTCTGGCAGAAAATCGAATTTCTGTTCTGCGGGAAAATCCGTTTCAATAACGGCACCGCCGGCACGGGCTGCACGGGCCACCATTTCTGGCAGGCGGTGATAGGTTTGCGGGCCCAGCACAATATCTACATACGGTGCGCGGGCCAGAATTTCCTGCCCCTCGGCCTGCGCCACGCACCCGGCTACGGCAATAATGGTGTGCTGCCCGGATGTTTCCCGCGCTTCCTTGATTTTGCGCAGGCGGCCGAGTTCTGAAAACACCTTTTCTGCCGCTTTATCCCGAATGTGGCAGGTGTTCAGGATGATCATGTCTGCTGTATCTGGCGTGGCAACTGGCTGATAGCCAAGTGGCCGCAGAACATCCCCCATGCGTGCACTATCATACACATTCATCTGGCAACCCCACGTAATAACGTGCAGGCCACGGGCAGGGGATGTGTTGGCTGGGGTTCCGGTCATGATGGCAGGCGCTCCGCTATGCCGCTGGCCCATTCCATGCGGCAGGTGGAGGAAATCGGGCCAGAGCGCGTGCAGGTCAAGCCTCTTTTCTCACCAAGGCGAGAATAGTGGAGATGTCAGAACGGCCAAAAAGTATTCTGACGCTTAACAGACCGAATGTTCCTTATGGGTTTGGTGGCCTGTAACAGCCACCTGTTTTGCTGCCTAAAGTCTTATACGTATTGAAGCAAAAAATGAGGCGGTTCTGTCAAGTATCCTTTTGGCTTTCTTGACAGAAGGCGGCAGAAAATTAGCGGGCAGGGTGGCGGGGTTAAACCGGCCTTTTATAACCGTAGGCTTGCGGTTTTGGCGCAGTTCCGCCGCACCTATGGAAACAGCCTTCCATGCCGCCTGTGCCAGAGCCTTGCGGCTTGGGAACATATCAGGGTCCAGCGGTTCGTGCAGCAACACGGTTGCGCGGGAGCGCTTCCACTTCAGCAAGGACCATACATGGGGGCCAAGGTCCATATCTCCGTACCATGAAAACACAGGGCGGCGGAGGCGGGAAATGGGCAGGTCTTCCAACCGGTCATACACAAGGGATACGGGCTGGATCAGGGGCGTCATGCCCGGTTCGAAGGTGATGGGCAGAAGGCTTTTATCCATGCCTTCCTTCAGCCGAGGCAATTTTGCGATGGCAAAAAAGGCGGACATGAACGGCAGCACGCGGGAGCCATCGGATGAAGTGCCTTCAGGGAACAGGACAAGATTATCCCCTTCCACCATGCGGCGGATCATTTCATCCCGCTCACGCCCGGTGGTGCTGCGCTGGCGGCTGACAAAAATGGTGCGTCCGATTTGGGAGACCAAGCCCATGATGGGCCATTTTTCAATATCGCCCTTGGCCACAAACACGGAAGGCAGAATGGTGCCCAGCACCGGCACATCCAACCAGGACATGTGGTTGCAAATATAGATAACGGGCCGTTCACCCCGCTGGCGGGCCTTTAGGCCACCCACCGTGCCCACGCGTTGCCCCACAACATGGATCTGCAACCCGATAATACGGCACAGCACACCCCAGATCACCCGCGTCCAGCGGATTTTGGGTGTGCCGGGCACAAGCAGCAGGCAGGCTTCAAAACCCACAGACAGCGGCACCCAAACAACCAGCGCACCAAGGCGCAGGGCCGCCCTTAAATCTGCCGTGCGGCGGAAATAGGCTTCCACCCACGCAGGTAAAGGGGAAATGCCATGGGGCTTCTTTTTGGGGGAAGCGTAGGGGGGGCGGGTTTGGTCAGACGGGCGTGGTGTCATCGTTTCATTTCTGCCAGACACAGCTCTGTCGGACAAACGCGCCCGGCAGCGGCGCAGATGGAATGAAAAAGCATGCGCTCTCTTACCGCGATTTTAGCCGGCTGGACAATCCATCTCCCAATTTAAGCGTAACAGAAGCTGTTTTCGGCTTCGGCACCGCATTTTTGTCATGGTATGTGCATAAAAGGGTTTGTAAGCAGAACTTTGACAAATAGGTGGCAGGCAGATTTTAGTGAGGACACGCAAGAACAACATGCTGAACAGGCTTGCTCTCACTGCGAATCGTGTTCTGGCTGGTGCCGCCTTGTGGGGTGCATCGTCCTGTCTGTCATGGTCATGGGCGGCAAACCCGCAGCCGTACACCACCAAGCTGGTGCCTACGGGGGAGGCGGATCTGGATACGGCTATCAAAAGCTCATCCGATCTCCAGTCTCTCCAAGCCACGCATGCGGTGGGGCCGTTTGCATTGGCCGGGCGTGTGCGGAATGAATATGACCGCCTGCGCACCGCGCTGGAAAGCTGCGGGTATTACGCAGGCACGGTGCATATCACCCTCAGCCGGAATGGCGGCAAAGATGCCGTGAAGATGGACGGGATGTCTCCCGCTCTTTCGCAATGGATCGAATCCGTACCATCAGGTGAGAAAATTCAGGCCGAGGTGAAGGTGGATAAAGGCCCACTGTTTCATCTGGGCACCGTCACACTGGTAGATGATAAAACCGGCAAACCACCTGTTTTGACGGATGCCCAGAAAAAAGCCTTTGGCCTTGCGTCGGGCCAGCCTGCGGTTGCCAAAACGGTGCTGGATGGTGGCAGCAATCTGATGGACGCCTTGCGTGAGGATGGGCATGCCCTCGCCACGGTGGAAAAACCCAAAGCCTATCTGGAACCCACCACACATACGCTGAACATTACCTACCCCGTAACGCCGGGCCCGGTGCTGAATATTGGCAAGATAGACACAACCGGCCTGAAGCAGGTGCATGAAAAGTTCGTGCGCCGCCGTATGACGGTGCAGGAAGGGCAGCTTTATCAGCCCTCTAAAATTGAAAATGCACGGCAGGATCTGGCCTCCGTTGGGGTATTTTCCAACGTAACGGTGCAGGATGCCTCCACCTACGCAGTGGATGGCACCATGCCGCTTGATTTCAGCTTTAAGGAAGCCAAGCGCCACTCTGTAGGGGCAGAAGGTGGTTATTCCACAGATTTGGGTGCCCGCGCTGGTGGATCATGGACACATTATAACCTGTTGGGCAATGCAGAACGCCTGCGTCTTACCGCACTGATTACCGGCCTTGGCGGCTCCGCCCAGCAGGGTTTGGGGTATGATGTGTATGCAGATTTTTTCAAACCCGATTTTCTGGAACGCAACCAGAATTTGAGTGCGCGTATTGAAGGGCTGCGGCAGTTGTTCTGGTCCTACCGGCAGACGGCGTTTTTGATCCGTGGCGGTATTACGCGCCCGTTGGCAAAAAACTGGAACGGCAGCTTTGGATTGATGGCCGAGCAGGAAAAGATCGAACAGTTTGATGTAACGCGTGATTACACCATTATTTCTGCCCCGCTTTCCGTCATGTTTGATAACACCGGTGTGGGGAACCCTATTGAACCTGCAACGCACGGCGTGCGCGCCAGTATGAGCATTACGCCCTCTGTTTCCTTGGGGAACAAGGGTAGTGGCACCTCGTTTTTTGCCATCCTGAACGGTACGGCCTCTACCTATTTTGACCTGCACCATCTGGGCATCAGCAAGCCGGGCAACAGTGTTCTGGCTTTCCGCGGCATGGTTGGCAGTATTCAGGGTGCCAGCACGTGGGATATTCCGCCAGATCAGCGCTTGTATGCAGGGGGTAGCTCCACGGTGCGAGGCTTCCGCTGGCAGGGCGTGGGGCCGCAGTATAAAAATACGCGCTATGCCATTGGCGGAACTTCTCTGGATGCAGGGAGCGCCGAATTCCGCCAAAGAATTATCGGTAATGTGGGTATGGCCGGGTTTATAGATGCCGGTCAGGTTGGTAGCAGCAGTTTGCCATTTACCGGCAAGCTGCGCGTGGGTGCTGGCGGGGGCGTGCGTTATTATACGCCCATTGGCCCCATTCGGCTGGATGTTGCCGTACCCCTTAACCGCGCCCCACGGGGCGATAAGTGGGACCTGTATATCGGCCTTGGGGAGACATTCTAATGGCCGATACGCCAGAACCCATTCTGCCGCGCACTCCGGATAAACCTGCCCGCCCGCTCTGGCGGCGTATGGGGCGCATTGCCCTTATAACTGGTGGTTCTCTGGTTGGTATAACCGGCCTTGCTGTGGCTGTTTTGCTGGTGGGGGCCAATACCGGGCCGGGCCGCAAAATGCTTATGCATCAGGCATCCTCCCTTACGGGCGGGATGATCGGGCTTTCGGGTATGTCTGGGCGCTTCCCCGATAACTTCCGGCTGGATACGCTGGAAATTCGCGATAAACAGGGCGCTTGGCTTACGCTGCATAACGTGGCGCTTAATTGGTCACCTTTGGCTATAATTGGGCGGACAGCGCGTATTTACGCCGTTACGGCAGATGAACTGGATATTCCACGCCTGCCTGTGTCTGACCCAGCCAAGCCCGCGACACCTTCCAAAAGTTCGCCTTCCGCGCTGCATCTGGGTGTGGATATTCGCAAGCTTGCGGTGGGGCGTATTAATGTGGGGGCTGCACTTGCGGGTTCTCCCGCCAGTTTTGCTCTGGCTGGGCATGGCAAGATTTCAAACATTGATCCGGTTATCAACGGGCTCAGTCTGCCGTCTCTGCCGGGGGCAGATATTGCCCTGCACCTGAAAAGGCTGGATGCCGCCGGACAGATTGATCTGGCAACTACTACAGGCAAAGGCAAGCTGAGCCTGCATCTGGATGCCAGCGAGGGCACGGATGGTTTTGCCGCCACACGCCTGAAAATGCCGCAACTGGTGCCTTTGGCGCTCAAGCTGGATATCAATGGGCCACCATCTGCCGCTGTACTAGGCTTTGCCGCTTCTGCCGGGGATATAAAAGCCCATGCAGATGGCGTGCTGGATCTGCTGGCCGAAAAGCTGGGCAATTTGAATACCGGGGTAGATGCGCCAGCCATGTCCCTTTCGCCTGATCTGGCATGGGGCGGTATTCATTTAGGGGCGCAGCTTCACGGTAAAATGGCCGCACCGCTGGGCACGGCGCAGGTGCAGGTAGATCAGCTTGCTGCATCTGGCGCTGGCGTGGGTACGCTGAAAGTTCAGTTCTCGGGGGAGAACGGCAGTGCCGATATGGCCAATTTGCTGCATGTGGTGGCAACGGCAGATGGCGTGCGCCTGCCGGGCAAGGCACCTACGCTGCTGGCTTCTGCCCCGTTGCAGCTTGATGCGCAGTTGGAGCCACAAAAACCCGGCAAGCCGCTGGCCTTTACGCTTTCTCACCCTTTACTGAATCTTTCTGGCAATGTGCAATCAGCGGCTCCGCAGCGCGGCACGGTGGCGTTAAAGCTGCCTGATCTGCTACCGTTTGGTGAAATGGCCGGCACGCCTTTGCGCGGCAGTGCTGGTATGAACGCACAGTTTGACCTTCCCGCAAAGCCGGAGGGAGACACACACCTTACAGCAGATGGCACGCTGGCCATTACGGGGGGGCAGCCTCAGGCCGCCGGGTTGATTGGGACGGATGGCAAGTTTGCTCTTACGGCCACCATGCGGCCCTTGGCTGCGCAGGATAAGTTGCCAGCAGCCAAGCAGATTGACCTGCAAAGTCTGACAGTAGATGGCCGTGCCCTGAACCTTAAAGGTGGCGGGCAGGTAAATACAGGCCGGGATATGGATCTGGCGTTTGATCTGGGCCTGACAGATCTGGCGCGGGCATTACCTTCCCTGCGTGGGGCGCTCACGCTGGCCTTGCAGGCCAAAGGCCCGATGCAGGATTTTACTGCCACACTCCATGCGAAGGGAGACCCCGGCACCGCCACCATGCCGCGTGGGCCGATAGAGTTGGATGCCAATGTGCAGCACTTGCCCACTGCGCCAGAAGGTACGGTGCAGGCACATGGCACGCTTAACCGCGCACCATTGTTGCTGGATGTGGCATTGGCCCAAAGCGCACAGGGTGACAGGCAAGTTGATATTCGCAAACTGTCATGGAACAGCGTGGCCGGGCAGGGGCAGCTTTCTCTCCCCACAGGTGAGGTGGTGCCGCTGGGCACGTTGGACCTGAAGGTTGGGCGCTTGGCAGATTTTCGCCCGCTTATTGGGCAGGCTATTTCTGGCGCGCTGGCGGCTTCTGTTAAAACCACGCAGGTGGCGGATAAACCTCAGGTTGCCCTTAAGCTGGATGGCAACGTGGCCATGCCCAGTGTGAAAATTGGCTCTCTGGCTCTGGCTGGCACGGTAAAAGATCCGGCAGCTCACCCCAATGCTGATCTTACACTTAAACTGGGTGGTCTTTCTGCTTCTGGCGTAACCGGGCAGGCGCGCCTGAGTGCCAAAGGGCCGGATAACGCTATGGCGCTCACCGCGCAGGTGGGCCCAGCAAGCTGGTCTGGCAGCCCCTTGATGCTGGATACCGCAGCCCTGTTAAACCTGCCTGCCAAACAGGTGAAAGTGCAGCGGCTGAATGCCACCGCCAAGCAGGAAACACTGCGCCTTTTGGCACCTGCATTGGTCTCGTTCGGGGATACGATGGGGGTTGATCGGCTGCGGGCCACGTTGGTAACCGCAGGCAGCCAACCCGCTACCATTGATGTTGCAGGCAAGATCAAGCCCTCTTTGGCCGTTACGGCGGACATTCGCAATTTAACGCCCGCACTGGCGCATCCGTTTGCGCCAGATTTTAAGGCATCCGGCACGGTTTCCGTTCAGGCCAAGGTGGCGGGAACGTTAAATGCCCCCCAAGGGCAGGTGAAGCTGACCGGGCGAGATTTGCGCATGGCTGGCAGTTCTGCCGCTGCGTCCATTCCGCCATTGCATCTGGATGCCGCAGCCAATCTGGCAGGAAGTTCTGCCAAGGTGCAGGTTGCCGCGGGCGCTGGCCCCAAGTTGAACATGAACGTGGCAGGTACAGCCCCGCTGAACAAAACCGGCCCGATGAATTTGCGCGTAAATGGCAATCTGGATTTAAGCATTGCCAATGGCATTCTGGGTGCGCAGGCGCGGCAGGCGTTGGGGCAGGCCCAGATGGCGCTGCTGGTTGCGGGCACCATGACCTCCCCCCGCGTAACTGGCACGGTTGATCTGCGCGATGCCGATGTGCAGGATTTTGCCCAAGGCTTCCATCTGGCCAATATCAATGGCCGCGTGGTGGGAGAGAACGACAAAATAGTTATTCAGAACCTTACGGCCAAGGCGGGTGATGGCAGCTTGGGCGTAACCGGGTTTGTGGGTATTGGCTCCCCCGGCATGCCGCTGGATATTCACTTGCAGGCCCATGATGCCCGGCCCATTTCCAGTGACCTGCTAACAGCGGTGATGAACGCAGATATTGCCGTAAAAGGGCAGGTGCAAACCCGCATGGATGTTGATGGCACGGTGGATTTGCGGCGTGTGGAAATCAATATTCCCAATTCCTTGCCATCTTCCGTGGCACGGTTGGATGTTGTGCGCCCCGGTGATGAGCAAAAGCAGGCGGAAGCTGCTAAGGCGGAAAGTACAAAGTCTGCTGTTATCGGGTTGAATCTCAATGTCACATCACCGGGCAAATTTTTTGTGCGCGGGCATGGTTTGGATGCCGAAATGGCAGGTAGGCTGAAAGTTGGCGGCACCACACAGGCGCCGTTGATGAGCGGCGGGTTTGATCTCAAGCGCGGCAACTTTGATCTGGCCGGTATTTCGCTCAACTTCACCAAAGGGCGGGTGGCCTTTAATGGCTCCGGCGTTGGCCATAAAATGGACCCCACGCTGGATTTTGAGGCTGACCGCGCCGTGCAGGGCCAAACGGCCATGCTCAAGGTGGGCGGTTATGCCAGCGCGCCTAAAATTACGTTTGAATCCATGCCACCCCTGCCGCAGGATCAGGTTCTGGCCATGCTGCTATTTGGCACAGATGCGCACTCTCTTTCCTCCACGCAGATGGTGGAACTGGGCACGGCACTGGCCACGCTTACAGGGCTTACGCCGTTTGACCCCATGGGTACTATCCGCAAAACCTTGCATCTGGACCGCTTGGCCATTGGCGGCGGCTCTGGCGTGGGGAATGGTGGCACCAGTGTTGAGGCCGGCAAATATGTGATGAAAGGCGTTTACGTAGGCGCCAAGCAGGCCACTTCTGGTTCTGGCACGCAGGCGCAGGTGCAGGTTGACCTGACAAAGCACCTGAAGCTGAACACAACGGTGGGCACAGGCGGCACCGTCACCGGCTTTACCACCCCGGAAAATGATCCGGGGAGCAGCGTGGGGCTGCTGTGGCAGTATCGTTACTAAGCATTCAGGCGGATATTTGAGGCGCTCTTTCTAACAAGCGCCTCAAATCATGCGTTAGTCTGAAAGGCTGAAATCCACCACGACTGGCACATGGTCGGAGGGGCTTTCCCAATCTCGCGCCTCACGTACAACCGTCATGCCGTGTAGGTTTGGCAGAAGGTCGGGCGTCATCCATACGTGGTCCAGACGGCGGCCGCGGTTAGATTTCTTCCAATCCCGGTTGCGGTAAGACCACCACGTATAAAGTTTTTCATCCGCTGGTACAAAATGGCGCATGGCGTCTACAAAGCCTGTTTGCAACCAGCGGTTTAGGCGCTCTGTTTCCGGCGGGGTGTGGCTGACAATTTTAAGAAGTTGTTTGTGGCTCCATACATCGTGCTCAAGTGGCGCAATGTTGAAGTCCCCCACCAGCACCGTGCGGTTGAGCGGGCGAGACTGAAACCACTCGGTTACTTCCTCAACAAACGCCAGTTTGTGAGCAAATTTGGGGTTGGTTTCCGGGTCTGGCTCATCCCCACCTGCGGGAATGTAAAAATCGTGCAGTTCCACTTCGCCTTCTGGCGCGCATACGGTGGCGGCCACGTGGCGGCAATCTTCCTTGCCGTACCATACCGGCGTTTGCGTGACAGGCTTTAACGGATGGCGAGAAAGAATGGCCACGCCGTTATAGCCTTTCATGCCCCGGTAATGCAGGTGCTCAAAACCCAGAGCCTTTACGCCATCTTCGGGAAACAAAGGATCCGGCACCTTGGTTTCCTGTAGGCACACAACATCTGGGGCAAGATGCCGCACCAGCTTTTCAAGCAGAGGCAGGCGCAGGCGGAGGGAATTGATGTTCCATGTTACTAATCGCATGCGCCGTGGCATGACGGATTGCGGTTTGCAGGGCAAGCAAAAACAGGCGCATAAGTGGGGTAGGTGGAACCCGGCTGTTCCCTTGTAATTTCATGTAACAGGGCCATTTTCTAAATCATGACAACCCAACCTTCTTCCGTTTCTCCGGATGCAGTTGCGCTGCATCGTGCCTTGTTCACTCTGGATAGCCATATCGATATTCCGTGGCCCGACCGGAATGATGCGTTTGAGGATACGGCAGACAGGCGGGTGGATCTGCCCAAAATGCAGCAGGGCGGCATGTCTGCCGGGTGCTTTGTGGCATATATCGCCCAAGCCGCCATAGACCGGGAAGGACACACACAGGCGCAGCAGCAGTGTCTGGCTATGCTGGATGCCATAGGCCGCATGCAGGGCACCCATAACGGTATCAGCGCACGTGTATGCTCCACTGTGGCGGATATGCGCGCTGCGTTTGAGGAAGGCGTGCTGGTTGTTGTTCCGGCAGTGGAAAATGGCTACGGCATGGGGGATGATCCCGCATTGCTCAAGCAGTTTCGGGCCAAGGGTGCGCGGTATGTTACCCTAACTCATAATGGCCATAACGCGCTGGCAGATGCGGCCATCCATCGCCCCAGCCTTGGGGATGCACCACAGCGGCACCACGGCCTTTCCGCCCTTGGGCGTGAAGCGATTGCCGAAATGAACCGCCTAGGCATTGTGGTGGATGTGTCTCATTCCTCCAAACAAACCATGCTTCAGGCGGTGCAGGTTTCTGCCACACCTATTGTGGCTAGCCATTCCTGCGTGCGCACGCTTTGTGATCACCCGCGCAATCTGGATGATGAGCAGTTGGATGCGCTGAAGGAAAGTGGTGGTGTTATCCAGATTACGGCCATGCCCGCGTTTTTGAAGCCCAAGCCGGAGGAAGGTAAACGGCAGGGTTTTGTAGCCGATCTGGTGGACCATATTGATTACGTTGTGCGCAGGTTGGGGCCAGAATACGTAGGTATTTCCTCAGATTTCGATGGCGGTGGTGCGCTGGAAGATTGGCAGAACGCCACACAGGGCGTGAACATCACTGCCGAGTTGATGCGCCGTGGATATGATAAAAGTGAAATTGCAGCTTTCTGGGGAGAAAACTTTCTGCGCGTGTTGGAAAAGGCGGAACAGGTGGCAGAACAAAGCAGGATTGCATGAGAACAAAAAACTGCAAAAATTGTCCACTTCCTGTCTTGACATCGCGTATTTTCAACAAAAAGTTCAAAAACCACAGGGTGTCAAAAAACCGCAACACATTAAATCTTTTGAAATCAGTGAGTTGGCGGGAATGACCAAAAACTGTGCAATCTGTTGAAAGGGCTGACTTTCTGCGGTTTATGATGAGTCAGCCCCAGCTGTTCCACAGAGTTATCCACAAAAACGGTGGATGAAATTTCCCTTTTGACCAAGAGCGTATGATGACAGCTGATTCTACCCCTTCAGATACCCTGCCTGTGGCGCAGGAACAGGCAACCCCTGCCGTAAAAGGGGTGGAGGCCATTCGGCATGCGCTTAAAACCATGCCGCTTTCGCCCGGCGTGTATCGTATGCTCGGGGCTAAGGGGGAAGTGCTGTACGTTGGCAAGGCGTTGGCGCTTAAAAAGCGGGTAACATCGTACACCCATATCAACCGCCTGCCCGAACGGCTGCGGCGCATGGTTTCCGAAACGGTGGCAATGGAAATTGTGACCACCCACACGGAAGCCGAAGCGCTGCTGCTGGAGGCCAACTACATCAAGCGCATGAAGCCGCGCTTCAACATCCTGCTGCGGGATGACAAAAGCTACCCGTGGCTGATGCTGACAGATGCACATGCGTTCCCGCAAATTGCCAAGCACCGCGGCAAGGCCGTTAAAGGGTCCAGCCTCTGGGGGCCGTTTGCTTCGGCTTGGGCTGTTAACCAGACGCTCAACCTGATCCAGCGTGTTTTTCTGCTGCGCTCCTGCACAGATGCGGTTTTTAATTCACGCACACGTCCTTGCCTGCTTTATCAAATCAAACGCTGTTCTGGCCCATGTGTGGACCGGATAGATCAGGAATCTTACGGGCAACTGGTAGAACAGGCGCGGGAGTTCCTGTCTGGCAAGGATACGGCGCTGCGCGAAACCTTGGGGCAGGAAATGAATGCTGCCGCGGAAGCGCTGGATTTTGAGCGTGCGGCCGTGCTGCGGGATCGTATTCGTGCGCTGGCACAGATGCAGGAATCCAGCGTAATCAACCCGGCATCCCTACAGGATGCAGATGTGCTGGCACTGTGGCAGGAGGCCGGGCACGCCTGTATTCAGGTCTTTTTCATTCGCGGTGGGCGTAATAATGGCAGCCGCTCGTTCTTCCCGGCCCATACGCAGGATGCCACGCCCGCAGATGTGCTTTCTGCCTTTATTGCGCAGTTTTATGATGACAAACCATGCCCAGCCCAGATTTTGGTGAATTATGAATTGCCGGAATCTTTGCTGCTGACGGAGGCTTTATCTCTCCGGCGAGGCCGCAAGGTAGAAATTCTTGCTCCGCAACGGGGCGAGAAAAAGCAGGTGCTTGATCATGCCGTAACCAACGCGCGGGATGCGTTAAGCCGCAAGTTGGCAGAAACCGCAGGGCAGGCCAAATTGCTGCAAGGCGTGGCAGATGTTCTGGGGCTGGATGCGCCGCCCGAACGCATAGAAGTGTATGATAACAGCCATATTCAGGGCTCACATGCCTATGGTGTGATGATTGTGGGCGGGCCGGAGGGCTTTAACCGCAAGGCGTATCGCAAGTTCAAAATCAAAGGTCCCGTTACGCCGGGAGATGACTTTGGCATGATGCGCGAAGTGCTGGAGCGTCGCTTTGGCCGCGCCTTAAAAGAGGCGGAGGAGGGAGATACCTCCAACTGGCCTGATGTATTGCTGATTGATGGTGGCGCTGGGCAATATTCCGCCGTGCGCAGTGTGCTGGATGATCTGGGCGTAACCGGCGTAAAGCTTGTGGGTATTGCCAAGGGACCAGACCGTGATGCCGGGAAGGAATGGTTTTACACAGAGGACAAGGAACCCTTCCAGCTCGATTTGCGAGATCCCGTACTGTACTATCTGCAACGGCTGCGTGATGAAGCACACCGGTTTGCCATTACCACTCACAGGTCTGGCAGGTCTAAAACACTGGTGAAGTCGGAACTGGATGATGTGCCCGGTATTGGGCCGGCGCGTAAGAAGCTGTTGCTGAACACATTTGGTTCAGCCCGCGCCATCAAGCAGGCCGGTCTGGCAGAGCTGGAAGCCGCCCCCGGCATTAGCCGAGAAACAGCGCGCGCCATTTACGGCCATTTTCACCCGGACTGGACGCCGGGATGACCATAAGCATATGAGCATTGCGCAAGAATTCTGGATATCTGACACCTTTGCGATGGCATAAGCCATTCCAGCAGTGCAGGAAATAGGTTACTATATTCCGTAATGCTGACAGATCTGCCGAATGTCCTGACAATCTCGCGTATTGTAGCCATACCCATTGTGGTCACTCTGGCTGCATGGGGAAGCCCGCGTACAGATGCCCTTGCGTGTCTGCTGTTCATTCTGGCGGGAATAACAGATTATTTTGATGGCAAACTGGCACGCTCACGCCATCAGATGTCAGATTTCGGGCGCATGTTTGATTCCATCGCAGATAAGCTGCTGGTTGGGGCCTGTCTGATGGTGCTGGCTGGTTTTGCGCGTCTGCCTTATCAGGGTTTGTGGCCTGCCATTATTATTCTGTGCCGTGAAATTCTGGTTTCCGGCATGCGGGAATATCTGGCGGAACGTCGTGCACGCTTGCCCGTAACCCGTTTGGCAAAATGGAAAACCGGCTTCCAGATGACAGCTATTGGCTTTTTGCTGGCAGGCGATGGTACGGGCGCTTTGCTGGGTATGCCGTGGCTGCCAGTTGCGCTTATTGGTGCTGTATTACTTTGGATTTCTGCGGTGCTTACATTGATAACCGGCTGGGATTATTTAACAACCGGCCTGCGCCATGTTGAAATGTAAAAAACTTCGTTACTATTTTAGTAATGCGCCGCATCTATTCCAGAAAAATAACTTCATTTTGCGGCATCGCCTTGTGTCTGGTGGATAAACCGTTATTTAGCATGAGGTGCGGTTCTAAAGGGCCGCAATCGCAGGCAGGGAATGATTCGCCTGCTGTTGAAAGATGATGATTGCGGAGTCAAGGCATGCGGAAAGCCGCTCTTCTAGGTTTATGTATGATCGTGAGCGGATGTGCAGGCTTTGACAAGTTTGTATCGGATACAGCAACGCTTCCAGGTGAAAACCCCAATGCCCCATCGGGGGAAGACCTCAACATGCGGCGTATCAGGGGACAGTCTGCTGTAGATGTTCCCATTCTGCCAGAAGGTGGCAATATGTGGCCCGGCCCACCAACGCCATTGCCTACACTGGAAGATGTTGAAAAAGATCGAAGCGGCACTGTATTGGGTGGAGAATCTACATCAGGCCCGCAATTGCCTGATGGTGAGGAAATGAGCATTGGCGAAAAGGAAGATATTCGCCACGGCGTTGTTGGGGGTGGTACAGCGGGTAAACTGCCCGATGCAGAACCGGATGTTTCCAGCAAGTACGGGGCGCATCGGGGTGTAGGTGCTCCCATCGAAATTCCGAATGATGATGGTACCATTACCTTGATCCAGCCAGATGGATCCGTTAGCACCATCAAGGATAACCGTTCCACCGTACATCATTAAGGCTTACGCTGTTTAAGTGTGGCAGATGAATCGGCTGAAAACTCAAACCACGGCAGGCAGGCCATGACAGGCACCGTAAATATTCTTTATTTTGCCGCCCTGCGTGAGCAACTGGGGCGTGAAGGCCAGCAGGTTATTCTGTCATCCAATACTATGCCTGTCGCAACCTTGGTGCAGGAACTGCGCCAGCACGATGCAAAGTTGGATGAGGTGTTTGCCGCCACACCGCGTATTCGGGTTGCTATAAACCAAAAGCTGGGTGGATTTGATACCTGTGTGCAACCGGGTGATGAGCTTGCGTTTTTCCCTCCCATGACAGGCGGCTGAGACGCATGTCTGTCCGTGTTTTGGTGCAGCAGGCAGCTTTTGATACAGGAGCTGAAACCGCACGCCTTTCCAGCCTTTCCGAACAGGTTGGCGGTATGGGCCTGTTTATAGGGCAGGTGCGTGGTGGTGATGGCTTGCTAAGCCTGACGCTAGAACATTATCCGGGCATGACGGAAACTATCCTTCATCAGCTTGCACAGGAAGCTATGCAGCGCTTCAATCTGCTTGGATGTACGCTCATACACAGGGTTGGCAGGCTGGAGGTTGGCGCACCTATTGTGCTGGTGGGCACTGCTGCGGCCCATCGGGGGGCTGCACTTTCGGCCACATCGTTTTTGATCGATCGGCTTAAAACCGGCGCGCCTTTCTGGAAAAAAGAAGAATTCGCCAACGGCCATACTGCATGGGTGGATGCGCGAGAAGAAGATGAACACGCTGCGGCCGCATGGATGCACACAGCGCCTTCATCTTCCTGACCTTACGGTTTTTCAGGGCAATACTTTATAAATGGCGTCTGTTAGTTTGCGTAAATCCTGTTTTTCAATGGTAAAGGCAGGTGTTAGGTAAACAATATTGCGGAAGGGACGTATCCATACGCCTTCGGCAATAAAGCGCTGCCGCAATGCATCCGGGTTATTGATCTTTTTCAGTTCCACAACGCCAATGGCCCCAAGTGTGCGCACATCCTTTACGCCGGGTAGCGTGCGGCAGGGTTCGAGTGCTTCGGTTAGAAACGTGTTGATATCTTGCACTTGCTGAAGGCGGGGCTCGGTTTCAAACAGATCGAGCGAGGCATTGGCGCAGGCGCAGGCCAGTGGGTTTGCCATAAAGGTGGGGCCGTGCATCAGCGCGTGTTCGGGGTTGTCAGAAAGAAAAGCCTCAAACACATGCCGCCGCGCCACTGTGGCAGCCAGGGCCATGGTGCCGCCCGTAAGTGCTTTTGAAAGCGTGATAATGTCGGGCACAATGCCAGCCTGTTGGCAGGCAAACATGGTGCCGGTGCGGCCAAAGCCGGTAAAGATTTCATCTAAAATCAGCAGCACATCGTGGTCATCCGCAGCTTTGCGCAAGGTGCGCAGTGTTTGCGGAGAATGAAACAACATGCCGCCAGCACCCTGCACCAAAGGCTCGGTGATAATGGCGGCAAGTTCGTGCGCGTGTTTGGCCAGCAGATCCAGAAATACAGCGGTGCTGGCTTCATCTACCGGTAGAGGGGAGATCACATGCTCCATCAGGGCAGAGCCATAGAGGTGGTGCATGCCTTCTTCCGGATCACACACAGACATTGTGGCTAGTGTGTCTCCATGATAGCCACCACGGAAGGCCAGCATCTTGGTGCGTTTGGTCTGCCCTTTGTTCAGGCGGTACTGAATGGCCATTTTCATGGCCACTTCCACGGAAACCGAGCCTGAATCCGTAAAAAACACCCGTTCCAGATCTCCCGGCAACATGGCGCATAATCTGCTTGCCAGCCGCAGGGCGGGTTCGTGCACCATGCCGCCAAACATCACATGCGGCATGGTTTCCATCTGCTGGCATACGGTCTGGCGAATGTGGGGGTGATTATAGCCGTGGCAGGCTGTCCACCATGCGGCCACGCCATCTACCAGTTCCCGGCCATCGGTTAGGGTAATGCGCGTGTTGTGTGTGTGTGCTGCGGCAAGTGGCGCAGAGGCCGTTTTCATCTGGCTATAAGGTAGCCAGATATGGGGCAGGCCCTGCGTGTACCATTCCGGCATGGAAGATAGAGATGAGCCGGAAGCTTCTGTCATGGAATGTTTCCCCATAGATGATTGACCCGCCCTTCAGGCTGCGGCACCACATGTTACATGACGCGGTTTGATAATCTTTTCCAGAAGGGGCTGGCGGATCTGTCTGCTCAGGGGCGTTTGCGCACCTGTCAGCAGTGGCAATATGCCGAGGGTGCGCTGCTAAAACGTTCAGATGGCGTTGTGGTCACAGATTTTTCGTCTAACGATTATCTGGGCCTGCGCATGCATCCCTTGTTGCGTGAGCGCGCATGTTCTTGGGCACAGGCAGAAGGCAGCGGCAGCGGTGCTTCTCGGTTGGTTACGGGCACATCTTCCCAAGCCTGCGTGCTGGAAAAGCGTGTGGCGCGGCTAAAGCACATGCAGGCGGCACGTTTGTTTTCTTCCGGCTGGCAGGCCAATGCTTCCTTGGTGCCGGCTTTGGCACGGCTTTCTGCGCAGGTATGTGGGGCACCCGCCGTTATTCTGGCGGATAAGCTTATCCATGCCAGCCTGTATCATGGTTGTGCAGCGGCTGGTATACGCCCGATTCGGTTCCGCCATAATGATGTGGCGCATCTTGAAAGCCTGCTTCAAAAAACTGAAGGCGCAGGCCTGCGTATTGTGCTGACAGAAAGCGTGTTCAGCATGGATGGCGATGTGGCGGATATTGCCGCACTGCATGAGGTCGCCCAAAAACATGACGTTCTGCTGTGTGTGGATGAAGCCCACGCAACCGGCATATTAGGGCCAGAAGGTGCCGGTTTGGCAAACGGGCTGGCCGATGTGGTGATTGGCACATTCAGCAAGGCCTTGGGCAGCATGGGGGCATTTATTGCTGCCTCTGAGGGGCTATGCAGATGGCTGGATAACGCGGCTTCTGGCTTTATCTATTCCACAGCGCCTTCTCCTTTGGTGCTGGGGGCTGTTGATGCTGCACTTGATCTGCTGCCGCAAATGGATGCCCAGCGTGCTCATGTTGCCGCACTTGCCACCAGCTTTCGCCAAAAAATGCACGATGCGGGGCAGGATACCGGGCCATCTAGCACCCAGATTGTGCCTATTCTGGTAGGACAGGAGGCGCAGGCGCGCACTCTGGCCCAGAAGATGCAAGAGGCTGGTTTTCTGGCCGTGGCTATTCGCCCCCCCACGGTGCCACCGGGCGGCTGCCGTTTGCGGGTGGTTTTTCATGCCAACCATACATGGGCGCAAATGGAAGCGCTGGCTGATACGTTTATACGTGCAAGCAAGGGTATGGCGTAATGGCGCGGCTTTTACCTGTGTTTGTACACGGCTGGGCGTTTGGGCCGGAGTTCTGGCAACCCGTGCTTGCGCAACTGAACTGGGCAGATGCAGTAACATTGGACCTCGGTTTTTTAAAGCCAGAGGCTAGCGATGTTACAAAAGCAGTTACGCTGGATGATATATGCCAAAAGCAGCAACCCATACTGGGGATTGGCCATTCCCTCGGGTTCATGTGGCTGATGATGCAACGCAGGCAGGGCATTTTGCCAGCAGGGAGCCAGTTTGCAGGCATCAACACATTTGCCTGCTTTGCCAGCCGAGAGAGTTTTCCTGAAGGTGTGGCGCCGCGCATTGTGCAACGCATGATACGCGGCTTGGGCCGAGAACCTGTTGCGGTGGTAAATGATTTTCGCCAGCGCTGTGGCGCACCGCCTGTTTCTGCCGCACGTTGCCAGCCAGAAGAACTCGCACAGGGGCTTGATCTTCTGCGCACAGAAGATGTGCGGGCAGATTTGCCAACTGGCCTATTGGAAGTATTGGCAGGGCGGCAGGATGAAATTGCCTCACCCAGTATGACCGAAGCCTCTTTTCCTGCTCCGGCACATATCAAATGGGTGGAAAACGGAGCGCATCTGTTGCCTCAAACGCACCCGGTTGAATGTGCCCGGTTTTTGGAGACGTTGCGCAACAGGATGGAACAACAACTATGAGAAACTCCACCCGCGCTGCGCGTATTTGCCAAAGTTTTGATGCTGCCGAAAAGTATGATCAAGCTGCCACGGTGCAGCGTGTGGCAGCGCGTGAACTGTTCCAGCGCATACACACCTGCATGGCAGGCAAAAAGCCCCTGCGTATTTTGGAAATTGGCTGCGGTACAGGGTTGCTAACAGAACATCTGCGCGCTTGCTGGCCAGATGCAGACATTCTGGCAACGGATTTTGCGCCCAATATGCTGGCGCGGGCCAAAAGCCGGTTAGGGGAAAGTGTTTCCTACCATCAGATGGATGCGGCCACGCCAGATGTGAACGGCCCGTTTGATCTGATTTGTGGCAACCTGATTATGCAATGGCTGCCTGAACCCGCAAAGGTTTTGCGCACTCTTGCAGAGCTTCTGGCTCCCGGTGGTGTGCTTGCGGTTTCTACATTGCTGGACGGCACATTTGCTGAATGGCAGCAGGCCTGTGCGCAAGAAGGGCAGCAAGCAGCAACTCCGGTTTATCCAGAGTTAGCCAATGCACAGAATTGGCGCCCGCCTGCGTTTTCTGGTGGTTGGGCAGAGCAGGATATTGTGCAGGCTTTTGCAGATGGGCTGGATTTTGTAAGGCACCTGAAAGCCACAGGCGCATCTACCCCGCGTGAAGGATCTGTGCCGTTATCAGCCGTTCAGTTACGGCACGTTGCATTGCGGTTTCAGCAGGCAGGATGCGCCATTACCTGGCGTGTGGGCTATGCCTGTTTCCGCAAGCCGCCGCGGAAAGGGGTGTTTGTAACGGGGACCGATACCGGTATTGGCAAAACGCTGGTTTCTGCCTGTTTGGTGCGGCGCTGGCAGGGGGCTTACTGGAAGCCCCTGCAAAGTGGTCTGGCGGATGAGGAAGGAGATACCCCTACGGTTAAGCTCCTTGCGGGAGATCCGCCTTGCTTCAAACCCGCGGGGGCTTTTCTTGCACCTCTTTCTCCTGATGCCGCAGCGCGTGCAGAAGGTGTGCAGATTGATCCAGCCCAACTGGTGTTACCACAGGGTGAAGCAGATAAGCCGCTGGTTGTAGAAGGTGCAGGCGGCCTGATGGTGCCTGCAACGCCAGACCTGATGATGATAGATCTGGCCCAACGCTGGGGGTTGCCGGTAGTGCTGGTAGCACGCAGCGGCTTGGGCACGCTTAACCATACCTTGTTGAGTTTGGAAGCCTTACGTGCACGGCAAATTGCTGTAGCTGGCGTGGTGCTGAGTGGCCCGCTGAATGCGGAAAACCGTGAGACGATCGCGCAAAAAGGCAAGGTGCGCATTCTGGCAGAAGTGCCATTTTGTGCGGAAATTACACCAGATGTGGTGTCTGAACTGGCAAAGCTTTTTCCACAGTGGGACGATATGTGTCCAGAATAGAAAAACAGATACCTGCGGGGTAAGTTTTTTACTCCGCAGGCCGTTTACTTAATATTGGCGGATCAACCCGGCTAGGCAGCCCTGAATACGCAGTTTTTCAGCCGGAACAATACGGGTTTCATAGCTGGAATTGGCCGGTTCCAGCGCAATCATATTGCCCTTGCGGCGCAGGCGCTTGAGCGTAACTTCATGCTCATCAATCAGCGCCACCACAATCTGCCCGTTTTCGGCTTGATCCGTGCGGCGGATAATCACGTTGTCACCGTCGAGAATACCGGCATCCACCATGGAATCCCCAGCCACTTCCAGCGCGTAGTAATCACCACTGCCCAGCATTTCAGCAGGAACTGTGAGGACGTGGGAAGTATCAGGCACGGCTTCTATGGGCAGGCCTGCAGCAATGCGCCCATAAAGCGGGATTCTTACAGTTTCGGCTTTGGGGCGTGTAAAGCTGGCACGCACCACGTTGGGGGGAAGTTCCTGCATTTCTGGCAGTTGAATAACTTCCAGCGCCCGTGCCCGATGATGGTGACGGCGCAAGAACCCGCGTTCTTCCAGCCCGGAAATAAGCCGGTGAATGCCAGATTTGGAACGCAGGCCCATGGCCTCACGCATTTCATCAAAGGAAGGTGAGAAACCTGTCTGTTTAAGGTGCGAATCAATGAATAGTAGAAGTTTGTGCTGTTTGCGCGTCAGCATATCGCACCTCAAAAAGCGGCTGTCGTAATGAAAAGAAAATCTTGCGATTGTTCTATATAAGTTCTCTTTTTATGTCAAGGGAGCGATCAGGGCAGGCGGATAATCTGGCAAGGGGTGCCTGCTTTTTGTGCCGGGGCAAAGGGGGCACGAAGCACCAGAACCTGGCTTTGCCTGAGAATGTTCAGCTGTGCTGAATCCTGCCGGGAAAATGGCGTGGCCACAGGTACAGCGCCTTGCGGAGAGGGCGCAAGTGTTGCGCGTAAAAAATCCTGCCGGGCATCGTTTTCTTTCACATCACAACCCAGGATGGCGGCCTCTGTTTGCAGTTCATCGCCAACGGGTAGCCCCATTAGGGCATGCAGGGCAGGTGTTACAAACACAATGGAGCACACCATAGCGGCCACCGGGTTACCGGGTAGGCCAATAATGGGTGTGTTACCCAGCCGGCCAGACATCAGCGGTTTGCCGGGGCGCATGGCAATTTTCCAGAAATCCTGCTGCAGCCCAATTTCAGCCAGAGCAGGGCGCACCAAATCGTAATTCCCCACGCTTGCGCCACCAATGCTTACCAGCATGTCCAGTGATGCAGCTTGGCGGAACTGGGTTGTCAGGCTTTCCATGTTATCGCGCGCAATGGGCAGTATAATGGTTTCTGCGCCCTGCTGTTGTAGTAGGGCAGCCACCATGAAGGTGGCAGAATTGAAAATGCCATCTGCCGGGGCTGGGTCTCCCGGCAGGATAATTTCATCACCCGTGGCCAGAATACCCACACGCGGGCGGCGCGAAACCGTAAGCCAGACATGCCCGCCCGCAGCAGCCAGCCCGATATCTCGTGGGCCGAGTCTGCGCCCTGCGGGCAACAACTCATCGTTTTTCTGAAAATCCTGCCCCTGTTGCCGAATATACTGCCCTTGGCGTGCCGGGGCTGTCAGCTTGGCGTGATCGCCTTCACGCTGCACGTTTTCCTGAATGATGACGGTATCTGCGCCTGCGGGAATTTGCGCGCCGGTAAACAGCCGCACACATTCCCCTTTCTGCACCGTAACAGCGCATGGGTGGCCTGCAGGGGCTTCGCCCACAATGCGCAAAACCGCGCCTTCCAGCGCGTCTTCGGCTTTGGCGGCATATCCATCCATTGCGGAAACAGAAACCGGTGGGTTGGCCGTGCGGGCATGAACGGGCTGGGCCAGTACGCGGCCACAGGCCTGCGAAAGCGGCACAATTTCCTGCCCGCATGTTTTCAGGTTTTCAAGAATTCGGGCGCGCGCAAAAGCCACATCCAGCATGAAAAGTCCTCCTTTTTTGGCCTGTTGCACCGCTTTGATGCAAGAATACTTGACCTTTTGCACTTGTATGCGCATTTTGCCGGCACTTGAACACCGTCGGTGCCGTTTATGCGGCTCCGTACATCATGCTCTGCTGAGGAAGTCATGGCCAAGACCAACGTTATCAAGATCCGTCTCGTCTCCACGGCGGACACCGGTTACTTCTACGTGACCAAGAAAAATGCTCGTGCGCACACCGGTAAAATGGAACTGAAGAAGTACGATCCGGTTGCTCGCAAGCACGTCGTGTTCCGCGAAGCCAAGATCAAATAATCTGCATTCTTCGGAATGTGGATATGAAAAACGGCGCTCTCGGGCGCCGTTTTTTTATGCCTGCATGCGCCGGAAGCATGTGTTGTCCGGCACAGATATTAGGGGATGGCGCTTAAAACAGCGGGTCTCGCCTATCGTAAGGCACAACAATATCGTTACGGTCTGCCATGTTCAGCATGGCGCGGGCGCGTTCATCCAGAATATCTGTATCCAGAGATTGCTCACGCAGGCCGTTTACGCGGCGGTGCCATGCAGCCTGCTCGGCAATGGCATCCTGTTTGGACTGCTTGGCCTGTTCCAGCAGCCCCAATTGCTGCCTGTAGGCCTGAATACCGTGATCACCCTGCGTTGCGTTCCAGCCAAAATAGCCTGCAATGCCAAGAAAAACCAAAGGGGGCACAACCGCCCGCACTGTGCGACGAATGAAACGACCGATCTGCACTCTGGCGCTGCCTTTTTTCTGGTTCTGTGCAGTTTAGCCTGCACCTCTGGGTCTTCCTTTCTGTCTAAACCATGAAGTGTGGCAGCGCCAAGGCATGAGCGCATGAAAAAAGCCGCCTCCGGGTGGGAGAGCGGCTTTTTTGTAACCTGTTGCGCTAAAAGCGCTGTGGCTTAGGCGTTTTTCAGAATGGTGCGGCCTGCATAGCGTGCAGCCGTTGTCAGTTCCTGCTCAATACGGATGAGCTGGTTGTATTTGGCAGTCCGATCGGAACGAGAGAGAGAACCGGTTTTGATCTGCCCACAGTTTGTGGCCACAGCCAGATCAGCAATGGTGGAATCTTCTGTTTCACCAGAACGATGGCTCATGACAGCGGTGTAGCCAGCACGATGCGCCATTTCCACGGCCTGAAGTGTTTCCGTAAGTGTGCCAATCTGGTTGACCTTCACCAGCAGGGAGTTGGCAACACCAGCCTGAATGCCGCGGCGCAGGCGTTCGGGGTTGGTCACAAACAGATCATCCCCAACCAACTGGATTTTCTTGCCCAGTTCCTGTGTCAGCAGGGCCCAGCCTTCCCAGTCATCTTCGGCCATGCCGTCTTCAATGGAAACAATCGGGTAACGGCTTACAAGGTCAGACAGGTAGGACACCATGCCAGCGGAATCGAATACCTTGCCTTCGCCCTTCAGGTTGTATTTGCCGTCCTTGAAGAACTCTGTGCTGGCGCAGTCCAGCGCAAAGGTAACGTCTTCACCCGGGCGGTAGCCTGCGGCTTCTACGGCACGGGTGATAAAGCCCAGCGCTTCATCGGCAGATTTAAGGGCAGGGGCAAAGCCGCCTTCATCCCCAACATTGGTGTTGTAGCCAGCAGCGCTGAGAGCCTTTTTCAGCTGGGCAAAAATTTCCGAACCCCAGCGGATGGCATCGGCCACAGTAGGTGCACCCACCGGCTGCACCATGAATTCCTGAATATCAATGGGGTTATCTGCATGTTCACCACCGTTGACAATGTTCATCATCGGCACGGGCAGAACATGGGCAAACACGCCGCCAATGTAGCGGTAGAGCGGCACATGCAGTTCGGCAGCCGTGGCTTTGGCAATGGCGAGTGACACACCCAGAATGGCGTTGGCACCCATACGGCTTTTGTTGGGTGTGCCATCTAGATCGATCATGGCGTTGTCGATATCGATCTGGTCTGCCGATTCGGCACCCTGTAGCGTGGGTAGAATTTCGTTTTCAATGTTCTCAACAGCTTTGAGAACACCCTTGCCACCAAACCGCTTGGGGTCACCATCGCGCAGTTCTACGGCTTCATGCGCACCTGTTGAGGCACCAGAAGGAACAGCCGCACGCCCTCTGGCGCCGGATGCCAGCTCCACATCTACTTCAACCGTTGGGTTGCCGCGGCTGTCCAGAATTTCACGTGCGATAATGTCAACAATGGCACTCATTGGTGTTTCCGTTCCTTTATTGTCTGGCCTCTGGCGGCAGAAGCCGGTGTTATTTTTTTTGGTTCCGGGCGGAACACGGTGGGCAGGGTAAACCTGCCTACGGTTGCTAGTGGCCGCTTGTTGGGCTTTTCTGTCAACCATATTGGGTATGAAATTATCAGGTAAGGGCCTGCTGCACGTTCATGAAAAAACTTCCATTTCTGGCTGTGGTGCTTATGGCAGCGGGGCTTCTGCCCTTTGTTGCCTGCACATGCGGCATTGTGTTTTTCGATTCCGGCGTGCCTGTGCCCAATCTGTTGATGGCGTTGGTGATTTACGGGGCGGTAAGCCTGTCTTTTATCGGGGCCGTGCATTGGGGGCTGGCGCTGGAGCTTGATCGCGCCATTCTCACAAGCGGGGCAGACAGGGCCGATAATTTGCGGCTGGTTTTGGGTGTGGTGCCTGCTTTTGCCGGGTGGATTGCGGCTTATCTGGCTTACGCATGGGTGCCACTTGCCGGGGTGATTATTCTGGCTGTGCTTTTTCCGCTGGTGGCATTGGCTGAACGTGGCGCATGGCAGCGTGGCTGGTTACCGCCAGGCTATATGGGCATGCGCTGGATTGCCACGGCGGTAACGGAATGTTGCCTGCTCATGGTGCTTCTTGTGCGGGCATTCTGAACACTAAAGCGGCATAAGCCCTTGCAGAAGCAGGGTTTGAGGCGTGTTATAACGCCCAGATACAGCAGCACAGCGCCAGTAACGGAGGCAAGGTAGAAGGTATGAACGGCAAACCGCGCATTCTGGTAAAAGGGGCCGGTGTGGCGGGGGGGGGAGGCGCCCGGGCCCCCGCCGGG
>NZ_CADO01000139.1:399182-491182 GCF_000285275.1 Acetobacter pasteurianus subsp. pasteurianus LMG 1262 = NBRC 106471
GGGGGGCGGGGGGGGCGGGTATGACAGCCGCCGTAGCACTGGCTGAGCGGGGTGGTGATGTAACCCTGTATGAAAGCGGAGGCCGCGTGGGGGCCGGAGCCTCGTGGATGGCAGGCGGCATGCTTGCCCCGTGGTGCGAGGCCGAATCTGCGCCAGAGGAAGTCACCGCCCAATCCATCGATTCGGTAGAGTGGTGGGCCGAGCATGTGCCCGATGTCACGCGCGAAGGCAGCCTTGTGCTGGCACCAGCGCGAGATGTGGGGGAAATTGCCCGCTTTGGCCGCCGCACATCGCATTTTCAGACAATAGGCACGGTAGAAATTACCCAGCTTGAGCCGGATCTGGCAGGCCGTTTTCATAAAGGGCTGTTCTTTCCCGATGAAGGGCATGTGGACCCGCGCAAGGCGTTAAAGGCCCTTCTGGCACGGCTGGAACAACTGGGTGGCCGCGCCGAGTTTGGTGAAACCTGCCCGGATGAATCCGCGTTTGATTGGGTGGTGGATAGCACCGGCCTTGCTGCGCGTGAAAATCTGGACAACCTGCGTGGCGTGCGGGGTGAAATGCTGCTGTTGCGCTGCCCGGATGTTACCTTGCATCGGCCTGTGCGTATGCTGCACCCGCGTATACCGGTTTACATTGTGCCACGGGCTGACCATGTGTTCATGGTGGGTGCCACCATGATTGAAAGCGAAAATGCTGGCGGCATGACAGTGCGTTCCATGATGGAACTGCTGAATGCGGCATGGACCCTGCACCCCGGTTTTGCCGAGGCGGAAATTCTGGAAATGGGCACAGGTTTGCGTCCGTCTTACCCAGATAACATGCCCCGCGTGGTGCAGGATGGAAAACGCATTTATATCAACGGTATGTACCGGCACGGTTTTCTGCTTTCTCCCGCTCGGGCGCGGGAGGCGGCAGACCTGATATTTGGCCCACAGGCCTAAGGAGCAACGCCCGATGAAAGTTGTGGTTAACGATACAGCGCACGAGGTATCCGCCAAAACACTGGCGGCCCTGATAGATGAGCTCGGCTATAGCGGTGCACGCATTGCCACGGCGTTAAATGGCCGGTTTGTGCCCAAGGCAACGCGCAATGAAACGCCGCTGGAAGAAGGGGCGCAAATTGAAATTGTTGCCCCCATGCAAGGGGGCTGATGGCATGGCTGTTTCATTTTACGGGCAGGATGTTGTCTCACCACTCATGCTGGGTACGGCCCAGTATCCATCGCCCGAGATTTTGCGTGATGCCGTGCTGGCCGCCCAGCCGGGTGTTGTAACTGTTTCCCTCCGCCGCGAATCTGCAGGGGAGCGGGCCGGGCAGGCGTTCTGGTCTCTTATTCAGGAACTCAAAGTGCCGGTGCTGCCGAATACGGCAGGTTGCCACACGGTTAAGGAAGCTGTCACCACAGCGCACATGGCGCGGGAAGTGTTCGGCACGGATTGGGTGAAGCTGGAAGTGATTGGTGAGCTGGATACGCTCCAGCCAGATGTGTTCGGGCTTGTAGAGGCTGCGCGTATTCTTACCGAAGATGGCTTTAAGGTGTTCCCCTACACCACGGAAGATTTGGTGGTGGCGGAAAAGTTGCTGGCCGTGGGGTGCGAGGTGCTGATGCCGTGGGGCGCGCCCATTGGCTCTGGCAAGGGGTTGAACAACGTGTTCGGCCTGCGGGCCATGCGGGCGCATTTTCCCGGTGTGCCATTGGTGGTGGATGCAGGCATTGGTGTGCCTTCCCACGCAGCACAAGCGTTGGAGCTTGGCTATGATGCCGTGCTGATAAACACCGCCGTGGCCAAGGCGGGAGACCCCATAAATATGGCCCGTGCGTTTCGTCTGGCGGTAGAGGCCGGGGAACTGGCCCGTATTGCAGACCCAATGGAAGAGCGCGATATGGCTGTTCCTTCTACCCCCGTTGCAGGAAAGGCCATGCTGGCATGACAGCTCTGCCCCAAAAGATTTATCCCGTTGTTGATAGCGCCACATGGGTGGACAGGCTGGGCGGTGCCGGTGCACGCTTTATTCAGCTCCGCCTGAAGGACATGGAAGAAGACGCACTGCGTGCGGAAATTCGCCAGGGCCATGCGTATGCCAAGCAACACGGCGTGTGCCTTGTGCTGAATGATTACTGGCAGATCGCGCTGGATGAAGGCATAGATTACATTCATCTGGGGCAGGAAGATCTGGATACGGCAGATCTGGCAGCCATCCGCAAAGGCGGTATTCGCCTTGGTATCAGCACCCATTGCCATGAAGAACTGGACCGCGCCCTAAGCTGCAACCCGGATTACGTGGCCCTTGGCCCTATCTGGGAAACCAAGCTGAAAAAAATGGCATTTGGCCCCCAAGGCCCATTGAAGCTAACAGAATGGCGCAAGCTGATTGGCAACCTTCCGCTAGTAGCTATTGGCGGCATTACGCTGGAACGTGCCTGGGCGTGTATTGAGGCCGGGGCCGATAGTGTTTCTGCCGTATCAGCCTTTATTCGCCAGCCAGACCCGGAAGGGCAGGTTAAGGCGTGGCTGGCTGCAGTAGAAGGCTAAAGCTGCAACCGATTAGCCGCCGCTGAAAATGCGTGCGGCATCGGTTTTGTTAAACAACGTCAGTAAAATGCGGGCCGCTACCGGCAGGTTCTTTTCCGGCGTGCTGGTGGGTGGGCCATCCGGTAGAATCTCCGTAGCTTCATCGTGTGCCGTGTCTAACAGCATATCCACCAGCATTTCAGGTGCCATGCGGTAATCGGGCAGGCCAGATTGGCGACGGCCCGTTGCTTCACCTCCGCCACGTAGGCGAAAATCCTCATCCGCAATTAAAAAGCCGTCTTCCGTTTCCTTCAGGCAGGAAAGCCTGCGGCGTGCTGTCAGGCCCAAGCCTTCATCATGCAGCATAAGGCAGAAGGAGGCATCCGCCCCACGCCCCACACGGCCACGGAGCTGATGCAACTGCGCCAGCCCAAAGCGTTCTGCATGTTCTATCACCATAATGGTGGCGGAGGGCACATCCACGCCCACTTCAATTACGGTGGTGGCTACCAGCATACGTGTTTCACCTTTGGCAAAGGCTTGAAGCACGTCCTCACGCACATTGGCATCCTGCTGCCCATGTGCCAGCCCGATTTTATCTCCAAAACGCTCAACCAAAGCCGCGTGCCGGGCTTCGGCGGCGGCCAGATCCATGGCTTCACTTTCAGAAACCAGGGGGCACACCCAAAAAATCTGCGCGCCTTTGTCCAGTGCACGGCCAATGCCTGCTAGCACATCTTCAAAATTGCCAAGGCTGTGCAGAGATGTACGCACAGGCTTGCGGCCAGCCGGTTTACCTTCCAACCGGCTGATCTGCATTTCCCCAAAGCGGGTGAGCAGCAGTGTGCGCGGGATGGGCGTTGCCGTCATCACCAGCATGTCGGCATCACGGCCCTTTTCCACCAATGCCAGGCGTTGATCGACCCCAAAGCGATGTTGCTCATCAATTACGGCCAGCCCCAGATCAGCAAATTTTACGCCGTCCTGTACAAGTGCGTGGGTGCCCACCACCAGCTTGGCGGTGCCATCGGCAATATCCTGCAAGGTTTGTTTGCGTGCCTTGCCTTTGACAGAGCTGGATAAAAACGCCACCGGCACGGGGGAAAGGCGGCGGAACGTGGCTGCGTGCTGGCGTGCCAGAATTTCCGTAGGTGCCATAAGCGCGGCTTGGGTGCCAGCTTCTACCGCTCGCAGCATGGCCATAAGGGCCACAAGGGTTTTGCCCGCGCCTACATCGCCCTGCAAAAGGCGGCTCATGCAGTGTGGGGTGGCCATATCGGCTTCAATTTCACGCAGAACGTGTTTTTGGCCGTAGGTCAGTTCATGCCCAAAGCTGGCGAGGGCCTGCTTTTGCAAGTGGCCATCACCGTTCAGGCTGCGGCCGGGCCGGGCGCGAGATGCCTGTTGGGCAATGCGCATGGCCAGTTGGTCTGCCAGCAGTTCATCACACGCCAGACGTGCCTGCGCGCGTGTGCGGTTGCCGTGCCATGTATCCCCCTGTGCACTATCGGGAATGGTGTCTGGAAAGTGCATCCAGTTCAGGGCCGTGGCAAAATCTGGCCAGTTTTTTTGTTTGATAAGGGCCTTGTCATGCCATTCGGGCAGGTTGGGCGGCAAAAGGCGCAGGGCGGCTGCCATGGCCATGCGCACCTGCCCGGTAAACAACCCAGCCGTAAGGGGCCAAACGGGGTCTAGCAGCGGAATGCGCTCTATTTGGTTTGCGGGCACCAGATAATCGGGGGATGTGATGGTGAGCTTATCGCCAAAGCGTTCCACTTTGCCGGAAAGGGCAATGCTTTCTCCCTTCACAACCTGTTTGGCCTGCCAGGGGGAAAAGAAGGCGACTTCCAGCACACCCGTGGCATCATCGATGATCACCCGCCACGGCTGGCGGGGGCGGGGGGCGGGGCTGGGAAATGCTTTCTCCCTTCACAACCTGTTTGGCCTGCCAGGGGGAAAAGAAGGCGACTTCCAGCACACCCGTGGCATCATCGATGATCACCCGCCACGGCTGGCGGGTGCGGGGGGCGGGGCTGCGAATATCCTGCACCACGCCTGTAACGGTTGCGATTGTATCGGGCCTGAGTTGCGCCAATGTGGGGCGCAGCCTGCGGTCTGTAATGCTTTCGGGCAGGCAGAACAGCAGGTCCATCACCCTGCGCCCGCCAGCAATGCGGCCTAGCAGCTTGGCGCGTGCGGTGCTGACGCCGGGCAGGCTTTCAAGCGGGGCCAGTAAGGGGGCTAGGGCAGAATTGCCATCTTGCCCAGGAACCGAAGAGGATGTGAAGGAAAGGGGACTGGACACAAGCGATACACAAGCCTCTGTTTGGCAGGCTGACAGACAGGTTTAGCAACGGTATAGGATACCAGCGCCATGCAAGACAATTTTACAGCTTCTTCTCCCTCATCTTCCTCCAGCGCATCTGGCGTGGCGGAAGATAATCTGGCTGCCCGCAGGCGGCGGCTGAAGTTCCGTGCCAACCATCGGGGCACGTTTGAAACAGATATTCTGATTGGCGGCTTTGTAGAAGCCAATGCAGATACCATGACGGCAGACGAACTGACGGACATGGAAAACATTCTGGAAATGCCAGATCCGGAGCTGACAGACTGGCTGTTTGGCCGCCTGCCATTGCCGGAAGAGAAGGCCACCCCCATGTTACGCCGTATGGTGGAAGATAGCCGTATCAGGCGCGGCGGTTAATAAAAACCCTTCAGGCTCCGGCACAGGCATGCTGGCGGCTTGCGGGGTTTGCGTATTTAAGAACAGGCGGATACCGGGATGACAGCACAGACAGGCGCACAAAAGCGGATAGCAACCGTATGGGGCGTGCCAGAAGGGTATGATGCCCTTTTGCTGGCGCGTCGTGCGCGGGATCATAAAGGCCCGGTGCTGCATATTGCGCGCAATGATGCCGCCATGGCCCGCCTGAATGATATGCTGGCCTTTGTAGCACCTGATGTGGATGTACTGCGCTTTCCCGCATGGGATTGCCTGCCGTATGACAGGGTTTCTCCCAACCCTGCCATTGTGGCCGAGCGTGTTTCCACTCTTACGCGCCTGCTGGAACCCGCAAAAGGCCGCCCTCGGCTTGTGCTGGCTACGGTTAACGCTGTGGTGCAGCGTGTGGCCCCGCGCAAAACGTTTGAGGGGCAATCACTTTCCATCCGCACGGGGGAAAGTCTGGATCAGGGCTTTCTGATCGAGCTGCTGATTGCCAATGGTTACACCCGTACGGATACGGTGATGGAAGCCGGGGAATTTGCAACCCGCGGCGGTATTTTTGATCTGTACCCCGCCGGTGCAGGTGAACCCCTGCGGCTTGATCTGTTTGGGGATGAGGTTGAAAACATTCGTGCGTTTGATCCCGGTTCCCAGCGCTCTACGGCCAAGCGTGATGGGCTGACGCTTTGCCCCGTTTCTGAATTCTCGCTGGACAAGGAAAGCATTTCACGCTTCCGCACTGGCTGGCGTGATGCCTTTGGCCCGGCAGCTACGTCTGATCCGCTGTATGAGCATATTTCAGATGGGCGCAGGCATCCGGGTATCGAACACTGGTTGCCCTTGTTCCATGATCACTTGGAAACACTGTTTGATTATCTGCCTGATGTTGCTGTCTCGCTCGAACATCAGGCTGAGGATGTGCTGAAATCCCGGTTGGAAATGATAGAAGATCACTATCAGGCCCGCCGTCAGCCCGTGCGGGAAGGGGAAATACCCTACCGCCCGCTGCCTCCGCATCTGCTCTATCTGGATGAAAAAGGGTGGGATGCCTGCCTGTCCCGCGTGCCTGTGGTGGCATTTAGCCCTTATGCACAGCCCGATGGTGCCGGAGGTGTGGATGTAGGTGGCCGCCCCGGTAAGATGTTCTCCAAAATTGTGCCCGGTGCCCAGCGTGAGCAGGTGTTTACGCTATTGGGGGATCAGGTAAAGGAATGGGCGCAGGTTAAGCGCCGTGCCTTTGTGGCCGCGTGGACCAAAGGCTCGCGCGAGCGCATTGCCACATTGCTGCGTGAACACGGTGTACCCACCCAGACGTATGAGACATGGGAACAGGCCCATAAAGCCAAACCCGGCCCGGTTGGGTTGCTCACCCTTGGGTTGGAACGCGGCTTTGTAGCAGATGATCTGGCGTTTGTTTCCGAACAGGATCTGCTGGGTGAACGTATTGGCCGCCCACCACGCCGCCGTCGCCGTGCAGATGAACTGATTGCCGAAGCCAGCGAACTTTCAGCCGGTGATCTGGTCGTGCATCAGGATTACGGGATTGGCCGTTATGATGGTCTGGAAACCGTAAGCGTAGGCGTGGCCCCGCATGATTGCCTGCGCCTGCTGTATGATGGCGGACAGAAACTCTATCTGCCGGTAGAAAATATCGAATTGCTCAGTCGCTTTGGGTCAGACCAGGCGGGTGTTGCGCTGGATAAGCTGGGCGGCACGGCATGGCAGAACCGTAAGTCGCAAATGAAAAAGCGCATTCGCGATATGGCGGGTGAGCTTATCAGAACCGCCGCCATGCGTGCCCTAAAGGAAGCGCCGGAGCTGGTTCCGCCGGAGGGGCAGTGGGATGAGTTCTGTGCCCGCTTCCCATTTGTGGAAACGGATGATCAGGCGCGTGCAATTGCCGATGTGCTGGAGGATATGTCCTCCGGCCGGCCAATGGATCGTCTGGTATGTGGTGATGTGGGCTTTGGTAAAACTGAGGTAGCCTTACGCGCGGCCTTTGTGGCGGCCATGTCTGGCGGGCAGGTGGCGGTTGTAGTGCCCACCACGCTGTTGGCCCGGCAGCATTATCGCACCTTCGCCGCGCGGTTTGAGGGCTTTCCCATCAAGGTGGCGCAGCTTTCCCGTATGGTAACCGGTAAGGAAGCCACGGCAGTGCGTAAGGGCATTGCCGATGGTAGCGTAAACATTGTTATCGGCACGCACGCACTGTTGGCCAAAACGGTTCAGTTTGCCTCACTCGAATTGCTGATTATTGATGAAGAACAGCATTTTGGCGTGTCCCATAAGGAAAAGCTGAAAGCCCTGCGTGAAGATGTGCATGTGCTCACACTTTCCGCCACACCATTGCCGCGCACACTCCAACTCTCGCTTTCCGGCGTGCGTGAAATGAGCCTGATTGCCACCCCACCAACAGACAGACTGGCGGTGCGCACCTTCATCATGCCGTTTGATAGTGTGGTGATAAGGGAAGCCATCCAGCGTGAACGCTTCCGTGGTGGGCAGATTTTCTGCGTGGCCCCGCGTATTGAGGATCTGGACAGGCTGACTGAACGGTTAACCGCCATTGTGCCCGATGCCAGGCTGATACAGGCACATGGTCGCCTTTCCGCCACCGAGCTGGAACGGGTGATGACCGAGTTTTCAGACGGCAAATACGATATTCTGCTCTCCACCAATATTGTGGAAAGCGGGCTGGATATGCCTGCGGTGAATACGCTGATTATCCATAGGGCAGATATGTTTGGCCTTGGGCAGCTTTACCAGCTGCGTGGGCGTGTGGGGCGTGGCAAGCAGCGAGGCTACGCTTATCTGACATGGCCACAAACACATGTGCTTTCAGCTTCCGCAGAAAAGCGGCTGGAAGTCATGCAAACGCTGGATACGCTGGGTGCTGGCTTTACGCTGGCCTCGCACGATCTGGATTTGCGTGGTGCGGGTAATCTGCTGGGCGATCAACAATCCGGCCATGTGCGCGAAGTGGGGATCGAACTTTACCAGCAGATGCTGGAAGATGCCGTGGCCGACCTCCGCTCGGATAAAAACCGCCGCGCCGCAGAGGATCGGGACTGGACGCCCAACATTGTTATGGGCCTGCCCGTGTTGATCCCGGATGAGTATGTAACCGATCTGCCCGTAAGGCTTGGGCTATACCGCCGTATCAGTGCACTGGCATCTGATGCGGAACTGGAAGCCATGGAAGCCGAGCTGATAGACCGCTTTGGTTCCCTGCCGCCGGAGGTCAAGAACCTTCTGGATATTGTGGAGCTTAAACGCCTATGCCGTCAGGCCGGGGTAGAGCGTGTTGAGGCTGGCCCCAAGGGCATGGTGCTGCAATTCCGCAATAATACCTTCCGCAACCCGGCCGGGTTGGTGCAGTGGATGGGGAAATGGAAGGACGGCACAGTCCGCTTGCGGCCAGACCACAAAATGGCAGTTGTGCGCGAACTTACCAACGTGCAGCGCATAGATCTGGCCCGGCGCGTGCTGAAGGATCTGGCCGGTATGTGCGAAAAAGTTATGGAAATGGCCTAAAAAGGCCCAATGGCCGGAGGGGCCGCATTTAAGTCCTTCCGGCCATTTTGTTTATTTCAGCGGAATGGGGAAGCCGTTTACCGTCAGCACACCGCTTTCCCATTTTGTATCCCACGTATTCTGCTCACCATGTTTGTGGCTTACCAAACGGGCCACAACCATGCCTGCGGCCAGCTTCATCTGCTTGGCGGTGCGGGCTTTATCAATCAGGGTTTCCAGATTGGTAATTTCCAGATGCCCAGAGGCCGATGTGTTGTTCACATTGCCTGTTAGCGTTGCCACGCCATTGCCGTGTAAGGAGGTATCTCCCTGTGTGGCATCAAAGCTGGAAATGGTGGCATGCACAGCCGGAGCACTGGTGCTGCGGCCCCCAATGGCGCTCATCAGGGCTGGCACTTCTGCCGCGGGGAGAGAGAACGTGGCATGAGCTGCTGTGGGTAGCAGATCCTGATTGGCAACGTTATGGAAACTTACCCCATCCATCCCCAATGATGCCGAGGCCGTAGCACTGCCGCCCTGCATCTGGTAGCGCGCGGTGTTGACGCTTACCTGTGCGGCACCATGCGTAAGTGTGGCATTCTGCCATGTCAGATCATAGCTTTTGCCAGCCTGAAGGCCCGCCAGCACGCGCTTGCCCTGTGTGTTCAGCCAATCTGTGCACGCGGCATTGTGATGCCCCGTCATGGCGGACATTAGGAGCAGAGAGGCCGCATCTGCCAGATCATGCGTGGCTTCGGGCGTTTCTCCAGAACCGTGCAGGGTAAGGTGGCCTGCCTTAAATGTGGTGCCCCCATCTGGGGTGCGTAACACCAGATTCTGATAGGTAACACCTTGTGCCGTTTCCTGCCCGGAAGCGCGGGAAACCACCGCGCAGCCAGAAGGAGGGGCCGCAAAAGCCGGAGCCGCAGCAACTGTGGCATAAATGCTCACAGCACCGAGAACGGAGAGGGACAGGAAAGTATACTGTTTCATTTCAGATAAAGGGTGCCGTAAGTAAAACATGCAGGCAACCAGAAAGAAGAACGAAAGGTCAGGCGCGTGCGGTTTTTGAAATTGGACCCCTTTTTAATGGGGCTGGTCAGCGCTGTGCTGCTGGCAACGTTCTTTCCCTGCCACGGGGCAGCCGTTCCGGTTTTTAGGTGGCTTTCCATTGGCCTGATTGCCCTGATGTTTTTTTTGCAAGGTGCAAGGCTTTCTCGCAAGGCCGTGGTGGATGGCTTGGTGGCATGGAAGCTGCACCTGCTTATTCTGTGCTGTACCTTTGTATTATTCCCGCTGCTAGGGCTGTTGGGCCACGCACTTCTGCCTAATCTGATGCAGCCAGAAATCTGGATGGGCGTGCTGTTTTTATGCTGCCTGCCTTCCACCGTGCAGTCTTCCATTGCGTTTACCTCCATTGGTGGGGGCAATGTGCCTGCGGCGGTATGTGCGGCCACGGCGTCCAACGTTTTGGGCATCTTCATTACACCCGTGTTGGTAGGGCTTATTCTCAGCAAGCATGGTGGTGCGGCTGGCAACCCGCTGGATATTGTTTACCAGCTTTTGCTGCCGTTTATTTTGGGGCAGGTGTTGCAGCCTTGGCTTGGCCCGTGGGCGCATCGCAATAAAAAGCTTCTTTCTTTTTCAGACCGGGGCTCTGTGCTGGTGGTGGTGTATGCAGCGTTTAGTGATGCCGTAATGCAAGGGCTGTGGCACAAGCTGCCCGTAGCAGAAATGGGCGTGATTGCGCTGGTGGATGCCGTGTTACTGTTTGTGGTGCTGGGCATTACCATTTTTGCCGGTCGTGCCTTTGGCCTACCACTTAAAGATGAAATTGCCGTGGTATTCTGTGGCTCCAAAAAAACGCTGGCATCCGGGGTGCCTATGGCCAACGTGCTGTTCCCACCTGCATCGGTGGGGATGATTGTTCTGCCACTTATGATGTATCACCAGATCCAGCTTTTTGTATGCGCCGTTCTGGCCCGCCGTTTTGCCCGCATGACACAACAGGCAGAACAGCATGAGCAAACGCCAGAGATACGACACGCATCCTGAATACGGATATTGGAGAAAACAGAAGTGGCCGGGTTAGATCCAGAAAACTGGGAAGAATTGCGCACGCTAGGCCACCGCATGTTGGATGACATGCTTGAGTCCATAAAAAACGTGGCAAAAGGTCCGGTATGGCAACCTATGCCGGATACGCTGCGGCAGAACTTCAAACAGGCCCCATTGCCCCACGGTGCGCAACCGCTTGAAGGGTTGTATGAGCAGTTTGCTATTACAGTGCAGCCTTATGCAGTGGGCAACCGGCATCCGCGCTTTATGGGGTGGGTGCATGGTGGAGGCACGGCACAGGGCATGTTGGCAGAAATGCTGGCCGCTGGCCTAAACGCCAATTTGGGTGGCCGTAACCATGCTCCGGTTGAAGTGGAGCGCATGGTTATCCGCTGGGCTGCGGAAATGTTTGGCTTTCCGGATACAGCAAGCGGTGTGCTGGTTACCGGTTCTTCCATGGCCAATTTTATTGCCATTCTGACTGCCAGCCGCGCAGTGCCCGATGGCACAGCTTTGCGTGAGCAAGGGGTGGCAGGCCGCAAACTGGTAGGATACGCAGCGCAAACCGCACATGGCTGTGTGGCCCGTGCATTTGATATGGCTGGGTTGGGCATGAAGGCCCTGCGCCGCGTGCCGGTTGATGCTGCGTTTCGTATGGATATGCAGGCTCTGCGCCGCATGGTGGCGCAGGACAGGGCGGATGGATACGAGCCTTTTCTAGTTGTTGGCACAGCAGGCACCGTGGATACTGGCAGTGTGGACCCGCTGGATGAGCTGGCAGATTACGCAAAGGCCGAAAAGCTCTGGTTTCATGTAGATGGTGCTTTTGGGGCATTGGCGCAGTTGTCGCCAGACTATGCCCCATTGCTCAAGGGGCTGGAGCGGGCCGATAGCCTCGCCTTCGATTTTCATAAATGGGCGCAAGTGCCTTACGATGCAGGTTGTGTGCTGGTGCGTGAACAGGGGCGGCAGGCGGCAACCTTTGCGCAATCCTTAGCCTATCTCTCGCGTGAGGATCGTGGATTGGCAGCAGATGCCCCGTGGTTTTGTGATTTTGGACCAGATCTTTCGCGCGGGTTTCGGGCGCTTAAGGTGTGGTTCACGCTGGCGGGGTTCGGCACCGAAGGGTTGGGTAATGTGGTGGCGCAATCCTGTACGGTGGCGCAATATCTGGCATCTCGTGTGGTTGCCACGCCCGGCCTTACGCTGCTGGCTCCCGTAACGCTGAATATAGTCTGTTTTCGGGTGGACATGCCCGATGTGGGTGATCTGGATACACTGAATGCGGAACTGGTGAAGGACCTTCAGGAAAGTGGCATTGCGGCCCCGTCCACCACGCGTCTTCATGGCAAGTTGGCTATTCGTGCGGCTATCGTAAACCACCGCACAACCAAGGAAGATGCCGATATTATGCTGGCTGGCTTGGCAGATATGGTTCAGGCCCGCTTGGGCCGCCCGCTGGCCTAAATACAAGCTCAGCAGGCGGTAATTTTGCCCTTAACGTGTCCGTTTGCGCGGGCGGCGTTTTTCTTCAAACAGAGCGGAGAGGGACTGGAGCATTGTGCCTCCCAGTTCCTCCGCATCTGTAATGGTAACGGCCTTTTGGTAATAGCGTGTTACGTCATGCCCGATACCAATGGCCGTTAATTCCACCGGGCTACGGTTTTCGATCATATCAATTACAGCACGCAGGTGGTCTTCCAGATAAGAGGCCGGGTTGACGGAAAGCGTGCTGTCATCCACCGGAGCGCCGTCTGAAATCACCATCAGAATCTTGCGGGCTTCCTGCCGGTTTCTGATACGGTTCCATGCCCATAGCAGGGCTTCACCATCTATGTTTTCTTTCAGCAGGCCTTCACGCAGCATCAGGCCCAGATTTGTGCGCGCACGCCGCCACGGCATATCGGCTGATTTGTAAACAATGTGGCGTAAGTCATTCAGGCGGCCCGGTTCTGGCGGCTTGCCATTTTGCAGCCAGAGTTCCCGGCTTTGGCCACCTTTCCATGCACGGGTGGTAAAGCCCAGAATTTCCACCTTTACGCCACAGCGTTCCAGCGTACGGGCCAGAATATCCCCGCAGGATGCCGCAACAGAAATGGGCCGCCCCCGCATGGAGCCGGAATTATCAATTAGTAGAGTGACAACCGTATCGCGGAATTCCGTATCCTTTTCCTGCTTGTAAGACAGGGAAAGCATGGGGTTGACCACAATGCGGGACAGACGGCCTGCATCCAGAATACCTTCTTCCAGATCGAACGACCAAGAGCGCGTTTGTTGTGCCATCAACCGGCGTTGGAGCCGGTTGGCAAGCCGAGAGACCACACCGTGCAAAGTGGCTAATTGCAGATCAAGTTGATGCCGCAGGCGGGAGAGTTCTTCCGGGTCACACAGTTCTTCTGCGCGAATTTCTTCATCAAACTGGGTGGTGTAGGGATGGTAGCCTTTGGCTGTCAGGCCGGGCTCATTTTCCGGCCTGCTGCCCGGGCCTGCGGCTTCCCCCGTGCCTTCACCCATACTCGCATCGTGTTCTTCTTCTGCAAATTCTGAAGAAGACTCGCTGCTGCCCGCCATAAGCTGAGGTTGAGAGATTTCCTCTTCCTGCTCATCCTGCTGAGGTGATGTGTTTTCTTCCTGATCTGGGGGCGGCGGGTTTGAATCGTCCTGCGAATCTGCGGCTTCGGAAGACTCATTATCGGCATCCATATCTTCAGATGCCGTGTCATCTTCTGTCAGGGCGCAGGCAGCCATAAGCTGACGGCTGGCGCGCGCATATGCGGCCTGATCCGTCTGGTGCTTGGCCATTTCATCCAGCGCGCTCAGGGCCTCTGGTGAAAGGGTCTGCTTCCATTTTTCCAGAATGGCCTGTGCGGGCTCTGGCACTGGCTGGCCTGTCAGTTTTTCACGCGCGAGCAGTTCTAGCCCGACCACAGGGGAAAGCTGGGAGGCATCTTTCATCCGGTCCAGCCCGGATGCACGGATATCCTGCTCAAGCCGATGCCGCAGGTTGGCCGCCACGCCTTTCATGTGGCGTGCGCCTACAGATTCAATTCTGGCTTGTTCCAGTGCGTCATACACATCGCGTGCCTGCGTTTCAGCAGGTTGGCGGGCGGCGTGCAGGGCAAAGTCATGGTGTTTCAGGCGCAGGGCCTGCGCATCTGCCGCACCGCGGATGCGCTGCATTTCCTCCTCACTTAAATTGAGAGAAGGAGATTGCAGACGCACTTTTTCCCCAAGGCTGATCGGGGCCAGAGGCATGTTGCCACTGTGGAAGGAAACATCTGCCTCTTTTTGCCCGCCAATGGCGCGTAAAGCGGCAGATGTGGCCTGCTTGAAAGTGTCCGCCCGTTTTTCCGCCTGTTCCCGAGAGAAAGGCGGTGTGTTGGGGGAGGATGGACCTTTGGTGCGCTCAGCCATGAAAAAATCCGATTCAGGCAGTGCGGCCGGGCAGCGGGCTGGTGTTGAAGCAGCGCTGATAATACTCCGCCACCATGCTGCGTTCGGCTTCATCACACTTGTTCAGGAAGGTTACGCGGAAGGCAAAGGCCACATCCTTGAAGATGCGGTCATTCTCTGCCCAGGCAATAACTCCACGGGGTGACATAACGGTAGAAAGATCTCCCGCCATAAAGCCGGAGCGGGTAAGGGCCGCCAGCGCTACCATGTTATCAATTTTATCGCGCTCTGCCTTATCATCTTCCGTAATGCCAAGGCGTGCGCACACAATGCCCACTTCCTGCTGATGCGGCAGATAGTTCAGGGAGGTTACGATATTCCACCTGTCCATCTGGGCCTGATTGATCTGCTGCGTGCCGTGATACAGCCCGGTTGTATCACCCAGCCCAACGGTGTTGGCCGTAGCAAACAGGCGGAAGAACGGGTTGGGGGAGATCACACGGTTCTGGTCCAGAAGGGTCAGCTTGCCTTCCACTTCCAGCACGCGCTGGATCACAAACATCACATCCGCACGGCCTGCATCGTATTCGTCAAACACCAGTGCGCAGGGGCGTTGCAGGCACCACGGCAGCAGGCCTTCCTGAAATTCGGTAATCTGCTGGCCGTCCTTCACCACAATGGCGTCCTTGCCGATCAGATCAATACGGGAGATGTGGCTGTCCAGATTGATACGAATGCACGGCCAGTTCAGGCGTGCGGCAATCTGTTCAATATGGGAGGATTTGCCGGTGCCATGAAAGCCCTGCACCATCACGCGGCGGTTGAAGGCAAAGCCTGCCAGAATGGCCAGCGTGGTGTCGTGGTCGAACAGATAAGCCTTATCCACTTCTGGCACATGTTCTGTGCGGATGGAAAAGGCAGGCACCTTCATGTCAGAATCAAGGCCGAACACATCACGCACGCTGACTTCCATATCTGGTACGGAAATGGCTGAAATGGGTGGGAGTTCGGAAGCGTTGGACTGGCTGGAAATATCCGTCATGGCTATATGTCTGCGCTCTTTGTCTGACAGGAAAGAAAAAAGGCAAAGCTACCGGAAATATATGATGCCCTGAATGCAGCATACATCATCACAGCGCTTTTTCGAGGCTTTCGGTTAAGAGATGGGTCTTCACAATCGTGAAGGCAACATTGATTTTTTTAAGCCGTTCTTCGGCATTCCGGTCTCCGTTATTGGTGTCCGGATGGTGTTTGCGCGCCAATGCCCGGTAATGGCTTTTGGCTTCTTCCATACTGACAGGCCAAGAAAGCCCCAGAATGGCCAAAGGTTCCCGCAATGCCGCAGGGGCGGATGTGCGCTCCTGATAAGCCTGCGCACGTGCGCGTTCTGCGCGGGAGCGGCGGTTCTGGCCCAGAATATCCAGCGGGTCCAGAATATCTTCTTCATTGGGGGTGGCGCGTTTTGCCCCTTTGGCGCTTTGGCCAAAAGCCCATGTTGGCCGGTCCCACCCGATATCTGCGCGCAGGTGCGCTTCAATCTGGCCGGGGCTCATGCCTTTGTAATAATCCCACCGCGCATTATATTCCCGAACATGGTTGAGGCAGAACCAGTAATACTGGTTCAGCGCATCGCGCGAGCGGGGCGCGCGATAACCTGCCGGTTCCTGACAGCTTGGCATGTCACAGCAACGTGCTGGTGCGTCAGGGTCAGGATCGAACGCGCGGGGGCGGGTGTTCCTACGTTTAATCATTTAGCGTTATGTGCGGTGCAAAAGCATCTGTAGCAAGAGGTAAACAGGGATATGACCAGTCTTTCAGATTCTTCGGCTCTTTCCAAGGCAGAAGGTGTGCGTATGCAGCGGGTTCGTAATGTTCTGGAAAAAACATTCAACCCTGTTGTGTTGGAAATTGAGGATGAAAGCCACCGCCACGCTCACCATAAGGCCATGGTGCGTGGGCCAGAAGCCGGTGCCACGGAAACGCATTTTCGGGTGCTTATGGTTTCCGCAGCTTTTGAAGGTGTTAACCGCGTGAACCGCTCCCGCATGGTGCACGAGGCACTGGCCCCTGAATTTTCCAGTGGTTTGCATGCTCTGGCCCTTACCCTGCGCACACCGCAGGAAGCCGAGAAGGTAGCATAATGCGCAAGGGCCTGAAATTAAACCGTCGTGCATTTGCCGTGCTGGCACCGTTGGCGTTGGCGGCCTGCGCGGGGCAGACCATGCAGGGTACATCCGGTGCAAAAAATGCCGATGTTGCCCGTGTGGAAAATTACTTCCGCACTGTGGATTTGGAAAACGCGCCGTTTCTGCAAACATGGGCTAATGGCAGCCGTGGTGGTGGGTTAATCACCTACAAGCCCGGATCCTTGTATATGCACTACACTGCACCGCATGAAATGGAGCTTCGGGCTTCTGGCCATCATGCTGTGTTTACAGATGCCCAGCAGGGCTCCCAAACCCGTATTGGTCTGGCGCATAACCCGCTGGGTTTGCTGTTGGATAACCCGGTTGTGCTATCTGGCGCTGTCACTGTTACTAACGTGCAAAAGCAACCCGGCGTGTTGCAGCTTTCGCTCACACGCACGGATAACCCTTCACAGGGGTTGGTCACGCTGGTTTTTCATGATGTCGCAAACAGGCTTGCGCTTTCTTCCATCCAGATTGTGGATGAACGCAGGCACGTTATTTCTATCAGTCTGGATCCTGTATAACGGCCACTTCCTGTAAGGGAGAAGGCGTGCTGCCAAATGTGTTGGCCCAGGATTGGGCCAGCGCGTGGTCCAGTTCCTGCATGGTGGTGGAAAGCCCGAGTTTGCGAAAGCTGGTTACGCCGTATTCCCTGATTCCGCAGGGCACAATGCCTTCAAAATCCGCCATATTGGGGTCTAGGTTGATGGCAACGCCATGCCAACTTACCCAGCGGGAAACACGCACCCCAATGGCGGCAATTTTTTCCTCATTCCCGGTTTTGGGGTCCGTAACCCACACGCCCACGCGGCCTTCGCGCACCTCACCGTGAATGCCAAAATGGGCCAATGCACCAATCACCCACGATTCCAGCGCATGCACATAAGCACGCAGATCTCTGGCCGGAACGGGGCCGTGGGGGCGTTGCAGGTCTAGCATCACATAAGCGGTTCTTTGCCCTGGGCCATGATATGTCCATTGGCCGCCTCGGCCTGCGTGATAGGTGGGGTAATGTGCGGGGTTAAAAAGATCTTCCGCTTTGGCCGATGTGCCAGAAGTATAAAGGGGTGGATGTTCCAGTAACCACACGCGTTCTGCGGCTTCCTCCGCACGAATGCTGCGGGCCATGCTTTCCATACGGCTGAGTGCTTGAGGGTACGGAACCAGTTTTTTGCTGATTTCCCATAAAATTTGTTCTTTTGTCATTGCCGCATGTTCCTGCTTCGGCTATAGGGCTGTTCACCAACGGTATCGCTCTTCTGGTGCCGATTGTCACGTGCGGCCGTGGCGGAATGGTAGACGCGCAAGCTTGAGGTGCTTGTGGGGGAATACCCCGTGGAAGTTCGAGTCTTCTCGGCCGCACCATACTTCTTCAAAAACAAAATAAAATCAGAGCAATAGAATACAGCAGAAACTTCTGCCTGTTAGGCGCATATCTGTTCTGCCAGAGTATAATTCTGCATTTTTATGCATGAATTGTCATATTCACGCCTCTCTTTTCCGGTTTTTAGAATAGGCGCATGGTTTTAGATGTGTAAAATAAAAGCCATGTAGAGTGTGGCCTAAAACACGTACACGCGTTTTTGCACGCTGGGCGGGTTTTGCTGCATTCTTGATGAGCCGTGTTGTTGGCAGGGTGCTCTCTGCGGGCAGGGTGGTTCTGATGGTTGAGGTTTAACCCGTTTTTTAAGGTGTTGTATTCGTGTCCAAACCCAAGCCTTTACGTAAAGCAGTCCTGCCTGTTGCGGGATTGGGAACGCGCTTTCTGCCCGCAACCAAGGCCATGCCAAAGGAAATGCTGCCTGTTGTTGACAGGCCGCTGATCCAGTATGCGATTGATGAAGCGCGTGAAGCCGGGATTGAAGAGTTCTGCCTGATTACAGGCCGCGGTAAGGACTCTCTTATTGATTACTTTGATATTGCTTACGAGCTGGAAGATACGCTCAGAGAGCGCAACAAGATTGATTGCCTGAAAGCGCTGGAACCCAGCTCTATTGAAGCAGGCTCTCTTATTGCAGTGCGTCAGCAGGAACCGCTGGGCCTTGGGCACGCTATCTGGTGCGCACGTTCCTTTATTGGGGATGATCCGTTTGCCATCCTGCTGCCCGATGATATCGTGCAGGCTGCATCCGGCAAGGGCTGCCTGAAGCAACTGGCCGATGCGTATAATGAAACAGGCGGTAGCGTTGTGGCGGTAACAGAAGTGCCGCGTGAACAGACAAACCGTTACGGTATTCTGGACACAGGCAAGGATGATGGCCGCCTTGTGGAAGTAAAAGGCCTGGTTGAAAAGCCAAAGCCGGAAGATGCACCTTCCAACCTGTCCATCATTGGCCGTTATGTGCTGACGCCAGAAGTTATGCCTTACCTTTCCAAGTTGGAAAAAGGTGCAGGTGGTGAAGTGCAGCTTACAGATGCCATGGCAAAAACCATTGGTCAGGTGCCTTTCCACGGTCTGCGTTATGAAGGCACCCGCTATGATTGCGGCAACAAGCTTGGCTTCCTTGAAGCTCAGGTAGCCTTTGCTCTGGAACGCCCTGATCTTGCTGATGGCGTGAAGGAATTTCTGAAAAAGTACACAGATAAAATCTGATGTCTTTTACGCATAGGTTTGAATCGACCAGCCTGCGCGAATACGATATTCGCGGAATTGTTGGTAAAACCCTTTCAACCGATGATGCGTTTGCCATAGGCCGCACCTTTGGTAGCCTTGTGCGCCGCAACGGCGGTAAAACGCTGGTTGTGGGCTATGATGGCCGCTTGTCTTCTCCTTCATTGGAGAAGGCATTGGTGCAAGGTGCCGTAGCGTGCGGGCTAAATGTAGTGCGTGTGGGGCGTGGCCCCACACCTCTGCTGTATTATGGGTCTGTTAGTCTTAAGGCTGATGGCGCTGTTATGGTGACAGGTAGCCATAATCCGCCAGATCACAACGGCTTTAAAATCACCTTGGCTGGCAAGCCTTTCTTCGGTGCCCAGATTCGGGAGCTGGGGGATCTGGCTGCCAGAGGCGATGTGGTGCCAGAAGAAAAAGGCACCGTGCGCGATGTGGATATTCGTGCAGAATATGTAGAACGCCTTGTAAAGGATTACGTTGGCGGGCAGCGCAAGCTGAAAGTTGTCTGGGATAACGGCAACAGCTCTGCTGGCGAAGTTCTGGAAATGCTGGTGAAAAAGCTGCCGGGCGAGCACATTGTGCTGAACGCCAAAATTGACGGCACTTTTCCCGTGCATCATCCAGATCCAACGGTTGCCAAAAATCTGGAACAGCTCATAGCTTCTGTGCGTGAGCATAAGGCTGATCTGGGTATTGCATTTGATGGTGATGCAGACCGCATTGGCGTAGTGGATAATACAGGCGGCATCCTGTGGGGTGATCAGCTTCTTATCCTGCTGGCGCGCGATGTGCTGAAATCACATTCCGGGGCCACTATCATTGCGGATGCCAAGGCCAGCCAAGTGCTGTTTGATGAAGTGGCAGAAGCCGGTGGCAAGCCACTGATGTGGCGCACGGGGCATTCGCTCATCAAATCCAAAATGGCGGAAACGGGTTCACCTCTGGCAGGTGAAATGTCGGGCCATATCTTCTTTGCAGATAAATGGTACGGCTTTGATGATGCCCTGTACGCTGGTGTGCGCGTGCTGGATATTGTTGCCCGTATGGATGAACCGCTTTCTGCTTTCCGTGAAGCATTGCCCAAAACTGTATCCACTCCGGAATTGCGTTTTGAGTGTGATGATCATCGCAAGTTCAAGGTTATTGAGGAAGTTGCCGCACGCCTGCGTAAGGAAGGTGCGGATGTTTCTGAAATTGATGGCGTGCGCGTAAACACCCCGGATGGTTGGTGGCTGTTGCGGGCTTCCAACACGCAGGCCGTTCTGGTTGCGCGTGCAGAAGGCCGGACAGAAGCGTGTCTGGAACGTTTGAAGGAAGCACTGGTGCAGCAGCTTGAACTTTCCGGCCTGCCAAGGCCTGATTTTTCAGGTGCCAGTTCTGGCCACTAAGTTTTGGGGTTGGGCTACAAGATTAAGGCGGGCGGTCTTTCGGGGCCGTCCGTTTTGCTATCATAAGCAATGTGTTTTTCCGTTACCAACCTTCAAACTGTCGTTTTATGTGGGATTGGTTTCTGATATAGAGAACCAATGTTGTCCTCTTTAACGGACCCTGCCGGGCGGCGGATTTCTTACCTGCGTGTATCGGTAACAGACCGGTGCGACATGCGGTGCACATACTGCATGGCCGAACGCATGACCTTTCTGCCGCGCTCAGATGTTCTGGATTACGATGAACTGTTGCGCCTATGCCGTGTGTTTGTGCAGCACGGTGTGCGCCGCCTGCGTATAACAGGCGGAGAGCCTTTGGTGCGCCGTGATATTGGCCCGTTTTTTCAGGAGTTGGGTTCATGGCTCAAACATTCTGATAATCGCGGCCAGTTGGAAGAACTCACTCTCACAACCAACGGCAGCCATTTGGCCCAGTATGCGCAAACCTTGTTTGATGCCGGTGTGCGCCGTGTGAATGTTAGCCTGGATACGCTGGATGAGGCACGGTTTGCTAAAATAACGCGCAGGGGCAAGCTGGCAGCTACGCTGGAAGGTATCCGTGCAGCGCGGGATGTCGGGCTGGCACTGCGTATCAACACCGTTGCCATGGCCGGTGTGAATGATGATGAATTTGATACGCTGCTGGCGTGGTGTGGGGAAATAGGCGCGGATTTGTGCCTGATTGAAACCATGCCAATGGGAGATACGGGGGAAGATCGTACTTCCCGCTATCTGCCGCTGCTGGATGTGAAAGCTGATTTATCCAAACGCTGGACACTCACGCCCATTCCAGATGTAACCGGCGGCCCAGCCCGATATTTGCGTGTAGGGGAAACCGGCAGAAGGCTGGGGCTGATTACCCCCATGAGCCATAATTTCTGCGCAACGTGTAACCGGGTGCGGTTGTCTTGCACAGGGCGGCTTTATACCTGTCTGGGGCAGGAAGATGGTGCTGATTTGCGCAGCCTCATACGGGCAGGCGCAGACGATGCCGCATTGGAAAGCGCTATTCAGGACGCCATTGCGCGCAAACCCAAAGGGCATGATTTCCTGCTTGGCGCATCGGAAGCCGATGTTTCCGGCCCACAACGGCATATGAGCGTTACGGGCGGGTAAAAACTGTTCGCTTATTTTTTGGTTAAAGGCTGAGGCTGCTGTTTCAGTACCTCATGCAGCGAATGCGTAAATTGCCCCGGTGTAAGCGGTTGCGGTTGGTTGCCTGAGGGAGACCATGCCGTGAGTATTGCCATATGCAATGGCATGCAAAAGCTCTCTGCTTTTTCATCCTCCAGTTCATGCGCAGCCGCAGGAAACAGCAAACGTGGGGGAATGGCGCGAGAGCGCAGGGCAAGGGCGTTGGTTTCTCCCGCAGCGCGTAAATCTGCCATTAGTGCCCCTAAGGAGCGGTAACGCAGTTCCAGCGTTTCTGTGTCCACCACAGGCAGCGCAAATCCTGCACGCTGAAGTAAAGAAACACAGCTTTGCTGTGTGGGCAGGGGGGATACGCGCGGAGAAACGCCATCGCTTAAAGCCAGCTCAGCCATTTCCAAGGCCTGCCGCAAAGGCCGCAACGTGGGTAGAATGGGAATGCTGGCTAAAAAAAGCCCATCAGGCCGCAGGATAGAACGAATCTGGTGAAACAGGCCCGGAAGATCATTCACCCAATGCAGAGAAAGACTGGCAACCACCAGATCAAAGCTACCGGGAGCAAAGGGGAGGTGTTCTTCATCGGCGCATACGCTTGGAACTGAGGCGCAGCGGGTCTGTGCTTCGGAAATATCGCACGTAATAGTTGGAATATTTCTGCGTTTCAGCCCTTGGCAGAGAATGCCGCGGCCACCAATATCCAACGCGTTGGAAAATGAACGCATGACATCATCCAGCCTATCCAACAGGATATCCGCTGCCGCCTCCAGTATAGGGGCGGTGGCGCGCTGGGTGCGGGCGGCACGCTCACGGTGCAGCCTTACAGCTTTGCGATCAAAAATTACGGGCACATCCATTTTGCAACATGTGCGTGCTTCCCTGTGGTTTGCCAAGGACAGAGGGCAGGAAATTTTGTGTGAACCCCAGAAATGCAGGTGAAGATACGTAAGCTGGGCACAGCTTTGATGGATATTTTGTATCCGCCAAGTTGTGTGTTGTGTGGGGCAGGTGTGGCCCAGCATGGGCTTACCTGCGCATCCTGCTTTGGCCGCTTGCAGCCCATAAGCCGTCCATTTTGCGATGCCTGTGCCACACCTCAGCCTTCGCAGGAAAGTTTGGGGCATACGGGTTTGTGTGCTGCGTGTGAGCAGCATCATCCAGCATGGCAACAGGCGCGGGCAGCTTTTGTTTATACAACGGCAGCCAGAGATCTGATTTTACAGCTTAAATATGCAGATAGAACAGAAAATGCTCGTTTTCTGGCGCAACGTATGGCGCAGATTGGGCAGGATATTCTACACCCAGATGTATTGCTGGTGCCCGTGCCGGTGCATAGGTGGCGCTTGCTCCGGCGCCGTTATAATCAGGCGGCGTTATTGGCAGATGAAGTCGCACGTATAAGGCATTTACAGGTGGCACCAGATGCCCTTGTGCGAATACGCGCTACAACAAAGCTGGCCGGGTTTTCCCGCAAGGAACGGCAGCGGGAAATGCACAGCGCCATTACATTCAGGCCCAAATGGCAACAAAAATTGCAGGGGCGTTCTGTTGTGTTGGTAGATGATATGCTCACAACAGGTGCAACTGCTACGGCCTGCGTGCAGGCCTTAAAGCAGGCGGGGGTGCGTAGCGTTCGTCTTTTGGTGGCAGGGCTGGTGCCTACGCGGCCAGAAGTTGATATAAACCTGCCAGAATGATGTGCGGTGTCAGAACCGAACTTTCAAACATGCAGAAGGAAACTATTTATGTCTGAAATCGAAATTTACACACAACGTGGCTGCCCTTTTTGCGTGCGGGCTGTTGCGCTGCTGGAAAGCAAAAAGGTGCCGTTCAAGGAAATTAACGCACCACGCGGCACGCAGGAACGTGAAGATGCCATCCGCCGTTCTGGTGGCAGCACAACGGTGCCGCAGGTTTTTGTAGGAGATCGGTGCCTGGGCGGGTGTGATGATCTGATGTCTCTGGAGCGGCAGGGCAAGCTGGATGCCGCTTTGGGCGTGGGCGAAAACTGAAAAGGGCAGGAGGTAAAAGCGGATGATCTGTTATCAGCTCTGTTGTGCAAACGGACATACGTTTGAAGGCTGGTATCGTGATAGTGCCGCTTTTACACGCCTGAAGCAGGAAAATCTGTTGAGCTGCGCCATTTGTGGCACGCCCAAGGTGGAACAGGCCCTGATGGCGCCCGCTATTGTAAAGGGGCGCTCACAGCCTAAAAAACCGGAAGCTACGGAGCCAGTCGCAACGCCTCCACAGCAACATCCCGAAGTACCTGCCGCAACGCAACAGCCAGAACCCGTAACGCCAGATAATCTGATGAGCGCTTTGCGCCAGATCAGAGCCGTGGTGGAAGAAAACTGCGAAAACGTGGGGTCCAATTTTGCGGATGAAGCCCTGCGTATTCATCATGGAGAAGCGCCAGAACGCGGCATCTATGGGGATATGACGGCATCAGAGCGCGAAATGCTGGAAGATGAAGGGGTTGATGTGCTGCCGCTTCCGTGGGTACGCAAGACCGACAGCTGATTTTTCGGGGTTGTCGGAACAGCGCTGGGGGTGGCAGGCAGTGCTTACGGTGCCCAAATTAACAGGGCAGACCAGCCAGTTATGTAAAAAAATGTATGTTGGAAACAGGGCTGGGCGAAGGAGAAAGAGAGCATGAAAAACTTCATGGCGCGCGGCGTTCGAACCGGAATTAGGGCTTTTTTTCTTTCGTCTGTATTAGGCGTATCTGCGGCGCTGCTTCCTGCACTTGCTCAGCCTGCCATGGCGGATTCTGTTGCCATGGGTGGAGAAGATAGCCTGATGGGCTACTGGTTGAGCCAAGATCATGATGGCGTTTTCAAGATTGAAAAATGTGGGGAAACCGTTTGCGGTCGGCTGATCGGGCTGCGTTACGATGGTACGGATGTACCTAAGGGGCATGACGGAAAAACCGAGTGCAACCTCCTGATGCTAACGGATTTTCGTCCCCTGAAAGATGAAAAGAACAAGTGGGAGGGGAATATTCTGGACCCCGATAGCGGCCATAAGTATGACGCGCGCATCTGGTCTCCCCAAGCTGGCGTTCTAAAGCTGCGCGGCTATCTGGGCCTGCCCATTTTTGGTGAAACCCAGACATGGACACGTTATTCCGGCCCGCCTATGGGGCCTGTCTGCAAGATGCCCTGAGCATACGCGAATCAAGGAGAAAAACAGGATTATGAGCGGCTCGTTTTCGCGTCGTGCTTTCGGGCTGGGTAGTCTGGCGTGTGGTTTTTTAGGGAGCATTTATGCGCGGGCAGATGATGATACATCTGTGCCTAATACGCAGGATGCCGCTACACCTCCGCCGCCAGAACGTATTTTATGTTATGTAGGCGGTTATACGCAGCACGGGCCGCCGGGTGGGAATGGAGATGGCATTGCGGTTTTTGAAATGGACCGTAAAACAGGCTCTCTCAACCATCTGAATACATTTACAGATGTTGCCAGCCCGTCGTTCATTGCGTTTTCTCCAGATAAGCGTTTTCTTTACGCCGTTAACGAAATCAATGATTTTGAAGGAAAAAATACCGGGGCTGTCACGGCTTTTTCCGTAGATCATGGCACGGGTGCGTTAACAAAGCTGAATACCGTTTCTTCCGGTGGGGCAGATCCGGCGCATCTGAGCGTCCATCCCTCTGGCAAATACGTCATGGTTGCCAACTATACGGGTGGGAACTTTGCACTGCTGCGTGTGCAGAAAGATGGTTCCTTAGGGGCAATGACAACCCTGATCCATAATACTGGCCCACGTATGCCCGATAGGGCTTCGGATAATCCGCCGGGCAACTTTGCTATAAGCGATCATTCAGGCTCTCACCCGCACATGATCCATACAGACCCTTCTGGCCGCTTTGTTGCGGTGGCAGATGCCGGTCTGGATAGAATGTATGTGTATGGCATCAACTTGGATACGGGACGCCTGTTCCCGGCCAAAAAGCCGTTTACAACCATGACGGCCGGTTCGGCCCCACGGCATTTTCAGTTTTCTGCCGATGGCTTGCGGCTGTACATTCTATGCGAGCAGGATTCCAAGGTGGTGGTGGCAAATTTTGATGCCAAAACAGGGGACATTGCCCCGCAGCAGGCCGTAAGCAGCCTGACGGCTCATTTCCGGGGCAGCACGTTGGCCGCTGGCATTCTGTTTTCACCTGATGAGCATTTTCTTTATGTCTCCAACCGCTTGGGCGATTCCCTTGCCGTGTTTCAGGTGGCTAAAGATGGCGGTCTGACACTGGTGGATGAAATCTGGACACATGCCGATTACGGGCGTGCCCTTAAATTTGATCCTTCTGGCAGCTATCTGTTCGTGGCTAACCAGCGGAGTGATTCCATCACATCTTTCCGGGTGGATAAAACCACAGGCAAGATTGGCTTTACGTGGGATTTTACCCCTATTGGTAGCCCAACCTGCTTTGAGTTTCTGACACTTCCTGCTTAACTTTGTGCGTGAGAAAGTGTCAGAAACACACTGATACTAAACTAAATTCTATATCAGTCTTTTTTGAAGGCTGCGATGTAGTTGATGCCCAAGTCCCGCGTTTCTTTCCAGCTGCCAATGCTGGGGGCCATGCCAGAAACGGCAACCATCCGCAGGCCAGCGGCGCGGGCATAGCGGCCCAGTTCGGAAGGCTGGATAAACTTGCGCCATTCATGTGTGCCCACAGGCAACAGGCGCAGTAGATATTCCGCCCCAATTTTGCCCACAGCCAAAGAGCGCAAGGTGCGGTTCATTGTGGAAACAATAACCGTGCCATTGGCATCTACAAGCTGAGCCAGCATAATCATAAATGCTTCAGGATCAGTCACATGCTCTATAATTTCTAAAGCCATAACGGCATCAAACTTGGCATGTTCGGCCACCAGTTCTTCTGCACTGCCCTGGCGATAGTGTAATGTACCAGAACCGGCAGGAAGCGGGTTGGCTTCCAGATGCGCCTGTGCGGCAGCAATGCCATTGGCCGATGCATCCAGCCCCAATACGTCATACCCGGCTTTTGCAAGGGCCTCACTGGCCAGCCCGGCGCCGCAGCCAATATCCAGCACATGCGGCTTGCGGGATTTGCGGCCACGCAGGGGCAGGTGGCGGCTGGCCCATTCAATCCGCAGGCCATTCATGGCATGTAAGGGGCGCATGGGGCCTGTTGGATCCCACCACTTGTCTGCCAGAGCACTAAAGCGGGCAATTTCCTCGGAAGAAACAGAGGAAGGCGCTTCCTCTCGGGTGGCGTGCATACAACAAATTCCTTTCCTGCTGGTCTCCCCGCTGGACGAAAGGGGGCCGGGAGAGGTATGTGACGCGGCTTGTGAAGCAGCGCAACCGTTCCCATGCGTCTTTTCCGCTATGCAGGTGGCGGGAAGGGCTGGTGCAATGCGTTTTACGGCCTGTTTGGTGGAGAATAAAGCTATGTCCGGTTCCGCACCCCGGATTGTCATGAAATTCGGCGGGACATCCGTGGGGGATCTTGACCGTATCAGAGCCGTGGCCGAACGCGTCAAAAAACAGAAAGACGCAGGCTGCGATGTGCTGGTGGTTGTTTCAGCCATGGCAGGGGAAACCAACCGTCTGGTTGGGTTCTGTCAGTCTCTTTCTCCTTTGTATGATGCGCGCGAATACGATGCCGTTGTGGCAACGGGTGAGCAGGTAACAAGTGGTTTGCTGGCCATAGCCCTGCAAAAGCTTGGCGTGCCCTCTCGCTCCTTTGCCGGGTGGCAGGTGCCCATTCTTACGGATTCCCTGCACGGCAAGGCTAGCCTCGATTCGATAGATGGCGCACGTCTGCTGGGCAGCATGGCCGAAGGCATGGTGCCTGTTGTGGCTGGTTTTCAGGGGGTAGGGCCAGATGGCCGCGTAACCACGCTGGGGCGTGGTGGCTCGGATACATCCGCCGTGGCGCTTGCTGCCGCTATTAAGGCAGATCGGTGCGATATCTACACAGATGTGGATGGTATTTACACCACAGATCCCAGAATCGTGCCCAAGGCGCGCAAGCTGGACAAAATTACGTATGAAGAAATGCTGGAGCTGGCATCTGTTGGCGCCAAGGTGCTGCAAACACGCAGCGTAGGCCTTGCCATGCGTGAGCGCGTGCGTGTGCAGGTGCTTTCCAGCTTTGAAGATGGCCCCGCAGTGATGGAAGGTCATCTTCCCGGCTCTATGGTGGTGGATGAGGACGAAATCGTGGAAAAGAAACTGGTCACCGGCATTGCCTACTCCCGTGATGAAGCCAAGCTGTCGGTTCGGCGCATTCCTGACCGTCCGGGCATTGCGGCGGCAATTTTTGGCCCGCTGAGCGAAGCCAACGTGAATGTGGACATGATTGTGCAGAGCACGGGCGCCGATGGCACCACGAACATGACCTTCACCACCAGCAAGACCGATCTGCCGCGCGCTATCAGCATTCTGGAAAGCGTGCGTGGTGCTGTGCAGTATGAAGAACTGCAAACAGACCCGGATATCGTGAAGGTAAGCGTTGTTGGTAGCGGTATGCGTTCTCACGCAGGTGTGGCCAGCACCATGTTCCGTACGCTGTCTGAGCGTTCCATCAATATTCAGGCTATCTCCACCAGTGAAATCAAGGTTTCCGTGCTGGTAGCGGCAGAATATGCCGAACTGGCAGTGCGTGCGCTGCACACGGCCTATGGTCTTGATGATGTCTGATATTGCAAGCAGCCTGAACCCCGCGCCAACATCAGAAGAATGGCAACGTGCCCGCTCACGGCTGGATAAACTGTGGCAGCGCGGAACGGATTTTTTGGGCACGCCGTACGCCATTCTGGCCGGGGCGATGTCCTGGGTGAGTGAACGCCATCTTGTATCCGCCATTTCCAACGCTGGCGGGTTTGGCGTGATTGCCTGTGGCGCAATGGAACCAGCCCGTCTGGCTGAGGAAATTGCCGCCACTCGCGCGCTGACAGACCGCCCCTTTGGCGTGAACCTGATTACCATGCACCCCAAGCTGGATGAGCTGGTGCAGGTGTGTCTGGATGCCAAGGTGGGCCATATTGTGCTGGCAGGTGGTATTCCGCCTAGCTCAGCCATCAAGGCCGCCAAGGATGGTGGCGCCAAGGTTATTGGCTTTGCGCCCGCATTGGTGTTGGCCAAACGGCTGATCAAGATGGGTGTGGATGCGCTGGTGATTGAAGGCGCAGAAGCAGGCGGCCATATCGGCCCTGTTTCTCTGACAGTGCTGGCGCAGGAAATTCTGCCGCATATCCAGAATGTGCCGGTTTTTGTGGCTGGTGGCCTTGGCCGGGGTGATGCGCTGGTTTCCTATCTGGAGCAGGGCGCTGCCGGTGGTCAGTTCGGCACACGTTTTGCCGCAGCAGAGGAAAGCATTGCCCACGAAAACTTTAAAAAAGCTTTTGTGCGGGCCAATGCGCGAGATGCCACCACCTCGGTGCAGCTTGATGAGCGCTTTCCGGTTATTCCGGTGCGGGCCATCAGTAACGAGGGCGGACGCAAATTTGTGGCGCATCAGGCCGATGTTATTCGCCGCTTTCAGGCCGGTGATCTCACGCGGGAAGATGCTCAGCTGGAAATCGAACATTTCTGGGCTGGCGCTTTGCGGCGTGCGGTTATTGATGGGGATGTGGAAGAAGGCTCTGTTATGGCCGGGCAATCTGTTGGTATGGTGAAATCCGTGCAGCCAGTGGCCCAGATTATTGCTGACCTGATAGATCAGGCCGTGATAGCGCTGATCCGTCAACAACGCCGTATGGATGCTGATGGCTGAAAACGCCCCAAGTTCTGAACAGGAGCAGCCGGCTGCTCTGCCTCCGCTCCCCGATATTGGTACATACGGGGTAGGGGGCGCGCTGCGCAAACGCCGCGAACAGCTTGGCTGGTCCCTGGAGGATGTTGCTGCGTATCTGCGCATCCGTGATGCGTATCTGGATGCGCTGGAAACCGGAAAAGCGGATGTGCTTCCGGCGGAAGTGTATACGCTTGGGTTTTTGCGGGCCTATGCGCAGGCTTTGGGGTTTGATCCAACCCCCATGGTGGAGCGCTATAGGCTGGAAACGCGCAACGCCATTCGGCAGCCAGAACTTGTGTTTCCAGATCCACCGCCAGACCGGCGTATTCCGCCGGCTGTGTCCATCTCTCTTGGGCTTGCGGTTATTCTGGCCAGCTATGTGGGCTGGTATTACTTTACGGGGCACACGCCGCCTGCGCCAGAGCGCGTGCCACCAGTGGCAAGCCTTCTGCCCGGAGAGCAGACGCATAATGCGCCTTCTCCGCAAGTGGCTTCCATTTTGCCGGATAAGAGTGCTGTTCCTGCACCTTTGCCGCCATCTGCGCAGCCTAAGCCGCCCAGTGCTGAACAGGCATTGAATGCACAAGGTGCGGCAAGCGCCCTGCCTGAAAGCAGTATAGCACCAGACACACTCCAGCCGGGTAGTGATGCAGGCACGGCAGTTGCACAAACTCCCCAGCAACCCAATGCGCAAATTCCATCTGAGGCAGCGCCAGCGGCTCCTGCCGCAGTTGTTGCAGATAATCAGATCGTGCTGAAGGCTCTGGCCGCCAGTTGGGTGCAGGTGAAGGATGCCAACGGCAAGGTTGTGTATGACCACATTCTGCAACCCGATGAGGAATGGAATGTGCCGGTTGAAGGCGGGCCTTATAGCCTTACCGTAGGCAATGCCGGTGGTGTGGTGTTGCGTATGGGAGAACTGGTTACAGCCCCTTTGGGGCGCAATGGTGCCGTCCGCCGCAAAATGGTGCTCACGCCGCAAAGCGTGCGTGATGGCACATTGGCCGCACCTGCTGCGCAAAATAATGTTGCCATACCGCCCACGCATGCAGATGTTGCAGCCCCTGTGCCCAATGCGGTATCAGGAACCACAACAGATGCGCAGACAGATCTGGCAGCCTCGGAACAGGCGCTTAAGCCCAAGGAAACTGCACCCCGGCCACGCCACCGGGCCGCTCCCGTGCAAGCCGAACCAAGCGCTGATGATTTGAATGCGCGCCAGCTTCAGGGCATGGGTTCGCACTAGAATGGCACACTCGCGCGTATTATGTGTAGCCAAATGGTCCTGATTTTGGCAGGAAAACACCAAACGCAATGGAGAACGCCGTGTGGCCGAACACGGCAGCTTCCCTCAACTGTCGTTTTCGACAAAAGGATGTAAAATGAGCGGCTACCGGCCTTACCAGCATATCGAGCGTCGGAAATCTCGGCAGATCCATGTCGGCAAGGTAGCCGTCGGTGGTGATGCGCCGATTTCCGTCCAGACCATGACCAACACCCTTACCACCGATGCACAGGCCACAATCGAGCAGATTCGCCGTGCAGAAATGGCAGGTGTGGATATTGTGCGCGTGTCCTGCCCGGATGAGGAAAGCACCAAGGCGCTGGAAGAAATTGTAAAGGAAGTGAACGTGCCTATCGTGGCCGACATTCACTTCCATTACAAACGCGCTATTGAAGCCGCAAAAGCAGGTGCCGCCTGCCTGCGTATCAACCCCGGCAACATCGGCAGCGCCGAGCGTGTGCGTGAAGTGGTTAAGGCCGCCAAAGATTACGGCTGTTCCATCCGTATTGGTGTGAACGCCGGCTCATTGGAAAAGCATCTGCTTGAAAAATACGGTGAGCCCAACCCCGATGCGCTGGTAGAAAGCGCTCTGGAACACGCCAAAATTCTGGAAGATCATGACTTCCGTGAATTCAAGATCAGCGTGAAAGCATCTGACGTATTCATGGCTGTGGCGGCTTATCAGCAGTTGGCAGATGCCTGTGATTATCCGCTGCATATTGGCATTACAGAAGCAGGCAGCAAGCGTGCCGGTACTGTAAAATCCTCCATTGGTCTGGGCAATCTGCTGTGGGCCGGTGTGGGTGACACCATGCGCGTTTCTCTTTCCGCCGCACCTGAAGAAGAAGTGCTGGTGGGTTGGGATATTCTAAAGTCCCTCGGCCTGCGCCACCGTGGCGTTAAGATTATTTCCTGCCCGTCTTGCGCACGTCAGGGCTTTAACGTGGTGGAAACAGTGCAGACGCTGGAAGACCGGCTGGCACATATTAAAACTCCGCTTACCCTGTCTATCATCGGGTGTGTGGTGAACGGCCCGGGTGAAGCCCTGCTGACAGATCTGGGCGTAACCGGCGGTGGTTCTGGCCGCCACATGGTGTATGCCGGTGGCAAGCAGGATCATACCGTGCCAGCGGCTGACATGATCGAACATGTTGTGGAACTGGTAGAAGAGCGCGTTGCTGCTATTCAGGCAGAAGAAGCCAAGGAAAAGCAGGAAGGCAAGGCGCAGGAACTGCCAGACATGGCATCCGCCAACTAAGCATTCAACATTCTTCCCCTGCTTTGCGCCAAAAGGTGCGGGCAGGGGCAGACGTGCCATTTAAACAGCAAAAAACACCACGCCAGCCAAGGTGACGGGTGCCGTGGTGTGGGAATATGTATTCGTGAGCAGCATTCAGCCCGTAAGAGGAACGCACGACCTTATTGGAGAAGACCAGCGCCGCCATGCGCATGTGGTACACACAGCGCGCCGGATTGCAGGTGTTTACGGGTTTGATGAATGGGCAACCCCGATTTTTGAAGATACGCGGGTTTTCTCTCGCTCCTTGGGGGATACGTCCGATGTTGTTTCCAAGGAAATGTATTCCTTCAGTGATCGGGATGGTGAAAGCCTGACATTGCGGCCAGAAGGCACGGCAGCCATTTGCCGGGCTTTGGTGACCAATGCGCTTACGCAGTCTCTCCCACAGAAAGTGTTTTATGCTGGCCCCATGTTCCGGCATGAACGGCCCCAGAAAGGGCGGTATCGCCAGTTCCACCAGATTGGCGCAGAGCTTCTGGGCGCAGCAGAACCTCTGGCAGATGCAGAAGCCATTGCCATGGGGTACGAAGTGCTTAAAGCCCTTGGTATTGCGGATTACGTGACGCTGGAACTGAACACGCTGGGGGATGCTGCCAGCCGTGATGCATGGCGTGATGCTCTGGTGGCGTATTTTTCTGCTCATAAAGACAAATTGTCCGAAGACAGTCTGACCCGTCTGGAAAAGAACCCGCTGCGTATTCTGGATAGCAAGGATGCAGGCGATAAGGTTCTGGTGGCAGATGCCCCCATGATGGCTGAGTTTTTGACGCCAGAAGCCCGCGCGTTCTGGGATGATCTGCGCAACAAGCTGGATGTGTTCGGCATTGCCTACACCGTAAACCCCAGCATTGTGCGCGGGTTGGATTACTATAACCACACCACGTTTGAATTCGTTACTAACCGCTTGGGGTCTCAGGGCACGGTGTTGGCCGGTGGCCGGTATGATGGCTTGGTGAAGCAGATGGGCGGTCCGGAAGTGCCAGCTATTGGTTGGGCTGCGGGTATTGAGCGCCTGTCCATGCTGCTGGGGCAAGTGCCTGCAGCACCGCGCTCGGTTGTGCTGGTTCCCGTTGGCACGCCGGATGAAAGCGCAGTTGTGCAGATTTTGCAGGGTTTGCGCGGGCAAGGCTTAAGAACAGAAATTGGCTATAAGGGCTCGCTGCGCAAACGCATGGAGCGTGCAGGTAAGCAGAACGCCAGCCACGTTCTTTTTCTTGGGGAAGATGAACTGGCCAAAGGTCTGTTCCGTGTGAAAAACATGGAAACAGGGGCGGAGCAGGAAGTCTCTCGCGATACGCTGCTTTCTAAAGCGCAAGACGTATTTGCGGCATGAAGTTTGACGAACGGTTAGACCAGATTGTTAGCCGCGCGCTGGAACTGGAAGCGCAGCTGGCAAGTGGGCTGAATGGTGAGGCCTTTACGCAGGCCTCACGCGAGTATGCTGAAATCGAACCTGTTGTGGCGCGTATCAACGCCCTGCGCGGGGTGGAAGACGGTATTCAGCAAGCCGAGCAGCTTCTGGCAGATCCGGAAATGAAGGAACTGGCAGAAGCAGAGCTGGCCGAACTGCGTGAGCAACTTCCGCAGTTGCAAAAAGACGTGCGTCTGTCTCTGTTGCCAAAAGATGTGGCAGATGCGCGCAGTGCCATTCTGGAAGTGCGCCCCGCTGCCGGGGGCGATGAAGCTGGCCTGTTTGCTGCCGAACTGTTTGATATGTACCGCCGCTATGCCGACCTGAACGGCTGGCGCTTTACTGTTATGGATTATGACGAAAGCGAGCTAGGCGGCCTGCGCGAAGGTATTGCCGAAATTAACGGCAAAGGCGTGTTTGCGCGGTTGAAGTATGAATCCGGCGTGCACAGGGTGCAGCGTGTGCCTGCTACGGAAAGCCAGGGGCGTATCCACACATCCACGGTTACGGTGGCCGTATTGCCGGAAGCCGAAGAAGTGGATGTGGATATCAACGAAACAGACTTGCGGGTAGATGTGTTTCGGGCTTCTGGCGCGGGTGGGCAGCATGTGAATAAGACGGAAAGTGCCGTACGCCTTACTCATATGCCCAGCGGCATTGTGGTTTCCATGCAGGAAGAAAAAAGCCAGCATAAAAACCGCGCCAAGGCCATGAAAATTCTGCGGGCCCGTTTGTATGAGCGAGAAAGAGCGCAGGCCCATGCCAACCGGGCGGCAGACAGACGCTCTCAGGTGGGTACGGGTGATAGATCAGAACGTATTCGCACCTATAACTTCCCGCAGGGGCGTGTCACAGACCATCGGATCAACCTGACACTTTATAAAATTGATCGTGTCATGTTGGGGGAACTGGATGAGTTTGTAGATGCCCTCACGCAGGAAGAACAGGCAGCATTGCTGGCGGCTGAAGGTTTTTAACTGATAGGTGCGGCACATACGCCAGAGCGGCCGGGGTGATGCTCTGCCGCTTCTGGCGCATTGGGGTCTGTTAAAAAGAATTCGGTAAAATTGTCAGAACCCAAGGCATAAAAATGGTGGCCATCGGGGTTGTGGAGCGTGCCGTCGCTATCCACCTCATGGGTTTCCACCCGGCCTTCGGGGGAGCGAATGGTGATTTCACCGCATAAGGTATAGGTGTGGTCTAACCGCCCCATAGGAGTGGTGATTTTAACTGTTTTTTCCTGATTTTTGTCATCCAGCCGGATTACGCTGACAAGTTTGCCATCCAGATAGATGCGTGAAACTTCTGAAATTTCAGCATCAGCCTTGCCGTCTGTTACCGTAAACTCGCCTGCATACGCGTAGGAAAACGGCAGCATTGCCAAAAGGGCCAGCAGGCAGGTGGTTGTGTGCTGGATACGGTGGAAAAATTGGGGCATTGATGTCTAACCAGATCAATCCATCAAGGTTGCGTGCGTGAATACAGCAGAAAAAAAAGTTCCCTGCCAACCCATAGCGCAACTGTTGCGTGAGGGTACGCAGCTTCTGGCGCAAGCTGGTATTGAAGGCCCGCGGCGGGAAGCGCGATTACTGCTTATTCATGCGCTTTCTCTTACGCCAGAGCAACTTCTGGCACGCTCCCCAACAGAAAATGTGCCAAGTGAGCCCTTTTTTTCTTACGTAAAGCGCCGCGCAGCACATGAACCCTTTGCCTATATTACGGGCAGTAAAGGGTTCTGGAGTTTGGATTTGGCCGTGTCTCCAGCAAGCCTTGTGCCGCGTGGAGATACGGAAACACTTATTACAAGCCTTCTGGAATATTGCCCGGATCAGACAGCGGCGTTGAATATTCTGGATTTAGGCACTGGCACAGGCTGTTTACTGCTGGCGGCGTTGGCCGAATACCCTAAGGCACATGGGGTAGGGGTGGATATTAACCCGCAAGCTGCCATTTTGGCGCACGCCAATGCGCAACGTTGCGGTATGTCAGATCGCGCATTGTTTATGGCGGCAGAGTGGGATGCCGCTTTGGCGGCTGGCATGCGTTTTGATGTGGTGCTGAGCAACCCACCGTATATTCCTACCTCGGATCTGGCCGATCTTATGCCCGAAGTACGAGAGCATGAGCCCGTACGCGCGTTGGATGGTGGGGATGATGGGTTAGCTGCATACCGCTATATTTGCAGCCGTCTGCCGTTTTTGTTGGTGGATGGCGGGTTGGCTGTGCTGGAAATTGGCATAGGGCAGGAGGCCGCTTTACGCGCCTTGGCCAGCACCAATGCCTTGCGCGTGGTGGATGTAAAAGCCGATCTGGCAGGCATTGCCCGCGCTGTGGTGCTGGAAAAACAGGCGTGAAAAATAACTTGGCTTTATGTGCCTGGGTTGCTACACTGTTCAAGCTTGCTTCTGTAGCAGATGTAAAAATCCAAAATTACTGCATCAGAAATTAAAGCAGCAAGGGGGCCTTTCATTTGGCAACACTTTAATATGTTGCCTTACATAAAGCCCATTCCGAAAAAACAATTCGGCCTTCACTCAGGAAGCATACCTTTTTAATACAGGACTGTTTCTTTATGCCAAAGTGCCCTGAACAGGAAAGCGCTGTGATAAACCCATGAACGTAAAACGGATGCGGACAAGAAACCATCGTTCCAACGGGAGCAATGGGAGTTCCCGACAACTGAATGGACAGATTCCGATGAACAGGAATAATGTTTTTGATAGTCATGGCCCGGATGTACGCGTGCGTGGCACAGCCCAGCAGCTTTTTGAAAAATATCTCCAGCTTGGCCGTGATTCCACAGGCAGCGGAGACCGCGTGGCAGCGGAAGGTTACTTCCAGCACGCCGAACATTACTTCCGTATCATGAATGCCATGGCGCAGGCTGCGCAGCAAAGCCAGCAGGAACGCGCAGAACGCCTTGCCGCCCGCCAGCAGCGTGCCGTTGCGCAGGCAAATGAGGAAGGTGAAAATCGGCAGGATCAGGACCCTCAGCCCGACGTTCGGGAAGAATCTGAACCTCAGCCTGAACTTTCCGAAGGCTAAAAATCTTCAGATCCCTTGCTGCCCTGCTTCTGGTATCTGGAGGCGGGGTAGGCGAGGTATAATGGGATTTGCTTGAAGGTATCTTCAGGCGACCATAGAGCTCTGCACAAAATGCAAAAACGACACAGCAAGCAGTAAGCTTGGTGTGGGTTTAGTGTATTGATTTTTAAGGAAAATTGGTAGCGGCGGAAGGATTTGAACCTCCGACCAAGGGATTATGATTCCCCTGCTCTACCACTGAGCTACGCCGCCATCATGTGATGGCGCTGATCTACCTGATTCTCCGTGATGTCGTCAACCCGGTTTGGCGTATTTTGTTATAAAAATAATCAGATAACAGAATATACGAGCTTATTGCCCCAGATTTCCGGCACCAAAGATGTAATTGCTCACCTGTTGCTCAAGGCTTGTGGGCTCCAGCGTATGTGTCAGCATGCCGTTGGGTGGCATTATGGTGGAGGATGTACCGGGTTCAATCATCAATGCATTTTCGGATGAAAGCGTGGCGCTGCTGATTGTGAGTGTGCTGTCCTGCGGCAAATGCAGGGCACCATCCAGTGTAAAATGCACAAAGGCCATTTGGGTGGCTGGGTCCAGCGTGATGGATGAAACGCGGCCGACTTTCACGCCTGCAATATCTACATCCGCACCGCGTTCCAGCCCGTTGGCAGAAACAAAGCGGGCAGAAAGGGCATAGCTATCTGTGCCTGGAGATTTCTGGGTGCCATGCGCATAAACGGCAAAACCCAGCGTGGCTGCCAGAACTGCTCCGCTAAAAAGACACGCGCCTGCACGGTTTTGCCTGCTCATGGGTGTGTTTTCATCCCGAATAATGATGTTGTGACACAAGATTAGCATGAATCCTTGCAGCATGGTGGCGCATGGTGCAAGGACAGGCAGCAAAGTTGTGCCAGCGTGGGTTGTAACTGCATATGTCGTTTCTTCAGGCTATCATTATCGCTCTTCTTCAGGGAGCAACAGAACTCTTTCCCGTAAGTAGCCTTGGACATGCTGTTATTCTGCCGGCGTTGTTCCATTGGTCGTACGATCCGCATGATCCGGCGTTTCTGCCATTTCTGGTCATGTTGCATCTGGGTACCTCTGTGGCGCTGCTGGTTTTCTTCTGGAAAGACTGGCTGGCCATCTTCAAAGGGGCCAGTGGCAGTTGCGGCCAGCGTATGCAAATGGAAAGCTTGCATATTCTGTGGCTGCTTATTGTGGCCACCATTCCCGCTGTTGTGGTGGGCGGGCTGTTTGAGCACTTTCTGCGCAATCTGTTTGGTTCTGCTTCTTCCGCTGCCATCTTTCTGTTTTTGAATGGCCTGCTTTTGCTGGTGGTGGAACGGTTGCGCAGCAGTGTGGTGCGTAAAAACGTGAATTCTGTTGCCAGCATGACATCGCGCGATGCGGTTATTATCGGCCTATTTCAGTGCCTTGCATTTTTTCCGGGGCTTTCGCGTTCTGGCGCAACCATCTGCGGTGGCCTGCTGCGTGGTTTGCATCATGATACGGCAGCACGCTTTTCCTTTCTGATGGCACAGCCCGTTATTCTGGCCGCCACGGTGCGTGAGGCCTTCAAGATGCGGCATCTGGACCTGCAACCGGGCCAGATGCGCATTGCCTTGGTGGCAGCGGTTGTCTCTGGCCTGACTGCACTGTTCAGCACGGCTTTTCTGATGCGGTATTTCCGTGATCACGACAGATGGGCGCTTTCTCCCTTTGCCTGGTACTGCATGGGCGTAGGCGGTATTGCGACCATTCTGTTCCATTTTATGCACTGATCCAGAAATAGTCTGATGGGAGATCTTTCTGGTTCGTCGCGGCGCAAGTCCTTACAGCGTATTGAAAAGGAAAACAGCACCCAACGCCTGAGCAGAACACTGGGTCCCTTGCAACTCACCATGTTGGGTGTGGGCTCCACCATTGGCGCTGGCATTTATGTCATGACAGGTACGGCCGCCGCCAATTATGCGGGGCCATCCATCCTTCTGTCGTTTATTGTGGCCGGGGTTGCCTGTCTTTTTACGGCTCTTTCCTATGGGGAGCTGGCATCTTCCATGCCAGTTTCTGGCTCTGCCTACACGTATGCTTATGTTTCTATGGGGGAACGCTGGGCATGGGCTGTGGGTTGGCTGCTGTTGCTGGAATACGGCATTTCCTGCGCAGGGGTGGCGGCTGGGTTTTCCGGGTATGCGGTCAGCCTTCTGCAAGATTTTGGCGTGCATGTGCCCGCTGCGTTTTCCACCACCACGCTACAAGTTACGTTTGAAGGGGCATCCCGCCACGTTGCTGCGGGCTGGCGGATGGATGCCGTAGGCGCTTTTTCTATTCTGGCAGTGTCTTTGCTGCTGGTTTTAGGAGTACGTGAATCCTTCAAAATCAATGCGCTGATTGTTTTTCTCAAAGTCGGTGTTCTGGCGCTGTTTGTGGCGCTGGGTGTGTGGGAGGTGCATCCCTCTTACTGGACGCCGTTTGTTCCCAAATACGAAGGTGGTTTTCGGTTTGGCTTCCCCGGTATTTTCCGCGCCGCATCGGTTATCTTTTTTGCGTATGTAGGGTTCGAGGCTGTTTCCACTGCGGCGGGAGAGGCACGAAACCCTCGGCGCGATGTACCTGTTGGCATTGTGCTCTCGCTTATCATCTGCACGGTTGTGTACATGATTGTGGCTGCCGTGCTGATAGGCGTGGTGCCGTGGCAGACGCTGGATGTGGCAGACCCGCTGGCTATAGCCGTTAATGCCATGCATCAGCCGTGGCTGGCTTTGTTTGTAAAGCTGGGGGCCGTTATTGGCCTGTGCTCTGTGCTGATGGGCCTTTTATATGCCCAAAGCCGCATCTTTTTTGCCATGGCGGAAGATGGGCTGTTGATGCCGATGTTCAGCAAGCTGCATCCGCGTTTTCAAACACCGTGGATCGGCAGCATTGTGTTGGGGCTAGGTGTGGCGCTGGCTACCGCCACGTTGCCGATTGATATTATTGGTGATCTGGTTAGCCTCGGTACAGCCGTGGCTTTTGGTATTGTGTGCTTTACCGTTATCTGGGTGCGCAACAAGGCGCCGGAAATTCCGCGTCGTTTCAGTGTGCCGTGGGGCGGCTTTACCGTGCGCGGAATTTGGTTGGGCTATGTGCCGCTTTTGGGAATTTTCTTTTGCGCAACCATGGTGGCGCCGCTTTGCGTGGATATGATTCTGGCCCTGTATAAGGGTGACCCCATACCGTTGCTGCTGCTGCTTGCTTATGCCGGCATAGGGTGGGCCAGTTATCGGTTTTATGGTCACGTCCATTCCCGCTTAGGGCGGGAACAGCGTGAAAAAGCCAAATAATCAGTCGTTCAACGGGTAGGAAGCCAAAAGCCGCTTCTGGCGCTGCCATAGGCGCACGCCTTCCCACAAATTGGTGGGAGACCAGCCAGCCTTCTTCTTTTTGGCGCCAATGCGGAAGCTTTCCCGGTAATGATGGAACTGGGCTGCATAGGCTTCGCGCAGCGTGGTGCGGGAATCCCAGATATGGATGGCTTCTGAACCTACGCCGTTGATTTCGATAATCTCAAAATCCTTGCCTTCACGTAGCGCTTCGGCAGAACGGAACTTCACATCAATACGCCCGAAATGAAAGTCGGGAATATCCTGCATAATGGCATCAATCTGGCGCGTGAGTTCTGGCGTAATGTCGGCCTTGCCGTTGCGGAAAATGGCCCCTTTGCAATGGTTGCCCGCAAATACCAGCTCCAGTTCATCACCATCCGGCAAAACTTCTTGCAGGCAGTGGGTCAGGCGCGGGGTATAGATGTGGAGCACTTTGCTGGTGCGGCTATCTTTTTGCAACAATTGCAGCACCGTATCGCGCCCATTCCCGCGCAGGGCCGGAATGTCCTTGTAAGTGAGGGATGAGATTTCCCCCATCGGGCTGTCAGGGTGACGAATATAAAACAGTCCGGCTTCGTGCTTCCACGGAATCAGCTTTTGTATCACCAGCCGGATCTTGCGCGGGAAGGCGGCAAGGGCTGCTTTCAGTTCTTCTTCCGTGCGCACCAGTTTTACGCCGGTGCCGTTGCACCCAATATCGGGCTTAACCACGACAGGTAGGGTGAGGCCCTTGGCCTGCATGGCTGTATGAGCACGAGCAAGATCATGCATGCCGGTTGGGAGCGTGACGTAAGGTGCAATCCAGCGTTTGGCATAATTGCCTGCCATATCCAGAATGCTGCTTTTGCTTTCACCGCACAGGCCGCCCGTTTCAATACGCGGGTTGGCGGCTGTGGGCAGGGTAACATCCCCATAGCGCAGGCCAAGCAGAATCCAGTATGCCACAACGGGCGTGTAAAAAACCCAACCAGGCCAGAATTCAAAAAGGGAGAGAGGAGAAGGCTGTTTTTCGGCCTGTGTCATGTCTTCTGTTTCTGTGCTCGGGCAACCAAACGGCCCATAAAGAAAATAACCAGCACAAACCCGGCCAGCCCAGCCCAGCGCCACGCGCCAAGATGATCCAGAATAAACCCACCAACATGGAGCGAAAGCGCAAAAAGCGCGGTTGTCCAGATAAGTGTGGCCAGAAATGTAGCGGCGGTAAATATAGGCAAACCCGCATTAAAAAAACCGCTTGCCGTATAAAGCGGCAACCGGGTGCCCGGAATAAAGCGGCTGACAAATACAACCCAGAACAGGTTTTTGGAAAGCCAGACTTTCTGGTTTTCCATCTGAGCCGTGTTCACCCACCTTTGGGCGGGTTTCCAGCGCGCAGCCAGATAGCCCAAGCCGTAAAGCCCCACATCGCCTGTTACAATGCCAATATACAAAGCAATGAGTGCTGTAATGGGAGAGAGCGTATGGAGGTTAACCTGAATGGCCGTAATAACCGTAGCCGCATCTTCCAACACAAATGTAGCCAGAATGACGATAATAACCTGTGCAAGCGGGTAAGCGGCGGTAAGTTCCAGAAACTGATCCAGCAAAGAAGGGTATCTCTCTCCGGCCAGAACAGCACGGTCTTGAAGGTTTTAAGAGTGTGAGCAGGGCTCCAACAGGCTCTTTTGTGACAGTATTGTCAAGGGGTGGTGGCGGGTATTGGGGGATGTGGTGGTAAGCAAAAACAAGGAATAAAGAAGATGGCCTGACAAAGGCCTTATTCCACTATATTCTACGGCTTTGAATGTTACACAGATCAGAAGCGTGAAGCCTTAATGCTACGAAGAAAACTTCTTGTTGGTGGGGCTTCTGCTCTGTTCGCCACACCTGTATTGGCCCGCACCACTGCGGCGATAGCCCCGCATCCCGCTGCTTCATCCAGTTACTCTACCTTTCTGGCAGGCGTGCGGCGTGAAGCCATAGGGCAGGGTATTTCTGCCTCTGTGGTGGATCAGGCGCTCGCACTTACCACCCAGCCAAATGCCAAGGTGCTTAAGGCAGACCGGCATCAGCCAGAATTCACCCTGACATGGGCGCAATATAAAGATCGGGTTCTTACGGAAAAGAAAATTTCCGATGGGCTTGCGGCTGTTGGGCAACGTGCAGCGCTGCTCAACCGTATCAGTTCCACATATGGCGTTGGTAAAGGGGCTATTGCAGGTATCTGGGGGCTGGAATCTGCTTACGGCACACGCATGGGCACATTCCATGTGATCGATGCCCTGGCGACTCTGGCCTATGATGGCAGGCGTTCGGCTTTTTTCCGCTCAGAACTCATGAAGGCGCTGAGCATTCTGGGGCAGGGTGATATTACACCCGCAGGCATGCTGGGCAGCTATGCAGGGGCCATGGGGCAGCCGCAGTTTATGCCCAGCGCCTATTTGCGTTACGCAGTCAGTTACCCGGAAGGTGGGCGGCGCGATATCTGGCATAATGAAGCCGATGTTTTTGCCTCTATCGCCAATTATCTGGCCAAGTGCCATTGGCTGCCCGGCCAGCCGTGGGGTGAGGAAGTATTGCTGCCTGATACCATAACACAGGCACAAATTGGCCGTACGGCTGTGCATCCCATTTCATGGTGGGCGCAGCAGGGTGTGCGGCCACGCGCAGGGCAGTTTTCAAGCGCTGTGCAGGAAGGTGCCATTATCCGCCCGGATGGGGTGGGGGGTGAAGCCTTTATCGTCTATCATAATTTCAACGTGATCCGCCGCTACAACCCCTCCGATTTCTACGCGCTGGGTGTAGGGCTTCTTGGTGATGCAATAACGTGAAAAAACTCGCCCTTGTAGGGTGCCTGGCAGTGCTGGCCTGTTCGCGCCAGCAGCCCGTGGCACAGCAGGATCTGCATTATACAGTTGGGCCGGCATGGCAGGCCGCCGGCAAGTGGTTTTACCCGCGGGAAGACTTTGCATGGCAAGGCACAGGTTTGGCTGTAAGGGAGCCTGCACAGGCAGAAGGGCATCTGACAGCGGATGGTGAGGTCTGGCATGCCGCCAGCATGACAGGCAGCCATCAGACGTTACAGCTACCCGCCGTGGTGCGCGTAACCAATCTGGATAACGGACGGCAGATTGTGATCCGCCTGAATGATCGTGGCCCGAATGACCCGGGGCGCATGATCGGCCTTACCCCACGTGCCGCAGATTTGCTTGGCGTGGGTAAGGAGTCTGCACGTGTGCAGGTGGTGGAAGATGAAATGGCCAGCAGGCAGTTTGCCGAAGTTCTGCCCGGCGGCCCCATGTTGCAGATTAGTGCTGCTCCGCTGGAAAAAGTGCAGCAAACGGCATTAGGTAACGCGCCGGTGGATAGGCAGGGCCTTACAGTTCTGGCAGATAACACCACGCAGGAAACGCCTGCGCCGGGCAAGGTGGTGCTGGCAGATCTGCCAGCCACTGTTATGCAGGGCGCGCCTGTGTCCAGCATGCTGTGGGTGGAAACCATGGACTTTACATCCCGCTTGGCCGCTATGCGGCAGGCGGCGGCACAAGCTGCCAGCGTTCGGCCTGTGTTTTTGGGGCATAGCACAATGTGGGCTGTGCGCTACGGGCCTTTTACGACTATAAGCGAAGCAGATGCCGCCCTTAAGCGAGCACTTGCTACTGGTTTAACCGGATCTCATATCGTCGTCGAATAGGGAAAAATGTTGCAGACTCGACGGTTCTTACTCGCAGGGGGCGCTGCCCTTTTCTCTGGTGCCTATGCGCTTGATGCCATGGCACGGCCTCGCCACCACGGCGCGGCGGCCAAAGGTGCAGCACCTGCGGCGGCCCAGCCTGCTGTGCCGGGGGCGGATACACCCGCCACCACGCCCGTGGGGCCGGTGGACACACAGGCACGCTGGGCCTGCATTCTGGATTACAATAGCGGTGCCACACTGCTTGAGAAAAATGCAGATGAGCGCATGCCCCCATCATCCCTTACCAAGATGATGACGGCATACGTCACATTTGGCATGCTCAAATCTGGCCGCTTGAAGCTGGATCAGATGTTGCCCGTAAGTGAACGTGCATGGCGTATGCAGGGTTCACGCATGTTTGTGCCTTTGGGGCAAAGCGTGAGCGTGCAGGATCTTATTCAGGGCATGGTCATCCAGTCCGGTAATGATGCCTGTATTGTAATTGCAGAAGGCATTTCCGGCTCGGAAGAGCAGTTTGTGGCGCTGATGAACGATACAGCCACCAAGCTGGGGCTAACCAATTCGCACTTCATGAACGCAACTGGCTGGCCGGCAGAAAATCATTACATGTCTGCACGGGATGTGGCCTATCTGGCCCTGCGTCTGATCCATGATTTCCCAGAATACTACCACTTCTTCTCGGAAAAAGAGTTCCTGTTTAACAAGATCAGGCAGGAAAACCGGAACTCTCTGGTGGTCAAGGGTCTGGCCGATGGGCTGAAAACCGGCCACACAGATGCAGGTGGTTTTGGCCTGTGCGCATCTTCCGAGCGCGAAGGGCGGCGTGTGGTGCTGGCTGTTAACGGCCTGCCTTCTTCCGCAGCCCGTGGGCGGGAAGCTGAGCGCCTGATGGGCTGGGCTTTTGCCAATTTTGAAACCGCACAGATTGTCAGCAAAGGCGATGTGCTGGAGCAGGCGCCCGTATGGATGGGCGTGACCCAGACAGTGCCGCTGGTGGCTGCGCAGGATTTCAAAATCCTTCTGCCACATGGTTGGCGCAACGGCACGCATCTGGCGCTGGACTATAACGGCCCGATTATTGCGCCTGTGCAGGCTGGGCAGGTTGTGGGGCAGCTTACAGTGGCGCTCCCCGGTGGGCGGCAGGCCAGTATTCCGGTGCAAGCTGGGCAGAGCGTGCCTGCACTGGGCTTTTTGGGGCGGGCTGCACGTCGGCTGCACCTGTAATCCATGGCTTGTGGCATGTTCATAACGTTGGAAGGCGCAGAAGGGGTGGGAAAGTCCACCCAGCTGCGGCTTTTGAAGGAAAATCTGGAAGCACAGGGCCAGAAAGTTCTGGCCACGCGTGAGCCGGGAGGTTCTGCCGGGGCGGAAGATCTGCGCCAGCTTTTGCTTTTTGGTAAAAATCCGCTTTCTGCCCGGGCAGAAATTCTCACCCATTTTGCCGCACGGTATGATCACGTTGATCAGGTTATTCTGCCCGCCCTCAAGGCCGGGCAGATTGTGCTGTGTGATCGCTTTACCGATTCCACCATGGCATATCAGGGATATGGGCGCGCCAATGGTGATCCGGCTATTTTAAGCCTGATTGAAACATTGCAAAAACAGCTTGGTTTACAGCCAGATGTAACCTTTCTGCTGCAAGCGCCACGCGCTATCTCCCGCCAACGTCTGGCTGCGCGTGGTGCGCCAACAGACAGGTATGAACAGGCGGATGAGGATTTTCATGCCCGTTTGGCAGATGGGTTTGCACATATCGCCAGGGCCGAGCCGCAGCGGGTGGTGGTGGTGGATACTTCCGTCTATTCGGCAGAGCAGGTGAATGCCCAGATTCTGAAAGATATCCAGACCCGTCTGGCCCATGCCGAGGGCTGAGGGCGTGCAGGAGCCGCGCTTGGCATCTTTGCAACTGCGTGGGCATCAGGCCGCTTTGCAGGCGTTTCGGCAGGCCATGCAGGGTGGGCGCTTGCCCCATGCGTGGCTGATTACGGGGGCACCGGGCATTGGCAAGGCTACATTCGCGTTCCGGCTGGCACGCATATTGCTGGGCGGGGAGGATGAACTGAGCCCCGCTGGGCGGCGTGTTTCTGCCGCCACTCATGCAGATTTGCTGGTGGTTGCCCGCGGGTTTGATGAAAAACGCCAGAAATACCGCAGCGAGATTGTGGCCGATGATGTGCGCCCCATTAACTCCTTTTTGCGGCGCACAGCGGCAGAAGGTGGGTGGCGCGTTGTGATTGTGGATGGCGCGGAGTACATGAACCGCAGTGCGGCCAACGCCGTGCTGAAAATTCTGGAAGAGCCACCACCTGCTACGGTATTGTTGTTAACCTGTTCTGCTCCGGGGCGGCTTTTGCCCACCATCCGTAGCCGATGCCGCAAGTTGGAACTGGCTCCGTTGGATGCGGCAGATATGTCTGCCGTGCTGCGGGCACAGGCTCCAGAGGCTTCGGATACAGAAATACAGCGTGTTATGGCAGAAGCCCACGGCGCGCCGGGGCGTGCTCTGGCGTTGCTGGCAGATAAGGGTGGTGAAATTGCCAGCCTTGTGCACGAAGTGGTGCAGGGTATTACGCCATTACGCAGCTATGAGGTTGCAGAAACCATTTTACGTAGGGATTATGGTTTCAGTCTGTTTTTCAGCCTGTTATCAGACACACTCCAGATACAGGCCCGTCAGGCGGCGCGGCAGGGCAACCCGCAATGTGTGGCCTTGGCCAATGCGTGGGAAGCCACCATGCGCAAGCACGCCGAGACGGAGCGCTTTAATCTGGATAAACAGGAAGCCCTGCTTGAAGCTATGACGATTGCGAGCCGAGAATGACCCGTCGTTTCTATGTAACTACGCCCATCTATTACGTGAACGGAGCGCCCCATATCGGCCACGCTTACACGTCTATTGCTGCGGATGTGATGGCCCGCTTTCATCGTCTGGCAGGGGATGAGGTCTTCTTTCTGACGGGCACGGATGAGCACGGCCAGAAGGTGGAACAGGCTGCGCAGGCCAATGGCACGGATGCCAAAAGTTTTGCGGATAAGGTTTCGGCCGATTTCCGCAACATGGCCGATGCCATGAACATCTCTTATGATGATTTCATCCGCACCACAGAACCACGCCACATTACCAGCACGCAGGCATTGTGGAAGAAAGTGGCTGATAACGGGGCCATTTATCTAGGCGCGTATGAGGGCTGGTACGCTCTGCGTGATGAATGCTTCTACGGTGAAGATGAACTGGTGCCCGGCCCGGACGGCAAAAAAGTTGCCCCCACAGGTGCGCCGGTAGAATGGGTGAAGGAACCCTCTTACTTCTTCAAGCTGTCCGAGTATCAGGATCGGCTGTTGGAGCTGTATGAAAACAACCCGGATTTTCTGGGCCCACACGGTGCGCGGAACGAGATTGTCAGCTTTGTGAAGCAAGGCCTGCGCGATCTTTCCATCAGCCGTACCAGCTTCAAATGGGGTATTCCCGTTCCGGGTGACGATAAACACGTTATGTACGTGTGGTTTGATGCACTCGCTAACTATCTGAGCGCTCTGGGCTATCCGGATACCAACGCGCCGCGCATGGCGTTCTGGCCTGCCAACCTGCATCTGGTCGGCAAGGATATTGCGCGCTTCCATGCCGTTTACTGGCCTGCCTTCCTTATGGCCGCCGGTATTGAACTGCCGCGCAAGGTGTTTGCCAACGGCTGGTGGACCATTGAAGGCCAGAAGATGAGCAAATCTCTGGGCAATGTGGTGGACCCGCGTGATCTGGTGAAGGAATTTGGGCTGGATGCAGTTCGCTTCTTCCTGCTGCGTGAAGTGCCTTTTGGCGGGGATAGTGATCTTTCCCGCAAGGCGCTGATTATGCGCAACAATGTGGAACTGGCGAATGATCTGGGCAATCTGGCCCAGCGCACGCTTTCTCTGGTAGCGCGCAACTGCGGTGGTATTCTGCCAGAACGGCGCACGTTGACAGAGGAAGATACCCATCTGCTGGGGCAGGTGATGGTGCTGCCCGATCTGCTGAAATCTCAGATTGAGCGGTGTGCCCTTACAGATGCGCTGGAAGATGTGTGGAAGGTTATCCGCGCCTGCAATGCGTATATCGATCATCAGGCCCCGTGGGCGCTGCGCAAAACAGACCCCGAACGCATGAAGGACGTGCTGCGCGTGTTGGTGGATGCCCTGCGTGGTATTGCTACCATGCTCCAGCCTTTCATGCCGCAGAGCATGGAGCGCATGCTGGACCAGCTTGCCGTTACGGCAGAAGAACGCAGCTTTGCCGCGCTGGAAACGCCATTGCTCGGTGGGCGTCAGCTTCCGGCACCACAGGGCATCTTCCCCCGCTATGTTGAGCCCGAACAGGCATAATGATGACAGAGGACAGTACAAAGTTGGCAGGGTTAATAGATTCTCACTGCCATCTTGATCATTTTTCAGCCGAGGAAATGCCAGAACTGCTTGAGGCCGCCAAAGAGGCGGGCTTAAGTGGAATGGTCACCATCGGCACCCGCTTGGCCCGTGCTCCAGAACAAAAGGCTCTGGCCAAGCTGGATACGCCAGATATGCGCCTATGGTGCACCGTTGGCACACATCCAGACCATGTGGAGGAAGAACCTCTGCCCAGCGTTGCGGATATTGTGGCCATTGCTGATGTGCCTGAAGTGATTGGTATTGGTGAAACCGGGCTGGATTACTTCCACGGCAAGGAAGATGTGCGCCCGCTCCAGCACGAATATTTTCGCCAGCATATTCGTGCCGCGCGGGAACTGGATGTGCCGGTTATCATCCACGCCCGTCAGGCGGACGAAGATGTGGCCACAATTTTAGAGGAAGAACATGCAAAAGGGGCTTTCCCCATTTTGCTGCATTGTTTTGCCTCTGGCCCGGAACTGGCGCAGCGCGTGGTGAATCTGGGCGGGTATGTCAGTTTTTCAGGTATCGCCACATTTCCGAAATGCGATGAAATTCGGGCTGTCGCGCGCGATCTTCCGGCAGATCGTATTGTGGTGGAAACGGATTCTCCCTACCTCGCGCCCGTGCCAAAGCGCGGTAAGCGCAATCAGCCTGCTTTTGTAGCGCATACAGCAGCCCGAATTGCGCAGGAACGCGGTATGGAACTGGCAGATTTCACACGCATGACCACCGAGAATTTCTACCGGTTATTCCGCAAGGCAGTGTGATGGTTGCCGAGAGAATGTGGGGGAAACGGGTATGAAAATTACAGTGCTGGGGTGTGGTGGGTCTGCCGGTGTGCCTATGGTTGGTGGGGCCGATGGCCACGGAATCTGGGGCGCGTGTAACCCCAAGGAGCCTCGGAACACCCGTACCCGTTCCTCCATTCTGCTGCGGTTAAAAAACGGTGCTGGCGTATTGGTAGATACGGGGCCGGATTTGCGTGCGCAGCTTTTGGCAAATGGTATTAAGGATTTTGAATCTATCATCTTCACTCATGCCCATGCGGATCATATTTCCGGGCTGGATGAAGTGCGCGCCATTAACCGCGTGATTCAAAAACCTTTACATGCTTATGGAGCCGCGGAAACGCTGGAAGATATTCAGCGGCGGTTTGATTATGTGTTTAAACCTTGGACACCGCCAAACTTCTTCCGTGCTGTGGTGGAAGCGCACCCTGTAAAAATGCGGCAGCCTGTTACCATAAGCGGCACGGAATTTACTTTGTTTGACCAAGTGCATGGGCGCGTTGGATCAACAGGTGTGCGGTGTGGAGACTTTGTTTACAGCACCGATGTTATGGAGTTTCCCGAAGACTCTGTGGAAGTTTTGCGTGGGGTGGATACATGGATGGTGGATTGCTTCCAGCGCCAGCCCCATAGCGCACATGCATGGCTGGAACGGGTGTTGGAATGGCAGCAGGCTATCAACCCACGCCGCATGATACTCACCCATATGGGCCCGGATATGGATTGGCAGTGGATGCAGGATCATCTTCCCGCAGGTATTGAGCCTGCATGGGATGGCGCTGTGTTTGAGGTGGCTGACCCCTAAAAATAACAGAGGGTCTGCCTTCGCAAACCCTCTGCACCTTTGCTGCTTTAGCGGCTCATCAGCACCGTAATATCGGCATGTTCCAGCGTATAACGGGTAACACCACCCAGAATGAGCTGGCGTAGGCGAGAGTGTGAGTAAGCACCCATTGCCAGCATGTCGGCATCAAAGTCCTTACACGCAGCTTCCAGCCCTTTGCCTACATCCCGATCTACGGGCGGGAATTCCACACAATCCGCCGTAATGCCGTGAATGGCCAGATAGTCCACCACGTCCTGCGCGGTGGGGCCACGGCGCTGGTAATCTCCGCAGTGCAGCACGCGCACGGCATCTGCGGTTAATGCCCATGCCAGAGCGCCACGCAGGGCGGATGAGGCCTCTGCCGTGCCATTCCATGCAATGCAAACACGTTTGATAAGCCCTTTGGGCGGCGTGCGCGGGGCAATAACTACCGGGCGTCCGCTATCAAACAAAACGGCATGCAGGGTTTCGGAAGATGAAACAGCATCACCCGAATCAGGGTGCGGTACGAGTGTGAAGTCAGACAAACGTGCCTGTGCAGGCACGATTTCACTTTCCGCACCACGCATGATGTTAAAGCTGATTGTCGGCGCATCCATAGGGAAGGGGCCGCGCGGGGGCACAACCTGAATATCTGGATGCGCGGCCACAAAACGTTCAAACAGGGCATGCACTTCATGCGCATGGCGTGCACCTTCGTGCTCGGCAGAGCGCATCAGGTCTTCCACCATGGCGCCGGAAAGGCCTTCGCCAGCCAGTGGTGCCATTTCCCGCCCATCTGGGCGCACATGCAGCACAGCCAGATGCGCGCCAAAGCGGCGGGCAAAATTGTAGCCTCGGATAAGTGCGGCTTCAGCATTGGAGGTGCTGGGAAGCGGCAGCAGAATTTTACGAACGTCTTTCATTCTTATTTTTCTCCGCTGTCATTTATAAAATGATGTGTTTCAAGTGGCTGTGCGCTTACGGATATAAACGCGTAACATCCCAATCGTTTCCATTACGTGCCCATACGGCGCGATCATGCAAGCGGAAGCGCCGTTCCTGCCAGAACTCAAAATATTCGGGGTTTACCCGGTAGCCAGACCAGTTGGCCGGGCGGGGAATAGGATCTTGCGGATATGCTTCTTCAACCTGTTTCAGGCGTTCTTCAAATACGGAGCGGTCTGCCAGCGGGCGGGATTGATCCGATGCCACAGCACCAAGGCGCGAAACACGGCTCCGACTCGCAAAATACGCATCGGCTTCTTCCGGCGTTACGGGGGTTACTGCCCCTTCAATCCGAATCTGGCGGCGCTGGCTTTTCCAGTGGAATAGCAGGGCTACGTGCGGATTTTCTTCCAACTCACGCCCCTTGCGGCTGTGCGTATTGGTGTAAAAAACAAACCCTCTATGGTCTGCCCCTTTCAGCAGCACAATGCGGGCCGATGGTCTGCCATCCCGCGTGGCTGTGGCCAGCACCATGGCGTTGGGGTCGTTCACCTCTGTCTTTTCCGCCTCCTTCATCCATGTCTCAAACAGCGTAAACGGGTTGGCTGCCAGATCAATCAGAGGCTGACTGTCTAATGGGAGGGCTGCGGGAGAAGGTGAGGTTTCCGTCATGCTCGGACTCAATTCGTGTTCGTTTACGTCAAGCTGCGGCATTGCAGCTTTGTGCCTGTTATCATACTCCTACGTTCACCGGGTTTGAAGCATGTGTGTCGCTTTGCTCTTGTTTCAATAGCGCGTGTATGCGACCAACCAGCGAACATTCGGATATTTGAACAACAGAAATAGGTTGAGGTCTCGCATGTCTTCTCCCAACGCCACATTGCCTGCTCAGGGAACGCTCATGAAGGGCAAGAAGGGTCTGGTAATGGGTGTCGCTAATGATCGTTCCATTGCATGGGGCATTGCCTCCGCCGTTGCGGCACAGGGTGGGGAGCTTGCGTTTACGTATCAGGGCGAAGCTCTGGGTAAGCGCGTGCAGCCTCTGGCAGAAAGCGTGGGCTCCAGCCTGGTTCTGCCCTGCGATGTAACGGATGACGCCGCCATTGATGCCGCTTTTGCCACCATTGAAAAAGAATGGGGTGAGCTGGACTTTGTGGTGCATGCCATTGGCTGGGCAGACAAGCAGTTCCTGCGTGGGCGGTATGTTGATACCCCGCGTGAAGCGTTTTTGAAGGCGCTGGATATTTCCTGCTATTCCTTCACGGCCGTTGCGCAGCGCGCTTCCAAGCTGATGAAAAATGGTGGCTCCTTGCTGACCCTGAGCTATCTGGGTGCAGAACGGGTGATGCCGCATTACAACGTGATGGGCATTGCCAAGGCCGCGTTGGAAGCTTCTGTGCGGTATATGGCAACAGATCTGGGGCGTGATGGCATTCGTGTAAACGCTATTTCCGCAGGCCCCATCAAAACCCTTGCCGCCAATGGCATTGGGGATTTCCGCTATATTCTGAAGTGGAACCAGTATAATTCTCCGCTCGAACGCAACGTGGCGTTGGAAGAAGTGGGTGGCGCTGGCCTGTATATGGTGTCTGATCTTTCATCCGGCGTAACGGGTGAAGTGCACCATGTGGATTGCGGTTACCATGTTGTGGGCATGAAAAACCCGACTGCCCCTGATATTTCTGTAGCTGGGGACTGAGGGCGCGCCGTGTCTTACAATACCTTCGGACAGCTTTTCCGTGTGACCACTTGGGGTGAAAGCCACGGCCCAGCTATTGGCTGTGTGGTGGATGGATGCCCGCCGCGTCTGGCGCTCACAGAAGCAGATATTCAGCCGTTTCTGGATAAGCGCAAGCCAGGGCAATCTGCCTTTACCACACAGCGTAAAGAGCCGGATCAGGTGCGTATTCTGTCTGGCGTGTTCGAAGGGCAGACAACAGGCACGCCAATTTCCCTGATGATCGAAAACACAGATCAGCGCTCGCGCGATTACGGCGATATTGCCCGTACATATCGGCCCGGCCATGCTGATCTGACGTATGATCTGAAATACGGCATCCGTGATTATCGTGGTGGGGGCCGTTCCTCCGCGCGTGAAACGGCGTGCCGTGTGGCAGCCGGTGCTGTGGCCCGCAAGATTCTGGGCGATGGCGTGCGTATTCGTGCTGCACTGGTGCAGCTTGGCCCGCATGATATCGACCGCACGCGTTGGGATTGGGAAGAGGTAAACCGCAACCCCTTTTTCTGCCCAGATGCAGGTGTGGTGGCAGAATGGGAAGAATATCTTGCGGGTATTCGCAAGGCGGGGTCTTCCATCGGTGCTGTGATTGAGGTTGTGGCTGAGGGCGTGCCCGCCGGTTTGGGTGCACCCGTTTATGGCAAGCTGGATTCAGATCTGGCTGCGGCCCTCATGAGCATCAATGCCGTAAAGGGCGTTGAAATTGGAGATGGCTTTGCTTCTGCTTCCCTCACGGGGCAAGAAAATGCAGATCCGTTATATATGCGAGACGGCAAGCTGACTTTTGGTGCCAACCACGCAGGTGGTATTCTGGGTGGTATTTCCAGCGGTCAGCCTATTGTGGCCCGCTTTGCCGTTAAGCCTACCAGCTCCATGCTTACGCCAGTCCCGTCCATCACCACGGATGGTAAGGAAACGGAAGTGATTACCAAAGGCCGGCATGACCCATGCGTGGGTATTCGTGCTGTACCAGTAGGTGAAGCCATGATGGCCTGCGTGTTGGCAGACCATCTGATGCGCCACCGGGCACAGGTGGGCTAAAAAGCCCACCCACTCAGCTTATTAGTCTAGCAAAGTGGCTTCCAAAGTAATGGAGGCCCCTTTGAACAGTTTGGAAACCGGGCAGCCTTCCTTGGCTTTTGTAGCTAGTTTTTCAAACTGATCAGCCGTAGCACCCGGAATGCGCGCCTTAAGGGTGAGGTTGACTTTATCTATTTCAAACCCGCCGTCCTTTTTGTTCAGGCTTACGTCTGCGCGTGTATCAATTGCAGAGGCGGTCAGCCCTGCTTCACCCAGAATGAGCGAAAAAGCCATGGAAAAACAGGCCGCATGAGCAGCGCCCAAAAGCTCTTCAGGGTTAGAGCCGGGCTTGCCTTCAAAACGGGTGTTAAAGCCATAAGGCTGGTCTTTTAAGGCGCCGCTTTCGGTTGAAATTGTGCCTTTGCCTTCTTTAATGGAACCTTCCCAATGTGCGGAACCGTATTTGATAATGCTCATGCCAAAGCCTTTTCATTTATGTGTGAATGTTAGAAAACCATTCTAACGGTTAGCAGCCAAAACGCCCTTATGGGGGAATGGTTCAGGAAAAGCTGCCATGCTCTCGCAGAGATGAGCAGGCGAGAGCGCAACGATGTGCCTATAATGCTTTCCAGTTAAAGGCCTGCCGCGCGCGCATACTTCTTTCTTGCATGCAAAAGAAGTTGGGGGCATGTGCAGGTATGGATCCAGCCCTGCCAGCATGTAAGGTGCAAGAGGCAGATACGGCTGACAATGCGGAGACCACGATGAGTTCCACCACGACCGATACCGCTTCTTCTGTTGATGTCGTCCTGATCGGTGGGGGCGTCATGAGCGCCACGCTGGGAACCCTGCTGCGGCAGCTTCAGCCGGACTGGAGCATCAGCATTTTTGAACGCCTGGATAGCGTGGCGGAAGAAAGCTCCAACGCCTGGAACAATGCCGGTACAGGCCATTCTGCTTTGTGTGAGCTAAACTACACACCACAGCAGGCGGATGGCAGCGTTGATATCTCCAAGGCTATCAACGTCAACGAGCAGTTTCAGGTTTCCCGCCAGTTCTGGACGTATCTGGTTGAGCAGAACATTCTAGCTTCTGCGCGAGATTTTTTAACCCCCGTGCCGCATATGAGCTTTGTGTGGGGGGATAAAAACGTGTCCTTCCTGCAGGCACGTTATAAGGCGCTGAGCGAACATCCGCTGTTCTCCGGCATGGAGTTTACGCAGGATCAGGCACAGATTGCGCAGTGGGCACCGCTGATTATGCGTAACCGCCCCGCGGGGCAAAATCTGGCAGTTACCCGCAGCTTGCGCGGCACGGATGTAAACTTTGGTGCACTCACGCGCTTGCTGTTTACCTATCTGGTCAGCACGCCAGCCTGCACATTGCACACCAAGCACGAGGTGCATGATATCCGCCGTGATGCAGATGGCCGCTGGGTTATCAAGGTGCAAGATACGCGCCTGAATACGGAACGTGAGGTTAAGGCGCGGTTTGTGTTTATCGGTGGTGGTGGTGGTGCTCTGCCATTGCTGCAGAAAACGGGTATTCCGGAATCTCGCGGCGTTGGTGGGTTCCCGGTCAGCGGACAGTTTCTGCGTTGCACCAACCCGGATCTGATTGCCCAGCACCATGCCAAGATTTACGGCAAGGCTTCTGTTGGTGCGCCTCCCATGTCTGTTCCGCATCTGGATACACGCATGATAGACGGTACACCGGCACTATTGTTTGGCCCATATGCGGGCTTTTCTACCCGGTTCCTGAAAAACGGTTCCTTGATGGACCTGCCGCGTTCTATCCGGGCAAGCAACATCAGCGCCATGCTGGCAGTAGCGCGTGATAACTGGCCGCTTACCAAGTATCTGATCGAACAGGTCATGCAGTCCCACAATGATCGGATCAAGGCGTTGCGCGACTTTATTCCCGATGCGCAGGCCAAGGATTGGGAACTGGTTGTGGCTGGCCAGCGCGTGCAGATTATCAAGAAAGACGCCAAAAAAGGCGGTGTTCTGCAATTTGGTACGGAAGTTATTTCCAGCGCAGATGGCTCTGTGGCTGCACTTCTGGGGGCTTCTCCGGGCGCCTCAACCGCAGCTCCAATTATGCTGACGGTTCTGAAAAAGTGCTTTGCCAGCAAGCTGCCTGAGTGGGAAGAAAAGCTGAAGCAGATTATCCCATCTTACGGCCAGAAACTGGCAGATAATCCGGCACTTTGTGCGCAGCTATTTGATAAAACCACCAGTGTTCTGGGGCTGAAAGAAGCCTGATGCTACATAGAGCCTGCCTGTTATAAGGCAGGCTCTTATTGCGTTTTATCAGATAAAGGTAACCGGGATTTCGGTGTCCGATATGCTCATATCTGCCCGGTTCCACCAGCAATTTTCTGGCGGCCGTGGGGTAGGGATAAACTCTGCCGGATTGCCGGAAAAAGAAACCGTGTTGGTGGGTGTTTCCTGAATACTCAGTTCAGAACACTGCAAAACGCCGCCTTCTGCTGCCAGAAAGGCGTTGATCTTGGCCATAAGCAGGCAGACCATCAATTCTGTGGTCGGGTCTCCCGGCGTGATGACAATACGGGCCGCACGGGCGGGCTCGTTAGTTTGAAACCACGCCAACAGCGGATCATCCTCTGCAAGTTGCAAGGCGTGATCCAGCTTTTCATCTACAAACCGATGCCACGTGCTTTTGGCTTTCTGGAAGGAAACCGGCATGTTGCCTTTACCATCCAGCGGCGCAAAAGATGTGGGCTTTAAGCGTACCGTCACAAATTCATTATGGCCGTGGGGCAGGGCGCAGCTTTCACTCGCACCATGAATAAGCCGATGGCCCATGGAAAAACGGCGGGTAAAAACAAGATCAGGCATGTGTCTGTGTGCCTTTTTTGTGGGCTACGTAGTCATCCCACCCAGATTTGCGCAGTTGGCAGGCGGGGCAGGTGCCGCATCCATGCCCCCATGCGTGCAATGTGCCGCGCTCTCCCAAATAACAGGTGTGGCTTTCTTTATTGATCAGTTCAACAAGCGGTTGCCCACCCAGTTCTTCCGCCAGTTCCCATGTTTCGGCTTTATCCAGCCACATCAGGGGCGTGTGCAGAACGTAGCGGGATTCCATACCTAGGTTGAGCGCAACCTGTAGGGCTTTAATGGTATCATCCCGGCAATCTGGGTAGCCCGAATAATCAGTTTCGCACACGCCGGTAACAATGTGCTTAATGCCGCGCCGTGCCGCCAGAGCCGCAGCAAAAGTAAGAAAAATCAGGTTTCGGCCCGGCACAAACGTATTGGGCAGGCCGTTTTCCGCCATGCTGATTTCAGCATCTCGCGTTAAGGATGTTTCAGAAACCTCGCCCAATGCGTGCAAGGGCAGGGTGTGGTCTTCTCCCAAACGCTCAGCCCAAACGGGGTTCTGATGCACAAGCCCTTGGCGAATGCTCGCACGGCATTCCAGTTCAACCGCATGGCGTTGGCCGTAATTAAACCCAAGTGTTTCTACACGCCCATAACGTTCCAGCGCCCATGCCAGACAGGTTGCGGAATCTTGGCCACCAGAAAAAAGAACGAGGGCAGATTCCTGTTTATCACGGGCAGGAAGAGGCATGATTAGGGTATTCCGATAAGCTTGTGGGTCTGGAGTGAAAGCCCCCATAAAGGGTGCGCCAGACAGTATTCAATAGCAGCCTGTGTGTTGGCTGCCTGCTGAGGGCCATCCATAGGCTGAAGCCAGAAATGTTGGAAATCAAGATTTTCCAGAGCGGCGGGGTCTATCCCCGGCTGAGGAAATACAAGCTTCAGCTCGGTTCCTGCTTTTTGCACCAGTTCAGCCCCGGCTTTGGGGCTAATGCATAGCCAGTCTATGCCTTTGGGGGCCATTACTGTGCCGTTGCTTTCCACTGCAATGCTAAAGCCTTGGGCGTGCATGGCGTCTATCAGGGCGGTATCAAGCTGGAGTAGGGGTTCTCCCCCTGTAAAAACAACCAGTTTTTGGCCGGTTGCTTTTGTATCCTCCGTGGGCTGCGGCCAGAAACTGGCAATGGTTGCCGCCAGTGCGGCCGCGTTTTCAAACTTGCCGCCGTTTACGCCATCTGTGCCGATAAAATCGGTATCGCAAAACTGACAGATGGCTTTAGCGCGATCTTCCTCCCGCCCAGACCAGAGGTTGCAGCCTGTAAAGCGGCAGAAAACAGCCGCGCGACCAGCCTGACCACCTTCACCCTGGAGGGTAAGGAAAATTTCTTTAACCGAATATGTCATGAATTATGCAGAAGGCAGGCCAATGCCTGTTGTATGCATACCAAGCTTATCCAGCAAAGCTCTGTCACGCGTGGCTTGTGGGTTGGGGGTGGTCAGCAGGCGTTCACCATAGAAGATGGAGTTGGCACCAGCCAAAAAGCAGAGCGCCTGTGTTTCATCGCTCATATTTTCGCGGCCAGCGGCAAGGCGTACGCGGCTTTTGGGCATGGTAATACGGGCAGCGGCAATCATGCGCACAAAATCAAGCGGTTCCACTTCATCCGCTTTGGCCAGAGGTGTGCCTTCCACCTTAACGAGCAGATTAATTGGCACGCTTTCAGGATGCGTGGGCAGGGTGGCAAGGGCCGTAATCAGGCCTGCACGATCCGATTCATTTTCACCCAAACCCACAATGCCACCGCAGCATACATTGATGCCGGCATCCCGCACGTTGGAAAGCGTATCCAGCCGTTCCTGATAGGTGCGGGTGCTGATGATTTCCCCATAATATTCGGGGGAAGTATCTAGGTTGTGGTTGTAGTAATCCAGCCCGGCATCATGCAGTTTATGGGCCTGCGCGTTGTCCAGCATGCCCAATGTTACGCAGGTTTCCATACCAAGCTGCTTTACGCCTTCAATCATGGCGCACACGGTATCCAGATCACGCTCCTTGGGAGAACGCCAGGCGGCACCCATGCAAAAACGACTGGCTCCAGCGGCCTTGGCTTTTTTGGCCTCGGTCAACACGGCTTCAACAGCCATCAGCTTATCTGCCTTTACGCCTTGTTCATGCTTGGCGCTTTGTGGGCAGTAGGCGCAATCTTCCGGGCAGCCACCCGTTTTAATGGAAAGCAGTGTGGAAATTTGGATTTCCGTTGGGTCAAACGTCGCGCGGTGCAGCGTTTGGGCCCTGAACATCAATTCAGGAAACGGCAGGTCAAGCAAAGCCTGAACTTCTGCGACCGTCCAATCATGGCGGACTTCCGAAGAGGAGGTGACAGAAGAGTGAGCAAGCGGGGAAGAACCATCAGGCATGGAGTGCAAACCGAACCAGATTTATAGAGAAGGAAAGTGATTTATAGCCTTTTTATCGCAGTAAGGCCAGTTTTCACGTTGCGTGTTAAAGACATATTCAGGGCTATACGCCATACTAAATGTTTATAATTCAGCTTGTCATGATGCGGCTGGGATGAAGGAGAATAAAATGTCTGCAAAAAAAGGCGTTTCCGGCGCAGTTCTTGCTGTTGCAATTACCGGTCTTCTGGGCGGCTGCCATGAACAGCACGAAGAAAATGCCAACCGTGCAGTGCGGCCGCTGCGGATGCCAAATCCGGCTGCAGTCTATTGTGTGAAGAAAGGCGGCACGTTGAGCACCGAAAGCACGGACAAGGGGCAGATCAGCTATTGCCATCTGCCAGACGGCAGCGTGATGGAAGAATGGGAACTGTTCCGCAGGGACAATCCGGCGCCAAAAAAGTAATCTGATCGATCGAACATGATTTTTGGCCCGATGCAGGGCATTTTGACCCGTGAGGGGGCTTTGCATCGGGCATTTTGAGCGCTTTAGGCGGTAGGGTGGATCGATTTCAGGATTTTAGGGCGTCAGAATGAGCATGTGAAAGCATGCTGCACGGATATGATGGATCGGTCTGGGTATTTTCGAAACGGCTATAAATTGTATAAGATATATTATGCCAACAAAATTAACTATAAAACATGAGCGCGTGAGGGATCGTCTATATAACTATCCATTATGATGGTTAATTTGGGAATATGACCATTGAGGCGTTGAATTTTGGGTTGTGGGTTCCTTATTATATCTGTATCACGTCGTTAATTACATTTTCTGTCATACGGGTTTGTGTGTAGTGACCGCTCTTTCTGATGATACAGCGACCATAACCAAGCAGCTTGTGCCCGTGCAGGAGAACCCCGTTCTACTGCTGCGCAAGGCCAGTGAGCTTTTGGGAGACAGGTTGGCTGTCCTCTCCTCTTTCGGGGCGGAATCTGCGTTGCTTCTGGCAATGGTGGCAGAGGCCGATCCGGCCATGAAAGTGCTGTTTCTGAATACCGGAAAACACTTTCCGCAAACCCTCGAATATCGGCAGAATTTGGCCGATTTTCTGCATCTTTCCAACGTTCAGGACGTGGCTCCTCAGCCCCGGCAGGTCGAAAATCGGGACCCTACCGGGGAATTATGGGCGTTTGATCCAGATGCCTGCTGTGCCTTGCGCAAGGTGGAACCCCTGCAAGTGGCCTCTCTGCCCTATGAGGCACTGGTGACCGGGCGCAAGCGTGGACAGGCTGTTACAAGATCCACGCTGGAAATTGTGGAATTGCGAGAAGATGGGCAGCTACGGCTCAACCCTCTTGCATTTTGGAGCGCGGAAGACATCACGCAGGAAATGCAGCGCCGGGGGCTGCCTCCTCACCCATTGGTGGCGGAAGGCTATCTTTCCATCGGCTGCGCCCCGTGCACGCAACCAGTTGATGGTGCGCAGGATGCACGGGCCGGACGTTGGGCCGGGTTGAATAAAACGGAATGCGGTATCCACATTAAACACTAACGGGTTCTGGCTGATTTTACCCTCAGCCACGTCGTGTCATACACAGGGTTACGGAAACGGAAACATGGATCATCTTGATCAACTCGAAGCTCAGAGCGTTTTTATTCTGAGAGAAGCGTACAGAAAGCTCAAACCTCTGGCCATGCTGTGGTCTTTGGGTAAAGATTCCAATGTGATGGTCTGGCTGGCCAAAAAGGCGTTTCTGGGCCGGGTTCCCTTCCCTGTCATGCATGTTGATACCGGCAAGAAGTTCCCGGAAATGTATAAATTCCGCGATGAATATGCCAAAAAGTGGGACCTCAATCTGCTGTTGGGTGAGTGCCCGCCGGTAGAGGATATGGACCCCTCCCTACCTCCAGCAGCACGTTCTGCTGCGCGTAAAACAGCGGGCCTTGCCGCCATGATCGAAAAGCACAAGCTGCAGGGTGTTATTGCCGGTATCCGCCGTGATGAGCAGGGAACACGCGCCAAGGAACGTGTTTTCAGCCCGCGTGGTGCCAGCCATAAATGGGATATCCGTAACCAGCCGCCCGAATTCTGGGACCAGTACGCAACACCGCACGAAGAAGGCATGCATATTCGCGTGCATCCGCTGCTGGCTTGGCGTGAAATCGATATCTGGCGCTATATCGAGCGTGAAGGCATCCCGCTGGTTGATCTGTACTTCTCCAAAAACGGCAAGCGTTACCGCTCCTTGGGTGATTCAGACATCACCTTCCCGGTAGAAAGCAACGCTTCCACTCTGGCGGAAGTGATTGAAGAACTGGAAACAACCAAAACATCCGAACGCGCAGGCCGCGCAATGGATCATGAATCCGAAGATGCTTTTGAACGCCTGCGTGTGGCGGGTTACCTCTGATTACGGCGTGGACTGGAAATAGAATATCATGAGCGAAAAAATTTATTCATCTCAGGATGCCGCCACGCCAATCGTGATTGTGGGGCATGTTGACCACGGTAAATCCACCCTTATTGGGCGTTTGCTGCACGATACGGACAGCCTTCAGGATGGCAAGGTTGCCCAGATTATTGAATCGTCCAAAAAGCGCGGCCTGAAGATTGAGTGGAGCTTTCTGCTGGACTCCCTTCAGATCGAGCGCGATCAGGGCGTTACGGTTGATTCCACCCGTATTCCGTTCCGCTTGGGCCAGCGTGAATTTGTGATTGTGGATGCACCGGGACACCGCCAGTTCCTGCGTAACATGATTACAGGTGCCGCCGATGCAGAAGCCGCCGTGCTGGTGGTGGATGCGCAGGAAGGTGCGCGTGAACAGACACGCCGCCACGCCATGCTGCTGCACCTTATCGGCATTCGCCACGTTATTGTGCTGCTGAACAAGGTGGATCTGCTTGATTTCGATCAGGCCAAGGTGGAAGCAGTCGAAAAGTCTGTAACGGAACTGCTGAACAAGCTGGGGCTGGAAGCGGCTCTGTTTGTTCCGGCTTCTGCGCGTGATGGTGATAACATTGCCAGCCGCTCAGAACGCTCTCCGTGGTATAAAGGCCCTACGCTGACAGAAGCTCTGGCCAGCGTGCCCTCACCCGCTTCCCGCTCCGAACTGGCGCTGCGCCTACCGGTGCAGGACGTGTATCGTTTTGATAACATCCGCTATGTGGCTGGTCGTGTTGAACGAGGCCGTGTGCGCGTGGGCGATACGGTTATTATCGGCACGCAAAAAACCCCTGCCCGCATTGCTTCGATCGAAAGCTGGCATACAGCACCGCATGTGTCTGCCTCTGCCGGGCAGTCCATCGCCGTAACGCTGGAACCAGACGTTATTCCCGATCGTGGTGACTTGTTGCACCATGCCGATGCCGCGCCAATGGAAGCCTCCCGCGTGCGGGTGCGTCTGTTCTGGCTGCGTCAGGAACCGCTGCGTGTGGGTGAGCATTTCCGCCTGCGTCTGGCCACGGCAGAACATGCTGTTACCGTGACTGCCATTGATAAAGTGGTGGATCTGGATGATCTGACAGAACACCCCGGCACCGAAGTTCCGCCCGAAGGGTTTGCGGAAATCGTGCTGTCTGCGGCAGAAAACATTCAGTTTGACCCGTTCACCCCCGGCACAACAGATGGCCGCGGTGTATTGGTTGACCGCCAGCAGCGTATTGTGGGTGGTGCGCCCATTATTGGCCCAGCCACTATTGCAGATGGTGAAAAGGTTATTCACCCAAGTGCCAGCACCGTTACCGTGCAGGACCGTGAACGCGCCAAGGGTCACAAAGGCTCCGTGTTCTGGCTGACCGGTCTTTCTGGTTCTGGCAAAAGCACGCTGGCCCGTGCGGCAGAAACCCGTCTGTTTGCAGATGGTGTGGATGTTACCGTGCTGGATGGTGATACACTGCGTGCAGGCCTGTGTAAGGATCTGGGTTTCTCTGAAGCGGATCGGACAGAAAACGTACGCCGGGCTGCAGAAGTGGCACGCCTGCTGCGTGATGCCGGTCAGGTTGTGATTGTGGCCCTGATCTCCCCACTGCGTTCTGACCGAGATCTGGCCCGCCAGATTATTGGGGATGGCTTTGAGGAAGTGTTTGTGGATGCCGATCTTGGTACCTGCGAACAGCGTGACCCCAAAGGCCTGTATGCAGCCGCTCGTGCAGGAAAAATCAGCGGCTTTACGGGCATTGATGCCCCGTATGAAGCCCCTGCCGCACCTGCCCTGCGTTTGGTAACGGGTAAGGATAGCGTAGAAGCAGCCACAAAAACGCTGGTGACTTTTGTAGAAAACACCGTGCGTAACAAAACGGGTGCCCGTGCGCAGTCCTGATTGCGTTCTGGTTTGATAAGGCGGGTGTAAAATACCCGCCTTATTTGCCCTTGTAGCTGGTTGTTAAGAGCATATGTGTATCTTGAGGTGCCGGGGGTGCTTCAAGATACGTTTTTGATTCGTGGTATATTGATATTCTCGCATCTGTTGTGTAATTCTGAACCTGCACACGGGGCAGAAAGGGATAAGCGTTGGATCGGAGAAATAATCGGCGGGATGAACAGGGGCTGAGCGTTGTTACAGCCAACCGTCTGCTTGATGGGCGCATTGTATGGTTGGATGCGCAAGGTAAGTGGCAGCTTTTTATCCAGCAGGCGCATCCTTTCCCCAATGCGGAAATGGAACAGGTTCTGGCCCGCCAGAACGCAAAAGCAGCTGCGGATGAAGTGGTTGGGGTGTATGGTGTACAGGTCGAGCAAACATCGTCTGGCCTGCTGCCCATAACCACGCGGGAGCGTATTCGTGCCCTTGGGCCAAGCGTTCATGCCGAATTCACACCTGCATGGCAGGCTGCGCAACACGCCAGCGCCTGATACCAGCAGAGCAAGACGGACACAGTTAAAGCCATGTCTTATTCCACCCAGCCTGCCCTTCCGGTTGGCCGTTACGCGTATGATGATGTTGATCGTACGTTTCTCAAGCAGCGCGTTGAGCAGTTTCGGGATCAGGTTCAGCGTCGTATCGCTGGGGAGCTGACCGAAGAAGAGTTCAAACCCCTGCGGTTGATGAACGGTCTGTACCTTCAGTTGCATGCCTATATGCTGCGTGTGGCCATCCCCTATGGCACGCTCAGCTCCTCCCAGATGCGCGCCTTGGCACATATTGCCAGAACGTATGATCGGGATTACGGGCACTTCACCACACGGCAGAATATCCAGTTCAACTGGATCAAACTGGAAGATACGCCTGATATCCTGAACGTACTGGCCGATGCAGAAATGCACGCCATTCAAACCAGTGGTAACTGCATCCGTAACGTCACGTCAGATCAGTTTGCTGGTGCTGCAGCGGATGAAGTGCTGGACCCCCGCGTGCACGCTGAAATCCTGCGTCAGTGGTCCACCCTGCATCCGGAATTCACGTTCCTGCCACGTAAGTTCAAGATTGCCATTTCTGGCAGCAAGCAGGACCGTGTAGCTGCGCGCTTTCATGATATCGGCCTGTTGGCCCGCAAGGGTGAAAACGGTCGGGCCGTGTTTGAGGTGTACGTTGGCGGTGGCTTGGGCCGCACCCCGATTGTGGGCGTAAAGCTGCGTGATGACCTGCCAGAAGAAGATCTGATTGCGTATCTGGAAGCCGTTCTGCGTGTTTATAACGAATACGGCCGGCGCGATAACATGTACAAGGCCCGTATCAAGATACTGGTGCAGGCTTTGGGCGCAGAGGCTTTTCTGGGCAAGGTGAACGCAGAATTTGCGGCTATGGATCGGGCACGTTATCGCCTGCCAGAAGAAATTGTTGCGGCCATTCAGGCCCGCTTTGGCACGCCAGAGTTTCAGGCAGAAAATGGCGCGGCAGACGCTTTGGCTGCCCAGCAGAAAGCCGATGCGCAATTTGATGCATGGGTACGCACCAACACGCATGCCCACAAACAACCCGGCTACGCATGCGTTACCATATCCTGCAAGCCGGTTGGCGGTATTCCGGGGGATGTAACATCTGCCCAGATGGATCTACTGGCTGATCTGGCGGATAAATACAGCTTTGGCGAACTGCGCATTACGCATTTGCAGAACGTGGTTCTGGGCCATGTGCGCCAGGATGCGCTGCATGAACTATGGCAGATCCTTAAGGCAAACGGGCTGGGCACGGCCAATATCGAGATGGTGACAGACATTATTGCCTGCCCCGGTCTGGATTATTGCGCACTGGCAAATGCGCGTTCCATCCCTATTGCGCAAAAGCTGAGCGAACGCTTTGGAGATGCCACACTCCAGCAGGAAATTGGCAACCTGCGGCTGAATATCTCTGGCTGCATCAATGCCTGCGGGCATCATCATGCAGGCCATATTGGTATTCTGGGTGTTGATAAACGGGGTGAGGAAGCATTCCAGATCACTCTGGGTGGCAGCGCGATGGAAGATGCCTCTGTTGGGCAGATTCTGGGCTCTGCACTTTCTGAAGATGAAACGGTTGATGCCGTGGCGCGGATCATAGATACATATCTGGCCCAGCGTGAGGCCGGAGAACGGTTTATTGATACGTGCCGCCGTCTTGGCACAGCCCCCTTCAAGGATGCAGCTTATGCCCCTGTTTGAAAACGGCCAGATTATTGAAGATACATGGCTGATCGCGCAGGATGATCAGCCCTTGCCGGAAGGTGATGTGCTGGTGCCGCTGGCGCGTCTGGCAGAAGGTTTGGGTCGTAATGGCAATGGGCGTCTGGGCGTTCTGCTCAAGCAGGATGAACAGGTGGAAGACCTTAAAGCCGCCCTGCCCCGTCTTGATGTTGTGTGCCTGACATTCCCCATTTTCCGTGATGGGCGGGCCTTCACGCAGGCGCGCAGCTTACGTGAGCACCTGCATTATGCGGGAAAAATTCGTGTAACCGGGCATTTCCTGCCCGATCAATACGAATTCCTGCTGCGTTGCGGGGTTGATCAGGTGGTTATTCCTGAAGACAGCAAGATAGATGTGTGGGAAAAAGCGCATCATCGTTTCACCATCGCCTATCAGCCTTCTGTGTTGAACGAAAAGCCGGAAGGCTTTGCATTCAGGAGATTTCTCTCCTAATCAGGCTGCGTGATTATGCTGCGCGCCCTGAAAACAGATTGCAAAAATATAGCCCGCAAGGCTGGCGTATGGAGTTTACGCCAGTACTTGGGGTTTGCCCTTAAAACAACACGCTGGACGTTTCGGGTAAACGAGCAGGCATGGCCGCTGTTAACCAGCCAGAACGGGCAAACAGCGGTTGTGGCTTTCTGGCACGAAATATTGCCCCTTACACCAGCCCTGTGGTGGTGGGCCGAGCCCCAAAACCCCCATATCCGCCTGCGGGTGCTGATAAGCCGCAACCGTGATGGCCGCATGATAGCAGATGTGGTGGCCCCGTGGCGTATCTGGTCCATTGCCGGATCATCAGATTCCAAAGGAAAAAACAAAGGTGGGGCAGCAGCCCTTAGGCGGATGCGCGCAAGCTTGCGCAATGCCACCCTTGTTGCCATTACGCCCGATGGCCCCCGTGGCCCGCGCAGGCAAGCGCAGCAGGGCACACTGGCTCTTGCCAAATTGGCGGGCAAGCCGATTGTGTTGGTGGGTGCAACCTGCACGGGCATACGGCTAAAAACATGGGATAAAATGATTTTCCCCCTGCCTTTTGGGCGCGGCACCATGGCCTGTGCACCCCCTATAGATATGCAGCGGCATAATCAGGAAGAAGGCAGCGGCGGCGAAACATTTACCCAAAAGTTGGAACATGCGCTGGATAACATGATGCATCTTGCGCAACAGCCTTCCAGCATGTCTTCCCCTGCCGGTTACTCGCAGGAAAGAGTAGCCCTTAGCCCACTTTCCCTTATGCCTTCGCGCGTCTGGCAGGCTGCGGCTACCGTTCTTTCCCCTGCTCTGCCCTTTTTTCTGAGATGGCGGCAAACTAAGGGAAAGGAAATTCCATCCCGCGTGCGGGAAAAAATGGGTTTTCCTTCACGCTCTCGAGGCACTGCAAATCTGATATGGTTCCATGCTGCCAGTGTGGGAGAAACCGTTTCTATCCTGCCACTTGTTTCTGCATGTCTGGCGCAGAAATCAGATTTTCAAGTGCTGGTCACAACTGGCACGGTTACGGCTGCGCGGCTATTGGCGCAGCGTCTTGCGCATCCGCGCGTTGTGCATCAGTTCATGCCGCTGGATGTGCCGCGTTGGGGCAAACGCTTTTTAGATTACTGGCAGCCAAAGGCCGCTATTTTTACAGAAAGCGAATTATGGCCCAATATGCTGGGGCTATGCCATACGCGTAATATTCCCGTTATGCTGGTAAATGGCCGTATGTCTGCTTCTTCCTTTAAGGGGTGGCAGCGTATGGGGCTTGTGGCACGGCGGATGCTGGAGCGTTTTGCGTGGGTTTCCGCACGCTCGGATGAAGACGCACAGCGCCTACAACAGTTGGGTGCCACCAAGCTGCTTGAAACGGGAGACCTGAAAACAGCCGCCCCGCCCTTGCCGGTGGATGAGGCTGAATTGGCGCGCTTGAAGGAGCGTTTGGCAGGCCGCAGGATTTTTGCTGCGGTTTCTACCCATCAGGGTGAAGAACAGCAGATTGCTCAGGCTGCCAAGCTGATCCGGCGAGATTACCCGGATGTGCTTGTACTGGTTATTCCACGTCATCCAGAGCGCGGAGCAGATTTAAGCGTGATGCTGGGCTATGTGCCACGCCGCGGTGCCGGGCAAATTCCCACAGAAGATGATTTGCTTTGGGTATGCGATACACTGGGTGAGTTAGGGCTGTTTTTCCGTCTGGCATCCTGCGTGTTTATTGGCAACAGCCTGCCCGGTGTATTGGGTGGTGGTGGCGGACATAATCCGTTCGAGCCCGCACGGCTAGGCTGTGCCATTTCATCTGGCCCATTGGTGCAGAACTTTACAGATGCCTTTGCGCACATGGCCACAGGCATTACAATTGTAAACACTGCGCAGGACCTTGCAGCATGGGTGCGGGACATGTTTGCCAACCCTGCCAAACGGCAACAGCTTGCAGATAACGTGCAACGCATTGCCACAGCCAATGCAGACCTGCCGGAACGTCTGGCAAAGCATATTCTAGCGCAGATATGGTAAGGCTGCGTGCCCCTGCGTTTTGGAGCCAGCCTTCTGCCAAAATAAGGCCGCTCTTGTTATCTCCATTTTCTGCCATTGTGGCGGCAATAACAGCACGTAAACAGCGCCAGATAGGTTGGGCAGCACCGGTGCCCGTGCTGTGCTGCGGGAATATCTCCGTAGGTGGCACAGGCAAAACCACGGTGGTGCTGGATCTGGCGGAGCGCTTGCTCCAGCGGGGTAAAAATCCTCACATCCTTACGCGCGGATACGGTGGACGCCTGCGCGCCACAACACGGGTAAACCCGGCACAACACACCGCGCAGGATGTGGGGGATGAACCCTTACTGCTGGCACAGCTTTGCCCCGTATGGGTTGGAGCAGACCGCGCAGAGTCTGCCCGCATGGCTGTGGCTGCTGGTGCAGATTGCCTGTTGATGGACGATGGCTTTCAAAATCCGTTCCTCCACAAAAATTTGTCCTTACTGGTGGTGGATGGTGGTGTGGGTTTGGGTAATGACCATGTTTTGCCAGCAGGACCGTTACGGGAGCAGCCATTGCAGGCCTTTGCGCGGGCACAGGCCACAGTTTTGATCGGGCCGGATAAAACAGGCTTTCAGGAACGGTTTAGCAAAGTGGCCCCGCACCTTATGCGGGCAGAGTTACGGCAGTCCGATACTGTTAGCGCGCTACAAGGCCAGCGTTGTGTGGCATTTGCTGGGTTGGGCCGGCCTGAAAAGTTTTTTGAAGGGCTTAAAAACTGCAATGTTGCCTTAGCGCAGACCGTAGCCTTTCCTGATCATTATTTTTATAAACAACAGGATTTGGCGCGTCTGGCAGATATGGCAGTTTCTCTGCAGGCGCGTTTGGTGACAACACCCAAGGATGCCGTGCGTTTGCCTGAATACTTCCGCCACAAAGTGATAACCGTTGGGGTAGAACTGGTATGGCAGAACCCTGCCGCGCCAAAGATCTTGCTGGACCAGTTTTTGAATGGAGCAGCAGGATGAGCAATAAAGCCCTTACCACTGCCCTGATGCAGGCAGAGGCTCTTTTGGCAAGCGGTTTGCTGAAGTTTCTGACATGGCTTGGCCCTGCCACCGCATCCAATGTTGCGGGGGGTGTCTGCCGGTTTGTTGGCCCTAAACTACCAGTTTCTGGTGTGGCCTATCGCAATCTGGAACTCGCCATGCCAGAGCTAACCCCACAGCAGCGCCGCCAGATTGTGCACGGTGTGTGGGAAAACCTGGGCCGTACGGTTGGAGAACTGCCTCATATTGCGGCCTTGCAGGAAAACACACCTTCCGGCCCGGGGCTTGAGGTTCAGGGTGCTGAATATTTGGAGGAGCAGGCCCGCAAAGGTGGATCTGTTCTGTTTGTATCCGGTCATATCGGAAATTGGGAAATGCTGCCCCCCGGAGTGGCCCGACATGGCACACCTTTTGCCTCTTTCTATCGTGCCGCAGGCAACCCGTTGATAGATGGCATGATCCGCCGTTTGCGTGATAAAGCCATGGGTAACACGCCTGTGCCATTGTTTGCCAAAGGGGCCAGAGGCGCGCGCGAGGCACTCTCTTACGTCTCCAAGGGCGGCAGGTTGGGTATGTTGGTTGACCAGAAAATGAATGACGGCATTGAGGTCTCATTCTTCGGCCGCCCGGCCATGACAGCCCCTGCCCTTGCCGCCATGGCGCTGCGTTATCGCTGCCCGGTTATTCCTGGCTATGTGGAACGCCTCGGCCCGGCCCGCTTGCGTATTGTGGTTGAACCGCCGTTGGATCTGCCAGATACGGGAGACCGCAAGCAGGACCTGCACACATTGGTGCAGATGATCAATGATCGCCTTGAAGCATGGATACGGCGCAAGCCAGAAAGCTGGCTGTGGTTGCACCGGCGCTGGCCCAAGGAACTTTATAAGCGCAAGGCCTAGTTTTTGGCAGTTTGCATGTAAGGCATGGGCCGAATGCAGGCCTGTGCGCTCGTCTTGCCACATGTAAAGGCGTATGATGCGCTCAGTCTTTAATGCCTTATTTTATCAGGAGTTACAGTAATATGTCTTCACCCAGCCCTGCCCTTGCCACTCGTTTGGAAGCCGCACGGGCTGTGGTGCATGATGCTGCACAAATGGCCATGGCCATGCGTCCGCCACCGGGTGGGCCGCAGGCATCGCAAAAATCTGCGCAGGATTGGCTGACAGAAACAGACGGCGCAGTAGAAGCCTTTATTGCTAACCGCATGAAAGCTCTTTTCCCCGATGATGGTTTTCAGGGCGAAGAAGGTGGCGTGGCTCGTACCGGTAGTCTACGTTGGGTGGTGGACCCTATTGATGGCACGTCCAACTATGCCCGTGGCCGTTGCCGGTGGTGTATTTCACTCGGTCTGCTGGATGGTGATGAGCCCGTGGCCGGTGTGATTGATGCTCCAGCATTGGGCGAGGTTTACACCGCCTTGCGTGGGTATGGCGCATTTTTAAATGGCAAGCGTATTCAGGCTTCTCCGGTGAAGGACCCCGCCAGTTCCATGATTGAAATGGGCTGGAGCAACAGAGTGCCCAAACCTGTGTTCATGGAAAAAATGGATGCCATTATGGCAATGGGCACCATGCCCCGTTCTGGCGGTTGTGGTGCGCTGGCGCTGGCTGATGTGGCAAGCGGGCGGCTGGATGGCTATATCGAAATTGTTATCAACTTGTGGGATGTAGCAGCAGCCCTGCCCTTGCTGGCAGAAGCCGGGGCACGTGTTTCTCCCTTTTTGCAGGAAGGTGGGCTTACGGGGCCAGCTACAATTCTGGCTGCAAACCCGCATATTGCGCAGGCTCTTTCCAAGGCTGTGTCCATTCCGCTGGCATAAATGAAAAACATGCACGCTGGGCCTTTCTGCGGCCACAAAAGCGTGCTTTCTAGCAGATCATATTTACCGGCTTATTGTGGAGAATTCCGGCATGCGTCTGGTTACTCACCTCTCTTCTGCTTCTCTGGCTTTGGCTGCAGCGTTTTCTCTGTGCGTTGTGGCACCGGCTCAGGCGGCTGATAAGCCGCAGGCGCTGGTTGATAAGGCTGCCCTGAGCGTACAGGATGTTTTTGTAGGCGCAACTGGGCAAAGCCCGATGGTAACCAATCTGGCCAAGGCACGTGCCGTAATGGTGTGCCCAGATATGTTCCGCATGTCTATTGCATTTGGTGGCGCGCATGGTGGTTGCCTGCTGTTGGCGCGTGATGCACGTGGTTCATGGTCTGATCCGGCATTTTACACCCTTAGCACCGCATCATTCGGTTTGCAGTTTGGAGTGCAGAGTTCCGAGATCGTTTTCTTTGTCATGACAGATCGCGGCTTGCAGGCCCTGCTGGATAGCCAGTTCCAGTTTTCTTCCAATGCTGGAGCTTCTTTTGCCAGCATGAGCACGGCAGTTGCTAAAGGAAATGCGGGTGCACGCAACACGGATATTCTGATCGCCCAGAAATCTCAGGGTGTGTTTGCCGGCGCTTCCCTGGGGGGCAGCAAGCTGACAGTGAACAGTGATGCCAACCGTGAATACTACAAGCAGAGTGTTGGGCCGGAAGATATTGTGGTGAGCATGCGTGTGAATAACCCGGATGCAGATCCCCTGCGGAGTGTGCTGATGCGTTATGCCGCCATGGCAAAAAACGTAAGTGCATCTTCCACATCCTCACGCGCATCTAACAGCAATACGGTTTCTCAGAGCGATGCAGATGCTCTGGCAGCAGATACCGTTGGGGCATCTGGCGGTGGTGGTATCAAGCAGGAAAGCCTGAGCCCTTCTAGATAAGTTTTTCTGGGTTAAAGTATTAAGCGCTTTTTGCCCGTATGGGTGGAAAGCGCTTAATTTGTATTACGCTGCCGAAAAGCAGAAACATTCCGATTATGTTCGGCCAGAGTGGTGGAAAAATTATGCCCACCATTGCCATTTGCCACAAAGAAAAGAGCATCCCCACTGGCTGGATGCGCCGCGGCTTCTAATGAAGACATGCCGGGTGAGCAAATAGGCCCGGGAGGCAACCCCGTAACAGCATACGTATTATAGGGATCTGGCGTAGCGAGATCTGAGTGCGTAAGAGCCCGCCCTAGCGGTGGATTGCCATGCGTTATGGCATAAATCACGGTAGGGTCTGTTTGCAGTTTCATACCCTTTTGCAGGCGGTTTAGAAAAACGCGCGCAACCATGGGCCTTTCTGCTGGTAAAGCTGTTTCTTTTTCTATCAGGGAAGCCAGCACAAGCAGAACCTGCGGTGAGGATATAGTGCCATCCAAAGCCGGATCATGCTTTCGCCAGACAGTATCCAGCGCCGTTTGCATGGCGTTTTGTGCACGCTTTACAATATCTGCCCGCTGGCTATTTCTCAGGTAATTATAAGTTTGTGGTAATGTGCTGCCCTCTGCGGGCAAAGGTGCCTCGCCTTCCAAAAAAGGCGCAGAAGCAATAACGGCCTGAATCTGGTGGGCAGAAAGCCCTTCCGGAATGGTCAGCTTATGTAAAACCGGTTTGCCGTGCCGCAGAATAAACAGCGCATTCTGCATGGAAACATGTTGTGGAAAATGCAGTTCTGCAGCGTGTAGCTGGCCACTTTTACGCGTAAGAGAAATGGCGGTTACAAACAGCTTATCTGTGAACCAGCCAGACGGCAGCACCTGTGCCTGTTGTAGCGCGCTTATCGTGCTGGCGTAGCCACCATGTGGCACCACAACATCCGTAGCCACTGGCAGAGGCCCCGGTTTTGTATAGCTATACCATGCAAAAAAACCTGTTCCTCCCCCTGCTAATGCAGAAAGAAGAAACAGGCCCCCTAGCCATTTCAGGGCAGCACGGCCTTTTTGGGCTGGCTGTTTTACAGGCTTCTTTTTCGGTTTAGACGCCACGCACAATCAGGCTGGCATTTGTGCCGCCAAATCCAAAGCTGTTGGAAAGAGCCACGTTGATTTCCCGCTGCTGTGCCGTGTGGGCAATGCGGTCAATCACGCTTTCACGTGATGGATTGTCTAGGTTCAGCGTAGGCGGTGCCACGTTATCCCGAATAGCTAGAATGGAGAAAATGGCTTCCACAGCACCAGCCGCACCAAGCAAATGGCCTGTTGCAGATTTGGTGGAAGACATGGCCAGCTTACGGGCATCATCACCAAACAGACGTTCAACGGCTTCTAGCTCAAGATCATCCGCCATGGTGGAGGTGCCGTGAGCATTGACGTAGTTGATATCTGCCGGGGTAAGGTCTGCACTTTTCAGTGCAGCGCGCATGGCGCGGTATGCCCCGTAATGGCCTTCTGCCGGTGCGGTAATGTGGTATGCATCACCAGACATGCCGTAGCCGATAATTTCGCCATAAATCTTGGCGCCACGGGCTTTGGCGTGTTCGTATTCTTCCAGCACCACAACGCCGGAACCTTCACCCATTACAAAACCATCGCGGTCTTTATCCCATGGGCGGGAGGCTTTTCCGGGTGTGTCATTAAAGCCGGTGGACAGCGCACGGGCCGAGCAGAAGCCAGCAATACCCAATGGGCAAACGGTTGCTTCCGCACCACCTGCCACCATTACATCGGCATCACCAAACATGATAATGCGCGCAGCATCACCAATGGCATGCACGCCGGTGGCGCAAGCTGTGACAACTGAATGGTTTGGCCCCTGGAAACCATATTTGATGGAAACATGGCCAGAAACCAGATTGATGAGAGCGGACGGGATAAAGAACGGCGAAAGACGCCGTGCCCGACCTTCATGCACGGTAATGGAGGCATCATAGATGGTTTGCAAACCACCAATGCCAGAGCCAATCATCACACCGGTGCGGCATTTATCTTCTTCGGTTTCAGGTTTCCAACCGGAATCCTCCACCGCTTCCGTTGCTGCCACCAACCCCATGTGAATGAAGCGGTCCATTTTGCGCTGGTCTTTGGGGGAAATCCACTCGGAAAGTGTAAGCTTTCCTTCTGCGGTCGGCCCTTCCGGCACTTCCCCAGCCACATGGGCCGGCAGATCGCTTGGGTCGAACTGCGTGATTCTACCAATCCCGCTTTCGCCTGCAATCAGACGTGACCATACGTTTTCAACGCCCAGACCCAGAGGTCCGACGATGCCCATTCCGGTGACGACTACCCGTCTCCGTCCAGAATTTACTCCGGCCGACTGCAACAAACCAGCCCGCTCCCTGTTCTGCACGTATATGGTCCCTCAAATAGCAGAGGGACCCACAGTTTCCGTTAAACGCAAAAGTACCTGAAAATCAGGCAGCTTTCTGCTTTTCGATGTAATCGATAGCATCTTTAACGGTGGTGATTTTTTCCGCTGCATCTTCCGGGATTTCGACATTGAAGGCTTCTTCAAACGCCATCACCAGCTCAACGGTATCAAGGCTGTCAGCGCCCAGGTCATCGATGAACGATGCATCCGGTGTGACCTTGCTTTCCTCGACGCCGAGATGCTCGACCACGATTTTCTTAACCTTATCAGCGATTTCGCTCATCTGTCTTTGTATCCCATAGGCCCGGTTTTACATGCGGGCAGGTTGTTCTGGTGCCTGCTCTACCACAACCCCCATTGGTAGAAGAATAGAAAACAGCACTGCTTCCGTTATTCTTCCCCAGCAACAGGGGTTGCGGGCGCTTAGCACGTTTTTCCATCACAAGCCAAGGCAAACCGGAAAAGACTTTCTTCCGGCCCCTCGGCCATGTGCGTGTTTGTATAGTCTGTCTGCCACATCTGAAAGGATTTTGCACCCTCTCTTCTGCGCAGGCAAACGCAGAGGCCAAGTTTAAGGGCGTTACCCCTTAAACCATTGCCATACCGCCGTTTACATGCAGCGTGGTGCCCGTAACCCATGCTGCTTCGTCCGATGCCAGATACAGCACGGCAGAAGCCACATCTTCTGGCTGCCCCAGACGGCCCAGCGGAATCGCGCCCAGCAGTTTTTCTTTCTGCGCGTCTGGCAGAACGTCTGTCATGGGGGTCACAATAAAGCCCGGTGCCACCACGTTTACCGTAACACCACGCGGCCCAGCTTCCTGTGCTAGAGATTTGCTCATGCCCGTAATGCCAGCTTTTGCCGCGGCATAGTTGGCCTGCCCGGCATTGCCGGTAGAGCCAATAACAGAGGAAATGTTGATAATACGCCCTGCCCGACGGCGCAGCATGCCCTTAAGCGCTGCACGGCACAGCCGGAAAGGAGAAGACAGATCAACGTTTAAAACCTGATCCCAGTCTTCATCTTTCATGCGCAGGGCCAGCATATCGCGCGTTAGGCCTGCATTGTTCACCAGAATATCAATAGGAGCCCCGGCAGCTTCTTCTGCCTTGGCAATCAGGCCATCGGCTTCTGCTGGGTCAGAAAGGTTGGCTGCCACGTAGAATGCGCGCCCTTCTCCCAGTTCTTCTGCCTGTTTCTGCAACACGGCTTCACGCGTGCCAGACAGCACCACTTTTGCGCCCTGTGCGTGCAGCAAACGCGCAATGGCGCTGCCAATGCCACCGGTTGCGCCTGTAACCAGTGCGGTTTTTCCGTCCAGTTTGAACATGATATGTATTTACCAGCTGTTTTTACAAAGTTTTCAGGAAAGATTCGATATCGGCGGGCGTTCCCACAGAAAGGCCGGTCACTTCGGAATCAATGCGGCGCACAAGGCCGGACAGCACTTTGCCTGCACCAATTTCTACAAACGTATCCACGCCCATGCCCACCATGGCGGCCACACTTTCGCGCCAGCGCACACGGCCAGTAACCTGACGCACCAGATTTTGCCGAATCGTATCGGCATCGGTTTCGCGCTCGGCCGTTACGTTGGCAATTACGGGCACAATCGGGGCGGTAATTTCGGCTTTGGCCAGTGCTTCAGCCATCACATCTTCTGCTGGTTTCATGAGCGAAGAATGGAATGGTGCGGAAACCGGCAGCTTGAGTGCGCGCTTGATTTTCATTTCCTTGGCGATGGCAATGGCTTCATCAATGCCTGCGCTCTTGCCGGAAATAACAATCTGGCCGCCGCCGTTATCGTTGGCAATTTCCACATCGCCTTTGGCAGAGGCTTTGGTGCAGATGTCTTCTGCCTGTGCCAATGTAACGCCAATAAGGGCCGCCATGCCGCCTTCCCCTGCGGGAACAGCTTTCTGCATGGCCTGCCCGCGTAGCCGTAGCAGACGTGCCGCTTCTGCCACACCAAAGGCGCGCCCCGCAGCCAGAGCGGAATATTCACCCAGGGAATGCCCAGCCAGCAACGTAACTTTGCCGGCAAGATCCAGGCCGCCATCCTGCTCCAGAACGCGCAGAACAGCCATGGAAACCGCCATAAGCGCTGGCTGGGCGTTTTCTGTGCTGGTCAGGCTTTCCATCGGGCCTTCAAAAATGATTTTGGAGAGTTTTTCGCCCAAGGCGTCATCAACTTCTTCAAAAACAGAACGCGCCGCAGGAAAAGCTTCTGCAAGCTCCTGCCCCATGCCAACAGACTGGCTGCCCTGTCCGGGAAAAACAAATGCGTAAACGGCCATGATACTCACTGTTCCAAATTTTTCCTTGCCAGACGGATGGATGCCATCTGTTTTGGCAAGATCATGAACTGCGCGGGCTGCTTTGTTATGTTTTACGCAAAATGGCGGCCTGTAAAAAGGAAGCCACGCAAAACGCAGACCGGCAGGAAATCGGGCGGCAGAATACGGCGCAGTTTAGCGCCGCACAATACGCCAGCCCAGAACAAGCAGTGCATCCCACGGCAGGGCAAGACATTCATGCGCAATACGCAGGAGTTTTTTGCGCATGTTGGGCACATGCGGTTGTGCGCGTAAAAAGGGTACGGCCTGCACTTTCCAGCCTGCAAGGCGCATGAGCAAAACGCAGCGCGGCAGATGTAAGGGGCTGGAAACAACAGCTATGGGCTGAGCAGCAGAATACCCTGCCTGACGTAGCAAACGCGTGCAGGCAACGGCGGAATCAAACGTATCTCCCGCCGTGGGTTCGGCCAGAATAGTATCTAGAGCAACGCCAGCCTTTAACAGGCAGGAGGCCATAACATCTGCTTCTGTCTGGCCATTTTGCGGCACGCCACCCGTGGGAATATACACAACGGACCCATGCGCAGCGCCAAACACAAGTGCTGAATGCACCCGGTTTAGGAGCGCGACAGAAGGGCTACCATCTGGATTGAGGGCTGCACCAAAAATAATTACGGGCAGTGCTGACAATTCAAATCTCCTCCCCGCAATGGGTGCAATCAGGCTGGAGGACGTAACAGTACGCGGTTAAGTCGTTCCAATGTGGTAAAACCTTCACCCCATACCTTGCGGAACTTGCTTTCCGAAATGCCACGTGGAGCCACGGCCTCTGCCAAAGCACCAACTGTGCGTTCACCGTCAATTAAGGGCAGAATGCCGCGCATTTGTGGCGGTAAGGGAATGGGCACAATTAGCGTGCCAAACGCAAAAGGTAGTGTGTGATCTGGCCGCATCTGCTTGGCCAGTTCTACCCCCGGTATTTCACGCATTACCGGCACAGCCGCAAAATCTAGCGGGTCTGGCGGCGTAACGCGCGCGCCTTTGCGTACAACATAGGCAACGTGCGTGGCCATATTGCCAGCCAGATCTTCCGCTATGGCGGCCTGCTGCTGCCATGGTAGGCTGCTGATGCGTGCGCGCAGGCGTGGATCTGGCAAAAACAGGGTTGGATCATACCGTGCCGGTTCCATAAGGCAGGATGGTTCCAGTCCGGCTTTGTCCAGAAACTCCAAAAACTCGGTAACGTTATAAGCACGATCTCTTGGGTTTAGCAGCAGGTCATACAGTCCTGCATCGCCGCCAGAGAGATGATCTCCAAAGTTACCATTCTGCCTTAGCCAAGCTGTAGCTGGCAGCGTGCGCATAACGCGGCGCGCCATATCAAGTCGCGCTTGAGGTGTTTCGGAATGCGGTGCAATTTTTTCCAACGCATCCTGCACCATGTAAACGCCTGTGCGCCCATAGGGGGCATAGACCATCAGCCCCATCCCGCCACCGGACGCGAGGTGCTTCTCCAGCATGGCCAATGCGGCATCAGGATCAGGCAGATGATGCAGCACACCGCAGCAATCAATATAATCAAAAAGGCCCACATCCAGCCTATCCAGCTCTGTCAGAGACCCCTGAATGAAGCGGATATTTGCCAATTCCCGCGCTTGCGCGCGTGCCTGCGCAATGGAAAGCGCTTTTTGGGAGCGATCCACACACACAACCTCACCGGGGCGACCGGCGCGTTGTAGGTGTGTTGCCAGCATGATGGCGCCATCCCCCGTGCCACACCCGGCCACCAATGCCCGTAAAGGCTGGCTTTGCGGCCGTTTGGCACCAAAAACCCAGTAGTCAATTTCCCGCAAATGGCTAGGGCTGCCTATTAAAAGGCGCTTGGCCTCATCCTGCGGGTTTCTTTCCGGGTATGGATACGCCTCATACTGGGCAGCAAGGCTGGAATCGCGTGTATCGGCGGGAGATTGATCTGTCATGCTGGCGCGGCCTTTCCTTAGCGGGGCAGCAGTTTGCCGCGCTGCCAGGCTTCTGCCGCTTCATCGGCTGTCATGCCTTCAACACGCATGGCGTAATCCATGGCGCTGATGATTTTGGCGCTCAGCATCAGTTCATCCAGTTCGTCCAGCAGATCCTGCTCCATTTCATCCTTGGTTTCTGCACGGATCAGAATGCGCGCGTCCTGTTCGCCCCCCAGTGCATTCTTGGGGTCGTTCAGAATACGGAAACCGCCAATGTGGAACAGGAAGCAAGGCTGAAACAGCGGCATCAGCACCAGTTCTTCCCGCTTGAGGGCGGCGTTGAGTTCTGCCAGAGCTTCTTCATCGGGCAGCATTTTCAGGCTGAAGCCTGCGGTATCCAGCCCATACTGCTGCAACACATTTTCCATGTGCTTTTGCAGGGATGCAGGCGTGATAATGGTGCGGGAAAGCTCTGGCCCAGCCTGTGCCACATCATCCAAAGATGTCAGCGGCGTATCTTCTGCGGAAATGCAGCAATGGGCTGCTGGGCGAAACAGATTGCCAAGAGGCAGAATGCCGGGGGCCAGCATGTCTGCATCCTCATCTGGCAGCCAGGCAGATACGTAAAAATCAACCTCACCCTTTTTGAGCATGTCTGTCAGCACGTCTTTAGGGCCAGTGACAATATCGGGCTCTACATCATTGGCTTCCAGAACGCGGATGATTGCTGCTGCCGTAGCCTCATGCACGGTGGTTTCGGGGTATGCGAGGGTCAGGCTTGTCATCTCAGGATCCTTTCAGATCTGCTCGAACTGGTGATGGTCTGGGTAGTCCTTGCAGCAGGAGAAACCCATGAGGCAATCCCTGAAATGGAAATAACAGGATTTCGTAATGATTTGGTGCAAGGCTGGCGGGTAAAAAAAAGCCGCCCTTCCCTTGGGAGGGAAGAAGGCGGCCAACCGGAATAATACCTATAAACTGGGGCGTTTAAGCGGCAACAATACCCTGTTCGCGCGGCATGACGGGACGGATCATGTTCAGGGCATCTGCAAAGGTGTTGAAGCTGCCCAGTTTATTGTCACGGATAGCATCCATAACAATCCAGCGGTTGCCGTGGCAGTAAATCTGGTAAGCGGGATCTGAGGTTTCGCGCACCCATACCACAACATAACCAGCGGAAACGCCGGCCTGCTTCTGTTCAGATACAAAAACATCCGCATCGCAAATGCCCATGGGCTGAGCAGCCTGAACCCAACGGGTGAGGTAAGCCTGCTGGCGGGATGTGATCTCCATCTGGAATGGGATGATCTGGCAGGTGTGTTGCTGAGAAGATGTTGATGTGCGCGACATGGTTTCTTTTATCCCCCTTACAATCCCGGTTCGGTCTTGATGTTTGGAGTGTAAAAGAGCCGCGGCGCGCTACGCTATGAGAAAACGAATGTTAACGCCTCAAAAGCAGGCAGGTTTGAGGCCTCGTGACGAAAAAAACACAAATGCACCTAAACTGCACAATTTTTATGCCTGTTTTTTGTGCAATCGCCCTTGTGTGGTGCAGAAAAAAGAATCAGAACTTTGCCGAAACCATTAATGACCCATAGTTAAACAGGCCAGACTTGGCTGTGGTGAACTGCTGCGTCTGCCAGACCTGGCTGTAGGAAATGCGCAAACCGCAGAACATAAAGGCCAAACCGGCGTGAATTTCACCCACATCCCATTTTTTAATCACATGGAGAGAATTGCTGCGCATGGTGTTGCCTTGCAATGAGGCATCATACCCAACGGCCTCACCCGTTACGCCACCAAAGATGTACCATGAAAAAGGACGCCGGGATTTATAGGCATCCGTACCATCTGTGCCGGAAGCCTGAATGGTAGGTGTGCCGAAATCACTATCCAGCCCCTGCCCAATACGGAACACATCACCAATGCGGCCATAAATCTGGTAATCGCCAATGGCGGCCGCGGCTGATGGCAGCATGTCAAATTCTACGCCAAACACATGCGCCAAGGGCAAACGCCAGATACGCCCACCCTGCACCTGAAAGATGGGCTGGTTTTTAAGCTGATGAGACCAGCCCTGATTTTTGGTATCGCCAATCAGGCCGTGGAATCCGTTCTGGAGTTGCTCGCCCAGACCGCCCGGCCCCATAATACCAAACTGAATGCCAAATACGCTGCGGGTTCTATCCGTATCATTAATAAGATTCACGGTGCCTAGCAGCAGGCTGGAATAGGGCCTGTCATTAATACGGGCCGTTTGCGCCTGCCCCGAAGCCCACGGGCTGGAAACCTGCGTGTTGCGCGGCGTAAAGATAAGTTGCTGCAAACCAATGCTGATACGCTGTACCCCTTCCCCCCAGATGGCCTTGTTAATGGCGGCAATGGGGGTGGGCAGCGTGTTGGTGCCGGAGGTCCAGTTAAAGCGCAGGCCGCTGGTATAGTATTGGTCCGACGTGCCTTTCAGGGTGGTGATGGCATCATTTTCACCCTGAAGGGTCCAAGTGCCTTTGTTGTCAGAGGCAGGAGTCGCTTTGGCGGAAGAAAGAGAACACACGGATGCCCCTGCCAGCATAAGAGACGCAAGGGCAAGGCGCCGTGCGCGAAGCCGTTTTAAAACTACGGGCATGCTTTTTCTTCCATTTGGCCATGTGCGGGCATGATTCTAGGCTGTTCTTAATGGATAATACCCGCACAAGAAAGCCCGTTTCCCCTTATCCTGTCCTGCTGTGGCTATCATGCCAGCATCGGGTGGGTATGGGCGCGGAGATATCACATAACTGTGAGATTAAGAAAAGTGTGTGAAACTCCCGCCAATTTCATGCTTTTCTATAGTCGCACGCTGTTGGCTGTGCTACGGAAACAGTGGGCGCATTTGCAGCTTTCAGGAACGGGAACGGTGGCGTTTTCTTCAAATTACGTAAACCTGTCAACCCATTCCGGCAAACTGCCCGTTTTTCAATATCGGGAGAAGCTTCAGCCTTCTCCGTACTCCAGGATCAAGACCGTTGAAAAGTAACAGGACCGACCGCAGCTCTCGTTTTCCTCGCCGCGGCGGATTTGATGACGATTACATGTCCATGCCTTCCTTTGGTGAGCGCCCTGCATTTGGTGGCGGTGACCGTGGTGGATTTGCACCGCGCCGTGGCGCTGGTGGTCCGCAGGTTGTGGCTTCCGGGCCGGAAGTTGGTGCAACTGTTAAATGGTTCAACAGCGAAAAAGGCTTCGGCTTTGTTGAACTGGCAGATGGCACCGGTGATGTATTCCTGCACGCTAATGCACTCTCTCAGGCAGGCCATCAGGGTGTAAGCCCGGGTGCGACACTGGTTGTACGGATTGGCCAGGGCCCGAAAGGTCGCCAGGTTGCGGAAGTTATTTCCGTTGACGAAAGCACCGCTCAGCCAGAACGCCCCCGTGCACCGCGCCCCGGTTTTGGCAGCCGTCCGGCTGGCCGCCCTGCCCCGGATCTGTCCATGGCTGAAGACACACGTGGTACCGTAAAGTGGTACAACTCTGTCAAAGGCTTTGGCTTCATCACACCGGAAAGCGGTGGCAAGGACATTTTCGTTCACGCTTCTGCTCTGGAACGGTCTGGCCTGAGCGCACTGAACGAAGGTCAGGGTGTAAACGTAAAAGTGGTTCAGGGCCAGAAAGGCCCGGAAGCTGCTGAAGTTTCTCCGGCCTGATCCTGATTTTAGAATTAGGTTTCAAGAAAAAACCCCGGTTTTGCCGGGGTTTTTTTTATGCTTGGCTGATTGAATATTTAAACAGGCAAACGGAAAAGAGGGGTTAGTAGTCTCCCTTCCCCTTGTTCCGGATCAAGCGCGCTTTATCACGCTGCCAATCTCTGTCTGCAATGCTCTGGCGCTTGTCATGGCTTTTCTTACCGACGCCCAAGCCGAGCGTGACTTTAGCTAAGCCTCTATCATTAAAATGCACATTCAAAGGCACAAGAGTTGCGCCCTGCTTGGCAATAGCACCTATAAACTTGCGCATTTCCTTACGGTGCATCAGCAATTTGCGCGGGGCGCGCGTATCAAAGCGAGAAAGAACGCCCCCCTGGTATTCGGGAATATAGCTGTTGAACAGCCAGAGCGCTCCATCGCGTTCACCAGCAAAGGCTTCGTTAATGGTGGCACGGCCAAGGCGCAGGCTTTTTACTTCAGCGCCCTTTAGTACGAGCCCGGCCTCAATGGTTTCCAGAATATTGTAATTGAAGCGCGCCTTACGGTTTTGCGCCACCATGCCATGAGAGATCATGGAGCTTTTGGCAGATTTTCCAGATTTGGAGCTCATCAGTTCAGTAGCCCGACATCAACAAGAGCAGCGCGTATTTTCTCACGAGAAGGTTCGGTTAGCGGTGCAAGCGGTAGGCGGCAGGTTTCACCAGCAAGCCCTAGCAGACTGGCGGCGTATTTGGCGGGGGCCGGATTGCTCTCGCAAAACAGCGTATCATGCAACGGTAGGAGCTTGTCCTGAATGGCAATGGCATCTTGCGTGCGGCCTTGCTGCCACGCCTTTTGCACATTGGCGCACAAAGCGGGTGCCACATTGGCGGTTACACTAATGCAGCCATCACCACCCGCAGCCAGAAAAGCTACGGCGGTGCCATCTTCCCCAGAAAGCTGGTTAAAACGCTTTTCTACGGCGCGGCGCACCTGCAATGGGCGCAGCAGGTTGGCTGTGGCATCTTTTACGCCAATAATGTTGGGGTGCCGTGCCAGGCGCGCCATTGTTTCCACGCTGATATCAACAATGGAACGGCCCGGAATATTGTAAAGAATAACCGGAATGGAAATGGCATCAGCAATAGCCATGTAATGCCGGTAAAGCCCTTCCTGCGTGGGCTTGTTGTAATAAGGTGCAACCACCAATACAGCATTTGCCCCGGCTTTTTCAGCATACTGTGCCAGATCTATAGCTTCGGATGTGCTGTTTGAACCTGCGCCTGCAATAACAGGAACCCGCCCGGCCGATACCTTAATGGTACGCTCCACAACCGCGTGATGTTCGGCATGAGAAAGGGTTGGGCTTTCCCCCGTTGTGCCAACAGCGCACAAGGCGGCTGTACCCTCACGGATCTGCCAGTCCACCAGTTTTTCGAACGAGGCAAAATCCAGACTGCCGTCCCGGTTCATGGGGGTAATCAGCGCGGTAATGGACCCGGAGAAAAAGGTATCAGACATGGGCAGTCACTTATCCTGAAATGGCATGTGCCGGCATGGCGCGCGGCGTATCCTGAGAAGTATGCTGGCGGAAGGGCGATTGAGGGTAGACACCTAGAATTGTGGTGTTCTGTGCAAAAAAATCAAGTTCTGCCAGTGCTTTGCTCAACCGTATATCATCTGGGTGTCCATCAACATCCAGCAAAAAACGGGTGGCGGCAAAGGTTTCACCAGACATGTAGCTTTCCAGCCGGGTCATGTTTACGCCGTTGGTGGCAAACCCGCCCAGCACTTTATACAACGCGCCGGGTTGGTTTTTGACACTGAAGATCAACGTCGTCATCACATTGGGGGTTTCTACCGGTGGGCGGTCTGCTGTGCGGGAGGCAATATAGAAACGCGTGGTGTTGTGGTCTGCGTCTTCCACGTTCTTTTTAAGAATTTCCAGCCCATACAGTTCTGCCGCCAGAGCAGAAGCTACAGCGGCTTCTTCTGGCTTTTTCCATAGAGCCACCAACTCCGCAGCGCCTGCCGTATCAAACTCGGCTACGGGTTCCAGATTGTAATCACGGATCAGGTTTCTGATCTGCCCTAAGGCCACAGGGTGCGTATGTACGCGCCGCACCTGTTCCATACGGGTGCCGGGCACAACCAGTAGGCAGTGTTCCACCCGCTGAAAGTGCTCTCCCACAATTTGCAGGCCAGAAGCTGGCAACAGAGAATGGATATCCGGCACGCGCCCGGCCAAGCTGTTTTCGCACGCCAGCATGGCTAGTTCGGCCCGGCCCAGATGCACGGCATCAATGGCATCAGCAAAGGTGCGGCATGGCAGGGTTTTCCACCCCGGTTTGGCATTGCGGCATGCCAGATCTGAATACGCGCCCGGTGTGCCCTGAAAGGCGATAACCTTTTGTGTCATGCCTCAATTATGCTCCAAATGCACGGCGTGCGCGTTCCAAGTCTTCAGGTGTATCCACCCCAAATGGCGCTGATGCAAGGCGTGTGCAGCCAATACGCATGCCAGCCTCCAGTGCCCGCAGTTGTTCCAGACTTTCACGCTTTTCCAAACCAGATGGTGGCAGAGCTACAAATCGCTCCAACGCAGCGCGGCGCCACCCGTATACACCAATATGGTGCCATAGCGGCCCATTGCCCCACGGAATAGGCTGGCGGGAAAAATAAAGCGCAGGCGCTGTTTGCGTGTCCTCTGAAAAATCACAGGCCACTTTCACCACAGAAGATGCGTTCTTTTCAGCATCCGATGTTACGGGCGCAACCAGTGTGCCAACATCATACGCAGGGTTGGCCATAACATCCATAACGGCACGCAATGCCTGTGGTTCAAATGTTGGCAGGTCCCCCTGCAGGTTCAGCAGTACGTCATATTTACCATCAGGATCAAACGCTTGGGTGGCCTGCCATACTCTGTCTGACCCGGAAGGTAAGTCGGGGTCTGTCAGAATCGCGGTGCCACCTGCAGCGGTTACAGCATCATAAATTTCCTGATCCGCCGCGGCCACCACAACCGGGCCAATATTGGCGGCCATGGCTGCATCCCACACACGCAGCACCATGGGGCGGCCAGCAATGTCTGCCAGCGGTTTTCCTGGCAGGCGAGTGGAAGCAAGCCGGGCAGGTATGACAACAAGAGAAGAGACCATCAGCTTGCTCCGAAAAGCGGCTCGTCCTATAGCCGGTTGAAAGCGGCGCGCAGTTTATGAAAGCTGCACGGTAAACGCAACCGGCAGAAAACGAGGTGCCTCCCGGGCATGGATGGCAGGTTTCTGAACAGAATAGCGGTTTCCGCCGTGCTTAGTGCGGCAGTGCTGGCAACATGTGTGTTTGCTGCACGCAGCACCGTGCCAGATACAGCCCCTGCCCGCCCTGCTTTTTCTTTGCCGGGGTTAGAGCCCGTACCTATTGCTCCGTTAATGGCGCAGGCCAATGTGCAGCGTGGTGGTGCAACCGTCAGGCAGGTTTGCGCGCAGTGCCACGCCTTGGCTGGTGGGGCCGCGGAAAACGCCGGGCCGCCGCTAGCCGGTGTTGCTGGGCGTGGTGTGGCATCATGCACTGGCTACACCTATTCTGCGGCGTTACGGCAGCATGCAGGCCAGCATTGGACAGACCAGATGCTAGCGGATTGGCTTATGGCCCCTGCCCGCTTTGCGCCCGGCACACGTATGTCTCTCACTGGTATACCAGATCCCGCCCAACGGGCGGATGTTATTGCATTTCTTCACACTCTCGGCGGGCAGGTTGCGCCCGCACAGGCAGGATGCACACCATGACACATTCGGAAGAACTCGGCCTTTTTACAGATGTCGCCACCATGATGGCAGATGCCGCCCGCACGGTTGTGCGTCCGTGGTTCCGACGAGATGTGGCGGTGGATGATAAAAAGGATGCAAGCCCTGTAACCATTGCAGACCGCAGTGCAGAACGTGTGATGCGCGCCATTCTGGCTGAACGCCTGCCTGATCACGGCGTGTTTGGTGAAGAATTCGGCCACGAAAACCCAGAGGCTCCGTGGCAATGGCTGTTGGACCCGGTGGATGGCACGCGGGCTTTTGTAACGGGGCGCCCCATGTTTGGGACGTTGATTGCCCTTTGCCATCATGGTGTGCCGGTGCTGGGGCTGTTGGATCAGCCGGTGCTGAATGAACGCTGGCTGGGTGTGAAAGGTCAGCCTACGCAGTTTTCATCACCGTTGGGCGGTCGGCCTGCCACACGTAAGAACGTGGCGCTGGAAGCCGCAGAAATGTCCTGCACATCCCCAGAAATGCTGGAACTGGCCCCGCACACCGGCTGGAAAACCTTGAAAGCCTGCGCCAAACGCATGACATGGGGCGGAGATTGCTACGCCTATGGCCTGCTGGCTTTGGGGCAGATTGATCTGATAGCAGAATGTGACATGAATCCGTGGGATTGGGCTGCCCTTGTGCCCGTTATTGAAGGCGCAGGCGGCGTGATAACAGCATGGGATGGCACGCCCTTACGGATGGATGGAGACCGCACAGTACTGGCGGCTGGCTCGGCCTCTTTGCATCAGCAGGCCGTGGCAACATTGCAGGCAGATCGCTAGATTTCGGTATCTTTTCTTTATCTCTCATGCGGCGGCCCTATCAATTTTGTAGTTTTTGAGATAGGTCTGCCGCTCGGCACAACAGCTATTTGGTCGGTTCCACATGAGCACAAGCACGCACCTGTCTCTCCCCAAGGACAAGATCCGCATTCTGCTGCTGGAGGGTATCCACGATAGTGCCGTCGCCCTTCTTAAAGCCAGCGGTTATGAAAACGTTGTGCGTCATAAAGGCGCGCTGGAGGGCGATGCCCTCAAAGAGGCGCTGGAAGGTGTGCATATTGTTGGCATCCGTTCCCGCACGCAGCTGACCAAGGAAGTGCTGGATGGCGCAGACCGGCTTATGGCCATTGGCTGCTTCTGCATCGGCACCAATCAGGTTGATCTTGAAGCTGCACGTATGAACGGTATTCCCGTTTTTAACGCACCTTACAGCAACACACGTTCCGTGGCGGAACTGGTGATGGGCGAAATTGTCATGCTCATGCGCCGCATTTTCCCACGCTCTGTAGAATGTCATGAAGGTAAGTGGTCCAAATCCGCCCATAATAGCTGGGAAGTACGCGGTAAAACGCTGGGTATTGTCGGCTATGGCTCCATTGGTTCCCAGCTTTCCGTGCTGGCAGAAGCCTTTGGCATGCGCGTGGTGTATTACGATGTGGTGGACAAGCTGGGCCACGGGAATGCGCTGCCGGTAGAAACGCTGGAAGACCTGCTGGCGCAGAGCGATGTTGTGAGCCTGCACGTTCCGCAGTTGCCTACAACCAAGAACCTGATGGGTGAAGCCCAGATCAAGGCGATGAAGAAAGGCTCTTTCCTCATCAACAATGCACGCGGCAACGTGGTTGATCTGGATGCGCTGGCAGAAGCACTGGAAAGCGGCCACCTGCTGGGTGCGGCTATTGACGTGTACCCCAAGGAACCAAAAGGCCCGAACGACAAGCTGGAAACACCTGTGCAGGGGCTGGATAACGTTATCCTTTCTCCACACGTTGGTGGTTCTACCGTGGAAGCGCAGGAACGCATTGGCGTGGAAGTGGCGCGCAAGCTGGTGGAATACTCCGATGTGGGTTCCACATTTGGTTCCGTGAACTTCCCAGGCGTTCAGTTGCCGCAAAGCCCACGTGGCACCCGCTTTATGCACGCGCACCGCAATGTGCCGGGCATGATGATGCGCCTGAACGAAATCTTCATGAATGCAGATTGCAACGTTACGGCGCAGTTCCTGCAGACGGATGGAGAAATCGGTTACGTGGTGATTGAAGCCGATACCGGCGGCAACACGGAACTGGATGATCGTCTTCTTCAAGACCTGCGTGGCATGGAAGGCACAATCCGCGCACGTTTGATTTACAAAGGTAAATAAGCGTGTCTATCGGGGCGGGAATACTCAATTCCCGCATCCGTAGCTTTGCCTTTTGCGGCATAGAAGCCCGCCCCGTTTGGGTGGAAGTGCAAATTTCTAGCGGTTTACCAGCCTTTTTAATGGTTGGCCTGCCAGATAAAGCCGTAGCAGAAGCGCGCGAACGTGTGCGTGCGGCACTCACTTCCATCGGGCTTGCCCTGCCAGCCAAGCGTATTCTGGTTAATCTTGTTCCTGCGGATATTCCCAAGGAAGGATCGCATTTCGATCTGCCCATAGCTTTGGCGTTGCTAACAGCTATGGGCGTGATACCGGGCGAGGAAGTGGCGCGTTATGCCGCTTTGGGCGAACTTTCCCTAGATGGACGGCTTAACCCGGTTGCGGGTGTGCTTTCTGCTTCCCTAGAAGCCGCTTCCATGAATTTGGGTTTGGTGTGCCCTGCGGCACAAGGGCAGGAAGCCTTGTGTGGTGGGGATATTTCCATTCTGGCCGCACCAGATCTACTGGCACTTATCAATCATTTCAACGGATTACAGGTTTTATCTCCTCCAGAGTTTTCTGCGCAGGAAGATGAACCGGTATCTGAACCCGATCTGGCGGATATACGCGGGATGGAAACGGGCCGCCGTGCGCTGGAAATTGCAGCGGCAGGCGGACATTCCCTGTTGCTCAGTGGGCCGCCGGGTGCAGGTAAATCCATGCTGGCTGCGCGTTTGCCTAGTCTATTGCCTGATCTTTTGGTGGCAGAAAGTCTGGATGTTTCGCGCATTTATAGTGCGGCGGGTTTGCTGGTAGGTGGTCGGCCCATAAGGCGTCCGCCTTTTCGTGATCCGCACCATTCGGCCAGTTTGCCCGCTTTAGTGGGCGGAGGTGCCCGTGCGCGGCCGGGTGAAATCAGCCTGGCGCATCGGGGTGTATTGTTTTTAGATGAATTGCCAGAATTTTCCCGCTCCGCTTTGGAAGCACTAAGGCAACCGTTAGAAATCGGCCAGATCAGCATTGCGCGGGCGGCCGTGCACGTTACCTACCCTGCCCGCTTCCAGCTTATTGCGGCCATGAACCCATGCCGTTGCGGATATCTGGGCGATGCCAGCCGAGAGTGCCGCAAAGCCCCGCGCTGTGGTGAGGATTACATGAACCGTCTTTCTGGCCCCTTGCTGGACAGAATAGACATGCATCTTGCCATGCAGCCCTATGAACCCTTGGGGTATATGGCAGGCCCACCGGGAGAAAACAGCGCAACAGTAGCTGAACGCGTGCGGTGTGCGCGCCAGATGCAGGCAGAGCGGCAAGGTGCGCGTAAAAATGCAGAAGCCGCATTGGAAGATCTGTGTGTATCGGCAGAAGCGCAAAACATGGCGCAAGCCATAGCGGCCAGATTTCGGTTTTCTGCACGCGGCTATACACGCATGTTACGCGTAGCACGCAGCATTGCTGATCTTGCTGGAGAGCTGGATATTCAGCCCCAGCATGTGGCAGAAGCAGCTACCTATCGCAGCCGGGGTTCTGCTAACTAACCCCGGCTGGTAGAATAAAGTGGTCAGGCGCTTTTAAGAACCTGCAAGCCCTGTTCCAGATCAGCAATCAGATCATCCGGGTTTTCCAGCCCAATCTGAAGGCGGAAGGCAGGTCCATTCTGCACGGGGGATTCACTGCTGCGGGTAATGCCGCCTGTGGTCGGAAGAATAAGGCTTTCATACCCACCCCAAGATGCGCCAATGCCATACATCTTCAGGGCATCAATCATGCGCTGCATGTCCTGCACTGTGTAATCGGCTTTCAGCACAACACCAAACAGGCTGCCTGCACCGGTAAAATCACGCTTCCAATATGTATGGCCGGGGCATTCCGGTAATGCAGGGTGCAGTACGCGAGCCACTTCTGGCCGGGTTTGCAGCCATTTGGCAATGTGCAAGGCAGATTTTGCCTGCTGAGCCAACCGCACACCCATGGTGCGGAGGCCGCGCAAGGTAAGCCAACATTCATCCGGCCCAGCCACCTGCCCCATCTGAATGGCGGCATCGCGCAATGTATGCCACAGGCGCGTATCGGCAACAGTAACGGCACCCGCAATTACATCAGAATGGCCTGCCGGGTATTTTGTAAGCGCCTGAATGGAAACATCCACGCCATGTTTGAATGGCGCAAAAATACCAAAGCCCCATGTGTTATCAAAAAATAGCAAGGCACCATGCGCATGGGCAATTTCTGCTAACATGGCAACATCCTGCACCTCAAACGTGTGGCTGCCGGGGCTTTCTGTAAACACCACGCGCGTATTGGGACGCATAAGAGCTGTTATGGTTGCGGCAGCTGCACAGGGTGGAAAATATGAAATTTCCACTCCAAAGCGCTTGAGCATATTTTCTGCAAAGCGCCGGGTTGGGCCATATACGTTATCTGCCAGCAGGCAGTGGTCGCCGGCTTTGAGAAAAGCCAGAAGCGGCGTGGTGCAGGCTGCCAGACCAGAACAGACAACTTGCGTGTCCGTACCCCCTTCTATGGTGGCAATGGCTTTTTCCAGCTCATGCTGGGTGGGCGAGCCCATAGCCCCATAAATGCTGACATGCTCATACCGCTTGCGGCCAGTTTGTTGCATGGCATCCAGAGAAGGAAACACAACGGTAGAGCCACGTTCCAGTGGCAGGTTTACGTAGGTGCCTGCTTCTGTTGCTTGTGGGCGGGCAACATGGCTGAGGGAAGATGCAAGTTTAAGCCAGCCGGCGGAAACTTTGTTTGCGTCTGTCATGCTGTGCGTTCCACTGTTACGGGCGCATTGGGGAAGCTGCCCCATTCTGCCCAGGATCCATCATACAAGGCACCCATATTGAGCCCGGCAATAGCCAGACCTGCCGTCAGCACGGCAGCTGTCATACCGGAGCCGCAGGTGGTTATGGGAGTATCAGATTCCGTAACGCCTGCTTGTGCAAAGAGCGCGCGCAACTGTTCTGGGGGCAAAAACTGCCCTTTTGTATTCAGCAGGTTTTTATAAGGCATATTGCGTGCACCGGGCATATGGCCAGAGGCAACATTTGGCCGAGGTTCTGGAGTTTCGCCATAAAAACGGGCAGTGCTGCGGGCATCCAGAATGGGATGTGAGCCGTGTTTCACAATATCCAGCATGTCCCCCAGCCCCACAATATGCGTGTAGCATGTGCGTGGCTGATAAGGTGCTGGCAATGCCGCGGTAGGAGCAGCAGCTTCTGTTGGGTGTCCATCACGCACCCATGCGGGTAATCCGCCATCAAGAATAAAGCTGCGTTCATGCCCAAACAGGCGTGTTAACCACCACCCGCGGCAAGCCGATGCCACATTGCCCTGATCATAAAAAACCACGGTATCCTGTGCCGTTATACCCAGCCTGCCAAACAGGTGGCTAAACCGCGCGGCGGAGGGAGCTGTATGCGGCAACGCACTTTCTGGGTCAGAAAACAGTTCGATATCAAAATACCGGCTACTGGGAATATGTGCTGCGGCAAAACTTTGCTGCGGGTTAAAGGTTTCTCCCGGCAAAAGGGCAGTTGCATCCAGCACATGCACGCCGGAGGTGCCAAGCATTTCGGCCAGTTTTTGTGTGGAAATAAGAGGTGACATATCGGCTGCCTGACCTACTGTTATTTTGAATATTCTGCGGCAAAGATCACACAGCCCTGTCTGGCTGGCAAACAAAACATCATGGTGCGGCATGTTAAGTGTGCATGGAGAAGTTTTGTTTTCACACCAGACAAAATCCAGATTTCATGATTTAATGGCTGAATGGCAACTGGTCAGCCCGCTTCTACCGAACGCATCATGCGGCTGCTGCTTTTAGGCGGCATTACGTATGGGTGCGTGCTGGTGCTTGCACCCTTTTCTTCCGCTCTGCTGTGGGCGGGTGTGCTGGCTTATACAACATGGCCATTGTTTCAGCATTTGCGCCGCCGCATGGGGCCAAACGCCGCCAGCCTGACCATGACGCTGCTGTGTGCCGTGGGCGTGGTGTTGCCGTTGGCGTTTTTGGCATCTGCCTGTGTATCATCCGGCCCCCGTTGGGCGCGGCAGATTATGGCATTTGTTGGCACTATTCATGAACTTCCACCCCTGCCCCATTGGATTGCATCGCTGCCGGCATTTGGGCCGGATATCAGCCACCATTGGGAGCGCTGGAGCCGCAACATCAGCTCTGTGGGGGATGAACTGCGCCCCTATGCGGGAGAGATTATTCAATCTCTTCTTGAAGTGTTGATGCGCATGGCCAATGGCGCCCTGCATCTGGTTATGGCGCTGTTTATTGCCTTCTTTTTTTGGCTCAGTGGCCCCATGTTATGGGATACGGTGCAGGCCGTTATGGTGCGTATTGCGGGGCATCAGGCCGGGCGGCACCTGCATATTGTGGGCAGCACAGTACGCGGAACAGTGTATGGCATTTTAGGCACCGCGATCATACAGGGTATTCTTCTGTGGTTACCGTCCGTTATGCAAGAGTTTTCTGACCCATATTGACGTG
>NZ_CADO01000138.1 GCF_000285275.1 Acetobacter pasteurianus subsp. pasteurianus LMG 1262 = NBRC 106471
TGTCAGGTTGTGAGACGTCATTGGCGTAATCAAGGATTTCGTCGACCTGTTTCATGATGTCACGACCAGCCGGTTTGATATAGTCTTGATTACGTGACGCGGGATGTTTTTCAAGCCATGAGATGATGCATTGGGCGGGAGCGATGCCGCCCAGAACACGCTGCGGGCGATGATTGTAGGCGAAACAGAAGCCTCTGAGCAGAATTTCCAGATCTTCATGGTTTGAGACACAGACCTGCAGTACTTCTGTAGCGACACGGCCATTGAAGCGTTCCACCATTCCATTGGTCTGAGGGGAGTAAGCCTTGGTCCGGCGTCGGTCGATTCCCATGTCATGACAGGCTTTTTCGAAGGCGTCCGCTGTAAAGCAGGAGCCACGATCGGTCAGGATATGGGTGATCCGGAAAGGAAAGGCCGATTTGACGGCATTGAGGAAATCAACGGAATTATCCGCATTTTCCGCGTCATAAACAGCCAGGTGCACTGAACGGGAACAGCGATCGATGGCGACATACAGAAAACGTTTCCGCCGGTCCCCATCTGCTGTCTGTAATTTTGGCAGATGTTTCACATCGATATGGACATAACCGGGATCGTAATCGCGGAACTTTCCCTGTCCCCGAACTGGTCCGGCCTTTGGAACAGGAGGCAGCCTGTTCAATCCGGCGTCTTTCAGTATCCGCCAGATATTGTCCCGGTTCAGATGCGGCAGGAAATGCCGTAAGACAAAGGTCAGATCATCCAGACCAAAACCGGTAGAACGCCGAAGCTGACAGACAATGGCGCGCTCCTCCTCCGAGGCTTTCCAGGCCAGCCTCCAGGGACGGCTGCTGCGGTCCTGACAGGCGTCCGAACCACGCCTGCGCCACTTGCGGACTGTTTCATCGCTGATCCCGTAGCGTCTGGCGAGCACGGATGTCGGTTCTGACGAACGAGCTATCTCAGCCCGGACAGCCGGTGTCGTGCGTGCCTGTGGGTGGATCTGAAGCATCATTCGGTCTCCCTGCAAACGGAAGAAAACAACGAAGCATAACGCGGTATCGCCCACGCTACATCATCCCAATGACGTCTCACAACCTGACA
>NZ_CADO01000137.1 GCF_000285275.1 Acetobacter pasteurianus subsp. pasteurianus LMG 1262 = NBRC 106471
GGCGCATATTGTAGACGATATTGGCGAGCCCGATCCTCATGGTGGCTCGACTGATACCGACAGTCCGGACAAACAGCCCCGTCTGTGACTTCTGATCGGCAAAGACATGCTCGACACGCGAGCGGATGACCGACTTTCCAGCATTTGATTTCTGGATATGCCGGGGCATAGGCTTGAGATGCGGCTTTTTGCGATGAACCTTGGAGACAAAGCCCTGCTTTTCCATGAAGTCTTCGTTGGCTTTTGAGCGATAGGCCGTGTCGGCCCAGACACTTGAGGCCGTATTGGTTTTATCCAGAAGCCCCTCTCTCAATCGCGCGCCATCACTGGCAGCGGCATGCGTTGTTTTCCATTTGCGGATGAACCGGTATTTCCGATCGATGGAAACATGCGATTTATAGCCAAAGAACGGGATGGCGAGATCGCTGGATGGCATGGTTCCATCATCCTGCCGCTTCGCCTTCGTGAACTTCAGTGTCCAGCGCGCATGACGATCCTTGTGCGACAGCTTTGCGGGTTTGTCCTGCCAGTCTTCAGGAATACGGCCTGCTCGCAGATCCGCTTTCTCTGCATTGGTGTTCCGCTGCTTCGGAGCCGCTACCAGCGTGGCATCCAGGATCTGGCCTGACATCGGCAAATACCCGGCGTTACGCAGGGTCGCATCAAAGCGGTTGAACAGCCCATCGATCGCACCCGCCTGGGTCAGACGCTTTTGACACAGCCAGACCGTTTTGGCATCCGGCACCCGATCTGAAAGTCCCAGCCCAAGGAAACGCATAAAGGAGAGGCGATCGTTGATCAGATATTCCGTCCGCTCATCAGACAAATTGTTGAGCGTCTGGATCACCAGGATCTTGAACATCAGCACAGGATCAAATGGCGGTCGTCCGCCCTTGCTTCCATCGGAATACGCCAGGGCCTTGTCCAGATCAGGACGGAACGCTTCAAAATCCACAGTCCGGGAAAACGCTTCGAGCTGATCGCCAAGCCCACTCAGCCGGGCAAGACGCTCTTCAACATCAAAGAAACCAGACTGCTTCATATCGCCATTCCCTCAATCAACGCAGAAGAAATAGAATCATACAGAAGACCTCAAAACCAGGGGGTTTTTAGAACCCTCCA
>NZ_CADO01000136.1 GCF_000285275.1 Acetobacter pasteurianus subsp. pasteurianus LMG 1262 = NBRC 106471
TCAGAATCTCCTCAATTCTTACGCTGAGAAAATTCTCATTCAAAAGTCACTCTTATTATGGGGGGATTACCATATCAGCCGGATCCAGAGGTTCGGCGAGTTTCTCCTTGTCAGGATCAACAGGTAATTTATCTGCATCTGAAGTCGACATTAGCCGTTAGCGTAGTCTCTTCTCGTAAGAAAAAGAGAGGTAACTCAAATAGTCAATAAGCGATCGTGGTCCGGTTCATGTCCTGAGTGAGGACGCTCAAGATTATTGAAAGAAAAGCCAAACACTTAAAACTATATCAATTATCTGATGGGAAAACGGTTATGGAAGAAATCTCCATGAAACGTTCCTGGCACAGCAGGGATTGGTCGCGTCTGGTCAGGCTGTTTAATGGTCTGACATTCTATGAACGCTTTGAACAGGCCATTATTCTGATACTGATTGCCCTCATCATGCTTGTCACTGCCATAGCGACAGTTCATCTGATCAGCGCGGTCTGGCATCTGATCGTTGACATCGGGATCGATCCCATCAAGCAGGAGATCTTTCAGGAAATTTTTGGTGCGATCTTTACCGTCATTATTGCCCTTGAATTTAAACATTCCCTGCTTGTCGTTCTGGCCCAGCACGAGAATGTTATCCGGGTGAGAACCATCGTTCTGATCGCCCTTTTAGCAGTTGCCCGTAAATTCATCCTGCTGGATCTGAATAAGGTGTCCGCCATGGAATTGTTCGCGCTCTCTGCCGCAGTTTTGGCCCTGGGCATCGTTTACTGGTTAGTTCGTGAGCAGGACGCGCGTGTTGCTCATGATGTCAGAGAGCAGGCGCGCCTAGAAGGCAAAACTGCGTTCCACGGTTGGACAAAAAAGACTTGATTCTGAGCAGACAAGGTAAGGTGGCACTGTTTAAAGTGCTACCTTACTCTTGTCCGAATTACATTGTGTGTGATGAAATCGTATTTTTCGTTGTTTGTGGTGCTAACGTGGTCATACGTTCCGTGTCGATTGGTTTGAATGGTGAGATGGGTTGCTCTAGGTGTTTAGTCCCGTGGTTTGATGGTGTGATATTTTCACGAGAGTGGAAGG
>NZ_CADO01000135.1 GCF_000285275.1 Acetobacter pasteurianus subsp. pasteurianus LMG 1262 = NBRC 106471
CCACGTGCATTGAATGTCAGCCAGGGGTGGATGTCGTAGGAAAAGTAGGTTGTCACGCCATAGGCATCATCACGCAGGGAATCATCGTGCAGATAGGTGCCATCCACGGAAACGGTCATCTTGTCATTGATATGATACGTGGCCATGACATCCGCATTATACTGCATGAGGCTGTTGGCCTGCTTGCCAATGCCCGCACTCACCCACCCTGTGGGGGAGACAATGGTGCGGCCATTGTTGCCCTGCGGCCCAAAATGCCCGATGGCATGCACATCCAGCTTGCCATCCATCAGCTTGTTCCACGCCAGACCAAAATAGCCCTTGGGCTTGTTGTTGTTGCCCGAGGCGCCAAAGGTTGTGGAGTTGCCTGCATCCACCCCCAAAATCCAGTCCATGTGGCGGGTCAGATGCATGGTGGCCAGAATACCCACCGTCTGGAACGGCACGATATAATCGGATGCGTAGTTGTAGGTGTAGAAGGGGCGTGCCAGAGCTGGCGTGCCTTCTGCCCCCATGATGCCGTACATCTGGCCGATCTGCACATCAATGCCGCGCTTGAAGATCCACGGCAGATGCACATCCAGATGCGCCTGTGTGGGCGCCCACTGATACAGGCCGTGCAAGGAGCCAGAACCCATGCCGATTGTGGGGTCAAACCGCGCATCGGAACCATACATGGCTTCGAGCACAAAGCCGATGCCATACCCACTGCCCACGGACGTGACCGGATGGGACAGGGAACCAATGATCTGGTTCAGAGTGACCGTATTGGCGCGATCTGAATAATACTGCGCAAAGTTGCGGCCGGAGCGTGTCCAGGGGTTGCCTGAAATCCCCGCTTCAATGGAGACATGCCCTTCCAGCCCTTCCCAGTATGTGGGGGTATGGCCGGGTTTGACATGGAACAGATTGCCCGCCTTGGGCTTCATGGCCTCTTCTTCTTCAGAAAGAGAGGTGGCTGGCGGTTCTTCCCCATCTGTTGGCGTGCCTGCACCCTTTTCTGCCTCTTCGGGCTTGAGGGTTTTGGCTATGTCTCCCACCTGAACCTGGACAGGTGCAGATGTCTGGGCGTGGGCTGTTGGCGCACCTGTTTCACACAAAAATGCAGCGCAACATGATAGCAATACAAATTTGAAGGCACTTCGATCGGTCAGGGTCTGTCGCATGTATCAC
>NZ_CADO01000134.1 GCF_000285275.1 Acetobacter pasteurianus subsp. pasteurianus LMG 1262 = NBRC 106471
CTTTTTCATAATCTAACCCGATGTACAACCCTTCTGTGAGATTTCCGCGTCGAGAGCATCCAGCACGAAGTCGGTATGGGCCGTTGAGGAGACGCGCCAGCCCACAATAACCCGTGCGAATACATCAATGATGAAGGCCACATAAACAAAGCCCTGCCAAGTGGAAACATACGTGAAATCCGAAACCCACAGTCTGTTGGGGGCAGGAGCATGAAACTGGCGCTGCACCAGATCCTGCGGACACGGACGTTGCGGATCAGGCCGTGTGGTTCTGACCCCCTTGCCACGAATGACGCCTTTCAGCCCCATCCGGCGCATCAGCCGCTCTACCGTGCAGCGGGCGACATCCAGGCCTTCACGTTTGAGCTGATGCCAGACCTTGCGCGCTCCATAGACGCAGAAATTATTATTCCACACTCTACGGATGTCATCGCACAATTCTTTGTCTTTCTGGCTGCGCACACACGGATTTTTCTGTCTGGCAACAGTTGCATAATAGGCAGATGGTGCAATCGACAGAACCCTGCAGATTGACCCGACACCATATGTCTGCCGGTGCTCCTCAATGAAGCGTGTCATGGCTTGAAGATGCGGTCGAGCTCCGCCTGGGCAAAATATGCCGACGCCTTACGCAGGATTTCATTGGCCTGCCGCAATTCGCGGTTCTCTCGCTCCAGTTGCCTGATCTTCTCTCGATCAGGCAGGTCACTCACCGCAGGCGCATTGGCACGTTCATGCAGACGGGTCCATTTTGACAGCGTGTCAGGATGAATATCCAGCTTTGGCGCTATCATCATCACCGCGGACCAGCGTGATGGATGGTTCTTCTCTTCCTCCAGAACCATGCGGGCTGCACGTTCACGAAATTCAGGCGGAAAACGCTTCGATTTGTTGCTCATGAATCCTTCTTACCTCTCGGGTCGTTCCGTCTCCACAAAACCCGGGGCAATTCATTCTGTATGAATTCGGTCTCGTCGTGCCACAGGGGATTGCGCATATCAGACACA
>NZ_CADO01000133.1 GCF_000285275.1 Acetobacter pasteurianus subsp. pasteurianus LMG 1262 = NBRC 106471
CGATACTCCCCGGTCTGCTCAAATCGCAGAGCAAAAATCAGGATAAGGAACCTGAAATCACGCACAAGAGCACTCAGTCAAAGGTTTTTCGAACCCTCCATTTGACCTGATAATATAAAGTGTGTCTTTTTTGCAACCATATCAATTCCTTTTGTCGATAGTCTTGCCAATATTTAATATTTAAGAGATATGACCTCTCCGTCAAAATTTTTTATGGGCTTAAAGATAACCAATGAAAATACGCAAAAGTTAAATAGACTCTGTTTTTTCTTCAGGCACTAAATTTGCTGAAGAATTGAATATATAGTTTATGTGAAAATTCCAAACAACTCTGGGGTAGTAAATATAGTAGGATCATAGTCTGAAATAATGGCTAGATATTCTGTGATATTTATATGAGAAATGATCATGAGTGATACCAATTATTATGAGAATACTGCGCCGATTATTTCATTTATCGGATGCGATGGTTCTGGAAAATCGACATTATCTCATGATATTGCACAAATATTAAATAAAGAACGAAAAACTGAAATTTTTTATTTAGGTCTAGGTTCAGGAGAATTGGGTCGTCGTATACAGAAATGGCCTATTGTCGGAAAATATATAGAACGGGTTCTATCGAATAAAGCTAAAAAGACACGCAGTCCAACGGAACGCATTCCTGGACCAGTAACAGCTTTTGTTGTTTTCTTATTCTCTTGTAAGCGTTTTCTAGAATTTAATAAAATGTATGCTGCTCATAAAAACGGAATTCAGGTCGTAACAGATCGTTACCCACAGAATGAGCTTATTGGATATTGCGATGGCCCTGGTCTTTCAGCGGATAGGACGAACAGTCCAATTATTAAATGGCTGGCACGCATCGAACGTCAACTCTATCAAAAAATGGCCAGTGTACATCCCTCTATAATTATCTTTTTGGACGTTGATGTGGAAACCGCGATTGAACGAAAGCCTGATCATAATTTTGCTCTCTTAGATAAAAAGATAAGTTATACTACAGCGTGTCGTCAGTTAAGCAGGATGATGATTGAGGCGAACTGCACGGCT
>NZ_CADO01000132.1 GCF_000285275.1 Acetobacter pasteurianus subsp. pasteurianus LMG 1262 = NBRC 106471
CGGATCGGGCCCTGATGATGAGGATTATGAGGAAGATGACCAGACTGCCCCGTTCTTTTGTGTCAGGTCTTGCGGCTCCGGCTCTGGCGCTGCTGATGAGCACTGCAGCCCCAGTGGCAGCCCTTGCGCAGGATGCGGCCCCCGCAGCGCCTGCGGCCACGGCACCGGCTCCTGATGCGGCGCCATCTTCCGCACCGGCACCTGCTGCCACGCCGGATGCAGCCCCTGCGGCTCCAGCACCCGCTGCCAGCGCTCCGGCCGAACAGGCCCCACCTGCAGCAGACACCAAGGAAGAAGCCAACCCCTACGGTCTGGGGGCCCTGTGGTCCAATGGGGATATCATTGCCCGCGGCGTGCTGCTGATCATGCTCACCATGTCTCTGGGCACATGGTATATCATGATCACCAAGTTCATCGAGCAGGCCCGCCTGTTTGCGGCCGCCAAGGAAGCCACCAAAAGCTTCTGGACCAAGCACAGCATTCAGGAAGGAGCTTCCGCTCTGACCTCCACATCTCCGTTCCGCTACATCGCCGATACCGGCATTGTGGCTGCCGAGCACCATGAAGGCACGATGCAGGAAAGCATTGACCTGCATAGCTGGACGGGCATGTCCATCCAGCGCGCGGTGAACAACATCCAGAACAGCCTGCAAAAGGGTCTGGCGTTTCTGGGCACCGTGGGCTCCACCTCTCCGTTCATCGGTCTGTTCGGCACGGTGTGGGGGATCTACCATGCGCTGACAGCCATCGGCATTGCCGGTCAGGCCTCCATCGACAAGGTGGCAGGTCCGGTGGGTGAATCCCTGATCATGACGGCCATTGGTCTGGCCACGGCTGTGCCGGCCGTTCTGGGCTACAACCTGCTGGTGCGCCGCAACAAGACCGCCATGGATCTGGTGCGCGACTTTGCTTCTGACCTGCAGTCCATCCTCATCGGGGGTGTGCGTCATGGCGCTGCGGTAGACCAGATTGTGGTGCGCCCGGACAACTCCCCCACCACGGCCACGGTGTCCAACCGCATCGGGTAATCAACGGGTCAGGTCAAGGCAAGGAGAACGCTTATGGGCATGCAGGTTGGCGATAGCGGCGGGGAAGACGACGTCGTCTCCGCCATCAACACCACACCGCTTGTGGATGTGATGCTGGTGCTGCTGATCATCTTTCTGATCACCATTCCGGTGGCGACACATACCGTGAAGGTGCAGCTGCCCAAGGACATGAACCAGCCCACCCAGACCAAGCTGAGCAATGTGGTTCTGGCAGTCACGGCGGATGGTCAGACCTTCTGGGATGAAACGCCGATCAAGGACCGGGCCGA
>NZ_CADO01000131.1 GCF_000285275.1 Acetobacter pasteurianus subsp. pasteurianus LMG 1262 = NBRC 106471
AGCCGTGCAGTTCGCCTCAATCATCATCCTGCTTAACTGACGACACGCTGTAAAATGATATGTTTTTATGATTAAATGATATGTTTTTATGATTATATGAATCCTGTGCATTCGCGAGGTAGACCATGGGCGTTCTGGAGCGCAGTCATCTGACAATTATTCGGGAAGTCGCGCGAGAAGGCTCTTTGACGGCTGCAGGGATGCGTCTGAACCTAACCCAGCCGGCGCTCAGTCACGCCATCCGCAAGATTGAACAGCAGCTTGGAGTAAAGATATGGCGGCGGGAGGGACGCTCCCTTGTGCTCAATCAGGCAGGCGAATGGCTGCTTGCTTTGGCGAACCGCCTGCTTCCTCAATTTGAGCTGGCGGAAAGCCGCCTTGAACAGTTCGCAAATGGCGGGCGTGGTACACTCCGCATCGGCATGGAGTGTCATCCCTGCTATCAGTGGCTTCTGAAAGTCGTCTCCCCGTATCTGGAGCGATGGCCCAAAGTTGACGTGGATGTACGGCAGAAGTTCCAGTTTGGCGGTATTGGCGCGTTGTTCAGCAATGAGATTGACATCGTGGTCACCCCTGATCCGCTTTACAAACCCGGCCTGAAATTCACACCGGTCTTCGATTATGAACTCGTTCTGGCCGTTGGCCCTGAACATCCTCTTCGGAATGAGAAGTTCGTCTTGCCGGAACAGCTTGCTGGCGAAACATTGATCACCTACCCTGTTCCGTCCGAGCGGCTGGATATCTATACGCAGTTTCTACAGCCTGCTGGTATTGGCCCACGACAGCAGAAACAGATTGAAACCACGGATATCATGCTGGTGATGGTGGCGCATGGAAGGGGCGTTGCAGCACTTCCACGCTGGCTTGTGGAAGAGTATGCCCCACGCTTTGACCTTTACCCGGTGAAGCTTGGTAAAAAGGGCATTGCAAAGCAGATATTTCTTGGTTGCCGCGAAACCGATGAAGAGATCCGATATCTGCAGGACTTTATCGAATTCGCTGCTTTACCTTCTTTGGTAACTTAAGTAATTTTCCAAAATTCACGCTTGGAATCTCCTCGTGTTTTTCTTTTACAATGTCCGATTTCTCGGTTTTACTTTCGACACCGGACATTCCGCTTCCCTGAAGGGTTTCGGGCGCCGCGAGGCGTACGAAAGTCTGGGAAG
>NZ_CADO01000130.1 GCF_000285275.1 Acetobacter pasteurianus subsp. pasteurianus LMG 1262 = NBRC 106471
CAACATGCCGGCGGCTTCCAGCTGTGAAGCCGCCGGATACCGCTTCAGTATCAGTTACCCTTTTCCATGATGAACCAAGGAGAACTCAAGGGCCTTCCCATGGAAATATTTCGTGCGAAGGAGGTGTGCGGAAAATCTACGTCTGGAACGCCAACACATGAAAACAGACATTCCTGTATTCGGTGTTGGCGAACGGACCCGCCTACGTAATCGGGTCAATCTCTCTTCCCGCCTGCACTTTGGGGGCGTTTTCAAAAACGTGCAGGACAGCGGACCAGAATGCCCGCAAGCTTGGGAATCTGCCCCAGTTCGGTGGCTCTTCAACATCCGCCGTGGGACTTATGCTGATCAAAATCAAAGTTGCATGGTCGATTTCCGCATCATTACAAGCCAATAAAGTCTTTAATTCGTTGATTGTTTGTAACTTGAACGGCAGACGACGCCCCTGCGGCGCATCTTCAATGGCCTCTGCTAATGTATCGCCAAAGAGATCCGCATCCTCGCCGAACGAACTAGCACCAAGATTTTTGATACGCGGAAACATATCGAGAATGTCGTCATTTTTACAGTTTAACAGTGTGGACATAATAGATCATTCCATTGTGTTCTTTTTTGATAATTGTCACGCGGATGCGCCGCGCAGCCTTGTGCTGCCGATCTACCTTGACCCAATTATCAATATCACGGGCTTATCTCTAAGCATTTTGTGAATAGCTCATGCGGCTTCTTCCTTCGACGTGAAGAATGAAACAATAGACTGTTTTTCCTTCGTGAACCGGCGTTCGATCGGAACTTCACCAATGTCCAGTTTTGCGAATTTTTAGCCATCCGCAAATGTCCGACATGAAGGCGTAAGCGGAATGTCTGAATCTGTTTGCATGTTTGCCGAAGTTTCTGCTGGAGTGATAGATTTATTATAAAAAACGAAACATCTTTGAATAGTTCTTGGCCAGACTGAAGTAGTTCAGAGGCATAACTTTACACATCATGTTCTATGTCAGGCCTGTGATCTGACGAGGTATTTCTTTCTACGTAGAAATCGTTGTCTGGTGGCCATTCAGGTTCACGTCATATTTGCGCGTTATAGGGGCAAAGATGCCAACGCAACAATGGCGTGCTGTGGATCGTATTAGGAAGGCCAGATACAGGTTATGCAACGGGTGATACGTTACGGATTGTCAATTCTGATAACACTCAGCCTGTGCGGATGTGTCTCTTATACCGAAACAGAAAGTATCTGTAAGGGAACGGAAGAAGGTATTCTTCTGCATATAGATGGCTCATATGCAGGCTATCCACATTCTGTTTT
>NZ_CADO01000129.1 GCF_000285275.1 Acetobacter pasteurianus subsp. pasteurianus LMG 1262 = NBRC 106471
TAGCACTACAGTTGCATTTTGTGTCGTGAGTGAGCACGGATAGCGCTGGCCTGATGTGTTCGTCGAAAGACGGACCATCTGAGGATGTGAGCGACGGGCAGTCTGCGTTGTGAGAGTTTTACGACAAGACGCCTGATTTCCTGAATGGACCAACGGACGACGATTATCGTGTTCTGCGGTGTGTTTTTTTCGGTTTCAATGAGTTTGCCTGATACCGGACACTTGCCATGACGGCATAGGCTAGCATGACCAGAGAGACATGCCGATGCCAACCATGCCAGGAGCGGGTCTCGTTATGATCAAGACCAAATTCGTTTTTGGCCGTCTCGAAACATTCTTCGATCCTCCAGCGCGTCCCTTCAACGTTCACGAGTTCCTGCGTGGTTGTTCCTTTCGGGCTCCAGGTCGTAAAATAGGCAAGGTCCCCGTCAGCGATGTTTCGGCGGATCAACAGGCCTCGTGTCCATGGTCCGGCTATAGGGTAGTCAAATTCTTCAGCATCCAGATCAGCAAGCGGAAGATACGCCCAGTCATAAAGTCGCTCACCTTTTGTGCCGTGTCCCGCAGACAGACGGCGCCAGTCCTGCTCTGACAGATCCGAGGCAATATCTCTGGCTTCTCCTGCAATCAACGGGTTTGTTGCCCATGACCCGAACCAGTGATTGCCTTTGACGCCAAGGACATATCCAATTCCAGCCCGGCGAAGCGTGCGTTCCACATCACCGACGCCATACACGCTGTCTGCTGCAACCCAGCGAAAGGGCACACCGGCCTCAATACTCCGCTCAATCATCATCGAGGCTAACGCCGGTTTGGTTGCAAACACCACGTCATCGGGAACGTGGGCCTGCTTCAGGCGCTCAGGCTTTGATGTCCAGTCTTTCGGGAGATACAGGGCGCGGTCCACAAAGGCATGGCCCCGCGTCGATACATAGGTGGCAAATACACCAATCTGGCAGTTCGTGATCTTGCCTGCAGATCCCGTATACTGCCGCCCCACACCGCAGGACGCCTGACCCTTCTTCAGAAAACCGGTCTCGTCGATGACCAGCACGCCCTCTTCAGTGCCCAGATGCTCAATCACATAATCCCTGACGACATCACGAAGAGCATCGGCATCCCAGTGCCCGCGCCCCAGAAGCGCCTGCTGCCGCCATGGACCAGGATCTCCTGCGGCTTCCGCTCGCATCCATCCCGTCTTGCGTGGTTCATTGCCAATCAAAATATCAAGAAAAGCACAGGCTGAATCTACGACACGTTTTTGCGTGAACAGCGGCGCCATCCGATCCTTGGCGGACCGAAGCGAGCGCGCCCATAATTCTAGCGTCTCTTCAACAGACGCACCGCCACTCATCATATCCTGAATCATGGTTACCCATAGAGTCAGAACTCAACACAAAATGCAACTGTAGTG
>NZ_CADO01000128.1 GCF_000285275.1 Acetobacter pasteurianus subsp. pasteurianus LMG 1262 = NBRC 106471
TGTCTGGCATCCCTCTGGCGGGGTGACTGACTGGACAGGCAATCGTCTCGTCGGGAACGAAGCCATCTTCGGCCTCCACTCCAATATCACTTTCTAGGGACGAGGAGAGCAGCAGGCGTGTTCGGAATACTCTTGCTGTCAGGCTTTGTCATTCTATGATTAGGGCCGACCAAACCATGACGTTCTGTTTCAAACTCTTTTGTGCCTGCTCCGGTAGGCTCTATTAAAAAGGATACAACATCATGAACACATCTGTTCATACAGCTATGCCGGTTGCGGCAGCGGGCCAGAGCATTCCGGTTCGTGCCATTTTGCCTTGGGCTGTTTTCGGCCTGATTATTTCTGCACTGCTGCTCTACTTTGTGGGTGCAGAGCAGGGTGCCACTTCCCTGATTTCCGGTCACGCTGTGCATGAGTTTGTGCATGATGGCCGCCATCTGCTTGGTTTCCCCTGCCACTAAGGCATTAGAAGAAAGTTTTACTCATGGTTGGTCGTCTTTTAGCCCGCGGCATGGTCGCGGGCATTCTGGCTGCATTGCTTTCTTTTGTATTTGCAAAGATTTTTGGTGAACCGCAGGTGGCTTTGGCCATTGCGTTTGAAGCAGCGCAGGATGCTGCAGCTGGTGCCGCGCCAGAACCTGAAATGGTAAGCCGTGGTGTGCAGGCATCTTGGGGGCTGCTTACTGCGGTGCTGATGTACGGTGCTGCATATGGCGGTATTTTTGCAATTGTTTTTGCATTTGCTTACCAACGCCTTGCAGCATTAAGCCCGCGTTCTATGGCATTGTTGCTTGCTGGTATTGGGTTTTTAACATTTGTGCTGATACCAGATCTAAAATATCCACCAAACCCACCCGCAGTAGGTCAGGAAGAAACCATTGCTTTGCGGACGGAAATGTATTTTGCAATGGTTGGTCTTTCCATTGCAATTTCCATGATTTCTCTGTCGGTGGGGCGGGCGCTTTCTAACGTGATAGGATGTTGGAACGCGACTGTATGCAGCATTGTGCTCGGGCTTGTGCTTGTTGCCGCGGTGCAGTTTGGTTTACCAGATATCAATGAAGTGCCAGACAATTTTCCTGCTGTAGTGTTATGGCGTTTTCGGGAAGCATCCATAGGTATGCAAATTGTTTTGTGGTCTGTTTTAGGGCTGGTTTTTGGTGCTCTGGCAGAAAAATGCCTACCATCGCCCAATGGTGCCATGCGGAAGACTGCTTAATTTTTTGGTTATTGGTGTTAGTAGGATTTATGGAAAATTTATTTTCCATAAATCCTACAAAATAAATCTTTTCAAAGATTTTATGTGCGTAATGCACATTTATAAAAAAGCATTTCCTAACATTGTATTGTTCTATGTTTTTAGAACATCAATTTGCAGGAAATGCTTTTTTATATCTCGTCCCTAGAAAGTGATATTGGAATGGAGGCCGAAGATGGCTTCGTTTCCGACGAGACGATTGCCTGTCCAGTCAGTCACCCCGCCAGAGGGATGCCAGACA
>NZ_CADO01000127.1 GCF_000285275.1 Acetobacter pasteurianus subsp. pasteurianus LMG 1262 = NBRC 106471
TTCTTCCATCCCTACAATATGGGAAGAAATTCAAGATCTAACAGGCCCTAAACTCGGTAAATTTGTTGCGCGAGGGACAATAGAATAACCATGATGTGCTATATCTAGGTACCATGTACAGTCCCATCTGCACGAAGCTGATACAATCCCTCCCCATGGAGATGCCAAGAAAATATTTATTGCCAATCCAGAACAGCAAAAAATTCCAATTGAAAATATAAATAATTTCTTCATATGCCTTCTTATAAAGACATTCAATTTATTGTCTCCTGTTTTCTGAATCAAATATTTAACTATCCTCTACCAATAAATGAATATCATTTAACGTTTCGTGATTGAGAGTTTACTTTCCATGTCTGTTCACGCAACCGTATTCCATTTAGACCACGCATACTAAACTGCGATGCTAAAAATTTATAAAAGAACCAATCCTTTAAAGCATATGGCGTAAATCGATAAATGAATTTCTCTTTTCCACTCCAAGTCACACGATCACGGTTAACCCGACGATTGGCAGTCACGCACCACATACCTACTGGATAACGCACCTCGCCAACCTTAAGAAGTCTTTGTACGATTTCGTGGTCTTCCAATACATAAGGCCATATATTTGGATCAAACCCACCAATCGCTCTGTAAGCATCCGTACGAAATGTTTCTGCATATCCGCCTGCATGACATTCTGATTTAAAAATACGCGATAAAATTTGAATTTTGCCTATACGGAAAAGACTTTTAAGTGAAAGAAGTGGTCCTTTGACATTTGTGGCCATAACCGCAACCACAGATAGTCCAACTTGTTCATATACTCGATGGGCTACGGCAAGATAAAATGGAGAGTAAAAAGTATCTGCATCCCATGTCGCAAAATATTTTGTTTTCACGAAAGCCGAGCCTGCGCGTAAAGCATTTATCTTTCCGGGCTCTAATTCGTCAATCAATACAACATTGAAAATATGAGAGTATTTCTTTTTAAAATTTTTTGCAATATTTATAGAATCATCAAAAGATCCATTATTTACTAAAATTACATGAGCAGGCTTAAGTTTTTGGCTTACAATGCATGACAAGCAAATACTCAAACAATCGCTTTCGTTAAAATAAGGTATTACCACTGACCAATCTGAATTTGTCATAAAAAATTTTACTTTCTGAATAATATACTAAGAATACATTTTTATTATAGACATTACCTGATTTTTTACTTCTCCATAACTTTTGCGAGCATCTACAATTTTAATTGGAGCACCGTTAAACAACAAAGATCTACGGCGTGTCGTCAGTTAAGCTCTGAGTGTGGCACGTGAGGGTTGTAGTT
>NZ_CADO01000126.1 GCF_000285275.1 Acetobacter pasteurianus subsp. pasteurianus LMG 1262 = NBRC 106471
CCGACGAGACGATTGCCTGTCCAGTCAGTCACCCCGCCAGAGGGATGCCAGACATACTGGAAGTCCGGCTGCATGACCCACCACGGCATCACCTGTGCCTGATAGGTGAGTTCCAGATGGTTCTCATTGCCCTGCACAGGTGCACCGGAGTTACGATCATACCGCCGCTGGCCAGAAGAGGCCCGGCCAATGCCCCAGCCCAGCCCCACCGTGTCATTGTCACGCCCCTTGAAGGGCGCCTTGAGGTTGATACCCGCATCAATGGCAAAGCTGATCATGTTGCGATCTCCCCCATTGCCTGTGGCACGCGCAAAAACGCCCACAGATTGAGGAGACTGAAGCGAGGGCCGCCAGATCATCTGGTCAATAATGCCATAGACCATCCAGTTGCCCCGATCCCACCGCGGAATGCCCGTGGTGTCCGCCGCACTCCCTAAAGCCTTGCCCTGATTGTTGTAGCGATAATCAGGGAATTTGGCTGTATCGTAATAGCCACCCAGCTTGTAGATACCCGGCAGACCGGGATCCTTGGTGACATGCGACATATCATCGGGCTGGGGGTTGAGGGCATATTGCAGTTCGGTAATCAGCAGCGCACCAGTGCCCATGTTGAAGTTGGCGCCATCTTCATCATGGGTGTTCTGGTTGGTGGGATCTGCGCTGTTGCCGCCGTTCTGGATACCAAAGGAGTTGTTGCGATTGCCCGGTGGGTTGTCATCCGCTGCGGCAAACATGAAGGTGAACTTGTCTGACGGACGATACCGGATGCGAATGGCCGGAGAAGACAGCGGCCAGGACGGGCCACCGGCATACAGGTTGACCGATGGCGCCATGGGCCAGCCGAAGTTGGAGTTCAGATACAAAGCCCCGTAATCACTGATCAGGAACTCGGTATCCAGATCCTGCTGCCCGATCTTGACGTCCAGCTTGCCGTCCAGAAAGGACTGCTGATACCACAGCTCGAACAGGCGGGTTGAACGATCGGCCTCGAACCCGCTGACAGGGTTGAAGTTGGCCAGATGATCCTGCGAGATGGAGCGTCCGCGCAGTTGCAGGGCGCTGACATTGAATGTGCCGCCCTTCAGGCCGATCAGCTTTTCCAGATCGACCGTCAGGGTGGGCATGGTCACGCCATCATAGGCGGGGCCGGTGCCCGAGCCACTGGCGCCATCCGCCCCCGAGGCCGTGCCGCCTGTGGCATTGCCCCACAATTCATCCACTTCCTGAATGTCAAAGCTGATGCCGTGTCTGGCCATCCAATCCCGCGCGCCCCACATGTTGCCCAGCAGGTGGTCACTCATGTCTGGCGTGTCATCGCCTTTTTTCTCTGAAGCCGCGGCCTCCGCCGCACGCTGGGAATCCCGCACCGTGGCCGGATCAATCTGTTCAATCAACGGCCCTGAATTGCCTAACCGGCGACGGTCCTGCTCAACCTGCGTCTCTTCACCATGCGCTAGGGCAGG
>NZ_CADO01000125.1 GCF_000285275.1 Acetobacter pasteurianus subsp. pasteurianus LMG 1262 = NBRC 106471
CTGGCCCAGGAACAAAAACGGCGTGCAGAGGCTGAACTGGAAATCACCACTCTGACACGCCGCTTGTCCGATTACGAGAATGACCGTCCCCGCGATGCCCGTGGACGGTACACTAGAAGAAGCAGGGCATCAACGTGGCAGATGGCAAACCAGAAGTAATTAAGTGCAGAGCAGGTGATTGGATTACATATAGGGAAGGGAAAGCGGACGCCTTTCGTTTCCAGTATGCTTATGATGATCACATCCGTGCATTTGGTATAGGATTAGGAGAGAAATCCTTTCCACTGCGAGAATGCAAAGTATTTCGTCACGTTAGTGATGATGAACATGTTGATGCGCTCGAAAAACTTACATTGCATTCAGGCCCATCTGGTGAAGTTCTTCCAGAACGTCAGCAGCATGGCGATATTGCGACCATCTGGCTGGAAGAAAAAGGAAAACCTACAATCGCAGTTTCCAGCTCATGCGGGCTGTTAAATAAGCTGCATAATTCTGGCGCGATTAGTGATGCTGCAGTTGCTTCTGCACAGGCATGGGCTAGGGATTACGAAACAGGAATTATGGGGGGCAAAGATCCGGAAGCATCTAGTAAAGGTGGAAATCCAGATCCGGAATATGCGCTCTTATCCCGCATTGCTGCGGCTGCTCGCTGTCGATATGTGGTAAAATGCTTAGGGAAACGTTCAGAAGATTTTCTGTATAGTTTACTGATTGACCATATGAGTATTTCTCAGATTGCAGGGCAGCGGAAGCGTGACCGGCGATATATCTCTGGGGCTATTGAATTGCTTTTAGAGCAGTTGTCGGACGTGTATGCCAATCTGCCGGGCGAGATGTGGTTTAACAAAGCGCCTCAAACAACTGATAAATGATTTTTAGAGTTATCTTGACTGTCCACAGATAACCTGTCTATTCTGGTATCCTCTTCGAAGTCGTGTGCCCATCTGGGCCACGGCTTTTTTTGTATCCTCTGAAAAGCTGAACGCATGAAACACTGGCAGAAGATCTGCCGTGGTGCTGTTCTGCTGCGTGGGGAGAAGATTGTTCTAGTCGTTTCGGCAGATGGAAATGTGGCGCATTGCGTGCGCATGGTTCCAGATCGTCTGCCACGGTATCGGGCTGATGTGATTTTGCGGGCCGTCGGTGGCCTGAAAAATACGGTTGCCCGATGTGATGCCCTTGCATGCGAAAAATATGGCCACCTGCAATCGCTGCGCGAACTGCCAGCGGGTGCGGTGTATGCTGAGCACGACATGCAGCGCATTGATGCCGCACTACGCAAAGAACATGCTTCCCGCACGGTGGAAGAGTTGCCACCCGGCGTGATGGAAACAACATGGCGCGGGCCAAAATGGGGTGATTGCGGCCGCAAGGTTGGCGGCGCTCTATCCGGTTAAAAGCGTCATGATAATGCGGTATTATCTGACACGGCATACCTGCCAAGGTGTCAGATAACCCGCAGAACA
>NZ_CADO01000124.1 GCF_000285275.1 Acetobacter pasteurianus subsp. pasteurianus LMG 1262 = NBRC 106471
TGCCAGGTGGAAACGTAAGTAAAATCCGAAACCCATAGCCTGTTAGGGGCTCGTGCATGGAACTGACGCCGTACCAGATCCTGTGGACAGGGCCGTGCCGGATCGGGCCGTGTGGTTCTGACACCCTTACCACGAATGACGCCTTTCAGTCCCATCTGGCGCATCAGCCGCTCTACCGTGCAGCGGGCGACATCCAAACCTTCACGTTTGAGCTGATGCCAGACCTTGCGCGCTCCATAGACGCAGAAATTATCATTCCACACTCTACAGATGTCATCGCACAGCTCTTTGTCTTTCTGGCTGCGCACACAGGGATTTTTCTGTCTTGCCCGATAAGCGTAATAGGCAGATGGTGCAATCGACAGAACCCTGCAGATTGACCCGACACCATATGTCTGCCGATGCTCCTCAATGAAGCGTGTCATGGTCTGAAGATGCGGTCGAGCTCCGCCTGGGCAAAATATGCTGATGCCTTGCGCAGGATTTCATTGGCCTGCCGCAATTCGCGGTTCTCTCGCTCCAGTTGCCTGATCTTCTCTCGATCAGGCAGGTCACTCACCGCAGGCGCATTGGCACGTTCATGCAGACGGGTCCATTTTGACAGCGTGTCAGGATGAATATCCAGCTTTGGCGCGATCATCATCACCGCAGACCAACGTGATGGATGGTTCTTCTCTTCCTCCAGAACCATGCGGGCTGCACGTTCGCGGAATTCAGGCGGAAAACGCTTCGATTTGTTGCTCATGAATTCTTCTTACCTTACGGGTCGTTCTGTCTCCACAAAACCCGGGGCAATTCACTGGTGCAGGCCTTCTGCATGGACTGAAACTCGTCGCCGTCGCCATCGTCGCACAGGCCGTATGGGGCATGGCGCGCACGCTGTGTCCGGACCGGACGCGAGCTTCGATCGCGGTCACGGCCGCGCTCATCGTTCTGTTCGCCATCTCACCGCTTGCCCAGATCGCGGCCATCGTTCTCGGGGGCCTCGCCGGCTTGTGGCTTTGCCGCTCTGTGCAGACGTCAGATGGCGAGCATATTACACTGCCCGTATCGCATCGTGCAGGGATCGTCGCACTGGCTCTCTTTCTGGCGTTGCTCTTCGGTCTGCCCGTTCTCGCCTGCCATGGCGCACCAGAGGGCGTTTCCCTGTTCGACGCCTTCTACCGGTCAGGCGCGCTCGTGTTCGGTGGCGGTCATGTCGTGCTGCCCTTGCTGCACGAGGCTTTCGTGACATCGGGCTGGGTCAGCGACGACACCTTTCTCGCCGGTTATGGCGCGGCACAGGCGGTTCCGGGGCCGCTTTTCACGTTCGCGGCCTATCTCGGCGCGGTCGTCGGGCAATCTCCCCACGGTGTTGCCGGTGCCGCTTTCGGTCTTTTCGGCATCTTTCTGCCGGGCATCCTGGTCCTGATCGGAGCTTTGCCCTTCTGGGACACCTTCCGCAGCCAGCGGGCCGTTCAGGCGACGATGCGCGGCGTCAACGCAGCGGTCGTCGCGGAAATCTCACAGAAGGGTTGTACATCGGGTTAGATTATGAAAAAGT
>NZ_CADO01000123.1 GCF_000285275.1 Acetobacter pasteurianus subsp. pasteurianus LMG 1262 = NBRC 106471
CACGGCCAGAACGGTTCCCAGAATGGAGAGAGCGGTCACAGACATCAGCTTTGCGCGCAGATGTCCGACATTCACCTGCATGGCTCCCGCAAAAAGCAGCAGCGAAAGGGCACCGTTCAGAAGTGCCGCAGGCAAATTGATGGCACCGAGCACGGATCGTGGGAGAGCCTGAAGATCATAGGCCGGGATCAGCGGGTTCAGGATCATGACCAACAGCGAGGTCAGCAATGAGAAGACCAGAACGCCAATCGTGACAGGAACACGCAATGTGTGGTGGTTGAGAATGCTGAAGCCTGCCGAGAAGGTCAGGAGCAGGGCAAGAAGACTGATTGTATCCATGGCCTCATCGCTGGCCGCCCTGGCGCCTCACGTCAAGAAAAACCGGGAATAGTCTGTTATTCGAGAAACTTAACCGGGCATTGAATGGCAAAAATGAGGGCGGGAGCTGACTTTCTACCAAGAAAGTAAATTCACTCTGTTCGCTTCGGAGCCAGTTCATAAATCTCATTATCGGCTCTCCGGCCAACGGCAATTACATAGATGACGATCCGTTCGTCGATGACCTGATAAACAAGGCGGTAACCATCTTTCAGAAGCTTGATCTTATAAAACCCTGATAGGTCGCGATGCAGTTCGTTTCCTGGAGAGTGAGGGTTCTAGATCAGCTTTTCCAGCTTCTTTTCAAATTTCTTACGCACGCTGCCGTCAAGAGCATCCCACTCTCTGAGTGCTCTGTCGTCGAATTCAAGACAATACTCTTTCATTCGCGATGACGGTTCTTAAGCTCTGCAAAAGTCATACGATGCTTTTGGGCAGGGTTTTTTAGGCGTTCGCGCACAATCTCGATAAGCTCCGCATCCTCGTCTGTGACAAGCCTCCGCTTGACGGGAGAGCGACCCGTTTCAGCAATATACGCGAGCGTATCGCGCAGTGCGTCAGAAAGTGAAATGCCTTGAGTCGACAACTTCTTAACTGCGGCTGCCTTCAGCGTTTCATCTACCCGGAATGTAACAGCAGACATACAAAGCCTCCTTGCGTGTATGCACATATGTATCACAGCTGTTGGTACAAATGAAGCGAAAGATGGTCGATGCTGATGTCTGCATTCGAGAAACCTGATCGGTTGCGGAAACGGCAGAAAAGAGGCGACTGCCGCCAGTCTGCTTAATTCTTGAGGCCGACAGGCAGATTTGGGGGGTAAACTGCCTGTCCGTTTTCTGGCTGACTTACACAGGAAACGGCCGAAACATGGCCCTCATAACGACGCGCCATTATTGAAGTGTGCGTTGAAAAACGGTATGGCGATCACGCGTCGATGCACGTCGCTGACTGAACATTTCATTATGCCGCCTGCCCAATGACGACCCCTCCCAGCGCGCTGATACCGACTACCATCAGGGGTGGCGCCCGCCAGACGGTCAGCAGGACGAAACCGACCAGCACGATCCCGAAATCCGCCGCCGACCTGACCGCGCTCGTCCAGACCGGTGTATAGAGCGCCGCCCCCAGCAGGCCCACGACGCGGATTTCTCACACTTGAGGCAATTTCGGGTCATTTTGTAGAATTCAG
>NZ_CADO01000122.1 GCF_000285275.1 Acetobacter pasteurianus subsp. pasteurianus LMG 1262 = NBRC 106471
CAACGTCGTTCCTCGCCGTCATCCACATCGCTGCCGCAGCAGACTGGATCAAGCTCTAACAGGCCCTAGTTCCGATTTGACTGATCGGTGAAGAGTTTTCGACAAATTGAGCTTTATCTGGTGAAAGGAATTTCAAATCATGCGTTTTATCTAAATTTAAAATAGTGTCATGAATAGGTAAATCACTATATTTTTTCACATCGTCCTGAATACTACTACAAATATGCTTAAGAGATTTTTCAACTGTTGAAGCTATTTTGCTCCATTCATTGTCAAGTATCTTCTGTGTGGAACCGAATTCTTTTTTTTCATTATTGCTAACTCGATCCAATTTTCCAAGAAAATGAGAATGATTTTCTTGATTATTGCCGCTCCCACCTAAAAAACCAAGACTCTCTTGATTATCATCATGCTTTAAGACGACCGGAGAAATATAATCGTTATTCATCTTTTAAACGCAAACCCACAATTTCAATTTAAAGTACTGTGGTTTATATCACTCTCATTTAAAATGACCACACTCGGCAGGAAACGCGGGCGGCCGAGAAAAAGCGAAAGTCAGGAGACCACTCCTCCAGAGGAGGACGTGGACATCCGGCCCCCAGGACCAGTGTCCACGTTTGCACCCATAAATTATGAGGAGCTGGAGCGTGCGATAGAGAACGCAGAACGCATCATACGCCGCTATCGCGCTGATTAGGCACAGAGTGTTCTATCCAATCTGTGGGCCTCGCGATTTTGGCCCATTTGATTGCGGGGCAGTTCCTTCTGACGCAGACAGTTTCTGGCTGGCCCGAGTAAACCAGGAAGACGGTGAGTGTGCCTGTTCAGCTTTCATCCCCTGCGCCGGACGCTGATCCTCACGCAGATCAAGACTGCGAACAGCTGCCCGACCGATGGCATAGATGGCGTCACGCGCAGATCCGTCCCGTCCGGGTAGAACGGTCATCTTTTCAATGCCCGCCTTTTGGGCTTGATCGATATGACGCAGAACGGCGCCAACCTGCGTGTCGCTTTCCAGAGCTTTGAGTTCTCCCCGTAAGCCCCTGAGTTCTTTCAACGTGGCACTATCTGCCTGGCCTGCGTTAAGTGTTCTGGTGGCCGCATCAATCCCCGATTGCAGTTCCTGGCGTGCTGGATCACGAAGCGACAGAACTTCCCGACGCGCCTGGTCGGGCGTTATTGTTCGACCAGACTTAAATAACGTCGCGATAGCATGCATCATGAGACGTTCGTCATTGACTGCGGCTTTGCCGCTGGCTCTGTTCCACTGATCGTGATCGAGTTGGCTGAGATCAAAATTATGACCGGCGTTCCGTGCAAGATGTGAGAGATGAAGCAGGGTGACCTGCTGGTTGCCTTGCCGAAAAGGCAGAATTTTATCCAAAGCGGCAATATGGGTGGCAGCTCCCCGCGCAAAACGGTCGGAAGAGAGATCTCGCAACCCGTTATTGGCATTCAGGTTTTGGAATACGCTTTGAACTGACTGGGAAATCCGGTCTGGATGAAGACCTTTCCGACCATCAACAGCGAGGTCGCACGTCCGGTATTGACCAGCCCAGTCGTAGACATCCTGAAAGAGATGATGATGCAAATCCTTAAGGGCAGACGTCGACGCGGAAATCTCACAGAAGGGTTGTACATCGGGTTAGATTATGAAAAAG
>NZ_CADO01000121.1 GCF_000285275.1 Acetobacter pasteurianus subsp. pasteurianus LMG 1262 = NBRC 106471
TTCTTCCATCCCTACAATATGGGAAGAAATTCAAGATCTAACAGGCCCTAAACTGTAAAAGGTATGACCTCGCAAACATCTCCATCCTGCAAGGATTGACCAGCCGAAACTTTGAGAAGACCGCTAGCCCGTGTGAGGCAAAGAATATCAGAGGCTCCAACAGACCGCACAAGGTTTATAAGGTTTTCTCCCCTATTTCCCGTAAAATGTACTGGCAAAAAGCAGGTTGTATCTGTTGCCGCAACATAAGAAAAACTGCTTTTTCCTTCTATAGGCTTACTTGCATTTTCCCCTTGCTTTGCGCCAGTCAGACCATGCAAAAATGGCACAACGAACAGTTGCGCACATATAGCTGCAGCCCCTGGATTTCCCGGCAAACAGAACACCATTTTCTGGCCTAGTTGCATAACTGTCATGGGCTTGCCGGGGCGCATTTTAACGCGTCGAAAAAGACATGTGGCACCCATTTGGCTGAGGACAGGCAGAACATGGTCGGTTTGCCCAACAGAAATACCGCCTGTAGTGATAAGAATATCAGCTTCCTGCGCACACTGATGAAGCAGCTTGTGTAAATCCTCTTCACTGTCTGAGCTACACACACAACGCGTGACCAATACACCTTCATTTTGCAGCATTGTTGCCAATAGCTGCGTATTCAGCTCCGTGCGGCAATCCGTTGCTGTTGCACCAAACTCTGCTCCATTAGCCACAACGCAAATTTTCGGACGTTTATAGACAGCTACTTGTTCCTTACCTTGGTGCGCCAATAGGGGCAGATGCCGCCAATCCAGCCTTTGGTCACGCCCAAGCAACATGTCACCTTTACAAAACTCTTCCCCACTCCGCCGAATATTCAAACCATTTCTGGCATTCTGCTCCAGCAAATGCACATGTCCGCTCATTATGGATGTGCGTTCCTGAGCCACAACACAATCTGCCCCAGCAGGAATGCGCGCACCAGTCAGAATACTATATGCAACACCTTGTTCCAAAGGGGGGGGAGTGTCCCCTGCTACGATTTGCCCAGAAAGAGGCAAACCTATATCACCCGCCTTTTCCATATCTGCACAGCGGAATGCATACCCATCCATTGCTGAGATATCAGATTCGGGGCGTGGCACCTCTGCCCTTATATCCTCGGCAAGAACACGACCGCATGCCTGCGAGATAGATACAAATTCTGGTGCAAGTAACGGTATATTTTGCGTACAGGCTGCAAGAAGAGCCTGTGCTTCATCATACGCCACCATCTCTGGCACCGTACATTTTTGTTCTGAAACAGCTGAGGCTAATAAAGAACCAACCATACAGTCATTACCCCGGAAATGAGAACGGATTTAAACCTGCGCGTACAAAGCCCTGCTGCTCTACAGCTGTATCCAAAGCAAAGCTACCCAGATCATCCGCAAGTGCATCTAGTTCTGGATCATAATCCAACCGCAAAACCTTCAGATATGTTTTGCAATCTCCGCAACTTTCTATCTGAACAGGAGCTTTCAAATCTTCAAATGCCCAGTGTTCAAGATGAGCAGATGCACCACATTCCACACAGATACCACGCACCCTGTGCCAACGTGTCTCACACAAACTGCATTGAAGGTAGCGCAGCCCCTCACGGTCTCCCCCCAATACAAGGCTAGGGCCTGTTAGATCTTGAATTTCTTCCCATATTGTAGGGATGGAAGAAGG
>NZ_CADO01000120.1 GCF_000285275.1 Acetobacter pasteurianus subsp. pasteurianus LMG 1262 = NBRC 106471
TCAACAGCCACATCACCTTCGGAGGTGCGGATCATGCTGCCAGCAAGAAAGCAGGCAGCTGAAGTTGTATCTTCAATTAGCCAACCGGTTGTACCATCCTGAACGATGCTGATATGTGCTGGTGGTGTGTAACCTGATGCCATGTTGATATCAGGATAAGTGATGCTGCGGCCATCAGTCAGCTGAACGGTCAGCTCGTATGAACCATCGCTGTTAAGCGTGTAGTTTGCAGAAACCGGCTGAGATGACGTGCCCAGAATACCAAAGTGCGTATTGCCAGAAACGCCATTGATGACGGTATTCTGCTTATTTCCATCATTATTGGAGTATTTGTCGTTGATATAGATGGTATTTACACTATCCGGATCAACATTGATTGTTCCACCTTCTCCCCAGAGGTTGGCGAGAATGGAACTGTTTTGCTGCAGATTGACCGTCCCGCCCGAAACCGTAATGGGGCTGGCTGTTGTGCCAAGAGAAGCATTGATCAGATTGATTGTGCCGCCGTTATTGATCTGGTCATTATCAAAAACAACGTTACCCTGATTGTTGATAATGGTCAGGGTACCGGCCTGCACATTGATACCTCCCAGTTCAACTTCTGCGGGTGTATCAACAATAATGCTGCCGTAGTTTTCCAGGCCCGCTGTAGCAAAAACATAGCCATTGCTATCACCGTTTTGATACTGGGCGGTGATTTTGAGTGTGCTGTTCTGCCAGACGCTCAGACTGCGGAGCTGATTATAGTAAGGCGCGTTTGCGACCACAACGTTTGGTGTTTGATCACCATAATACCCAACGTTGACATCAGCATTCTGCTCACTCTGCGGAATGGCCCTTCCTCCCCCAGTCGGAATGTCGCTGGAAGGAACAGGGTTTCCTTTGCTGTCATAAAGGGTCCAGTTGGCTGGATCAGACCAGTCTCCGCCTGTGGCGGGGCCCGTCCAACTCCAGTTGGCATCGTGCTGATGATAACTTGTGCCCTGACTTATGTACTGAGATGTATCACCACCCGCAGAAATTGCATCCGCTGCAATACCTGTGGCCGCCAAGGTATCATGCAGGTCGTTGTCTGGGTAAGATGGAAGTGTGGCTGAAGTTGTATCTTCAATTAGCCAACCGGTTGTACCATCCTGAACGATGCTGATATGTGCTGGTGGTGTGTAACCTGATGCCATGTTGATATCAGGATAAGTGATGCTGCGGCCATCAGTCAGCTGAACGGTCAGCTCGTATGAACCATCGCTGTTGAGTGTATAGTTTGCAGAAACCGGTTCGGATGACGTGCCCAGAATACCAAAGTGCGTATTGCCAGAAACGCCATTGATGACGGTATGCTGCTTGTTCCCATCATTATTGGAGAGCTTGTCGTTGATATAGATTGTATTGACACTATCCGGATCAACATTGATTGTTCCACCTTCTCCCCAGAGGTTGGCGAGAATGGAACTGTTCTGTTGCAGGTTGACAGTCCCGCCCGAAACCGTAATGGGGCTGGCTGTTGTGCCAAGTGAAGCATTGATCAGATTGATTGTGCCGCCATTATTGATCTGGTCATTATCAAAAACAACGTTGCCCTGATTGTTGATAATGGTCAGGGTACCGGCCTGCACATTGATACCGCCCAGTTCAACTTCTGCGGGTGTATCAACAATAATGCTGCCGTAGTTTTCCAGGCCCGCTGTAGCAAAAACATAGCCATTGCTATCACCGTTTTGATACTGGGCGGTGATTTTGAGTGTGCTGTTCTGCCAGACGCTCAGACTGCGGAGCTGATTATAGTAAGGCGCGTTTGCGACCACAACGTTTGGTGTTTGATCACCATAATACCCAACGTTGACATCAGCATTCTGCTCACTCTGCGGAATGGCAGATGCCCCACCTGTTGGAATGTCACTGGAAGAAACAGGATTGCCTTCATTGTCATAAAGGGTCCAGTTGGCAGGATCAGACCAGTCTCCGCCTGTGGCGGGGCCCGTCCAACGCCAGTTGGCATCGTGCTGATGATAACCTGTGCCCTGACTTATGTACTGAGATGTATCACCACCCGCAGAAATTGCATCCGCTGCAATACCTGCCAAAGTATCATGCAGGTTGGTTTCTGAAGATGTGGAACTTACATTTTCAGTCATGATAATATTTGCCTTTATCGTATGTGGATACGGCATCTTTCAAAAATAGAAACCCATATTTTCATATGGGTTTCTGGATAATCAGGCAGAAAGAACCTGTGCCTGTTTGTCTGCTTCATGCTCCACATACGGGCCTGCGGCGCGAACAGTCAGAGACAGAAGGCCCATGCTTCCTTTGGTGAAATCACCCAGGGGCAGCACGGCGTTGCCGTTTGTCCATGCGCAATCTGTCCAGTCCGTATCATGCCAGCCTTCGGGCTTGTGGGCCTGAAGATGCGCTGTGATGGGATGCAGCTTTTTGGCAGTGATAAAATGCACATCTGCCACAGCCACACCCATCTGGCG
>NZ_CADO01000119.1 GCF_000285275.1 Acetobacter pasteurianus subsp. pasteurianus LMG 1262 = NBRC 106471
GCAAAGCTGATGTCTGTGACCGCTCTCTCCATTCTGGGAACCGTTCTGGCCGTGGCGTTTCTGGCGGTCGCGGCGTGGTGTGTTTTCCCGCTGCTGGGCCATGCCGTTCCCTTTACATGGTGCATCGTGCTCGGCGCTATCCTCGCTCCGACAGACCCGGTTTCGGTCGTGGGAATGCTGAAACGTCTGGGACTGCCAGGACCGCTACAAGCCGTCTTTGCGGGCGAGAGCCTGTTCAATGACGGCGTGGGCGTCGTCATTTTCGGTGTGACGATCGGGCTGGCGACTGGAGACAGTCAAGAGGTGGGCGCTTCTGAGATTGCCATGAGCTTCTGCCGCGAAGCGCTCGGTGGTGGTCTTCTTGGAGCGATAACCGGGTGGATCGCGCTTCGTGTGCTCAAGGCGCAGCGTGACCCGCATATCGATCTGCTGACCTCGCTGGCTCTGGCGACCGGAACCTTCAGCATCGCCAATCAGCTGGGGATGTCCGGAGCGATTGCCGTCGTCGTGGCCGGACTATGTTTCGGAACCAGTTACAGCCATTCCGTTTTCGATGAAGTATCCCGCAAGGAACTCGACATTGCATGGACGCTGATTGACGAAGTGCTGAACGTGCTCCTGTTCATGCTCATTGGCTTTGAAATATTGGAGATCACGCCGCATCTGTTTACGGTGCTGGCGACGCTTGCCGTGATCCCGCTGTCTATTGCCGTGCGGGCATTGAGCGTGCTGTTCTCCACCCTGCCGGTTCATCTCCGGCAGTGGGAACGGGGCCGTGTTCTCGGTATCCTGACATGGGGCGGCCTGCGTGGCGGCATCTCGGTTTCTCTGGCGCTTGGCCTACCACCCGGAGACCTGCGCGACCTGCTACTCCCTGTTTGCTATGGTGTCGTGGTGTTCACCATCATCGTGCAGGGTCTGACCATGGAGCGGGTCGCCCGCAGGCTCTATCCGTCAATCGCTTCCCGGTCGCAATAATGCCCTCCTCCCTTCTCCCGGTCTCGATTTCCGCCCGGCGGGTTCTCATTCTCGGGCTTGTCGCAGGCTATGTGGATGCCCTGAGTTTCGTCGATCTGAGCGGTGTCTTTGCCGGCGCGATGACCGGCAATACCACGCATATGGGCGCCTCGTTTATCAGTGGGAACTGGCAGCACGGCCTGCTTCTGATGGGTGTGCTGGGCGTATTTTTTCTTGCCGCTATTCTGGCCAGCCTGATGCGGCTGTTATGGTCGCCAGCTTGCGGGGTCATGGTCATGACGATCTTCATGGTTCTGGCGCAGGCGGTTCAGGGATCGTCCCTGCGTTACTGGGGAGAATTTCTCGTGCTTCCGGCACTTCTGGCCGTGCAGGGCGAAACGATCGCGAAATTCTCCGGCACGCCCATGCCCACGATCGTCGTGACGACAAACCTGTTAAAAGCCGCATCGGGAATTGCGGAATGGATGGCGTCATGGATTGCGCCGGACAGGAACATTCGCCCTATCGCAGGAAGCATTTTTCTGCCGCTACTTTCGTGGGGGGCTTTTCTGGCAGGCGTGATGGCCGCCGCTACGGGACTGGCCTTGCACGGTAGTTTTCCGTTCCTCTGGCCCGTCCCTTTCCTTGTCTTTCTATACCGGGATATCTGGAAAACGGAGCGTTCCGGGCAGGACGATAATTGAACACCCTGTCTGACAGGTCAGGATCAGACGCAGGACGTAACGCGTTTATGATGCGAATCTGCCTCTCGGTCAGGTCAGATTTTCATGCCTGACAGCCGACATTCAGCTTCCCCCCCAAA
>NZ_CADO01000118.1 GCF_000285275.1 Acetobacter pasteurianus subsp. pasteurianus LMG 1262 = NBRC 106471
AGAGCCAGAAAGATTCATCATCAATCCAACCCATCAAACCCCGGGACCAAACACTTAAAACAGCGAATTTCGGGAACATATTTTGGGAAAGCCCCGGCGGGGATAGGACGCATTTTTGTGTCCAGTGACGGCTGTCCCGTTGGAGGTTCCTTGTGGGACGGGATCGCTGTGTTTTGGGGTGTCATTCCGCCCCAATCGTACCGGGTGCAAGCGGCGCATTTTTCAACAGCCCCGGCCGTTTTACGAACAGTTTGAGCCTGATGTCGCGGGTGAGCTCGCCGATCGTTGCCCGAAAATGGCTGCTCGTTCACGGATCCGACAGACGGGAACCATGCCGCAGCCCAAGGCGTTGAGCGCCTTAGGCGAGGTCCTTACGACGGGGACGTCCGATTAGATGGGGGAAACGACATGCGCGCACTATGCTGGCACGGTAAGGGCGATGTCCGTGTCGACACCGTCGCGGATCCCGAGATCAAGCACCCGCGCGATGCGATCATCAAAGTAACCGCCTGCGCGATCTGTGGGTCGGACCTTCACCTGCTGGATGGCTACCAGCCCACCATGGAGGCCGGCGACATCCTCGGCCACGAGAACATGGGCGAGGTCGTGGCGCTCGGGTCCGAGGTCACCAACCTCAAGATCGGGGACCGGGTGGTGGTGCCGTTCACGATCAGCTGCGGCGATTGCTGGTTCTGCAAGAAGGGTCTGTTTGCGGCCTGCGATCGGACCAATCCGAACGCCGAGATGGCCGCCAAGGCGATGGGCCATTCGCCCGCCGGGCTGTTCGGCTTCAGCCACATGCTGGGCGGCTACTGCGGCGGTCAGGCGGAGTATCTCCGCGTGCCGATGGCGGATGTCGGTCCGATCAAGATTCCCGACAACGTTACCGACGAGCAGGCCCTCTTCCTATCGGATATCTTCCCGACCGGCTACATGGCCGCCGAGAATGCGCAGATCGAGCATGGCGACACCGTCGCGATCTGGGGCTGCGGTCCGGTCGGCCAGTTCGCCATCCGCTCCGCGCTGATGATGGGCGCCGGCCGCGTGATCGCGATCGACGAGGTGCCCGAGCGACTCGCCATGGCGGAGGCCGGTGGCGCTGAGACAATTAACTTCGCCGAAACCGATGTCTATGACGAGCTGCAGGCGCGAACCAAGGGCCGGGGCCCCGACAGCTGCATCGATGCTGTCGGCTGCGAGGCGGCCGCGCACGGGGCGGCGGACGCGGTCATGGACAAGGTGAAGGCAAGCATGATGCTCGCCACTGATCGCGTCCACGTCCTGCGGCAGGCGATCATGAGCTGCCGCAAGGGCGGCACGGTCTCCGTGCCCGGCGTCTACGTCGGGATGGGTGACAAGCTTCCGATCGGTGCAGCGATGAACAAAGGACTAACGATCAAGCTCGGCCAAACCCACGTGCAGCGCTATACTAGACCGTTGCTGGAAAAAATCGTCGCGGGCGCGATCGACCCCAGCTTCGTGATCACCCACCCGGCCAGTCTTGAAGACGCGCCAGAAATGTACGCTAAATTCCGCGACAAGGAAGAAGGTGTGATCAAGGTTGTTATGCGCCCGCACGGTTGATTGGCGGAGTAACCGGAAACAGGACGCTTATCGATGCCGATCGACACCGCCGCTTTGGAGCACGTGTAGCGGCGGTGTCGATCAGCTTGCGACCAAGTATGTCGGCAGACCTAGGTGTTTGGTCCCGGGGTTTGATGGGTTGGATTGATGATGAATCTTTCTGG
>NZ_CADO01000117.1 GCF_000285275.1 Acetobacter pasteurianus subsp. pasteurianus LMG 1262 = NBRC 106471
CCTTCTTCCATCCCTACAATATGGGAAGAAATTCAAGATCTAACAGGCCCTAGCGCGGGCCTTCAAGCAATGATCTGAAAGGTCACATCATGAGCAAGTCTTCGTCTCCTTATGTGCGTCGGCTGCTCTGGATTGTGGCCTGTTTTGTGGGTGGTTTTGCGCTTTTGTGCGTGAGTGGCTGGGCGCTTGTCGTCAACGGCAGCACGCAGGACTCCGCGATGGTGACAGTCCTCCGCTGGCTGCCCGTTGCAACGGGTGCGATCACGGTAGCCGCGGGATTTTTCCTGCTGTCTCTGCCCGTGCCAGAAGACCCGGAAGACTTCTTTCTGCCGGATGACGCCGACGGCGAACTTGAGAGAACAGACGGGAAATAAAAAGAGGTTCAGCCCGTTATCAGAGCTGAACCCCTCTCGCCCTGACCGTCAGTGTGACCGTCAGGCTTTGACGGACAGAAAGTCAGCCAACGCTTCGTTAAACAAAAGCGGGGCCTGCAGGAAGGCGAAGTGGCTGGTCTCGGGCAGGATCATGTAAGAACTGTCCGGAATATGCGCCACCAGATATTCCAGATGGGCGCGATGAATCATCTCGTCCCGGTCCCCATCCACAACCCATGCGGGGCAGCGGATGGCGTTCAGGCGGTCTTCCGTGAATTCGGCATCATGCTCCCATTTCCACAGGCCCCAGACGGTTTTTGAAAAGACATCAAATTTATCCGGGGTCGGGGAAAGCTCGCGGTAGTCTTCTGTGGCGCGCTTTACAAAAGCGTTGACCACCTTATCTCCGCTACACGCCAGATTGAGGCCGGATGCGGACATATGCGGCCCGTAAGCAAAGATGCGTTTGATGCGATCCGGGTGTTCAGAGGCCAGAATAATGCTCTGCACACCGCCATCGCTCCACCCGACGAGACTGGCATTCGGAATTTCCAGATGGTTCATCAGGTGAATGATATCGTCTGCCATCTGAGCGTAGCTGAGGGGTTTATCCCCTAACGTGCTGCGGCCATGCCCGCGGCTATCCACGAGGATGACACGGTGCGTTTTGGCCAGATAAGCCGCCTGTATGCCCCAGTAGTCAGAGTTTGCCATGCCCCCATGCAGCATGATGATGACATCGTCCCCTGTGCCGCCTTCCGTATAATAGAGCGAGCATCCGTTAATGGGGGCGTGCTGTCCTTTAAAGGAGGCCAGAGGGGCCGGGGTGGCAGGCAGGGTCTGCCAGCGTTTTGTTAAATGCTCAGTCATATCGTCAGGCCTCGTAAAAGAGCGTGTTGTGGGTATCTTGGTATAACAAGATACCCTGCGCCTTTAAATGGCCGTGTATGACGAGACTTGCAGATGTGTGAGGGGGGATGCTGTTTCCCCAGATCCCCCGCTTGTCTTTTGGTTTGAAAAGCGATAGACTGGGGAATTCGTTGTTAGGCAACAGGCCTTATTTTTTAGGCGTCCGAACGGCCGTTACTTCAATTTCAATCAGCCACCCGGGGTTGGCGAGCTGGGCCACGGCAAAGGCGGAGCGCACTGGCAGATTAGGGCCTGTTAGGGCTTGATCCAGTCTGCTGCGGCAGCGATGTGGATG
>NZ_CADO01000116.1 GCF_000285275.1 Acetobacter pasteurianus subsp. pasteurianus LMG 1262 = NBRC 106471
CAGAGTGGTGATTTCCAGTTCAGCCTCTGCACGCCGTTTTTGTTCCTGGGCCAGCTTGGCCCGCAGGTCTTCTATTGCATCAATCGCGTTGGGCTTGCCTTCGGCCTTCAACCGCAGGTTTCGCAGCAACACACGCAGGCTCATGCTGCCACCTGTGCGCTTTGCTGGTGCATGAAGTGCTGCTGATACGCGGTTTTCTCAAATGGCACGGGCGGCAGGCCATTTTCCTGCGCCAGTTCTGGCCAGCGGCGCTTTACGGCCCCAAAATCCCGGCAATCGGTAAACGCATCCTTCCAAACCTTGGCGGCCTTGGCCCATGCCTGCTCGAATTTGGCATTTTCCTTGACTGTCTGCGGTTTTTCGGGGGCTGTATCCTGCACTTTCGGGCGCAAGTGCTGCACCTCTATGCCGCGCAAAACTGCGGCTTCAAACACCTTCAGCCGCCGAGGCTCCTCACCATTCTTGCGCATAGCCTCGGTATGCTCCCGAATGGCGGAAATAATGGTATCCGGTTCTGCGCCCTGCCCCATCCAGCGCCGCACCAGCGAGACCGCATACGGCGCCTGATCGTTCATGCCGGTTGTGGCAATCACGCGGGCTACTGTCTGGGCCACCTGCTCCTGAGCCAGTGCTGGGTTTTCGGTTTCCCCAGAAATAGAACTAGAAGGAATATTATTATCTCTCTCTAATTCTAGATCTATGGAAACCGAAGGAACCGAAGTTTCATAACCCAAGCCCGTGATAGGTTTTTTGCTTGGGTTTTCTGCAGCGCCTTTGCCGCCGTCTACAGTGCTCATCAGCGGCATGCTGCGCTGGGTGGTGTTCATCACCGGGCTCTTGCGTGGGCGGCCGCCTTTTTTACCGTTTTCACGCGCTGCCATAGCCTTACGGCTGATACCTTCCGGCACATCGCAGCTTTCCTGCATCTGCTGCCAGCGGGCATCTGCTTCGGCCTTTGCAGCTTCACGTTCTTCCTTGCGCAACAGGCGATCATACAGGTGTGGGCTGAACAACGCGCCTTCATCATCCCGCGCCAGAAAGCCGCGCTGGATGAGCTGCGGTAGCACGCGGGCCAGCACATCCTGATGCAGCCACGCCTGCACGGCAATTTCCGCATCGGTCAGCACGTACTGCCCAGAACGAAACACGCAGGAACGTGCCTCTTTCAGCGCGTCACGCAGGTTTTCGAACACGCCGCGATATTCGGAAGGCATGGAGCGCACCATCTTGAGCGATGGCAGATCATCCCGCGCAAAGTCCTGAATATGTGGGCGGATCAGGTCAGCCATCAGCTTGGCCCTCCCCTTTTACAGAATACGGCTTGCCCAGCTGCTGGATGGTATGAATACGGGCCAGCGCCCGCTCCAGCACATGCTTGGTTTTTGCCATTTTGGGTGCAATTTCGTTGGCTTCTTGGGGGTCAATCACACCGTCTTCCAGAATGCGGATAGCGGTGGAAACCATCTCTCCCGAAACCATGCTGTATTCGCTCATATCCCGGCCAAAATCACCGGGGCCAACATGCATGGGCAGCACAACATACCCCAGCGCGTGCGCCATTTCTGAAAGCAGAATGGGCTGCTCGGCACATCTGTCCAGATCTATGGCGATATCCAGCGGAATAACGGTTGGCTGATGCCTGCTGGCATAGGCCTCCAGTTGGGATTTCTGCACGCGCGTAAAACCGGCTGCGGCCCGAAAATCTCCAACGGCTTCAACCGCACGTTTTGTGGCTGTTTTGATGGACGCCAGAAAGCGAT
>NZ_CADO01000115.1 GCF_000285275.1 Acetobacter pasteurianus subsp. pasteurianus LMG 1262 = NBRC 106471
ATCTTCCTCATAATCCTCATCATCAGGGCCCGATCCGGCGGGGTGTGGCCGTTATGGGCCGGGCAATCCGTTAGTGTGTTCGTAAGCTGATCTCAGTCATCCAGCCTGAAGCGAATGACGTAGACCTTGTGCAGTTCCTTCACCGGTGCGCCATTACGTGTAGCCGGGCGATAGCGGGCCTTGTGCACGTAATCCAACGCCGCCTGCGCAAAGGCCTGACCGCCAGAAACCGACTGCACCTGGCAGTTGCTGGTCATGCCCGTGGGCTCCACATCGCACGCCACTGTCACGCGGCCTTCAATGTTGTCTTCCTCCATTTCTGGCGGATAGACCGGCTGCACGTGGTTGAGCGGCGCGGTGCCGGCCGTGGTGTCCGGCGCATCGGATGGAGGTGCGCTGGTTGCGGGCTCGGTGTTGGCCGGTGGGGCCTTGGCCGTTTTGGTCTGTGGGGGTGCCGGGTGTTTGGGCGGCGCCTTGGCCACGTGCTTGATGGGCGGCTTGGGTGGCGGTGGCACCTTGATCTTGGGTGGCGGAATAAATGGCGGCGGCGGCTCGGCCATCACCGGCGGTGGTGGCGGCGGTGGAGGTGGCCGCGGTGGCGGCTGAGGTGGTGGCAGCATCTCAGCCTTGATCGGCGGATGCTCGACAGGCACGCTCGCCTTCGTGCCCATCCCATACATCAGCCCCCACACACCAGCTCCATGCAAAAGAAGAACCGCTATAAGCGCTCCAGCTCCAACCGCACCGCCAGCGCGAAGAACATAACGCTCCTTCCCCTCTGTCTGTTGAGAGTTATCCTGCATTACGCCAGTTTCCCTCCGTTGCTTTTTTGAGAAACTTTTGAAAAAGCAACTCTAGAAAAATATTATTCCTGATAAATAGTTACTTTCTGAAGGTAAGATAAATTTTCGTTTCTTACCAAAAACAAAAAAAGCACTTCCTCGTTGCCAAATAGTGATCGGGAAAGGCGTAGCTGTCAGAATCATAGCAGCGCATGTCAGCTCTCACTTAAAATAACGAAACAATACGTTTCATATTTAAATATGACATAAAAAATGAGTCAATTATAAATCAACTATTAAAATAGTTATTTTTTAGGGTGTTGTGATATTCACGATAAAAGATGCGCTCTTCTCTGGGGGTATTCTGTAAAAAGAATACCAAGACGCATGACGAAATACGTGCTCAGCAAACGAAATTTCTAGGGAGTTTGGGAGTAATGCTGAGTTATTGCTTATGTGGGTTAAAATAAGGTGTTTGTAATCGTTCTCTGCTTCTGAAATTCAAAAACTCAATTATGCTTTAAGATATTGAAAGAATAGTTTGAATATGAATGAGAGAGATAAAAATATCTCTCCAGCCTTGCTGTGAATGTGTGCACTTTTATCGATCTATATGGCCGAGATCTTTTTCTGGATCGACGCGGAAATCTCACAGAAGGGTTGTACATCGGGTCAGATTATGAAAAAGTCTGTTTTGTACGAGCAGCGTCACTTTCCAGCTTTTCGGAATGTTCTGAAATATTCTGCATTATGCTCTCGCTGTTTTTGCACTGGCTTGGGCTATTTGTTTCAACAACCCAAGATGTGTCAGCCTCGATCCTAAAGGCTTAAGTGTGAACACCTTCCTTTCCCTTTAGAAATCCAAAGAGGTTTTCACATAATACATCCCACCGCTGAACCCATACGGAGAATAGGATGCATATTTGGCAAGGCCTTGCTGAGTATTGGCAATGGAGCTTGGCACACGGGTAGGATGTTTATTTCCTACGTTGTTAGCCCCAATGCCAACTGTCCACCGCGGGAAAATTTTATAGTCAACTTCCAGATTGGTAATAAAGCCCGGATTCTGCTGGAAAGGCACACTGCCCGCCCCCGTTGGGGAAGCCATATAGACAATGGAACCATACCGGAGTTCCTGCGCCATAAAGGACCACTTGCCACGCGTCCAGTTTACGCTGATCTGCTCACGGTTTTTGGGCGCAGAATGCAAAACCATCATCTTGGTATATTCATTTACCAGATCAGACTTTGCAGAACGAATTTCGTTATCCGAGAAGTTGATACCCATAGCAAAGCGGAACTGACCAAGATTTTTTGTGTGCAGGGTGTAGTCTGCACTCAAATCCCCACCAAATGTCTGCGTATTATACAGGTTTGCATAATATGAGAGGGATGTTGCGCTTTCCAGATTTGCATTTTTCAGCATTTCCAGAAGAACAGAGTCATTCTGATCCACCGAATAGGTTTTTGTGCTGCCCATTCTGCCGTTAATGGCAATGTAATACAGGTTGCCTGTTACATGGAAATCATCAACTGGCGTTGAATCAAAACCGATTGAGTAGCTACGGGAGTATTCGCCTTTCATGCTGCCTGCACCAAGATATTTGGCAATCTGGCTGCCGGCAGGAATCTGATCTACCGTATAGCCAGGATAAGGCGCAGAATAGAAATAATTCATCGCACCCAAGGTAGGCGGGCGATACCCGGTATTCACATTTGCACGAATAGCCCAGCGTTTGTTAAAGTTATAGCGTGTGCCAACAGATCCCGTTTCTACAGTAGCAATGTTATTATAGCTGCCAACACGACCACCCAATGTCCATTCCCACTGCTTGGTCACATAGAAATCAAGGTTGACGTTACCTTCATACACATCGCGATTCTGATAGGTTGCCGCCATTGGAACGTTACCCGGATGGTCCGTTGCGCCCATCCCGCTCCATGAGGCCATTTCACCTTCAACCATCTGAAAAGTATCGTGGCGATATTCACCACCAAACCGCAGATTGATAGGACGCGGTGCCCAATCCGGACGGAACGAACGAGAACCGCGCAGGCCTGCCGTTAGCTCTGTTGCAACTGAAGCACCATCATAAAAAGATGTTTGCGTGCTACCGGGTATAGAAACGTTTTCTGAGTTGGTGGTGCGGTAATTCTGCTTATCACGTGCGTAGGTTACGTAAGCATCCCATGCAAAACCAAACTTGCGGGCCTTAATGCCGTTATCCGTTTCAAAATCCAGCTGATCCATTGCAATGTAAGGCTGGTTACCAGCAGGATACAGATCCGGATTGATCCACTCATCAGACGCCGTGTTGGCACGGTAAGTTTCGGGCACATTGGCACGCCTGTGAGAAAACGTGGAAGTGCTGTAAAAATTAAATCCGCTGTCAGCCAACGGCACAGACATATTTTCGCTAATAGTTTCCAGTGTGGATTTGGGAATACCTAGACCACGCTGAACATTGCGGTTTGCTGTTTCATTTCTGGAATCATCAAACATTGTCCCATAAAAATCGCCACCACGTGTTGTTGGCAATTGATGGGAAATCTGCGCGGCCAGATCCAGATAGCCACCGTTATGCCCCAGAGCCATACCGTAATTGGCAGAGCCATCCAGAGCCTGACCATCACCTGCGTAATAACCACTATTTTTAAAATTGATGCTACCACCATGTGTGCTGTGCTTGACGCGGAAATCTCACAGAAGGGTTGTACATCGGGTTAGATTATGAAAAAGT
>NZ_CADO01000114.1 GCF_000285275.1 Acetobacter pasteurianus subsp. pasteurianus LMG 1262 = NBRC 106471
GCCCGCCGTATCCTCTAGCGTAGCCTCTAACGTGTCCTGTTCCGTATCCTCTGGTGTATCCTGAATCGGCCAATTTTCGCACTGATGCCGCGCAAGCTGGGTGCTCGTGCGATCTGCATTTGGGGGCTTGATCTCCGCTCTAGTTCGTAAGGCCGCGAGCCAGGTGCGCTGCCCCTGTCTCCCGACCAACTCACCGGAGCCAGCCGCCGCCCTGCGCTGCGCTGCGGTCGCCGTCTGTCTCCGCCCATCCGGGTAACGATCGGAAGCCCGGTATATCCCCCCGATGCTCGCCCCCCCAAGGGGGCTGCGCTGATGCCAGCAGCCTCGCTCCGGTCTAGGGGATCATCCACCCCATCTTCCTGCGCTCCCTTTGGTCGCTCCGTGCAGACGGGTCCCCTGAGATGCCCCCTAGACCTGCGCTGCGTTGCCGGCGGATCTGAAGGTGTCGGGACGAAAGGCGTCGCTGCGCTGCCTTTCGCCCTGCCGCTGGCAGGTCGAACGAAAGGCTGGGGCTTTGATCCGGTTTTTGGCAAGCGGTTTTTTCGTGCTGAACGGGAATTTTTTCGGAGAATTTTTGCATTTTTCTCTTGCCAGACCCTTATTATATCGCGTATATAATAAGGGCACCGGACGAAAAGGAGGGAGACGGTCTCCCCCATCACCGGGGCCACGGGAGGGTAAACCCATGAATCATTTCGTTTCTTCTCGCTTTTCCCGCAATCTCGGCCGCGATCCGCTGTCCGACGAAGCCCTGCGCCATCTGGCGAAGTCCATCTTCGCGGAAGACAAGCACGAGAGCCGCAGCGACCGATACGCCTACATCCCCACTTATGAAGTGCTCGCGGGAATGCGGAAAGAAGGCTTCGAGCCGGTCTATGCCAAGCAGGGCGGTTCGCGCGTGCCGGGTAAGGCGGATTTTACCAAGCACCTGATCCGCTTCCGTCACAAGGGCGAAGCCGGGACCGTCCGCAAGGTCGGCGGCATCTATCCGGAAGTCGTGCTGGTCAACAGCCATGACGGCACGAGCGCCTATAAGGTCATGGCCGGGCTGATGCGTCTGGTCTGCCTTAACGGGCTGATGGTGTCAGATCGGGAGCTTGCTTCCGTGTCCGTCCACCACAAGGGCGACGTGATGGCGCAGGTCATCGAGGGCAGCTTCAAGGTGCTGTCCGAGAGCTGCCGCGCGGTTGAAGCCGCAGACGCTTGGTCCGGTGTCAGCCTGAACCATGACGAACAGATGATCCTTGCCGGGGCGGCCCATGAAATCCGCTTCGGGGAGGAAGCCGAAACCCCGATCGAGCCGCGCCAGCTTCTGGCCCCGCGCCGCCGTGATGATCTCGGTTCCGATCTGTGGACCGTCGGAAACGTGGTGCAGGAAAACGTCATCCGGGGCGGTCTCCGGGCATGGGGGCGCGATGCCAACGGCCGCCGCCGTCGCGTGTCCACCCGCGAAGTCAAAGCCATTGATGCGGACGTGAAGATCAACCGCGCCCTGTGGCGTCTCAACGAGGAAATGGCCCGGCTGAAAGGAGGCGGAGCATTCATGCAGGACGCCGCCTGATCCCGTCATCCGGCACGCCTCACCCGAGGCGTGCCCCCTGCCCTTCAGGATGGAACGTCACCCATGAGCGAAGCATTCGAAATTGCGCAGACCATTCCCACCGAGCGCCCCTTGAGCTTCGACGAAGCCGCCGCCCTTGTCCGCTCACACGTCGGGACACCGCAGGATGTCGGCTATCAGATGTTCGACAATATCGCCTCGGCCATCAAAGCCCTCTCGCACCAGAGCAGACTTGCCGGGGCCGATTATGATTGCCTGTCATGTGGCAATGGCTGGACCTATGAAGGCATCGACCCCGCACCCGACCCGGCCACCTGCCCCTTTTGCGGAAGGGAGGGCAACTCGCCGTTGAGGGCATGGGAGGGCGAACGCAAAGACATCTGACTCCGGGGGCGATATGCCCCCATTTCCGCGCGCGCCGAACCGGAAGCCCGCCTCGCGGGC
>NZ_CADO01000113.1 GCF_000285275.1 Acetobacter pasteurianus subsp. pasteurianus LMG 1262 = NBRC 106471
TTTCTGGGACAGGGACAGATATGTCTGCATATCGGTCTGTAGGGATGCCAGAGCTGTGCTGTTGCCACCCATGGCCGCCTGATAATCCGTATGCAGATTATCATTGGCGGACTTGTACTGATCCTCAACAGATAGTGGCGAGGCATCAGACGTATCCAGCCCTTTTGCGTAGGACAAAAGATTGCTGAACACGCTGGAAACCTGCTCGCTGGCCTGATCCTGATATTCCTTTTGCTTCTCTAAAGCCTTTTCCTGATACTCGGTTTGTATCTGAAGGCGCTCGGCAGCCTGTGTCTTTTCAAGATCCGCCAGCTGCTGCTGGTAGGTCACATTGTCCGCATAGTTATCACCCAGGAAGCCCCGCCAGTTTTCCTGCAACTGCTGGATTTCCTGTGCAGCACTCACCTGCTGATTGAGAAGATCCGCACCTTCCTGATCACCCGTGGCAGACAGATAACGCGCCTGCACAGACTGATCAGATTGCGAAAGCGTGGTCTGCTCATTGGCAATCATGGCCGCAGCAATGGCATTGCCCTTATCAAGCAATGCCTGGGCATCTAGACCGTAAGATGCTGCTGTGTTGGCGGCGTCCTGGTATTTCTGCTTCAGGTCATCCACCTGCTGCATCAGGCTTTCGGAACCGGATGCCGTGACATCCAGAAGCCCCGGCATTGTGGTGCCCACAAATTCTTCAATGGCCTCAAACTTGCTTTGCAGGTCATCTACGGAATAGGTGCCACCATCCAGCGTTGAAAGTGCCTTGGCCATATCCCCCGTGTAGCCGGTGAAATGATCCACCGTAACATGGCTGGAATCATCAAACTTTGAGACAGACACTTTCATGCTGTCCAGTTCATCCGCCAGAGATTTCAGGCTTTCCAGATCCTGCGTGAACGTATCCACGCTATCGAAACTGGATGGCATGAGCTGCTTCAGCTCCTGCTGCATGGTGGTGTCTGAACTGGTCAGATCCAGATCAGGCAGCAGATCTGTCAGGCTGTAGGTGTGGGATTTCTTGCCCTTTTTAGACCAACCAACCTTGCCGATGGTGTCCGTATTAGTGGCAGAAACCCCGGTATATCCAAACACATTGTTGATGTTGTCCAGATCACTCTGCAGGCCAGATGCCACATTATCATTGCCATGGATATGCTTGTATACATAGCCACTGATATCCAGCATCCCATCGCTGCCTACGGAAACATACTGATAATCCTTCTTCCTTTTGGCAAAGAGCTGCGAAAGAAGGTTATAGGCCATATCGCCAATGCCGAAGGCAGCACCCGCCATTCCCATGTATGAGCCGATGGAGGAAACAGCACTGCCAAAGCTGCTAAAAATGCCACTGCCATCGGCTGCCTTGCCAGAAAACAGGTTATCCAGCGCGGAAGGTGCGGCACTGACACTACCAGCATTTACCGCAGATCCCGACGAGGGACTGCTGGCCTGATTTTTCATGTTCAGGGCTTCCCATGGGGAAACACCCCAGCCGGATTGCGCTACAGCACTTAATGGATCTTCAGCGCCTGAACTGCTGCTTTCTGTGCTGCCTTCTGAGCCGGTTTCACTAAACAGATTTCCAATATCTGCCAGTGTTGTGCGGGTTTTACCGTCTAGGGCATTCATCAGCGGATTGATCAGGGCAAAGCGTGCAATCACACTGGCAACCGAAGCATCCACACCCTGCAACATGTTTTTGAAAGACATGCCGCTGGATGTGCCCTGCATGAATCCCTGCACCACACCATCAGAAAGCTGATCCGCCATATCGCTGATGGAGCCGGTGAAATCATCCATCACCTGTTGCTGGTGCTCATACTCGGTAGAAGCCTCAGCAATTTTGGTGCTCAGATCAACATAGTCCTGTGCTTCCTGTGGCAGAACAGTGCCGAACTTCCGGTGCTCCTGAATTTCGGCCTGCATACGGGCAAGCATGACAGAACGTTCGTCTGCATTCTGGCCGATACTGGCGGTTTGGGCCTGTATCATGCTCAGGTTATCCTGC
>NZ_CADO01000112.1 GCF_000285275.1 Acetobacter pasteurianus subsp. pasteurianus LMG 1262 = NBRC 106471
TTTCTGGGACAGGGACAGATATGTCTGCATATCGGTCTGTAGGGATGCCAGAGCCGTGCTATTGCCACCCATGGCCGCCTGGTAATCCGTATGCAGATTATCGTTAGCGGCCTTGTACTGATCCTCAACAGACAATGGCGAGGCATCAGACGTATCCAGCCCTTTTGCGTAGGACAGAAGATTGCTGAACACGCTGGAAACCTGCTCGGTGGCCTGATCCTGATATTCTTTCTGCTGCTCTAAAGCCTTTTCCTGATACTCGGTTTGTATCTGAAGGCGCTCGGCAGCCTGTGTCTTTTCAAGATCCGCCAGCTGCTGCTGGTAGGTCACATTGTCCGCATAGTTATCACCCAGAAAGCCCCGCCAGTTTTCCTGCAACTGCTGGATTTCCTGCGCGGCAGATACCTGCTGATTGAGCAGATCTGCGCCTTCCTGATCACCCGTGGCAGACAGATAACGCGCCTGCACGGACTGATCAGATTGCGAAAGCGTGGTCTGCTCATTGGCAATCATGGCAGCAGCAATGGCATTGCCCTTATCAAGCAATGCCTGTGCATCCAGACCGTAGGATGCTGCCGTGTTGGCCGCGTCCTGATATTTCTGCTTCAGATCATCCACCTGCTGCATCAGGCTTTCGGAACCTGTGGCCGTGACATTCAGAAGCCCTGGCATTGTGGTGCCGACAAACTCCTCAATGGCCTCAAACTGACTTTGCAGATCATCCGTGCTCAGCGTCTTTCCATCCAGAGTGGAAAGAGCCTTGGCCATATCCCCTGTGTAACCATTAAAATGATCCACCGTGACATGGCTGGAATCATCAAACTTTGAGACAGACACCTTCATGCTGTCCAAAGTGTCAGCAAGGCTTTTCAGGCTTTCAATGTCCTGCGTGTAATCACTGACACTGTCAAACGATGTTGGCATCAGCTGCTGCAAAGCCATGTTGAACGTGGCATCAGAGCTGCTCAGTTTGATATCAGGCAGAATATCCTCAAGCGAGGTAGAACTGGATTTCTTTCCTTTTTTCTGATGACCAACTTCACCAATCAGGCCGGTATCCGCTGTGACTCCGGTGTATCCCAGAACATTGTTGATACTGTCCAGATCATCCTGAAGGCCGGATGAGACATCATCGCTGGCACGCCGCGTATGGGTATGCGTGATCTCCAGCTGACCATCCACACCGGAAACGCTGTCCCACACAGCATGTTTTTTGGCAAACAGGCTGCCAATCAATCCACCAAGGCCACCCAGAACGGTGCCACCAACCATAGCACCTATAGGGCCAAAGAAAGCAGCGCCCAGCCCTGTGCCAAGTGCCGTGCCAGCCAGAGAACCTATGGTTCCATAAGATCCACCACCTACGCTGGATAACGCACTGCCCAACGTAATGCCGCCTGCAAGCCCTGTGCCGACACTGCCAATCGTGACATTGCTGCCACCGATCTTGGTGCCAATGACCGAAGACAGCCAGGACTGACCACTGGATCCACTGCCTTCCGGAGCAGCAGCCTGTTTTTTCACATTCAGGGCTTCCCATGGGGAATATGCCCAGCCGGATGATGTGATATCGTTCCCTTCACCATATCCGGACAGAATGCTGCTGGAACTGGAAGCGTTGCTGTCTGCTCTAACTTTACCAAACAGATTGCCCAGATCTGCCAGCGTGGTGCGCGTGCCACCATCAATGCTGTTGAGCAGCGGATTGATAAGGGCAAATCGTGCAATCACGCTGGCGATGGAGGCATCCACACCCTGCAACATGCTTTTGAAGGACATGCCGCTGGATGTGCCCTGCATGAAGCCCTGCACCACGCCATCAGAAAGCTGATCCGCCATATCGCTGATGGAGCCGGTGAAATCATCCATCACCTGTTGCTGGTGCTCATACTCGGTAGAAGCCTCAGCAATTTTGGTGCTCAGATCAACATAGTCCTGCGCTTCCTGCGGCAGAATGATGCCGAACTTGCGGTGCTCCTGAATTTCCGCCTGCATGCGGGCCAACGCAACAGAACGCTCATCCGCATTCTGGCCGATACTGGCGGTTTGGGCCTGTATCATGCTCAGGTTATCCTGC
>NZ_CADO01000111.1 GCF_000285275.1 Acetobacter pasteurianus subsp. pasteurianus LMG 1262 = NBRC 106471
CAACATGCCGGCGGCTTCCAGCTGTGAAGCCGCCGGATACCGCTTCAGTATCAGACCGGATGTACTGATGGCCGTCGTAGCCACGCCGATGTTTCTAAAGCAGCATGGGAGTCCACGAAACCCGCGTGATCTGGCCGAGTTTCCCTGCATCAATCTGCGGCTGCCGACACCCGGCGAACTTTTCCCCTGGCAGTTCAGGAAAAGCGGCAAGGACATACGAATCACAACGTCTGGGCAACTTGTTCTGACCAGCCTTTTTCAGATACGCGAGGCCTGTCTGGGCGGGCTGGGGCTCGCCTGGCTACCGCATGATCTTGTGGCTTCCCGAATTGCGACAGGAGAGCTGGTCGAGGTGCTCTCACAATGGCAAAAGGTTTTCGAGCCCTATCACCTTTACTATCCAAGCCGTCGCCAACACTCATCGGCGATGGCTGCTTTCATCGCCGCATTGCAGGCTTCATTACGGGAGTAGTGTCTGCTTTTGGGATATCCAACATTCACACGCATTGTCTGACACGAGGCGTGTTCTGACGGCAGTTTCTGCTTCACGAACAGCGTATTCGCTTGATGGAGTAATGATCCATTTGTCCGTCTTCCGAAAGAAATGTGGCGTGTTCAGCTTGCGCTTGCGCCATAAGGAGATGGTCAAACGGATCACGATGATGCAGAGGCAAAGACATCAGGATCTGTAGGTGCTCGGGCTGTATTTGTAATAGAGAGAAACCTTCTTCAGGAATGGCTGCCAGAATATCGTTCATATCCGCATCCAGCTTTCCGATACGGATTTTGATCGCAATCTCCCAGAGTGACACGATACTCACCAGAATATCGTGAACCGGGTCTGCGATGATTTCCCGTGCAGTCTCACCCAGCCGGGCGGAGTCCGAAAGCCACCACAGCAACGCATGTGTATCAAGCAGAACCTTCACAGGTCGCGTTCCATGCTTTCAAGAAGGTCCGGCGGTGTCTCATCAAAATCTTCGCTTATTCTGATCCGTCCGCGCAATGCGCCGGGTTGACGACGGGGGCGATAGGAAGAGGCTGGCGGCCGCAGTTCGGCTACGACCTGGTCATGAGACGTCACCAAGATCGTACTGCCCTGCCTGACCTGACGCAGATACGCTGTCAGGTTTCCCCGGAACTCCCGAACACCGATTTTCCGTGGTAATGGTGCGTTATCTGAAAGATGCTGGCTCATGGTCTCCTCCCTATGTGTCATCATAACATGTACACATAGGGAGGAGGTAGAGAATTCCTGAGGCATGTTTGTTTCAGAGATCAGTGGCTTCCGACAGAGCCAGAGCGTCCTCGACATCCACCCCAAGGTATCGAACCGTACTATCCAGTTTTGAATGACCCGGCAGGATCTGTACGGCTCGGATATTACCGGTTCGTTTGTAAATCATGGCAACCTTAGTCCGGCGGAGCGAATGAGTTCCATATTCCCCGGCGATCAGTCCCACCGCCTGAACCCATTGATCCAGAAGCCGGGCGTATTGCCTTGTGCTCAGGTGAGCTTTGGCGCTTAGGCGACTTGGAAAAACATACTCATTTAAGCCACCACCTCGATGTTCCAGCCACGCCCGCACGCTTTCTCGCGTTGTTTCTGTAATTTCGAATTGCACAGGTCGCCGGGTTTTCTGCTGGACGACCATCGCTCAGTGGCGCACCTGACCACTGGTAACGATGTCGCCGATACGAAGGCTGACAAGATCGCAGCCTCTGAGTTTGCTATCGAGAGCAAGATCAAACAAAGCTCTGTCTCTGACACGCTGTTCGCTCCCCAGCCAGAACCGAATAGCCTAGACGTGCTTTTCTTTGAGCGCCCGCTTGGCGCCAACCATTTTTCCTGCATTCCAAGGCACGGACGCCTTCAGCGTAGGCGATGGAAAACGCGTTTTCTTTTCCATGATACTTTCTCCTGATCAGCTGCACATGCAGCAATCAGAAGTCTGCAAAGGATATCGACGGATAACGAGAACTATTGCAGACTGTCCGCTTTCCGGAAATCCGCAAGATTCCGATTATGACCGACATGAGGCGTGAGCAGCCTGTCCGCTTGCCTGAAGGGTTTCGGGCGCCGCGAGGCGTACGAAAGTCTGGGAAGACCGAACCC
>NZ_CADO01000110.1 GCF_000285275.1 Acetobacter pasteurianus subsp. pasteurianus LMG 1262 = NBRC 106471
CGGTCATCCACATCGCTGCCGCAGCAGACTGGATCAAGCCCTAACAGGCCCTAGTCTGAGCCGGATGAAATGCTGAGGCAATGGAAAACGAATTTCATCAAACTTCAGAACATCCCGGGTGCGCAGAACACACTGATTTAAGGCGTATCAGAACCAATCCTGACTTCTGGTATCCCGTTGCATGGTCCCGTGAATTGAGAAGGGAGAAAGCAATCGATGTCCGGTTTGCCGGACGTCATATCGTTGTTGTCCGTCCAAAGAGCGGCGCACCTTACGCGTTGGACGGGCTATGCCCTCACCGGCAGGTTCTTTTGGGCAAAGGCGACGTGCATGGTGACGCAATAAGCTGCATCGCTCATGGTCTGAGATATAACAGGGACGGCCAGTGTGTTTCGTCCGATATCTCTGCCGAGGCACAATGTCTGCATCTCAGGACCTGGGCCTGCCGGGAAAAAGATGGGCTCATTTTTGTTTTCATGGGGGAGCAGTCTCTCGCGGACAAGACCCCGCTTCCTGACTTTCCAAGAGTAAGGGACAAGCGTTACCGCACGCGCCGCTTCGGTAAGGTCGTGAACTGTCATTACAGTTTCATGCATGAAAACCTGATGGATATGAATCATCAGGTTCTGCACAGTCGCCTTGTCGGCAAAATGAAGCCTCGATTTCTGGGAATGGATCACGGTGATGGTTTTGTCGAGGCCCGCTATACGTTTGCACGAACGGCTGGCAAGCAGCCTCTGAGCGAGGCTTTGATCTACGGCCAGCGACGTCACGACGGCCGCGATTTTGCCTATCGTGACGTCATGATCATCAGGACACAATATCCCTATCAGAGTCTGCGTATTGAAACGCAGGGGATTGAGGAACCCGTGATGGAATTGTGGATCTCATATGTCCCGCAGGACCGTGACGAGCTGACCAACCGTGTCTTCGGGCTGTTATCGATCAAACGATTGAAAATTCCTTTTTTACTGGATCTGGCGTGGCCAATACTGGTCGCCTTCACGGAGCGTGTCTTCTTTGAAGATCGTGAGATCGTCGAAATGGAGCAGGCTGCATGGAAAGATCTCGGTGGCGACCATAATCAGGAAGTCTTTCCGGTTATCAATCAACTTCGTGATCTGCTCAGACGATGTGGTCATGTGCCGGATGGCGCGGGGAAGGCAGTGCCATGAGGCCGCCATTTATCCGACCGCCTTCCCTTGTTCTCCATCCTTTGCTTGAAAAAATTATTCTCCTCGCACCCAACCGCACCTGTGTTCTTGCTTTCCTGGGGCAGAATGACTTTTTACCCGAAGAGGAACAATTGCAGCGGAATGGGTATGAGCTGTTCCAGATGATGGTTGCCGATTTACCAACTGTACATCAGGAACGCGGCAACCATCTGGAAGCACATTTCAGGCCACTACTGAATGCGGCCATGGAGATGGTCATGACGTTGCCCGACATGCCCGAAAACACATCCGGCACGTATTACGCGCAAGCCTATATTGCGGTTCAGAATCTGATCGGCGCGCAGAAAGCCGCAATGAGCATGTATTGTCGTGCATAGGATTGGAGGAGACGGCTCTTGAATAACGTCGTGAATTATCCTGTTCAAAGCGGGGCCGCCAGATCCTATCTGGCGGCAAAAAATCTCACCAAAGAGCAATGCCGCTTTATCCTCTCCCTTCCGATAAATGGCGATTACGGCGTGCCTGAAACGGACCGAGGCAGCATTCGCGCATCATTGATATTGATGGGATATGTGGCTGCCGGATTTTCCACGCGGTGGGGCTGTGCGGCCGCACGCCTTACGCGTAGAGGATGCATCATGCATCGAAAGTTGATTTCAGGCGATATTTTCTAATGGAATCAAATAGCAGCCTGAAAGGACGGAAGTGACGATAACCATCTGAGGGGCGGCCCAAATGTAGAGCCCAAAAACTGCGTAACAATCTACTCTAGGATTGATAAATAGATCAGGACGCAACGTCCGCTTTGCGCACGTTCTCGCGATCGTTCTAATGACCGAGATAAAGGCGACTGCCGCTAGTCTGCTTAATTCTTGAAGCCGACAGGCAGATTTGGGGGGGAAGCTGAATGTCGGCTGTCAGGCATGAAAATCTGACCTGACCGA
>NZ_CADO01000109.1 GCF_000285275.1 Acetobacter pasteurianus subsp. pasteurianus LMG 1262 = NBRC 106471
CCTGAAGGGTTTCGGGCGCCGCGAGGCGTACGAAAGTCTGGGAAGACCGAACCCGCGACACCGGGACTCAGTTATGGAGAATTTGCAACTGGCGCCACCCCGTGGGAGAGCCTGAGCCAGAGCATACAGGTGCGTTTGTGGAACTGGAACGGGTTTTTGTGACCGGATCTGCATGACGCGATGTCAGAACTGGCGGTGCAGGCAGCGATTTTCCCGATTTTTTCAGTGATGCGTACAGGAGCCTCGGTTTGCCGGCGCGGAGCCACTCCGACATCGGGATCGGTCATGCTGTCGTATCTGCGGGCTGTCATGGTGATCCCTTGGTTGGATCACTCGCCTGTGGCGGCCCTCGGGGCTGGCACCATCGGGGAAGGATCTGGATGACGACCATCGGACCACCACAGCATGGGCACGGCGGTGGCGTGACCGGTTCGGCTTCCGGGACTTCTGGCGCTGGTGTGGATATGACATTCAGCAGTTCCCGCACCCGGGCGAGGCTGGCCTTGCGGCTGGAACTGGCCAGTAGGCCATAATGGCGGATGCGATGAAATCCCCGTGGCAGGACATGCAGCATGAAGCGGCGGATGAACTCATCCGTGGCGAGTGTCATGACCTGCTGCTGGTGGGCCGTGTCCCGCCGGTAGTCCTTGTAGCGGAACGTCACGCCGTTTTCGTTGAACGCCAGGAGGCGGCGGTTCGAGATGGCGACACGGTGGGTATAGCGCGACAGGTAGGCCAGCACTGCTTTAGGACCGGCAAAAGGCGGTTTGGCGTAGACGACCCAGCGCCTGCTGCGCACAGGAGCCAGATACCGCAGAAAGGCACGACGCTCTGCCAGAGTGGCAAGATGGCCCCGGAAGACCAGCCGGTCGGCATCGAAAAGTGCGCGCAGCCGGGTCAGGAACAGGCGGCGGAACAGCTTGCCCAGCACGCGAACGGGCAGCAGGAAAGCCGGTCGCGATGAGATCCAGCGCTGGCCATCGGGCGAGAGACCGCCACCCGGCACGATCATGTGCACATGGGGATGGTGGGTCAGCGCCGAACCCCAGCTGTGCAGCACGGCGGTGATGCCGATGCGCGCCCCCAGATGCCGGGGATCGGCGGCGATCGTCATCATCGTCTCCGAGGCGGCCTGGAACAGCAGGGCGTAGAGAACGGCCTTGTTCTGGAGCGCGATGTCGGCGATCCGCGCAGGCAGGGTGAAGACGACATGAAAATACCCGACCGGCAGCAGATCGGCCTCCCGCTCGGCCAGCCATGTCCGCGCGGCGTTTCCCTGACAGCGCGGACAATGACGGTTGCGACAGCTGTTATAGGCGATCCGCCAGTGTCCACAGTCCCCGCAGGCCGCGACATGACCACCAAGGGCCGCCGTGCGACAGTGTTCGATCGCCGACATGACCTTGAGCTGCTGCAGGGGGAGACGGCCGGCATGGGCTGACCGCCAGGCAGGGCCGGCAGCCCGGAAGATGTCCCCCAGTTCGAGGGAGGCGGACATGACCGCCCCCGCCCGGGGATCAGCCGTCGGGCCTCGCCTGCGTTGTCGCCAGCATGCCCAGTCTGTCGAGCGGACTGATGACGGCCCGCACGGTCCGTGTCGCAACTTTTGTATAAAGGGCCGTGGTCTCCAGGCGGGAATGACCCAGCAGAACCTGGATCACGCGGACATCAACACCATCCTCAAGCAGGTGCGTGGCAAAGCTGTGCCGCAGGGTATGAGGCCCCACACGTCTGGTGATCGAAGCAGCCCGCGCGGCATCGACAACCACACGATGGAGCTGCCGTGTGCTGATGGGCCTCATGGTGTCCTGCCCGGGAAAAAGCCAGCCACCGGAATGCATCACGCCCTGCTGGCGTCCGGCCTTCCACCACTCCCGCAGCAGGGGCAGAAGGTCTGCCGGAAGCATGGCGTTGCGATATCGTCCCCCTTTGCCCCGTTCGACCCTGAGCAGCATGCGCTCGCTGTCGATATCGCTGATCTTGAGAGCTGCGACCTCGGCCACCCGCAGGCCTGCCCCATAGGCGACCGACAGGGCGGCCTGATGCTTGAGGCATACGGTCGCGTTGAGCAACCGGGCAACTTCATCACGGCTCAGCACGACGGGCAGGTTGCGGGGCTGCGCTACCCGGACCAGCTTGCGTGCAAGGTCGGGGCGGTCGAGCGTCTGGGTGAAGAAAAACCGCAGCGCCGACACGATGGCATTCATGGTCGGTGTCGGCATGCCAGCCGCGTTCTGAGCAATCTGGAACTGGCGCACATCCTCGACTGTTGCCGTGTGGGGTGAGCGGCCCAGAAACGTGGCGAAACGGCCGACATCTCGAAGGTAATTGCGCTGCGTCTCCCGGGAGAACCGCCGCACCGCCATGTCATCAAGCAGGCGCTGGCGAAGGGGACTGATTGCAGCAATGCACAGGGACTCTGTCATCATCTGGCTCCTTCTAGTGGGAAGAAGCCAGAGTGCTTGGCCCGATCAGGACAGTTCCAAATAAAACAGATCGCTCACGCCGTGGTGACAGACCTGCACACCGCACCAATCCCGCGTAGCGGGTTCGTTCT
>NZ_CADO01000108.1 GCF_000285275.1 Acetobacter pasteurianus subsp. pasteurianus LMG 1262 = NBRC 106471
TCAACAGCCACATCACCTTCGGAGGTGCGGATCATGCTGCCAGCAAGAAAGCAGACAACCTTTGTGGCATTCAGATAGGTTTTACCGTTTACGTTTGAAACCGTAAAAGTGGAGCCTTCATTGGCAGCAGGCAACTGAAAGGATGCAGTGCCCTGAATAGGCTTACCGTTATCTGTAAGCGTATACACACCATCTTCGTAAACCACACCATCAGCAATTGTGCCGTCCAGCACGATGGTATCGTTTACAGAAATATTGGTGATGTACTGAATAATGGTCAGGTTTGTGCCGGCCCCGACCTCGATTGTTCCATGTCCGCCAGAAAACTGGATTTGCCCCGGTGTGTTGGAAGAAACACCATCCAGCACAAGATTACCGCCATTGCCAACAATAACGGTTGAGCCTGATGCAATTTTATCTGAGTTATCAAGCGTTAATGAAGCACCATCTGAAATGGTAACCGTTGCCGCACTAGAAGAATCACCGATATTCCAGCTGGCAGCCGTTACAGCAGCATTATTTGTAATAATTATATTGGCAGCAGTAAAACTGGAAGGGTCTGGAATTGGCGTTCCATCATAGTAATCACCTGCTACAATGGCTCCAGACTGACTGATTGTAATATTACCATCAGAACCTGGAGTAAGCTGCGTATTAGAACCGCCTTGCGGCTTAAAGATAATCGACTCAGCCATTTGTCCCGCCCTTTATGCGTGGTTTTAACTGTGCCAATTACGCTTTGTTTGGAAAATATCATCCACTACCATATGAGGTATGTTTGCAAAAAAATAATTATACCAAATGGTATATTGCGTTTGTCTAGAATTAACTTACTTTACCGGGGCCTTTGAGGGCAACCGTGTGCTCTTTGAGTAAATACTACTCAAGAATGGATACCCATAGCTATGCTTTCAGACATAATAAAAAATATATACGCAACTATTGACAATAGAAGTCTATGGAAAAACTCGCTTGCAAATATTGCAAAATACTGCAACGGAAATGACGAAGGCGGGGCGGCCTTGGTTCCATTAGATCCTGATTGTGTTCAGTGGCGTTATGGAAGCAGTAAAAACGAAGAATCCGATCTACTCTATTATTCTCAGTGGAAAGGAAAATCTCCATTAATATCCCACAAACCACAAAGTATGCCTGGAGATTTCTTTTATATCGATGATAGCTTTCTAACTGATGAGGAAATAAATCGTTCCCCTTTTTATCAAGAATATCTCAAAAAATTTGGTGTTCGCAGATTACAAAACTGCCTTTTTGAAAACTTCCAAGGAAAAAAATTTCTTTTATCCGTACAAAACCCTATCAATGCTTCCACAGAAACAGTTTTAGGTTCCAAGAAAAAGCTGTTAACGCTTGTACCGCATATTATTCAGGCCATAAATATAGGAGATAACTTTTACTATAATAAAAACACAAAAGATTGCTTTCAATGCCTTATTGATAGCATGCCTTATGCCATTGCTATTTTTGACAAACAAAACAATGTTTTATTTGCTAACGATAAAATGGTGGAAATGGAACAACATGGTATTTTTATTATCAACAACAGAATAAAAAACCAATATGAAGATTCCAAAATAAAAATAGAGAAATTACTTAAAACTTCCGAAAAAGATACATACATTACATTTACCACCAAATCACAAAAACACTTCATTGCAAAAATTGGTTTTTTTAACAATATCAACAAAAATGATCAGGATGTTTCACTTATTTTTCCAAAGTTTCTGATTATTCATGATTGCCAAATTAATAAAAACACTGAAAAAATACTTAAAAATTTCTTTTTATCTCCAGCACAATCCAAAATTTCCTGTATGATTGCAAACGGATTGCCTGTGAAAGACATTGCAAAAAGCCTTAACATTACAGAAGGCACAACCCGACAAACCATTAAAGAGGCTTTTACACGTTTGGATATTAACAGTCAGGTTAAGCTTGCGTCCTTTATAAAGGACATAGATTGCCTACCGTAACCCCCATGATCCATGGCGGCACAACACCAACCCTATAAGTGTTACAACAGAAATTGTAGTTCTATTCTGTAACAGAACCACCAATCAACACATTATCCGCGAATGAAATGCTGATTTTACACACCAGCATAACAAACAGGCCCTACCCCCATAAGAGATAGAGCCTGTTCTTAAGCGTAACTTTTAAAATCAGGCAGAAAGAACCTGTACCTGTTTTTCTGATTCATCCA
>NZ_CADO01000107.1 GCF_000285275.1 Acetobacter pasteurianus subsp. pasteurianus LMG 1262 = NBRC 106471
GTGACAGACCTGCACACCGCACCAATCCCGCGTAGCGGGTTCGTTCTCCCCCCCTAAACAGCCTGTCAGCTCAGCAGAAACAAGGCAGACAGGCTGTAGTCGCCCTCTTCGCCGACATAAAATTCCTGAAACACACTTCCGTATAGCAGACATGATTGGTTGTTTATTCTCTACAGATAAAAGGTTTGAAAAGTCCTTATTGACGTTTTTCCCATGTATAAAAATGCTCACTCGCTCATCCAGGGCTGGCAAAATGCCTTTGAGGGTTGTCACCCCCGCACCGGGGGGGGCAGCATCATGCCGGAAACTTCTTCTCAACACGCCAGAAAAGTATACGGAAACCAATATCCGCTAACTCAGTGCCGGGGCATATTTGGGGAGGAATCGATCTTCTTGATAATCCACATGTGATATACGGCCAAGCGTTCTTCCCCGCATTCAAAATAACCTTGATTGACGAGTCTGGCTTGGTCCTTATAAAGACCGAAAATTTGTTCAGGATCATGTATGGTTGATATCTTTGTTGTGTCATTCATCCAATCTGTATATTTTTTTGTAAATTCTTCGGAAAATTCAATTTCACCGATCTCATTTTCGGTGCAACAACTTTGAACTCTTAGCCCTTTAATTCCTCGAAGCAACCGAAGCTTTTCTGCCGTCACTGAAAAAAACTCAGCGGTTCTGGTAACGCGCTGCATATAAACACTATCGATCATTGCAGCGACCTTAAGATTACTGTGCGTCTTTTCTAAGCACGCGATAAACTCCTGTGTCGTGAACCCGAAGTCCAAGAACGCCCAATAGGTGAGCAGTAATATAATCTTTGCCTGAGTTCGGATCACAATAGGAAATTCTTCCTGCTTTAAACCATGGTCATTTCCATGCGCGATTCTGTTGCGAACTTTCTTGATCAGTGAGAACTCATGCTCTGATAGATTGATGATTTTCGTAATATCAGTATCCGTCTCTTCAATTGCCAGTCTATACTTTTCCTCAAAATAAAAATTGGTTGACCCAAATGTATTATTAGCGATCACGACGATCTTATCTTGCTCATCAGAGAGCAAGGTTGGAAGCTCGTTCGTGAGGTCTCGGCGGAATTTTCTTATTTTCTTCGAGTCAGGTGATGGAGATTTAGAAGGGGAGGCTTTATCAAACCTAATGTTCAGGTAGCTATCTAAGAGACTGACATAACCCAGTGCTTTGTATTCCCAGAATCCGTCGTATCTCTGCATGCCCGATAGACGTACCCAACAAACCTTTCTGTACTTAGATTGGTAATAGTGGTCGAAGATCGACTGCCACCGTCCGTCCAGCGCAGGCTGTTGGATAAAGCACCGAACCCAAAAGCTACTATCACCTTTGGCCCGTTCGGGTCGTTCAAACGTGGGAAAATAGATCCGATAGGAGCGACCAGATCCCTGGGAAACAACAACGCTTATGATTGTGGCTGGATAGGCTAGCAAAATGGAAAGTAAGCATGAGAGTTCTTGGGTCTTTGCCTTCACATCTGCAAGGCTGAACTTGCTCGCCTTCGCCGAAAAAATGAACTCTACATGCTCATGTAGTACGAGATCCTCCCCCAACTGGCTATGAGAGCTACAATACGCGCTTCGTAGATCGAAGTGCTCATTATCTGTTTCGACGCTGACATTGATATCCTTCGGGATTCGTGTCCAGTTGAGTGTTTTACCAATTGAACCGTCAACCGTTCGCCAGTGGAGAAACCATTCTGATACGTCACTGTAACGCACTGAAATTGAGTCAACCACCGCTTCTTTTAAATCGCCGTCGATCACATAGTCTGCGTAAAGAACAATACCGTTAGCTTTGCAATCACAGAGACAAAATGTGCTTCCTTCGTTCGTTACCGCCTTAACTAGGTCAAATTTCGCGTCGTCCGTGCGTAACTCTAGGGCGTTGTCTGAGATTAGGAGATTGACGCAAGCCCATTGATTGTCTCCGAAAGATAGAACCCCAGATCCTAGCCGTCCGAGTTGATCGTGATATAATTCGACGTCAAAAATCTTTATTTCTGTATTATGGTCATTTTTACGCATGTCGCATCCTTATTAAAAAGGAAGTTGATTTATTTTCTATATATGAGGTAAATTTGATTACATCTATTCAATATTTTTGCCTTTATATTTTTATGTGGTGGTGAGATTGTCGTCTCAGAGCGAGAGTAATAAACGCTTAAGACACCAGTATATTCGACGCGGATTTCTCACACTTGAGGCAATTTCGGGTCATTTTGTAGAATTCA
>NZ_CADO01000106.1 GCF_000285275.1 Acetobacter pasteurianus subsp. pasteurianus LMG 1262 = NBRC 106471
CCGCCATCTGTCACCGTGGTCGCCGCAGCAGAACCTCCCGCAGAAACAACTTCCGTGCCGCCAGACACACTAGCACTCTGCAATGAACCTTGAGAATAAACGTTGAGCGTACCACCCTTTTCTACGGTTTCATCTTTTGCTGTTGCGCCTGCCCCAACATTCTCAAGGCCGCCATTGTTTACTGTTGTAGCTGTAGCAACGCCGCCGTTCTGCACAAATTCTATGTCACCAGAATTCACAACAGCACTCACAGCAGAACCGCTGATATAGCCAAAGCCGGTGGAATTATACGTTGTGTGACTGGCGATACCACCAGCACTCACAACTTCATGCCCGTGGCTGGTGACAATCATGTCACTGTCCTGCCCGCCGGACATCACGCGTTCTTCAGCCAGATTAGAGATTGTACCAGAAACAGCACTGCCCCAATCATACTGGCGAGCATGGTTGATTTCGAAACCGCTGACCAGACCACCAGACGCCACGGTCTGGATACCGTTATTTATAATGTTGATATTTGTGGCTGTACCTTTTGAATCAACTTCGGAATATCCGCCTGCTGTAATTGTTACGCCGCTTTCGTAACCCCCAGACAGTGCTGAAACTTTTGCTCCAGAACTTAAAACGCCACCACTCAATGATCCGCCGCTGAGCACGGTTGTGCCGCCAATAATACCGGCTGATGCAATTGTCAGCGTGCCGTGGGCATTTACCGTCTGATCAACGGCACTGCCGCCAGCGTTTACGTATTCGCTCCCGCTTCCGTTAATTGTTGTGTGAGACGTTAGGCCACCCGATGAAACATTTATCCAGCCACCGGAATTTACCGTGGCATCATCCAGCGTGCCGGCAATAAAACCAAAACCTGAATCATTGAAAATTGTGTTTACTGCAGTGCCACCCGCGCTCACAACTTCATGCCCGTGGCCCGTAACTGTCATGTCGGCATCATAACCGCCAGACTGGACACGCTCTTCACCCAAATTCTCAATCAGACCACTTACGGCACTGCCGGCGTTATTCTGCCGCCCCGTATCAATGGTGAAATTGCTAACAACACCGCCCTGCGCCACATTTTCCACGCCATAGCGCTGAATAAGAATGTTCGAACCACTGCCGCCAGACTGAATATTTACACTGCCGCCACTTGCAATGGTGACACCACTTTCATAACCGCCAGACAGCACAGAAACCGTTGCGCCGGCGCTGATTGTGCCGCCACTCAAGCTGCCACCGCTCAGGATGGTTTGACCACCGATAGTCCCGGACGTATCAACAATAATAGTACCTTGGGAATTTACAGTCTGGTTAATGGCTGTGCCATTAGCCCCCACAAATTCAAGGCCTCCGGCATTTACTGTTGTGCCAGATGCAATACCCCCTTCTGCTGCCTGCAGCTGCCCACCATTCAATATTGTGCCAGAAGTAACGCCTTTTACTTCCGCCACCTGAAGGCCATCAGAAGAAATAATTGCAGCTTCACTCAGGCCATTCTTAACATCGTCTTCACCGCCAGCATTGACTGTGTTGTTGTATGCAGAACCATTGTCATATTCTACAATTGCACCGTCATTATTCACAATCGCATCATAAGATACGCCGCCATTAATATATGCAGCATAAATACCCTGAGCATTCACGGTCATGGCCGACACAACGCCGTTGCTCTGCACGGTAATGCCAGCGTCATTCAAGGTTACGCCAGAGGCCAAACCGCCACCGTTTATCACCAGATGATCATGATAGACCGTGACATTATCAGCAACGCCACCTGAGTTTATGATAACATCATGAACTTCACCGCCGGCTGATCCCTGCGCGCTATTATCTACGGCACCAGAAACATTTACCCCAGAAACGTACCCATTGCTGCCAACAACAAGAGTGTTTTCTACATCACCGCTGATCGTAACATCTGTTGCAGAAGCACCATCTGAAACTTCCAGGCTTCCGCCTGCTGTCATTGTTACAGATGCAAGGGCAGCAGATTGAACCGCACCGATAGTGGCACCAGAATCCACTGTAACAGAGGTTCCTGTCCCTCCCATGAAATCAACTTGAGCACCCGTATCTGCAGTTAACCCCGATACGTTACCGCCATCATTTTCATATCTACCGCCACTCTGCACAGTTACGCCCTGTGCTGGGCCTCCATAGTTTTCAGCCTGCCCATTACTTTCTATCGTAAGGTTGGTAACTGTTGCTGTATTTTCTAAATTACCGCCGCTTTGAACGCTTAGAGCCCTTTTGGAAATTCGCTATGATATGTTTTCAAGAGGTTTTGAGCG
>NZ_CADO01000105.1 GCF_000285275.1 Acetobacter pasteurianus subsp. pasteurianus LMG 1262 = NBRC 106471
TCAGGCATAGTCGGGCGGGCGGTCAAGAAGAGGATTTATCCTTCCTGTTTTTTGACGCGGCGGTGCTGGCGCGGAACCTGTAGCTGTCATTTCCTGTCTCGAGGATATGACAGTGATGGGTCAGCCGATCGAGGAGCGCCGTCGTCATCTTCGGGTCACCAAAGACGTCTCCCCATTCACTGAAGCTCAGATTGGTTGTGATGATGACACTGGTGCGCTCATAGAGGCGGCTGAGCAGATGGAACAGCAGGGCGCCCCCAGACGCGCTGAAGGGGAGATAACCGAGTTCATCAAGGATCACGAGATCCAGGCGGAGCAGCCTGTCGGCAATCTGCCCGGCCCGATTGGCAGTCTTCTCCTGTTCAAGAGCATTGACCAGGTCGACCGTTGACCAGAAGCGCGCCTTCTTGCGGTGATGGGTAATCGCCTGGATGGCCAGGGCGGTCGCCAGGTGGGTTTTCCCGGTTCCCGGGCCGCCGATCAGCACGACATTTTCGGCACGCTCGATGAAGTCCCCGCCATGAAGCTGGCGGACCATGGGCTCGTTGACCTGGGTGTCGGCAAAGGAGAACCCAGACAGGTCCTTGTAGGCGGGGAACCGGGCTGTCTTTGTCTGGTAGGCGATGGAGCGCACTTCGCGTTCGGCCAGTTCCGCCTTCAGAAGCTGCGAGAGAATGGGGATGGCCGCCCCGAAGGCGGGCGCGCCCTGCTCAATGAGGTCAGCCGTGGCCTGGGCCATGCCATACATCCGCAGTCCACGGAGCATGACGACAAGTGAGGCGGCGGCAGGATCATGACGCATGGCGACTGTCCCCACGCAGGATGTCATAGCGCCCTGTATCGGCGCACGGTTCGTGTTCGAGCACCAGGGCCTGTGGAGCATCAAGCCGGAGAACCACGGTTCTTTTGGCATCAATCAGGCGATGCAGCGTATTGAGAACATGGGTCTTGGTCGCCACGCCATCTTCAAGAGCCAGTTCAACCGCGCAGAGGACGGCCTGCTCATCATGCTGCAGCACCAGGGCCAGGATTTCAGCCATTTCCCGGTCGCCTCCAGGCCGCCTGAGCAGTTGATCCTGCAGGGTCCGGAAGGCGGCTGGCAATTCGGTAAACGGTGCGCCATTGCGCAGGGCGCCCGGTTTGCGCTGGATGACCGCCAGATAATGCCGCCAGTCATAAACCGTGCGGCCTGGCACACCATGCGAACGCGTGATGATCCGGTCATGCACGCACAGAACCTGCCCTTCGGCGATAATGCGCAGCTTGTCAGGATAAACCCGCAGGCTGACCGGACGATTGGCAAAGGAGGCCGGCACGCTGTAGCGGTTGCCTTCGAACTGGATCAGGCAGGTTGGTGAGACGCGCTTGGTCTGTTCGACAAACCCGTCAAAGGGACGCCCCGGCACCATGAGGTGGGGACGTTCGCTTGCATGGACCTCGGAGACGCTACACGGCAATCCAGCATGCCGCAGCCGTTCCCAACGGTCCAGGCAGCGGGCTTCCAGCCAGGCATTCAGCGCCCCCAGATCGGGAAAGGCGGGCAAATCCTGCCAGATCTGGCGCCGGGCATCCTGCACGGTCTTCTCGATCTGCCCTTTCTCCCATCCGGCTGCCGGATTGCAGAAGGTCGGCTCGAACAGGTAATGGCTGGCCAGGGTCATGAAGCGCAGGTTGACCTGACGCGCCTTGCCCGACCCAATCCGGTCCACGGCCGTCTTCATGTTATCAAAAATACCCCGCCGCGGCACGCCACCGAGCACGCGGAAGGCCTCGGTAAGCGCATCAAAAAGCATCTCGTGGGTCTGTAGGGGATAGGCCCTGAGTATGAAGGCCCGGCTGAAGGACAGTTTGGTGTGGGCAACCTGCAGCTTGACGCGACGGTCGGCAATCACCGCCCAGTCCTCGCCCCAGTCAAACTGGAAGGCTTCCCCGGGCTGGAAGCACAGGGGCACGAAAACACCCCGGCCCGTTGTCTGGCGTGCCTGGTGCTGTTCGTGTTTCCACTGCCGGATGAAAGCAGCCACCCGTCCGTAGGATCCATCATAACCCAGTGCCACAAGGTCTTCATACAACCGTCGCGCCGTGCGCCGGTTCTTGCGGGATCGGGCGGCTTCCAGAACCAGCCATCCCCTCAATTTGTCAGCAAACGGGTCCAGTCGGCTGGGACGTTCGGGAACCTGGAACCGCGGTTCAATGCTCTCTGCCCGGAGATATTTCCGGATCGTATTGCGTGACAGTCCCGTCCGGCGTTCGATCTCGCGGATCGGAAGATGATCCCGGCGATGCCACCGGCGGATCACACTCAGAAGCTCCATGTCAATCACTCCAAAAAACCCCCAGCAAATGATGCCGGGGAGTGTGAAGGCATGGGTCAAATCTCGATGAAAATTTCCGCCCTACCCGGGTCAGTTCTCAGTGAAAATCAACA
>NZ_CADO01000104.1 GCF_000285275.1 Acetobacter pasteurianus subsp. pasteurianus LMG 1262 = NBRC 106471
ATCACGCTCAAAACCTCTTGAAAACCTATCATAGCGAATTTCCAAAAGGGCTCTTAGAGCTATCTACTAACTCTATATCTAGGATATAAGATCATAATGATGCGTTATTTTGCAATAATATGAAAATATGCACTTAGTACTTACATGAAAATATATAATATCATGGATATATTTAAAATGAAAAATATTCGCAAGAATTTAAAATTAAGACACTTTAGGCTTATTGAAGTTTTAGCAGAAACCAAAAATATTCGTCGCACAGCTGATCGATTAAATATCACACCAGGAGCTGTCTCAAAATCATGTTTAGAAATTGAAAATATTCTTAAAACAAAACTTTTTACCAGAAAATATGGAAGTTTGGTTCCAAATGAAATTTGTGAACGTTTTATCATTGCAGGCAGAAGAGTAAATGCTGAACTCAAACACTTGATGACAGATCTGCACACACATGAAAAAGGCTTTTACGGTAGAGTCAAAATTGGTTTTCAAACGCCTATGTTGCAAGATTTTATTATGAAAGGTGTTTCAGAAATAAAAAAAATGCACCCGAACTTGAATTTGACACTCAATTATGCAGCGCGACATGAGCTTCTAGCTGGTCTGGAAGCAAACCTTTATGATTTTATTTTCGTAAATCTTACTGATATTCAATCATATTCAAGATTCAAAACACTATCTCTTGGAACTGAACAATATATTGTAGCCTCAATGAAAAACATTTTTTCCATTCCTGATGTATTAGAAAAATGGCATGAATTTTCTTCATTTATATGGGTTTTACCTATTGCAGGACTAGCTATGAGAGATCGATTTGAAGCTGCATTAGCAGCTAGAGGATTAGCACTTCCATCACGCTTTATTGAGATGAATTCTCCAATAGGTGGAGAGCAAATAGTTGCCCTTACTGATGCATATACCTTGCTACCTCTTACAATGATAAGAAATTTAGGATGGCCAATTGATAGCTCGGACGTTTCTTTACGCTTCTTACCTGAGATGCAGCTTGAAAATGGTATTGTGTGGTTAAATGACACGGAACTTAGTGCTGCTGCAAAATATGTAAGGCAATTAATTGTGAATAAAATAAACAAAAATATTGAATTATAACATACAATTTTTAAAATAAATTTTCCTGAAATCTCTTTTTATCCCGAACAAGAAGGGGAATAAAAAAATAAGGTGTTCATCAACTAAATTACCCCAAATTTTGTCGAGGCAGCAGTCTCCCTTTCTGCTCATAGACACAATAAAGTCGTCAACAGAAACGACCTTGTGGAAACTCTCTAAACAATACTGACTGCCACAATCAGCATGATGCACACATCCTCCTAGCAGTTGACGCAAGGCTATATAATAACGATACTTCTTTACAAGCCACCAAACATTTTCCCAACAAAAGTTGTTCCCACCATAGCGACAATACCCCAAAATATAACACGCAAGGTAGGACGCAAAGGTGCAGCACCACCTGCACGGGCCCCCACAACTCCAAGTAACGCCAAGCTTATGAGTGAGACTGCGGACACAACCCATGATACAATAGATAAAGATGAGAGTAATGCAGCCAGCACCGGAAGTATTGCGCCAGATGAAAATGCTCCAGCCGATGCACAGGCTGCTTGTATTGGTCGTGCAGATGTTGCATCGGAAATACCCAATTCATCACGGGCATGTGCCCCCAATGCGTCATGTTGCATCAGCTGCTGTGCAACCTTGCGCGCCAGAGCATCATCCAACCCACGCTGGCGATATATATCAGCCAGTTCGCCAACTTCGGTATCCCAACTGCTGCCAAGCTCCTGCTTTTCACGGGCAAGATCAGCTTTTTCTGAATCTGCCTGTGAACTGACAGAAACATACTCTCCTGCAGCCATAGACATGGCTCCCGCCACCAGGCTTGATATTCCAGCCAGCAAAATATTTTCTCGACTAGCATGTGCACTAGCAACACCCATAATAAGGCTGGATGTTGACAGAATACCATCATTCGCGCCCAACACAGCAGCCCGCAGCCATCCCAAACGGGATGTTGCATGCGTTTCTTTCTGGCTGTTCAATATATTATTTCCCATATTTGATTGATGCACTTTCAATCACCTACATTTTCTGAAAAACATTTCTTCTCAAAAGAGAGATCACAACAGAAATCAGTTCATCCAGAACATCATACATCGCAAACATGACGCAAACCTGAACGTATTACTGTCAGGTTTCTTCAGACAGCAATATGACTTCAGGGTTTGGGAAACATAGAGAAACACTTAATCCCCGCGCAGAACCCGTAAGAGGTGATTGTAATTGCAAGCGCGCATCCATCTGTCTGGCAATATTACTGGCAATTGCTAAACCAAGGCCGCTGCCATCGCTGGAACTG
>NZ_CADO01000103.1 GCF_000285275.1 Acetobacter pasteurianus subsp. pasteurianus LMG 1262 = NBRC 106471
CTGACAGGCCAGCGCATGCCCGAAGGCATGAAGCAGGCGCTGCAGGATGGGAAAATTCCCATGCTACCGGAGCTGAAATCCGTAACGGCTGGCCTGATGGCCGCTGTACGTGGCGAGGAAGCACCCAAGTCCGGATCTTCTCTGGTGCCCCCTGGTCTTTCCGGTTTTCGTCTGTGATCTGACAAAACCGCTTTTCATTCACCCACAGCCGCCCCGGTCTGTCCATTGGCTTCAGCATCCCCAAGGATGGTGCTGTCAAAATGACGCAGCCCACAGGGCCACGCCGCCAGATCAAGCAGGCCAATCTGTATGAGGTCAGCCTTGTGGATGATCCCAGCAATGCGCAGGCCCGTGTCACGGATCTCAAACGGCGCTGGGGTGATGCCTTCAAATCCACAGTGCAGCCAACGGTTGCCGTGCAGGCGCTGGAAGCCGCGCTAGGCATTTATCAGAAATCCCTGAAAGGGAACGATGCCCCCACGGCGCAGGAACGCCAGCAGCTGCTGGAGCATTTGCAGGATGCCTATGAGGCTCTGACAGGCCAGCGCATGCCCGAAGGCATGAAGCAGGCGCTGCAGGATGGGAAAATTCCCATGCTACCGGAGCTGAAATCCGTAACGGCTGGCCTGATGGCCGCTGTACGTGGCGAGGAAGCACCCAAGTCCGGATCTTCTCTGGTGCCCCCTGGTCTTTCCGGTTTTCGTCTGTGATCTGACAAAACCGCTTTTCATTCACCACAGCCGCCCATTGAGGCGGCTTTTTTTATGGGAAAAACCTGATGTCTGACGAAAACGAATACAAAAACGCCATCAAGCAGCTTTCTGATGCCACGGATGAGGTCAAGAAGTTTGCTGAAACGTCCAAGGCCGAGCTGAAAAACCTTGGCAAGGTCACCCCTGATGTCTGAACTGGACACTGAATACAAAGCCGCCATCAAACAGCTTTCTGACGCTACGGATGAGGTCAAGAAGTTTGCTGAAACCTCCAAGACTGAGATGAAAAACCTTGGCAAGGTGACGGATGAAACCAAAGCCAGTGCAGACAAGGCGCTGACTGCTCTGACCGAAATGTCTGCCCGCGTGACGGAACTGGAGCAGAAATCATCCCGTGGCGGTAAGCCTACAGAACAGCAGCCCCAGAGTATCGGGCAGAAGTTCGTGGCGTCTGACGAAGTCAAGGCCGCCATGGAACGTGGCACCAGCTGGAAGGGCACCGTGCAGGTGGAGATGAAAAACATCACCTCTGCCAGTTCCACCGGCACATCTGGCACTTCGGCGCTGGTTGTGGCAGACCGCCAGCCGCAGATCATTGCCCAGCCCAATCGGCGGCTGGTGATCCGTGATCTGCTGATGCCTGGGAACACGCAGTCCAATTCCGTGGACTACGTCAAGGAAACGCTGTTCACGAACAGTGCTGATTTCGTGGCAGAAAACCCCGGCAATGCGTATCCGCAGTCAGATATCAGCTTCTCCCTGAATACGCTGCCAGTGCGTACCATCGCGCATTTCGTCATGGCGTCCAAATCCATCCTTGCTGATGCACCACAGTTGCAGACCTACATCGATGGGCGTCTGCGCTATGGCCTTGCTTACAAGGAAGACCTTTCCTTCCTGAATGGCGATGGCACAGGCACCAGCATTCTGGGGCTTCTGGCGCAGTCCACAAAATACGAGCAGCCTGCTGGCGTGACGGTAAAAGGCGAGACGATGATTGACCGTCTGCGTCTGGGCATGTTGCAGACCACGCTGGCAGAATACCCGGCAACCGGGCACATCCTGAACCCGACTGACTGGGCCAGCATTGAGCTGACCAAGGATAGTGTGAGCCGGTATGTGTTCGCCAATCCCATGGGCATAGCTGGCCCGGTTCTATGGGGACTGCCGGTAGCTGAATCTCTGGCCATGGCGCAGGGCAAGTTCATGACCGGGGCCTTCAGCCTTGCGGCGCAGCTGTTTGACCGTGAGGATGCCACTGTTTCCATCTCCACCGAAGATCGGGATAACTTCGTAAAAGGGATGGTGACCATTCTGGCGGAAGAGCGCACCACGCTGGTTGTTTACCGTCCCCAGGCCATTATCAACGGTGACTTCACCGGCATTGATACGGCTGCACCGACTTCAGGCACCACCACTGGCCACTGAGGAACAGAGCAATGAGGCGTACTGTGCAAATCAGTGCGCCAGCAGCTCTTCAGCCGTTGGCGCTTCTGAATGATCTGAAAGCGGATCTCAGTATTTCCGACAATACGCAGGACGCAGAGCTGACACGGCTGCTGCTGGAGGCTTCGGCAAAAGCTCTGAAGTTTATCGGTAGGCCTCTCATGCAGGCGCAATGGCAGGATACGTTCATGGTACGGCCTGGTGTCGCACAGGACGTGCTTTGCCTGGGCCGATATCCTCTGGTCAGCATTCAGTCATTCTGCGTGGGAGAGCTTTCTCTCGCACCAGAGCAGATCAAGGATCTTCCTTTCGATCCTGATGCCGCCATGGTGTATCCGCCTGATGCCAGAATGCCGGGATGGATGCCAGGGATCTATACCGTCCAATATACGGCCGGATATGTCGCACCGGGTACGGAAAACGCTGGCACGAATATCGTGCCGCAGGATCTTCAGGAGGCAATACGGCTCACGGCGGCGGCCATATGGTATGCCAAGGGGCGAGATCCCAACCTGAAATCGGAAAGCGAGCAAGGGGTGGGTTCCACCAGTTGGAATGCACCATCTGCCGGATCTGGAGGCATGCCACAACCTGCGGTGGATATTCTCACAAGCTATCAGACCGGGGGTATCGGATGAGCTACCGCACAGATCGCCGCCGCCGCCAGATCGCCACCAAAGGCCGCCAGATGGTGCTGTCCAGGGCAAGCGGCACGGCCAGCGTTACACTGATGGCCTACGCACCGCCCGCACAGTCTGCCCAGATCACGAACGACATGGCGCAGGCTCCATTCGTGGCACAGGTCATGGCGGATGCGCTTTCCGGTTACGGCATGCCTGCCCAGGATGACCGGGTGCAGGACGGCCCCAAAACCTACACGCTGACAGATGCGCAGCCCGTTTACGATGGGCCAACCGTCTGCGGCTGGACATTGATTGCCGCAGGAGGCGAGACGCATGACAACGCCAGCAGTCTTCTCTGATGCCTGGACACGCGCTCAGGCCGTTGCTGACACCCAGAAGCTGAAACTTCTGGATCCAGCAGGCCAGAACATCACCGTGCCAGATGGCCCGTATTGGGTGATGGAAACGGCGGCCGGATTGGCAGACCGTGCAGGCGCAGGTGAGCCGGTAGATCTGGAGGATGGCACCATCTGGCTGCATCTGATGGTGCCCAAGGGCACAGGAACGCTGGAAGCTCTGGAATTGCGCAAGGCTATGTCCGTGGCCTTCAGGCAGGCCACAAACCTGCCAACGGGCATCATCTACCTTGGCCATATGTTTGATCCGCCAGATCTGAGCCAGACCGGCAACCGTGTGCGGTTTTCTCTGGGGATCAACTATCAATATCAGGACATTCTGACATGAAATTCTTCCCGCTTTACGAAACGGCTGCCAATTCTGGCACTTTCCAGCTGGGATCAGTAGAAATTGATGCGGATAGCACGTCTGCCGCTGTGGCTATTGCTGAACAGAACGCCCCCGCAGGATGCCGCACGGCTGTATGCCCATACCGTTCTCTTTCTGGGCTTCCAGAAAGTCTG
>NZ_CADO01000102.1 GCF_000285275.1 Acetobacter pasteurianus subsp. pasteurianus LMG 1262 = NBRC 106471
AATCTCGATGAAAATTTCCGCCCTACCCGGGTCAGTTCTCAGTGAAAATCAACAGCCAGATTTCTACGCCAGCAATGACGGCACTGTCCTACCGTGTGGCCATGGTATCCGGGATTGTTGGGATCAGTCTGATCTTGGCCGGGTATGCGCGGGTGAAGTATCTGCGGTCTAACCCATCCCCGTCAGGCCTGTCGTCTGCGGCGGTTGAGCGACTTCTTCTGATTGTTTTCTGCGGTACGCTCGTCAACATCACCGTCGCTTTCCTCACCCTCTGAGCGTGGTTGCCAGCCAATCCGCTCAAGAGTGTTCAACAGGGTCGTGCGTGGGATTGTGAGGCGTCGCGCAACGGAGAGCTTACTCTCACCCTTGTTGAGGTAGTCGAGCGCCATGTCCAAACGCTCCTGACTGATCGACGGGGGCCGTCCGCCTATTCGGCCTCGACGTTTTGCGGCCGCAAGCCCTGCCATGACACGCTCATGAATCAGAGCGCGTTCGTATTGAGCCAAAGCGCCAAACAAAGAGAACATCAGCTCGCCATGAGACGTTGTTGTGTCCATCTGTTCGGTTAAGGAACGGAAGGATACAGATTTGGCCTTCAGATCTTCTATGATTGTCAGGAGATGCGGAAGAGATCGACCCAGCCGATCCAGCTTCCAGACAACGAGTGTGTCACCACTCTTTATATAAGAGAGACATTTTTTAAGACCGGGTCTGTCATCGCGTGCTCCAGAAGCCTTGTCCTGGAAGATGTGTCGCTCATCGACGCCCGCCTGCACCAGAGCATCGCGCTGCAAGTCCACTGACTGGCGCTCATCGACAGAAGAAACGCGCATATAGCCGATAAGCATGTCGGAAAACCCTATTTTTACCGTTCCCGTCACTTATACCAATCCGACAGGGTTTGTCGCCACACCTCATGGAAATTTTGTCTAGGAAACATGCTAGCGCGCCAGACTGGCGTTCACCCCTGTCGGGAAACATCTGTTTTCCGATAGGGCTTGGGCCATGCCGTAGCGGCATTGTGAAGCTCTACCGCATATGGCCAGTTCTTGGTCAGGGTATATTCACTTACGGGCATTTGGGGGGGGAAACAGACAGTCGGCTATCGGGATAGAGTTACCGAAAACAGCCTTTCGCAGTGTTCACATTCATGGCAGGGAGTAGAGCTATTCAGGTGATTTCGCCTACTTCACGACAAGTATCACGTCGGCGGCTAAATATTTTCTATAGTTCAAATGCAAGTTCCTTCCATTGGAAGGAACTTGCGGGAAAAATAGGGTATCAGCGAGCAAGCGGATAATCCGTATAGCCTTCTGCACCCTGCGAGTACCAGGTGCGGATATCGTCCTTGTTCTGGGGCAGATTGTCTTCCAGACGACGCACGAGGTCCGGATTGGCGAGGAAAGGCCGACCAAACGAAATGGCGTCCGCAACACCGGTAGCGACTGTCTCGATCGCTTCTTCCCGTGTGTAGTCCTGATTCAGAACCAGCGGCTTCCTGAAGACTTCGCGGATCGGACCATGCAGCTTGGGCTGGTCGGTCTTGCCGAACGTGCCGTTCGGTCCGGGCTCGCGCAGTTCAAGGAAAGCGATATCGAGGTCATTCAGCAGCTTTGCGGCCGGCACAAAAACCTGCTCTGGATGACTGTCGATGCAGCCCACCGTATCGCCATTGGGGGACAGCCTTACTGACGTTTTGTGCGCGCCAATCGTTGCGATCACGCGTTCGGTGACTTCACGCAGGAAGCGGATGCGGTTTTCCGGCGAACCGCCATATTCGTCGGAACGATGATTGGTGCCGTCCCGCAGAAATTCGTCGATCAGATAACCGTTGGCGGCATGAATCTGCACACCGTCAAAGCCTGCCTGAAGGGCATTGCGAGCAGCATTTTCGTAGTCGTTCAGGATGCGGGCAATGTCCTCCTTGGTGAGAGGGCGGGCGACTTCGGGAGCCTGCTTGCCATCGTAAGTATGGAGGGCTTCAGGCGCTTTTGTCGCCGAGCAGGACACAGGTTGCTGGCCCGTCACGCTGGAATGAACCATCCGACCCATATGCCAGAGCTGGGCCACAATCTTTCCGCCCTTGGCGTGAACTGCGGCGGTGATGGGCTTCCAGGCTTCCACCTGTTCCTGCGACCACAGCCCCGGCGCATACGGCCAGCCAAGACCTTCGCGGCTGATCCCGGTCGCTTCTGAGATGATCAGACCGGCTCCGGCCCGTTGCGCGTAATATTCGGCCATGATGGGGGTGGGCACATGATCACGGGTGCTCCGACCGCGTGTCAGCGGCGCCATGAGAATTCTGTTTTTGGCGTAAATGCTTCCCAGTTCAATCGGCTCAAACAGGCTGGTCATGACAGATCCTTCTTAAAAGACGCAGTTCCTATGAATTTGGGAAGCCTCACGAGGAATACAACAGAAGACTTACCACCTCGTCTGACTTGAGGTGAGCACTGCCTGTCTGCTTTGGGGGGGGAGAACGAACCCGCTACGCGGGATTGGTGCGGTGTGCAGGTCTGTCAC
>NZ_CADO01000101.1 GCF_000285275.1 Acetobacter pasteurianus subsp. pasteurianus LMG 1262 = NBRC 106471
ATCACGCTCAAAACCTCTTGAAAACCTATCATAGCGAATTTCCAAAAGGGCTCTAAAAGCGGAATGGTGGTGGCCTTTTCCGTGCCACTTACCTTATCTTTTGTCGCATTATACATGAAAATATCAGGTATCGGGTTAGAGCGTATTTCTCTTGGTGCCTTAATACTGTCTCTTGGGCTCCTTGTTGATGATGCAATTATCAGTATAGAAGCCATGATTGTGCAGTTGTCCAACGGAGCGAGCAGGGAGGATGCTGCATCCTACGCATGGTCACATACTGCATTTCCTATGCTTACGGGCACTTTAATAACAATTATAAGTTTTTTACCTGTTGGAATAGCAAAGTCTACAACAGGTGAGTATGCCGGTGAAATTTTCTGGGTAAGTGCTGCCGCATTACTTTGCAGCTGGGTTGTGGCTGTGCTGTTTATACCTTTGCTTGGCGTATGGTTTTTACCTCAACCAAAACATGCATTAGAAAATACACCATCTTTAGAAACAAAAAGCATTCTTGCCTTACGTAAAGTTCTAGAATGGGTTGTTGTTAAAAGAAAAACCGTTTGTGCCATAACTATTGCTCTTCTTATTATGGCAGTTCTAGGCACAAATTTGGTGAATCAACAGTTTTTCCCCGTATCAGATCGTCCGGAATTGATTGTTGATGTTGCATTGCCTGCAGGCAGTTCACTCAGTAAAACCAATAAAGTTGTAAGTAATATTGAGAGCAGAATTTTACCCTTACCCTCTGTAGTCCATATTGAAACACATATAGGGGACGGTGCGCCCAGATTTTACCTACCTTATATACCAGCAAGCCCCAGTACATCGCATGCAACATTACTTTTAGTTGCCAAGGACCTGACTGCTCGGGAAGAACTTTTCAAGACGATTAAAGAGTTTGCCAATGACATTCCCGCAAGCCTTCACGTACAAAGGCTTTCTTTGGGGCCAACGGCTGATTTTCCTGTGCAATATCGCATTATTGGGCCAAACGTAGATGAAATTATAAATACTTCTCATGAAATAAGAGATATTCTTAAAAATACACAGGGCACATCTGATGTGCAGATTGATTGGGGCAATCGTACACTTTCTGAATCATTCAATCTGGATTCAGAAAAAGTTGTTCATTTTGGCAGTAATCGTATTGCTATTGCACAACAAATGCAGGCTTTTCTTTCTGGAGAAGTGGTCGGTACCATTTTTAATGCAGATACCCACCGTAGTTTGGTGGTGCGTGCAGAAGACAAATTCCGTCATAACCCGCAATTATGGGCACTGCTTCCAATACAAACGCAGATGGGCAATGTATTCTTGGGCCAATTAGGTGCTCTGGAGATTAAGCAGGTTTTTCCTGTTATATGGAGAAGAAATGGCGAACCATGCATAACAGTTCAATCTGATGTTATGCCCGGTGTTGAAGCGCTGGAAATTGTAGAGCACATAAAGCCAGAAATAGATAACATACAAAAGCATCTTCCATACGGTTACAGAATAGAAGTAGGGGGGGACGCTGAACTTTCTCAAACAGCTAATGATGCCATATTTGCTCTATTGCCCCCAACAGTAGGCATTATGTTGCTTATTTTAATGCTGCAACTGCAAAAATTCAGCCGTGTCTTACTGGTTTTGTGCTCCAGCTTTTTAGGTCTGATCGGGGCTGTATTGGGCTTACTTGTTTTTAATGCGCCATTTGGTTTTGTTGCTTTGCTAGGCTTAATTGCTCTAGCTGGAATGATCATGCGCAACACCATATTATTGGTCGATCAAATAGAATATAATAAACACAATGGTTCAACACTTAACGCATCTGTTATTGATGCCACTATATTACGTGCACGGCCTGTTATACTTACAGCCTTAGCCTCTGTTTTTGCTTTCATTCCTTTAGCATTCAATATCTTTTGGGGACCTATGGCCATTGTTATGATTGGAGGTTTGAGTGTTGCGACATTTCTTACACTCCTTTCTCTGCCGGCTTTTTACTTGGTCATATTCAGAGAAAAGAAAAAAGATAAGGCTGTGCAATAATGTTTATATTTTCTACATCACAGAAAAACAGAATTGCACTCTTGCTGTCTGCAATGTTGTTGGGTGCATGTTCCTTGCAGCCCAAAACATCACTTCCTACAGTTGCGTTACCACAAACATGGGAAAACGCACCGGCTCAACAACCTTATGGTAAAACACCAAAGCAATGGTGGCAGAATTTTAATCAGCCAAAGTTGAATGACCTAATAAGTGTTGGGTTGCAGGAAAATATTGATATCAATCTTGCTTATGAAAAACTACAAGCATCTCGTATCGAAACAAAAATAGCCTATGCGGCAAATATGCCCGAAATTAACGGTACAGCAGGATACAGCAGAAATTATACATCTACTGCCGGTATAGGTGATGTATTGCGGCCTCTGCTCGGGCTAGATCAGGGTGGATCTTACCTAGAACCTAAAGGGATTTCTTCTGTGGTTACCGTCCGTTATGCAAGAGTTTTCTGACCCATATTGA
>NZ_CADO01000100.1 GCF_000285275.1 Acetobacter pasteurianus subsp. pasteurianus LMG 1262 = NBRC 106471
GTCAGAAAACTCTTGCATAACGGACGGTAACCACAGAAGAAATCCGCGTCGAAGGCAATAACTTGGATGTATCATTGAACGGGAAGTATTTTTCCCCGATTTCTGTGCCTCAGGGTGCTGCGGAGGAGGTGTCCATCAAATATGACAGAAGGACGTCCGGATCCACCAGCATACCTGACGCCTGACCCGGCTTACAGTGTAGGCGATGCAGCAATAACCGACGCACTTGACGCTGCACGATCATTCAAACCTCTCCCGCCTCAGTTAACCCGTGACTGGGTCCTGCAAAATGCCGGACCACAAGAGACCATTTCGGATAAGAAACAGTCTCCCTCCCCGTCCTTTTTCATAAACGGCATCGCTCATTGACCACACATCGATATAAACAGCGGCGGATGTGATGCGAGTTGGGTCGCGAGAAGACGAAAACGCGGGTCGAAAGCGGAAGCAAGCCACACAAGCGCGCCAGCCGTCCGCGGATCAAACAGGCCCGAATAGCCTTTCAGCCCGGCCTGTGCGCGGATCGCGTCAAAGCGTACGGCTGAATGTACAAACTCCCTGTGTCGCTTCTCTCCGCTCAGATAGGGAAGCAGCCATGTCATGGCATTCGCCAGAGAAGAGCCGTCATCGCTCGTCCAGTGATACCAGTCCTCATCGCGTGTTCTGGCGGCAAGAGCGGCCTGGATCAACGGCTGAAGGTCGTAGACGACATAGTGCAGCGCATCCCGTTCCCGAAAATCCAGAGTGGTCCCGTCTAGTGCGATATTGGCCTGTATCTGCTTGCGGAAAAGATCGCGTGCCTTGTCAAACAGCGGGGTATCGTCGATCGCTACGGCGATCATTGTCACCAGCTTGATCCGGTGGCTCTGCCAGTTATTGATCCAGATCGCACGTCGCCCGTGATGGATAATGGCTGTCACATATCCCCAACCCCAATCCTGAAGATAGGATCGGACCTGTTCTCGTTCCGAGGCGGGGAGCGAGGGGCCGATCATCACATAAGTGTCGATCAGAGTGTCAAAACCTGTCTCGTCGATCGGGTTGAAGCTCGGCTTATAGGTCTTTATCCACGCCATCAGATAGCGACGGGCAAAATTCAGCCATTCGTCATCTGCTCCGGCATGCCAGGCCAGCGCTGCCTCTTGCATGAGCTTAAGGTCATATTTTGAGGAGACGCTCTCGTCCTAAATACCGTGATGCGGCAACGTGCCTTCCGTGTGCACCCGTGGCAGAGGCGCTGGCGGCCGGTTCCGGACAGAAGCCAGATGGCGAAGAAGCGCGGGCATAGTCCCTGCAGCCTGCGGATCAGATACGGAACACCACGCCTTGTCCGCTGCCTGCGCAGGCACGCAAGGCATCAGGGCCAGAGCGATTGCGCATACTGACCCCAGGAAACAGACTTTCTGTCTCCGTTGACCCTCACTCATGGTTTGTCGGAACGTCTGCAACCTGCACAAGAAGTTTGCCGAAATTCTGTCCACTCAGTTGTCCAGCCAGGGCGAGAGGGGCCTGATCCAGACCCTTTACAATCTGTTCCTTATAAACAAGAGAACCTTCCTGAACCCAGGGAGTTGCCAAAGCGCGCCATTCCGCAAACCGCTCCGGCCGGTCACCGACAATGAAGCCCTCGATGCGGGCTCTGCGAAACAGCAGCATAGCCGCGCTGATTGTGGGCGCATGCGCCAGCCCGCTATAGTCGCGATCATTATAGTCAGCGACCAGACCGCAGATCGGAACCCGGGCATGATTACGTAACCGCCTGATCACAGCCTGGCCTACTGTACCCCCAACGTTCTCGTAGTAGACATCGACGCCGTCAGGACAGAGGGCGTCAAGCTGTTCGTCGAGATTTTCATGATGATTGATGCATCCATCAAATCCGGCGATTTCCGTGACCCACGCACATTTCTCCACGCTGCCCGCGATACCGATCACCCGCGCTCCTGCTCTCCTGGCTATCTGCCCGGCTGTTGCGCCTACGGGACCGGACGCCGCAGAGATAACAACCGTTTCCCCTGCCTTGGGCTGTCCGATATCCGTCATACCCGAATAGGCGGTTGTACCAGGCATACCGAGCACACCAAGATAGGTTGACGGTGGCACATCATCGGGAACCCGGACCAGCCTGTCCCCGGGAGTTGCCAGCACCGTCGCCCATCCAAACGCACCGGAAACGACCGCGCCTTCACGAAAGGCTGGGTGCTTCGACTGGATGACCTGTCCCACGGTTTCGCCAGGGATCATGTCGCCAACCGCCAGTCCTTCACGATAGGTCCGCCCCTCGTTGAGAATGCCCCGCATATAGGGATCGACGGAAGCAAAGAGGGTGCGTGTCAGCACGTCACCCTCCTTTATCGCGGGCCAGAGACGTTCCACTGTCGCGAAAACATCCGGCGTAATACTTCCGTCAGGACGCTTTGCCAGAACAACGGCCTCAAGTGTCTTTTCGGTCATGATCCTCTCCCTGATAGGTCGACGCGGAAATCTCACAGAAGGGTTGTGATCGGGTTAGATTATGAAAAAGTCTATTTTGTGTAAAAGAAATTTTCGTAAGCT
>NZ_CADO01000099.1 GCF_000285275.1 Acetobacter pasteurianus subsp. pasteurianus LMG 1262 = NBRC 106471
GGTCAGAAAACTCTTGCATAACGGACGGTAACCACAGAAGAAATCCGCGTCGAACAGGTCATCCAGATCATGCGGGCTGGCCCTGCTGATACAGTGCGCGGCTGAGCATGGGCGATAAGGACCGCCGTATTCTGACCTATGGGGATGAGAAGATCCGAGTGGAACTGCTGCCCCGTGCGCGCCCCGGCACAACCCTGCGCATCAAGGTGCATCCCGACCTGACTGTGCAGGTGGTTGTTCCCGAAGGCACAACAGAGACGGATCTGGACAGGGCATTAAAACAGAAAACCCGCTGGATCTGGCAGAAACTGCGGGACTTCCGGGCGGTGCAGGAACATGCCACGCCACGCATGTATGTCAGCGGGGAAAGCCACTTCTATCTGGGACGACGGCATCTGCTGAAAGTGCATCATCAACCCGATGCGCCTGAGACCGTGCGGATGTTGCGCGGGCGGTTGGAAGTGTCCGTGCAGGAACGCAACGCCTTGCGGATTCAGAAGCTGCTGGAACTCTGGTATTTTGCGAGAGCGCAAGAGGTGTTTCGGAACCGCCTTGATGCGCTGCTGCCGTCAGCACTCTGGGTCACCACGTCCCCTGCCCTGAAGCTCCAGGTGATGCAGACGCAGTGGGGCAATTGCTCACCGGGCGGCACCATCACGCTGAACCCGCATCTGGTCAAAGCCCCGCGTGACTGCATTGATTATGTGATCCTGCATGAACTGTGCCATCTGAAGGAGCACAATCATGGACCTGCCTTCTGGGCTCTTCTGGCGCGTATCATGCCGGACTGGGAGCGGCATAAGGTCCGGCTGGATGGGATGGCGGAATTGGTGTTGCAAAAATAGTGCTATAATTGTCGGCAATGGGGGGGAGAAGCTGAATGTCCGTTGTCGGAATAGAAGAATAGATAACAGACGTTTCCTAACGCCAAGAGAGCGCCTCAATTTATCAAGGGATCCTACAAAAAAGTATATATAAATTATAGTGCATATATTTCATAATTTATTTTCCGCACCACTCTTTTCGTCAGAACACTCAGCAGAATATTCAACAACATAGTCTCCTGCAGGAAGATGTGTATTGCGAGTTAAGGCGCGGATGTGCACGTTAAAATCAAAATTCGTACCAGTTCCTGCAGCCACATGTACGGGCGGACACCCTTCAGGTTTTGATAGCAATACTACTTTCACATGAGGCACGCTATTCATTTCCGGTTCGAAAGAACCAGACCCAGTCATAAGGACGAGTTTGCGCGATAGATTTATAGAAAGAACGCCGCTCTGGTAATAGCAATCGCAATTATCGTGTATCGTCTGAGTTGCGTTAACCGCTTGGTCAGATAAATCACGTTTCCGTTGTCTATTGACCTCCTTGATTTCCTCAACCACAGACGGCGCAATTTCCTCGCCAGATTTCTTTGCTACTAACTCCAAAAAATGAAGGGTTTGATAGATATAAATGTTTTGTTTGGACTTATCATGAAATTCTTTAATTAACTCCAATCGCGGCCCTATTGTCTTTCCAGACTTCTGCTCCCACCAATCTTCTTTTTGTTCTGATGTAATTAATATTACTGGCACTGACTCGCTTTTCGCATAATTTATTACCTCTGACCACAATAAAAAATCGCCGTATCCACGTTCGTCTGGCTTACTGTCATCTTTAAATCCAGGAGGTATTTTATTTTCAAATCGTCGTTTTCCTTCTTCTTTAAACGCATTTCCAACTTTACGATCAAATATATTTGAAATTCTTAAAAGAATTGGATCTTCTATCATATATTTTGGATAAGAATTTTTAATATCTACTATATTATTTTGAGTATTATGAAATAATGATGATATTTGTTTTTCAAACTCATCTATCACTGATCTTGGGATGAGACGAAAACCTTTGAGTTGAGCAACCTCATTTATTAAATTTGTATGAATTTCACTTAATTTGGATGATGCGTCCTTGAATATTTTTTCTGAATCCAAAATAACCTTTTTCCTATTAGAAAAAAATTCCTCGCATGCTTGATTGGAAATCCAAATGCGCGGAGAAAAGCTTTCTATAGCTGATAAAATTTTGTCACGAGTGGAATTATGATAACGATATAGATCAAGTAGTACGTTCGTATCTACAGTCAGAGTTGCTGTGGACCAATTTTTGTCAGCCTCTTCTGGCGAAGAATTCAGATACCATGAGAATTTTTCTTTCACAACACATCCTCCAATATCATACAATATTTTACGAGTATACATGTTGTGTCGCCTATGGATAGATCCCTGCCCTTCTCTCGTTGGCAGAAGATCCGCCAAGCAACGCGAGAGATCGCGTCTTGTACGGACGAAGCAGAAAAACTGCGGCTCTATCCCAGACTGATCTCGCGTCTTTACGAAGCAGCACAAATCGATCCTCAATGCCGTTCCCGAGCCGAATTTTATCACAGTCAGTGGCGAGTGTTGAAGCATCAAAGCAGGATGTCAAAGATCGAGGTCATTGCGGCCAAGCAGGCTGCCTAATATTGCTCTCAAACGTCCGCTCAGACGATTGCTAATGCTGAAGCCAAACAGGCAGGATACGGCTCAAGCTGATCGCAAAAATCCGAACTTTTCACGTCTGCTTTGCGCAAAGCGATTCAGAAGTCAGCAGGTCCGACATGAGACGAAAGCTGTAAGTCCGCTTTGCACACGGGAGAACGAACCCGCTACGCGGGATTGGTGCGGTGTGCAGGTCTGTCACCACG
>NZ_CADO01000098.1 GCF_000285275.1 Acetobacter pasteurianus subsp. pasteurianus LMG 1262 = NBRC 106471
CAACGGCTTCAACCGCACGTTTTGTGGCTGTTTTGATGGACGCCAGAAAGCGATGGGAAAACGGGATCATGATGCCGATACCGTTCTATTTTGATGTGCGGGCAGCGGCGTTGTCGCCCCTGCCCGCTTCGTCCATCATGTTCTTGCAACTACAATGAAAGGACGAATTCTTATGAAACCGACTACGGAAGAACTGGAACGCCGCATTTCCGAACTGGAGCGTACGCAGACCAAGATTTTGGAAGCCCTTAAGGACGCCAACATTCTCATTCCCGGCCTGAACGCTCCGGTCGAAGAAGGAAGCATTTACGACAGGACTGACATCTGGAAGGACTGAAGAGCCAGTCTTCACGTAAGCAACCAGACGGGCAACCCCAACTTCCATGCTGTCCCATGATTTAGGCATGGGGTGTGGGCTGAGCAGAATTGTCTGCAAGGCCCATTTGCGCAGGGTTTGCTCATTGCTCAGGCCTTCGCCCCGGACACCATCCGCGTGACAGTTTCCGGCCTCTGCGGCATGGTTGGTTTCATGGGAATCAGTCATGCCGCAACTCCAGTGTGTTTAGGTTTTAGGAAATCAGAGATGCCAGCAGCGGCATTGATACCGCCGCTGGCTACATCCATCATGTATGTGCCACCAACATGAAAGGACGATTCCGTGCTTCTTCCCCATGAAGACCCAAACGCATTAGAACCCGGCATTAAGAAACTTGATGTTTTGCCCGATAAACGCGTGCGCGTTACAATTTTTCCGTACCACCAAAAGCCGGATAAACCGATCTTTATGGAGGTTACGACGCTAATGGGTGCAGAGGATATCCAGCCAGCTAACATTAGTAATTTAGAGGCAAAAGCACTGAGAAAAATTATAGAGTTTTGTACTAACCGCCTACAAAAGATTGAGCTCGAAAAAATAGCTTCATAGCTACAACTTGGGCAAAGCCGCCTTAGCGGATAGGTTACGCCTTTAACGGCATGATTGGTTTCATAAGAATCAGTCATGCCGCAACTCCAGTGCTTTCATGCTTCAGGAAGATGTCTGGTCGGAGTTCTTCACGAGGAATGCCGAATGCCGCCTCAATGATTGGGCAATATTGTGGAGGCACAACATCCCATTGGGCCACGGCTCCGCGTGTAATACCCAATTCGGCTGCGATCCTCGCAGATAGGCCTCTGCGTGACCGTATCAATTCCATTCCGGTGACATCTCTCATATGCAACGCTTAGCGTTACTGAGCGAACAAGGCAAGGAATTTTGCTTAGTGCTGATAAGCGCCCATTAAGGCAGTATCGACATATGGAATTGAAAGACCTGATACGCACTGCCCGCAAAGCAAAGGGGCTATCACAGGCAGCCTTGGCTGACCTGATACACGTCAATAAAAGTGCGGTTGCACAATGGGAATTAGGTTCTACACGCCCAACAAATGAAAGTATGGCAGCCCTAAAGTCTGTTCTTTCTATAGGTGAGCAAATCTCTCCAGTCGGGTCGGCTCCATACGCTGGTGAGATCGTTGAAGACCCTGACGAACTCGCCCTCCTCCGCTTCTGGAGATCTCTGTCTATCGAGAAACGTCGGGCAGTTGTCGAGCTTCTGCATATTGGCAGACCTTCTGACTCCTGATTTTCGCTTCTTGCCAGACATCACTCTAAAATCTAAATTAAGTTCACATTATGTTCTTATTGGCACCCATATCAGGGCTTAGTCAATGAATTTTACGCACTAAGAATTTTGCTTAGCTCCACTAATTTTTTCCCTTGACTGCTTAGTATTGCTAAGCGTAACCATTTTCCATCACAACCCGTGGTGGAGAAACGACATGCCGCATTCCAGGCATCACGATGCGCAACCGCAGCTTGTCTCTGTAGAAGATGGCAAAGCTATCCTGCGCATTATCCGGCGCGTCATAGATCACGCAGGCGCCAAGGAAACTCCCAGACGCAATAAGATTTACAATGCAACAGATACCCTGCTGCGGGCTTGCCACACGCAAACAACCCGGCTGGATCTGGCTGCAATGGCTGATGCCGATATTCAGATGGTGCTGGAAGATCTGGGCACCCTGCGCCGTAATCTGAACACCAAATCTGGTTTTCTGGATTACGGAAGCAAACTGTATTTTGCGCTAAAGCCCGCATACAAGCGGCAGGTGGCAGCATGAACGCCATTCCCTGCCCTGCGCATCTCAGCGCATTCAAAACAGCACAATCAATACATCGCCGCGCTGCGCTTATCCGCGTGCAGGCTGATGCCCTGATGTCTCATTCCATCGTGCTGGAAACCTATCACCGCGCATGTCGCGCCAGTGAAAACCATTATGGCGCGGAATCATGGCGCAAGCTTGCGCACCATGCCCGTGAAGAAGCCGAGCTTCTCTATACCCGCGCCAATATCCTTGAAAGCTATATCAAATGAACAATCACGCCTTTCAGGCTGCCCGCACGCAACTGGAGCAGCTCATCCACCGCAATGTGGACAGCAAAGAAAAGCTGGCCATGCTTTCCCTGGTCAAAGACATGGCCGCAGCCATGGAAGCAGAACAGGACATTGCAGATGGTGCCCTGCGCATAGGCTACGCCAAGCGCCGCATGTTCCCGCTGCCTACCATCTTCCGCCAGCGTGAAGTGAGGGCTGCATAATGACCGACAAGCGGCAAATGGCCCTCGACGCGGATTTCTCACACTTGAGGCAATTTCGGGTCATTTTGTAGAATTCAG
>NZ_CADO01000097.1 GCF_000285275.1 Acetobacter pasteurianus subsp. pasteurianus LMG 1262 = NBRC 106471
GCCAGAAAGATTCATCATCAATCCAACCCATCAAACCCCGGGACCAAACACCTACACAAACATGAGCTGCGGGAAGCTTTCTGTTGTAATCGACGTGAGACTTCCCCAATTCATAAGAACCGCGTCTTTATAGGAAGGATCTGTCATGCCCAGCCTGTTTGAGCCGATTAAACTGGGAAGCATTTACGCCAAAAACAGAATTCTTATGGCGCCGCTGACGCGCGGCAGAGCAACCCGTGAGCATGTTCCGACATCTATCATGGCCGAATATTATGCGCAGCGTGCCAGCGCAGGCCTGATTATTTCGGAAGCAACCGGCATCAGCCAGGAAGGTCTTGGATGGCCCTATGCGCCGGGCCTGTGGTCGCAAGACCAGGTGGAAGCCTGGAAGCCAGTTACAGCAGCCGTACATGCAAAGAGCGGAAAGATTGTGGCCCAGCTCTGGCACATGGGGCGCATGGTGCATTCCAGTGTGACGGGCCAGCAACCAGTTTCCTCATCGGCGACAAAAGCGCCTGAGCCATTGCATACTTACGAGGGCAAGCAGGCGCCCGAAATTGCTCGTCCCCTTACCAAGGATGACATCGCCCGTATCCTGAACGATTACGAAAAAGCTGCACGTAATGCGCTTCAGGCTGGCTTTGATGGCGTTCAGATTCATGCAGCCAATGGTTATCTGATTGATGAATTCCTGCGGGACGGCACCAATCATCGTTCCGATGAATATGGTGGGTCTCCTGAAAACCGGATACGCTTCCTGCGGGAAGTTACGGAACGGGTAATCGCCACGATTGGCGCAGACAGAACGTCCGTAAGACTTTCTCCCAATGGTGACACACAGGGTTGTATAGACAGTCACCCGGAGCAGGTTTTTGTGCCCGCAGCAAAGCTTCTGAACGATCTCGATATTGCTTTTCTCGAACTGCGTGAACCCGGGCCCAATGGCACATTCGGCAAGACCGATCAGCCGAAGCTGCACGGTCCGATCCGCAAAGTCTTTACGAAACCGCTGGTTCTGAATCAGGATTACACACGGGAGGAAGCGATTGACGCGGTAGCGATCGGCGTGGCTGACGCCATTGCATTCGGGCGGCTTTTTCTTGCCAATCCAGATTTGGTGCATCGTCTGGAGGATAACCTTCCTCTGAACAAAGATGATATGCGCACTTGGTACACGCAGGGGACAGAAGGCTATACAGATTATCCACGCGCATCATAACATCCCATCATTTTCCGAAAGCTCTTTTTATTTAAAGGAAAATCTCACTCTCGTTATGAAAGAGTCTTGGAAGAACTCTACTTATAAAAACATTGGACTTAGCCTAAATTTTGTAAGGAAAGCGCAATTATGGAGAAAGGGCAGGCGCTTTCCGTGAAAGAAAAGATAGCCTACGGCTGTGGTGATGCTGCCTCCAACATGATGTGGGGCATGACGTCATCCTATCTGATGTATTATTACACAGATATCTACGCCTGCCGCTGGTGGCTGTCTCATGGATACTGCTGGTGGCCCGTGTTGTGGATGCTTTCTGCGATCCGGCCATCGGCTATGTTGTTGACCGTATCGGCGGGCTGATTGTGCCACGCCTGATCCGCTCCCTTGCCATTCCGTTCGGTATAACGGGTTTTCTGTGCTTTCTGGCTTTACCGCTTTCGCCTACGGGGAAAGTTGTGTGGGCTGGAGCAACCTATATCGTGTTTGGTGCCATCTATTCGTGCATCAATACGCCATATGGTGCGCTGGCCGTCATGATGAGCCGCTCTGCCTCACAGCGCGTTGGTCTCAATGCATTCCGCATGATGGGCTGTCAGGCAGGATCGCTGCTTGTTGCGCTGCTGACCATTCCCGCCATCACATGGTTGGGTGGGGGTGAAAGCGCGGCGGAGCACCGATATGGCATGGCAGTTTATGTGCTGGCTCTGTCTGTTCTCGGTACTTTCCTGTGGATGTGTGTGGCACGCGGTTGCACCGTAAGGCATCCGCCAGCACCCGTTCGGCAGAATCTTTTGGTCACACTGCGCCATTTTCTGGGAAACCGGCGATGGGTGCTGAGCAATCTGCTCGCGTTTTTCTATTTTGTGGGGCAGGCGGCACTGTTCGGGTTTGCTCTGTATTATGCCCGCATTGTTCTTGGCGGCACGGAGCAACTGGGCGCCAATATCATTACTTTTGTCACTGTTCTGCTGTTTACGGGCGTGCCCGCGTGCCTACCGCTTGCCAAGCGTATGGGGACTGTCCGCAGCGGGATCATATGCCTGAGCGTGCAGGGGGCGGCCTACCTGATGATGGCTGCAGCGGGCGCGTCCATAACAGGTTTTTTCGTGTCCATAGCTCTTCTGGCACTGGCTCAGGGTGTGATGTCTCCGCTGTATTATACCTTGCTGGCGGAAGCCGTGGATGATGGGGATCTGCGAACATCGACCGGATCTGCTGGTCTGGCATATTCGATCAATACCTGGGTTACGAAGCTGGCGATGGGGCTGACCGGCTTTGTTCTGGCGCAGTTCCTGTCACAAGGTCATTACGTTGAAGGAGGAACCACACAATCACCAGACCTATCATTCTGGATTACGGCCGGATTTGTCTGGCTCCCGCTGGGGGCCGTATGTCTACAAGTTTTCTGCCTTCTGGCATGGCCGGACAAAAAATAAACATACTGCCGATGTTGTAATTGAAAGAGCAATGTATCTTGCTAGGTTGTTAGCTGTCAGGTTGTGAGACGTCATTGGCGTAATCAAGGATTTCGTCGACCTGT
>NZ_CADO01000096.1 GCF_000285275.1 Acetobacter pasteurianus subsp. pasteurianus LMG 1262 = NBRC 106471
ACCCTGTTGGGAAGGGCCGGAACCGACAGCTTTTCAGGCTTTTCGCGAACCAGAGGTGGTCCCCATTTTTCGGACAGGGCGATAAGCTATCATCTGGCCTGAACGAGGACGGGTTTTATGGGCAAGATTACGCGGAAACGGTATGCGACAGAGTTCAAGTCACGGGTTGCGCTGGAGGCGATCCGTGGGGAACTGACGCTGGCGGAACTGGCTTCGAAACATGGGGTACATCAGACGATGATCGCCCAGTGGAAACGGCAGGCGATCGAGGGGATGGCGGCGACCTTTTCCGGAAAGACGGTGGCTGAGCCCCCGGTCAGCCCTGCTGACGTGGAGAAACTGCACGCGAAGATAGGCGAACTTCTCGTGGAACGGGATTTTTTGCGGGATGCCTCTGCTCGGTTGGGCGTGATCAGAGGCGGCAGATGATTGACCTGAAGCGAGCGCGTCTGCCGATAATCCGGCAATGCACGCTGCTGCAACTCAACCGGTCGGGCGTCTACTATCGGCCTGTGCCACAGAGCGAGGCCAATCTGGAGCTGATGCAGCTGATCGACGCCCAGTTCCTGGAAACGCCGTATTATGGTTCACGGCAGATGACATGGCATCTGCGCCGCCAGGGACATGAAGTGGGCCGCAAGCGGGTCCGGCGGCTCATGGCGATCATGGGCCTGCGGGCGATCTACCAGAAGCCGCGCACGACCGTGCCCCATCCGGAGCATCGGAAATATCCATATCTGCTACGGGATCTGGTCATCAATCGGCCTGACCAGGTCTGGTGTTCCGATATCACATATATTCCCATGAAACGGGGATTTCTCTATCTCGTGGCGATCATGGACTGGTTCACGCGCAAGGTCCTGTCCTGGCGTCTGTCGAACACGATGGACGTGGAGTTCTGTATCGAGGCGCTACAGGATGCCCTCATGCGCTATGGCGCCCCGGACATTTTCAATACTGACCAGGGGTCGCAATTTACGACACCCCGTTTCACCGGGATACTGGAAGAGCGTCAGATCCGCATCAGTATGGACGGGCGTGGGCGATGGCTGGACAACGTGTTCATCGAGCGTCTGTGGCGGTCGCTGAAATATGAATGCGTCTACCTGCACGCGTTCGAGACCGGATCAGAGCTGAGGGCCGGGCTTGGCAGATGGATCGCCCATTATAACGAAAGGCGTCCGCATACGGCGCTGGCTGGACATACGCCCGATGAGGCGTATCATAACGTGCCGACGCCATCTGGTCCGGGGTTAACCCCGGACCAGATGGCCAACAGCAACGCCGTCAGAAGGGCGGCATAACAACAACCGGGTATAGCTTATCAAGCCCGCAAAACTGTCCGAACGGACGGGACCACCTCATCCATGCCGCCATATTTCGCGCGCCACCGGTAAAACGTGGCGTTGCTGATCCCATGCTCCCGGCACAGGTCAGGAACCGGGACACCGCCCTCAGCCTGGCGGATCACACCCATGATCTGGGCGTCAGTAAAGCGATCACTCTTCATCAGAATCTCCTCAATTCTTACGCTGAGAAAATTCTCATTCAAAAGTCACTCTTTTTATGGGGGGATTACCAAGGCTTATATAAAGTTGTGCAACGAGAGGAATATTCTCCGCATTTGCGAACAATCCATCTACCAAGAGAAAAATTACGAATTATAATGAGAGCAGAGCATGTGCGCGCCAATAAAAGAGTGATTGGGCCAGATGATCTCTGTCATGAGAGGCTTATTGCGACACTCACGTCTGTCACCCCGACGCTGGATGTGGTGCTCTGTGCTCCGATCACCTCAGCCAATCCGTCTGTCTCTACATTGATGGATATTGCGGCGCAGACATGATGCTGGCTCAGGAGATGATCCAGTCACTCAGCAAGTGTAAGGGTCGTGCCTTTGTGAAAGGCGATATGACTGGTTTTAAGGCTTTCTATTTCATATTGAGGGTGTTCTGCCGTCGCGTGATGCTGATAGCCGTTGACCAGAAAGGGCGCCGTATGAATGGCTTTGATCCGTCCACTGACGTATCCCGCTTCCGAGTTCCAAGATACGATGTCTCCGATCTGGAAAGTTTGTGACGGCATGGAAAACTCCGTATCCAATGTGAACCTCGCAGGGGAGGCAAGATCATCTTCTTGTCATCCATTCTACACCATTGGGCATTCCACGCTTGCGCTATCTGATTTTATCGCGCTTTTGCGTCATTATGGCGTGACACTGATCGCGGATGTGAGGGCTTTTCCGTATTCCCGGCGTAATCGAGACTATGATGGCACCAGTCTCCAGCCGGAACTGGCGGCACAGGGGATCGGATATAGTCATTTTCCAGAGCTTGGTGGACGACGGCCACGGTCGAAGACGATGCCTGCGGAGACCAACGCATTCTGGCGTGTTCAGAGTTTTCATAATTATGCGGATTATGCGCTTGGAGAAGACTTTCACCGAGGTCTTGCCCGGCTTATCGAGGCGGGACAGCAGGCAACTGTTGCGATCATGTGCGCGGAGGTGCTCTGGTGGCGCTGTCACAGGCGCATCGTTACTGACTATCTTCTGGCCCACGGGGTGACAGTCTTTCATATTCTGTCCATGACGGATGCCGTTCCCGCGCACCTTACTGAATCTGCGATTATTGATAGTAGCCGTCATATTACTTACCCACAAATAAACACTTCCAGAGGCTGAAGGTAAAATGTAGGCATAAAAACAAACGATCTCGAAAAATTGGTAATCCCCCCATTTTTAGTGGGGCATTGAATGAGAATTCAGGCAGCTGTTTT
>NZ_CADO01000095.1 GCF_000285275.1 Acetobacter pasteurianus subsp. pasteurianus LMG 1262 = NBRC 106471
ATATCCGCAGAGTTCTGCGAAAAATCAATCAAACCGCTTTCTGATTCAGGCTCTCAGAGATTTGTTTCCCGGTCCGGGGATGTCATCATGACTGCAGATGACATTATCGCTGGTAAAGGCGGGTTCCAGAAAGCAGACCTGATGGATTATGGCAGTCTGTATGGTATGGGCTCGTATTATGGAGAAGATTACACAGCATCCTTACTAAAAAATGTTGCGCTTTCAACACGGGAAAATTATGCACACGATGTCGGAGAGAGGACCTTTTCCCATCTGTCTCCGGAAAAGCAGACGGTTGCGACAACCCATATGCGTGAGGATCTTCGTGGCATCGATCTGACACAAGACACGGTTGTGTTACCCGATGCCGTATCCCACGCTTTTGTAAAAATACGTGATGAAACAGCGGCGTCGTTTCTTAGGACAGACCGCTCTTCCGGCTGGAATGCGACACAGGCTCTCACGCCAGCGCTTGCGTTAAAAACAGCCGATTTTCTCATGTATTCAGCTTTGACGACTGTGGCGCATCGCCCTGGCGAGACCTATTCATGGACGCAGAACTGGCCGTATGAACCGTTGGTTGGGAATACACCAACGGGGGCCACATTTATATGGACGTGGGCGAGTTTTGGCTTTGTTTTTCTCGCATTTGGTGTCGTTCTGTTTATCTATGAATACTGGCTTGATGATGCTGATACTAGTTTACGCGAGTGTATTCTGGTTCCTGCACGTCCATTAACATCGAGTCAGAGAAAAATATGGAAATATTTTCTGCTGGTTTACCCGCTATGGACACAAAGACTTTTTAGGAGTGTGTCTCTGGACACCAAAAAGGATTAGTCTGTCATGAAATCTCGACACGACGTTCGGATAAAACGAGTTTACGATCTGCCTTCGGAAATAGATGGCGTTCGTGTTCTTGTGGATCGATTATGGCCTCGAGGGTTGCACAAATCAGATGTTAAAATGGATTATTGGTTAAAGAATGCTGCCCCAAGCTCCGATCTTCGACACTGGTTTGCTCATGACCCGGCTCACTGGGATGAATTCAAACTGAGGTATCGTCATGAGCTTTCTGAAGGAAATTCCGACATCAAAAAACTTGAGAACCTTATGAAAAAAGGGAGGATCACTCTTCTTTATGCTGCGCATGATCCGCTTCATAATCACGCTCTTGTTCTCCAGAAATTTCTGGATGAGCAGGACATATAGGTATTGACGCTAACGTATAAAAAGTATTCATCCGTTATCACGTTTTTAGGAATTATGTTCCATGCCGAATTTAAGTTTTGCTGAAACAGATCAAAAGAATTCTCCCATTATTTGTGACGATGCGATTGTCCGGGTCCATCGCTCAGGCATCATCGAGTTGTGGGATGACAACGCAGTTCAGATGTTTGGTTTTGCGGCGGAGGAAGCTATTGGGAAGTCACTTGATCTGATTATACCGGAAAAATTACGTGAACGGCACTGGAAAGGTTGGTCTTATGTCGTGGAGCAGGGAGTAACAGGTTTTAATTCAGATCGTACACTCACCGTGCCGGCTTTAAGACGGAATGGTTCGCAGATTGTTGTTGTATTCAATATGGATATCATAAGAAACCATAGTGGAAATATCGATGCGATAAAGGTTGTTTTTCGTGATATCAGGAAGCAGCCATGAAACCGTATCGTATTACGTCGGAGTTCAATGCGATAACTCTTCCCGCAGGTCTGCGTCAGCGTCATGCCACGAAGGCTGGCGTATGGGCAGTTATCCGTATTCTGGAAGGAACTGCGACGCTCGTGTACGTTGACACTGGAGAAGTCAGGCATCTGACACCTTGTGAACCAGGCCTTATCAAACCGGAGCAGACGCATTACCTAAAATTATCTGGTTTGGTCCGGCTAAAACTGGAGTTTTACGATTCTGATCCAGTTCATTCTTTGTGAAGTATATGAACACTTACATCTGTAGCTGTAGGGCCGACCCTTTGTGAAATGCTATATGCCCAGTTTTCTGACTGACAATCTCGTATTGAGGTTCCTGGCCTGACGCATGATGATGATACCCATTGACGAGAAATGGTGATGTGTGAATTTTCGTAATTTTACCTGTGACATAACCGGCTTCAGAGTTCCATGAAACAATGTCGCCAATTCTGAAGGTTTGTGAAGACATGGTAATTTTCCTTATGCAACCGAAGACACTGTAAAATGACCAAGGTTAAATGTAAGACGATTTATACGATTGGTCACTCTACGCATTCCCTTGACGAATTTATAACACTTATTTGTCATTATCATATTACATTCGTGGCGGATGTTCGTGCGTTTCCGTATTCCAGGCGTAATCGGGATTACAATGGTAATGTCCTGTCTGAAGCGCTTGGGAAAGTAAACGTTATTTATCGTCATTTTCCGGAGTTAGGCGGGAGACGTCCGCGGTCCAGAACCGTTGCACCTACGATTAATGCATTCTGGCGTGTGCAAAGTTTTCATAATTATGCCGACTATGCTTTAAGCGATGAATTTCAGAAAGGTCTAGCAACTTTAATCGAAGCGAGCCGATATGAAACGGTTGTTTTAATGTGCGCAGAGGTTCTTTGGTGGCGGTGTCATCGGCGCATTATTTCAGATTATCTTCTTTCTAAAGGTTTGACGGTGATCCATATCCTGTCGTTGACGAACACGCAGGAAGGCGTTCTTACGCCTGGTGCTGTTGTCGAACCAACAGGTTGTTTAACGTATCCTCTTCCAGAGTCCGTATGTGTCCAAAATGATGAGAAGTCATAATAAAAATCAGAATATTCCATCGGAACCTGGAGGGTTCTAAAAACCCCCTGGTTTTGAGGTCTTCTGTATGATTCTATT
>NZ_CADO01000094.1 GCF_000285275.1 Acetobacter pasteurianus subsp. pasteurianus LMG 1262 = NBRC 106471
ATAACGCGGTATCGCCCACGCTACATCATCCCAATGACGTCTCACAACCTGACAAATAAGCGTGGCGCGGAAGTTCTGCAAAAACACCAGCATGACCAAAAAGACCAAGCCAATGGCTTCCAGCAGTGTTTCAACCACTTCGCCAATAGAAAGCGTAATAAAGGGTTCAGTATCCAGCGGGTAAACAGTTTTCAAACCCGGTGGAAAAAACTGTTCCAGTTCATGCAACTGGGCACGCACTGCGGCTTCGGTTGCAATCTGGTTTGCCCCCGGTGCCAGCTTAAGCGCCATGCCGGAAGCTGGCATATTATTATAGTAGGAATTGGTATTGTACGTCTGCGGGCCAAGCTCAACCTTGGCAATGTCCCGAATACGTACCTGAGAACCATCAGGCTGCACTTTCAGCAAAATTCTTTGAAATTCTTCCGGAGAAGTCAGACGCTGCGGGCCAATAATGGTGGCATCCAGCCGAATACCTTTGGTTGCAGGCAAACCACCCAGTTCACCCGATGAAAGCTGGATATTCTGGGTTTGAATAGCTGTTTCAACATCTCTTACAGTCAGGCCGTAATTGAACAGCTTGGCCGGGTCCATCCAGATACGCATGGAGTATTCAGAACCAAACAGCGTATGGTCACCTACGCCAGAAACACGGCTCAGCGGATCTGAAATGTTAGATGCCACATAATCAGCAATATCGCCGCCATTCATGCTGCCATCGGTGGAGATAAAGGCCACCACCAGCATGAAGTTCTTAACGGCCTTGGTAATGCTCAAACCCTGAGCAGTAACTTCTGTTGGCAGTTTGGGCTGCGCAAGCTGGAGCTTGTTTTGCACCTGCACCTGCGCAATGTCGGGGTCTGTTCCCTGCGCAAAGGTCAGATCAATTTCCATCTGACCAGATGCGTAGGACTGGGCCGAAATATATTCCAGATGGTCCAGCCCGAACATCTGCTGCAAGATCGGACGTACAACAGTATCATTCACTGTATCAGCCGAAGCACCCGGATACGTGACACTGATGGCAATTTGCGGCGGCGCAATACTGGGGTACTGGGAAATAGGCAGCCGGAAAATGGACAGCCCCCCAACCAGCATAATAATAAGACTGATCACCCACGCAAAAATTGGCCGATCAATAAAGAAGCGTGAAAGGCTCATGCTGGTTACTGGCTCTTTTGAGAGTTCTGATCTACGGGGCTGGCTGCATTGGCTGCTGGTTGTGAGGCCTCTTCATGCGGATCAACCTTGGCGCCGGGCGTTACTTTTTGCAGCCCTTCCACAACAATGCGTTCGCCTTCCTTCAACCCGGATGTCACAATCCAACTGGCACCAACGGTTTGCCCGGTGGTGATCTGGCGTAGATCAACCGTGTTATCGGGCTTCACCACCCACACCTGCGGGTCACCGTGTGTATTACGTGTTACGGCATCCTGCGGCACAACAAGCGCTGTGGGGTCCACACCCTCATCCAACTGGGCATGTACATACATACCAGGCAGCAACAGCTTATCCGGGTTAGGCATGATGGCACGTACAATAACAGTGGCTGTAGCGGTATCCACATTCACTTCAGAAAGCGCCATCTGGCCTGTATGTTCATATACAGAGCCATCTTCCAGCGTAACTGTTACCGGAACCTTGCCATCTTCCTGCCGTTGAATCCGTCCTTCTGCCAGTTCACGCTTAAGGCGTAGCAGCGTGATGGCAGGCAGATTGACGTCAACATATATAGGGTCCAGCCGCGTGATAATGGCCGTATTGTCTGTCTGGTTTGCTGTTACCAACGCACCAACGGTTATCAGCGTACGGCTGATCCGGCCGGAAATGGGCGCATACATTTTTGTATAGCCCAGATTCACCTGCGCGCTTTCTACCTGCCCCTGTGCGTTCAGGATACGCCCTTGGGCTTCCTTTTCCGCAGCCACGGCATCATCGTAATCCTGCTGGCTAATGGCATGAGACTGTACAAGCCCACGATAACGGTTCAGCTTGGCACGTGCTGTAACCTCGGCAGCCTGAGCTTCTGCCAGTTGCCCACGTGCTGTGTCATACACGGCTTTGTAACGTGAAGGATCAATCTGGTACAGCTGCTGGCCAACAACAACATCCGCGCCTTCGCGGAACAGCCGTTTTTCAATAACACCTGTTACCTGTGGGCGAACCTGTGCAATTTCAAAAGCATCCGTACGACCGGGAAGAGTGGTATGCACCGCAACAGACTGCTTTTTCATAACCTGAACCTGCACACTTTGCGGCGGCATTTCAGGGGTAGATGCCTTCTGATCACATCCCGACAGCCCTATGAGCATACCCACAACAGCAGCATGGGTTAAACTACTGACTTCCCGCTTCATTAGGGAATCCTTTTAAGAAATTTTGAAATAATCGTTGCTCCAACATTTGCAGATACTGCTTTAAAATAACATCTTACTCACTCTGTACCTGCAAAAAACCACATGTTTTACCTGAACAATGCAAACCATTCAGAATACAATTCAAAGCCGCACAAACAAGATCATTTTAGTCCTGTTTCTTGCATAAACCTGCGCCTTGTCAAACACTATATTCATATCTGGCTTGCCTGAAACGCAACAATCCTACCGGGCCCTAGGAACTTCCCGCATAGCAGTCTGCATCTTGTCATGTCATGATCCCTTTTGCGTGATTATATGCCTTTGCATGACAGCACATGCAAGGCTTGAGATGCATTTACATTCTCATTTACACAGGAACAAAGTGGTTAAAAATAAAATGTGTTATAACGCCTGAATATATCCAAACGTTATAACACAGCAGTATATGACCAATAAAATCTAATCTAGAAACGCTTTAACTGTATAATCTCTAAGTGTCTGACCGAAAATGAGTTGAGTGATTTCAGTGGATTATGATTCATGGGTT
>NZ_CADO01000093.1 GCF_000285275.1 Acetobacter pasteurianus subsp. pasteurianus LMG 1262 = NBRC 106471
CCGGCACGATAGGCAGCAGCAGCCACGACGCTGCGACCAGCCGAACGCGAGATGGATTTGACGGACATGTGGTAGATCGCCACGACTCGCTCCGTTGAGGAAGGGTTCAGGGAAGGAACTTCCCTGACGCACGCATTGGAACAATGCTAAAGTGCGCCCTTTACTCCTTCGTCGCAAGGGTTGTTTGCACTCAACGAGGAATCAAGAAAACTTCAGAAAAATCGGGTATCCTCAACAGGGTCACGCGGGAATGGAAATCACAACAGACCATTGCACCCACTTGGTGCGGGAGGGAAAATGACACCCATCGAGAAGGCAAAACAGCAGGTCGAGCAGGCCAAGGCCCGGTATCAGGCTTTGCTCGCCAGACAGAACGCCGAGGAACGCAAGCTGGACACAAGGCGCAAGGTCATTCTTGGCGGCCTGCTGATCGACGCGGCCGGGAAGGATGAACGCTTCGGACGGGTCATTGACGAACTGATGAAACGCATCACCCGCGACCACGACCACAAGGCGTTCGAGGGGTGGCAGAAGCCCGAGCCTGACCAGCCATGACCGACGAACGCGAGCTGGATGACGGACTGGCCGCGTTCGACCAGCTCGGCCGGGAAATGGCAGAGACGAACCGCCTGCTCCGGGCCGTTCGATCCGATCAGGCCACCCGGAACCAGCAGGAACACGCCCTGTCGGCCGAAATGCAGACAGCGCTCAGACAGGCCACAGGAGCCTCACAGAAGGCGCTACAGGCCAGCCAGACCGAAATCCGTTCCAATCTACTTTGGACAGGCTTGACCAGCCTCCTGATCGCTCTGGCGGGCTGTGGAGCGGGATATTACCTCGGCCATCAGTCCGGATGGGAACAGGGGCACGCGGAAGGATACCAGAAAGCCCGGAATCAGGAGGCGGCTGCAAACTGGGCCAACACCCCGTCCGGACAGAGAGCCTATGGCCTCGATCAGCTTGGGAGCCTCGATATGCTGGCCCTGTGCAGGGGGGATGGCTGGACCATGGAACGCCAGAAGGGTCGGACGGTCTGTTTCCCGAAACTGGACGCCAAAGGGAACCTGAGCGGCTGGTATATCCCCTGACCGTCACCGGAATGGGAAAGCCAGCCAGCCCCTCATCGCTTCCTGAGCTATTTTCTCTCGCCCGATTCTGCCGGCGTTACAGGGTCCGGGCGAGCGCGGAGCGGGAGCGGCGTAGCCCGCCCGCAGGGCGCCGGGACAGACCCCAAAATGGCAGTTTTCCACCGAAAAAAGAGAGACCAACAGAGAGATTAGATTCTTTTCTCTTTCTTAGGGATCGCCACACCCCGCAGAGAACCTAGAAAAATGACTTGTTTTAAGTCCCGGATTCTGGGACTAATTGATCCCGGATTCCGGGACTTAAAAACGGGTTCTCCACAGGGAGCGAAACATGGCCCAGATTGTGCGCCTCACCACCAAGCCGCAGCGATCCGGACAGGAGGAAGCTGCACAGGCGGCCGAGCAGCTCTCGCTCCTGTCCGAAGAACTCCTGAAGCATTTGCCCGGAGAGGCGCGTATAGCCATCTCACGGGCCACATACGCGCTACAGAAGGCCGCGCGACCAGACACCACCGAAGGGCTTTGGCCGGGAGGTTTCACCATGTTGAGCCGTATGCAGACCGCCACGATCTGGGACGCCATCCGCGAGTTACCATCTGACGACCGGCCAAATCAGGTGCGCCATGCCTTCGACCTAGTGCTGCTTAATCTCCGCCAGGACACAGGCGAAGTCCTGCTCACCCGCGACCAGCTCGCCGAACGGATCGGATGTGCCCCCAAACATGTCAGCACAATCATGGGCACACTGGAAAAAATGGGCGTAATTCGCCGCGAACGTCGTAAAATCGAAGGGATGCAGGGGCGAGGTGTCGCCGTGTATTTCATCAACCCGCACGTGGCATGGAACGGCTCGCTGGACGTCCGCAAGGCACAGGCCGCGGAAACCCGGCCACCCATGCAACTCGAACTCCTCCAAGGGGGTGCGTCATGACGGACCTGTCCGACGAACTAGCAGCCAAAAGAGCCGCAATCCACAAGGCCCGCCATAGCACGAAACCGGCCGTCCCGGCCGAACAGGTTCTGGTAATTCTGAAAGCTGATCTGGCCCGCGTTCAGGCTGCGATCGACGCCCTGCCACACGAGGAACGGCGTGCGGGTTGAATGGTCCAATGAAGCCCTGACAGACCGGGCCGCCATCGTTGATTACCTGCTCCCCCGCAACCCGCACGCGGCCAAGCGGATTTTGCTCCGGTTGATCGACGCCACCACAGACCTCGCCATGTTTCCGTACATGGGGCGAGAAGGTGAGGACGACACCCGCGAATGGGTCGTCGTCCATCCTTACGTCTTACTCTACGAAGTAAATGAAACCGCCAAAATTATATCGGTTCTTCGTATTTGGCACACGTCACAAGATCGATTTTAGTCTTTTAATGAGCACCACATTTAGCTTCTAGCTGTGGTGCCAAATTCACTCCACCGAACGAAACTCCACCACCGAACGAAACTCCCGGTCCCATTGAAATTCCACCGATTTTAATAGGAACTACAGGTGACCATGAACCATTCTGATTTTTTCTAAAATCTGAACATTTTGCGGGATGCCAAGTTCCATCCTCGTTTTGCGCTAAAACGCTAGGTGCATTCGACGTACTCTGGCTTGATTGCTGCCCCTGATCAGGAGTCTGCGCCAATGCAGCACTGGAAGAAGCAAGTAAAAATATTAAAGCAATTACTGACCGCATTACATCTTCCTATGAAATTCATTAATAGCTTACCTTGTTTTTCTCTTTTTTTCTATCCTCCCATCTCGGGGCCTCTATCATAATCTCGGCGACGGCTTCGACCGCGTGACAAACCACGCGATTGTCCCCGCTCCGGCTCCTGCTGCCGCTGTTTTTGCCGTTCCAATTCAGTGGCTTTCCCGGCTTCCTCGGCCGCCCGAATTTCCTGCTGGCGTCTGATCTCGGCCTGACGCGCCAGCTCCTTCCTCTGGCGCTCGGCCTCTCTCTCCCGCTCCATCCGCTGCCCGATTTTCCGGGCCAGACCGACCGCCAGACGCGCCTTTTTCTCAAGACCAGAGAACAACTCCTGCGCCTTTTCCACGGCCTTACGGGCCGTTTCCAGAACCCGGTTCCGTTCGCGGATCTCCGCATTCTGCTTCCCGAGATCCGTTACCGGCTCCCGGCCGGGGATCTCGCGGGCCGCCTGACGCTCTATGGCGGTCGCTGACACCCCCATGTGCCGGGTCGGCTCCTGCTCCTTCCCCTGGCGCTCGAAGCTCCGGTGATCCACCCGCTGTTCGACCTGGTGCCGTTCCAGCGCCGTGTTGACCTGGCGCGCCCACACACCCCGCATATGCTCGATCTCGGCCGAGGCAGTGCTGGCCACGTCCAGAACCCGCGTCTTGGCCCCCAGACCATCCTCCCCGACCGTCCGGGTCGTGGTCAGGATATGGGCATGATGGTTCCGGTTGTCCCCTTCCCGGCCGGGTTCATGGATCGCCACATCGGCCACCACCCCGTATCGCGCCACCAGTTCACGGGCGAAATCCCGGGCCAGTTCCTTCCGTGCGCCCGCGTCCAGTTCGGCCGGTAACGCCAGCTCGTATTCCCGGCCGGTCTTGGCGTCCTTCCGCTTCTCGGCCGCCTCGGCCGCGTTCCACAGAGCGTTCCGGTCCTGCGCCCAGTCCGCACCATCCGGGGCCACGATAAACGCATCCTCCACCCCATGCTTGCGGGTGTAGTCGTGCGTCATGCCCTGCCGCTCGTCCGTCAGCTCCTGACCGGCACGATAGGCAGCAGCAGCCACGACGCTGCGACCAGCCGAACGCGAGATG
>NZ_CADO01000092.1 GCF_000285275.1 Acetobacter pasteurianus subsp. pasteurianus LMG 1262 = NBRC 106471
GTTTGGGCTGATACAGCTTATCGCTCGAAAGCGAATGAGGACTTCATGGACAAAGAGGGTTTTGTCTCAAAGGTTCACAGAAAAAAGCCGCATCTCAAGCCTATGCCCCGACATATCCAGAAATCGAATGCTGGAAAGTCCGTGATCCGATCACGCGTCGAGCACGTCTTTGCCGACCAGAAATCACAGACGGGGTTGTTCATCCGAACTGTCGGTATCACCCGGGCCACCATGAGGATCGGGCTGGCCAATATCGTCTACAACATGCGCCGCTTCCTCTTCCTCGAAAGGTTGAACGCGAGCGCGTAGTCATCCAGCGGGACGGTAGTCCCCGATCTGCTCAAAACGCAGATCAAAAGCTACCCCAAAAACCGTCAATCAAATCGCCAAAAGCCTGAAATCACGAGCCAAGCGCATCAACCAACGGTTCTTCGATCCCTCCAGATTTCTTATTCTGCCCTGTAAAACGGCGCTCTTACGTTTCCAACGCTGCTCATCATATCGGTGCCAAGCAAGTTCGGACTCTTGATATAAAAACCTATTTTCCGGCAACGCCTGAACATCGCGTTTTCTGGTTTTTCAACCATATTCTTCAATGTGAAAGAGATATAGCGTCTATTCTAGGCAGACTACTAACAGTGAATGGTCATCTTGCAACGGGCAGTCCGGTCAGCCCCATTCTATCATTTTTTTCTTTCTATGACATGTGGAATGAGATTTCCCGCCTAACGCTTGGAAATGGATGCAAACTTTCTGTCTACATCGATGATATAACAATTTCAGGAAATGTCGTCCCTGACTGGCTATTATGGGAAATTAAAAAACAAATTCATGCTCGTGGATTAGTTTATCATAAAGAACGTAATTTCTTTAATAGAGTAGCTGAAATTACGGGAGTTATCGTTGATGAAGAGGGCTTAAGCCTACCAAACAGGCAACATCAGAAGTCGCATCTATTACGTAAAAAACTTTACCAAGAGACAAACGAAGAAAACAGGATTACGATTTCTCTCAGTTTAAAAGGCCTTGAAACACAGAGAAAACAAGTCGAAAATGCAAGATGAACTCGTTTTCAAGCGACTTTACATTTCATTTAATCTGATAACATTGATACGAAAAATTTCAGTCCACACGTATTCTAAACGCGGCCAATTCGATCCAACGCAGGGAAGTCGGTGATCCGATCCCGCGTCGAGCACCTTTTTGTCGAGCAAAAGTCACAAACGGGACTGTTCATCCGGACAGTAGGTATCACCCGGGCCACAATGAGGGTCAGGCTAGCCAATATTGTCTACAACATGCGCCGCTTCTTCTTCATAGAGCGCGTCAGCGCCACAGCATAGCAATTCAGCGGATGGTACCTTCCGATCAGCTTAAAATGCAGATCGAATGCTACCACGGCAACCATTAATCAAAACGCCACAAACCCAAAATCCAGAAAAAGGCGCATCAATCAACGGTTCATCGATCCCTCCACCTCAAAAGACAATATAAAATCAGTAATATTTTTATCCGTTATTAAATGAACATTAGTTTTTCTTGCCAAATCCAATGCTGATTTTGTATAACCAATAGTAGTTATCACTGCGGCTTCTGTTGCATTATAATATTTTTTTGCAGAAAAAACCTCTTGAACGGCAGAATTTCCTACGGTATTTGAATACATTTTACATTGTATTGCAATTTTTTTATTATTTTTTTCCGCAATAACATCGGCACCTTGATCACCACTTCCAGAAGTTACAATAGCATTCCAACCATGCATTATAAAAATATCAGCACACTTTTGTTCATACTCATAAGGAGTTAAAATTTCAACATTCTTTTTCTCTGAAACAATAGTATTTATATAATCAAAGACATTATAAATATTTGCATCCAAGTAAATTCTATCGTAGTACGATAAAAGTGGTCTAACTTCCGTCTTCAAAAAAAACTCCATCTCTTCTTGCCATCCAGAATCTATTACTCTACCATAATTATTTACTTTCAAACATTTGTTACTAGCTATTTGGAGGTTTATTTTATATTTATCTATGATTGATTTTATTTTATTTTGACTTTTATTTTTCAGTTCTTGTGTCCAAATTCTCTTTTCTACAATTACCGGCTTTGTTTCTGATGGGAGTATTTTTTTCTCTTGTGCAGGCAGTTCAATCTGTTTTTTTGTTCTATTTACCTCTAAAAATATCATATAAGCAGGAACTATAATCATAACTGCCACTAAAATTACAGAAAGAGAGATTATAAAAATCTTAATCCCTAAACCGATAAAAAAACAAAATATTATAAATAATATCAACAATGGCATTAGAAATTTAGCCCAATTTTTTATTTTGGAAAGGTTGTTTGTTTTTGATTATAAAATCAATTTTATTTATTTTTTTCCAAGCTTTTATTTGATTCTTTATTTGATAAAGAGCTGTCTCAAAGTCATCATCAAAATCTGAAAGTGCTTTTTTCTGTATATCGAGTAAAATATTATTGGGGACTTCATCATCCTTAAAATTATTAATATCATTTATTGCTTGAATTTGATTTTCTATTTGAAACAAAGCAGTTTCGTAATCATTCGGAAAATCAGAAAGGGCTTTATCTCTGATTTTTTTTAGTAGATTATTGTCCATAGATAGATTCCCACCAAATGACTTTTGTTTATATTTTATTCAACAAAAGATAATTTTCACTAACACACTTCTTTTCGATGTCGTGGACATAATAACACGTTAATCTTACGTTTGATAGAAGGCCTTAAAAGGATGCCTTCCTGAATGTACAGTTCACAAAATAACTTAACCAGAAAGTTCGCACACCAAAAATTAAGACCATGGAAACCGACCAGTTCCCCCCATGAAGACCTATTGTCTTGTTCATTGAATAAAATCATCATTGGGGCAGGAAAAAGAGGCCTTAATCAACCGTGTTTCTTTTTACGTCCCCTTTTGACCTCAGGTAAACGTGGAGGGTTCGAAAAACCTTTGACTGAGTGCTCTTGTGCGTGATTCCAGGTTCC
>NZ_CADO01000091.1 GCF_000285275.1 Acetobacter pasteurianus subsp. pasteurianus LMG 1262 = NBRC 106471
AGAAATAGAATCATACAGAAGACCTCAAAACCAGGGGGTTTTTAGAACCCTCCACGTCGCTATGGGCGCTCGATAGGGCCATCGTGGAAGATATGACAGTCGTTTTCGGTCTAATTGGTCAGGCCGGCAATTACCCCGATCAGCTCGATCCTACCCTTGGCCCGGAATTCGCCGCGATCATCGCGCAATGGCGACCGGCACTGGCCGATCATAACCAGATGACGATGCGTTGACCGCAAGGTGCTGGCCCCAAGGGCCGCGCCACCCCATAACGAGTTGATCTCTTGCGGCCTCATGGCGAGTGTGCGCTAAACCGCGGCACGATATAAGAGCCAAGTTCATCAATGACTTCTGATGCCGGACGATGGCCATACTTGAGATTGAGAATTACATGATCGACGCCAATCGACTCAAGCGACTCCAATAGCGCCATCAGATGATTTCGACCCAGCCGGTAGCCCAGATGGATTGACACCGGCGGTGCGTCCGGACGTACGTCCAGGTCAATGTAAAGCGACTGGAGGAAAGGTTTGTAGACGTCCCCAACTTGGGCTTTGACCGCCTCTCGCCATTTCGCCACCATCGTCTTCTGCAATTGGGGTGCCCGTGGATAGGTGATCCACCCAGAACTCTCCCGCGCGATCCATTCTATGGACTGGCGACTGTTGCCCGTCACGAAAAATGGGATCTCGTCCGTAGTCGGCTTCGGAATCAGGTCCGCACTCTCCAATCGGCCGCTACTCCATTGCAGCGGCTCGAAGCTGGTTCGCTGAGTTTTGCGGATCACTTCCAGATGTTCTTGGAAAATGTTGCCTCGTTGATCCGGGTCAACGTCAAATGCAGGGAACTCCACAGGTCTGTCGCCCGAGGCGACGCCCATTAGGAAGCGGCCACCACTCAACTGGTCCACGCTTGCAGCCGCCTTGGCCGTGTGCAGTGGGTTGCGCAGCGGGATCGCTATCGACGCAGTTCCCAGCGCAATTGTGGACGTCTGTGCTGCGATGAAGCCCAAGTAGACCCAGGGATCAAAAACCTGGCCTACATCGCCGAAGCTGGGATCGCGCAACGGCACGTCCCGGAACCAGAGCGCGGAGAAGCCCAGTGCTTCCGCACGACGGCCCAACTCGACCTGGTTGCACATCGTCGGCGTATCGCCCTGGAAGGCCTCGATGGGAAAAAACAGCCCCAGTCTCAAGTGGCCGGCCTTGAAGGCTCGACCGAACCCCCGGTGCTGCTGATAAGGGGTTGTACTTGGCTGATACATTTTCAGGCTCCTCTGGCCTCAAGGTTTCCATCATCCGCGCGCAGCGTCACTGCCGCGTCGAAGCTGCGAACGCGGCCAGTCCTGAGTGATGCGCTCAGGCAAATCCGGGTTGGTGATGAAGGGACGACCGAACGCGATCAGATCGCCCCCATCCCGCACCTGCTCGCTGACGGAAGGGGGCGGCCATAAGGTCGTTCGGAATGGGCGGGAGCACGATACGGTTTTTCAGGGTGGAAGGTCCCAACAGTGTGCTTCCAAACAGTATTTCCCCGCCCATTCCAATATTCCTAAATATCCAGAAACCTCGATGTTGTTAGGGAAAATCTTGGCGATGAATTGAACTCAAAACACGCCGAGCGGCGCTTCGTTCAGGCTGATATAGATGTTCTTCTTCTCACTGTACGCGTCCAACATGGACTTGTGAGTTTCACGACCGAGACCGGACTTCTTGTATCCACCGAACGGGGCATGGGCCGGAATTTCGTGGTAGGTGTTGACCCACATACGACCGGTTTCGATGGCCCGTGCCACACGGATTGCACGGTTGATGTCCTGGGTCCAGACAGCGCCAGCTAGGCCATAGTCGGAAGCATTGGCCAGCGCCACCACTTCGTCTTCATCCTTGAACGGCAGCACGGTGACGACCGGTCCGAATATCTCCTCTTGGGCGATGCGCATGTCATTGCGCACGTCGACGATGATCGTCGGCTTGATGAAGAAGCCGGCATCGTATTCACCGCCAGTCAGTCGCTCACCACCCGTCAGGATGCGGGCACCTTCTTCCTTGGCCAGCTCGATGTAGCCCATGATGCGGTCGGTCTGGATCTGGCTGACCTGGGCACCCATCTGTGTATTAGGGTCGAGTGGATTGCCCACGCGAACCTTTTCAAAGCGCTCCTTGAGCTCGGCGACGAAGCGCTCATAGATTGACTCATGCACGAACAGGCGAGAGCCGGACTCGCATACTTCGCCCTGGTTCCAAAGAATGCCAAGTGCAGCCGCCTCGACAGCCCGATCCCAATTGGCATCAGGAAATATGATGTTGGCTGACTTCCCGCCAAGCTCTAGCGTGGCGGGGATGATCCTCTTGGCTGGCGCCCCAAAGAATGCCAAGTGCAGCCGCCTCGACAGCCCGATCCCAATTGGCATCAGGAAATATGATGTTGGCTGACTTCCCGCCAAGCTCTAGCGTGGCGGGAATGATCCTCTTGGCTGCCGCAGCCGCCACGACTTCGCCGATACGCGTCGAGCCGGTGAAAGCGAGCTTGGCGATCTGGGGATGATCGAGAATCGCTTGGCCAACCTCTGTGCCCAGACCAGTGACGACGTTGACCACGCCGGCCGGAAGAACCTTGGCGAAAATCTTTGCCAACTCCAGGATCGTGACCGGTGTCATTTCCGATGGCTTGATTACCACCGTGTTGCCCATGGCGATCGCTGGGGCGATTTTCCAGGCAGCCATCAGAAGAGGGAAGTTCCAAGGGATGACCTGACCGACTACGCCGAGTGGTTCGCTCAGCGTCAAACTCATCGTCTGGTGGTCAAGCATGGAAGCTTCATCCGAATGGCTGCGTATCGCACCGGCGAAGTAGCGAAAATGGTCGATGGCCAGCGGCACATCCACTCGGGCCTCGCGGACCGGCTTGCCGACATCCATGCTCTCAAACGCCACGAAACGCTCGGCATCGGCTTCGAGCAGATCGGCAATCTTCAACAGCGCGTTGGCACGTTCAGCCGGAGAAGTCTTGCCCCAGGACTTGAATGCGTGGGCAGCCGCCTGGACAGCACGGTCTACGTCTCCAGCCGTGCCGAGCGGAATCTTGGTGAGGAATGCACCGTTAGCCGGGTTGATACTGTCGATGGTCTCGCCACTTTCACTGTCAACCCATTGGTTGTCGATGAAATGACCGTAGTGGCTATCAGGGGCATGGTTTGGAGTGGTCTGGTTGTGTGTCAACACGGTGAACTCCTGTGACCTGTGTGAATGACATAGCCAACATAGCTACATATCGCGATATGTCAATATCTGGATTTATAGATGCATGGTGTCGTACTGTGTCGTGTGCGCAAGTGCGCTCGCTGTTTTGCCCCGCTAAACTAAGCCTTCATGCTTAACTGTGCGTCCGCCTACTGCTTAATCCGATAAGAGAACACGTTTCGATTGAAATCTGAGACATCGATTTTTTGTCGGTTTAGCGCGGTTTTCATTGAGAAAAATGTGAATTTCTGCGAAATTCCTGTTCCCACGAATAGGGAATCACAGCCATGAAGAGACTGCTTATTGCAATCGGGGCAGCAATGGTCGGCGTCGCTGTTTCGTACTCGCCCGCGGCCCACGCAGAGCCTTGCGCGACCTTGTTGTGCATGTCGGGCATGCCCGCATCTGGTGCTGGATGTGGCGGACCTATCAGCGACTTCTTCAGCATTCAGGTATGGGGCTTTTGGGGATACGAGCCAGGAGCAACGGCGACGAAGCGAGCGGCCTATTTGAACTCGTGCGCTGGCGCCGCAGAGAACGAGGCGATCGTGCAGCGGATTATCGGATCATACGGAACGCTGCTCGCAGCCCCATAATAGATGATATGGTTCCTATCTCTGCGCCTTGGTAAAATATCGGGAAGAGGGTTCCGGGAATGATATTTTACCAGTCATTCGCTATAGTATTTTGGACGAGTGGGACTGGCCTGCTCACTTATTAAAGGAAGTCCATCATGGTCGATGACAGCGAAGACTTGCCCGAATGCGAACCTGCACCGATTGCCTCCCAACCTGCACCTGAAGACCCCCATAGGGCTACGATGCTGCTGTTTCACCAACTACTGTTTCGAGTAATGAGCTGGGCAGGAGAAGGGTATCGTATTCCTCGGGTCAATCTGGAAGGGGAAGCCATCGCGAATTTGAAAAAATTTGTGGTGGATAATGGATGGGGCTCGATCGCTATCCGAGAGAACATCAAAAACGCGGTTGTCAGGATAATTGGCGCGCGCGTTGAACAATATTGCAAGGATCATCCCGAGACAAAATTGGTTGATGAGCGCTCACGTATGATGAGTGAAGTGATGGACTATACTGCCCGCGCGAACATGATCAGTGATTTTATCCTGGCCAAGCCGGCAAAGCCACTCCGTCGGCGATAAGATCGCGTGGTCATCCAAGTATTCCGCACTGCACGTCAGTCTTGTCTTGGCGAACAAGACTAGAGTTTTACGATAACGGATGATGCGTGCGGGCTTTTTTCGGGGGCTTGATCTCCGCTCTAGTTCGTAAGGCCGCGAGCCAGGTGCGCTGCCCCTGTCTCCCGACCAACTCACCGGAGCCAGCCGCCGCCCTGCGCTGCGCTGCGGTCGCCGTCTGTCTCCGCCCATCCGGGTAACGATCGGAAGCCCGGTATATCCCCCCGATGCTCGCCCCCCCAAGGGGGCTGCGCTGATGCCAGCAGCCTCGCTCCGGTCTAGGGGATCATCCACCCCATCTTCCTGCGCTC
>NZ_CADO01000090.1 GCF_000285275.1 Acetobacter pasteurianus subsp. pasteurianus LMG 1262 = NBRC 106471
CTGAATCATGGTTACCCATAGAGTCAGAACTCAACACAAAATGCAACTGTAGTGCTAAGTGTCAGGTTGTGAGACGTCATTGGCGTAATCAAGGATTTCGTCGACCTGACAGCTAAGAAATTGAAAACAGGACGCTTTGTCGAAAGAGGGCGGGCTGTTACCATCCCGCTCATAAAAAAGATCGCTGTCCGGGGAAACCGATAAACACGGAGTCCCCCCTCATGCGGTCAGTCACGACGGGAGGCACAGGTGCTTGTTCACGAGGGCTCGGAGCCAACGCCAGCATCGACAGGCGTCTGGGCTGTACGCTGGCGGCCATCGCCGGTGCAGTGAACGCTGCCGGGGTTCTGGCCGTAGGCTATTATTCGGCCAATATGACAGGCAATGTCTCCGCACTGGCGAGTGGCCTGCATGAAGGGCGCATGGAACTGGTCCTGTCCTGCTGCGGTCTGATACTGGCCTTCGTCGCCGGCGCGGTGCTGTCCGCGCTGCTGGTCAATGCGGGCCGTCGCCACAACCTGCCGTCGATCTACGCACGGAGCATTCTGCTGGAAGCCTGCCTGCTTGGGCTTCTGGGGGCTGTGGATTTTCTGTTTTCGGCCCAGCCACGGGATCCGGTGCTGGCCTACGGGCTGAGTTTCCTCATGGGGCTCCAGAACGCCACGGTCACACGCATTTCCGGGGCGCGTGTCCGCACCACCCATATGACAGGAATGCTCACCGATGTGGGGCTGGAACTGGCGGACTGGCTGGAAGGGTTTTTCCATCCGGTTGACCCGGCCCGACGGACCGGTACGCGCGAACGCCTGGGTCTGCATGCCGCCATCGTGCTGTCCTTCACGCTGGGCGGCGTGGCCGGCGCCTTTCTGTATGGCTGGTGGTCCGGTCTGTTTCTTCTGGTTCTGGCGGGGCTTCTGGCCTGCCTTTCCCTGCCGGGCGCGCTGTCGCATGAGCCTGTGGTGGAGCATAAACCGGCACCGGTCCCCTCTTGCGGGGAGAGGTATTCCTGTTTACAGCACTTGATACATCGCAAGGACAGATCGGGTCATTGGGGGTCGTATGAATAGCAATGCCGCCCGCCATCGGCCCTTTTCCGGAAAAGGACACGCGCCATGAGATATGCCCACAGCAATTATGAGGCTTTTGTCCAACCCCCTGCGCCACAGGATATGGCAGGATGGTCAGCGTGGATCGTGGGCGGAGGACTGGCGGGCATGGCGGCGGCGGCGTTCCTGATCCGGGATGCAGGCATGACGCCTTCAGCCATCACCATTCTTGAAGCCTCGGACAGCGACGGCGGCGCGCTGGACGGAGCGGGGAATGCGGAGACCGGCTGGCTGATCCGCGGCGGTCGGGAGATGGAAGAGCAGTTCCAGTGTCTGTGGGATCTGTACCGTTCCATTCCGTCTCTGGAAATTCCCGGCGCATCGGTGCTGGATGAGGTCTGGCAGGTCAATCAGGCCGATCCATCCACCAGTCCGATCCGCGCCATGTGTAATCAAGGGCAGCCCCTCGCTGATCGTGACAGGCTGACGCTCACGGGAAAGGCGCGACGCGAGATCATTACCCTCATTCTGACCGATGAGGACGAACTGGCGGGAAAGACGATCGCGGATGTGCTGTCCGGCGATTTCATGGCTTCGAACTTCTGGCTGTTCTGGCGGTCGATGTTTGCGTTCGAGACCTGGCACAGCGCTATTGAGATGAAGCGTTACCTCGCACGGTTCGTGCATCAGATTCTCGGACTGAAGGATCTGCATACGCTGAAGTTCACCAGATACAACCAACAGGAATCCCTGAGCCAACCACTGGCCACATGGCTTGCCGATCAGGGCGTCGTGTTCCGTCATGGCGTGAAGGTGACAAATGTTGCTGTTGATGTTTCTGGCGGAAAGAAAGTTGCGACCCATCTCGACTGGCTGGACAATGGCGCGTCCGCCGGTGTTGATCTTGGGCCAGAGGAACTGGTGTTCGTGACCAACGGTTCCATGGTGGAGAATTCGCGCTGGGGCGACCATCATACACCTGCGCCGATTGACACGGCTATCGAAGAGGGGAGCATCTGGCAGCTCTGGCGGAATATCGCAGCGCAGGATTCCGCATTCGGCAACCCGGATGTTTTCTGTGGCGATACAACAAAATCCCGCTGGCTGTCGGCAACCGTTACGACCCGGGATGCGCGGATTCCTGAGCTTGTAAAGCGGATTACGGGGCGTGATCCGTTTTCTGGGAAAATCATCACGGGTGGCCCGGTCACGATTGCCGATTCATCCTGGCTGATGAGCTGGGTGGTCAGCCGTCAGCCCCATTTCAAAGGGCAGCCCGAAAGTCAGGTGGTGGCCTGGCTCTATGGTCTGTTCAGTGACGTGCCGGGTGATTACGTGAAAAAGCCCATGCAGGACTGCACGGGGGAGGAAATCACCCGTGAGTGGCTGTTCCATATGGGCGTGCCGATGGACCAGATCGACGATATGGCAGCGACAGGGGCGACGACGCGTCCGTGCATGATGCCGTTCATCACGGCGCAGTTCATGCCGCGCGCACCGGCGGACCGGCCGAACGTGGTGCCGGATGGAAGCGTCAACCTGGCCTTTCTGGGGCAGTTCACCGAAACGCCACGCGATACGGTCTTCACCACGGAATATTCCGTCCGCACGGCGATGGAGGCGGTCTATACGCTGTGTGGCGTCAGGCGGGCTGTGCCGGAAGTGTCGGGCGGCATTTTCGATGTCCGGATGCTGCTACAGGCGGCAGCGGAACTGCGGGACGGAGAGAAGGTACCGGCGTCGGGGCTGATCCGGCATCTGACGCACGGAACGGAGATTGACGATCTGCTGGAGCGCTACGGGCTGGTTTGGGGGGGAAGCTGAATGTCGGCTGTCAGGCATGAAAATCTGACCTGACCGA
>NZ_CADO01000089.1 GCF_000285275.1 Acetobacter pasteurianus subsp. pasteurianus LMG 1262 = NBRC 106471
TATATCGTGTATATAATAAGAACACCGGGCGGGAAAACGTGGGGGGATGGTCCTCCCTCCCCGCCCGGTGCAGGGAGGGTAAACCCTATGTCACTTCTTTCCGGTCTGGTGGGCTTCCTGTTCCGCTCTAAAAAGATGCCACCTCGCCCCAATCCAGCGGACGTTCTTGATCGCGCCATCACCGATACGAAGGCATGGTACAGCCGCCTGTCCGACCGGCTGGCTGATACCTCGGAAGATTCCTATGCGACCCGAAACGAACTGCGTGACCGGATGTATTATGTCCAGCACTTTGAAGAGGCGATGAAACAGGCCCGGGCCAGCAGTTCCATGACCGTCGATTTCAGCGTCAGGTATGGCGTCTATGATGACGCCGAGGACGACGCGATCGCCCGTTATGAAGCCGCATCATGTGGCCTGGAATATGTCCCAGACGAGCAGCGCGAAGAGGCCGAGTATGCGAGTGCCCTATGGGGTATCACCGACGTACAACAGGCGCTGGAAGCGGCGGGCTTTACCGTCCTCACCGGCTTTCATGCCTACCTGATCGACCCTGAAGAAAGCCAGCGCGCGATGGAAGCCTTCCATGCTGAGATACTGGCCGAGCAAGAGCAGGCAGCCTGCGCCTGAATCCGGGAGAGAGGCCGTCTTGCCGGCCTCTCCACCATTCGCGAGAAAAATTGCATTTTTCTCTTGAACCCTCTTTATTATATCTCGTATATATTAGAGGCGGGCCGGGAGGATAAAATCGTTCGATCCGTCGCACAGGGAGGATAGCCCTATGTCCAAGGAAGACCACGCCGAAAAACAGGTATCGCCTCTTCACAATACCTTGCCGCTGATCCGGCTGGATCGCGACGAATACAGCACGATTTCGGCGATGAAGACAAAGCCGGATCTGATGGCCTACTGGACCCGTAAGGGCCGCGTTCGCGCCTGCGAAGCCGCCGTCCTGCCAGATCTGTGGGTCACGACCATCGGCAGCGACGGCACCGAGATCGAGGGCTTGGTGCTGTCATGCCTGTGGGAAGGTCCACGGGATCAGCGCACCAGCTACGATCTGGACTCTGTTTATACCGTCCTGGTCCCGTTCATCGGCTTCGGTCGGGTGGCGGGCTGGATGACAACAGATACCGTTCTCTCCCGTATCGACAGCACGGGGCTGCGTATCGACTGAAGCGATTCAAAAAACAAACGGGTTTTTGTTGTGATTTCGGCAGGAGGACCGCAGCATGAATGCCATATCGTCAATAAATATGGGCCGGAAGCGGAGCATGACGCAGACAAATGACAGTCCTGCGAATGGCAAGCGAACCGGACCGGTAGCCGATGCGGTTCTTGCCCTGCGCATCATGGTCGATGCACGGACCGAAGCGAAAATGGTCCTGATGGATCTCACGAGCTATGTCGATGCCGTGTCCCATCTGGAAGCCAAACTGGCAGAGGAAGCAGAACGCCAGAATATTTCGGCGGATTTTGAAAAACTCGCCGAGTACAGTCTCGAAGATGCCTTACGGGTTGTCGAGTTCGAGCTGGATGAGCTGATGGCCCATCTCATGAGCCTGGCCGTGGCGATGAAAGCAGAGAATGCGCCAGTCGAGCGCATCCGATCATGGATGCAAAGCGCGGCCGATACCTACGGCATGGCCTTCCGGATCATGGTGCCCGTGTCACGGCTCAGATCACTGGTCGATGCCGCCCTACGGGAGCCGCCCCCTGATGACGCCGAGCCAGCCGGGGAAGCTCACCTGGACGACTAGGCCAGCAGGCACGGACGATCGTGGTAAACGTCCGTGTCTCTATTATATCGCGGATATAAAAGGATGAAGCGATGACTGATCGCGTGAGATACGAAGCTCTCGTCCGCCGCTATGAGCGGATGTCTGTTGCTCGGCCGGGATACCCGGTCGGCGCCGATGGCCCCTTCCCCGCACATATCCGCGTGGGATCGGTTCGTTTGCCCGTCCAGATGGAGGGCGGCCGGATCGTGGCGCTTGGCACTCATCCCCTGCCCCGCCAGGTCCTCGCGGATCTTCTGGTCGGGCTAGAGCGTGCGTGTCGGGTGTCATCGCGTATGGGAGGGCTGGCGTCATGACCTACCTCGCATCGCGACGGGTGGCGAAGCATCGCCATGTCTATCTGGCCGGCCCGGACCTGTCGGTCCTGGCTGTCAAGGAAAGCCGGGACACGGCAGCACGGTCGGCCGTGCAGCTCGCGCGCAGGCGCGGCATGTCGGTTTCCCTGTGGGCAATGGACCTGAAATTGAGGCCCGGATCGAAGATCCGGCCCCGCTATGGCATCTATCTCGGAGAAGCGCATGTTTGACCCTGCCCACGGCAGCGGGCGGCCGGCTCTCTCGTTATTATATCCGATATATGTTAAAGGAGAGGATCTGTGCCTTGAAAGAGTTTCGATGTCTGAATCCGCGTCTGCTGTCCCTGTCCTTGATCGCACCCCGCGCCTGACGCTGTTCCGCGTCAAGCCCGCAGTGCGCCGGCAGCTCGAAGAGTATGTAAACGATAACGACACCTCCATGCGCTGCGCCATCCTTCAGGCGCTGAACACGATCGGCGTGCATGTGGAGCGCGAGGATCTGGTGCCCGAACGCAAGCGGCGTCTCAAACCGCACACGGGCGACGACACGGGCGAGCTGGTCGGGCTCTCTGTCAGCCTGCCGGTCTATGTCCGCGTTGCGGCAGAACTTTGGATGCGCGAGCACCCAGGAATGCGCCTCGTGAACATGGTCCTGACCGGACTGAAGGAAATGGGCTTCGAGATTGATGACGAAGACCTGACTGCAAAATGGACCTGGAAACCCTTTGTGGGGTGACGCTCACAGCCCGCCAGCTCAAACCAACAAACCACGGAAAAAACCCATGACCGCGAAACAGGACAATCAACGGGCGGCACTGGCACGCCTGATTAAAATTGCAAAGGGTGATACGGGACAATCGCGACGTGTCGCGGATTTCCTGCTGGCATGGTGGAATGCAGGATCGTGCGGATCGTTTGATCTCACGTGGAGGGATCGACGCGGATTTCTTCTGTGGTTACCGTCCGTTATGCAAGAGTTTTCTGAC
>NZ_CADO01000088.1 GCF_000285275.1 Acetobacter pasteurianus subsp. pasteurianus LMG 1262 = NBRC 106471
CTGAATTCTACAAAATGACCCGAAATTGCCTCAAGTGTGAGAAATCCGCGACGATGGTCTCGTTCTTCGAAAGAGGTCCCTTTTTTGGGCTCCTGCCGCTTTGCCGTGAGCCCAGATGTTCGTGTTATCCAGAAAAGTCATTCCGAGCGTCACTCCGTGTTGTTCCTGAACCAGTTCGAGCAGACGCTCCCATCCGTCGAGTTTCACCCGGCGGATGAAAAGCTGCGTTGCCCGCCACCACGCACCCAGTTCAGCGCGGATACACCGTCATTTCGTGCCATTCTCATTGGCGCTAGAAAATCGCTGCTATCGTACGCCGCAGGTCATGGGCGGCGTCTTATCTCTTGGGCGAAGCGTCTCAATCAGAGGTTCCCAGATCAACCATGTCTCGTTCGTAAAAGTGCCTGTTCCGTCCCCTTCTTCCATCCTCGTAATATGGGAAGAGTTTCAAGATCTAACAGGTCCTAGCTGTTTTCTATGTTTCATATGAGTGGTGAACAGGATTCCATTGACATCGTATCCGCGCTTGCTGATTCTGTCATCAACGACACTTATGTGATATAGACCATGAGTAAGAAGATGAGTCAGGATGCCTTGTGCGGTTAACTGACCAGGTTCTCCATCGGTGTATGTGAAGTCAAATACTGCCTGTCGATCATGTTCAGACAGATTTGTCTCATAATTTATCAGCCAATTGTCTGTATTACGAACACTTGTGATCAGTTCGGTCGCTGAAGGTAGTTTATCGACTACAGTTTTTGAATAAACGTGTTTCGTTTTCGTTAGATGTGCGCGGAAAATCTCGTCGACAATATTGATATGTGCTAACCAGAACAGGATTGTTTCGACGATTTCCTGATCACCTGACTTTTCTGCATTCATAAGACATGTAATCAGATTTTCATCCATCCACTTTTTGTATTCCATTAATCCTGACATATTAATCCTTTGTTTCATTTCTGATGAGTCGTTCACATTCAAACGGAGTAATCATATCGGCCAGAGTGTAGCGGTCGAGAACGGACATCATCGCCTGCATTGTTTCTGACAGAACCCCTCGGAGTCGACATGAGGGCATAAGAATACACGTGCCCTCTCTTTCACAAGTTTTGTGGCTGAGGCAATCAAGCAAGCTCATGTCTTCTTCCATATAACTTACGACTGCACCGATACGTATCGTTTCGGCCAACCTTCCCAAACGGATACCACCATTGCGACCACGCAGGGTTTCAATAAAACCACCTTTACCCAGACGATGAATCACTTTGACCATGTGAGTTTCAGAAATCCTGTAGGTCTCAGCGATCTCCCGAATGGAAGACAGTCGATCAGTTCGACTACCCAGGAAGATCAGTGCACGGAGCGCATAATCGGTCTGCAAATTAAGTTTCATACCTACAGCATGCATCTACTTGACAGGTTTTCCAAGATGTCTGACACAAAAGGTGTATGGACTATGAACCTTAAAGGATCGAATCACAATGTCCGCCCCACTCGACGAAAAAACACGCGCTCTCGTTGTTGCGACAGTTCCAGCTCTCAAAGCGCACGGTCTTGCGATTACGGAAGAAATGTACAAGCGTCTTCTGTCGCACCCCGAAATTCGAGATCTCTTTAATCTCTCCCATCAGCGGGATCTGGAGCAGCCCAAAGCACTGGCGCTGGCTGTTCTCGCGTATGCCGAGCATATCAATGATCTTGGAAAGCTGCGCGGCATGGTCGAGCGCATTGCCGAAAAGCATGTTGGCCTGAACATTTTGCCTGAGCATTATCCTTTCGTTGCAGACGCGTTGATCGGTGCTATCAAGCACGTTCTCGGCGATGCGGCGACTCCGGAAATTATTGATGCATGGGGTAAAGCTTACTGGTTTCTGGCAGATGTCCTGATCGGTCGAGAAAAACAGATCTATGACGAGCACGAACATGCTCCTGGAGGCTGGAAGGGGTGGCGTGAATTCACGGTCCGAGCACGGCACAAAGAAACGCCTTTCATTACTTCGTTTGATCTGGTTCCAGTCGATGGAAAGCCGCTTTTTCATCATAAGGCCGGCCAATATCTGAGCTTCAAACTTGATATTCCGGGTCACGGGTCACAACGACGTAATTACAGTATTTCTTCAGCACCTGGGGCCGACCATTACCGTATTACTGTCAAGCGTCATGATCAGGGGGTAGTCTCAACGTGGCTTCACGACAGTGTGCAGGTCGGTGACATTCTTCAGGCCGCTAATCCAGCGGGTGATTTTTTTCTGGATGAAGCCAGTCATGCCCCGGTCGTTCTTCTGGCGGCAGGCGTTGGTCTCACGCCGCTGATCTCTATGATTGAAGATCTTGTCGCAACACATTCTGGTCGTAAAATACATTATGTTCTGGGAGCCGACACAGTTGATCTGGCAGCGTTTGTGCCTTTTGTGACGTCTCTGGCGACTGCAGGAAAACTGACAGCTGAGTTCTTTTTTGCAAAGGGCAATGTTCCTGCGGGAAACCTTCCAGGACAGCCTGTTGCGCAATCCAATGTTGCTTCATCAGGATGGCTGCATAGAACACTCAGTCATTTGACAGGTAGCAAGAGAACAATACCAGAAGCTGTCTCTTCTGCGGGTATTACGGTTCATTCAGGTCATATTACACAAGATTGGCTGCGCAAAAACCTTGATCACGCAGCGACCTATTACATCTGTGGCCCGGATTCTTTCATGCGCGACATGATTGAAACTTTGCGTAACGAGCAGTTGTCAGGCTCTCAGATCCGCTATGAGATTTTTGGCTCCGCATCTGATCCGGCTCTGGTGATCTGAAACCTGTCAGACGACCTTCTCAGAAAGGAGGAGGTCGTCCGGTCGCTTTTTTTCTGTTTTCTTAAAGTTTTAGCCAGAAAGTCCGTTCAGGATGTCCAAGACGTCATTAGTCAATCGTGCTGACAGGGATCCTGTCAGCACTGTCCTGAAGTGGGTTTTACTTGTTGTCGGGTTTGCTACCGCGATGCTGCTGTTCTGGACAACACTCAAGACATATCAGGGTGTTCCACCTCAGCCTCAGTGTCTGACCGAAAATGAGTTGAGTGATTTCAGTGGATTATGATTCATGGGTT
>NZ_CADO01000087.1 GCF_000285275.1 Acetobacter pasteurianus subsp. pasteurianus LMG 1262 = NBRC 106471
GGTCAGAAAACTCTTGCATAACGGACGGTAACCACAGAAGAAATCCGCGTCGATGCGATGTCGCACCGCCTCAAGCCGCCCAACAGATTGCTTCCGCCATGACAGCAAGCCCTGAAGTGCGCGTGTTCATGGTTTCTGGTGGAATAACAAAATCAAAAAAGAATTGTGGCTCCTTAACACCTCATGGGTATTTTGGCATTGAAAATGATGTCGTCGACAAAGTCAGTGCGTGGCTGGATGCCAAATTCCGATAATCTTCAGGTTATTGTTGTTTGAATCTGAGAAATCAGATGACGTACGGCTGGTGCAACCTCATCTGAGCGAAAAATGGCGGCAATTTCTGAAACGATTGGTTCTCCCGCAATATCGCGGAAAACAACGCCCGGCAAATTGACAACACTTCGTAAAGCACTGGGAATAACCGAAATACCATTGCCAATTGAGACCTGTGTCAACACAGCCAGCAAACTCCCTGGCGTAGAAACAATACGGGGCGTAAATCCACCTCGACTTGCGACCTGGAATGTGCCGAAAGCCTGCTCGGGCAATATAAAAGATGCGTTGGCAATTTCGTGCGGCGTAACCGGGCCTTCCGACTTTTCTTCGACACCAGGAATCACGGAAAGTGCCAGGCAAAAGTGATCGCGGATCAACACATGGTGACTCAATAGCTGTGGCATCGCCATAGGCAGCCTTACAAAACCGATATCTACGTCACCGTCCGCAACCAGTTGAGGCAGTTTATCCATAGGGAATTCACGCACTTTTAAAAGCACGTCTGGATAACTCTGCGTAAATTGGTTCATCTGGTCTTGCAGTATCCCCGTATACGCAGCTGACGCAACATAACCAATCTCTATCCGACCCAATTCACCGCGCCCAGCACGACGACCGGCGTTCTCGGCTGTTGCAAATTGTTTGAGCACGCGCCGTGCTTCAGAAAGGAAAACCTCTCCCGCAGATGTAAGCGTCACAGAACGCTTTGTTCGGTTGAGAAGTTGAGCTGATAATGTGCGCTCAATTTCCTGTATCTGCACAGTCAGAGTGGGCGGGGAAATATTCAGCCGTTCTGCCGCCCGTGTAAAATGAAGTTCTTCCGCCAAGACCACAAAATAGCGGAGATGTCTCAGTTCCATTCCTCTATCCCCCTTCCCGCATTATTAGGCAAAACCTAATAATAACAAAAATAACCACCAATGACGAGAACCAAGGCATGACGTAGCGTTACAGACTAATGCGCTCTGCAACGGAACATCGCCATGACACAACTCTTTCAAGCCAATCATGATGAACTGATTATCGGAATTTCTAATACTATCGTGAAGCGGTGAGGACACCGATGACATCCTCGCGCGTAACCAATCCGTTATTTGTCCTTCTGGCGGCTTCAACTGGCTGTGCCTTGACTGTGCTTGATACCAATGTGGTGGCAATCATCCTGCCAACCATCGCTCGCGAGTTTCGTGCAAGTTTCGCGGATATTGAATGGGTTATCAGCACATATGTTCTGTGCTTCGCATCTCTCCTGTTGCCCGCTGGAGCCATTGCAGATCGGTATGGACGCCGTCGCATCTATCTGATTGGAATTACGACATTTGCCCTTACCTCGTTGTTTTGCGGAGCCGCCCCGTCTGCCACAGCACTATATCTAGCGCGTGCTTTACAGGGCGTAAGTGCTGCGTTTTTGTTAGCACCTGCTTTAGCGATCATCGGGCATACTTTTCATAATCCAGATGAACGGAACCGCGCATGGGCCATTTGGGGAAGTATCATGGGCCTTACCATGGTTCTTGCTCCTATTATTGGTGGTATTATTGCCTATGCGCTCGGTTGGCGGTGGGCGTTTTATATCAATATTCCAATCTGCGTCCTACTTGCTGGCGCAGTCTTTATTCTGGTCAAAGAATCACGTGATACTGATGCCCGAAGACTGGATCCGGCCGGGATTATATTTTTTGCTGCATTCATGTTCGGTCTGACGTGGGGAATGATTAACGGTCAGGCAAGCGGCTGGACCTCATGGAACGCCCTGAATGGTTTTATTGGAGGAAGTATCTCCTTAGGCATTTTCATAGCATCTGAACGTGCCCAATCACGTCCGATGTTAGATCTTGGCCTATTCTCCAATCCCCGTTTTCTGGGAGCTGTCTGGGCGATGTTTGCTTATGCAGCATCCGCTCAGGTTATGGCCTCGATGCTTCCGCTATTTCTCCAAAACGGCTTAGGCCGCTCAGCACTTCAGGCCGGCTTCGCCATGTTGCCTTTTGCCCTGGCAATGTTGATTTTCCCACATATTGGACGTCTTCTGGAACGCCATATCTCTTCGAGCGGTATTCTAGCCGGTGGTCTGTCATGCGTCGCCATTGGCAATGGAATAACAGCATGGGGAGCATATGTCGGATCATGGATCATTGTTATGGCTGGCATGGTCGTCATTGGAAGTGGGGGTGGCCTTCTCAATGGGGAAACGCAAAAAGCTATCATGAGTGTTGTGCCAAAAGAACGATCTGGCATGGCGTCAGGGATCAGTACGACATCACGATTTTCCGGGATTTTGCTTGGTTTTGCGATGCTTAGCGGCATACTCGCAACAATGGTAAGGAAATGGGTTGCCGCCTTTGGATGTGGTAGTGGCTGCCATCATCCATCAGACTTCGCCGATGCCATCGTTGCCGGTGATCTACCCAGTGCTATTTCCGGTTTAGAGGGTTCCAGTCAAGAAATCGCCATTCAGCATGCACATCATGCTTTCTCTTATGGTTTTGCCGTAGCACTTCTTGTGGCATCAATTTTCGCATTAGGATCATCAATTACTATCTTTACACTGATGCATTCAAAGATGAAACAGAATATAACCTAAGCAAATAATAAATACTTAATGCGTAATGATAGATATTTTGCAGATTCTCTAGAGTGTTTCGTCAGTTGGCACATGGTTGAGTAACGCTTGTAATCCCACTTGACCTCTGGTCTTTCCTCCCTGTTTTTTGGGATCGGGAGAGATGGGAATGCGATGATATGGTTTGAGTGAGAGCCAGTAAGATCGGATAACTGACGACACGCTCTAACACTACAGTTGCATTTTGTGTTGAGTTCTGACTCTATGGGTAACCATGATTCAG
>NZ_CADO01000086.1 GCF_000285275.1 Acetobacter pasteurianus subsp. pasteurianus LMG 1262 = NBRC 106471
TCAAAGAAACCAGGCTGCTTCATCTTCCACCATCCCCAATCAACGCCGAAGAAATGGAATCACACAGAACAGCTCAGAGACAAAGGGTTTTTCGAACCCTCCATCTGGTGGTTCTATACGAGATAGAAGAACAGCCAAGCGTGCATGAATAGATCTTAAAACCCCTCGGGGTTCCTGAATTTCTCGTATTTTTTTTGTAGTGCCACGATAAAGCTCAAGGCTACGTTCGCTATATGGATGTTTCATCACAATAGCGTCCTTAAGTTCGGCAGAAGTTATTCCCAGAACCTCGGCGAGACGACGTCGGGAACGAATTTTGAATAACCTTGACTGATTAAGAAGATGTCTTTTGGGGGGCATTAGGCAACTTCCCTGCCTGCCTTAGCAGCGACCATTTGTAATAATGATAGAACTTTCGATGAGATGGTCAGTCTAAGTTTTTCTGATTTTGAGGGGTTGGCCATTTCTTCAGAAAAAAACATAATGGACGAGACAGGCATTTTGAATTCGCATGCATAACGCTGAAGTAAATCAAGCGTGGGTTTTTTCTTACCCTTTTCGATTTCCGAGAGGAAAGATGGAGCTATTCCAAGCTTTTCTGCGGCATTTTTTTGTGAGAGATCATGGAAAACCCGGATCATGCGTAAAGCGTCTCCAATCACAGGCTTTCTCCTAATCAGTAAGATGTTAACAGTTGGATTACCGGGCCTTGAGTTTCATTGCCTCTGGATAAATCGCAGTATTTCGTAAATCATACGAGATACTGCAATAATTGTCCGCAACACGAGTGGATTACAGCTAACGCGGCATATCGCTGCCACTGCTTGTCCCCACCTAGAAACCCCACGTTGCCTATCAGCACCTGACCAATTACTCATTGGCTTGTCCTCCATCACCACCACGAAATTGTGGTAGCCCGCCGAGATGGATTACTTGGGTGACAACGCTTTAAGCCCGGTTCTCCTTCCAGGCGCGGTTTCCACCGGGCCGCGCCCCCTCTGCGCCGACTGACGCTGACGGATGGGAGAGAGCTTTCGCTCTCCACGGATCGGAAAACGATCCAAACAATGACGGAAATCCCTCAGTTGCTGATAAGCATTATGAATGCATGATCGATCATGGCACGTCAAGAATATAATTCGCTGAGGGCGAATTATATTTTGTGTAGGGCTATCGGCCTCGTTGGAGCTCAACGTAATTTGGAGGGTTCGAAATACTCTTTGGTTTTATGACTTGCTGTCGAAAACCAGAAGATAATGATAATCAAAGTTATTATTTATCAGCCGCTTATGAATCCATTTAATCTGGATAATGTTCTACCGAGGCCATAAAAATCCACTTATTAATGATAAAAATATCAGGCTAATTTCATGAGAATTTAACTGCGTATTCTGGTGGAAATTACGTCAGCAATGGGGGCGCAAGCCGCATGTTCGCTTACCGTGTGCAAAGCGGACTTACAGCTTTCGCCTTCATTTCTGCCGTCCAACGTTTCTTCGCACGTGTCGCAAAGCGGACGTGATAACTCGGGTTTGTCGTTTCGCCTTATGATAGACTTCCAGATGGGACAGATGTGGAACAAGTCGCCATCTGGGCGCGGCAGTATGGCGCCACAGAGTTTGCCTTCGATGCGGAAATCGCTAACATTGAGAGCCGCGCCGCGCACTGGGCTCTCAGTTGCGACGAGACCGAACGGGTCGTCTTTTTCTGCAAGCGCCTTACCTAATCAAGATCGCCCGATGTTCGCTCCCTATCTCGACCGATGGAACCTGATTCCCGACGGCGATCCGATCGTGACGGCCACGTCCCACCTACTGCCGGTGCTGGTTCAGGCAGGCGACGCGTTGCTCCTGGCGCGCACCACGGGGTGTGGCTCTCTCGCGAGTTGGGCGTGGGACGATCGCGACAGTGCTCGGAATTCCTACCCACCTATATGGCATGGAATTTGAAAGTAAGATATCAACAGTCGATTCACTTTAAAAGAAATACTGGGTCAAACATGACAATTGGTGCGATTTATTTTCTTGGGGACGAGTTCGTTGCCTTGTCCGACGGAAAAATTAGTCGAAATGACGGCACAACGAGCCTCGACAGTGCCGAGAAGATGAGGGTATTTGAACCGTACTATACGTTTGCTACAGCAAATATGGGCAGAGTAAAATTCCGAAAAAAGACTTTCGGTAAATGGTTTATTTCATATGCTGGAACTCACCTTCTCTGTACGGAGACCATAAATAGGTTTTTGGATATTTTTGTTAAATTATACGCCGATTACACCAATTCAGGACAATGCATAGAAATCGTAGAGGGGTTCGCAGCCGCGGATACGTATCATGACGATATAAATATTCCTCCAAATGAGCTCCCAGAAATGGATGGATTATTTATCGCAAGGTTATTGCAACAAGCGATGGTCGAATCAGGGTCGGAGTTTGGAGGAAACCGATATGCCCCTGATGCAGAATTCTTATTATTCGGGCTCGAAGGCGGATCACGATGGAAGGCGTTTAAATTTCAATACGACAACACACATTTCCAAAAGGGGGATAGGGCAAAAGCAACATTTGAATCCATCCGTTCTAGTACTCTTGCGACAATCGGCGACCCTTCTCGGATAGATATCCTATATTCAGTTCCCGATTTGAAAGACCTGTTGGAGCGAAGCAGTATAAACGCAATGGAATACAGCTATGGATCTAAATCAACTCAAGATATTCAGCTGATGACAAAATTTCCCGATAGTCCTGGATCATACATATACGACAGAGTAATCGATATTCTTCCACGATTGGTTAACGAAGGTGTTGGGGGAACATTTAGAGTTGTATATGGTAAGTACTCGACAATTATAAGTGACGTTCACCTCCCTATCGAGGGACAATAAAAAGAGGATTCTGTAAAAATATACTAACCACGGACTAAACCGCCCTGAAATTGGAGAATATGTCAGCTTTAAAGTGATCTTGCCGCAAAGCTGACGCTCTGCTTCCCTGAAGGGTTTCGGGCGCCGCGAGGCGTACGAAAGTCTGGGAAGACCG
>NZ_CADO01000085.1 GCF_000285275.1 Acetobacter pasteurianus subsp. pasteurianus LMG 1262 = NBRC 106471
CGGTCATCCACATCGCTGCCGCAGCAGACTGGATCAAGCCCTAACAGGCCCTAGGGCGAAAGGATGTAACGCTCCAGTATGGAGTGCCGTCCCGTCTCTCACATTTTGTCTGAGCAAGCGTAACCGTTATCACTACCAGACAAGGCGCGTGAGTGCCCGGTTCCTGGATCCGAAGTGCTTAACGACCAGGGGCTTTCAGCAGCACGAACATGTGTCGCGCATATCGGTCAGATCTGATGAGGCAAGGGACTGTGGCCTGAAAAGATCCGGTTGACCGCTTCAGTAGGAATGGCGGAAGCACGAGGCAGACAGGCATAGACTTCTCTCCTCCCTTCGGTCATCCCGCCCGACGGTTGGTGGCTGAACGATGGCAGGTCTCCTGGCTCACGGATCATGGCCGACTGGTTCCAACCTCCCCGCCCCTATGGGAACAGTGGTCCACGTTCAAGGTGAACGAACCAGCAGCATACCGCCTATAGTTGCGGGAGCAGCCACCGACTATGCCTCTGGACGGTCATCTGCCCAGTGCGTGACGGTATTCCCTATTAACCCGCTCGCGCGGGACCATCGAAGCGTTCGCCCTTGCACCATGCCGCCAGATGCACATAGCGCGCAAGATGGAACGACAGAAGGCAGATATCGATTTTTTACATGCTAGATAGCAGGTCAGTCTCTGACCTTATCCATTTTCGCCGTCACCCTGATCACATCATTCCATGAGTGATATTTATGGTTTAATGAATTTAAATCATTTCTGCTCAATGAAGTTTTCCGGCATAAGGCAGACACGGCTCTTAACAGCAGGCATGATGAAGGCTTCAATGATCAGGGAAACCGCATTTGAAATAAAGCGCATTCGCTTCGATGAGAATTATCATCCATCCGACAGAACGCGTCTCACGACCAATTTCGCCAATCTGGCAAGAGGAGAAAGCCGTCAGGAAAACCTGCGCAACGTGCTCAGGATGATTGACAATCGTTTCAATGGCCTGGCGCATTGGGACAACCCCATGGGGGATCGCTACTCCGTCGAGCTTGAAATCGTTTCCATTGAGATGGACCTTGCCTTTGCCGGCAAGAACGAAAGCTTTCCGCTGATCGAAGTTCTGTACACAACGATTGTCGATAAAAAGGCCAACAGGCGCATAGAAGGTCTCGCAGGAAACAGTTTTTCCTCATATGTGCGGGATTATGATTTCAGTGTGCTGCTGCCCGACTACAATAAAAACAAGGCAGAGTTCACCGTTCCTCAAAATTACGGAGACCTGCACGGAAATCTTTTTAAGAGCGTTGTGAATTCCACCGCTTACAGAAAGAATTTCAGGAAGCTTCCCCTTATATGCCTCAGTGTTTCAACCAACCGAACCTATTATCGGACTGAAAATCAGCATCCTGTTCTGGGGGTTGAATACCAGCAGCGTGAATTTTCTCTGACAGATCAGTATTTTAATAAAATGGGAATGCAGGTCCGCTATTTCATGCCCCGCAATAGCGCAGCGCCATTGGCGTTCTATTTTTTTGGTAACCTGCTCTCTGATTATTCGACTCTTGAGCTTATCAGCACCATCAGTGTGATGGAGTCTTTTCAGAAGGTCTACCGCCCTGAAATCTACAACGCCAATGCTGCGGCAGGCGACTGTTACAAGCCAAGTCTGCAGCATCAGGATTATTCCAACACCCGCATTGTTTACGACCGCGAAGAGCGGAGTCAGTTAGCAACCGCACAAGGTAAGTATACGGAAGAGAATTTCATCGAACCGTATCACGATGTTCTTGAGCAGTGGTCTGCCAGCTACGCCGCCTGATCAGTCAGAAACACAAGGTTATCTCTCATGAAAACACTGCTCCCCACCTCAACGGCTGGTAGCCTGCCCAAGCCGTCCTGGCTCGCCAAACCTAAGACCCTCTGGTCGCCCTGGAAATTGCAGGGTGAGGAATTTGTCGAAGGTAAACAGGATGCGCTGCGCCTGACCCTGGACGATCAGGACCGGGCCGGCATTGACATAGTCAGCGATGGCGAACAGACGCGCCAGCATTTCGTCACGACGTTTATCGAGCATCTCAGCGGCGTCGACTTTGAGAACCGTCAGACGGTTAAAATTCGCAACCGTTACGATGCCAGTGTCCCATCAGTTGTCGGTGCTGTGGCACGTGAGAAACCTGTCTTTGTCGAGGATGCGAAGTTTTTGCGCACGCTGACAAAGAAGCCCATCAAATGGGCGCTTCCTGGTCCCATGACCATGATCGACACGCTTTATGACGGCCATTACAAAAGCCGCGAAAAACTGGCGTGGGAATTTGCCAAAATCCTCAATCAGGAAGCGAGGGAACTGGAAGCCGCTGGCGTCGATATCATCCAGTTCGATGAACCTGCCTTCAATGTTTTCTTTGATGAGGTGAATGACTGGGGCATCGTCACTTTGGAGCGGGCTATTGAAGGGCTGAAATGCGAAACCGCCGTCCATATCTGCTATGGTTATGGTATCAAAGCCAATATCGACTGGAAAAATGCTCTTGGAGAAGAGTGGCGGCAGTATGAAGAGATTTTCCCCAAGCTCCAGAAATCCAATATCGATCTGATCTCGCTGGAATGTCAGAATTCCCGTGTTCCGATGGATCTGATCGAACTCATTCGTGGGAAAAAGGTGATGGTGGGCGCCATTGATGTGGCCACCATCACCATTGAGACGCCCGAAAAAGTCGCTGATATCCTGCGAAAAGCGCTTCAGTTTGTCGATGCCGACAAGCTTTATCCCTGCACCAACTGCGGGATGGCTCCTTTGCCACGCGACGTGGCGCGGGGCAAGCTCAATGCCCTGGGCGCGGGTGCGGAAATCGTTCGCAGAGAACTTTCGGCCTGACAACCTGCCGTAGCTGGACGCCAAGAGAGGGAGAAACGCAGAAGCGACCATGTCGATGCGGTCTTCCCAGAGCAAGCAGGAGACGCTTCGTGTCGGTGGTCAAGAAAACACAGTCTCCGGACCTTTCCCTGCATGTTTCATGTAGGAGGTCGAATTTGTATTCAGATTCAGTGCACAAGAGGCCACGATTATTGGTCGGGATGATGGAAAGCTGTCCCAAAAGAATCATGTACACCATCATGATAAAATTTTATGAGAGTGAACTACGGCGTGTCGTCAGTTAAGCCCTGAGAGTGGCACGTGAGGGTTGTAGTTTG
>NZ_CADO01000084.1 GCF_000285275.1 Acetobacter pasteurianus subsp. pasteurianus LMG 1262 = NBRC 106471
AAAACCCGCCTGCCATAGCCGATTGTCCAATACCCGGCCGGGCACACATACGGGCACAGGCGCAAGCCTTCAGACCGGCGGCACAGATCTGCCGCCAGCAGGATCGGATCATTCATCAATTTTCCGGATACAAAAAAGGCCGCTCAATGGCGGCCGGAGTGGACGAGTTTACAGGTGATCTGGCCCGGATTAGTCCACCGGAGCACAAAACCCGCAGAAAACAGCCCTTTGCAGTGGGCTTATACGTTGGCAGGTTTTCGTGGTCAGGTTTACAAAAGCCGGTTTTCGGTTGTCACGGGTGCATATGCTGCAACGCTTGGACAATCCCGCTGCCCAGGGCAGAGCCAAAAATAACCAGGCCGCCATTCACCCAGGTCTTGCGGTTGTTGATCCGCTTCAGTTCCGTCCAGATATTGGCAATGCCAGTTTCCAGCGTAGAAAACTTGCCGTTCACGCTGGTTTCAAACGCAACAAATTCATCCTGCCGCACCACATCATCAGGCATGACACTCTTCCTTTCAGGCATAAAAAAAGCGGCCTAAAGCCGCTCGGTAATGGTGAAGCTGGTCTGCTGCCGCAGGGCAGCGCCATAGGGGTTGCTCAGATCTCCGCGCTGGATGCGACCAAACAGGCTGCGCAGGTTCAGCGTGGGGCCATCGGCATCTGGATCCGGCACAAACAGCACATTGGCGCCAGATGCGCCCACCAGCAGGATCTGCTCCAGCACCGGCACGTCAGCCAGATCCAGAGATTCATGATCCACCACAGCCTTGCGCCGCATCCATGCCGGCGTGACAAACTCGGCCCCGCTCATGCCGGTATTCACCGTCACGGAACTGTCCAGCCCGGTGGTGCTTTTGGTGCTCATGTTGCGCACCGGCTGCCACACTGGCCCGATATAGGCCAGAGACAGGGAAATATAGCTTTCCGATGCGCTGCCATTGCTGGTGACGGTAATCTTGACCGTATCGGCCTGAATGTCCTGTGGGGCCACATGCACCATCTGCACCGGGCCAATATTGCCCAGCGTGGCAAAGCTGCCAGAGGCAGAATACACTGTGTTGCCGCCAGAACTGGCCACAAGCTGCCATGTTGCGGCTTGGCCAAGGTTGGTGCGCCCCACAAAGAAGGCCCGCATGGTCTGGGCACTCCCCCATTGCGCCTGAAACCATGCCGTTCTGTTGCTATCCCCAACAGACCAGAACGCCGCCGTGGTGTTGCCCTGGTCTGTAGCCAGCTGATTGGGCGAGAAGTCCTTGGCGGCTGAAACGCCTGCATAAAATGAAGCCGAGCCGCTAAGGCTGGCGGTCTTGACCAGATTATTCAGGCCGAACGCACAATTCTGCATCAGACCAGCACCGTCAGCACGCACTGGCCTGCACTGGAACCACGCCAGCTTTCACCGACAACCAGACCGCCCAGACCATCGCGCAGGCCGTCCACATTGGCAAACAGCACAATCTCGTCCCCCATTTCAAAATCAAACAGGCGTTCAAACGGCAGCGTGACGTAAAACACGCGCCGGTCTGCCACCGTCCACAGTTTGTTGATGACATCGGCCACTACCTGCGCTCCGGCCTGCGTGCGCAGGCTGGTAAGCACTTCGGGCGGGCTGACCACTTCCACCGTTGGGCTATCCGTGCCCACCGTAACAGCACTGCGCTGTGTGCGCAGGGTGGACAGATCTGCCTTCGGGCTGAGTGTGCTGGTGCTCATCACCGTATAATTGCGGCTATAGGTACACCGCCCGCAGGTGAGAGGCAGCACCAGTTCGGACGGCAGATCCGTCTCCTTGATGTCAATCACCTCATCAGGCAGCACCGCCAGCTTTTCCCACTGATGCGGCGCAAGCTGCAAAAAGCTGTCTGTAATGCCGATCAACTTCAGCGTGCCGTCCCGCGCAACCGCCAGCTTGCGCATGGTGCCCTGCAACAGGGCGGTGATCATGTCATTCCCGGTATAGCTGTCAGAGCCATCCCAGAACGCACCGGCGGCACTATCCACATTGCCGAACGGATCCGCCCATGTGCTGGAAATGGATGCCGCCGGAATGCCGATATCCTGCACCAGCACCTGCCGCACGATATCCGGCAGGCTGGATACATACGTGCCATCAGGCATCACCCCGGTTGCCCAGCAGGTAATGGTATAAACCGGCGTGCCACCCAGCCGGAAAAACGCGCCCCGGCTGGAGCTTTCCACAACATAGGTGCCTGCGGCCGGATCTACGGTGGTGATATCACTGACCATGCCGGCATATGACCAGCTACCATCTGTGGATGTGGCAGACCAACTGCCCAGCACGCCGCCTTCCAGCACGGTCAGATCCGGCTGTGTGCCCTGCGTGCCCATCCAGAATGGTGCATCAGAGACCTGATAGATCTGATTGACGCTATCCACACAGACCGGCGTGATATTGAAGGCATACCCCCGCAGGCGCGGCTTTACCCGGCCTGTCAGGTCTGAGCCACCTTCCACGCCGCCAGTGCCAGCATAGGTTGCCAGTGGCAACTGGCGCGAGAGCACGGCAGGCCCCGAAAGTGTCAGCGTGCCTTGCGTGGCTCCGGTGCGCCATGCCGTGGCGGATCCGGTAAACAGAGGCTGGCACGCAGAGAGTGCAGGATCTGACCACCAGCCGCGTGCCATGTCATAGTTGCGCAGGCTGGTCAGGATGGACAGATCTCCGGTATGGTTGCGCACGTTCATGCTATCGGCCACACCATCGGATAGATTGACCGTAAGCTGGCCGAACGATTGCGTCATGCTGCTACCGGAAATTGAAATATCCAGCTCCCTGTCCACATCAGGCAGGCTTGCCAGAATGGGCGGATATTTCGTGCCGGTGGCAACATCCACATACCCGCCAGAAGACAGGCATGTAGTCGTGCGGGAAGCCGCAGGCCCGAAGGCCAGCGTTCCCAGAAAACAGCGTTGCTGCATTGTGCTGATATCCTGTTACGCTGCGGCTTTGAGGTTCTGGAACCGTGTTTCCGCAAACAGGTTATTCGTGGCCTGCAGGATCTGCTGCAAAATGCTGGCCAGCGTGGTGGTGCTGTCCTGCATGATGTCCCGCATGGCGTCTGCTGTCAGGGCATCCGTGTTCATGCTGCCCAGAGATTTCAGCATGGTCAGCACCGCCTGATAGTCTTCCACATATGCGGCCCCTCCCCCGTTATATTTCTGGGACAGGGACAGATATGTCTGCATATCGGTCTGTAGGGATGCCAGAGC
>NZ_CADO01000083.1 GCF_000285275.1 Acetobacter pasteurianus subsp. pasteurianus LMG 1262 = NBRC 106471
CAGATGATCCCGCTGACAGATGTGGGCAAGGTTGGCATGCCACCGACATTGCAGCCCGTTACCACCCCAGCATTCCAACCACAGTCGCAACCAGGCGGCACGATAGGAGATCCGGACGATGATTGACGGCATGGAAGTCTGCGCCGTTCCGTTCGAGTATAAAGCCATTACCGGTTCAGATGGTGAAAGCGGCCATGTGGAAGGTTACGGCGCTGTTTTCGGCAATACGGATTCACATGGTGATGTGATCCTGCCGGGGGCTTTCGCCAAATCCATTGCTGAGCGCAAGGCGCAGGGCCGTGTTCTGCCCATGCACGTCATGCACGGATTTTTCGGCGGTGATGGCGTGCCTGCTGGCGTGTGGAATGACGTGGCGGAAGACAGCAAGGGCCTGCACGTCAAAGGCAAGATATCCGGCACCAACACGGATGCCGGGAAACTGCTGTATGAGCGCGTCAAGGATGGTGCGCTGGGTGGTCTATCCATTGGCTTCAGCATCCCCAAGGATGGCGCAGTCAAAATGACGCAGCCCACAGGCCCGCGCCGCCAGATCAAGCAGGCCAATCTGTATGAGGTCAGCCTGGTGGATGATCCCAGCAATGCGCAGGCCCGTGTCACGGATCTCAAACGGCGCTGGGGTGATGCCTTCAAATCCACAGTGCAGCCAACGGTTGCCGTGCAGGCGCTGGAAGCCGCGCTAGGCATTTATCAGAAATCCCTGAAAGGGAACGATGCCCCCACGGCGCAGGAACGCCAGCAGCTTCTGGGGCATTTGCAGGATGCCTATGAAGCCCTGACAGGCCAGCGCATGCCCGAAGGCATGAAGCAGGCGCTGCAGGATGGGAAAATCCCCATGCTGCCGGAGCTGAAATCCGTAACGGCTGGCCTGATGGCCGTTGTGCGTGGCGAGGATACACCCAAGCCCGGATCTTCTTTGGTGCCACCTGGTCTTTCCGGTTTTCGTCTGTGATCTGACAAAACCGCTTTTCATTCACCCACAGCCGCCCATTGAGGCGGCTTTTTTTATGGGAAAAACCTGATGTCTGACGAAAACGAATACAAAAACGCCATCAAGCAGCTTTCTGATGCCACGGATGAGGTCAAGAAGTTTGCTGAAACGTCCAAGGCCGAGCTGAAAAACCTTGGCAAGGTCACGGATGAAACCAAAGCCAGTGCAGACAAGGCGCTGACTGCCCTGACCGAAATGTCTGCCCGCGTGACGGAACTGGAGCAGAAATCATCCCGTGGGAATAAGCCGACAGAACAGCAGCCCCAGAGCATCGGGCAGAAGTTCGTGGCGTCTGACGAGGTCAAAGCCGCCATGGAACGTGGCACCAGCTGGAAGGGCACTGTGCAAGTGGAGATGAAAAACATCACCTCTGCCAGTTCCACTGGCACATCTGGCACTTCGGCGCTGGTTGTGGCAGATCGCCAGCCGCAGATCATTGCCCAGCCTAACCGGCGGCTGGTCATTCGTGATCTGCTGATGCCTGGGAACACGCAGTCCAATTCCGTGGACTACGTCAAGGAAACACTGTTCACGAACAATGCTGATTTCGTGGCAGAAAACCCCGGCAATGCGTATCCGCAGTCGGATATCAGCTTCTCCCTGAACACGCTGCCAGTGCGCACCATCGCGCATTTCGTCATGGCGTCCAAATCCATCCTTGCTGATGCACCGCAGTTGCAGACCTACATTGATGGGCGTTTGCGCTATGGCCTTGCTTACAAGGAAGACCTTGCCTTCCTGAATGGGGATGGCACAGGCACCAGCATTCTGGGGCTGCTGGCACAGTCCAGCAAATACGAGCAGCCTGCAGGCGTGACGGTAAAAGGCGAGACGATGATTGACCGTCTGCGTCTGGGCATGTTGCAGACCACGCTGGCAGAATATCCGGCAACCGGGCATATCCTGAACCCGACTGACTGGGCCAGCATTGAACTGACCAAGGACAGTGTGAGCCGGTATGTATTCGCCAATCCCATGGGCATGGCTGGCCCGGTTCTGTGGGGCCTGCCGGTAGCAGAATCTCTGGCCATGGCGCAGGGCAAGTTCATGACCGGGGCCTTTAGCCTTGCGGCGCAGTTGTTTGACCGTGAGGACGCCACAGTCTCCATTTCCACCGAAGACCGGGATAACTTCGTGAAAGGCATGGTGACCATTCTGGCGGAAGAACGCACCACGCTGGTTGTTTACCGTCCGCAGGCCATTATCAACGGTGACTTCACCGGCATTGATACGGCTGCACCGACTTCTGGCACCACCACTGGCCACTGAGGAACAGAGCAATGAGGCGTACTGTGCAAATCAGTGCGCCAGCAGCTCTTCAGTCGTTGGCGCTTCTGGATGATCTGAAAGCGGATCTCAGTATTTCCGATAATACGCAGGACGCAGAGTTGACGCGGCTGCTGCTGGAGGCTTCGGCAAAAGCCCTGAAGTTTATAGGCAGGCCTCTCATGCAGGCAGGGTGGCAGGACACGTTCATGGTGCGGCCAGATGCCGCACAGGACGTGCTTTGCCTGGGCCGCTATCCTTTGGTCAGCATTCAGTCATTCTGCGTGGGAGAGCTTTCTCTCACGCCGGAACAGGTCAAGGAACTTCCTTTCGATCCTGATGCCGCCATGGTGTATCCGCCTGATGCCAGAATGCCGGGATGGATGCCAGGGATCTATACCGTCCAATATACGGCCGGATATGTCTCACCAGGCACGGAAAACGCAGGCACGAATGTCGTGCCGCAGGATCTGCAGGAAGCCATACGGCTTACTGCGGCGGCCATATGGTATGCCAAGGGGCGAGATCCCAACCTGAAATCGGAAAGCGAGCAGGGGGTGGGTTCCACCAGTTGGAATGCACCATCCGCCGGATCTGGCGGCATGCCACAACCTGCGGTGGATATCCTGACAAGCTATCAGGCCGGGGGCATCGGGTGAGCTACCGCACAGAACGCCGCCGCCGCCAGATCATGGCCAAAGGCCGCCAGATGGTGCTGTCCAGGGCAGGCGGCACGGCCAGCGTTACACTGATGGCCTACGCACCGCCCGCACAGTCTGTCCAGATCACGAACGACATGGCGCAGGCTCCATTCGTGGCACAGATCATGGCGGATGCGCTTTCCGGTTACGGCATGCCTGCCCAGGACGACCGGGTGCAGGACGGCCCCAAAACCTACACGCTGACAGATGCGCAGCCCGTTTACGATGGGCCAACCGTCTGCGGCTGGACATTGATTGCCGCAGGAGGTGAGACGCATGACAACGCCAGCAGTCTTCTCTGATGCCTGGACACGCGCACAGGCCGTTGCTGACACCCAGAAGCTGAAACTTCTGGATCCGGCAGGCCAGAACATCACCGTGCCAGATGGCCCGTATTGGGTGATGGAAACGGCGGCCGGATTGGCAGACCGTGCAGGCGCAGGTGAGCCGGTAGATCTGGAAGATGGTACCATCTGGCTGCATCTGATGGTGCCCAAGGGCACGGGAACGCTGGAAGCTCTGGAATTGCGCAAGGCCATGTCCGTGGCCTTCAGGCAGGCCACAAACCTGCCAACGGGCATCATCTACCTTGGCCATATGTTTGATCCGCCAGATCTGAGCCAGACCGGCAACCGTGTGCGGTTTTCTCTGGGGATCAACTATCAATATCAGGACATTCTGACATGAAATTCTTCCCGCTTTACGAAACGGCTGCCAATTCTGGAACTTTCCAGCTGGGATCAGTAGAAATTGATGCGGATAGCACGTCCGCCGCTGTGGCTATTGCTGAACAGAACGCCCCCGCAGGGTGCCGCACGGCTGTATGCCCATACCGTTCTCTTTCTGGGCTTCCAGAAAGTCTG
>NZ_CADO01000082.1 GCF_000285275.1 Acetobacter pasteurianus subsp. pasteurianus LMG 1262 = NBRC 106471
GTCAGAAAACTCTTGCATAACGGACGGTAACCACAGAAGAAATCCGCGTCGAAGCAAAAGAACAGCTTTTTGTGGTCGCTCAGTCACCTTTTATTGCCAGCGGCGTTGCTGTCTCGCACGAAGGGGAGATTTTTCTTGGTTTGCCACGGCTCCCCGGTATGGAAAAAACCTTCTCTTTGGCGCGGGTAAACAGTAGCGGTCAGCCAATACCTTTTCCCGGAGGAAGCTGGAATACATGGCAAAAAGGACAAGATGGCACTCGGGCCTTTGTTATGGTGAATGCCATTCATCTTTTTCGCGATAATACACTGTGGGTTGTGGATCAGGGAGCCCCCCCAGGCGGCCAGCCACAAGCGGGTGCGCAAAAACTGGTCCAGCTTGATGTAAAAACCGGTCGCATTATCCGTGTGCTCAGTTTTTCTGATGCCATCATGCCGCCCGGTGCGCGGTTCAATGACCTGAGAATACATGGTGATCTGATATTTGTAACAGATAGCGGCCTTGGTGGTGTGATTATCCATAACCTTTCAACCGGAAAAACACTGCGGCGTCTGTCTGGCCAAAAGGTTATGCGGAATGATGGTATTCATCTCCATAAAGGTATAGGTGAGCGTATTCTGGCAGATGGAAACGAAAAGCGCCCTGATACTGCCAGTGATGATATTGAAGTCGATGCCAGTGGAACGTGGTTTTATTTTGCAGTTCCCGCAGGCCCCCTTAAACGTATCAAGGTAGCTGACCTTCTGGATACAGCCCAGACTGATAACCAGCTTGCGCAAAAGGTGGAAATTGTAGCGGAAATTCCCAGTATCGGCGGCACCTGCATGGATACGCACGGAAATTTCTATCTCGCAGATGCAGAAAACAGCCGGATTACCGTGCTTTCACCCCAAGGAAAGCGCGCAACACTGGTGCAGGATGACCGCCTGATTTCTCCGGATGCATTGTTCATAGACCGTCATCGCAGGCTGTATATTCCCTGCCCGCAATTGCAGAAGCTCGCTTTTTTGAACAATGGCCGGAACGAGGTTCGCGCACCGTTTCTGGTTCTCTCCATGCCCTTACCAGAAAGTCTGGACGGAATCTCGCTAGGCGAAGGCGTGGAAGGATGAAAAATATTCGGTCAGGCCACTCATCAGCACTGTGTGTGTTTCTAATGGCTGCAACCTTGTTCTTTAGCCCAGACAGCAAAGCAGCGCCCCAGAATGAGCCCATTTATGGGGCTGAATTACAAGGCTTTTCCTACCCGTGGCCTGTTGCGGAATTCTCTTTTCAGTCCCAGCAACAGACGTTGCACATGGCCTATATGGATGTTAGGCCGATGCACCCCAATGGGCAGGTTGTTGTGCTTCTGCACGGCAAAAACTTTTGTGCAGCAACATGGGAAAATACAATTCACGTTCTGACAGACCGGGGATACCGGGTTATTGCTCCAGACCAGATCGGGTTTTGTAAGTCTAGCAAGCCGCGGGCCTATCAGTTCAGTTTCGGGCAGCTTGCCAGCAACACCCGTGCCCTGCTGGCACATCTGAATATCTCGCAGTTTTCTATGGTTGGTCACTCCACGGGTGGAATGCTGGCCATTCGCTATGCTCTTATGTTCCCACAAGATATTTCCCGGCTGGTTTTGGTTGATCCTGTTGGGTTGGAAGACTGGCAGGCCAAAGGCGTGCCTTATAGAACAGTTGATGCATGGTATGCTCGTGAACGGGGCAAAACGGCCGAGCAGATCCGGGACTACGAACGAAAAGTCTATTATGCCAATGAATGGCGCCCCGACTACGAACCGTGGGTCCAGATGCTTGCTGGCATGTATCGGGGGCCCGATGCTGATCTTGTCGCGTGGAATTCTGCTCTACTTTACGACATGATTGCAACACAGCCAGTTGTTTATGATCTGCCACGCCTCAAGCCCCCAACAACATTGATGATTGGAAATAAAGACGTGACCGCGATCGGAAGTGATGGCGCTCCGCCGGATGTGCGCGCAAAGTTGGGACACTACGCCGAACTGGGCAAGCTAGCTGCCGCAGCTATTCCTGGTGCAAAGCTGATCGAATTCCCCAATGTTGGGCATACGCCCCAGCTACAAGATCCAAACACCTTTCATAAGTTCCTTCTTCAGGCGCTGAATTAAATAGCTGGGGTAGCATCATACATCAAAGCCACATATTAGCTGAGGATACGCCCTACCGCAGGGCCTCCCCATGCTCAGTAAGGTCAAGACCAATCAACTGCTGTTTTTCAGAGGCGCATAACCCAACAGTCTTTTTAAGGATTGTTAAAATAATCAGGGTCATAACTATGGTGAATACGGCTACAAAAACCGTTACTTCAATTTGCACAAGAAGCTGTTTCCAGTTCCCTTCCAGCACACCTCCCTTGCCTTCTCCCGCAACTGAAGAAGCCGCAAATACACCCGTAAGAATAGCACCCAGTACGCCGCCTACCCCATGAATGGCCCATACATCCAGTGCATCGTCAAAATGGAAACGGTGTTTAGGCCAGTTCACAGCCCACAGGCAGGCAACACCTCCTAAAGCCCCAATAATCAGAGCACCTGCTGGCGTTACAAATCCACATCCCGGTGTAATGGCTACCAAACCAGCAATTGCGCCGGAAATGGCTCCAAGCACACTTGGTTTGCCATACATTTTCCATTCTACCACTAACCACGAACACAATGCCGCACAGGCCGCTATTTGCGTATTAAGAATTGCCATGGCGGCTGAAGCATTGGCTCCAAGTGCAGATCCACCGTTAAAACCAAACCACCCTACCCACAACAGGCACCCACCACTTAGGGTGAGGATAAGGTTATGTGGCGCAAGGCTGGTAATGCCATCATCTTTTCGGCGCCCCACCACCGACGCCGTTACCAAGGAAGAAAACCCACTGGTGATATGCACGACAAGCCCACCAGCAAAATCCATGGCGCCCATTGTACCAAACAGACCACCTGGCCCCCATGTCATATGCCCTATGGGCATATAAATCAGTAGGCTCCACGCCGGGGTAAACCACATAGCTGTTGAAAACTTCATACGCTCTGCACAGGCCCCCAGCACCAAAACCGGCGTAATGGCTGCAAAGCTGAGTTCGAACACACAAAAAAGCACTTCAGGAATATTGGGAACACTGTCCAGCACAGACGTAACACTGACATGCTGCAACATGACTTTACTGAGGCCGCCAATAAAGGGTGTGCCGGGCGTAAAGATTAAACTATACCCACACACCACCCACAGAATACTTAATATTGCGCCGCCCGTCATGGTCTGCACGGATATGCTTCTGTGGTTACCGTCCGTTATGCAAGAGTTTTCTGACCCATATTGACGTG
>NZ_CADO01000081.1 GCF_000285275.1 Acetobacter pasteurianus subsp. pasteurianus LMG 1262 = NBRC 106471
CTTTTTCATAATCTAACCCGATGTACAACCCTTCTGTGAGATTTCCGCGTCGAGGCGGTGTGCGACCTGTTCCGTGGTCAGGAAGTCTGCCGCACCGAATTCACAGTGACCATGAAACTGCCCGATGAAGCGCAGATGTCACTGGGCGTGGCGCAATCCGACCTTGGCGTTGGCAACCGCTTGACGCTGCTCGACGACGAACTGCTCGAGAACCTGTCAGACATCCAGTTGCGTGGTGGCTTGCCACCCTCCGGCTCGTTGACGTCCGGCGACTTCACGGTGGAAATGGAGACCGGCACCGGCAAGACCTATGTGTACCTGCGCTCAATCTTCGAGCTGAACAAGCGCTACGGCTTCACCAAGTTCGTGATTGTGGTGCCGTCGGTGGCTATCAAAGAAGGCGTCTACAAGACCCTGCAAATCACCGAGGAGCACTTCAAGGGGCTCTACGCAGGCGTGCCTTTCGATTACTTCCTGTACGACTCGGGTAAGCCCGGGCCGGTGCGCAACTTCGCCACCAGCTCCAACATCCAGATCATGGTGGTGACAGTGGGTGCCATCAACAAGAAGGATGTGAACAACCTTTATAAAGAGAGCGAGAAAACCGGTGGCGAGAAGCCCATCGACCTGATCAAGGCAACCTGGCCGATCATCATCGTGGATGAGCCACAGAGTGTGGACGGCGGCCTGGAGGGCCGTGGCAAGGAAGCACTGGACGCCATGAACCCGCTCTGCACGCTGCGCTACTCCGCCACCCATGTGGACAAGCACCACATGGTGTTCCGCCTCGATGCCGTGGATGCATATGAGCGCAGGCTGGTCAAGCAGATCGAGGTGGCATCGGCCACGGTAGAGGACGCGCACAACAAGCCTTTCGTGCGCCTGGTGAAGGTGGAAAACAAGCGCGGCCGCATCAGCGCTAAGGTCGAGCTGGATAAACAGGCCGCCACTGGCGTGCAGCGGGTTGAGGTGACGGTCAGCGATGGTGACGACCTTCAGCAGAGTGCCGATGGCCGCGCGATCTACGCCGATTTTCGGGTGGGAGAGATCAATACGGCCAAGGGCGAAGAGTTCATGGAGCTGCGCTACCCCGGCGGCGAAGTGTTTTTGCAGCTTGGCCAAGCCCACGGTGATGTGGATGCGCTGGCCGTACAACGCGAGATGATCCGCCGCACGATCAAGGAACACCTGGACAAGGAAAAGCACCTGCGTCCATTGGGGATCAAGGTATTGAGCCTGTTCTTCATCGACGCGGTGGACAAATACCGTCAGTACGGTGCGGACGGCCAGCCGATCAAGGGCGTGTATGCGCAGATGTTCGAGGAGGAATATCGCCGTGCCGCCAAGTTGCCAGCCTACCAGAGTTTGTTTGCCGAGATCGATCTGGAGTCCGCCGCCGAGGAGGTGCACAACGGCTATTTCTCCATCGACAAGAAGGGCGGCTGGACCGACACCGCCGAGAACAATGCGGGCAACCGGGAGAATGCCGAGCGGGCCTACAACCTGATCATGAAGGAGAAGGAGAAGCTGCTGTCGTTCAGCACGCCGCTGAAGTTCATCTTCTCCCACTCCGCGCTCAAGGAAGGCTGGGACAACCCCAACGTATTCCAGATTTGCACCTTGCGCGATATTCAGACCGAGCGCGAGCGACGCCAGACCATTGGTCGTGGTCTGCGCCTGTGCGTCAACCAAGATGGCGAGCGAGTACGCGGCTTCGAGGTCAACACCCTGACCGTGGTAGCCACGGAAAACTACGAACAGTTTGCAGAGAACCTGCAGAAGGAAATCGAACAAGACACGGGCATCCGCTTCGGCATCGTGGAGCAGCACCAATTTTCCGCAATTGCCGTGACTGGCGCTGATGGGCATGCCGCACCGCTGGGCATCGCGCAATCAAAGGCACTCTGGGAGTACCTGAAAGCCGCCGGCCATATTGATGCCAAGGGCAAGGTGCAGGACTCACTGAAAACGGCGCTGAAGAATGGCACCTTGGAACTGCCAGCTGAGTTCGATGCGCAAAAGAGTCAGATTGCCGAAGTGCTGCGCAAGGTGTCGGGGCGGCTCGACATCAAGAATGCCGATGAACGCAGGCAAGTGCCGCTGCGCAAGGGCAAAGATGGCAAGGCCGTTTATCTGAGCGATGAGTTCAAGGCCCTGTGGGACCGCATCAAGCACCAAACAACGTACCGCGTGCAGTTCGATAACGCCAAGTTGGTGACGGATTGCATCGCAGCGTTGCAGAAGGCCCCGGTGATTGCCAAGGCACGGCTGCAATGGCGCAAGGCCGACATCTCTATCGGCAAGGCGGGTGTCGCCGCGACGGAGAAAGCGGGCGCGGCAACCGTGGTGCTGGACGAGGCTGGTATCGAGCTGCCGGATTTGTTGACCGATCTGCAGGATCGTACCCAGCTCACTAGGCGCACCATCGTCAGCATCCTGACGGGAAGCGGCCGTCTGGACGACTTCAAGCGCAATCCGCAGCAGTTCATCGAGTTGACCGCCGAAACCATTAACCGCTGCAAGCGCTTGGCCCTGGTCGATGGCATCAAGTACCAGATGCTCGGCGACCAGCATGTTTATGCGCAGGAGCTGTTCGAGAAGGAAGAGCTCACCGGCTATCTCAAGAACATGCTGCTGGATACCCAGAAGTCGATCTACGAGCACGTGGTGTACGACTCGAGCACCGAGCGGGACTTCGCCGATGGGCTGGAGAAGAACGACGCCATCAAGCTCTACGCCAAGCTGCCAGGCTGGTTCAAAGTGCCCACGCCGCTGGGTAACTACAATCCCGACTGGGCTGTATTGGTAGAAGAAGACGGCACTCAGCACCTGTACTTTGTGGTTGAAACCAAAAGCAGCTTGTTCATCGATGACCTGCGCGACAAGGAAAGCGCCAAGATCGAATGCGGTAAGGCGCATTTCACTGCGCTGGGGGTCGGCGAGAACCCTGCCCGGTATGTGGTCGCGCGCTCGGTTGATGATCTTTTGACCGAGGCGGCAAGAGGATAGATTTTTTCGCTGTCATGGCAAGATCAGGCAATTCGATCAGTCAGGCCCCAAGCGTCTTGCAACGGACGCTTGAGGCGCACATCTTCTAGCCACTAGGCCGGAAGAGTGAGCATGACGCACTTGAATCTAACCGACTCGGCCGGGCCGTGTTTCATCACCCACGGCCCGCCGTCCAATGACCTGCCAATCCCTCCGCATCAGACCATGAACCTGCGGCAAATCCTTGCGGGCTTCACCGATGACGAGTTGGCGAGGTGGCCCGCCGACCTGGCCCACGCCGAGCAGGAGAAGCGGCGCAAGGCAGGAGGTTGAACGCCATCCAAGGGCGGGGGGCGTTCAATTTCTCTTGGCGTTAGATGGTATTTATCATGGCATCAAGAGAATGAATATAAATAAAATATTGATATATAAACATATTTTTATCTCAATGATGATTGAGTGGGAACTATAAAAAGAACTACCAAACGAATGTCCGGTTTTCCAGTTCCCATCCGAAACCAGACATTCAGCTTCCCCCCCCATTGCTGCCTGCGAGACACCGAGCAGGCGGCCAAATACCGTGATCAGAAGCTGGCCATTTAGCGTGAACATTTACAAACATGGTAGCGCGCCAGAATGGCGTGCATCCCTGTCGGAAAACATCTGTTTTCCGACATGGGTGATTACGTTTAATGTCGCGTTTGTTTGCGCTTTCACGCGATTGCTGCCTAAGCTAGGTGGGCCATTCCATTACGACAAGCTGTCAAAGCGATCTCAACCAGATTACGTTGGTTGATGTAACTGAAGGTACTCGCCCCTTCTGCGTATCTAAACTTGAGGCCCTTGTGCTCTGCACCAATGATTTCCACGATCTCTTTCATCTTGGACTTTTCAAAATCAAATCCGTGGGAAAGTGCTTCCTGCAGTATTGAATTAAGATCATGCCGGTGCTTGGCTACATCATCACCTGTCGCATGTTTCACAAATGCTTTTAGATACAATTCCACTGCAAAGCCGAGATTAAAGTAGTAGCCCAGATATACGGCAGGTTGGTTCTGACCTGCTGGTTGAATAAAAGGCTCTGCCAAGCGCACCATGTCGTGCATGCCCATTGGTAATCCCCCCATAAAAAGAGTGACTTTTGAATGAGAATTTTCTCAGCGTAAGAATTGAGGAGATTCTGA
>NZ_CADO01000080.1 GCF_000285275.1 Acetobacter pasteurianus subsp. pasteurianus LMG 1262 = NBRC 106471
AAACTACAACCCTCACGTGCCACACTCAGAGCTTAACTGACGACACGCCGTAGTTTCTCAAGCTGAAACTTTGTCTAAATTAGTCATTTCTTCAGCATGAACCAAATAAGGACCAGCTGCACGCACAGTTATGGAAAGAATGCCCATTTTGCAGTCAAGCAGATCCTCACCAAGAGGTAGCTCTGCATTGCCATTGGTCCATGCGCAATCAGTCCAATCGGTAGCGTGCCAGCCTTCGGGCTTTTCAGCCTGAAGATGTGCTGTGATGTCATACTGATTTTTAGCAGATAGCAAATATATTTTTGTAACAGCCACGCCTAGATAACGACGATCATCTACAAAAGGTCCAATGACATCTGCCGGACGGCTGGCACGTGAAACGATGCGGACAGATTTTGTACCAGGCGGCAACATAAAGCTGTATTGCTGGCCATTGCTTCGCATTGGGCGAATAACTGCACCTGTATGTGTGAGCAGATGCAGAGCCGGATCATTTGTCTGTTCTGTAGAGACTGTTGGAATCTGATATCCAACAACCACGTTTTCCCGAGACTCCAGCTTGCGAAAAAGAGGTTCCACAAAAGAACGATCTACACAAAGCGGTGCACCTGCATCATGTTCCCAAGTCAGGAATTTGCTTGCCAGTGTGGCAACGCTACCTTCCTGGCGGAAGGAACGGCGGTTTCCTGTATCCAGATAGCTTTCGGTCAGCATACCATCTACCTGAATAACGAAATGCTGCTCTGTTTCCACATGATAATAATCATAAGAAGTAATGGATTTATCGTAGAAAATCGAGAAACCATTCACCAGCATACGTGCAGGCACAAACTTGCCATCAAAGAACAGGCAATGCTCGGAAGTAATCAGCATGTCCTTGTAAGGAACACCGTCCGAAATAGCATCTTTGAGAATACGTACCGGATAACCAGCTTCGTCATCTTGCAGATGCGGGCGAACAACAACATGCGCCTTACCTGTCCAGGTAACAGTCGTGGGCTGAGCAACGCCCTGCACATAGGCAAGAACCGTATCACCCATGCGGATATTTTCGACCGGAACATCGCCTCCCGGTGTCTGGATCATGCTGCCTGCAAGAAAACATACTTCAGCGGTAGCGCCACCATTATTGTCGTCTACAAGGGTAAAACCGTAATTTAGAACATCAGGGATATTGAGAGTGATTGCATTGCCATTGGCTAGGGTAATCACAACCTGATTCTGTGTAAGAGCGTAAGACGCTCCAGCAGCTGAAACGCCAGCCAGATCGATTTTATCAGAATCGGTAGGCCCATTGCCGGTCCAGCCACTGATAATGGTGCTGACGATGCCGCCGCTTTCCAGGCCAGAAATGGTCAGGCCGTTATTGGTGTCACCAGCAAGATTGATTGTTCCGCCCGTATTGTTCCAGATCGTTGCTGATCCGCCATCCTGAAGAGTTACATCACCAGAAATGGTAGCTCCACTGAGAGTAAATAGTGTCCCTCCACTTGAGACAGTTGTCGTGCCAATGATGCCCCCTACTGCTGCCTCCAATACACCACCAGAGTTAACGGTGTTTCCTGTTGCATTGCCACCAGTATTAATTGCTATGTAACCACCACTATTTACTGTCGTGTTAGTAGCGGAGCCAGAGTTATTCACCTCAAGGGCGCCCCCGTTTGAAACAACGGTATCACTGGCAAGACCACCACTCGAGAGATGTAGGCCACCTCCATTTGAAAGAATATTACCATTGGCTATGCCGCCATTTAAGACAGTTTGGGATCCATGGTCTGTAATAGTATTACCATTGGCTATGCCACCACTTACGACAGATACGTTTCCTTCACTTGAAACAGTCGCTCCAGAAAGTGTGCCAGATACATTTGCTGAACCATTAATGATCTGTCCCGATACGCTTGCACCAGACAGAATATCTTCAGAAGCACCAGATGCCAGCACGGTACCAGAGACTATACCGCCGCTGTCGAGATAAAGCTGGCCATCTATTGTTCCGCCAGATTGCCCGAAACTAGATAGAACCCCTCCATTACCTACTCCGATGAATCCACTGATAATGGAGCCATCACCAGCGTATAAAGTGCCGCCTGATATAAATGTACCCCCTACCAGAGTTGCTCCACTGACAAGATAAATTGATCCCCCGCTCATGGTCTTCCAAGATCCATTCGAGGAATCCATTTGTGTAAGAGTGACGCCACTTCCAACAACAATCTGCCCATTGCCCGTAACAGTTTGATGTTGTGCCGAAGCCCCTTCATATAGCACTTCTTGAAATGCACTGACTGTGGTGTCGATAACTGATCCGCCAGACAAAACCGTAATACTTCCGCCAGAATAAATATTTGCGGAAGATAAAACACCACCGGAAAGCACGGTTATATCTGTATTCGTAGTATATGACTTGCCAGTAACCGTTGTCGAGATAGTATCAGTCGCCATTTGTTTTCCCCTTATTGGAAACACAAAATTGATTTTTCAATCACCAATTCTGTGGTGATCAGTCTTGTGCACTCAAACTTCCTGATTGGTGTTTTTGTGCTTTGGCCACCACAGAAAACGTGGTGATCGAAATGCCCCTCGGGGTCGTTCCTGCATAAAGTTGTAGGCATGCGGGTTAACGGCGCGGCTAGGCGTTTCGAATTCTTTTGTTGGATGTGTGAAGTTTAAAACCATGGCAACGATGCCCCCAACCGGCCAAGCCAGCTGCGCTATTAATAAGTCCATCCTTGCAGGGCATTTCTGTTCCATCACCAGTAATCGTACACACACCAAGCTGAAGGCTATTGTTTCTGGAAATTAATTTTCAATGAAAATTCCCAATTAAAACGTCTATATCACAAAGCATATAATTTAATTTATATAAATATTCATTTTTATAAAGAAATTTTCAAGAAAGAAAATTCATTTAATTTACCAATTCAACAGAAAGAAAAGTAAACAGTATGTTGATTCTTAACTTGTTTATTTATCTATCATCTTAATTAAGATAAAAAAAACGAAAAAAAGTTGATGAATTAAAACTGTTTGGATTTTTCAAATTTTTCTGCTTAGCTCATTATGTGAGCAATGATGAAATTTAACCTAGAGAGTCCGAAAATCTAATTCTGACTTTCCCACCAAGAGGAATTTGCAATGGGTTAACCCCTTACCGGAAAGCAAGAGGAAAGCTGTTAGAGCCCTTTTGGAAATTCACGGATGAGCGTTTCGGCGTAGCATGAGGCTTCCC
>NZ_CADO01000079.1 GCF_000285275.1 Acetobacter pasteurianus subsp. pasteurianus LMG 1262 = NBRC 106471
CCCACTCAACCGAGCAAGCCGCTCTTCAACATCAAAAAAACCAGACTGTTTCATGAGCCATCCCCTCAATCATCACACAAAAGAGGGAATCACAGAGAGAGACCTAAAACCAGAGGGTTTTTCGAACCCTCCAATTATGAGGAACTGGAGCGTGCGATAGATCACGCAGAACGTGTGATCAGACGCCATCGGCCTGATTAGGTTCAGTAAGAACTAGCCAAACTGCGGGCCACGTGATTTTGGGCTATTTGGCTGAGGGGGTGTTTTTTCCGGCGCAGAAAATTTCTGGCTGGCCCGATCGAACCACGATGCAGGAGATTGTGTCTGTTCGGCACTCATTCCCTGCACCGCTCGCTGATCGTCACGCAAGTCAAGACTGCGCACGGCAGCCCGCCCGAGGGCGTAAATGGCGTCACGCGCAGAACCGTCGCGTCCTGGGAGAACCGTTAATTTTTCAATGCCCGCCTTTTGCGCTTGATCGATATGACGCAGAACGGCACCTACCTGCGTGTCGCTTTCGAGAGCTTTCAATTCTCCCCGTAAGCCCCTGAGTTCTTTCAACGTGACACTATCTGCCTGGCCTGCGTTAAGTGTTCTGGTGGTAGCATCAATCCCGGATTGCAGCTCGTGGCGTGCTGGATCACGGAGCGACAGAGCTTCACGACGCGCCTGGTCGGGCGTCATTGTTCGGCCAGACTTAAATAACGTCGCGATAGTATGCATCATAAGACGTTCGTCATTGACTGCGGCTTTGCCGCTGGCTCTGTTCCATTGATCGTGATCGAGTTGGCTGAGATCAAAATTATGACCGGCGTTCCGTGCAAGGTGTGAGAGATGAAGCAGGGTGACCTGCTGGTTTCCTTGCCGAAAAGGCAGGATTTTATCCAAAGCGGCAATATGGGTGGCAGCTCCCCGCGCAAAACGGTCGGAAGAGAGATCCCGCAACCCATTATTGGCATTCAGGGTTTGAAATACGCTTTGAACTGACTGGGAAATCCGGTCTGGATGAAGACCTTTCCGACCATCAACAGCGAGGTCGCACGTCCGGTATTGACCGGCCCAGTCGTAGACATCCTGAAAGAGATGATAATGCAAATCCTTAAGGGCGGACGTCGAGTTGGTATCCGTGGGCATGGTTATCGCACGGCTGAGATACCGGGTTGTTTCAAAAATGCGAAGGCGTTCAGCATTCTGATAGCCCTTCTTGTTCACGAGAACTTCCGTGCCAGGATAGAGATAAGGGTCGGTGACGGGCATCATTCATCTCCTTCCGTAGGACGGATTGGTTCATCCAGTTCGTCATGAAGGCGTTGAAGAAAATCCATGAAAATTTCCACCGGTACACATGCCTCAATAAGTAGAGTTGTGAGAGAGCTTATTTCGGCCATCTGATTACGATCTGGCCTATCAAGTTCGCTTATGGCGCACATCGCGTCCCGGATCAGGACCTTGTAGAAAGACGTCATATCCGCAGAAACTGGCTCAAACGTCAGATTGGCTAATTCCTCTCGATAACGCGCGACACGTGGAAAGCGTGTTGGTTCAAGCATGGTGCCCTCGGTCCTCCCGGTTGTGCCGAGCGAAGGGGGAAACAGATCCCTTATCGTCTGCATCGTATGATCTCCTACGATCACGACTCAGCCAGAGCATGATGCGACCAGAAACAGCTTTTTTTGCTTGAGCTTGAAAACACCTGATCGGCGCTTACTGCACAACTGTCGGGCCGTTTTTCAACTTCTCCGCCAGCCCGTAAAGTGTACGATCCAGTGCGAGTTGACCCGACAGGTAGCGTGAAATCATCGCACGGAGCAGTCCTCCCGGTGAACGGACTTCTCCTGCATCTGTTCGTGCGGCAATTGCGGCGATCACCACTGCATTCGGATAATCCCCAAAAACAGCTTGTCCCTGAGCCCAGGCGTGCCTGGAAATTCCCAACTGTTCGCACGCATAGAGCGCCGCCTGGATGATTTGCGTCTCGGCCGGCCTATCGGAACTACAATATTGACGGAAAATCGGGGCAATATGCAGCACGAATGTCGGCTTGGCCCGGAATCCCCTCAATGGATCCGCCGCAGAAGGGGGTGATGCCTGGTGTTCTGCGACACGGGAAGACGAGGACGGCCGACTACGCGTAGCTTCAATGCAATTTTCGGCGAAGCCGTCTGCTTTTACAGTAGCTTTAGCTAATATGGATGGGTTTGTATTAGTATATTGGGGTCGCTCAGGTGACCCCATGGGGTCACTTTCCACAGTTAAAAGAGAAGAAGCTTTGGTCTCCTCAGGTGGATGTTCGACCTCTTGAAGATACGAAATGTCCCTCTCCAGCTGGTCGTGCAACTGGCGTAACTCCTGGCATATCGGGTCAAGCCATTGAGGATCGCGATCTGTCCCACGCTGACCGACCAATGCAGAGGTGCGAGCGAGTATCTGTTGTCTGTCTTTTACCGTGAGCCCTGCCTCATCAGCCGTCTGGAAAAGGGCATAGATAGTCCTGGCAATCATCGTGACTTCGCGATGCAGACGGCGACCTTCCTGTTGCCGCCACAGTGCCGTTTGTGCCGCGCGTTCCAAATCCTCAAATCGGCGGGCGAGTGGAGAAAGATCAAACCCGTAAGCCTGCTGTCCCCTTGGAGCAAATGGCCCTGATCGCCTGTATCGCTGTCCGTTGGGACTATCCCGGTAGAGAAGCCACCCAGCTTCGGCAAGTTCGCGCAACAGAGTTTTGACGCGGGTGCGGCCGAGGTCAAAGCGTTGCTGTATATCCAGATTGGAAGCCGTCGAGACGGGCAGAACATCGTCCTCACCTGACCAGTCGGCAGGTTGGGTAAATGCGATCAGATAACAGAGCAGTTCTGTCTGCTGGCATGTCAGGCCGAGAATCGACCGTCCTTGACGCAAATAGCGATAAAGGTCGCTCATTTCCACAGCCTGCAGCGGTAGGGCCTCAGCTGTTGTACGCGCAGCAACCATGGCAGGCGTGATTTTCCTGATACCCGCAGAACGGGCGTAACCTTCTGTTATCATTATTCTTTTTGTCCGACGAATGGGTTCAAATCTCCCGTCGCGCTCCTGACCCGCAGGACAAACGTCCCCTATGGCAAGAAAAGACTTGCAATTTTACGGCAAATGTCGGAGAAAAATTGTCGCCAAACGAATTTTTCTTTCCGACATCCCCTTGGGAATGTTTTTTGTGTCTGCAGGCCTCGCGAAAGCGGGGCCTCAGTCGTTTTTGGGGGAAACTATGTCATGGCTCATTCTTCCTCTCAGTCATACTGACGGACCAGGCCGCATTGGCTGCCCTTATCCATCGCCTCTTACATATTCCTCACTGCACGATCTTTTCCTTACAATAGGAAAAACCGATGCAAACGAGACCTTTGGTTGGCGCACCCACTATGTGCTCGTCATGCGACAGGATGCACAATGGTAATCCCCCCATAAAAAGAGTGGCTTTTGAATGAGAATTTTCTCAGCGTAAGGATGAGGAGATTCTGATGAAGAGTGGTCGCTTTACTGACGCCCAGATCATGGGTGTGATCCGTCAGGCTGAGGGCGGTGTCCCGGTTCCTGACCTGTGCCGGGAGCATGGGCTGTGGCGCATCATGGGGTCAGCATTGCGCTGGCCTGTCGGATTTTTGGGAT
>NZ_CADO01000078.1 GCF_000285275.1 Acetobacter pasteurianus subsp. pasteurianus LMG 1262 = NBRC 106471
CATTCTGGCACATTGCGATGCCGTGCGGGGAGGACGGCAACCACCCCATCTCACTTGCGGTCAATGAGACCGAGAGCCAGCCTGACGAAATCAACGATATCCCTGAAATGGCGCAGTCCGTCCTGACAGGGCGGACCACACAGGGCAGCATCTCCGGCATCCTGTCTGTTGGCACGTTTGAAGACATGCTGGCCGGTGTCCTGGGGAATGACTGGGTCAATGTTAATCTGGTTTCGACTGGAGATGCGTCTGGAACCAGCACATTTATGTACCAGCCTGACGACAATATCGGCGGCAATGCAGGGTGCTGGGATATCGTCCTGACGAATAATTCAATTGACGCCCTTGGTATCCCGCCAGTTGGCCTGCTGGTACTGAACGATGCCAATATTAATGCAAACAACGTCTGCATTCCGTACAGAGTGAAAGGCATCGCCATACTGGTGCCGATAGGCTCTATTCCCAACGTATCGAAAGATACTGTTGCAAAATCGGGTGCCACGCTGACGTTCAACGGCATCACAAATGGCAAGATTGGGAAAACCTTTACCTTCCGGAAAGCCCTTTCTGGCAAATGGGATCTGTATTCCGGGACGATGATCAATCAGGTGCAGATCACCCTGCAAAAGCAGCAACCTGCGACTATCAGTATTGATCTGGTCGGGTCTGACATGGCGGTATCAGATACGGATAATGCCGCTTCAGTTACGCCACGCACCATCACCCCGCTGATTGATACAGTGGAGGGATTTCTTGGCTGCTCCATCTTCGGTAATGCGCCGTCTGGCTGCATCCAGTCTGCCACTATCACACTCTCACGGGATGGCTCCGGTCAGGACACCGGTATGGGCCATGTTGGAGCCTGCGGTGTGCGTTTTGGCAGCTTCAAGGCCACAATGGAAATCACCTACCTGTTCCGTGATTACCAGCAGTTTACAGACTGGGCTGCCGGGAAAACCGGTCTGGTCACGGTAGGCGTTCAGGGCAGTGATGGCGTGGGCTACCAGTTTGCAGTGCTTAACGGCATTATTCGCAATCCCAAAACGCCTATTTCCGGAAAAAACCAGACTGTGGTTGCAACTGTTTCCATCACGGCAAACCCGGTTCCTGGTGGTGGCACATTTTCCATTGCGCGCATCAGTAACTGACTGACGCCATAATACTCTTATTCCCTGCCTGCTTTTGGGTGGGAAAAATCGACATCACCCACACAGGCCGCCAGTGAGCGGCCTTTTTTATTGAGGTAGATCCATGCTTTCTCTTGCAGACCTGAAAACCGATAGCGCCGCCATTGCCGATGGAAAGTGGGTTAAAATCGACAAATACCCCGGCCTTGAAATCAAAAGCCGTGGTTATACCGACAAGTTTGTGGATGCTCAGGCACAGCGCCTGCGCAAAGCGGCAGAACGCTTCCGTGGTGATGTTTCTGCCATTCCCAACGCCATGCGCCGCAATATCAACGCAGGCCTGCTGCGGGACTTCCTCGTGCTGGATGTTAAAGGGCTACATCATGATCGGGAAAAGAAAAACCCTGTCACGGTTGAGGAGTTTAAGGAACTGCTCGGCAATCCAGATTACCGCGAACTGATGGCCGCCTGCTGGGAAGCCGCAGCCCTTGTGACCACGCAGGCTTATGAGCATGCAGAGGAAGCTGAGGGAAACTGACCAGGGCGCTGACGTGGCACCTTGAATGGGGAAGCTATGACGAAACCATCTGGAATGAACTGGATGGAGAAGATGCCCGTGTGGATCCACAGCCTGAGTTCATGTGGATCTGGCGGGCATGGCATCGGCTTTCAGCATCACGCCAGCGTTTTATACAAGGTTTCAGTGTGGCTTTAGGTACCACAGTCTTTGAAAACAGCCCCGGCATGATCCCGTGGGAAGTGGTGCATACATGGTCGCAGCATCATGGCTACACGCATGCCGAAATGGCGCTGTTAGATCGGTGCATCATCGCCATGGACAGGGTGTTCATTGAAGACTGGGCGCAACGCATGAAAAGGCGGATGAAAAAATGAGCTGGGCCGCACGTCTGCAAAAACCCATGCGGGTTGCCATTAACCGGAACATGACCAGTGTGGCCGCGCACAAGATTGTAGGGGATAGGATCCGCAAGGAGCGGGATGATCTCATTCAGTCGGGCGCTGCATCGGCACAATATGTCCGGCGTGTGGATGGCAAGCTCGGCCTTCCGGAAGAGGCGGCAAAATTCAACGGCGGCAGTGTCACCTATCTGTTCAACACGCTGGGTGAGGCTACTGTCTGGGCGTTGGAAGAATTGCGCAAGAGATCCCCCGTCCATAGCGGTGCATTCCGTAAAAGCTGGGCCATCCTGGTGAACGGCAAAGGTTGGACAGATGCTCCGGGTAAGGTTCCTATGGGTTCGGAAGTGCGCATCGTGAATACCATGCCCTATGCCCGCAAGATTGAAGTTGGCGGCCAGCGCATCAGTGTTCCACCTGGGATTGTGGAAGGCGTGCGCAGGCCGCTGATGCGCCGCTTCAAGGGAATTCGTGCCCAGCGGCTTTTCAAACCTGTAGATAAAGGCCGCGATGCCCGTGGTGATCCTGTCCCATACATCCTGAAACAGGCTGGTATCGCTTCGGGTATTTCGTGGGACAAAAAAGAGAAACAGTGGACGCAAAAGCACGCCGCTTACGTGAGCCGGCGGGCTGATCGGCAAGGAGGGGAGCAAATGCTTTACCCCATGCTGGTTTTGACAGAGAGATAATGGTTTCCCATGGCAGAGACAGATCTGGTTCAATCCCTAGAGGTTGATATCGTAGCCGTTGATCAGACTGAAAGTGCTACGGAAAGTGCTGGTCGCCGTCTGGACGCGCTGACGGAAAAAGGCCTGATCCTGAACGATGTTCTGTCTTCCATGGGCAAAACCTCAAAAGATGCCACTGAAACATTGGCAGAAGGCGCTGATGCAGCGGTCGGGTCTTTTGAAAAGCTGGGCACACAGGCTGTTTCCCGTGTTGGCAGCCTGACCAAGCAGCTGATGGCCTTGAGTGCGCAACGTGATAGCCTGCGGGCAGATCTCCAGAAAACAACGGATGAGGGGTTGGATACCTCTGGCATCACAGAAAATCTGGAACAGGTGGAAAGCCAGATCGGTCACGTTGGTGCCGAACTGCAAACAGTCGAAACTAATTTACAGGCCGCCGCAATCGGCCAGAAGGCATGGAACGGCCAGCTCGGTGAACAGAATGCTCTGATAAACGGCATCCGTGAAGCAGAAGGCAACCGTGCGCAAGCATTGGACAGAACGACTGTTGCCATGGCTAAGGGATCTGCAGAAGCTGAGAAGCAGGCAGATGCATTAGCTGGTGTTGGTCAGGAGTTTGTTGACCTCACGTCTGCTGCTGGAAAACTGCCAGATGTCATGGATCAGGTTTCTGAAGCTGTTACGTCTGGCATGAACGATATGCAGCGCATGGTCGAAACGGGACAGGATGCCCTGAACAGCATGACGGCACCCGATGTGGATGCCAATGTCTCCGGAACGGTAGATATACAGTCTCCAGACCTAAGTAAAACGCTAGAGGCGCAGAAAAAGCTTAAGGACAGCCTCGGCGAAGTTACGAACGCTGCCAGCAAGACCAGCAACGAACTGTCCGCAATGGGCAACGCGGGCATGCAGGCTGCAGACGACATACTGTCTGGTGTAGATAACACCACGGCAGCAATGACCAAGGATGTTTCTGATGGCATCAGTAACATTGAGCGCATGGTCAATGCAGAGCAGGAAGCTGTGCATAATCTTTCTGCTCCGCGTGCAGATACTACTGTATCCAGCACAGCCGATGCGCAAACCCCAGATATTTCCCAAGCGCAGGAACAGCAGGAAAAAATCATTGAAGATCTGGGCAAAGTAAAGAATGCTTCAGGCCTTGCCGCGGGTGCCGTATCTGAGTTGGATAATGAGGTGCAGCAGGCATCTGCCGGTTTGCAAAATGGTCTGGACAGGAGTGCTGCCAGCTTTTTACGCACAACCAGAGCAGGTAGTCAGCTTTCCCAAGCTATGTTGAAGCTCATAGCTGCACAAAATCGCTATGATGATGCAGTGGCGCAGGCTGCATCCATTCCTGATGATAAGCTGGATCCAACGACCAAGCAGAGTATTCTTCAGGATCTGAAAGCACAGGTAGATGCGCGGCAGGAACAGGTAGATGTCTTGCAAAAACCAGCTGCAGCCGAAGCCAATTTAGATAAAGCGCAGCAGAAATCCACCAAATCTGGCAAGCTGGAAGCCTACCAGATCACGGAAATTGTGGACGATGTGCACAAGTTTGCCGATATGGTGCTGGCAGGCGGCAATCCGTTGCAGGCTCTGTTTTATGAAGCGCCTAACGCTCTTGCAATCGCAGGTGGTAACGGGGGATACGGTGCAGGCCTATCCATGCTTAAAAATGTCCTGACAGGCCCCACAGGCATTGTTGCCGCAGCGGGTGCTGCGGGTGTGGCACTCTATAAAATGGGCGCATATGCAGAAGAGGAAGAAAGCAAGCTGGCCAAACTGAGCCAGCAGCTACGGGCTACGCGTGAAGATGCGGGCAACATGGCAGACAGCATCACTTCTGCAGCCGATAGTCTGGACGCGGATTTCTTCTGTGGTTACCGTCCGTTATGCAAGAGTTTTCTGACCCAT
>NZ_CADO01000077.1 GCF_000285275.1 Acetobacter pasteurianus subsp. pasteurianus LMG 1262 = NBRC 106471
AGCCGCCCGGCCGCTGTATCAGAAGCCCAGAGCGTCGGCCTGTGCGTCTGCAATCTGACGATCGAGAGAGCGGGCGGAATTGCGGCTGTAGGGCTTCCATTCAGAGCCGAAATATTCGGCGTAAGCCTTGGCGGCACCTTCTGCGAGGGCTGAAAGGCCATAGGCTTTCATACCGAGTTGGGCGGCAAATTCGCGGGCGAAGGCGGCGCGGTTAGCCTGACCATCAACGCCCATGCGGTCTTCGTCGCGGTTTTCATTGGTAAAGCCAGAGGACATTTCACGGGCGGCCTGCCGCTTTGTTTCGTAGAACTGGGCCTGTCCGAAAGCAGAGGCCACACGCGCGCCCACGATGCGCTGCATGTGCATTTCAAGGGCGCGGTAATTCTTTTCGCCGTTTACGGTGGTTGCAAGAATGGGTTCCATGATCTTGATTTCTTCCATCACGGAATTGTAACCGGCTCCCAGCACTTCGTCTGTGTCCACTTCATCAATGGCAAAGGCGCGGGCAATAGCTGCGGCCTGTGCATCGGTGGGAATGAGAGCCTTGACGGCTTCAAGTGTTGCGATGGGGGCAGCGGCCTTGCGGTCCACGGCTTCCTGAAAGGAACGGGCGCGGGGTGCGTTTTTATTGGCCTTGTTGGCTTTCTTCTCTTGCGCTTCGGTGTGGGCTTGAGCGATAGCGGTAGCAGCGTTTGACATGATCTAGTCTCCTGTCTGGCGTTAGCCCCGTTTCAGTGTTGGTAGCACTGGCTCGGGGCGCTTTGTGCTAGGGAGTTATTTCCCTCTCACAAGTAAAAGATAGTACAAACCGACCGCCGCTGCAAGCATAAAATGCAATAAAAACAATAAAATAAATGAGTTATTTTTGTTTGCCTGCCCAATAACTCCGCTTTCTTTTCCGCATGCCCTTTATTTACTTTCAAACAGGACAGTAAAGGCAAGTATAGAAAAAACGACGGTGAGCATTAGCACGAAAGTGGCGAGACCCCGATTAAGGGGGCTCGACATCTCTTGGCGGCTATGCCGCCTAGAGATGCTGAGCGAACGAACCCCAACGGGGCGTCCCGGATCTTTATTGAGGATACACACGCAAGACCAGGGCAAACGGAAACAAGAAAACTGCGACTGGCAAAACCCAACCTGATCTGGACGATTTTCATAATTTTGAAGGAAGACTGTTTTTTATCAATTCGGTCGCATCTTTCCTCGTCACTCTGCCCTCTTCCACAGAAGAAACGCCCTCATCAGAGGCGTCTTGTTTGTAAAAAGGACATGATACAGATGCACACCATTCCGACCTTTTGGCCTTATTTTCTCTTTCTGTTTGGTCTCCAGTGGCTTATCGCGGCCATTCGTGAGCGAAACAACGCCAAGTTGCTTGGCACTCCCTTTGCATTTTTCGATATCGCTTCGGCGTGCATGGCAACGATGATGCTGTGGCTCCGCCGCTCAATCCGCTACGCTCTTTTTCTGGCTGTTCCGGTTACGGCGCTTTGCACTGTTCTCTCGCTCGGCCTCTATCTTCTGGGCCATGAGAAAGAGGCGATCAGCGCTCTCGACGTGGCTCTGATGGCCGGATTTGGGGGCTGGCTTCTGGATCTTATCTCTTCAATGATCGAAGAAATCTAAGCGCTGGGTTTCTTCGATTGCATAAAACATAATCTGATCTAATCGGATTCATACTGTGTGCCGGTATGGAGGCCGGCCCGTATGAGCCAAGCGCTGTCGGGAACAAGAAACTTGCAACTGGAAAAACCCAACCTGATCTGGTCTCTCTTCATAATTTTTAGGTAGGACTTTTTTTATATATTCGGTCACATCATATCCGGACAGAAAGTCAGAACGGAATTTTATTATGTGGAAGGACAACAAGATGACGTCTGAGGCACTCCCAAAAAGCCCGTGGACAAGACCCTCTATTATTGAGCTCACATCTGGCGAAAATCCCTTCTCTCTCTTTCCGCGAGAGCAATCCGACCATTTTGATCTCATAAGATCGAAAGCGGCCATGACTTCCTTCCGCGTCCTGGCAGACCCAAGACGTGACCCGTCTCGCACGAAAAACACCCCGTCCGACGATAGCCAGTGAGCTGCTCATGGTTTCTCCACACACCACGACGAAAAACAAACCCCGCCAGCCGGATCTGTTTGGCTATCACAAGCCACGCGCACCCCGGCGGTATCTGGCGCACATGATTGATGTTGGAGATCACGGCTGTATTTACGAACCGGGCAATACATGCGTTGCCTTGTTTTCATGCGCCCGCTGTGGCTGGATTGAGCGTCAGAACAAAACACATGTTCTACGGGGCGTAGCCTGTGCGAAGTGCAACGATCAACCCCAAGGATCGTTGGCGGACTAAGTCTCCTCTATGCGATAGCAACAATACCTTGCCTATGATTTACGGCATGTTAAATGGGTTTTTCCGTTACAGGTCAGAGATTTAGTATTGAGACGACATTCAGACAACAGAAAGACAGGCACAATGGCAGAGTCCACATCCGTTTACGAACCTGACACACAAAAGGTGGAACAGACCGTTACAATCATATCAGCCTACGTATGCCACAACACGGTTAGCACCGAAGCCCTCCCAGATCTGATAAGATCTGTCTATGCGACACTCGATACACTCTCACTCTCCCAACCCGCTCCAAAAGCCCCTGAGAAAGCCGTAACACCCGCAGTTGGTCCAGTTTCTGACGTGATATCTGAACCACCAGTTCCCGAAAAAAGCGTGTCTCAGGAACGCACACCGGCGGTACCCATCAAACGCTCGGTTTTCCCAGATTATATCGTCTGTCTTGAGGACGGTAAGAAAACCAAGATGCTGAAATCCTATATTCAGAGACATTTCAACCTGACCCCTGAGGATTACCGGGCACGCTGGGGATTGCCCCCGGAATATCCTATGGTGGCACCAAGCTACTCCGCACAGCGGGCGGCCATTGCCAAGCGCAACTCACTGGGGCGACGTGGCGATGACACCCATGCCACACTCTCATCAGGTGAAACAAATATTGCGTCAAATCGTAAAGCACGTGGGCGTAAAACGAAATAAGTCTGACCATTCAATAAAAAGTCCCTTTCTCGTTTTCGATCGCATGACGATGGATGACACCTGAAGCATCGATACACAAATGGGAAACGAGACATGGATAGCAATAGCGTTAGTCTCAACGCGGTTTTAATTCTGTTGCTCTACTCTGTTGTGGTTTTTATTGTGACGAGACTTTGGTTTAGCGAACGCAGACAGTGTATACTCGCATTCTGTTTACTTACAGTACCAGCCTTTCTGGCGGCATTGTGTGGTGGCTCGGATACTTTTTTCAGCAATGGCCCTTAGAGGAAGCTCAACACGATGGACCCGCACGATTACACCTCAAACATAACAAAAGGCATGACCTATGGGTTTGCAGAGATAGCGATTGGTTGCATTGCCATTGGTGCTGCCAGCTCCGGTCACACACTCGTCACCACATTGATGCTGTTTCCTACAGCTGGGGCTTGTCTGGCAGCGTGTGCTTACATGATGAAAGCAGCCAGAATAGGGTGACCCTTATCAACCCCACCTGCAAAACAAACTATGCAGGTGGGATCGCCCTGACGTCAGGATGCGTGAGCTTCGCGCACCAGCAAATCTTTCATCAGAGGCAGTTTGGACTGGCGGATGACTGAGACGCTCGCCATGTTATAAATTGGCCGGCCATCCATGTAGCCAAAGGCAAATAAAGCCGCCGCATCCTTCATTTCATGCAGGGGCCGGACAAACCAGTCGTGTGTGTCTGTTCCTCCAGGCTGCCCAAGGAGCGCTGTCAGCGTCTCTATTTTTCTCTTTCTCCACTCAGGACACTCGTCACCGAGTGTCGCAATCTGCAAAGACACTCCACATCCCATTTTTTGCAAGAGGGTATCAGGCGTTACTGCCTCAGAGACTATTGCCCTACATTTGCGGATGTATGTCTCGGCAGCGGTGTCAGATGCCCCACTGAAGCGCATACCGCCCCCTTCACATGACGCAGCAAAAGTGACGAGCTGACGCATGACTTCCCACTCTGCTCCCATTGCAATCAGTGACCAGTTTCTGACACGCCGTTGGAGGGTGCGCTGACGGGACGCATAGGATTCATAGAGGTTGTTGTCGCCGCCTAATTCGAAGAAGAGATACTGGTCACTCGAAAACCCATGATCTGGGAAAGCTGCGTTTAGAGTGTCCGTAGAAAACCTCGTGGCTGCGAGGTCATAAACAATGCGATAGGACATGAGATGTCGCCTTCTTTGGAGTTATAAACCCCTTCAGGTCGGACCGGAGCGGGCTATCGGGTCATGCGCGGCGCATAGCGCCGGCACCGCAGGCCGTCTGGCGCAGCCAGACGGACGAGGAGCCACCGCTTGATGCGAGAGACCGTTTCGGTCAGAGGGCTCCTGTCTTAGAAAGGAATCTCCTGTTCCTCATTGTGCCTAAGCGATAATCTCGATTTCATGAGCTTTCCAGCCATTCTCTGTTGAAGTTGACACCACCTTCTATTGCGTGTGCGCTGCTTTTTTCCTGAGCGCCAATAGGTCCGCAGAAGCGGCCGCAATTCGGGCCATTTAGCTGTTACATCTGCATAGGCTACGGGCCGTTCCAAGGCGCAACATCCGTAGCGATCTATACCCTCCACAATCGCAACGCGCCCTATTTCTGTTGACATCAGCACAAGACATCCATCGTTCAGGTCAGGTTGCGAGGGCAGACGGAAGAGAACTTTGCTGTCTGCATTATAAAGCGGAAGCCAGCCGCCAACCAACGGGGGGAAGTCCTGAAAGAGACATCAGATCGTAATCAGGCAGGATATGCTGTATCGCCTTCTGTAAATCGGGGACTGCTTGCCAGAACCTGATCCTTTGATCGGCTAACGGTCCGCTGTAGCCTTCAGGCTTCTCACACGATACGATCTCGCACATATCACACTGATAGATTTTACGTCGGCACTTCCAATAAGCAACACTGACGTCCTCGACGCGGAAATCTCACAGAAGGGTTGTACATCGGGTTAGATTATGAAAAAGTCTGTTTTGTAGAAAAGAAATTTCCATAATCATCAAGAAAATCCGATGCAGACAGAGTGTAGCGCAGGCGCGTATGAGTTTCCAGCCTCCTGTGGACGGCGTGTTGTGGCCCGTTTTGACGGGGGTCGCATGAGTTCGGATGGGGGCGTCATTCTGGTGAAGCAGGCTGATGACATTCTGGGTCTCAGCCGCCGCTTTGCTGCCTGTTTTCGCGATAAGCGGCATCCCGGCTTTGTGGAATACCGGGTTGAAGACCTTGTCCGTCAGCGGATCATGGGGCTGGCTTTGGGCTATGAAGATCTCAATGATCACGATGCCCTGCGGCATGACCTGATCTTTGGTCTGGCCTCGGGCCGTCTGTCAGGAGGCCGGGCAAACTGCGCAGCATTGGCTGGCAAATCTACCCTGAACCGGTTGGAGCGCAGTGGCCACAAGGCAGACCGTTACTGCCGCATCATTGCTGATCATGAGGCACTGGCGGAGCTGTTCGTCACGCTCTACATGGACCGGCATGATCGGGCTCCTGCCCGGATCGTTCTGAATGTGGATGCCACCGATGACCGTATCCATGGCCATCAGGAAGGCCGTGCCTTTCATGGGTATTACGGCCATAACTGCTATCTGCCACTATACATCTTTTGCGGGGATCATCTCCTCAGCGCTACCCTGCGCACGGCAGACAGGGACCCGGGGAAGGAAG
>NZ_CADO01000076.1 GCF_000285275.1 Acetobacter pasteurianus subsp. pasteurianus LMG 1262 = NBRC 106471
TATATCGTGTATATAATAAGAACACCGGGCGGGAAAACGTGGGGGGATGGTCCTTCCTCCCCGCCCGGTGCAGGGAGGGTAAACCCTATGTCTGCAACACTCCGCAGTGAGCCCAAGAAAGCCACCACGAAGCCCACCAGAAAGACTACGAGCAAGACGCCGACGCCAATCACGACGCCCGCCAACGATACAGACGGGACACGCATCCCCTTCTCCGCACACCCGGCGCAGCGACCGCATGACAACAACCGGCCGGGGCACTGCGCCCCGGCCACCCGCTCCGGCGGATGATGCCGGGCTCGCAATATTGTGGAGTGCTCCACGACGCCAGAATCTTCCTGTCGTGGGCGATCCGATTAAAATGCAGTGGGAAGGATCGGATATGCACAAGTATTCAGATGAAAATTTTCTGGCGTCTTGGCTGAAGCGCGCGCTGCGTGCCCGGTTCGGTGCTGTGGTGAAAGAACCTGTTCCCGATACTCTTTTGTCTCTTCTTTCCGAGGTACCAGAAAGTGAGAAACCCGAAAATCAGGCGGACAGTGCGTTACCTCGGCGCGAGTAAGTCGAAATCAATTCCCGCTCACATAGTCGACCGGCAATTTCTTACGGATAAGACCGGGTTTATGGTAGCAACGGCAAAACAGGTTCTAGCGGAATCAGGACATGACAACAGAGCAGAATACTGCGCCAAATGGCGTTGACCGTCTGGCTGGGCATATTGCTGATGCCATCGACACGCTGAAACTGATCGTGGCTTTCGGTTTTGTGGCTGGTGTCGTGATTATGTTCTGTCTGATGCGGGACCGTGGGCTGGAACTCTTGCCGCAATGGTTCCTGGCCCTTCATGGGATAGGCATCCTGACGGTCGGTCTCATTTTTTCTGTCATGGTGGCGGGTCTGTCTGTGATGTTCACGCACAGCTTTCGATCTGTGAAAATCATTGCTCTGCCCGTTGTCTTCTTTCAATTCATGTTCGGCGTACTGGGGCTGCCGATGATGATGGGAGCTGATGCCTCGCCCGTGGCTTTACCACTCTGGTTCTCGACCGCAATCGCCGTCCTCGGCCTGCTAGGGGCATGGGGCGGACCTGTGGCCGCGCTGCTGGTCGCGAAAAAATCAGCTAGGTGAGCACAGAAGAGCGGATGATTGCGCTCTCTGTGGCATAGTCTCTTCTCCCCTCGGGACAGCCACGATAAACGGAAGCCCCCTAACGGGGGCTGTGTATCATTTGGCGGCCCTGTAGGCCGCCATGCCTCTGCTATCCTCAGCGATTTAATTTGCAGAATATTCAGAATTTCTGTATATTCTTGATATCACCCCCGTGGGAGGATACAGCCAATGAAGCAGTTTGCAGCGGGCGACCTGACCCGCAATACCGGTGATCTCTTCGAGGCCGCAGCCGTCGCCCCCGTCGCCATCACCAAGCATCGCAAGCCCCGGTTCGTGGTCATGTCGGTGGAGCGATACGAGACGCTGACCAGCAGGGATACGGGCAGTCAGAAGGCTTATGCCGTCAACGATATGCCTGAAGACGTTGCCGCCCTGTGCGATCAGGGGATTGAGGACTATCTGAATGGCTGATGACTTCCCGCGTGTCGGCCAGGTCATCGACTATCACTATCTCTGGAAATGGCAGGATTTACGAGGTGAGACGGAAGGCCGAAAAAAGCGGCCGAGCTGCGTGGTCGTCGTCGCCATTGACCGGGACGGCAAGCATCACCTCTTCATCCTGCCGATCACGAGCAAAGAGCCTGCCGCTGATCGTCATGCCGTGCTGATTCCGGAAACCGAGGCCCGCAGGGCGAAGCTGGATACGGACATGCCCCTGTGGGTGATGGTGGACGAAGTGAATTACGACATCCTCGAAACGTCCTACACGCTGGAAGATCGGGCCGCGCGCGGCCAGTTCAGTCCCGCTTTCAGCAAACAGATCGTTCTGGCGTTCCGCTCAATGCGCGATGCACAGGCATTGCGTATCTCGAAACGGACATGAAAAAGGAATACCAAAAATATGTGTAATATTGGCGAAGAATCTTACAAAGAGAAATGTGAAAAATGCGGCACAGTGAATAGAATAACAATTCAAACGGGACCGGAGCATGGGGGGTGGAGTGAAAAGTTTACTGTTCATTGCGCAGAATGCGGCGATGTTATGGACCGGATTTCCGCTTTCGGCCTGAAGAGCGTCGAAAAAGTCAAAGGCAAGTGAACGTCTAAGCGGACACTTGAAACTGAAGCCCCCTCGCGGGGGCTGACTGCTCTGTGGCGGCCCGACAGGCCGCCATCCCTTCGGCGTGTGCCGCATCAGTCCGCCGCATGAAACGTCACCTTTATGCCGAACGCCGACATGATGCGGAACAGGCTGGTCAGGTCGAGATCGCCTTTTCCAGACAGGGCTTCCTTCGCAATATCGTCCGCTCCCTGCGCGCGCGCTATGACCGAAAGAGCATGAGCAAACGCCGCTGCGTCGCCATCTGCCCATGCCATGTTCAGAAGTTCCTCCTGCATCCGAGGATCTTGTGCCGCCTTGACGCTATCAAACACATCCAGTCCAGAAGTCTTCATCGGGTATTCCAAGTCCTTGCTATTGGGGCGCGGCAGTAGCTGGTTTTCTATGGTGCCATGCGAGATTTTCTGATTTCCTTCTGTGCTGTGCGGGCGTATCCAGCAGCCCGCAGCGACCAGCTTTTCTCTTGGCTGGTAACGCCATAAGCCGTCAGAAGGGGCAGGGCGACTTCAGGATAGGGAATGATTCTGGCTGGTTCATCCTGATAAGCCAATCCGTAAGCGCCGAACGGGGAAAACCGCACGATCGTCAGATCCGATGGAGCCGGAAAGGCTACCGGCGTGATAAAGGCCCGCATCGGGCGCTGATGACGCTTGAACAAAGTCACCCGGTTCTTGCCTTCGAGAGCCACGTAAAGCGGCATCGTTCCGATACGGGCATATCTCGGGGCCTCTGAGCAATATTTGTCGTTATCGCTCACAATACCATCAGACCATTCCATGATCTCGTGATCGTAATCTCTCCCCTGATCCGGTCGGTCCCGATACTGCCCCGAGATGACAAGCGTCGGGTCGATAGTCTCTGGAACCATGTCATCATAGCTGTAAAACGCATCGGAAAAGGGAAGCGCGTCGCGTAGAAATTTCTTCGGAAAAATCGCCCTGCGTTCGTAGAAGCGTTCATACGGATCATCGACTTCCGTCAGGCTTTCATCCAGTCGGTCTTTGAACGATACAAAAGCTCGACATGCTGAAATCAGTTGAGTGTCAGACAAGATTTTTCTCTTTTTGTGATTGCCATGAAATTCTTTCGGTCATCGGAATGTGGGAGAGCTATCTTTCGGGGGCTTGATCTCCGCTCTAGTTCGTAAGGCCGCGAGCCAGGTGCGCTGCCCCTGTCTCCCGACCAACTCACCGGAGCCAGCCGCCGCCCTGCGCTGCGCTGCGGTCGCCGTCTGTCTCCGCCCATCCGGGTAACGATCGGAAGCCCGGTATATCCCCCCGATGCTCGCCCCCCCAAGGGGGCTGCGCTGATGCCAGCAGCCTCGCTCCGGTCTAGGGGATCATCCACCCCATCTTCCTGCGCTCCCTTTGGTCGCTCCGTGCAGACGGGTCCCCTGAGATGCCCCCTAGACCTGCGCTGCGTTGCCGGCGGATCTGAAGGTGTCGGGACGAAAGGCGTCGCTGCGCTGCCTTTCGCCCTGCCGCTGGCAGGTCGAACGAAAGGCTGGGGTTTTGAGGGGGCGGATGCAAGGGTAATTTTTGTCGGGAAACCGCCGTTTTCTTTGTGAAAAACTGCATTTTTCTCTTGCTCCTCCCTTATTATATCGTGTATATAATAAGAACACCGGGCGGGAAAACGTGGGGGGATG
>NZ_CADO01000075.1 GCF_000285275.1 Acetobacter pasteurianus subsp. pasteurianus LMG 1262 = NBRC 106471
TGTTCTGCGGGTTATCTGACACCTTGGCAGGTATGCCGTGTCAGATAATACCGCGTTATCATGACGCTTTTTACTGACATGCCTGAATGATTGCAGCCATGCCAGGCAATGCTTTTGCAACTGCAAATGCCAGAGCAACCAGCACAAGAGCAACAAAGCGCCATGCTTTGAGATCATTCATCACTTGTACCAAACGCCAGAGATCTTTAAGATCAGGCATGTTCATTCCTGGAAAGCTCAGGGGTGGACAAAAGAAACCCCCGCGCTGCTCGAACAGCCGGGGGTTTCGCTTAATCAGATGGAGCGCCGCCAACCTTGCGGCCGCAATCGCCCCATTTTGGCCCGCGCCATGTTGTTTCCATCACGCCGGGTGGCAACTCTTCCACCGCGCGGGAAGCATGTTCTTTGCGTAGCGCGGCATCAATGCGCTGCATGTCGTGCTCAGCATACACCGCGCCCGCTGGCAGTTCGCGCAGCGATTGCAGGTGGCCATATTTTTCGCATGCAAGGGCATCGCATCGGGCAACCGTATTTTTCAGGCTACCAACGGCCCGCAAAATCACATCAGCCCGATGCCGTGGCAGACGATCTGGAACCATGCGCACGCAATGCGCCACATTTCCATCTGCCGAAACAACTAGAACAATCTTCTTCCCACGCAGCAGGACAGCACCACGGCAGATCTTCTGCCTGTGTTTCATGCGTTCAGCTTTTCAGAGGATACAAAAAAAGCCGTGGCCCAGATGGGCACACGACTTCGAAGATTTTGACTTTTTACGGCTACTTAGGGGTAACTGTCAAATATTAATCACGGTTGAGGATTATCATTATTCTGCTTAAGGGATGACGATATATCTTGTTGCATAAAATAATTAAACCATCTTGTTGCACGAAAAATAGAAAATGCACATGGAATTATAAGTACGCAAGAATATAAAAATACAAAATATGAAAACCAAGAAAAAAACCATGTATTGAAATAAAAACCTCAGATTTTAGAAAATTTTGTTCTAATATGCCCGTATGAAGATATATAGATCTAAAAAAATGTGCTTTGGATATAAGTGCCAATAATAATCCTATAGTTTGGACTATTATAAAATGAGCGAACGACGCACTAACCTGCATAAAAACAGATTCTTGGTGGGGCGGAATAGTCCGTGCCATTTTTGCTCTAAATTGGTCATTACCCAAAGCTGTCAACATGGCGTAACCAGCTAAAGTAAAAGAGATTAGGCTTGGGAGGATTGAAAGAGGCAAATCCCACCATCCATCAGTTGACCATAAGCCAAATGAAATAATGGACAAAAACAGCGCAAGATGTAAATAAGGAGACGATATTAAAGATAAAAAACCCCCATAAATATTAAAATAATCGCAAAATACTTTCTCTACACCTTTATATTGCTCTTTTATTTTTAATGAAAAATACTTCATTTTCTACTCATCCTATATACAGCATTTTGAAATGCCTCACCTGCTGATTCTGATTTATATTGTATTTTTTCTACTATAGGATGTTCTTTACTTGATTTTTTAACCAACTTATCTGATGTATCATAACCTTTTGCAGATATATCACCATGCTCAAGTGCTAGTTGACCTAAATTTTTTATTCCCTCGGTAACTTTCAGACCTGTTTTTTTAGAACCAGTAGCACCAAAGCGAACTTGAGAAGCACCTGAATTTTCCATTACCCCCATCATTATGTCATCAAGGTTACCACAATCGTCAGGGTTAGGCCGAAAAATTCTGATTTCTAAATTAGTCAACGATACAAGAGAAAAAATTTCTTCTAAAGCTTCTTCTGATTGAATAATAGATACGCCGATTTCACCAAATTCATCAATTATTTCTGGGTTTGAAAATAAAATTGATAGAAATTTCTGCATAAAATTAGGAGATACTTTTCTCTCATAGTAAAACATGTGCTTATACAAATCAAATAAAAAATAGAAAGATTCATAATTTGGCTGTAAGTACGGAGGAATATTTAATAATTTGAGTGTATTTTCATCTGCACTATCCATTTTTTGGATATCTAACCATGCTTTGTCAAAATCTATTTTTGTAAATTTACCAATAGTTCCAAATATATTTTCCTCACTCGGTAATATCTGTGTAAATATTAAACATGCATCTCCCTTTATTTTTACCATTTCTTTTTTTTGAAAACTCTATTTAAAAGTTGCGCATATCGTTTAGGAGAATGAGGTCGTTCCATTTCAATATTTATTTTTGCAATAAACATCGTCTTGTTATGAGCCATTCCGAATCCTGATTCTTAAAAATAAAAATTTGTACCAGCCATACCATTAACGACACGCAAAGAAACTCTCATATTATCTTGGTAAATGTTCCAAGAATGCATAGCGATCATCATAATATGATGTTCTGTTTTTTGTTCATTCAAGGGAACGGGAAGTCACTTTAGTTGGATATATTCGTGTTTACGAACTGTACCTATGACCTCCATAGCTCCTATGCAATATACGAGGGGCTGAGGCCTCCTTTTTTTTAAATTTATATGTTTTTAAGCCCCAAGAAAATCAAAGTATGGAATCGTAATACGACCCCTCAAGACTGGAATGCTTGGATTTCAGCCTCTGCTGCAGTTGTTCAAGCTATTGGCTCAGTTGCGGCTATCTGGACTTCTATATTTATTGCTAGAAAATCAGAAAGACGCGCTGTTATTTCTGAGATGCGATCCGATTTAAAGCAGCAAATAATTGTTATTGAACGAGAAATATCCCAAAAAGAAACTGAAAAAGTTGCTTTGATAAAAATTAAAATGGTCACAGATCATATTCTTCAATCTATCGACAGAGTAGACCGAACTATAACTGGAAAAGAGGTTGAGTTAATAAAGCATGATCATATTGAAAACTTAAGAGAACAAATAAAAAATTATTGTTCAATATCAAAAGATGAGAAAAAAGTAGAGTTTTTAACTAGTTTTAATAGTGGTATACCAACTCTTATCGGTGGGGCTAATAATCAAAAAAATAAAGGGATCGAAATATACTATAGCAGATTGCAAAGAAATTTTAGCACGCTAAGAGATAACGTCTCTGATTTCATTGCCGATTTGGAAAAAACAGAAACCATTTTAAATAGTGAACACAAGTTATTGGAACGAAAAATAGCAGAAAAATTTTAACATCCCCACAACCCGCCCGGCATCACCTGATATGCCTCCACCAACTGCTCCAGAAGCAGGTCAATAGCGCCTGAAACGCGCAGTTTGTGAGTGGAAGCGGCCTCTGCCATAGCCTGAACACTCATGCCGTCAATCATCATGCGGTGTAGGAAGGTTTCGCCCACCAGCCCCAAGGCGTTGCGCACATACTCGCAGCGCCTCACAGCAGCTGCGCGGGACAGCATAATAACGTGCGGATCTGGTAGGCCACCCTTCTTCCCTGCTTCCGGATCTCTGGCACCTAGCACGCCGGTTTCGTAATCCCGCGCCCAATGTTCGGCTGCGGCTACGTGGGCATCTGTAATGGTGCCTGCCCTACGCAGCGCGTAAAGCGCCCCGGATGACCGCAGGCGCTTTTCTGGTGGCTGGTTTTTGTGTTCCTGAACGTAAACTTCCGTTACGTCGCCTTTGGCCAGGCGTTCTGGTGTGGCTTCTTCTGTATTCTGCACGTTGCTGCCCCGTTTGTTCTGGTGTACCGTCCGTAACCGTCACGGGCTTGCTCGTGCCTATGCAAACGGCGTTGCAGAGTGGTGATTTCCAGTTCAGCCTCTGCACGCCGTTTTTGTTCCTGGGCCAG
>NZ_CADO01000074.1 GCF_000285275.1 Acetobacter pasteurianus subsp. pasteurianus LMG 1262 = NBRC 106471
CGCCTGAATTTCGGCCGTGGGATCCACCATGGCAGTTTGCACCGCCTTCAGCCCATCTTCCAAAGAGCCAAATACGGCACCGGCATCCTGTGCCACCTTGGCCAGCGCCTCAATATCGGACGTGCCGCCCGTGAAATTGTAGGTGCTGCCAATGGTTGTGGCAGCCTGCCGTGCGGTGGTTTTATCCCACCCCGGCATCTTCTCCAGGCTATCGGCCGCAGAAGTGATGCTGTCAGCCATGTTGTTGGCATCAGAACGGGTGGCCCGCAGCTGCTGGCTCAGTTTGGCCAGCTTGCTTTCTTCCTCTTCCGCATAGGCGCCCATCTTATAGAACGCCATGCCCGCAGCACCTGCGGCAACAGCAATGCCGGCTGGGCCTGTCAGGACATTTTTAAGCATGGATAGGCCTGCACCGTATCCCCCGTTACCACCTGCGATTGCAAGAGCGTTAGGCGCTTCATAAAACAGAGCCTGCAATGGATTGCCGCCTGCCAGCACCATATCAAGGAACTTATGGGCATCATCCATAATTTCCGTGATCTGGTAGGCTTCCAGCTTGCCGGATTTGGTGGATTTCTGCTGCGCATCGTCCAGATCGGATTGCGCTTTGGCCGCTTCCAGCAGGGCGTCCCTTTGCGCCTGAAGCGCCTCAACCTTGTCTTTGGCGTCCTGCACAACGCTCTGCTTGACCTGCGGATCCAGCTTGTCGTCAGGAACGGCGGCAGCTTGCGCCACAACATCGTCATACCGATCCTGTGCAGACATAAGCTGCAACATGACCTTGGCCAACTGGCTGGCTGCACGCCCTGTCCGTAAAAAGCTGGTTGCGCTCTTATCCAGGCCAACCTGCAAGCCTGCGTTTATTTCTTGCGACACATTGCCAATATCGGACAACTCACCCGCAACAAGGCCTGCATCGCTCTTGATGTCGTTCAGGCTTTCCCTGAGCTTGTCCTGCTCCTGTAGGGTTTCAGACAGATCCGGCGCCTGAATATCCACTGTGCCAGAAACATCAGCATGCACATCTGGAGCCGTCATACCGTCCAGAGCAGCCTGTCCAGCCTCAGCCGCACGCTTTGCCGATGTAGTCAGCTGGTCATAACCCTGTGCAGTTTTACCAAGAGCCTGCGCCCGGCTGTTTTCAGCTTCGCAGATACCATTCAGCAGGGCATTTTCTTCACCAAGCTGACCATTCCATGCCTTCTGGCCTGTGGCCGCAGCCTGTAGATTGGTCTGAACCGTTTGCAGTTTCTCTCCAACACGACCAATCCAATTTTCTACCTGATTGAGATTTGTCTTAATCTCAGAGGTATCCAACCCTTCATCTGTTGCTTTCTGGAGATCTGCCCGCAGGCTATCACGCTGCGCACTCAGATCTGTCAGTGTCTTGGTCAGGGTTTTTAGGCGAGAAACAGCCTGCGTGCCCAGCTTCTCAAAAGATCCGGCTGCGGCATCAGCACCTTCTGCCAGTGTATCTGTGGCAGTTTTTGATGCCTTTCCCACGCCAGACATGACATCAGAAAGTGCTACGCCCTTTTCGGCAACCGCATCCAGACGATCGCCAGCACTTTTTGTCGCACTTTCGGTCTGATCAACAGCCGTGATATCGACCTGTAGCGATTCAACCAGATTTGTGTCTGCCATGGGAAACCATCACTTTTCTGTCAGGATCAGCGTGGGGTAAAGCATTTGCTCACCTGCCTGCCGATCAGCCCGCCGGCTCACGTAAGCCGCGTGCTTTTGCGTCCACTGTTTCTCTTTTTTGTCCCACGAAATACCTGAAGCGATCCCTGCGCTGCGTAGAATGTAGGGAACAGGCTCACCACGAGCATCACGTCCATCCTGCAGGGGCTTGAAGGCACGCTGGGCACGAATGCGCTTGAAGCGGCTCATCAGCGGCCTACGCACGGCTTCCACAATCCCCGGTGGAACGCTGATGCGCTGGCCACCCACTTCAATCTTGCGGGCATAGGGCATGGTGTTCACAATCCATACTTCCGAACCCATGGGGATCTTGCCTGGCGCATCCACCCAGGCCTTTCCATCCACCAGAACGGCCCAGCTTTTGCGGAATGCGCCACTATGGGCTGGAGACCGCTTACGCAATTCTGCCAACGCCCAGACAGTGGCGCTGCCAATGGTGTTGAAAACGTAGGTGACATTCCCGCCATTGAGCTTGGCAGCTTCTTCTGGAAGGCCGAGCTTGCCATCCACGCGCCGGACATATTGTGCCGATGCCGCACCCGACTGAATGAGATCATCGCGCTCTTTGCGGATCCTGTCCCCTACAATCTTGTGCGCAGTCGCACTGGTCATGTTCTGGTTGATGGCAACCCGCATGGTTTTTTGCAGACGTGCAGCCCAGCTCATTTTTTCATCCGCCTCTTCATGCGTTGCGACCAGTCTTCAATGAACACCCTGTCCATGGCGATAATGCACCGATCCAACAGCGCCATTTCGGCCTGGGTGTAGCTATGATGCTGCGCCCAGGCCTGCACGACTTCCCACGGGATCATGCCGGGGCTGCTTTCGATAACTGTACCGCCAAGAGGCACACCAAAACCTTGTGTCAGACGCTGGCGTGATGCGGAAAGCCGATGCCATGCCCGCCAGATCCACATGAACTCAGGCTGTGGATCCACGCGGGCATCTTCTCCATCCAGTTCATTCCAGATGGTTTCGTCATAACTTCCCCACTCAAGGTGCCACGTCAGCGCCCTGGTCAGTTTCCCTCAGCTTCCTCTGCATGCTCATAAGCCTGCGTGGTCACAAGGGCTGCGGCTTCCCAGCAGGCGGCCATCAGTTCGCGGTAATCTGGATTGCCGAGCAGTTCCTTAAACTCCTCAACCGTGACAGGGTTTTTCTTTTCCCGATCATGATGTAGCCCTTTAACATCCAGCACGAGGAAGTCCCGCAGCAGGCCTGCGTTGATATTGCGGCGCGTGGCGTTGGGAATGGCAGAAACATCACCACGGAAGCGTTCTGCCGCTTTGCGTAGACGCTGTGCCTGAGCATCCACAAACTTGTCGGTATAACCACGGCTTTTGATTTCAAGGCCGGGGTATTTGTCGATTTTAACCCACTTTCCATCGGCAATGGCGGCGCTATCGGTTTTCAGGTCTGCAAGAGAAAGCATGGATCTACCTCAATAAAAAAGGCCGCTCACTGGCGGCCTATGTGGGTGATGTCGATTTTTCCCACCCAAAAGCAGGCAGGGAATAAGAGTGTTATGGCGTCAGTCAGTTACTGATGCGCGCAATGGAAAATGTGCCACCACCAGGAACTGGGTTTGCCGTGATGGAAACAGTTGCAACCACAGTCTGGTTTTTTCCGGAGATAGGCGTTTTGGGATTGCGAATAATGCCGTTAAGCACTGCAAACTGGTAGCCCACGCCATCACTGCCCTGAACGCCTACCGTGACCAGACCGGTTTTCCCGGCAGCCCAGTCTGTAAACTGCTGGTAATCACGGAACAGGTAGGTGATTTCCATTGTGGCCTTGAAGCTGCCAAAACGCACACCGCAGGCTCCAACATGGCCCATACCGGTGTCCTGACCGGAGCCATCCCGTGAGAGTGTGATAGTGGCAGACTGGATGCAGCCAGACGGCGCATTGCCGAAGATGGAGCAGCCAAGAAATCCCTCCACTGTATCAATCAGTGGGGTGGTGGTGCGTGGCGTAACTGAAGCGGCATTATCCGTATCTGATACCGCCATGTCAGACCCGACCAGATCAATACTGATAGTCGCAGGTTGCTGCTTTTGCAGGGTGATCTGCACCTGATTGATCATCGTCCCGGAATACAGATCCCATTTGCCAGAAAGGGCTTTCCGGAAGGTAAAGGTTTTCCCAATCTTGCCATTTGTGATGCCGTTGAACGTCATCGTGGCACCCGATTTTGCAACAGTATCTTTCGATGTGTTGGGAATGGAGCCCATCGGCACCAGTATGGCGTTGCCTTTCACTCTGTACGGAATGCAGAGGTTGTTTGCATTAATATTGGTATCGTTCAGCACCAGCAGGCCAGCTGGCGGGATACCAAGGGCGGCAACTGTATTGTTCGTCAGGACGATATCCCAGCATCCTGCATTGCCGCCGATATTGTCGTCAGGCTGGTACATAAATGTGCTGGTTCCAGACGCATCTCCAGTCGAAACCAGATTAACATTGACCCAGTCATTCCCCAGGACACCGGCCAGCATGTCTTCAAACGTGCCAACAGACAGGATGCCGGAGATGCTGCCCTGTGTGGTCCGCCCTGTCAGGACGGACTGCGCCATTTCAGGGATATCGTTGATTTCGTCAGGCTGGCTCTCGGTCTCATTGACCGCAAGTGAGCAATCCGTATAGCGGAGCGCCTGATAGGCTCCGGTTGGAGGCTGGTTGTAAG
>NZ_CADO01000073.1 GCF_000285275.1 Acetobacter pasteurianus subsp. pasteurianus LMG 1262 = NBRC 106471
ACAGGAGGCTGGAAACTCATACGCGCCTGCGCTACACTCTGTCTGCATCGGGTTCGTTTATTGCTTATGAAAAATTCTTTTGTGTAAAACAGACTTTTTCATAATCTAACCCGATGTACAACCCTTCTGTGAGATTTCCGCGTCGAGGTTATGGCGCTGATTGCACAGCGCAGCACAGTGAACGTCAAGGGGCAGTAACCTGCACAGATACATGCACTGGTAGAAAAATGCTGGGGTTGAGGCGGTTCGGAACAATCGGACACAAAATGAGTTTCAGGCATCCATTCTTATATAATCTATTTGCTACCTATTATTTTGCTTAACGTATGGCATGGGAAAGGAGGGAATATAAAAAATAGACGACCGGTCTATTTTTTATATGGACAGGCAATGTATTCGTCCATATATAAGCTCCTATGAAGATTGCAGAGAAACATCACGCTGCTCGGCAGCACATCCTGAAAGCGGCTAAACCGCTTATCGGCCAGCGTGGTTTTTCGGCTGTTGGTCTGACACAAATATTGGATGTTGCGGGAGTTCCCAAGGGCTCTTTCTACCATTACTTCGAATCAAAAGAAGTATTTGGGGAAGAGCTTCTTAGAACTTATATTGAAGATTATCTGGTAAAAATGGATGATCTTTTTGAAAATGCAGATGGTAATGCAGCCGAAAAAATAGCGCGTTACTGTCAGTTCTGGCGCGATACGCATCTTAGTAAGCAGATTGGGAATAAATGCCTGATTGTTAAACTTGCAGCGGAAGTCTGCGATCTTTCGGAACGGATGCGGGCCATTCTGGAAGGTGGCACCAGGAGTGTTATTGACCGGCTTAGCGCACTTATCACGGCGGGGCAGGGAGAAGGCTCAATAGGCAACCGGCAGGAGCCGGAAATGCTTGCGGCCTCACTTTACCAGCTCTGGCTGGGTTCGACCCTGATAGTGAAAATTACACACAGTTCTCAGCCGTTTGACCAAGCATGGCAGGCAACCAAACGGCTTCTGGAAATCTAGAAAGCAGGGAAAGCGCACAGCGTTTTACTTTGCGCAATAAATAGACGACCGGTCTACTATAAAGACCGATCTTAATAAGGTGTCTCAATGCAGAACTTTGAATTCTATAACCCTACACGCATCCTGTTTGGCAAAGGCATGATAGCTCGGCTTGATGAACAGCTATCGCCCGAAGCCCGCGTGCTTGTGCTTTACGGTGGTGCAAGTGCCGAACGTAGTGGCACGCTGGCTGAAGTTCGGGCAGCGCTGGGGAACCGCACTTTCCGTGAGTTTGGCGGTATTGAAGCCAACCCTACATATGAAACCCTTATGAAGGCCGTGGCTCTGGTGCGGGAGGAAAAGCTCGACTTCCTTTTGGCTGTTGGTGGCGGCTCTGTCATGGATGGCACCAAGTTTGTCGCGGCTGCTGTGCCGTATGAAGGCGAGCCGTGGGATATTCTTGTCAGCAAGGGTAAAGCCGCAACAAAAGCGCTTCCGCTGGGCACGGTTGTCACCTTGCCTGCCACGGGTTCAGAAATGAACTGCCTAAGCGTTATTTCTCGCCAGTCTACGGGTGACAAGTTGTTGTTCTCCAACCCGTTGGTCTATCCGCGTTTTTCTGTGCTGGACCCCATGCGCACCATGAGTTTGCCCATGAAGCAGGTGATTAATGGGGTGGTGGATTCCTTTGTCCATGTGATGGAACAGTACATGACCTATCCGGTCGATGGCATGGCGCAAGATCGCTTCTCAGAAGGGCTGCTGTCCAGCCTGGTTGAGATCGGGCCGCGTATTGTCGCGACACCAGATGATTATGATCTGCGCTCCAACCTCATGTGGGTTGCAACGCTTGCCCTGAATGGCTTGATCGGCGCGGGTGTGCCCCATGATTGGAGCACGCACATGATTGGTCATGAAATTACGGCAAAATACCACATTGATCATGCCCGCACGTTGGCCATCGTATTCCCTGCGTTAATCAAGGTTCGTCGTGCCGAAAAGCGCGCCAAGTTGCTGCAATATGCAACGCGGGTATGGAACCTGACCGATGGTACGGAAGATCAGCGGATTGATGTTGCCATTCGTAAAACTGAGGAATTCTTCGAAGGTTTGGGCGTACCAACCCGTCTGTCTGCCTATGAGATTGGTGCTGAAGGCATCAACGATCTGGTTGGTCAGCTTGAAGATCATGGCATGACGCATCTGGGTGAAAACGGTGATGTTACCCTAGATGTAAGCCGCAAAATTCTGGAAGCCGCTGCCTGACCTGAAGTGTCGCTATCGCCGGGGTGAAGGGGAACAGCCCGTTATCCCGGCAACCAATAAATTAATGAGAAACGAGACTTAAAAATGGCTTACGCCACAACCAATCCTTATACTAACGAAGTTGTTGCAACTTTCCCAGAGGCTACTGATGCGGAAGTTCAGACCGCATTGGCCGAGGCGCATGCTGCTTTCGAAGCTTGGCGCGATACATCCTTTGCAGAGCGAGCAAAGGTAATGAATGCCGCTGCTGCCATTCTGCGTCGTGATGTTGATAAGTATGCCCGTTTGGGCACGCTGGAAATGGGCAAGCTGTTTGAAGAATCTAAAGCAGAAATTATTCTTTCTGCTGAAATTTTTGAATACTATGCAAAACATGCAGAAGCACTTCTGAAGCCGGAATTGTTGCCTGTAGCAGACCCGGCAGAAGGCAAAGCCATGCTGGTGCATGAGCCGCTTGGTATCGTGCTGGCAATTGAGCCGTGGAACTTCCCCTTCTATCAGGTCGTGCGTATTATTGCGCCGCAGCTTTCCGCTGGTAACGCCGTGCTGCTCAAGCATGCTTCCAACCTGCCGCAGTGCGCTGCTGCCTTTGATACACTTATGGCAGAAGCCGGGCTGCCCAAAGGGTTGTTCCGCAACCTGTATGCAGCACGCCCGCACACAGCCATGATTTTGAATGACCCTCGCGTATGCGGTATCGCACTCACGGGGTCAGAAGGCGCAGGCACGGTTATTGCTGGTATTGCTGGCAAGGCACTGAAGAAGGCCACCATGGAACTCGGTGGAGCAGATGCTTTCATTGTGCTTGATGATGCTGACGTTGAAAAAGCAGCGCGTTGGGCGGTCATCGGTCGCCACTGGAATGCTGGCCAAGTTTGTGTTTCTGCAAAGCGCCTGATTGTAGCTGATGCTATTTATGATCAGTTCGTTGCTCTTTACAAAGAAGGTGTCGCAGCTCTCAAAGCAGGTGACCCGATGGACCCCAAAACCACGCTGGCTCCGTTGTCATCTCAGGCTGCTGCTGATGACTTGCGCGATCAGGTCACGCGGGCGATGGATCTTGGTGCCAAAGTTGAGGTAATTGGGGCGCCAGTTCCCGAACAGGGTGCTTTCTTCCAGCCGTTGCTTATGTCCAATCTGGATCAGAAAAACCCTGCACGCCATTGGGAATTTTTTGGACCTGTTACCCAGATCTACCGCGCGAAGGATGAGGCCGACGCCATCCGCATTGCCAATGATTCGCCCTACGGTCTAGGCGGCAGCGTATTCACAAAGGACGAAGCCCGAGGCACCCGTGTAGCACGGGCCATCCGCACCGGTATGGTGGTGATTAACCATCCACTATCGCCCAAGGCAGACCTACCTTTTGGTGGGATTAAAAACTCAGGCTATGGCCGTGAATTGATTGGCCTCGGCATTAAGGAGTTCATCAACCACAAGCTCATCAATGTAGTGGATATCGACGCAGCGTTCTGATTTGTATGATTGGAAGTGGCCAACATTTCTGGATGATTTTCCAAAGATGATGCCTGCACCGTATAGTGTGAAAGCCGCATAGGCCGTAACAGACAACCTAAAAAGGGGCTTCCATTGTGGAGGTCCCTTTTTTGTATGGGGTTTGGTTGCGCTAAAATGGGATTACGGACTTCATCTCTTACGCAACATGTCGGCTTTATTCAGAGGCAGGCTGATGACGATTGCCATCATGATTTGTGATGAACATTAGGTGTTTAGTCCCGTGGTTTGATGGTGTGATATTTTCACGAGAGTGGAAGGA
>NZ_CADO01000072.1:2500-5655 GCF_000285275.1 Acetobacter pasteurianus subsp. pasteurianus LMG 1262 = NBRC 106471
CTTTGGAGCTGTTTGTATCTGCGTGAGTAGGTATGGATGGTTTCTGTGCATGGGGTGAGTGAGTATGAGAAGGGCATTCGGTGGATGCCTTGGCACTAGGAGGCGACGAAGGACGTAGCACGCTGCGATAAGCTGTGGGGAGCCGCGAGCAGGCATTGATCCGCAGATTTCCGAATGGGGCAACCCACCCAGCGATGGGTATCGTGATCTGAATACATAGGGTTACGAGGCGAACCCGGGGAACTGAAACATCTCAGTACCTGGAGGAAAAGACATCAATTGAGATTCTGCTAGTAGTGGCGAGCGAACGCGGAACAGGCCAGTCATTTTTGAAGAAGAAGCAGAACAGTCTGGAAAGGCTGACCATAGTGGGTGACAGTCCCGTATGTGTAGTGTCTTTGGAAATGCTTGAGTAGGGCGGGGCACGTGAAACCCTGTCTGAACATGGGGGGACCACCCTCCAAGCCTAAATACTCCCTAGTGACCGATAGCGAACAAGTACCGTGAGGGAAAGGTGAAAAGCACCCCGACGAGGGGAGTGAAAGAGACCTGAAACCGGATGCCTACAAGCAGTCGGAGCCTCTTATGGGGTGACGGCGTACCTTTTGTATAATGGGTCAGCGAGTTTCTGTTTGCAGCGAGCTTAAGCCGATAGGTGTAGGCGTAGCGAAAGCGAGTCTGAATAGGGCGCATAGTTGCTGGCAGAAGACCCGAAACCGAGTGATCTAGCCATGGCCAGGCTGAAGGTGCGGTAACACGCACTGGAGGGCCGAACCCACGCCTGTTGAAAAAGTCGGGGATGAGCTGTGGCTAGGGGTGAAAGGCCAATCAAACTCGGAGATAGCTGGTTCTCCGCGAAATCTATTGAGGTAGACCGTCAGGTGGTTACCCCGGGGGGTAGAGCACTGGATGGGCTAGGGGGGCCCAAAGCCTTACCAAACCCAACCAAACTCCGAATACCCGGAAGTATAGCCTGGCAGACAGACAGTGGGTGCTAAGGTCCATTGTCGAGAGGGAAACAGCCCAGACCACCAGCTAAGGCCCCCAAATCGTGGCTAAGTGGGAAAGGATGTGGGGATTCCATAACAACCAGGAGGTTGGCTTAGAAGCAGCCATCCTTTAAAGAAAGCGTAATAGCTCACTGGTCTAATAGAAACCCTGCGCCGAAAATGTAACGGGGCTCAAGCCACGTGCCGAAGCTGTGGGTGCATATCTATGATATGCGCGGTAGCGGAGCGTTCCGTAAGTCAGTGAAGGAGACGGGGTGACCCTCTCTGGAGATATCGGAAGTGCGAATGCTGACATGAGTAGCGACAAACAGTGCGAGAAACACTGTCGCCGAAAGTCCAAGGGTTCCTGCGCAAGGTTAATCCACGCAGGGTTAGTCGGCCCCTAAGGCGAGGGCGAGAGCCGTAGTCGATGGGAAACAGGTGAATATTCCTGTACCTGCCAGAAGTGACGAATGCGATATGTTGTCAGGTCTTAACGGATTGATCTGGCTTTTGGAGCATTCCAGGAAATAGCTCTGGCGTATAGACCGTACCCGAAACCGACACAGGTGGACTGGTAGAGAATACCAAGGCGCTTGAGAGAACGATGCTGAAGGAACTAGGCAAATTGCTCGTGTAACTTCGGGATAAGCGAGACCCGTTGGTGGGCAACCATTGGCGGGTGGCACAGACCAGGGGGTAGCGACTGTTTATTAAAAACACAGGACTCTGCGAAGTCGAAAGACGACGTATAGGGTCTGACGCCTGCCCGGTGCCGGAAGGTTAAGAGGAGGTGTGAGAGCACTGAATTGAAGCCCCGGTAAACGGCGGCCGTAACTATAACGGTCCTAAGGTAGCGAAATTCCTTGTCGGGTAAGTTCCGACCTGCACGAATGGCGTAACGACTTCCCCGCTGTCTCCAGCATCGGCTCAGCGAAATTGAATTCCCCGTGAAGATGCGGGGTATCCGCGGTCAGACGGAAAGACCCTATGAACCTTTACTGCAGCTTTACAGTGGCATCAGAGACATTCTGTGTAGGATAGGTGGGAGGCTTTGAAGCAGGGGCGCCAGTTCCTGTGGAGCCATCCTTGAAATACCACCCTGAATTTTTCTGATGTCTAACCGTGGTCAGTTAGCCTGATCCGGGACCCTGTATGGTGGGCAGTTTGACTGGGGCGGTCGCCTCCCAAAGTGTAACGGAGGCGCGCGATGGTGGGCTCAGGCCGGTCGGAAACCGGCTGTTGAGTGCAATGGCATAAGCCCGCCTGACTGCGAGAGTGACAGCTCGAGCAGAGACGAAAGTCGGCCATAGTGATCCGGTGGTCCCGCGTGGAAGGGCCATCGCTCAACGGATAAAAGGTACTCTAGGGATAACAGGCTGATCTCCCCCAAGAGTCCACATCGACGGGGAGGTTTGGCACCTCGATGTCGGCTCATCACATCCTGGGGCTGGAGCAGGTCCCAAGGGTTCGGCTGTTCGCCGATTAAAGTGGTACGTGAGCTGGGTTTAGAACGTCGTGAGACAGTTCGGTCCCTATCTGCCGTGGATGTTGGAGACTTGAGAGGATTTGTCCCTAGTACGAGAGGACCGGGATGAACATACCTCTGGTGCACCGGTTGTCGCGCCAGCGGCACCGCCGGGTAGCTAAGTATGGAAGGGATAACCGCTGAAAGCATCTAAGCGGGAAACCCACCTCAAAACTAGGTCTCCCTGAGGGTCGTGGTAGACCACCACGTTAATAGGCCAGGTGTGAAAGCGCGGTAACGCGTGCAGCTAACTGGTCCTAATCACCCAATAGGCTCACTCTCTTACTGTCCCCTTAAAAGGACAGCCCGTGCACAGAAATCATCCATATATCGCCTACTTCTTCATAACCAACCGTCCTCCACACACCCCTTACAGGGTGGACTGGATGACCTGGTGGCCATGGCGGGGAGAGATCCACCCGATCCCATCCCGAACTCGGCCGTGAAAACCCCCAGCGCCTATGATACTGTGGCTTAAGCCACGGGAAAGTCGGTCGCCGCCAGGTCTTCCAATCCACCCTACCCAAATCTTACCCATACAAATTTCAACACACTTACAACCGCGGGGTGGAGCAGCCCGGTAGCTCGTCAGGCTCATAACCTGAAGGCCGCAGGTTCAAATCCTGCCCCCGCAACCA
>NZ_CADO01000071.1 GCF_000285275.1 Acetobacter pasteurianus subsp. pasteurianus LMG 1262 = NBRC 106471
CACGGCCAGAACGGTTCCCAGAATGGAGAGAGCGGTCACAGACATCAGCTTTGCTCGCAGATGCCCGACATCCACCTGCATGGCTCCCGCAAAAAGCAGCAGCGACAGGGCACCGTTCAGAAGTGCCGCAGGCAGATTGATCGCGCCGAGTACAGACCGTGGGAGAGCCTGAAGGTCATAGGCCGGGATCAGAGGGTTCAGGATCATGACCAGAAGCGAGGTCAGCAATGAGAAGACCAGAACGCCGATCGTGACAGGAACACGCAACGTATGGTGGTTGAGAATGCTGAAGCCTGCCGAGAGCGTCAGGAGTAGAGCAAGAAGGCTGATGGTATCCATGGCCTCACCGCTGACTGCTCAGGCTCCTTACGTCAAGAAAAACCGAAAATAGTCCGCTATTCGAGAAGCTTAACCGGGCATTGAATGACAAAAATGAGGGCGGAAGCCGACCAAGGCTCTCCCTCAGAAACCAGTTAAAAGTAGATCAATAGCCTGGATGATTTCATCCTGATAAAGAGACAATGACGTCACGCCTTTTTTCAGATCACGGTCAGGTACAGCAGCCATAAACTGTGTCATCATAACGAACGACTGGTCATCGACTACGAAAATCGGATTCAGTCTCTTTGCCGGCTTGGGTGCCACTTTCTGTGATAAAAGCGGCACCACGATGCGGGTGCCCAACTCGTCCAGCAGGTCTGCCTGCACATCTAAAACGAAACGCGCTTCACCTCGTCCGGCCAAACAATACACATCAAAACGCGCCATTCAGAAGTTCCGATAATCCGCCAGAGGAAGACCATTCTTTTCGACATACTGTCGGGATGCTTCAAGAGAGGAGCGATTTTCTGCGAGCCATTGTTGAGCACGAACCGAAGCGATCGCTGACTTCAACCCCTGTTCGCAGGCCTGCGATATGTTGAGATCAAGCGATCTGGCTTCTTCGAGTAACTGAGCAGGTAACGTCACATTAGTGGGACGACGCAACGGGCTGGTGGAGTGCACACGAACCATAGCTTTGATCCTATTTACATGAGAACTGAAACATAGCACATATTTATACACATTTCCATGCGCATATTATCATCTCGCTATATACCTGCTTTCAGAAAACTCCAGCAATTCCTGTTACGTCTGACATGAGGCAGAAGCCGAAGCAGAAGCTCCACTTATCCCTTAACCGGCCGTCCAATCCTCAGATCGCAACCCATCTACCCTCGTAAGTTCTCGTAAGTTTCCAGTCACAACGACAAGCCCCCTGCTTCGAGCGTGCCCGGCAATCATCAAATCGTATGGGCCGATGACACAGCCACGCTTTTCCAGCTCTGCCCTGATTTCCGCTGTATGGGCTGCGGCGTCATCATCAAACGGCAAAACAGACAGACGTGCGGCAAAATGCTCAACCTCACGTCGAATCTTTGCCGGATCGTGAGATTTTTCGGCTCCATAGAGAAGTTCGTAAAGCACGACATCCGAGATGCAGAGCGCCTCGGCGTTATCATTGAAACGCTCACGCAAGCCTTGCGGACGATCACGCAGGACACGAATGCAAAAGTTTGTATCCAGAAGATAACGAAGCATCAGAAGCTTTCGCGTTCCTGCATCCTCGGCTGATCACGCTCAGGCAGTGGAGTGCCCGGCGCGGCAAAGAAATCGTCCCATGCGGCATTTGCAGGTGCGATTATACGACGCGCACCGTCCGGGATGATCACGACGTCTTTCAGGTTGACGTCAAATGCAACCGCTTTGGGAAGACGCACGGCCTGGGAGCGATTGGACAGAAAAAGCGTCGTGCGGGTGAGCATCGTAACCTCCATTTGGGATATGCCGACAGTATATCCAAACTCTTGCCGGGTAACAATGGAATTCGCTCGCAATACTGGCCAGACCATTTTCCCCCAACCCTGCTCTCAGGGCACGGCGATCAATGACCAGAATCCCAGTTTGCGCTTATGTGAAGCCTTCAACCGGGTCATGAACGTTTCATGGGATTCCATGCCTTCAGCCATGGTCAACATGGGTGCAAGTCGCTGACAGGACGCAAGATCCTTTGCGGCATAGGCGTAGTAACGGGAAAGCGCCCTGTCCAGCACGGCCTCGACCAGCAGACGGTAGAGCAGCGTCGCTTCGTTGGGATAAGCTTCAGATAGACGTTCCGCTGCCGGACGCAGCGTCCCGTAGTCCCGTCCGTCCAGTTCCGCTGTATGATGCCGCACGAGACGGGCAGCTTCGTCGAGAGCGGGCCATTCCAGAAGAGTAGACAGGACCACGCTTCTATTCGGGAAATTCCGGATGTGATCGAGTGCCTGCTCTTCGGCGTCGATCGCATCATAATCACTGAGATGACGCTGATAGGCTTTCCAGTGCGGCAGGCTCAGGCGTTCCCGAAAAACGTTCCATCGCAGAGCCTGAGCTTTGTCTCGGTCTCCAACGGCCTCGTATGCTTCAATCCGCAGATCGTCGTTTTCCTTGTAAAAGCGAGAGTTCTCTTCAGTTTCCCGGTCGAGCCAGTCAAGTGCCTCCCGGGCGCGCCCCTTGTCCAGCAAGCGGCGTGCGACGTCGCCGGTATAGGCATACTGGCGGTCACTCAGGCTGACAGCTTCACTATACGCATCAACGTCACCCATGGCATCCGCAAGATCCCGCAGGTGCCTGATCACCTGCATACGCGCGATGTCGGTATGATAATCGCTATTCCCCTTTGACGCAGGAAGGTCGCGCAGTCGTGCCAGAAGCATAGTTCTGAGCATGGCTGCGCCCGTTTCGCCTAATGCCGTGCCGCACGCGGCGAGCAGACGATCACAGGTGCCATACCCGTCATCATCGAGAAGCGTAAGAAGGTCTGTGACAACGATGGCGGGATCCCGGTTGGCCTGTCGTCCCCAGAGAACGCCAAGATCAGAAGCGGCCTCCCGGAAGACGTCCGACAGGTATCCGGAACTGTCGTCCGAGCGCTCGTAGACGGATGGGGCAATCTCCACAAGCAGCCTCATGGCTGAAATGGCCTGCCCGACATCGGCAGAGGCAACGTCACCCAGGATGGATTGCCGCAAGGTATCAAGTTCAGCAGCCAGAGGACGGATCCGGTCCCAGGGCAGAAACCCACGGGAACGCTGGATCGTGCGCAGTCTCTTTTCGATCTCCTTGCCGAGTTTATCCTTCGCGTGAACCGCTGTCAGCGCCATGCGAAGCCTGCGGGTCAGTGCGGTGTCCTGCCCTGCCAGTTCGATGAGCAGGTCCGCAAGTCGGTCCGCACCAAGCGCCCTCAGATTATCCTTCGTGACAGTCGTGCCGACTTTCGCTGAGGCACGGGACTTGGGCTTTTCAGAGGGATTTCGAGTCATGGAAGCAGGTTATGGCTCTCCCTCAGGAAGCGCAATCGCCCAGTGTTGGTCCGGCGTGTCAGGGCCTTCCTTTCATCGGATACGCCCATCCAAGCCGGACGGACGTATCCGATGTCAGCTATTCACCCCCTGGTTTTCACCCAGAAGCGCCCGGTGGCGGTCCTTCGTGACTCCCATCCTGCATTTTTGAGCATAACAAGCAGCTCTTTTTCTGGCGGCACGTCGATCACGTTTTGCATGATTTCTGCCAAGGTTGTTCTTTCTCGCGCAGCCAGGAACGCGGCCAGAGTCACCGCGACCAGCGCTGGCGGCGACAGAGATGGCACAGGAACTGCCTCAATCCGAAGCCCTTCCCGTTCGAGATGATCGACGCGGATTTCTTCTGTGATGGGGTGGACGGCTCCCAACGGCATCGCGATGTGCCAAGGTGAAGTCGTTGCAGAATTCACAGAGGAGGCCACCCATGGAACAAATTATCCGTATTGGCATGGACACGTCAAAAAGTGTTTTCCAATTGCACGGTGTAAACGCGAAGGAGCAGCCTGTTTTGCGCAGGAAGCTATCCCGCCGGGAGATGGTAAAGTTTTTTGAGAAACTGCCCCCGATTGAAATCGCGATTGAGGCCTGTGGCGCCTCCCATTACTGGGGGCGGGTGCTCTCGTGTCTGGGACACACAGTGAAGCTGATCGCGCCGCAGCTCGTGAAGCCTTATGTCAAGCGCGGGAAAAACGATGCCGCCGACGCGGAAGCCCTCTGTGAAGCGATGAGTCGGCCTACAATGCGGTTCGTCCCGCTCAAGAGCGAGGAAGAGCAGGCAGCGTTGATGCTGATTGGAATGCGGGCACGACTTATCCGGAACCGCACACAGCTCGCCAATACGATCCGGGGATATGCTGCCGAGTTTGGGATCACGGCGCCCAAAGGCATGTGCCGGATTGAGGCACTCCTTGATCGGATCGCTGCGGACGAAAGCCTGCCCACATTGACGCGCGAGTTGTTTGCCCTTCACGCAAAGGAATATGCTGAATTGCAAGGTGAAATCGAACAGCTTGAGGGCAAGGTGATGGCATGGCACCGCGCCAACGAATGCAGTCAGCGTCTTGCGAAAATTCCGGGCGTTGGCCCGATCGGCGCAGCGCTGCTGATGATGAAAACGCCTGATCCGCATCTGTTCAAATCGGGTCGAGCCTTTGCGGCCTGGATCGGATTGACGCCCAGGGATCACTCAACCGGTGGAAAAACAAGGCTTGGCAGAATCACACGCGCTGGCGATGAGGTCTTGCGAAGCACGCTGGTGGTTGGCGCGACCGCAGTCGTGTCGCATGCCCGGCGGACCAATGGGAAGAATGCCTCATCTTGGTTACGTGAATTGCTGGAGCGCAAAAAACCGAAACTCGCAGCGGTGGCCCTTGCCAATAAGATTGCGCGGATTGCCTGGAAACTGATGGTCAGCGGCGAACACTATAAGCGCCTTCTGCAGCAACCCGGCGCAGCTGCTGTTTGAGCTTAGCCTGGCACGATGCGCTGACATTTGACGCTCTCGTGCCGAGCTGAGGTCGTGGCTTGCAAGTAATAGAGCAGATGGTGTGATCGATCGATCCATGGCGTGAGAAAACCCGTGGCAACCAGTGGTCATCAAAGACCGCTTCTGTGTTTGGGGCTCACGCTGCGGAAGCCATCTTGGCCAGCGACCCTATGGCCGCATCAACAGGCCGGACATATGGAAGCAAAGATCCGATCATTTTCTTGCCTAGCCCCTTGCAAGGGGGAGCCGTCCACATATGGTTGCCGTCCGTTATGCAAGAGTTTTCTGACCCATATTGACGTGTGATCGTGTGCGGTCTTCTGTAAGGCCTGTTGATGTGGCCTTTCAGAAGCCACTGGCCGGTATGGTGATCAGCGGATCAGATCCAAATCTCACAGGCGTGCTTTAAAGCACAGAGAAATCCACTGGTTTTTCCGATCCGGATCAAACGATCATGCGCCCATTCAGGTCATCGCCCTCTCACACCCCTACCGGTTCCATCCGCAGAAGCCAAGCCATCGCTCAGGCTGCCACGGACAGGGCCGGATCCCGATAATCCTCCTGTTTTGTTGCCATGGCCCAGATGGCTCGTGCCATCCTGTTGGCCAGCGCAATGGCGACCAGCATACGGGGCTTGCGGGCCAGCATCCGTGCCAGCCAGCTTCCCGGTGCAGGGGCCTTACGGCTGGCCCAGTTCACCTGGGTCATGGCGCCCATGATGAGAAGCCTGCGGATCAGCCTGCCCGGCTTTTGATATCTTCCCCAGCCTTTCCTTTCCGCCAGATGA
>NZ_CADO01000070.1 GCF_000285275.1 Acetobacter pasteurianus subsp. pasteurianus LMG 1262 = NBRC 106471
CAGACTTTTTCATAATCTAACCCGATGTACAACCCTTCTGTGAGATTTCCGCGTTGATTGTGCGTGCACCAAGATCTGTGAGAATTGTTGTGCCGAATGGGCCATTCAGCACATGCGTAAGATCAATGACGAGGAGCCCATCAAAGGGCCCCTTCGCTTTTGCTGCGGTGGTTTCAGTCATCATACCACCTTATTTTGCAGCTTTTGTGGTGGAGGTAGCGGCGCCAGCCTTAACAGCACTTTGCGGATTCAGCTTGCTAAGATGTCCGCTTTCCGTGCCGACATGCGGATCAATAACACAGTTGATCATGGCCGGCTTGCCAGATGCCAGAGCGGTTTCCAGAGCCTGTTTCAGATCCGCTGGTTTTTGTGCATCGTACCCTGCGCCACCAAAGGCTTCGATAATCTTTTCATAATGCGCAGAAGCATCCAGCCGGGTCACGCCTGGGTCTGTTCCATTCCCGCGGTTCACATCATCCCCGCGATAAATCCCGCCATTATTGAATACAATAACAACAACAGGCAATTTGTAACGGCAGATTGTTTCCATTTCCATGCCACTAAACCCAAAAGCACTATCACCTTCAATAGCTACAATGGGCTTACCTGTAGTAACAGCCGCGCCAATGGCATATCCAAGCCCAACGCCCATTGTGCCCCAACTGCCTGGGTCCAGACGGCGGCGCGGCAGCTTCATGTCAATAACATTACGCGTCACATCCAATGTGTTCGCGCCTTCATTGACCAGATAGTAATCGCGCCCTTCCAGAACCCCTTTGATGACATTGAGTGCTGTGAAAAAGTTCATTGGGTCTGTCACTTTTTCCAAGCGTGCAGTCATCTTGGCAACGTTCTGCTCACGCTTGGCATTTAGCTCCGCAAGCCATGCCGGATCTGCTTTCACGCCCTTACTTACCACAGCGGCATTCAAGGCTTTTACAGATTCTGCAATATCACCTGGAACAGGTGCGGCAATCGGTCTGTTACTATCAAATTCGCTCGGATTAGCTTCAACCTGGATAAATTTCACCGTTGGAGACCACTGCGGTGCTTTACCATGAGCTAGCATCCAATTCAGACGCGCCCCTACCAGCAGAACCACATCTGCCTGAGCAAGAGCCAAAGACCGTGCCGAGGCCGCAGATAACGGATGTCCATCGGGCAGCAAACCTTTTGCCATGGACATGGGCAGGAACGGAATACCGGTCTTTTCGACTAGATCACGAATAGCCGTATCTGCCTGTGCGTAAGCCGCCCCTTTTCCTAAAAGAATCAATGGACGCTTTGCGGCAGCTAACAGACTGACCGCACGTTCAATCGCTTCATCCGTTGGACGCTGAGGAGCTGCTGCATCCACCACCTTGACTAAAGATGCCTGACCAACCTGCGCATCCACAGTTGCGCTCAGCACCGCTGCGGGCAAATCAAGATAAACAACGCCGGGGCGACCAGATACGGCTGTGCGGATGGCACGTGCCACTCCGGTTCCTATATCTTCTGGCCGATCAATACGGTAAGCCGCTTTTACAAAAGGCTTGGCCGCATTCATCTGATCAAGTTCTTCGTAATCTCCTTGCTGCAGATCAACAATGGCACGATTGCTTGATCCGCTAATCAGAATCATTGGAAAGCCGTTTGTGTTGGCATTTGCTGCTGCCACAAGGCCATTTAGAAAACCTGGAGCGGATGTTGTTAAGCACACACCCGGCGTTTTTGTAAGATACCCGGTAATGGCTGCCGCATAGCCAGCAGGCTGTTCGTGCCGAAAACTAATAAACCGCATGCCTTCCGCTTGGCTGAGCCGAGCCAGATCTGTAATCGGAATACCGACAACACCAAACATTGTGGAAATGTTGTTGAGCTTAAGGGCTTCAATAACAAGATGGAAACCATCCGTCAGAGTGCTTGGTGCTGTCTGGTCTGTCATAATCTTTTCCTCGTTCCTGCATGAAAGATGCTCAAAACAGAACCATGCAGGAATTTATATCTGGTAGATTTAACACCCTAAGGTGCTGTCACTTTTCACAATGGTCGCATTATGCGCAGGTGATTTTCTTATCTCGCAGGCTTTTGATTTCTTCAGCCGTGTAACCCAGTTCAGCCAGCACCTCATCCGTATGCTGCCCTAGCAAGGGAGCTGCTTTGATTTCAGGCGTAAATCCGCTGAATTTAATTGGGTTAATCGTTAAGAAAGAGCCTCGTTTTGGCTGCTGCACTTCAACAATTGTTCCAGATTCACGCAGATCCGGAGCTTCGGCAATTTCCTTCATGGACAACACTGGTGAACAAGGCACACGATACTTGGCCAAATGTGCTACTGCTTCATATTTTGTTTTATCTGCAATAGCTGTTTCAATCGCGGCAAAAATTTCAAACATGTGCGTTTCACGCGCTTTTGCCGTATTGTATTTAGGATCTGTCGCCCATTCCGGCTTACCTATGGCTTCACAAGTTGGGCCCCAATCCTGTTCTTGCACAGTGCAATAAATATAGGCGTTATCGTCGGTTTCCCAGCCCTTACACTTTAGTATCCAGCCAGGCTGACCACCGCCACCAGCATTGCCGCCACGCGGCACTGTGTCTCCAAATTTGCCATTTGGATATTGCGGATATTCTTCCAGATACCCTACGCGTTCTAACCTTTGCTGATCACGCAGTTTAACACGGCATAGGTTCAGCACAGCATCCTGCATGGAAACGCTGATTTTTTGGCCCTTTCCCGTCCGTTCACGCCCGAACAAAGCAGCCAATACACCAATCAGCAAGTGATTGCCTGTGTTACTATCACCCAAAGCAGCTGCACTTACCAAAGGTCCATTATTATTGCCTGGAGCCTGACCATCAACAAGTGGCGCACCATTCCAATAACCAGTTGTGGATGTTGCGCCACCTGCACATTGGGCAACATTTTCATACGCGCTCACCCCTGCCCAAGGGGAGTTATCGCCAAATCCTTTAACTGTGCCGTAAATCAGACGTGGGTTGAGCTGCTGTAGGTATTCCCACGTAAACCCCATACGCTCCATGGCTCCGGGGCGAAAATTTTCAAGAAGAATATCTGCCCATTTGAGGCATTTTTCAAATACAGCCTTGCCTTCAGGTGTTTTTGTATTCAACTCAACAGAACGCTTGTTGCAGTTCAACATTGTAAAATATAGAGCATCTGCATCCGGAATATCCCGAAGCTGGTTGCGAGTAATATCGCCTACCCCTACACGTTCAATTTTAATGACATCAGCACCATACCACGCCAGTAACTGAGCCGCAGATGGAACCGACTGCACTCCCCCAAAATCAATAACCTTAATGCCATCGAGAGGTTTGGGATTTTCTGATGTCGTGCTCATAATTTTACCTTCCCTCAGCCATACATTAAGCAATGGCTAGTAATTTCAATAATTACCGGACGGATGCCCTTTGTTAACACGTTATAACAAATACCATGAAGAGACATGGTGATCTTTTGATTCATATCAAAAATTTGATAAATTATTTATTATATATAATATTTTTATAATTCTCTTTTAAAAAAGTTATACCATCAAAACACCCAACTGCATTGATTTTGCAAATGTTAAGAAAAATATATTTACCGCGAAAACTTTTGCATTTTTATATTATTTCAAAATAATAACCCAAATCAGAAATTTACAAATTATTATTTATTGATATGCATAAATCAAAATAAACCTTTTATATGAAATCTATACCCGTGTAGGTATACCTCATGCCATAATAAGTGATGCCACAATCACCATTGATGCACCGCATAATAGCCTTTTCTAGGATAACAATATATTGAGAAGAACTAGCAGAATTGTAGGAAACTTTTTGCCAAAATAAATGTTATCTTCTGGCACCAATTTGCTCATGCAAGGACAATTTACAATTAATACCATAACAAACATTTCCAGATTAGCATTCTGTGTGGCGAGTATATTTTTAATAATATTGGCCACTTTACTCATTGTGTCTGGAACAATTGGCCTTGTTTCAGCATTTATAGTCTCTCTTGACGATGGACGAGAAGAAATAGTTCAAGCCATTAGCTACGTTGTTATCGCCGTTGCTGTCTTTGATGTTGCAAAATACTTTATTGAAGAAGAAGTCTTGCGCCCCAAAGAAAAGCAATCATTAAGCGAAGCTAGAGTCAGTCTCACCAAATTCATGACAACAATTATTATTGCAGTCTTTATTGAAGGATTGGTCGGTGTTTTTGAAAGAAGCGGCAAAGCTCCAGAGGATATTCTTTTTCCTGCTGCGCTATTAATAGTCGCCACATTCATGGTCATTGCTTTAGGCGTTTACCAAAAATTCAGTGTAAGTGCTGAAGGTGAAAAAAAAGAAAAAGATATCCCTGAATAATTTTTATAAAATCTTTAGCAACAAAACAAAAGTTCCATATCACTCGATACAAAATTAACTTGCGCTCTAATGCTTTCTCGTTCTGTAGTGATCGATACAGAACCAAGGGGAGCACAACATGGCAGAGTTTTCAGGCAAAAAGGTCTTGGTCATCGGCGGTAGCCGAGGGATTGGAGCTGCAATTGTCAGACGTTTGGCCCGCGATGGGGCATCCGTAAGCTTCACATGGGCCGGATCGCGCACAAAATCTGATGAGCTTGCACGCCAGACCGGGGCAGAAGCCATTCAGGCAGATGCAACCAACCGTTCAGAAATGCTTTCTGTCATCCAGAATGCTGGCTCTATCGACGCGGATTTCTCACACTTGAGGCAATTTCGGGTCATTTTGTAGAATTCA
>NZ_CADO01000069.1 GCF_000285275.1 Acetobacter pasteurianus subsp. pasteurianus LMG 1262 = NBRC 106471
ACTTTTTCATAATCTAACCCGATGTACAACCCTTCTGTGAGATTTCCGCGTGGATTACCTCAAGGACGTGATCATCAACGACAGTCTTGGCATTGCCGAAGAGCTGGAACGCCAGATGCAACTGGTGGTGGACCACTACCATTGCGAATGGCGGGACGCACTGAGCGACAAGGACAAACTCAAGCGGTTCCGCACATTTGTAAACGATGCCCGCCCAGACCCCAACATTCGCACCGTGGCCGAGCGTGATCAGGTCAGGCCCGCTGCCAACCTGCCCGAGGCAGGGAGCCTTGCAGGCCCGCAGGCATGGACGGAACTGTGCGCGCAAACGGACCTTGTGGAAAAATCCGGTGTGGTCGCATGGTGCGAGGGTAATCAGGTCGCCCTGTTCTATGTTCCGGCCACGCAGGTTGAGCCCGCCTGTGTGTATGCGCTGGATAACCATGACCCGTTTTCGCATGCCAATATTATTGGCCGTGGGCTGATAGGGGAGATCAAGGGGCAGCGGGTTGTGGCCTCGCCACTGTACAAGCAGCACTTCCGTCTGGAAGATGGCCAGTGTCTGGAGGATGCATCGGTCCGGCTGCGCACATGGGATGCACGGCTGGTGGACGGCAAGGTGCAGATCAGGGTGCGCGCCGGGCAGGGTACACCTGAACTGACGCCTGCCTGACGTGGCCATGCCTGATACTTCATTCCGTTCTGTCTGCCCGTATTGTGGCGTAGGGTGCGGGATTATTCTGGATGTAAAGGATGGAAAAATTGCAAAGGTGCGGGGTGATGCCGCGCACCCTGCCAATGCCGGCCGTTTATGCACAAAAGGCAGTTCGTGCGATAAGCCCTTATATGCGCAGGAGCGTTTAAAAACCGCCGTGTTGCGCCCGCAACGTGGGGCGGATGCCGTGGCGGTTCCGCTTGAACAGGCGATTGACAAAACGGCAGCAAGGTTAAGGAGTGTTCTGGATACACATGGGCCGGACGCAATTGCGTTTTATGTGTCCGGTCAGATGTCTGTGGAGGCACAGTACCTCATTAACAAACTGGCAAAAGGGTATGTTGGAAGCCAGTATATAGAATCCAATTCCCGCCTGTGCATGGCAGCGGCAGGTACAGGCTACAAGCTCTCGCTCGGGGCAGACGCACCACCGGGCAGTTATGAGGATATAGACACCACCAACCTGTTTTTTGTCATCGGGTCCAATATGGCCGATTGCCACCCGATCCTGTTCCTGCGTCTGATGGAGCGGAAAAGAGCTGGCGCCAAGCTGATTGTGGTGGACCCACGCAAAACGGCCACGGCGGAAAAGGCGGACCTGTATCTGCCCATCCGCCCGGGAACAGACTTGGCCTTGCTGAATGGCCTTTTGCATATTCTTGTTGAAAATGGAGACATAGACAAACAGTTTATCGCGCAGGCAACCCGTGGGTGGGATGCCATGCCTGCATTTCTGGCAGAGTATGCGCCCAGCACTGTTGCCGAAATAACCGGCCTGCCTGTTGCGGATATTATGACCGCCGCCCGCTGGATTGCTCAGGCCGGGGACTGGATGAGCCTGTGGACCATGGGGCTGAACCAGAGCGTTGCGGGAACATGGAATACCAATGCGCTATGCAACCTGCACCTTGCCACAGGCGCGCTGTGCAAACCCGGTTGCGGCCCGTTTTCCCTGACCGGCCAGCCCAACGCCATGGGGGGGCGCGAAATGGGTTACATGGGGCCGGGGCTACCGGGGCAACGCAGCGCGCTGGTGGCGGAAGACCGCGCATTTGTGGAGGCACAGTGGAAGCTCCCCCCCGGCACCCTGCGGGATGTAGGGGGCAATGGCGCCATTGCCATGTTTGAGGCCATGGAAGAAGGCCGCATAAAAGCCTGCTGGATTATCTGCACCAACCCTGTGGCCACTGTTGCCAATCGCGGCCATGTCATACGGGCATTGGAAAAAGCGGATTACGTGGTTGTGCAGGACGCCTTTGCAGATAGTGAAACCACAGGATTTGCCGATAGTCTGCTTCCAGCCGCCCTTTGGGCAGAAGCGGATGGCGTGCAGGTTAATTCCGACCGGACCATGACCTTGGCACAAAAGGCGGTCGCTCCACCGGGGGAAGCACTGGCCGATTGGGAGCTTATTGCCCGCGTTGCGTGCGCCATGGGGTTTGAGCAGGGTTTTTCCTTTACTTCCGCCGCTGAAGTGTTTGCTGAACTCAGCCGTTTTACAAACCCCAAAACCGGCTATGACTGCGCCGGAGTGAGCTATGAGCGCCTGCGCCAGGGCCCGGTGCAGTGGCCTGCCCCTGTGGGGGACACGCAGGCCCGCCACCCGGTGCGCTATGTACCGGCCGGGCAGGTGCTACCGGTTTTTCCCACCCCCGATGGGCGTGCGATTTTTTACGCGCGCCCGTGGATGCGCCCGCAGGAATGGCCAGATGAGCAGTTCCCCTTTGTGCTCAACAGTGGCCGACTGCAACACCAGTGGCATACCCTGACCAAAACAGGCCGTGTTGCCAGCCTGAACCGCCTGAACCCCGGCCCATTTGTGGAGGTTTCGGTGCAGGATGCCCAATCACTTGGGTTGCAGGCGGATGATCGTGTCAGGGTGACGTCCCGCCGTGGGCACATTGTTCTGCCTGTTCAAATCAGCCAGCGCGTGGGGGCGGGGCAGTGCTTTGCCCCATTCCACTGGAATGACCGCTTTGGCCCGGACATGGCCGTCAATGCGGTTACGTCGGATGATGTGGACCCGCTCTCCCTCCAGCCCGGCTTCAAGCTCTGTGCCGTTAAGCTGGAGCGGGTTGCGCCAGATGTGTTGCCACCCTCAGCCCCCCGTCAGGAAGAAGGAAGTGCCCCTATGCCGCTTGATACCCTGATGCGCCATTTCTCCCTTGATGATCCAGCCCTCCAGCCAGATTTGCCCGAACAGGCCAGAATATGGCTGAAAGGTTTTCTGGAAGGGTTGCGTATGGTGCCCCCACAACCCGGTCTGGTGCCGGATGTACCCGCATCCGCTCCCTTGCCTGTGGAAGCGCGGAGTTATGTAAACGGCCTGCTGGCGGGCCTGTTCAGCCGTGTGGGGGAGGCGTGTGCCCAGCCTCTTCCCCCGAATGTTCTTGCCGTGCGGCAGAGCATCCGGGTTTGGTGGGCATCGCAGACTGGTCGGGCGGAGGCGCTGGCCGCTACCGTGGCTGTCTGGCTGCGGGAGGCCGGGTATACGGTGGAACTCGCCTGTCTGGATCACTGCAAGGATGCGGACCTTGGGCAGGGGAAGGCGATTTTTGTTGTCTCCACTTTTGGGGATGGAGATCCCCCCGATTGTGCAACCCCATTCTGGGACACCCTGCGTGCGCGCAAGGAGGCACTGACAGGCTTCTCCTGCGCGGTTCTGGCGTTGGGGGATTCCTCCTATGCCAGTTTCTGCGGGTTTGGCTGTGCGCTGGATGGCCGCCTGCGGGAGCTGGGTGCCTGTATGATCATGGACCGCGTGGATTGCGAACCGGATTTTGAGGATACGGTAGAAGTCTGGCGTGGCCAGCTTCTGGCTGTGCTGGACAGCACAACACCCCCAGTGTCCCCACCCGCCACCACGCTGCCCGAGCCCAGAGTTGGCACAAGGGATGCGCCGGTTATTGCCCGCCTTGCACTGAACGAACGCTTGTGTCAGGGCGCTGCCAGCAAGGATACACGCCGTATTGGCCTGGACCTGGGCAAGAGCAGCCTGGACTGGAAGCCCGGAGATGCGCTGGGGATATGGCCCTGCAACGCAGTAGAGGTTGTCAAAACCACTCTGGCGGCATTGGGCCTGCCAGCGGATACTCCCGTGACCCTAAAGGGCGCAGGCACCGTTGGACTGCACGATGCCCTGTTGCGCCATTTTGATCTGGCACGCCCCAACCCGGCAATGCTGCATGCACTTGGCCGGACCGAAGGCGGTTACCTGCCCGAACTGTTGCAGGCGGCCCGCCTTGATGTTGCAGCGCAGGATGTGCCCACCCTGTTCCGCAGGATGCAGCCCCGGCTTTATTCCACAGCCTCTTCCCCGCTCGTGTCGGGGCGGGTGGTGGAACTGACTGTGGGCGTGAATAACGGGTTCTTCCGCACTTTTCGTGATGGGTATCTTGTACTTAGGTTCCGGAACTGGGAAATCCAGATTCACGACAGCAGATAATGTGTTTGCCTGACAAAGAGGTGAACCGTTGGACTCTCTCCATCAGATCATGAATTTGCAACAATGATGTACAACTGTCCTTGCCGATCACGATGGGGCAGGCATTCCTGAATAATTTTGACTCATGAAAGGTTTGAGTATGTTGAAAAAAAGTATTCCCGTTGCCTTGGCTCTAGCAACCTTGGTTTGTGGGACGATACCAAATGCAATGGCTGATCAGCCGACAACGGAAGCACCAAAAGTTCCAACGAAAAATGAACCGGTCAGCACGCCGATGTCTGACTTGTTGAAAGACGGCCGGGTAGAGGCCGCGATGATGGACATAACTGGGGGAATTTATATCATTGAAACAAATCGAGGTCGTTTCCGATGTGAGGTCGAAAACATGAAGGGAAAACCCGCTACGTCTCAATGCTACGCCATCAGCTGATCGTTTGCTTCATTGATTCAAAGCGTGATCTGGTAATGATGGTATGGGGTCTCCGTCTGCGGCATTCCATGACCACCAGTTGTCAGAACCAAATACTCGCGCGTAGTAGCTTTCTTTCTCAGCTTTACGTGCGAGATATTTTTCATCCGTTCGCCCAAATACTTCCATTGGATAGCCTTCTTTTTTGCCGATATCAGTCAAGATAAAGTCAGGCCGGACAAGCTCTCGTGCTGCATCAAAGCGGAGCGGCTTTATGAAGGTTCGTTCTTCTTGAACTAATAACTCAACAATTTTAGCTTCATAGCGGCTTTCGACCGGAATAAGTTGCTCAGTTGTTGTCATGAGAGCAGCATCTTCTATTTGAACAGAACTAAAATTTTTATACTTTCCGTTTTTTATTGGATCAATGGTGACAAGGAATAATCCAAAAACTGAAAGCCCTTCCTCATTCCGAGAAAATTCTGCCAGTTCTCTTGAATGCGATTTTTCCAATCGCTCCCATTTTGCCTGTGAAATCGACATGAACATGCGGTAGCCATCTCGAACTCCAGACAGTTCGATATTGTATCCTTTTCCATAAGGATCGGCCTGAGCACTACTCAAGCGCCCAATCACATACAGTCTGAATTTCTCTGAATGATCTTTGATGGTTCGCTGTGTAGAGTACAAAATACCCCGATCATTGGAGACGACAGGACAGAGCACCTGATCTAAGGTGATGCCACGCTGAATCTTGATGTTGCTAGACGTCGCGTAAGCTCGCCTGAGCGCTTTAGGATCAATACGGTGTCCTGCAAACTGTGGGCGCCAGTAATGTAGACCGGCACGCTCCCACACGAGGTGCAGCAAACCAAGAGTGGTCATGCGTCTCTGGGTTTTACCTGTTGATTTTCACTGAGAACTGGGTTCTTCCGCACTTTTCGTGATGGGTATCTTGTACTTAGGTTCCGGAACTGGGAAATCCAGAAAGTCGTTCACTTTCATGGATATTCCCCAGTGTCACGCCTTCGGTCTCTTGATCTTCCCCGTTCCCTCGTCGTTCGTCGTGTTGTTGCACTGGACAACAGAGTGGAGATCGAAGTCAGTCTGCGAAAGCGGAGTGCAGTGTGTCCGGACTGTCAGTGCCCGACACGACGCATTCACAGTTTCTATCAGAGAAAACTCGCGGATCTTCCATGGCAGGGCCGTCCAGCCACGCTGATCGTTTCTGTGCCGCGCTTTTTCTGCCAGACGATGCTTTGTCCACGTCGGACGTTTGTCATGCCCCTTGAGGGGATAACCGTGCGTCATGGCAGACAGACCACACGTCTTGCCGATCTTCATTATTATATCGCCCATACCCTGGGCGGTTCCGCTGGAGCACGAATGACCGTGCGCCTGTGTTGCCCCATCAGCGCCGATACTCTTGTCCGCCGTCTTCTCTCACGTGCGCAGAACACCACAAAAGGCATGGCCCGTACACGTGTGGTGGGGGTGGATGACTGGGCATGGCGGCGGGGACATCACTATGGAACGATTGTGGTTGATCTTGAGAAAAATGATGTCATTGACCTCCTGCCAGATCGGGACGCTGATACCCTTGCCCGATGGCTGCAGGTCCATCCCGGTATTGAAATCATTGCCAGAGACCGTGCCGGTGCTTATGCAGACGGATGCCGCAGAGGCGCACCATCCGCTCTTCAGGTGACAGACCGCTGGCATCTGCTGAAGAACCTGTCAGACGCTTTTGTCAGCATTCTGGACCGTTTTACGACAACAGTGAGGACCCTGACACGACAGCTGAACGTATCAACGGCAGTAAGCAAAATATCTGAAACAATCAGAGCGCATCCAGAAGAGGCGCAGGCGGTCGTCAGGTCAGCCTCTGGGGAACGACGTGATATTCTTTTCAAGGAAGCTCTTGCCCTGAAAGCAGCGGGACACAGCATTCAGGCTATCGCCACAACGATCGGGGTAGAGAGAAAAACCGTGCGGCGCTGGTTTCAGCGGGGCCATGCACCACCATGGAAAAGGACGGTTCCGCCACGCAGCATACTCGTGCCTTACGCAGCCCACCTGGAAAAGAGATGGTCCGAAGGATGTCGCAATAGTCGTCAGCTATGGCGGGAACTCCTGGAGCAGGGCTTTGCAGGACAATATGGCACCGTCTGGAAATGGGTGGTAACGCGACAGGGATGTTCCGCGAAACCCGTTTCTTCCGCGCATGTCGCTCCACCTCTGGGACGCAGACTTGCGCGGCTTCTCCTTGCAGAGGATCCGCTATCTGCCGGACAGGAGGGACTGCTGGTTCCTGCCCTTCTGGAAGCCGAACCGCACCTTGCCGTCACACTCTGCTGGCTCAGGAAAATGCAGACCCTGCTCTGTAAAAAGGGTGACACCAGCACGGAAGGCGATCTGAAGGCTTTGCTCAAAGAAGGAAAGACGACGCTGCTGTCACGTCTGATTCCCGCGCTTGAACGGGATGCGGCTGCCATTGAAGCGTCTCTTGTCACACCTTGGACAACCAGCCCGGTTGAAGGACAGATCAGCCGACTGAAAATGATCAAGCGCACCATGTTCGGAAGAGCAGGCTTCGAACTCCTCAGGGCTCGTGTCCTCCAGCCAGCATAACCAAAAACATCATCACGAAAAGTGCGGAAGAACCGAATAACGACCCATGGCCCGGTGTGTGCACAAACTGGCTTGCCGGGTTGCCCGCCGGGGCCGATGTGCCGGTTTTTGTTCAACCCACAACGCATTTCCATCTTCCCGCAGATGGCGGGACGGATGTGATCATGATCGGCCCCGGCACGGGTATTGCGCCATTCCGCGGGTTTTTGCAGGAGCGTGAAGCCCTTGGCGCAACAGGGCGCAACTGGCTGTTTTTTGGCGAACGGCACGCTCAGGAAGGGTTTTACTATCAGGAGGAGCTGGCCCGCTTTGCGCATACCGGGTGCCTGACACGGCTTGATACCGCATTTTCGCGCGATCAACCCAAGCGGATCTATGTGCAGGACAGGATGGAGGAAGCCGGGGCAGAGCTATGGAACTGGTTGCAGGCCGGGGCTTTCCTTTATATCTGTGGAGATGCGGCGCGTATGGCGCGTGATGTGGATGCCGCATTGCGCCGTATTGTGGCACGGCATGGGGCCATGCCAGCAAGCCAGGCGGATGATTATGTTGCCGGACTGACCAGAGGGGGCCGCTACCTGCGAGATATTTATTAATGGATAAATATCCTGCTCCATCCCCCATGCGCACCCGCATCAAGGTGCTGGTTGCCGATGAAAACCCCGGACGGGCAAAGGCCTTGTCCGATACGCTGCGGGCGGACCCGTCGCTTGATGTACAGTCCGTTCCTGTTGGCATGAGCCTGATAGAAGCCGTACACCAGTACTACCCCGATGTTGTGCTTGTGGACATGGCCCGCGCAGACCGTGATGCGCTGGATAGCGTGCGCGCACTGTTTGTTCCAGCACTGGAACGGCCCATTGCCCTGTTTGTGGATGAGGACGATGTGGACCTTATGGAAACCGCGTTTGATACTGGGGTATGCTCCTACAATGTTCTGGATGCCCCCCCGGATGATGTTAAGCCGCTGCTCCGTGCAGCAATTGCGCTCTATGCGCGTTTTCAGCGCACGCGGGCGGAACTCAGTGCCGCACAGCAGGAAATTGAAGAGCGCAGGATTATTGATCAGGCCAAAAAGCTGTTCATGAAAAATGAAAAAACAAATGAAACACAGGCATATCGCTGGTTCCGAGGGCGGGCAATGCAAACATCCCAGCGTATTGTCACCGTGGCCACCCAGTACCTCGCCGCTCAGCAGAAAAGCGACACACTATGACCAGACCTCTCCGTATCGGGTTGTTGCGCCTGTCTGATAGTGCGCCCGTTATGCTTGCCCATAATGCGGGCCTGTTTGCGCAATACGGGCTTAGGACGGAACTGGTGGTTTCTCCTTCATGGGCCAATATCGCAGATGGTCTGGTCTGGAAAACACTCGATGCAGCCATTATGTTTGCGCCACTGGCCATGATGACCTCTTTGGGCAGGCGTGGGCATATGCCAGCACTCAAGCCCCTTGCGACGTTAAGCTATGGGGGCAACACCGTTATACTGCGTGGCACCAACCCGCTGATGGGCCAGTGGCCCACGGAGGATAAAGGGCGTGAGGCTTTTGAGACATGGCGCGCTACAATCGGCCGCCGTCCAAGGCTTTCTGTTGTGCATATGTATTCAACCCATTTTCTTATCCTCAAGCGGTTCCTGTTATCCATAGGGGTGAACATGGAGCAGGATATTGAAATTCAGGTCATGCCCCCACCTGATATTATCAGCGCCCTGATGAATGGCTCCATAGATGGCGGGTGTGTCGGCCCGCCATGGGGGACAGAAGCCTGCCTGCAAAACCTTGCTTTTCTGGCTGGTGGTTCTCAAACCGTTATGCCGCGTCATATTGAAAAGCAGTTTGTTGTGCCACAAGGCACGTCTCAAAATCAGGATGTCTGCAAAGCAATTATCAACGCGCTGAACGATGCCAGGATTTTTTTGCGCAATGCGGAAAACAGGCAGACTGTTGCGCATGACCTAGCCGCACCGCTGGAAGAAAAAGGATTAAACCTGCCCGAGGCTGCAACACTTAAGACCTTGAGTGGCGAAGGCTTTACAGAAAAAACACATTACATCCATGGCCATACAGAAGCAGGGAACGTGGCGTGGATGCTGGATGATATGCAGGGGCTGGGCTGGATCACTCAAACGGAACACGATTTTCTGGAAGAAAAATGGAACGTGGAGGGATCGAAGAACCCTTGATTGATGTGCTTGGCCGGTAATTTCTGGGTTTTGGCGATTTGATTGACGTTTTTTGCGATGGCGTCCAGTCTGCGTTTTGAGCAGATTGGGAGTTGTCTCTCGCTGGATGGCTATGCGCTCGCGTTCAATCTTTCGAGGAAGAGGCGCATATTGTAGACGATATTGGCGAGCCCGATCCTCATGGTGGCTCGACTGA
>NZ_CADO01000068.1 GCF_000285275.1 Acetobacter pasteurianus subsp. pasteurianus LMG 1262 = NBRC 106471
AATCTCGATGAAAATTTCCGCCCTACCCGGGTCAGTTCTCAGTGAAAATCAACACCGTTGGCCTTCATGAGGCGGCCAACGCGACGTTCCCCGACATCAAGCCCGGCTTCCCTGAGTTCCATGGTCATACGCGGCCGTCCGTAGGACCCGTTGCTCAGGGCAAAATGCTCACGGATATGCGTCAGCACCTTCAGATCGGTACGTTGGCGCTGGCAGACCGGTCGGGATGTCCAGGCCCGGTACCCCCGTGCAGAGACCCGCAAGACCTGGCACAGCCTCTCGATTGGCCATTCATGCCGGCTCGTCCGGACGATAATTCACTATCCATTTCGCCAGAGTGGATTTGCCAATACCCAGATCGGCCGCAACACGCGTGCGTGACAACCCACTGCTCAACGCAATCCTTACGGTCTCGCGCTTGAAATCTTCCGTATGCTTCATGGTTCCGTCGGTCTCCTGATACGAGCTTAAAACGCTCAGATGACCGGCACAAAACCGTTACAAGTCCACGACGGGTGCGCAGGATAACTATGATCTGATGGCGCTCAAGCGTTTCTCGCGTCATCGGGATTACCGTGTTCTGGAGACTTATATTGAGGATGATCATGCTCTATCCCGACATCCAGGGAAAAGTCGGTTTTGAATAAAACCAACCTTCCCGCCCTAAAAGTCCCCACCTAGTACCTGTTCCCGCATGATTATGGACAACTGAAGCATCCTCAATTTTCAGAATCGGTTTCTGTGAACTTTTAGGGCGCTGTAGCTTGTTATCTTTCACAAGTTGGGCGAGAACTCTTAGGGCGGATGTGAGAACTTTTAGGGCGGAACAAGATTCGAAGAATTCTTTATTTTCAGAGATATAGCGAATCTGTCCTAGGGACTCTTAGGGCACAAACTAATAAAACCTTCAAATATCCTTTCAAATAGTTTTACGCCCCTAAAGTCCTCGGAGACTTCTAATCAAGTAAGACGTATCTAGGAAATATGGGTCGAATTCACCGCCTCCTTGAAGAACATGGCCGTCAAGGCGCTTTAGCACTTTCAGATGACAGGAAAGAGCTAGAGGTTGCTTTTGACTTCATGTCAGACGAACAAAGCGGTGTAGGTTTTCTCTTTAGTGGATGGTGTCAAGCAGCCTTACCACATCGAAAGCAACCAGATGATCAAATATGGCTTATAGAAACTGAACATCTAAAGTTAATGGTAGAGCCAGGATCAGTAGCTACTGAAGAAGGAGTAATAAGAGTAGGCGTACCTTACGGATCAAGAGCACGCTTAATACTACTTTATTTGCAGACAGAAGCTATTAAGACGAACAGTCGCGAAATTGAACTTGGTCGTAGTTTACGCGAATGGCTGCAGAAATTAGGCGTATCAATCGGCGGGAAAAGCATGAAAGATGTCCGAGAGCAAGCATTACGCCTCTCACGCTGTCGAATGACTTTTCAAATTGCTAAAGGTAATCAAACGGGGTTTGTAAATCAAAACATCGTGGATACTGCACTTTTCACTAACCATGATAATGGCGGATTATTAGAGACTGTTAAATTATCTGAAGGTTTTTTTGAGCAATTAAAAAAACACCCAGTTCCATTACAAGAGTCTGCAATTCGCGCGATAGCAAATAATAGTCAAGCATTAGATATCTATTGCTGGCTCGCTTATCGTTTGCATGTTCTGCCTGGAGATTGTCAAATTACTTGGAAAGCCTTGTATGCCCAGTTTGGACGAAGTTACGCTCGGCTGAGAAAGTTTAGAGAAAATTTTCTGGAAAGTTTAAAAATAGCTTTAGCAGTCTATCCAGATGCGCGGGTTACAACAACCGAGACTGGGGTAATCTTGCATTCATCTAAACCTCCAGTGCCCCAAAAGACCACACCTCAAATAAAGCCTGCAAAGAAACAGGCTTTATGATATGAAGGGCCCTAAAAGTTCACGGACGATTTAGCTTCCTTTGATGGCTCTTATGACTTTATTTATTTCACGGAACTCATAACTTAATTTAAAATATTCGAGAGCAAGTTTTTTCCTTCTATTCAAAATTTTCTCCCTTTTGTTTTCCAGTCTTTCTAAGTCTATTACATTTTTTTTAAAATCTTTTTCTTCCGTCCGCTCGCGATAATCTTTTCGAAAATTCAGTAACTTTCTACGACCCACTTCAGGACGAACAAGCCCCTCTTCTTTCGCTGCATCTAGTTCCGGGTCTGTCATGTTCGTTAAAACATAAGCTGCCGAATAGCTTGCAGGAAGATCGTTTTCGGGGACCTTTCCCGTTTTTACGAAGCGAGCAACACTTCTCAACATTGAAGCTACAGTGTCACCGAATGGTAGTATTTTTTCGGCACTCTGTTTTAATCTTTCTCTTTCACCTATTGTTAATGAAGCTTCCATATCAAGAAGCGCATTCCCCATTGCCAATGACGCATGGCCAGCTCTTACAAAATTACGATAGATGATCTTTCGTTGAGTAACGATCGTCTGGAGACGTTTCTTATCATTCATAAGCTCCGTGTCACCGAAAACTTCATTGAGTGTCTTTAATAAATTCTCATCAATCTCAATTAATTCATTCTGTGCAGAACTTCTAACATCAGCAGCCATAAGTGCTGTTTCACGCTCTTGAGTTAGAGGTTCATCACGTAAGGCAATTTTTTTTGCCAGTGATTTTGAGATTTTCACACTCATAGTTCGATCTCATGCTTAATCAGATCCCAAAGCAACTCAACGTCTTTTGAGCCTCTAGCATCTTTAATATCCACTGAGGTTAATCCACCGTGATTGTGAACGTGCATATCCTCAGCAATTGGTATTTCGACAGGCAGAACTCGTGCATATTTAGCAACTCTCTGTCGAGCCTCTCTAAAACTTTTAGTTTGTCGATTTACCCTTGAAAAAACGACGAAAGCCTTAACACCGGCTTTTTTTAGGGATAACAAATAAGGTGTGTTACTCGATATGTCGTTATGTGTAGCACTTGTCGGGACAAGAACTAGATCAGCAAGCTGCGATAAACCCAAAAAAGCGTCAGCATCATTTTCTAAGGCTGGCGGTGTATCAATAACCACCAGATCATTATCGTCTGTAAAATCTTCTACGGTTTTCCATTTTGATAATGACAAAGATTTCACAGGCACGCTTGTAAGCGAGGGAATGGATTTCTGTGTTCCTTCTCGTGCGTCTCCCCAGTTACGAAATGTAGCTTGAGGGTCGAAATCGATTCCAGAAACTTTCATTCCATCTCTTGCAGCACAGACAGATACACATTCGGAAAGTGTGGATTTGGATGTTCCTCCTTTCACGCTAGCGAACAAAATGGTTTTCCCAAGCACTGTCAGTCTCCCGATAAGTTTTCCACCCACCAATATATTATTTACCGAGTGCCGCGCAACTTTTACACGTGTAAAAATTTCATTTCTCAGTCCGTCGAGGAATTTTGTTAGTTAAAACGCTATCTGGCCCAATATCCGATCATTTATCATTTTTACACGTGTAAAAATGACAGCGAGTTAGTGCAAGATCTTTTACACGTGTAAAAGATGATAAATACCGCTGAGACTCTCTTGAGAAGTTAATGAGACAGAAGGACAGGATAAGGACCAGCCCGGAGCGCGTGGCGCAAGTGGTTGGTGCTCGCCATGCTCGCCCGCTGCGCGGTCTGTGCGTGGCTCCGCTCCCGGCGCTGCGCACCGCACTTGCGCCCCCCACTCTGGCCCGGTTGTCCAGAAGGCATAAGGGGCAAGGAATGAAGAGAGTAGACGCTCCCCTTCCCGCTCCTTGCCACTAATCCCGACAAACCTATGCAATCAGGCCCCCGACCCTCTTCTGACGCTCGGGCGAAGCCGATTGGACGGAGTGCGCCATCATGTCCATGTCAGCCTCGCAGCTCAATCTGTTCGACACCACTGTTCTTTCCGGTGAGCTCGCATCCCTCTGGTCTCTGGACGATGACCAGCCCATTCCCGAAGTCTGCATCCCCTCCCCTCCCCCTTTCCGTATTCCACAGCGCGATTTCCGGCTGAAGGGACTGCGTGGGCTTGCAAGCGGATGGAAAGCCCGTGCTGAGGGTAATCTGGCAGCAATTGCCCTTCTCGGGGAACTTGAGCGCGAAGACCGTAATGCTACTGAGGCAGAGCAGGACGTGCTCGCCCGTTTTACAGGTTTTGGTGCGGGTGAACTTGCCAACAACCTCTTCCCGCCCACAGGCAGAGAGGTGCGCAAAGGATGGGAAAGTCTTGCTTCAGAACTTGAACAACTTACGAAGGAGACTGAAAGGGCTGGCCTGCAGCGCGCCACGCAATATGCCCACTACACCCCGGAACTGATTGTTCACTCGCTGTGGGATATGGCTCAGCGTATGGGGTTTCGTGGCGGTTCGGTGCTTGAACCGGGTTGCGGAACCGGGGTCTTTATAGCCGCACGACCTGAAAAACTCGAAGGCAAGATCGCTTTTACCGGCATTGAGAACGATCCCATCTCTGCCCGTATCGCGCGCAAGCTCTATCCAAACCAATGGATCCGCAATGAAGACTTCACCCGAGCACAGCTCCCACAGGGCTATGATCTGGCGATTGGTAATCCACCCTTTAGCAATCGCACGGTGCACGGTCGTGTTGGCTTGGAGAAGCAGGGACTCAGTCTTCATGACTTCTTCATTGCCCGCTCACTCGAAGCTTTACGACCAGGCGGTATCGCCCTGTTCGTGACCTCCCGATACACACTGGATAAAACGGATCCGAAGGCACGACAGATTATCGGCGAGAGCGCTGACCTGCTTGGCGCTGTGCGTTTACCTGAAGGCGCAATGCGTGACGATGCCGGGACAGATGTGGTGGTCGATATCCTGGCATTCCGCAAACGAGAAGTGGGAGAAGAGCCGTCAAACGAGAGATGGGTTGAAACTGCAGACATCCCAGATTCAGATGAGGGGAATGGTCCGCTCGTCATAAACCGGTATTTCCATGACCATCCCGAACAGGTGCTCGGCAGTCATATCTGGACGACAACGCAGTTTGGTCCCGGTTACACATGCTCTGCCACCGCCGGCGCAGAACTAGACCTTCTTCTTCCGCAAGCCCTGAGCCGGATCGCGCCCAACGTTCATTTCCTGCAGCCGCTAGAGGCGCGTATTGTCAGACCAGCAGGTGAGGGCGTTAGGGTTGGAACCGCGGCAAGTGGTGCGGACCTCAAGGAAGGAAGCTACTTTGTAGAGCGGGGTGTTCTGCACCAGATTAGCGAGGGGCAGGCCCAGATCGTCCCGATCCGCAAGGGAGGGCAGACAGAAGGGATTTTTGCCAAGCATGCTCGGATCATTCGCGGGCTGGTGCCCATCCGTGATGCCGCGCGCAGTGTGTTGCGGGCGCAGATGCAGAACCTGCCTTACGGTCCTCAGCAGCGCACTCTGAAAACGGCCTACCAGAGCTTCGTGCGCGAATTTGGGCCGATCAATCATACTCGCACCACGCTGCGCGAGAACCCCGAAACAGGCAAGACACGCGAAACCCAGCGGCGTCCGAACCTGCAGCCCTTTCTGGATGATCCTGACGTCTGGCTGGTGGCTTCGATTGAGGAGTATGACGAGCGCACGGATACGGGTCGCATGGGGCCAATATTTTCAGAGCGTGTCATTCATGCACCGACAGAGCCTGAAATACACGGAGCCCATGACGCGCTGGCTGTGTCCCTGCATGAAACGGGCCGGGTGGATCTGCCTCTCATTGCCGAACTGCTGGGACGGAGTGAAGCCGATACCTTGGCTGAACTGGGTGAGAGCATTTACCTCGATCCAGAACGCAGCGCGCAGGGCAGGGACGTCTGGGTGACATCTGATGAGATGCTCTCAGGTGCGGTGCGAACCAAACTGGCGCTCGCACGCGAGGCCGCACATCATGATCAGCGATATGCACGCAATGTCAGCGCCCTTGAAGGTGTGCAGCCTGCTGATCTGCGTCCC
>NZ_CADO01000067.1 GCF_000285275.1 Acetobacter pasteurianus subsp. pasteurianus LMG 1262 = NBRC 106471
CCGGATGGTAATCCACTATCCATTTCGCCAGGGTAGATTTGCCAATACCTAGGTCGGTCGCAATGTGAATGCGTTACAACCCGCTGCTCAACGCAATCTTTACGGCCTCGCGCTTGAAATCTTCCGTATGTTTCATGGTATTTTCGGTCTCCTGATACGAGCTTAAAACGCTCAGATGACCGGCATAAAAACGTTACAAGTCTACTACCTGCATGCTTTTGAGAGCGGCTCAGATCTACGTGCGGGTCTTGCAAAGTGGATCGCCCATTATAATAGGCAGCGTCCGCATACCGCTGGGTGGACGCACGCCTGATGAGGTATATCATACCGCACCAACGCCGTCAGAATGGCGGCATGATATCAATCGGGTATAGAACTTATTCACCCCCAAAAACTTGTCCGAACAAATGGGGCCACTTCTCCTTTCTATTGTATATCTAATGTATGGTCATATTATTGAGTTTAATAAGACCAGTTTTGGGCTCTGAATATAGGGGTCAGAATATCTCGGACGCCATATGCATTCATATGATAATGGCCTGAACCACCTGCTGCATATGTTTGGGCGTATAAATCGTTATCTGTACGGTCAGGCATATTACGAACAGCATTATCACTGACAACACACGCATTAGCGATACAGAGATTAAAAATTTTCAGCCGATTGTAGCCAGCCCATGCAAGCTGCGGTGTAAAAGGGCCACCAAAGCGTATAATCCCAGCATCGTAAACATACTGATAGCCAGTGCCCAATGCATTCAGATGTTCAGGCTGCCAATCTGTATGTGACAGGGACTTCCATATTGAAAAGACCAGTCGGCTTCCTTTTAGCATGATATTAAAAAGGAAAGGTGCTTCTGGAACAGGAATATTTGTAACCTGTTTTCTTTCTTCATCAATATGTGTGCCATCACTCCATGTGTAGCTTATGTGGCCGCTTTCATCATTGAAAAAAACATGGAAACGGTTGGAGTAAGGCGCATGGAATGTAGATGAACTCCGAGGTCCAAGATCAATGGAGAGAAATGCGGTTTTTCGTTCTAATTCAAAAGAAATAGCAAAGTCTGTACAACAGTCAGCTGAAATACCATTTTCATTCTGGCATGTAGGAAAACGCCAGGAATTATGTGGGGTATCAGAAACATATGTCCCAAATGCAGGCAGATTTGTATCTGTTTCAGGTGTAATGCGTGTCAGGGTAAGTTCGCAGGGGTCAAATCCATCGCGCCGCATACTATGCCACCGGTGAAAATCCAGGTAGCCTAAGCCTTCATGTTGGGCGTAAGTACGTAGCCACTTGATAATACCATCTAGATCATTCTGGTAAGTTTGGCTGCCATAATTATTAATAGTGGAAGCTTGTGAAGGCTGGTGCGTCAAACCAAGGATGATGGAGGGTGGGTTCAGATGATTCCGAAAGAAGGCAACCAATTCCCGAACATCAACGGGATTGAAGTTTCCGACATCATTTCCTCCACTATGCAGCAAGAGTAAATCTGGTTGGTAATATTGAACGGCTTCCTTCCAGTTTTTACCTTCAGGCGGATTGATCCATGGGGGAGGGGGGGTCGTATTTGCGTTCATGTCATGCCATGAACGGCCCCCGGCAGCCGCATTGATAAATGAAAATTTTACATGCGGCAGTTGTTGTTGAAGTGTTTCAATCCACGCGAAAGTAGCATTTTCGGTATGGGCGACCATATCGCTGGCGGTAGCAAAAATACTGTCTCCCATAACAACTACAGTAGCGTGGCCCTTACGGCACGCATTGTGAAATGCAGTCAGGTGCTCTGCACGCACTGTTGCTGGGAACATGCTAGGGGAAGGGAGGAATAAAGGATGCACAGCCTTGCGGCGACAGTTTTGAACAGTTGCATTGCCTTGCAGGATAACCTGATTTGCCGCACCTAGCCCGTTTCCGTGCGTGTTTTCCATAATATACGTATTTTGCTGGTATTGGAGAGTTTTTTCAGATGCTTGCTGCGCCTCTGTGTTGGCTTGCAGTAAAGTATCCACAGAGACAAAATGCTTTTTATGGCCGTGCATCTTTCTTCACTCTTCAATATGGCTACAGAAATATTCGTCTTACTTGCTTTATGAAATAAGACGAATATTTTTAATATATTTTAGGAAACACTTATAGATTGAGCGATGACATCTTTTAAGTTGGTATCTGTGATCGTCTCATAATCTTTTTTTAGGCTATCTTGTAGCACTTCAAGTTGAATATTCTGTCGTAGGAACTGCATATGGATGGCAGTTGAACTCTGTAGGAATGTATCACTTTCGTAGAAAACAGTTTGTGCAAATCGATGCCAAAAAGGACGATCTTGATACAGCGTTGAAAGAATGGGATCTCGGATGATTTGTAGAATGAGATCTTTGGCATCAAAAGCACGCGCAACGGCACGTGCGCTACCTGCAAAGTAACGGTCACCTACGCCTTCAATCCAGTATGCTTGCGGATCAAAATCACATACTGCTGCAGGCCCTTCTAGCGTAAGGGCAGCGGTTTCCCGAGCAAGGTTGATAAGCGAAGAATGCTCGAACAGAACATCTGGACGTACAAGAGCCATTGTACCAATGGGCATGCCAGATGCTTCTGTAGCTTGGCGTGCCAGATCATAAAGAGCGGCAATGCGGTGCCACATACGTGCCTGATTTTCTACGCCAGAACCGGCATTTTTGTAGAAATTACGAAACTCGCGTCCGATTTCGTCCAGATAATGGTTTTCTGTAGAAATATTTATAAAAATATCTTTGGGATCAAAACCATTTTCTTTGGCAATGTCCAAAATAAGCTCAGGACTTACCTGTTCGTTGGAATAAGAGGCTTGTTGGATAGCCTCTGCTGTATGTGGAAGACGGTTACGTAAATCTGCCAAAGTATGAATGGCAAAGGTACTTAATATACGCGTTAGAGGGGCAGGAAGGCGATGTATGAACTCGCTTGCAGGACTTCCATCCTCAATTTTTTTCTGGCCGGTCTGATCCCATGTGGAAATACCGATGCTGACGCGTTTTCCTTCGTTTCGCCAATGCTGGGTATCATTGTGCAAATACTGCATAATGCGGGAAAAGCTGCCGCGTGGATCGCGCATTTGCCCAAACACGCCAATGAAAAGATGGTTTTCTCCACCTTTTTCGGGGAAAATGGCATGGCGAGGCTGCTGGAGAAATGGCACGCCAGGGATACGACTGTTTTCCAAGCATTTTCTGTATCTGGAAAGAACCTCTGTGGCCCATACATTGATGTTTACAAGAACGCTAAATTTAAATGCTTCCATGTTGCCTTTCTGGAATTCCCGGCAGAAAGACGAGTTTAAAAAGATATCGAGGCATTCAAGAAATTTATTTCTATAGGATGGGTGTTTTTGAGAAAAAATATCAAAGTATTTTATAAAAAGTGGATGGTTTGCCAGTGTGGCAACAAGATAATCTTCCTGTTGTAATATGGTGTCAATTTCGTTTCTTTTTTCAAAAGAAACGGCAAGGTGGAAGATAATGGCACCTCTATCAGCATCCAAGTTTTTGATATGTGAAGCCAAGAATGAAATAGTTAATCCACCCACATCTGTATTGGGTACAGGGGTGTGCCACATGATTTGCTCAATTTCGTGGCGGAAACTGCGAGCATCTTGTCCGGCAGGCCGGATTAAGCCGGAAATCAAGGCATTAAGAGAATGCGGTTCCATGTTCCATCCAGAAGGGGGAAGGCTTTGGTGCTTAAGGAAGTGAGAGTTGATTTCCAGAAGAGAGCAACACAATTTTCGGGTAAGAGTTTCCCACAACCCATCAAATGGCCACCAGCTTTTACGCAGAGGGAGGGCATTATAGATTGTCAGAGCTTTAATGAAGTTTCCTGCTTGACGGTAGGTTTCAGCTTCAATCAGCCGAATGACGGGATCTTGCCGGATCGGCGCGGGCAAGCTTTCCAGAAATTGTAATTGAAAATCGGTATCAATTTTACGCGTAACATTGAGCAGACTAATTTCAATACACAAGCGCTGACTAAGGCCAAAAAAACTGGCAATTCTATTTAGAATAATAAAAATATCGCGGTAATTTTCGTCTGTTACGTGCTGGATAAGACCTTCTATTATTTTTTCCTGCAGCACGGAAACATCGTGAGGGCATTCTTTGTCGGTTTCTGAATAAATAAAGGCTCCATCGACTATACGAAGGAAAGCGTCCTGTATTTTGCCCGCATTAACTAGATCAAGTACTTCCTGCCTGTTTTTTAAAATTGCGTCATAATCCATTTCAGTCGCCTTATGTTATTCCCTCTAGATAAAAGAATAGATACAAAACTTATAATCTTTACGCTAGAGGTCACTTTTGCGGGAAGAAATTGAAAGAAATGGTTTTTTACCAACGAATTTCCGCCACATGCAGATAGTAGGGTAAACAACAGAAACATGGAGAATGTTTCTGTTGTTTGTTTTTCTTATGAGGATATCTGATTCAGAACATCTTGATATTCTTTGGGGACACCACAGAATACAATGTCATTTTTATTAATGAGATTATAATATATATTATCACCGCGTTTGATTAAGTGATTATATAGTGGCGCAATATATAATTCGGGCATGGATGGGTTTTCTTTTTCTTTTTCCAGCGCCCATAGAAAATCAGATGCACGGGTAAAATAGTACAAACCATTACAGCAAAGATCAGAGATAGGATCTTTTTCTGTCGTGCGTGCAACAAGTGGTTCGCTTTTATCCTTGGCTGGCCCGACGTAAGACCAGTTCTGTCCGCTGCCTTTAAATACTTCAAGATACCCATCGGCATGAGCAAACCAAGGTTCAGAAGGAAAAGAGAAATTCTTTCTGAATGTATCAATATTAAAGATACACAATGGCGTTTCGAGAGGTGTGCCGCTTTTCAGAACACCAAGCTGGACAGTTTCTGCCTGCCCTTGTGTAGAGGTGTCTAAAATAACAATTTGAAAATCCTTGATGCCGAGTTTGCGACATTCTGATTCAATAAAGTTTTTTGTACCTTTTACATCGCGTGCAATAAAAATAAACTTTTCAGTTTCAAAGTATTTTTTGAAACTTTCAACCGCAAGGGCAAAAACTGTCTGTTCGCCAACCGGCAGCATATATTTTGGGAGTTCATAGCCCGCCTCGGTGAAGCGGCGGGACAGACCAGCCATGGGTATGACAATCATAGGTAATCTTCCTTATATACACTGATAAAGACGTGCAGCATTGGCAATAAAGGCCTTCTGCCGGTCTGGCCTATCAGCGTGCAGCGGTAGCATAGAGACAAATAGCAAAACAGTTAAAGACTGAATCTCAAGTTTGTTGGTTTCGGCAGGAAGTCGTTGAAGAAAATCTTCCTGCACCCAATTGTGATGAGGACCAGATGGGAAGGAGAGATTAAAGTCGTAAGGTGTCTTTCCTTCAAATTGATAGTGACCCGCAATAATCAGGTCGTATAATCCACCAAGGGAATGCCACAACTTAGCCAGGTCATAGCGTATATCTCCAAAAATACTTGAACCACTTCCAGGAATATATCCGCGCGGATCAATAACACAAATACGGCGTGCCCGAGAATTATATAGGATATTACTTAAGCAGAAATCTCCGTGCATAACGCTTGCATTTTTATTGGATGAAAGATCAATATTAGCGATCATTTCATCACTTATCTGCTTAAGAGAGGGCAAAGATTTCCCGTTCAGGTTAAGGGGTTGGTTTACATCAAAACCTGTCGCGGCTTCGTAATGGGCAAGACGATCATATGTTTTGTCTGTCGTAAGCAAACGAAGGATTTCGTTCCCTTTTATGTCCGGTGTATTTTGTGTTCCGCAAAGAGAAAGAAAATCAAAGCAGGACGTTAAAATACTCTGCCATGTTGCTTTACCAATGCTGGAAAATACAAACAGCTCGGAAAGGGTAGGCGCATATTCATATTCGATCGTATAGGAGCCTGCAGAATGATCTAACAGGCGTGCTGTAAATGGCTTAATATCAGCCGGAACATTATTGAGCCATGCGGCTTCATCCCGCATTTTCGCATGATCATCGCTCGATTTGCGGACAATACGGTCATCAATGTAAAGGGAGTTAAAAGCCCGTTGAGTTGTTACAGCTCGGCGAGAACGGAAATAGGTCTGGAGATGCCCGAAATCATACCAGGTTTGTGGGTAGACAGCTCTTACCGTATGTTCCTGTGCATATAAGGATAGTCCTTGTACAAAATTCCCGCCAGCACGGGTAAGGGTGCGCACAAGGTGGCGCGGTTTGGAGAAACTGAAGTAACCGCACATAATGGGCTGAGACTGGGGAATATCGGCTTCGAGCTGGATGGTCTGTACGCTGGTAACTGTGTGGTCCTCTTGAACAGTTACTGAGGCCCACGCGTAGTCATCGCCTTCTGCCTGAACGGCTATACTGTCTGACTGCGAGATATCCAACCCGTCCACCAGTGTATCGCCATGCAGGAGATGAAGTGTGCTGGCTGATGCATCAATATAGTTAAGCGCATAAATTATGGCATTGCCCAAAGACAAATGACTTGGCACCCGAACAATAGTGGCTCCAAGTTGGCGGAGCCTTTGCATATCATAATGGGGGACAGTGAAATCTTCCGGAAGCGTAAGATAGACATCTCCCAATGACTTGAGGCTGTCAATTTGGGTCTCATAAAGCCGGGATACACCCATGGGCAGAAATGACGGCGGAATATAACCAAACTCAATGGCTAATTCCGGATCAACATATGCGCTAGATAAAATGAGAGAAAAAGATGTCATGTGATATTCTGTCAGTTAAGAGCCAATTTTTAGAAGCTGTTTAATTTCTTCTGGAGAATATTTTACAAACTCATCTGGCCGGAGGGCTTTGTCATCAACATAAAATCCTTCTGTGCCACACCAAGGTTTGCCTACGTAAATTTCATCAAATGGAATCTCGTGCTGGCGTAACCAGTCAATAATTACAGGCAGTGTGTTGGCATTTATTTTACCTACGTTGCCATTATAAGTGCGCACATTACGGGCCGTTTGAATAACAATTTCAAAACCCTTTTGTTTGTACTCTCGCAGGCGTTCTACAACGTCGATATTAGGTTCTTTTTCCGAATAAGACTTGGATGCATCTGTAAGTGTAAGAGTGTCATCAAGATCGATAATAAGTCTTTTCACGTTGTTAATGCCTCCAGAAGATCCTACCGATCTGTTTAAGTTTTAGCAGTTACATAAAAAATTCAATGGATTTCAACGTAACCTGCCAGTTATTTTTCGCAAAGGAGTAGTTTTGTTACTGTTCAATCCTTAGGTGGGGAATGGATTTCAAGTTCTTGTAACATAAGGATTGCTTTTCGGAAGATGCCCTGCGGGCAAGCGTAGTGTTTCTAGGTCGTTATTGGCATCAACAGGAAGAAAGCCTGCACGAATATAAATATTACGCGTTGCGGTGGCCTCAGCATTATTGGGAATTGAAACAGTGATATCTTTTTCCCCATACTGATTGTAGATGATTTGTGCGGCTTCTGTAAGTAGAAAGTTTTCAATGCCCAAACCTTGTACGCGCGCAGATAAAAGGAAAATTTGTATATCGTGCTTTCGGGCAAAAATTGCGCCTGCAATTCCATAATCAGCAAATCGGTCTTTTATTGAAAAGGCCAGCAATATGTTTCCCTCTGATTTCAGCCACATATGCATATCTTCTGCTGCGCATTCTGTGCGGTTGATAATTAGAGATGCTTTTGCCAATTGTGAAATATACGGAAACAGGTCTGTATCTTCACTTGTAATCCGATGGCTAGAGACCTGACATTGCATTGCAAGCAGCAAGCTTGACATATTTATTGTGGCGTCAATGTGGGTTTCGGTTTCGGTTTCGGTTTCGGTTTCGGTTTCGGTTTCGGTTTCGGGCGCAAGAATGGGCATTAGTAAATTATTTTGCGTATAGGCTTGGGTTTCAGCCGCCCATAATAAAATGCGTCTCAAAAGATATGGGTTATTTCCAATAATACGGATATCCGGTTCTGTTTTGGCAAGAACTGCGCATCGTGCAGCAGATGCTTCCACCACAACAATCTCAGCAGGTTTTAGCTTCAGTGTGTCGCATATTGTACGAATGGCTTCATTTACAGGAGTAGAGCCGAGTTCAACACAATCAAAATCTTCTAGTGACAGAAATCGTGGTTCTATAATTTTGTCCCACAAAGTGGTTACAGTTTCTTTGTCGCTGTCAGCACAAAGGGCAATGGCAATGCCGCGCCCGCGCAAATATTGAATGGTTTCCCATAGGCCCATTGGCCACCCATCCTGGCGGGGAAGGGGTTGACCTGGGTTATCTTCAGTCAGACAGCCACGCCATAACGTATTATCCAAGCCGAAAATAACAGCTTTTACAGCATCCGTGTGGCGGAGCGTGCGTAAGCCCCATATCATTTGTCGGAATAGAAGAGTTCCAATAGCGGCACGTTTGCTGGGATAAAATGTTTGAATATCTGGAATTGGGGTGTCTCGTTTAACTGTTCCAAAGTCATCCCAGTCTTGAAACATAATGCCATTATGAGTGTAGAAATATACGAGATCGTCCTGAAGGTAACGTTTGCCAACAATTGAACTGACAGCATCCAGATCAAGCATACGCATATCCGGATATTTATTGAGAGCACCTTCAAGTTGGGTGTTAAGTTGCTGAACAATGTCGCGCAGTGAAAGAGATATTGTCGCAGATCTTGTGTAGGGAACAGGCTGCTGTTGTGGGGTCAGAAAATTAGTAACAAGCAGAGGAGTTTTTGCCTGTGTACGAAAATCAGCAATATGTTGAACAAATTGCTTTAATGTTGCATGCCCGTTGGCGAGAACATGATCTCCAAAACCACTGGTATTAAACCGTTCTCCCCACACAATATCATCGCCCAGAACAGAGCGTAGGGAAGGCTGAAGATATATGAGATCATATTCTTCTGCCGAAACGGGGAGTGCTGTTAGCAAAGGGGCCACATACTCATACGGCACGAAGTCAAACTGAATATCCGGGTGCTGCTGCGTAAGTTGTTCGTGGCAAAGTGCTGCAATACTGGAGCCAATAATCAACACCCGTTTTAGAGCAGAAGATGTGCGTTCAAGGTCAGAAGGAAAGACAAATTCCGCATCATCAATGGATGGCGTGCTACTGTTCTCTTTCGTGGGTTGTGGAGAAGGTACATCATTCTGGGAAGTATCAGAGGGTAACTGTTTGGGGTCCTGTTCTTCCAGAAGGGCTGAAATGTTCCCGCATGGATCTTTTAGGGCCACAACCATTCGGCCATCTGTTCGATATTCAATATTGACAGATTGCCATAGCAAAGACGCATCATGGTCGAGAAAAAGGAGTTGATGGTTTTCAATCCGCCAAAAATGCACATCAACATCTACAGAGCTTTTTACATGCCCAGAAAGGCCAAGAAAAAGCTGACATGGCTGTGCTGAAGATGAGGCTGGAGTAAAAAGCCAGATTTTTTCTGTAAGTGCCGGAGATAATGAAAAGGGCAACCCGCGAAAAGTTTTTGTTTCCAGCATTTTACTGCCCTTATCTAGTGAAAAGCTTCCTGAATACAGTTACCTGCTATTTCTATAGGCTTTTATAACACTTATCCGATTTTATCAAAATCGATAGTGCAACTTTCCATGGGCTCATTATGCGCGATTTTATGAAATCTTTATAAATAGACAAAGGGAGGAAGTCACAAAGTGACTTCCTCCCTTTTTACAAATCAAAGCAGTTTTTGATTTGTGCGGCTTAGAAGTCCATACCGCCCATGCCACCCATGTCAGGGCCGCCAGCCGGAGCAGCTTTCTTTTCCGGGCGTTCAGCAACCATGGCTTCCGTGGTGATCAGCAGACCAGCAACAGATGCTGCATCCTGCAGAGCCGTGCGGACAACCTTGGCCGGGTCGATAATACCGGCTTCAACTAGGTTCTTGTATTCGCCTGCCTGAGCGTCGAACCCGAAGTTGTAGTCGCTGTTTTCCAGCACCTTGTTTGCGATCACAGCGCCGTCTTCACCAGCGTTGTGAGCGATCTGGCGCAGAGGAGCCTGCAGAGCGCGGCGGATGATGTCACCACCAACGCGCTGGTCATCGTTGTGGTAGTGCAGGCCTTCCAGCTTCAGCGTAGCGCGGGCCAGAGCCGTGCCACCACCCGGAACAATGCCTTCTTCCACAGCAGCGCGGGTTGCGTGCAGGGCATCGTCAACGCGGTCTTTGCGTTCTTTCACTTCCACTTCGGTGGAACCACCAACGCGGATCACGGCAACACCGCCAGCCAGTTTGGCCAGACGTTCCTGCAGCTTTTCGCGGTCGTAGTCGGAAGAGGTTTCTTCGATCTGTGCACGGATCTGCTTAACGCGACCCTTGATGTCATCGGCTTTGCCAGCACCATCAACAATGGTGGTGTTTTCTTTGTCGATGTGCACTTTCTTGGCCGTGCCAAGCATGTTCAGGGTAACGGTTTCCAGCTTGATGCCCAGATCTTCGCTGATGACCTGACCACCCGTAAGGATAGCAATGTCTTCCAGCATAGCCTTGCGGCGATCACCAAAGCCCGGAGCCTTAACAGCAGCAATTTTCAGGCCACCGCGCAGCTTGTTGACAACCAGAGTTGCCAGAGCTTCACCGTCAACGTCTTCTGCAATGATCAGCAGCGGACGGCCGGACTGAACAACGGATTCCAGCAGTGGCAGCATGGGCTGCAGGGAAGACAGCTTCTTTTCATGGATCAGGATGTAGGGGTTTTCCAGATCCGCTGTCATCTTTTCCGGGTTCGTCACGAAGTACGGAGAAATGTAGCCGCGGTCAAACTGCATGCCTTCAACAACATCCAGTTCTGTCTGGAAGTGCTTGGCTTCTTCAACCGTGATCACGCCTTCGGAGCCAACTTTCTGCATGGCTTCGGAGATCATCTGACCGATTTCAGATTCACCGTTTGCAGAAATCGTACCAACCTGAGCGGTTTCCGCCGGGGTGGTTACTTTCTTAGCGTTCTTCTTCAGCTCTTCGATCACAACGGCAACAGCCTTGTCGATCCCGCGCTTCAGATCCATCGGGTTCATGCCAGCGGCAACAGCCTTGTGGCCTTCACGCACGATAGCCTGAGCCAGAACCGTAGCCGTTGTGGTGCCGTCACCAGCAATGTCGTTGGTTTTGGATGCTACTTCACGCAGCATCTGAGCGCCCATGTTTTCGAACTTGTCAGCCAGTTCGATTTCCTTGGCAACGGAAACACCGTCCTTGGTGATACGGGGAGCACCGAAGCTCTTGTCCAGCACCACGTTACGGCCTTTGGGGCCCAGCGTTACTTTTACAGCGTCAGCCAGAATATCCACACCGCGCAGCATACGCTGGCGTGCGTCTGCACCAAACTTTACGTCTTTGGCAGCCATTGAATTTCTCCTGTGAAGATCGTTCTGAAATTAAAATGCGGATCAGCGCAAAATCAGGCGGTTACCACGCCCATGATGTCGCTTTCCTTCATGATCAGCAGCTCTTCGCCGTCGATCTTCACTTCCGTGCCGGACCATTTGCCGAACAGGACGCGGTCACCAGCCTTAACATCAAGCGCCACAATCTGGCCCTGTTCATTCCGGGCACCCGGACCAACTGCAACCACTTCGCCTTCCATAGGCTTTTCCTGAGCTGTGTCAGGAATAATGATTCCGCCAGCGGTCTTCTGTTCGCCTTCAAGGCGACGGACAACTACCCGGTCGTGTAAGGGACGAAACTTCGTCATTATGGATCGCTCCACATTCATTTTTGGGATGGTGCCCTTAACAGAAAGCAGCCCCATCCGCTTTGTCGCGCGTAACATAACGCCGCGTTACGTTAGCACTCCCACCCCGGGAGTGCCAGAAAAGGAGATAGGTCTGCCCAAAGGCAGAGTCAAGGAATGTGGATAAAGTTTCTTTTTGCTGTAACCTGAGAGCACATAGGAGGTGCTTACATGGGTCATATCACAACACTTCAGGCTGCAGATGGACATGAGTTTTCTGCATGGGAAACCGAAGGCAGCCATCATCCTTACACACTTGTGGTGCTGCAGGAAATTTTTGGTGTGAACCACCATATCCGGCAGGTTTGTGAAAACTTTGCCAAGGCAGGATTTCACGTCATTGCGCCAGCTTTGTTTGACCGTGTGAAACGTGGAGTAGAGCTGGATTACTCAGCAGAAGGTGTGAAAGAAGGCCTAGCACTGCGGGCACAGATTCCGCTTGCCAAAACATTACTGGATATTCAGGCGGCGGCCTCAGTATTCAAACCCCGTAAGGTGGGCATTATCGGCTATTGCTGGGGCGGCACATTGGCGTGGGAAGCAGCGTGCAAAACCGATGATTTTGCGGCTGCTGTTGGCTGGTATGGCGGGGGGGTTTTCGCCCGCCGAAACGAGACTCCGCGCTGCCCGGTGCAGCTTCATTTTGGTGAACAGGATGCAAGTATCCCGCATACCGATATTGCGGCTATTCGGCAGGCGCATCCGGAAGTTGAACTTTACGTGTACGACGATGCAGGGCACGGATTTGGTTGCCCGGAAAGAAGCTCTTTTAATGCCAAAGCTTATCAGGAAGCGCAGGAACGCAGCGTTGATTTCCTGAAAAGCAATATGAATCCGTAAGGCTATTTCCCTGTCCCGACCGTGGCCCGTTATCGAATTATGATTGACAATTGCGGCTGGTCATGGGGGGATGGGGCATATCCTGAACCGCACACGGTGTGCAGCAGGACAAAACGTTGAGAAGAACAAGGACTATCCCGCTCATGCCGACCGGTACAGTAAAATGGTTTAACGCCACCAAGGGTTATGGCTTTATTGCCCCAGATGATGGCGGTAAAGATGTGTTCGTGCATATTACCGCAGTACAGGCAGCGGGTTTGCGTGGCCTGAATGACGGACAGAAGGTTTCTTTCGATCTGGTTGAAGAACGCGGCAAGCAGGCTGCAACCAATCTGAAAGTAGATTGATTTTTCAGGCAGGGCCGATCAGTTTTGATCGGCCCTTTCTGTATCTGCCAAAAAGGCAGCAAGTTCTCGCGCTGTGTCTGCCAACCCAAGGCGGCGGACTTCCACACCTTCGGGAAAAGCACTGAGCAAGCGGGTAGGGGTGCGCCTGTCTAGCAGGACAAATACCCCGCGATCAGACTGGCGGCGAATAAGCCGACCAAAGGCCTGACGTAACCGCAGGCGTGCAATTCGTTCATCAAAAGATTTCGGATCACCTCCAGAAAGGTGAATGCGGCGTTCACGGTGCAGAATATCTGGCCGGGGCCACGGCACACGTTCAAAAGCCACCAGCCGTAACGCATTGCCGGGCACATCCACGCCATCTCGCATGGCATCTGTGCCTAACAGACAGGCGTGTTCTTCCGTTCGAAAAATATCGACCAGCGTATTGTTGTCCATCGCATCTACATGTTGGGCGTAAAGCGGCAGACCGTTTTCTTCCAGTGTAGGGGCAATACGATCATACACGCCGCGTAAGCGGGAAATGGCCGTAAACAGCCCTAAGCCACCACCGCCGGATGCCAAGAAAAGCGTGCGAAATGCGGCAGCGAGATCGACAATGCTGCTGTTGTCTATGTCCGTCACAATATAGGCGCGTGTCTGGCGGGCATAATCAAACGGGCTGGCCAGACTGGCGCGCAGAGGTGGAGAAGGGAAGTGATTGGCCCCGGTACGTGCCTCCGCTGCCTCCCACGCCTGTTCTGCGTTATCGCTATCAGGTTCGTTTGTTTGCTGGTCACGCAAGGTGGCTGATGTAATTAACATACCTTGTGCGGGTATAGCCATGATGCCAGCAAACGGAATGGTGGGGTCTAGCCAATGGCGGTAAAGGCCCACATCCTGTTCTCCCATGCGCTGTTTTTCGCGCCGCTCAACCCGGATAAAGTGCACGTGGGAAGGTGTGGTATCGGGCTCAGGTGGTGTGTCTAGTGCGCTCAGCATAGCAATCCACGCATCCAGCCGCGAGATAGCCCTGCGGCGTAAGGCGCGTGTCATGGCCTCTATGCGCCCGCGTGTTGTGGAATCCAGCGTTTCGGCATCTTCTTCCAAGCGCGCGTGCAGGCGCTCCACCAAGGTGCGTAGCGGCTCAACAAGGCGTGTTAAGGCACGGGCCAGAAGATGCCCGGCTTCTGCCAAGTCTGGCACCAAAGGGTGCAGATCACATTCAAGGGCAGCATAAACGTGCTGTTTTCCACCTTCCTGTGTTCTGGCAAGAGCCTGCTGCCGCAGGAGCCGCAGAAAAACTTCTGTAGGATTTTCCAACACCGGCTGAGGAGCTTCTGGTTCAAGCGGAAACAACCCGATATCTTCCGGGGGTTCTGGCGGCGGTGGTTCATCCGCCTGTTCCTGCCCTAATCGTGAAGACCAGCCGGGGGCGGGAAGGGCCGTTGCGGCCATAAGCGCCGCTTCCAAAGGTGTTTCCAGTTTTGGGTGGCCGACAACCAGATCATCCAGACGCCGCTTTAAACCGCGGGCGCGTGAGCGCCGTCCTTCCGCGCCAAGCAGCCAACGCCGCAACTCAGCCGCTTCCAGCCCGGAAAGTTCGGCAGAAAAGGCGCTATCTGCCGCATCGGCCAGATGGTGGCCTTCGTCAAATACATAACGGGAGGGGGCCGAGGGATCATCCGTTTCATCGGCATCGTCGCTCATACCTGCCTGCGCGTAGGCCGCCTGCGCCATGACAAGAGCATGGTTGGCAATAACCAGATCAGCTTCACGCGCGCGGCGGATGGAATGTTCAACAAAGCAATGCTGATAATGGGCACATGCGCCGTGAATGCACTCGCCGCGCCTGTCTGCCACGCCTATCAGATTCCCTTGGCCGAACAGGTCACCAAACCAGCCGGGCAGGTCACCTCCAAACAGGTCTCCATCCGCAGTGGCCAAGCCCCAGCGGGCCAGCATGATAAGGGCGATGGTAATACCGGCCGGGCGAGAGGCCGCAGTGTTAACGGCTTCTTCCATGTTCAGCAGGCACAGATAGTTTTCCCGCCCTTTGCGGAGCACAACGCGTTGCCGATGTGTAGCCTGATCTGGGTAAAGCCTGCGGGTTTCCTGCTCAATTTGCCGTTGCAGGTGGCGCGTATAGGTACTGACCCACACCGCCCCCTTATTCCGTTCCGCCCAAAGGCTGGCGGGAGCAATATAGCCTAAGGTTTTGCCGGTTCCTGTGCCAGCTTCTGCCAGCACAATGGCAGGATCTCCGCGCACATTGCGTGGTTCAAACGCCCCGGTAGCGACTGATGCGAAGTCGGCTTGCCCGGCGCGGATTTCGGCATCCTCGCCCAGCATTTTGGTCAGTTGCTCGCGTGCTTCTACGGGTGAAATGGGGTGAGATGCTGGGGGAGGAGGAAGCGGTGTTTCCGCCCATTTTGGCAAAAAACGCCAGATACGCAGGGCATCCCCTGGCTGAAGCATTGTTTCAGGCAATTTGCCTTGTGGGGTGAGTTTGTCATGCAGCCCCAGGGTTTCGGCAACTGTGCCGCTCCAGATCCATCCAGCTTGGCCCAATCTTACAGTGAGAGCAGCAAGATGCTCTGCTGTCGCGCCGTTATTCTGGCGTGCCAGATTGGTAAGGAGAGGGGAAAGAAGGCGAGGCAGAAGGTCAGCTTCTGCGGCGCCTATGTCCTCATCCTGCATGCCTAAGGCCAGCGCCAAACCGCGTGGGGTAGGGGCCACAGGTGTGGCGGGATGCACAAAGGCAAATAGCTCTAATAAATCCAGCCACGGTGCAGGTTGCCCCGGAGGCGGTAAATCTAACCGCCGTGCTAATGCGGGGGCATGAATAACCAGCGGACAAGGCATGTTTTGCAGGTTTTGCCTCACATCCTGCGCAGACAAATGGAGAACCTCTCCATCTTCCGTAAGAAGGGAATAGGCTCCCTTATATGCAACCAGTGCTGGGGCATCGTAAGCGGAGGGGAAGGATGTCTGCATGATAAATACTAGATGATCCATTCCGGCGCGGAATGCCAGAGCTAGAAATCAAAAAGCAACATATGAAGAACAAAAAAGCCCGCCTCACTTTAATGAGGCGGGCTTTTTAGATGGTAATCTGGGACAGAAAAGTTAGTTGCCGTCTTTAAGGCTATCTGCCACCACTTCCAGAAGTTTGCTGTGCAGGTTGCCGTTGCCAGCAACAATCATGACATCGTCAGGCAGATCATCCAGATCAACGCCTGCGGGGTCTGTCGCCTGCCCACCGGCTTCACGCACGATAAGAGCACCGGCGGCACAATCCCACGGTTTGATGCCGAATTCCCAGTACCCTTCGTAACGCCCAGCAGCTACCCACGCCAGATCAAGCGCTGCGGCACCAAAGCGGCGCACACCGGCTACACGCGGCATAAGGGCACCTAGCACGCGTGCAAACGGCAGGCGCATACGTGCAGGCACCTTGGCGAACGGAATACCCGTGGCAAACAGGGATTCCTGCATGTCACGCCGTGCGGATACACGGATACGGCGTTCGTTCAGATAGGCGCCGGTGCCTTTTTCTGCCCAGAACATTTCACCCGCTGCCGGGTTGTAAACCAGCCCTGCGGCCAACTCGATACGCCCATCTGGCAGGCGGCGCTGCAAGCCAATGGAAATAGCCCAGTGCGGAATACCGTGTAGGAAGTTGGTGGTGCCATCCAGCGGGTCTACCACCCAACGCCATGTCCAGTTATCGCTGCCGGATTTGCCGGATTCTTCCATAAAGAAGGCATAGCCGGGGCGGGCGCGTTCCAGCTCTTCCCGCAGGGTCTGTTCTGCACGCAGATCAGCTTGGGAAACAAAGTCTCCCGGCCCTTTGATGCTGACTTGAAGCTGCTCGACTTCGTTAAAATCGCGCAGGAGACGCTTGGCCGCCTTCTGGGCTGCTGTTTGCATCACCATCATGACGGGGGAGAGACGCATGGCCACTGTAGTTTTGTCCTGCTCTGGAGAGAAAAACGGAAGGGATCAGTCTTTGGCGCGTTCGACGTAGGAACCGTCTTCCGTCCGAACCACAATACGTTCACCCGATTCAATAAAGGGCGGCACCATGGTTTTTACACCATTGGAAAGTTTTGCGGGCTTGTAGGAGGAAGATGCCGTCTGGCCTTTTACAACCGGGTCAGCTTCCACAACTTCCAGCGTAACCTGCGGTGGCAGATCAATACCTACCGGGTCACCTTCAACCAGGTGCAGGTTGATGGTCATGTTATCCTGAATGAACGGAGCCTGATCACCCAGCAGATCCACAGGAACTGTCAGCTGGTCATAGGTTTCGGGGTCCATCAGAACCAGCAGTTCGCCATCGGTGTAGGAATACAGGTATTCCTTATCTTCCGTCATCAGGCGTTCAACGCTATCAGCGGTCCGCCAGCGTTCGTTGGTTTTGTTGCCGGTTTTCAGGTCGCGCATTTCAACCTGAATAAATGCTCCGCCCTTGCCGGGGGTGATGATCTGCTGTTTCAGCACCGTCCAGCGGCGGCCATCATGCTCAATCACCTGACCGGCGCGGATCAGGTTTGCCTGCTGTTTCATAATTCGTCCCTGAAAGGAATGTCCATTAAGGATGGGGCTTGTACAAGCCTGACGCCCGAAGAGCAAGTTTGCTGCACTTGATATATCGTGTTTTCTCCCGCTGGACAGGGTGGCCATATCCTGTTTATAAGGCGGCAGGTCCTCAGATGGATGACATGAGGATGGGTGTCCGAGTGGTTTAAGGAACTGGTCTTGAAAACCAGCGTGCGGGGAACCGTACCGTGGGTTCGAATCCCACCCCATCCGCCAACTATACTTCCCGATAGTTCCCAATTATTCCCAAAGCCCTTGCAAAACTGCCGGGTATAGGGTTTTTGTGTTCCCAATCGTTCTCGTTTTATCCCATCCGTTCCCGCATAAATGTGGGTAACGTGTGGGTAAGATTTTCAGGATGTGTGGGTAACGCAATCATGCTGACAGATTCCAAGGTCAAGACAGCTAAGGCAGCCGAGAAAGCCTATCGCCTTTCTGATAGTGAAGGGCTGTTTGTGCATGTAATGCCCACAGGCAAGAAGTTCTGGCGCCTACGTTACCGGCAGCAAGGGAAAGAGCAAACCCTTACGTTGGGGCCATATCCATCCGTAGGTTTGCGTGAGGCACGCATGATGCGTGACAACGCTAAGGATCTGCTTCGGCAGGGGATAGACCCGAATAAGGCAGGGAAGGTTGCTCACCTGTTGGCTGATCCTCAACAGCAAGATAGCTTTGAGGCAGTTGCCAGAGAATGGTACGGGCAGAGGAAGGATTTATGGCGGCCAAGGCATGCTTATGATGTAATCCACAGTCTGGAGCGTGATGTGTTCCCCCACATAGGGCATCTGCCGCCAGGACAAATTACACCTCGGGTTGTGCTGCATATATTAAAAGGCATTGAAGAGCGCGGAGCGGTGGAAACAGCGCATAGGATCCGCCAGCGTATGAGCGATGTGTTTGTACATGCCATAGCAACAGAGAGAGCAGACACAGATCCGGCCGGAATTGTTAAACCTGCGCTGCGCCCTGTAATACGCAATCGTCAGCCTGCCATCACTGACCTAGAGCAGGCGCGTGAGATGATTGCACGTGTAGAAAGCTGTGTGGCGCATCCGGTTACATTGCTGGCATTTCGGCTATTATATCTGACAGCTGTGCGTCCGGGTGAAGTGCGGGCTGCCATGTGGGATGAATTCCATGACTTAGATTCGCAGGATCCTGTCTGGATTATCCCGGCTGAGCGTATGAAGATGAGCCGGGAGCATATTGTTCCACTATCTCCGCAGGCCGTAAATGTGGTCCAGGCCGTGAGACCATTTTCAAGCCGCTGGCCGCATTTGTTTCCCAATACCAGACGCCCTAAGCTGCCGATGAGTGAGAATGCAATTGGGTATTTGATCAACCGTGCTGGATACCATGGGCGCCATGTTCCGCACGGATTCCGCTCCACATTCTCCAGTAATATGAATGAGCGCTTCCCACTGGATCATGATGTGATTGAGTTAATGCTTGCGCATGCATCCAAGGATAAAGTGGCGGCGGCTTATAACCGTGCATTGTATCTTGATAGGCGACGGGAACTGGCCACCATATGGAGCGGACTCATACTAGAAGGGCAGAAGCCAGTTGATGATCTTGTTTCTGCCCAAAGAAAGCCGGCTGGGATAGAGGCATAATTATGATGGTATCATCATCGTGATTCTGGGCCTTGTTGATTACGATAAAATTCCAAGATTTTTCTTTGTCTGTGCCGTGAATAGGCTGACAGTAAAAACCTTAGTGGGAAAAGTAATGGCCCGGCGGAAATTGCCAGTATGATTTCTGCAACATCTTTCAAGCTATATATTCTGTCATAGAGCAACATGCTGAATACTTGTGATATTCCGAATATCAGCCACAGATTGATGGCATGGATTATCATGATCTCACCCATTCCCGCCTCCTTCCAGTGCTGTGATGCGGGCTTTAATCTGCGGAAGCGTCTTTAAGGAGATCAGTTTGCGGCCACAGAAATCATCACCGCTAACGGTTTCACCTTCATAGCTGTCTGCCTGAACAATATCGGTCAGAATATGATTCTTGAAATCCCATTCATCCTGATCTGTTATCCCTAGAAGGAGACTGAGCGTTACGCTTGGCCCATCTGTAGGCTCAACACCTTCTGGCAGGACGGAACGCGGCACATCAGGATGGGCAACCCAATCCTCCAAGAACGCCACGGCCTTCCGAAGATCCTCCACTTCGCTTCCCTTATGCCCTGCGCGGTAAACATACTGGAACGCCTGCGCCATGTTGCCAGACATGTACCGGGTCACATCCCATACTTGCAGGCCGCTTTCTGTTTTGTAGTGGTCGGGGGTTATGGCGTTCATGGGGTTGCCTCTTTGGTTGGTGCGGCAAAGCGAGGAATCAGCATCCATGCCTCGATATCGGCCTCTGCAATATTTTCGTCCGTCATATCAACCCAACCATCCTCGCCTTGAGGAAACTCATTGTTGGCAAGCGTGGTGTCGCCATTCTTCAAATGGACAACGATTGTCTGGCGAAATCCGGGCGCTTTCTTGATGTCAGTATTCCAAGCCGCTGCGTCTGCTGCTTCAAGGGCAACTCGCGCATAGCATCGAGCGACTTCTTGACGGTTATCTCCCATGTTTTCCCATTTCATGGGCTTGCCGTTGCGCTCATATACATATTCGGCAATCGCCTTTGCAGCCGCCTCAATGCGTGCGTCAGTCATTTCCCGCCCTCCATAGCTGCATCAATGGCGGCGCGTAGGGTGGGTGCCTCTCCAAGCATTCCCTCAAGTATTTCATATACTCCCCAACCAAATTCTTCTCTGTATTCAACTCCTACTTTCATATCCGCCAACCACTCCAACCGCCGCGTATCAGCCGCACATTCTGCCCGTGCGCGTTCCTCGGCTTCTTTGATATATTTGTTAGCAATGGCGAGGCACTCATCTATATCCGTGCGCTTGTTGAATAAGGCGCACGCTAGAGCGGCCACCTGCTCCTTTCTCGTCCTCATGGCGCGGCTCCTAGATTGCGGATTGCATCGGTAATATCTTCGGCTGCGGCCTTCAGTAGTGTTTTCCCTGCGGGCGGTAACAAGCTACAAGATGCATCAAGACTTCTTTCTATCATGAGACAGATACGCTCCCGCTCCCCCGCCAGCATTTCGTTTATCTGCGTGGGGGTGAGGACGGGATCATAATATTTTCGCCAAGCCATATTCTTGGGCAGTACAAAGTTAGGATGCAGGACTGTATCGTTCCATGCTTTGCGTTTTGCGCTCCACTGCCACACATCACGATCAAGCATGTGCCACCCATCCCGCTCTGGGAATATAGGCACTCCTGGGAGATCAGGATTAAGCCATTTTTTTTCAGGCATTTTCACTGCTCCCGTTACATTCATCACATGGCACGCCATGCTTAACGGCTGTTACATTCTTCATGTATATCCAGCCGCTTTCCCAACCACAGCGATTACATTTGAACTCTGCAATCTGGGTCATATTGCTATCTTGCGGCACGCAGTCGCTTATGCCCACGTCAACCATGTGGGCCATAAACCGTCTGGGGGCTCTCGGCCTTTGAAAGCCGAACAGATCTGGTTTCGCCTGCATCACGCCTTCTCTCCAGCGCGGGTGTTCCAATTATCTTCTGCGCCCGCTTTGGTATCGGCTCCGCCGCCGTCTGCACCGCACGTAAAGCAGGAGACATAAAACCAATCTGTTTCACCAACGACAGCGGCATCCTGGGTGGCACAAAAGGGGCATTCCCGAAGCTTTTTATTCATGCTCATGCTTCCGGGCCTTTCAGGGCTGCGCGCGCCTTTTCCTCACGAGCAAACATTTCCAGTGTGGCGCCAAATAAACCCACCCGTTTAATGTCCTCGTTAGCTGCGTAATATTCACGCAGTTTCGCAATCTCTGCATCCGCATCAGTTTTCAAAACAAGCGGTGCTGACACACAACCGTTACGCTCTGCCCGTAATTGCGTAACATTGATGCCGCTGGTTGGGTCGCGTAGGGCGTCTGCCACCAGTGGGTTGATGTAGCCAACTATGGGGAGGGGGTAGGTCATGCTACTGCCCTCATTTCTTCCTGGGCAGACAGCCAGTTTTTTACGGCGCTTTCCTTCCAGCGCACGCAGCCGGCTGTGAATTTGAGAGGGCGTGGGAAACGGTTTTGTTCCATCCAGCGGTACAGGGTTGATGTGCCGACCTTTACGGTTTCCAATACTTCTTTGCGGGTCAGGAATTTTTCGTTGGGTTCTGTGCTCATGCTTCCAATCCTTCAAAAAACCATGTCAGAGGCACGTCCAGTGCGGTGGCGAATGTGGGGAGCAGGGTGGCTTTGATTGCGTTCTTGCCGCTTTCGTATTTCTGCACCTGTTGGTAGGTGCAGCCGATGGCTGCCCCTAACTGCTGCATGCTCATGCTGAGTTGCTGGCGGCGCTGGCGGATACGAAAGCCCAGGCATTTATCGTTTCTGATGCGCTTGGGGGCTTCCACCTGTGGCGCAGGCCTGTAGGTGCCCAGCAGGTGCTCCAGATCTATCTGTGCAGCCATAGGAACGCATTCCCGCATATTCCGATAACTGACAGCACAAACCACAGAATGACTAGGCGCTGGGAGGGTGCAGGGTTGTGCATATCCCATTTCCTTAATGCCGTGTGCCAGTAGGTGATTGGCCATTGTTTTTGAAGATATCAGAAACAGTTTTGGCGTCTTCTGCACCAATTATAGTACCTTCCCCACCTTGCATGAGGAAGCTTAGGATATCTGTATTTAATCTACTTAGATAAACCAGTGGAGACATAGATACATCTATCGCCACGGCAGATGCAGCAGCGCACCCCGCAGAACAAAGAAGGGGATCACCATTTCCTAATGTGCTACAAAAAGTTGCGATCATCTTTTCTGTTGCTGCCAGTGAAGCAAGACCAAAGACGAATGCGTATTGTGTATCTGGTGGGTAGCTTTCTATTTCAGCCTTGATGTCGGCAACCCGTTTATCCAATGCCTCAAGCATTTCCTGACGGTTCATTGTGCGACCCTCACTTCACCCAGAATGAAGTCCTGAATGCGTGCCATCGGGTTGCGGCGCTTGGTGTAGCCGATACGCAGGGCGGTATCTGCAATGTCCTGCTCGGCTTCCATTGCAGCGGCCATGTCTTTGACCAGGGAAAGCATGTTCAGCTTTTCTTTGCTGTCCACATTGTTGTGGATGAGCTGCTCCAGCTGCGTGCGGGCAACCTGAAAGGCGTGATTGTTCATTTGCTACAGCTTTCGATGATATTGGCGCGGGTGTAGAGCAGCTCGGCCTGCAGGCGTGCTTGGCCGGCAAGGTGCTTCCATGCCTCTTCGCCATATGAATTGTTGGTATCGGCACATGCGCGGCGGTAGGATTCCAGCGTGCTTGCATGGGCAAGCAGGTCATCGGCCTGCGCACGAATGAGCGTTACCTTGTGCTCCGGAATACTGAACATCTGGCGGGGGATTTGGTGCGCAGGGCAGGGAATGGCGTTCATGCTGCCTGATCCCTGCGGCGGTACACCACGTTAAGCGCAAAGTGCAGCCGCGTGCCGTAATCCATATGCGCAGTGTCTACATTCAGGTTGCGCTTGAGTGTGCCCAGATCTTCCAGCACCAGCCGAATATCTGCGTGCAGCATGGCAGCCAGATCCAACTGGCAGACACGGGCGTGGCATACGCGCAGCAGCTGCCTTGTTTTGTCGTAAATGTTATTTTTGGAGGCCAGACTGGTAGGCTTGGAAATATCAATTACGCGCCTGATGATGCGTTCGATATTCCGGCTCTCATCTACTGAGAACTGATATGCTTCGGGTTTTTTAGGAGGAGTAACCATTTTCTGCCCCTTGGAAGGGAGAGCCTGTTGCCAGACTCACCCAACTTTTCCCATTCTTGGCGTGCCAACAGACCCAAGAAAGGGAAACTAGATATGTCTGATGATGAAGCTGGAGTTATTCGCAAAGAGATTTGGGAACCTATGCTTCGTGGGCTTGCCAAAAAGCCTTATGAAAACATTACGAATGCTTCTGAATTTGCCGATGACAACCTGAGTAATGAAGAGTTCTTTGCCAATTTGAAGTATCTTGCTGATAATGGCTTGTGTGATGCCGAATTGCGAAAAAGCCTTGATGGTTTCTGGAGCTGGGGTGGCGCTTCCATTACAACCCGCGGCCTTGATTACCTGCGTGAAGATGGCGGCCTGAGTGCCCAACTTGGCGTTGTTACGGTCAAACTTGACGCAGACAGCATCAAGGCGCTGATTTGCACCCAGATTGATGTTTCTGAAGGCGATGCCAAAAAGAAAGACGGGCTTAAGCATGCTATACGCTCTTTGCCGGCTGAAGGCTTGAAAGTCTTAACTGGCGAACTGGTAAAGAGCGGCCTGAGGCATACTCCGGATTTACTTCAGTGGCTTCAAATAACCGGTCATCTTTGATTTTGCCCGAAACGGAAAACCTGACAGGAATTACCTGACTGCCAAAAATCATGTTGGTAACAAAGTCAGTAATATCTAAGCCTGTATTGTGGGTAATAAGTTGTAACCGTGAGCCATCTTTTTCTGGCTGCAGCCAGCAATCGCTCACTGACAAGCAGGGGGCGCGGCCATAGTGCGCATCAGGCTCTGCGGGTTTCAGGGCAGCATGATCCATCTCTGGATCTGAGGACTGCTTTTCTTCTGATGTGCAGGCTGCCTTGCGCATTTCCGCTATGGAGATTGTAATCAGGCATTCCGCTGCATCACGAAGCATTGAAAGTTCAGAAATGCTTGGTCGATCGGCAATGAAATTGTTGGTGGCTTGTTGCACCAGCTTTAGTGCGGTTTCCTTGCGCAAATCAGCTAGGTGATCATGGCTATAAGCCACAGCCATGCTGCCGCTTCGGGCTTCCTGCTCCATGCTATAGGAAACGCGGTTGAGGCTTCCTATCAGCACAAATCCTATGCCTGATTTTTCAATCTTGATAGCGTCATTCGACACGGTTTTTCTCCACCACGGGTTGTGATGGAGAAACCTTAAGTAAATTAAGGAATGTAGGCAAGGAAAAACTTAATTTAGTTAAGGTTTTTATTTTTTCTTTCGGAATGCCTGAGCAATCCCACGTAAAGCGGCTAAAGCAGTTTCCTGCTGATCTAATGGTATATCCCTTAATATCTCTAAGGCTTCTAGTTCTGGGCGGGTTTGCGCTCTAACAAGTGAATCCGGCTCGTTGCCAGTCAGCAAATAAGTCGTATTCGTGCCAAGAGCCACTGCTAGAGCTTCCATTTTCAAAGGTCTTGGGATAGCTCGACCACCTTCATATTGGGTAATCGAATTTTCCGTCAGCCCAATCATGCCTGCAAGCTGTTGCTGTGTGAAGCCCTTTAGTTCCCTTAATGTTCTTACGCGGTTGCCAAAGGCTACTTTCCTAGGGTCACGATCTGAAGAATCTGTAGGTTTTGTCTGGTTCATACGTAATTGTTCCGCTTGCCTGCATACATGGCATCCTTAATTTGCTTGCTTAATTCCCTTAAGGTTATTAAGGTTTTCTGCATGAAAGACCCGGCTTTAATCGAGATCATGGCAATGCGTGGTGCCAATAAACGTATTTCAGATGCGTGTGGGTTATCATATGCGGCAGTTTCCCAATGGAAACGTGTGCCCAAAAGGCACCTCCACAAAGTTGCTGCTGTATGTGGAAAGTCAGCACAGGAACTGCGCCCAGATCTCTTTGCTAAGCCCGAAAGCACTGGAGTTGCGGCATGACTGATTTCCATAAAACCAACCATGCCGCACCCAAGTGTGCCTGTCAGCCGAATGCGGTTCGGCTAGGCCTCATTGGCTTTCAGCCAGCGCAGCAGGTCTGTCACAACCTCTCCAGTTTCAGGCACGACAAGTTCTTTCACGCTGCTCATTTTGAATGTGCGCGCCATTTTGCGCTCATGGCAGTAGGCGTTGATGCTGAGGATACGGATGCTTCCGTCCGGCAGCTGCTCACCTTTCAGCCCATTCACGGTGATTCGGCGTTCACTTTCGCCCTTTGTGCCCGCGTACCGCATCAGGAAATCCTGCTTGATTTCGGTGATGGTGACCGGCGGCAGAGAGGGCTTTCCGATTTCAATCTTCATTCATCAGTTCTTACGATGGTTGGGTCTAGCAACCCCATCGTGAGGCGCACGGGCGGGAATGACAATATTTCCGCCCGCGTTGCGCCTATGCAGCTAGCCTTCCGCTTCTGCGGCAGCTCGCTTCTGTTCAGCCGTTTCTTTGGCCTGCTTCACTCTGCCGGGAAGTTCAAACAGATATTGCAGCAGCATATCTGTGAATTCGGCAATTTCTGTCACCTCTTCATTCGAGACCGGGCTGCTGGTGTGAACATCCTCATTGGTGATGTCACGAATGCCATGCGCCCAGTCTTTCATGCTGGGGGTGAGGAAATGCTGGGCAGCAAGCATATTGATGCGGTTGTTAAGGTTTTGCTTAGGGTTTGTACCTTCCCGAAAAGCATCCAGATTTTCTGCAAAAACGTGTTGGGTCGCTACGTCAATAACCGTGCGGTAAGCACTGCGTACCAGACGGTTAGGGGTTTGTCCTGTGCGGGCATCTTCAGCTTCACCCATCGCAACAGAAACTTCTGGAGGAAGGTAATCAAATCTCTTGGGTTTGGGGGCTTCTGGCCAAATGCAAGGGATAGCCGTGCCTTCACTCAAATTGAGCTCATAAGCACTTTCCAGCGCGTAATTCTGGTGTCGAAGATACGAACTCCAGTCTCTGCGGCTGCGGGGAGATATGCTTTCGAATGCTCCGCCAAAAGGTTTTCTGCATCCTCGGCAAAAGCTTGTGAAAAAACCTCTCAGGCTTCGTACATCGTCCCCTTCAACTCTCATGCCCGTAATATCGCAAGCCATGTTTTTGCTGCGGCAATGGGGGCACTCCATAACAATAAAAGATGGTTGGCTTGCCATGTGTGAAAACTCCGAAAATCAAAAAAATATGCAACGTGCAGAAATTATGATCCGCCGGGCCATGTCATGCAATGCAGTTGCTGATCGGGCGAGTGCCCTTACCACTGCATGGATTGGCCTTGATCCACATGATCGGGGTGCATTTGTGCTGGGGTTGATCTCCCGCGTTGCGATGTGCCCACGGGAGAATGAGAGATGAGCGCTCCGTTTTCCTCAGCATTTGTTCCAGCCATTAAGACGGCCACCAAAACGGCCCTTACGCATGTTGGTGGTGTAGATGCCGCTGCACGTATTTCCCGCGTGGGGCGCACCCAGTTTTCTGATTACCAGAACCGCTCCAAGGAATGCGTGGTGCCGGTGGATGTGGCTGTGGATCTGGACCACTGCGCTGAGCATCCGTTCATTCTGGAGGCCATGGCTCATGCGCTGGGCTATGTGTTGATGCCCCTACGTGTTGGTACCAGCGATTTTGGCAAGGATATGAGCCAGTTTGGCATGGCATCTGTGGATGTGATGGCCACGGCCATGAAGGTGCTGGAAGATAACCAACTGGACCCGGAAGAAGCCGACGAGATCATTCCCAAAATGCTGCATGCCCAGCGCATTCTGGAGCAGGCCATAGCGTTTGGCCGCGCAGTTCAGAAATCTGCCAAGCCGCACATTGTGCGCCCGATGGGAGATGCCGCGCATGGTTGAGCAACGCTACGCACAGCAGGCAGCAGGCAGCAGGCAGCAGGCAGCAGGCAGCAGGCAGCAGGCAGCAGGCCACCGTGCCGAGTGCTGCCATGATACGCAATACAAGCCGGGAGAAATATGATGCGGCCTGTTATTGCTGAATTTGACCGCAGCACCCTTACACCATGGAACATGCTGCGTAGCATGCCGGCAGAAATGCGCGGTGTGGTGCAAAGCCTGCATGATGCACTGAAAAGCATGCGGACCACGGTATTTCGCGCAGGCGAGATGGTTCTGGATGATGGGCAGATTGCTGCGCAATCATGGATGCCCCGTTCTGAACTGGACCGCGTGCTGCCGGCTGTTGTGAAGGCTGGCTTTATGGCGCGGGATGATGAAGGCGCACTGTTTAGCCCACACCTGTATGACAAACTGCTGCGCAAGGAAGAACGCGCTGCCCGCAAGGCCGCAGCTGATGCAGATTGGCAGCAGCGGCAGGAAGAGGGTGATGTGCCACCGGGCCTGACACGCAAGCAGATTACCGCACGTGAGAATGGGAAAAAGGGTGGACGCCCACCAGGGAGCGGAAAGAAGGCAGTTGCTGACCGTAACCAACGCCACATGCCTTTGGCATCGGTTATTCAGGGTGGAAAAACCGAAACCCAAAACCCAAACAAAAAACCCAATTCGGTTTCGGTTTCTGAAAATTTGGGTTCCGTGGGTTCCATAGATCTAGAATTAGAGAGAGATACTAATATTCCTTCTAGTTCTATTTCTGGGGAAACCCAAAACCCAAGCGTGGACATCTCTCCTGAGCTGGTCTCGCAGACCGTAGCGCGAATGATTGCTGCAACGGGCATGGAAGATCAGGCTGGTTACGCGGTCTCATTTGCCAAGAGATGGCTGAAGGCTGGTGCACAGCCTGATACGATCATCACCGCCATTCGTGCGCATACCGAGAAAATGCGCGGAAATACTGAGGAACCGAGAAAGTTCAAGGTCTTTGAGGCTGAGGTCTTCCGCCAGATTGAGCTGCAGAATGTGAGAGACCGGCTTTCAGATGCTCAGGAGCAGGAACCGCAGACGGTAGCCGACCCTGTGAAGCCTTATGCCACCCAGAGGCTTCGAGAAGCTGAACGGCTTTGGCAAAGTCTTTTCCACCTCAATGACAGAAACATTGAGCGTGCTGATACAGCTTTTGCTGCTCAAGCGGAGAAGCACGGCTTTCCCCCAGCAGATATCAAACGCCGCGTTGAGGATTATGCAGCCTATTACCGTGAACACCCCGCCATGATGGAGGCTGTGGGATGAGGCATTCTGGTTATGAGCGGCACAAGGATGATTGGTATGTTGAGCCCGCGTGGTGCGTTCATGCCCTGGTCAAAGGTGAGCGCCCATTTATGGGGACTGTGCTGGATCCGTGCTGCGGCGGCGGGAATATCGTGCAGGCGCTTTGTAGCAATGGGGTTTTGGCTGGAGGTTCAGACATTCAAGATCGTGCAGGCGGCACGTATCCGCGCCTGAGCTATGAGCAGTCTTTATCCATTTCCCAGCCCACAAATGTTGTCAGCAATCCCCCTTATGGCGTGGCAGAAGATTTTATCACGGCCTGCTTGGCCAAGACGAAAGACCGCGTGTGCGTGCTGCTGCGGCTTGCCTTTCTGGAAGGGATTAAGCGCGGGGAGTGGTTTCCGACTGTTCCGCTGGCGCGTGTTTGGGTGGCTGGCAAGCGTATTTCCATGCCGCCGGGCGGCACAGATATTCCTGCAAAAGGTGGCGCCATTGCTTACGCATGGTTTGTTTTTGAGCACGGCTGGAAAGGTGACCCCGTTGTGAAGTTCCTGCCTAAAATTGGTGAGATGCCATCATGAATAGAAAAGTTCCGAAATGGGTTCTTCCATTGTTTGGCGCTCTAGCTGGCATATTCATCGACCATGTCTTTCTTCTGGGCTTTGTGACTGCTCAAGAAAGAGGGGCTGGCTTCTGGTTTTTGACAATCTTTTCCATGATCCAATTTTTAGGTGCTTGGTTGCTGTTTGGCTGCGTATTTTCACTCGGTCGCATGAAAGAGCGTGCCTATAAAACTTTGGAGCAGAGGCCATGAGTTTCCGCACGCTATTACGAAACTTGCGGTTGCAGGCAGAAGGCAAGCCCAACCCGATTGATGCAGTGGAAGATCTGCGGGCCAAACTGGCCCAGGAACAAAAACGGCGTGCAGAGGCTGAACTGGAAATCACCACTCTGCAACGCCGTTTGGATGCATACGAACAACCACGTGATGCCCGAGGACGGTACACCAGAAGAGGTAGGGCAGCAACGTGACCAAGAAAGAGCCAAAGGACATTCAATTCCGGGAAGGGGATTGGATTATATATCGGGAAGGGAAGATAGATGCCTTTCGTTTCCAGTATGCTTATGATGATGGCATACGTGCATTTGGTATTGGATTAGGAGAGAAATCCTTTCCACTGCGAGAATGCAAAGTATTTCGTCACGTTAGTGATGATGAACATGTTGATGCGCTCGAAAAACTTACATTGCATTCAGGCCCATCTGGTGAAGTTCTTCCAGAACGTCAGCAGCATGGCGATATTGCGACCATCTGGCTGGAAGAAAAAGGAAAACCTACAATCGCAGTTTCCAGCTCATGCGGGCTGTTAAACAAGCTGCATACTTCTGGCGTGATTGGTGATGCCGAAGTGGCGGCAGCCCAGATGTGGGCGCGGGATTATGAGACCGGAATCATGGGTGCCAAAGATCCGGAAGCATCTAGTAAGGGCGGTAAGCCAGATCCTGAATATGTTTTGCTTGCCCGCATGCATGGGACAGAACGGTGCAGATATATTCGAGAGCACCTTGGAAAACGTTCAGAAGAATTTCTGTATAGTTTCCTGATCGACCATATGAGCATTTCTCAGGTTGCAGGGCAGCGCAAGCGTGATCGGCGTCAGATTTCTGGCGCCATTGAATTGCTGTTAGGGCAGCTGGCAGACGTATATGCAGAGATGCCTGGAAAACTGTGGTTCAATATCGAACCTAAAAAAGACGATAACTGATTTTTTAGAGTTATCTTGACTGTCCACAGATAATCTGTCTATTCTGGTATCCTATTCGAAGTCGTGTGCCTGAGAGGGCCACGGCTTTTTTTATTTCCGAACAATACGAGCATACTTATGGGCAAGCGGCGGAGTATCTGCCGGGGCTCTATTGTGCTGCGCGGGAAAAAGCCAGTTCTGGTTTTGGGTGTTGATGGGCCTGAATGCCTTGTTGTTCAGCTGATCTACACCAATCCTCCTTATCATCGCAGTGATGTTGATTTGGGCGGCAGCGGTTTGCTGTTGCGCAATCGCATTGCACGTGCGGCACGTGTTGCCCGCGTGGCGCGGAGTGCATTGCGCCGTATGGCTGCCGACATTGGCCCGGCAGCAGAAGCGGATGTGCTGCGTGTAGAAGCTGCGGTGCAACGGGAAATGATGCTCCAGACAGGTGAACAAATTCCTGCGGGCACAGTTCGCCCCAGCTGGAGGCCCCCAAAGTGGGGTGGTTGCGGGAGAAAAATTGGCGGTGCGCCGTCCGATTAACCCGCAATGATAACGCTGACTTATCTGGCACCCCAGTATTGGGCACCCGCAAGATAAGTCGTACAGCACCCCAAAAACCCGCAAGATAAGTGTAGTTATCTTGCGGATTTGATGGGGTGAAAAACACCACATAATGTAGGGAAAACAAATGGTTAGCGGAGATCGTAACAGATCACCCGCGCCAGAGGCGGTGAAAGCCGCTCCAGTTTCTGCCGATGAACTGTGCATCCGGACGTGGCTGCATAACCGTGGCGAGAACACGCGCCGCGCATACGAGAGAGACGTGCGCGACCTGCTGGCATTTGCCGGGAAATCACTGAACGATATTGTGCTGCCCGACCTGCAGGCGTGGTTCGACAGCATGGGCGATGCTTCCGATGCCACGCGCAGGCGGAAGCTTTCAGCCGTGAAATCTCTGCTTTCCTATGGCGCGGGAACTGGCGTTCTCTCTCATGATGCAGGATCTGCCTTCCGCATAGCGCGGGGGAGAGACACGCTGCATGAGCGCATTCTTACCCGTGAGCAAGTGATTGCGCTGATTGATGGTGAGGAAGAGCCACGCAAGCGGGCGCTGCTGAATGTTCTGTACCGTATGGGGCTGCGCATTTCAGAGGCCTGCGCTTTGCGTTGGCGAGATCTGACGCGCCGCCAGCAGGGTGCTGTTGCTTCCGTTTTTGGCAAAGGCAACAAGACGCGGCCCGTGCAGGTTCCTGCCAAACTGTTCAAAGAGCTCATGGCGCTCAGGGTTGATAGCGGGCCAGATGCGCCTGTTGTCCCCGGCCATGATGGCTGCTCGCTCTCGAAAGATGCGGCTCATCGCATCGTGAAGCGGGCAGCACGGCGTGCCGGATTGTCATCGCGTGTCTCAGCGCATTGGCTCCGGCACGCCCACGCATCGCACGCACTGGACAACAATGCCCCGGCCCATGTGGTCTGCGCCACGCTGGGGCATGCCTCTCTCGCCACAACTACACGTTACTCTCATGTGCGTGAGGGTGACGGTTCTGCAAAATATCTGGACTGACACCATGACAGACACACCCCGGCCCGTGGACGATGCGCCCGAAGGCTACATGAAGGATGCTCAAGGGCGTCTGGTTCCTGTTGCGCAGGTAAAGCCGCAGGATCTTCTGGAAGATGAGCTGGTTCGCGCTATTCATGCGGAAGCGAAGCTTCTGGCGAGAGAGCTGGCAGAATTCAAGAAGCGCGGCTTCAGTGAGGTTTCTGCGCTGCAATCCCTGCTGCACGAAAAATACCAAGCCAAGCTTGGCGGGCCGAAAGGCAACACTACGCTGAGTAGCTACGATGGCCGGTTGCGTGTGTCTGTTTGCATGGGCGAGAGCATTTCCTTTGGGCCTGAGCTTCAGGTCGCCAAAAGCCTGCTGGATGAACTTTTTGAGGAATGGTCTGAGGGCGCGAACGCGAACCTCAAAACCATTGTGATGGAAGCATTTGACGTGGGGCAAGAAGGAAAGCTTTCTGCCACGAAAATTCTTGGGCTTCGCCGGCACAACATAGACGAGCCGCAGTGGAAGCGGGCCATGGATGCGATTGCAGACAGCATTCGTATCGACAGCACCAAAGCGTATCTGCGGCTTCATGTTCGGGAAACGCCGGAACAATCCTGGCAAATGCTGCCTCTGGATCTGGCCAAGGCATGAAGCGCTGGCTGACGGATGTGCTTTCTGCGCGGCGTGAGAATTTCAAGCTGCGCTGGGAAATGGGCCGCAAGTCTCGGCAGCTAGAAGAACAGCACCGTGAAATACGGCGTCTGCAATCCATCATCATAAAATCGGGGATGTCATGCGACAGAAAGAAATGAACCGTTCTGGGGCTCGTGGTAGTCAGAAGCCACAGAAACATGGGCCTGCGCGTGGCACCAAGGTGACGTCTGATTACAGTGTATGGGCGCGTGCAGCAGACCATTATGAGCGTCTGTCTTCTCGGGCACGTTTCCCTGGTATTCGGGTGTGGGCGAAGCAGCGTGCTCAGGAGTGCTCTGACCGGGCTTATGCTACGCGATAGGTCATTGTTGATTTGAATGAACGAAGCCCTCGGCTGGTGACACAGCGCGAGGGCTTCTTATTATCCACTCCTGGAAACGGCAGGAATGAACAGGCGCAAAGATAGCAGAGACAAGATGAACCTGTACAGCAGATTTTTTGGGCAAGAATTGCGTTTAGACATAGAGTTTCAGAGATCAACTCTTCTGCGTCTAGCCGCATTTTTTGCAACCATCGCATTGTCTAGCGTACCGGTTCTATGGTGCCTCGGGCATTTTGGGGTAATTGGACATGGCTGGCGTTGAGATCAAGCTGGATACATCAGAAGCCCAGCGCGCATTATCTGACATGCAAAAGCAGATCCCGTTCGCGCAGGCCTCTGCGTTGAATGATCTGGCGTTCCAGATCATGCGCGGTGAGAACGATGCCTTCAGCAAGATATTCGAGCATCCGCGTCCATTTACATTGCGTGCAACGCAGGTTGAGAAGAAGGCAACCAAGAGTGATCTGACAGCAGTTGTCTCATTGCGTCCTGCTCAGGAACGATATCTGCAGCCATATGAAACTGGCGGGGAGCATGAAACTCCTTGGCAGCAAGGGAACCTGCTTGTTCCAGTAGATGGGCCAACAGATAAATATGGTCAGATATCTAAGGGAATGCTGTCTCGGGTTCTTGATCGTAGTGACGTCTTTAAGGGAACCGTACGCGGCATAACTGGCATATGGCAACGTCCAGTCCGTGGTGCTCGTCGGGATGGCACACGCGGAACCAAAGGATCTTTGAACAAGATCAATGGCAAAAAGACCAGTCTGAAGCTTCTCTATATGTGGCGTCCAAACGTGAACGTTCATAAGCGTCTGAGCTTTGCCAAGAGAGGTGCAGAGATTGTCGCTACCCGAGGGGGTAAGGCATTGGCAGATGCCATCCAGAAGGCAGTGAGGACGGCGTGGTGACACGCGAGGCAGGTATGCGCGGGGAGGGTAGCCCTCCCCCTAGGGGTCTTGGGTCCTTCCTGGCCCCCTTGAAACGCGGGGATTGCGCCAGCCCGTTTGTTCCCTAGATATGGCAATTTTTTTAGGTTGCAGTTGCAGGTGAGATAGTGACGACGATCAGCCAGAGCGAGGCGGCGCGCCGCGCTGGCATCAGCCGTCCCGCTATCAAAAAAAACATTGATGCCGGCAAGATCAAATCAGACGGCGGTCGCGTAATCCTGGCTTCTTTTGAGGAATGGATGACCACCCGCTCAGGGGTGCAACCAGACCTGCAACCGGATGCAACCAAGGTTGCAGAAGGAGAAACTGCTGATCTGTTGGCGAAGGGGCTTATGCCCACGGCAACTGCGTTTCAGGTTGAGCAGAATTACAAGGCCCTCCAACGCAAGCTGGAATACGATCAGAAGTCCGGACGCGTTGTAGATGCTGATCTGATTGCCAAAGCCGTGGGGGCCAAGTTCGCCACAGTGAGAACAAAGCTTCTGGCCATCCCAGCAGAGCAGGCACCCACACTGGCACGGTGCAAAACACCAAGGGAACTGCGTGACCGTCTGGAGAAACTGATATTTCGTGCCCTAGAGGAACTGACGCTGGATGCAGATCCCACCGACGGATTATCCAGAGGGGTATAAATTTTTCCTCAAGCTCCTAGACCGAGCACAGCTTGAGAACCTGAAACCCCCGCCACGGCTGACGTTAAGCCAGTGGTCAGCTGAATATGCAGTGCTTTCTCGGGAGACAAGCGCACAGACTGGACGGTTTGAAGCCTACGCCTACCAGCCCGGAATCATGGATGCGATTACGGATGACACCGTAGAGAAAGTGTCTGTGATGAAGTCAGCGCGTGTTGGATACACAAAGATTGTGGATAACGCAGTAGGGTATTTTCTGCAGCAGGATCCATGCCCCATTCTGGTTGTGCAGCCCCGCGAAACTGATGCTGAGGATTACAGTAAAACGGAAATAGCCCCCATGCTCAGGGATACCCCTGTGCTGGCTGCCATTGCTCCGGATACCAAGGCCAAAAGTGGCGAGAACACTTTGCTGTCCAAGACAATGCGGAATGGTTCATCTCTCAAGCTGGTAGGGGCCAACTCTCCGGGTGGTTTCCGCCGTATCACCGTGCGTATCGTTATTTTTGATGAGGTAGATGGTTATCCGGTAGGTGGTGCGGGATCTGAGGGTGATCAGATATCTCTTGGTTCCAAGCGTTCAGAGACATTCTGGAACCGCAAGATCATCGCAGGATCCACACCCACGGTTGCAGGCCTGAGCCGAATAGAAAAACTCTATGAGGAAGGAGACTGCCGCCAGTTTCATGTTCCATGCCCGCATTGTGGGGACATGCAGGTGCTGGAATGGGGTGAAAAGGAAACCCCATATGGCATAAAATGGGACTGTGACGAGAACGGAAAGCCGCTACCGGAAACGGCCTATTACGTGTGCCGGCATAACGGCTGCATCATCACAGAAGCCGAAAAAGCCGACATGGTGGCAAAAGGGGAGTGGATAGCTTCCAAGCCCTTCAAGGGGCATGCCTCTTTCCATATCTGGACAGGCTATTCCCTTTCTCCAAATGCCACATGGGCGAAGCTGGTGGAAGAATGGCTGGATGTTTATCGGGATCCAATCCGGCGCCAGACATTCATCAACACAACCCTTGGCCTTCCTTACGAGGATAAAGGGGACGGTGCTCTTAATGAGCTGTCGCTGGCTGCACGCGTAGAGGTATGGGAAGGCGAAGTGCCTTTCGGTGTCGTGGTGCTGACAGCCGGGGCGGATACGCAGGATGACCGTATTGAAATAGAGGTTGTCGGCTGGGGCCGTAATGAGGAACGCTGGTCCATCGCTGTTATTGTGGTGGATGGTGATCCTGAAATGCCCGAAACATGGGCACGCGTGGACGATGTGCTGAAGCGCACATGGTACCGTGCAGATGGCCGACCATTCACCATTATGGCGGCGTGTATCGATTCAGGCGGCCATCACACCCAGAGGGTGTATGAATTCTGCCGCGCTCGGCTGGGCCGTCGCATTTGGGCGATCAAGGGTGAGTCTGCGCGTGGGGGTGCCAGATCTCCAGTCTGGCCAACCAAACGGCCCAGCGCACGTAACAAGGCAAGCTTTCGTCCCGTCATCATTGGGGTGAACGCGGCCAAGGACGTCATCAGGGCGCGTCTGCATCTGCCGCAACCAGAACCGGGTCATCCAGCACCAGGGTATATGCACTTCCCAGCAGACCGGGATGTAAACTATTTCGCACAGATGGTGTCCGAAAGGTCTGTGCGCAAAAGCATCAACGGCACAATCGTGCGTGTTTGGGAGCTTTTGCCAGGGCGACGGAATGAAGCGCTGGATATCGCTGTCTACAGCTACGCAGCCCTCTGCGGTCTGATTTACATGGGCCTGAAGCTGAACAAACGGGCTGATGCCTTGGAAGCCGAAACAACAGAACATCCACCCGCACCAGAGCCAGTGCAGGAAGAGATGGATCCTTTCGCGGAAGAACCTGTGAAAATGGCAATCACTGATATGCCGGCACAGGGAAAAACTGCAGAACCGAAGAAGAAAATGACCCGCATGGAACGGCTTGCTGCCAAACTTGCAGGGTAGGGGATAACAGAATGTGTGGTTATGGCCCATTTGGGTATCGTTTACCGCAGGCTCATTTTGAGCCAGCCAGCAGCCTCTTGGCAGGCCTGAGCAAGGCGCAGCTGCAACAAGCGCTAACCAACTGCCAGATGGCTCTGATTGCCCTGCAGGGTGGTCAGCGTGTGGCTTCTGTCAGCTACTCTCAGGGCGATGGCAGCCGTGCTGTCACATACAGTCAGGCGAATGTCGGAGATCTATCTGCGATGATCAAAACATTGCAACGGCAGCTTGGTATGCCAGGCACACGCAGGCGTGCGCTTAGGCCGGTGTTCTAATGGGGCTGCGCGATACATTCGCGCGCTTGTTCAGTAACGATGCAGGAAAAAAGGGCCCACCCTCTCGCAGGGGGTTTAGTGCTCTTACAGGTTGGCCAGGTCTGCCGTATGACGCGGCAGACATTTATGGGCAACGTATGCAGGGGTGGAATCCTCCCCTGTTTTCTGCCGATACTGAGCGTAGCCCGTGGCGTAACCGGATTGTCAGCCGTGTGCGCGATCTGGTGCGCAATGATGGCTGGGCTTCCGGGGCAGTCACGCGTGTTCTGGATAATGCTGTGGGCGTCACGTTACGTCCGATCAGCAAACCAGATTATCGCTTTCTTGCCCATATCACCGGCAACTCGGCGTTTGATGCCACATGGGCGCATGAGTTTGCGCGTGCTGTAGATAGCAACTGGCGCTCATGGGCAAATGATCCATTGCGGTTCAATGATGCCGAACGGATGCTGACGTTCTCTCAGCAAATGCATTTGGCATTTCGCCATCTCATCGTGGACGGGGATGCATTGGCCCATATCCCGTGGCTGGAGGAGAATATCGGTCTGGGGCGCGCCAGATATGGCACAGCAGTGCAGATCATTGATCCAGATAGGCTCAGCAACCCGCAGAACCAGTTTGATCTCAAAAACATGCGCAATGGGGTTGAGATCAACGATGCAGGCGTTCCTATCGCCTATCACATCCGGAACGCCCATGAGTGTGACTGGTATAGCGCATCAGAGGCGGTAACCTGGTCTCGTATCCCGCGGGAAACATCGTGGGGACGCCCGCAGGTTGTGCATTTCTTTGAACATCATCGTGGTGGCCAGCATACGGGCGGAACAGGAATGCTCACGCCTGTCCTGCAACGCCTGAAAATGCTGATCAAATATGATGGCGCTGAAATGGACTCTGCCATCCTAAATGCCATTTTCGCGGCGTATATTGAAAGCCCATATGATCAGGGGATGACTGCCGAGGCATTGGAAGGCGGGGATGAAACACTAGGTGCATATCAGGAAATGCGTGGGGTGTTTCATAAGCAGCATAATATTTCCATGCAGGGATCACGTTTGCCAATCCTGTTCCCTGGCGAAAAGATCAACACAGTCACCGCGGCCCGTCCCGCCAGCAACTTCAGGGAGTTTGAAAGAGCAACCCTGAACAACATTGCCAGTGGTGCTGGCCTTGCACCCATGCAGCTCAGTAACGACTGGTCCGATGTCAATTATTCATCGGCTCGTGGTGCGCTGCTGGAGGCATGGAAAACCATGAAGCGGCGGCGCGAAGAATTCTCCATAGGGTTTGCTTCTCCCGTGCGTCTGGCATGGCTGGAAGAGTCCATGGAGGCCGATAACCTGCCGTTGCCTGCAGGCGCTCCCAGCTTCCTAGAGGCGCGGCATGCTTATGCACGGTGCCGATGGCTTGGTCCTGGTCGCGGCTGGATTGATCCAGTTGCCGAACGCCAAGGGGCCATTCTTGGCATGGATGGTGCACTGTCCACTTTGGAAGATGAATGCGCTGAAAATGAAGGGCGCGATTGGGAAGAGAATGTTGCCCAGCGTGCAATCGAAATGCAGGCATTCAAAGACCGTGGCTTGCCATTGCCTGAATGGAGCGGCGGAGATCCAGCAGACAAAGCAGATAAGAAACCGGACGCAGAATGAAACAATACGCGCATACACAGGCGCTGATCGGGGCACCACTGGCGCTTTCCAGCCGCAAGTTGGATATTGTCCGGGGTCTTTTGGCCAGCGGTGCTGATGATAAAGCACTGTTCGGTCCTGTTGATGATGAAGCCCGCTATGCAGCCCAAAGCATCACAGAGAATGTTTCGGGCATTGCTGTCATATCCATCAAGGGCATTTTGCTACCAGGCAGCAGCAATGGCTGGTGGTGGGGTGGTGCAACTTTCTACGATGACATCAGCAACGCCATCAATTTGGCTGCGCAGGATGAAACCGTTCGCGGCATTATCCTGCATGTGAACAGCCCAGGCGGTGCTGTTGCCGGCTGCTTTGATACGGGAGACCGTATTTATGCAGCGCGGGAAAGCAAACCCGTAATTGCAATTGTAGATGAACAGGCCTGTTCTGCCGCATATGCCTTGGCTTGTTCTGCAGAAACAATTGTCCTGCCACGCACGGGTGAGGTGGGGTCAATCGGTGTGGTTTATCTCCATGCCGATATCACGAAATTTCTGGATGAAACGGGCATCAAGGTTACGACATTTCAGACCGGGGCACGCAAAACGGATACATATCCAACCACGCCCATGTCCGAAGATGCCCAGAAAATCATCCAGAGCGACATTGAGAGCATGGGCAAGCTGTTTTTTGAAACAGTGGCACGAAACCGTGGGTTGTCTGCACAAGATGTGCAGGACATGGAAGCCGCCGTTTTTTATGGGCAGGATGCCGTATCTGCAGGTTTGGCAGATGCTGTCATGTCACGCGATAGCGCCTTTTTGGATTTTATGGCGCATCTGAAGTAAATTTTCCATATCGGAGAAAATAGAGCATGGCAAAACCAGCACTGATGAGCAGCTCTGCTATCAGTCCATTTGCGCATCTGGCTTCCCATGGAGCCGGTGCAAGTGCTGCCGGCGGGAGCGCAACCCCTGCAGCTGATGCCGATCCAGAAAACAAGGATCCTGATAGCGAAGGCGATCAGGAAGGTGAGGGCGGCAAAAAGGGCAAAAAATCCAAACGTGCCGAAGATACAGACAATGAAGATCCAGACGGCACCGATGATGACGATGAGGATGACGAAAAGGACCCGAAGGCCCGCGCCATTCGCATGCGCGAACGTGGCCGGTGCTCTGCCATTTTCCGTTCTGCCGCTGCCGGCCGCAATCCTGCTGCCGCTGCTGAAATTGCATTTGGCACCAGCATGACGCGTACGGCGGCAGTCAACCTGTTGCGCACAGTTGCCCCGGCAGCATCTGCACAGCAGGAACCTGCACCCGCCGCAGATCAGGCAGGCTACGCTGCACTGCGCACGCGCATGCAGAACGAAGGACATGCCCCCGTAGCCCCGCAGGGTAGCAGCCAGCAAGATGAACGCCCTGGAGCCCGCATGGTCCGCTTGAACCATGCCCGTATGGGAGGTAGCCGATGAGCTATGGTTTTTACCCCAGCGCACAGCAGGTTGCGTTTGTTCCGGATCAGCTCATTGCCGGCAACCTCAAGCTGGTCACGGAGACAGTCACCTTTGCCAAAGGCAACACGCTCCAGCGGGGTCAGGTTGTCGGGCAGGTAACTGCTACCGGGAAATATATCCCATGCGTCAAAACGGCTACAGACGGGTCTCAGACCCCATGCGGTATTGTGGTTGATGAGGTAGATGCCTCTGCGGCTGATGCCACAGGTGCCATCTATGAGATGGGCGAGTTCAACTCGAATTACATGATCTTTGATGCAAGCTGGACGGTGGATACCCTGAAACCGGCTCTGCGTCAGTTCTCCATCTTTGTGAAGACCGGAGAGTCCAACGCTATCGTGTGATAGCGTTTTTCCAATAGTTTCAGGAAAATACTGAATGTCCGGAACAACCGGCGCAGCAGGGGTGCAGCAGGCACTTCTGCCGCTTCTCAGTGCATATAGCGTAGCTGAGCTCGTTTATTTTGTCCAAAATGCCAAAACGGCACAGACCTTCCTGCTGGACAATTTCTTTCCCAATATCGTGGAATCTGATGCGCCAGAAGTGGCGATTGATGTCGATGTTGGTAAGCGGCGTATGTCGCCTTTCTGCTCCCCCTTGTTCGAGGGGAAAATGGTGGAAAGTCGCCGGTGGCAGACCAACCTGTTCAAGCCTGCTTACGTTAAAGACTGGCGTAATCCAGATCTGTTGAAACCCGTGCGCCGGAACATTGGCGAACGGTTGATGGGTGGAATGACCCCGGCACAACGTCTGGAAGCCAATCTCGCGTATGAGATGACAGACCAGATTGATATGATCAATCGTCGCCTGGAATGGATGGCAGCGTCTGCTCTGGTGTACGGGACAGTCACCGTTAAAGGCGAAGGTTACCCGGCAACAGTCGTTGATTTCCAACGTGATCCAGCCCTTACCATTGCGCTTACAGGTGCTGCCCAGTGGGGACAGAGTGGTGTTTATCCTTCGGACTACATCACAGTCTGGGCAGCCTTGGTCTTACAGAAATCTGGTATTGCACCGCGAGACATCGTGTTTACAAATTCCACATGGAATGCGTTCAAAAGCGATATCAAGGTTCTGAATGCCATTATCTGGCCTGGTAAGGTGGGTGGCTCCGATGTTGATCTCGGTGGCCGCGTTGATAAGGGCGCCATCTTTATGGGGAAATGGGGCCAGTTTAATCTTTGGCTGTATAACGACTGGTATGTTGATCCAGATACAGATGAAGAAGAACCCATGATCCCGGATGGGACGGTTATTCTGACAGGCCCTGGTCTGGAAGGTACCCGTGGTTTCGGTCTTATTCTCGACCCTGCTTTTGCCTATGGTGCGCTCGCTTACGCACCAAAGATTTGGTACAAAGAAAACCCTGCAACCATCAATCTGATGATGCAGTCTGCTCCAATCGTCATTCCTTCTCGTGTGAACTGCTCATTGTCGGCAACCGTCATGGAAGCAGGTGCTGCAGTGTCTGGACCGACAGGAACCTGATAAATGACAGAACAAAACACAACGCCTGATGCACCCAAGAAGAGTGTGCAGAAGGGCGACACAGTTGATGTCGTCACGCTCATTCCTGTTTATCCGCAGGTTGGGCGCCGTCCTTGGCCTGTAGGTACCAAGATGGCTATCCCCAAATATCGTGCAGATCTGTGGGTAGCGCGCAAGATTGCCCGTGTGGCCCGTGATGGTGAGCAGCCTGCTCCAAATACATTGCAGGCAGCATCCATGCCGCCGGCGCCGGACATGAAAGCGCCACCGGCTACACAGGGCTGATATGGTCGGCCCAGTAGATTGGGATCAATTGGTTCTGGCCCCATGCCAGAATGTGTTTGGGGAGGAAGTCCAATGGATTTCCTCTCTTAATCCAGATCCTGTTCTCGTCACCGGCATTTTCGATAATGGCTACAAAGCCATGCCACTCGAAATTGTGGACGGCCTTTCTACAACGCATGTAACTACGGCAGATGCGCGGTTAGGTGTTCAACTATCGCAGTTTGTATCAGCACCACAGCAGGGTGATCTTTTCGTCATACGCGGAAAACAATACCGTGTGCGTGAAGTCCAGCCTGATAGCCATGGCGCTGCTGACATTCTGCTGAACAAGGCGGACGGTGAAAATGCTGTATCGGGTCATGTTCCGCGACAAAATCGCGGCATTGCTCCGGAAGACTACTGACGCCGGCCAAAGTGTTTTTACGCATCGCACGGCACCTGTAAAACCAGAAATGCTTCCAGTTATCTTTGTTGCCATACCTTCCGAAATGGGCACGTCATTTGGGCGTGCTCAACCGGGCTTCAATAAGATTGTAAAAGTTGAGGTTGTGGCAAAAGTTTCTGGTGGCACTCCCGAACAGGTTCGGGAGAACATGGACCAGATTGCCGAGCAGATCGAAATGTCCGTGATGTGCGATCAGGATCTGCAAAGATCTATATCGCAGGTAACAGATTTCAATCTGGAACAAGGACTTCTGGATGAAGCGGAAGATCATCTGGGTGCTGTGAAAATCACATTCGGTCTGGAATACCAACAGGATTACCCTGTTCCCGGTGTAGATCTTCAAGAAATTACTGGCCGTGTAGGTACTGCGGATGAAGGCATGACTGCTCCCGGCCTAAGAGTTGATTTTCCTCAATAGGAATTCTCCATGTTTGTAAAACCGGCACAGGGCCGATCGGTCCGGTGGCCTGGCACAAAGCGTCTGCTGAATGCAGCAGGTGAAAATGTGCCCGACACAAGCTTCTGGCTGCGTGCGCTAGCGCGTGGCGATGTGCAGAAAGCAACCCCAACAACCAGCCAGAGCGTGCCGGCTGCAGCCCCTGCTCAGGCGCAAACAGACAAGGGGGCGTAATTGACTGTTACAATCCCCGGTTATTCAGACAATAACCGTGTTCCGGGCTTCTATTTTGCCTTGGATAATTCTGCAGCCAATACTGCCAGCGCTGCACGGCGCGTCATTATTGTTGGCCAGATGCTAAGCACTGGCAGTGCCACTGCTAACGTTGCCGAGATATCGGGAGGCTATTCAGACGCTGTAGCCAAATATGGACTTGGCTCCCAGTGTGCATTGATGGTCAAAGCCTACCGTGATCTGGATAGTTCCGGTGAACTGTGGGTACTGCCTCTGGAAGATGATGCAGCCTCAAAAGCGGCCAGTGGCACATGGGCCATTACTGGCACAGCAACAGCTGACGGTACACTGCCTCTGTATGTTGGGGATGTTCTGATCCCGGTTGGCGTTTCCTCTGGGGATACAGCCGCAACAGTTGCTGCCAATGTGGTTGCTGCAGCCAAGTCTGTTACCACGCTACTGGTTTCCCTCGCTGCAACTGATGGAACAATTACGGCAACAGCCCTGAACAAAGGGTTAGCCGGGAATGATATACTGTTGGGTTCCTGCCTGTTGGGCACCGCTGGGGGGGAGTCTGTTCCTGCAGGCTTGTCTGTTGCCATCACTCAGATGTCTGGTGGCACACAAAACCCTACCACGCTGGCTACAGCGCTGGCTAATCTGGGGGAGCGTGTCTATGACCTCTATGCCCATCCGTATGTCGATACAGCGAGCCTGAACGCGTTCAAGCAGTTGTTTGACAATACAAGCGGTAACTGGTCTCCCATGAGGCAGCTTTATGGTCACCATATCGCAGCGTATCGTGGCACATATGGGCAGGCAACAGCGTTCGGCATTACGCAGAATGATCCGCACGGCACCATCATGCCTATTTCGGATAGCCCATCTTCTCCCATGATCTGGGCTGCCCAGCTTATGGCCGTTACGGCAGTGTCCATGCGGGAAAATCCTGCCCTTCCTGTTCGTGGCCTATCTCTTTCCGTTTTGCCACCAACGGATGCAGGGCGCTTCACATTCGATGAGCGTGCCAGCCTGCTGTATGATGGCCTGTCCATCTTCACCGTGGCCGACGATAATACGGTACTGACGGAACGTCTGATCACAACCTATCAGACCAACAGTGCGGGTGTGTCCGACAATAGCTATCTGGATATTGAACGCCTGCTGACGGCAGAAGTCTGTCTGCAGGATATGCGTTCGTATCTGGCATCCACGTTTAATCGGTTCATTCTGGTTGTTGATGGCAGCAAAATTCCTGCTGGCGCGAAGGCAACTACGGCACAGTTGGTCGGAAAAGCCGCAGCAGCCCGCTACAACTGGCAATGCCAGCAGCTCTGGGCGCAAGACCCCAGAACGTTCTCTGCCAATCTGGTCTCTGAAAATGCCGGGAATGGTGTAGTGAAAATGCTGCTGCCATTCAAATTTGCTGATCAGCTCTGGGTTATCGCAGGCGATGCCCAGTTTGTGACATCCTGAACGGGGAAAATATGTCGGGTTCTCTTTATCGCGGCCCCCTAGCGGGTGTCGCATCCCTTACAATCAATGGTGTGCCGTTTAACGTAGTGGGGGAACTGCAATGGCAGCCCTCAGGAAACCAGAATGAAACCCTCAAAGGTCAGACAACCGTTGAGGGTTTTTCGTCCATGCCCAACCAGGGGTTCATTCAGGCAACCTTGCGTGACCGTCGGGATATGAAGATTTCTGACTTGCAGGGCGGCAGTGGTTTTGACGTTGTGGCAACCTTGGCAAATGGCAAGATCATTACGTGCGTCAATGGCTGGCAGGTTGAAGTCATCAACGTCAACACTCAGGAAGGCACGTTTGAATTCCGGGTGGAAAGTGACACCGTGACAGAGGATACTGTATCGTGACCATGCTGAGCGATGAAGATGTTCTATCTGCCGTGAGTGATCCTCAGGAGGAAGTTGTCGAGGAACTTCCTGGTGTTTTTCATCTGGAAAAGCCGATTACAATCAAGGGTGGAGAAACATTCGAAACCCTGAAATTGCATGAGCCTGCTGTGTTTCATGCGCTACAGGCCACCAAGGTTATTGGTCGCAAACCTACTCTGGAAAGCATTTATGATTCCCAGATCAGTATGGTTTGCCAGATCAGTAAATGGCCTCGGCTAGCCGTAGATCAGTTGCCCTCTCATATTCTGGATGCAGCAACTGACTTCCTTGGTCATTTTGAGGAAGATGCACGGCGGAACCCTGACGAGGAACCGGATCTCACACCAGAACTGACGATCACGTTTAAGCCTGGCATTGAGGCTGTGAACAAAACCTTCAACGTCATGGATTTGCGTGAGCCGGTAGTGTCAGAACGCCGTGCATTCAAATCGTTTGAATCACGCCAGACGTTTGAAGGGCTCATGTCTGGCGAGATCGATCTCGTAGAACGGATCAGCAGCTGGCCAAAGGCAGCAGTCCTCAAGATGCCGATCAGTAAGTTTGCTCGTGCAGCGGATTATCTGACCGGTTTTTTTATGCATGGCCGGACAACTGGGAACAACTGACCGCAGATCTCTGCACCGTGTTCTCGGGCTGGTCTCTATCTGATGTTGAAGGGCTGAGCGGTAGCCAGATGATGTTCTGGGTAACGCAGGCCAACCGTATAGCGGAAAAACAGCGCAAGGAGAGTGTAGCTCGTGGCCGCAACCGCTAAAATTACGATTACGGCAGAAGATCGTGTCAGTAGAGCTCTAACATATATAGAGAAAAGAATCATTTCTCTTCAGATGCCGTTACGTAATGCCCGGCGTAATCTGAAGAGATTTTCTGATATCACTGGCATGACCCGCATGCGTAAGGGCATGGCAGATCTATCACGCTCTACACTGAACGCATTTAGATCTGTGGGGCGTCTGGTTCCCGAAATGGGTATCCTTACCAGCGCATCCTCTATTGCTGGTGTGTACAAGCTGGCTTCTGCCTGGGCTACTTTCGGCACTAATCTGCGCACAACTGCGCGTAGTATTGGCATGAACCCGGGCCGGCTGATGGCGTTGCGTAACGCGGCCCGGCTTTCGGGTGGCACTGCCGATGCCATGGGGGGTGCTTTAGGGCATTTGGCAAACCTCAAGTGGGAGGTGCCAAATGGGTTTGCACCACAGGCGGCAGCACAGCTTCAGGCGTTTGGTATTCGGGTGGAGGAACTGAAAAAACTTTCCCCCGACCAGATGTTCGACCGGATAGCCAAGAAAATTCGTGGCATTAAGAACCCAACGGCGCAAGCCATAGCAGTTACCAGTTTGTTTGGTGAGCAAGCAGCAGGGCTTCTCCCAATTTTTCAACAGTCTGAACGTGAATTCCAGAATAATATCCGTCTGGCCAAGCGTTACGGAGTTGTAAACAAAGCGGGTGCAGATGCCGCGGCTAGAATGCAGAAGTCCCAGCAAGAACTTTCTTTGGCTGTGGAAGGGTTTGGTTATTCTATCGCTGAGGCAGTAGAGCCCAGTATTACAGGGCTTGTGCATTGGATGGCTGAGTTGATTGCCGCCAACAGAAAGTGGATCGCACAGGATCTGGCTGGTTATGTCAAACGTATTGTAACATGGCTGCAAACTGGCGGCTGGAATGAAATAGAAACCCGTATTTCCGGGGTTATGCAACGTATCAAAAGCGTTGTTGATTACCTAGGCGGATGGAAAGCGGCAGCGGTTGCTGCTGTTGCCGGCATGGGGGCTTTATGGGGCGCTCCTGTTTTGGGTGGTATTGCATCCATAGTTCTTGCGATAAGCGGAATTTCAGCTGGGTTTCTGGCAGCTACTGCGGCAGCAGGTGGGTTGCTGGCCATTATTGGCAAGCTTTCGCAGACTGATAGTGGTAGAAACTTCCTTGATGGAATGCCTGGCTTTTCATGGCTAGACGATTTCCTCTCTCGCTACACGCCTTTTGGTCGTTCCTATGGTGACCAAAGAAAATCCATGTCTGCCCAAAACCTTGGCGGGTCTTCCTCAATCGCAGCGGGCCGTAGCATCCAGTCCTTCTTCATGAGGAATGGATACACCTCAGAACAAGCTGCGGGGTTAGTGGCAAACCTGTCACAGGAAAGTGGATTTAATCCTGACAAGCCGGGAGACAACGGCACGGCTTATGGCATGGGCCAGTGGCATTCAGATCGGCAAGCTGACTATTTACGGTTGTATCACCATCGCATGCAGGATGTGCATGGGGATCAGGCACGTGATGAGCAGCTTAACTTCATGATGTGGGAGCTCAAAAACCGCAGCTATCTGGGCGATAGTCAGCTACGGCGTGCGGGCACTGCATCCCAAGCCGCAGCAATTGCCTCTGTTGATTATTTCAGGCCAGGGAAAACACAGGCAGATCAGCTTGCGGAAATGCAGAGAAGGGCTGGTCTGGGAAGAGACTGGAGTTCTGCATTAACGCCTACTGCTTCTCTACCTTCTGCATCTTCTCAGGGGCAATCGCCCTATGACAAAATGCTTCTGGACTTGCATATTTCTGCCAAAACACCGGCAGGCACCACGGTAAAAGCAACCAGCCGTAGCGATAATCTGCATGTTGCCAGCGTTAAGCAGCAACGTGCGATGGATCCTGAAAACAGTTCCATAGGGAATTAACACCATGTCCGGCACACTTACCACTCTGGCAGAAGAGTATTTGCAATGCTCCTTCCGGGGCGTTCCGTTTGTTGTGCTGGGCAGCGGCGGGCAGGCAGGCCGCAAGCAGGCTGTGCATGATTATCCATACCGTGATGGTGTATGGACAGAAGATCTAGGGCGCCGTGCCCGGATCTATCATGTGCGCGGGTTTGTATGCGGCCCTGAATATATGGCGCAGCGGGATCTGCTGATTAACGCAGCAGAAGCGGCTGATGCCGGTTTGTTGGTGCATCCAACTCTTGGGATTTTACGTGTTACATTAAGCAATTTCTCATGGATGGAACCAGACGGCATTATGGGCCGTATTGATGTTGATTTCGATTTTCTGGAACAGAAAAACTATCTCAACACAATCATTCAAACATCTCTGGATGCTGCCATTGGCGCAGCAGCTTTGGCCGCACAGCTGGTTGGCAGCACCACATATTCAGGTGCAGTTACATCATCCTTATCTGTTGGCAGCCCGGTTATTTCCGCAGCCCAAAGCGTTGTTGGTGGCTGGGGAAGCTTGGCCAGTTCTGCCATACGTTCGCCCCGTGTAAATAGTGCAGCTATTGCTACGCTACCGGGCAATAATGGGCGTTATGCTGCGGGTAATGCAGGAACGATAGACAGCGCAGCAACCGTTGATTCCGTCCTGCAAAACCTAACAGCGTCCCGCACAAAAATTGATAGCCTGCTTATAAATGCTCAAGAGCAAACTACCGCAGCTTCCCTAGCTGATGCTGTGCTGAATGTTACCGAACAACTGCGTCAATCTATCAATGATCCGGGCACGCAGATTAGCGTATTGCTGCCAATGGCCACGTATAAGATTGATGTTACGTCATCATCAGCACCTATTGGCTCCGCTATTGCCACGGCATCTACATCTACCGCGCAGATCTGCTGCTGGATGGCCTTTACGTCTATCGCGCTGGCATGTGCCACCTGGCAGCCAACATCAGCCGAGGAGGCAGAAAACCTACGGTTGCGTGTAGCTACTTTACTGGATGATGCTGCCACAGAAGCAGCAGATGCAGGGCTTGATGATATGTGGCGGGCTCTTCGCTCACTTCGTGTTCAGGTCACAACAGATCTGTCGCAGCGTGCAAGCCAACTTCCTGACCAGATTACGGTCACGCGCAACGCACCGGTTCCAGCTCTGGTTCTGGGGCAACAGCTATATGCAGATGCCAGCAGGGCGCCAGATCTGATCCGGCGGGCAGATCCCATACATCCCGCATTTATGCCCACGCAGTTTGAGGCTTTGTCTTCCTGATGTCTGTGCTTTCAACAGTATCTGAATTTGTTGGCTATGATCAGACAGCATCCAATGCAGTTTCAATCACAGTCAATGGGAACCAAATTTCAGGCTGGGGTAGAGTTTCCATTCGCATGGGGGTGGATATCATGCCCTGGACAGCCATGCTGGAAACAACTCTGTATCAGCCAGATACAGGCGCAAGCGTAGATATCCCTTCCGGATCGGCGTGTGTCCTGTCTATTGGCGGAGATAAGGTACTCACTGGATATGTGCAGAGCGTATCAGAAGAGCTTACGTCGCAGGAGCACGTTTACCGTGTGGTTATAGCCTCCAGATCGGTGGATCTGGTGGAATGCTCGGCTGAGTTTTCAACATACCAGATGAATAATACAACGGCCTTGGGCATTGCCCAGCAGGTTTGTCAGCCATTTGGCATCAGCGTTTCAGCGGTTGGTGGTGCGGGCGATATCCAGATACAGCAGTTTTCTGTTATTCTGACAGAAACCGCCTACGAGGTTATTGAACGCGTATGCCGTTTGGCAGGCTGTATTTTCTATGACCAGCCAGATGGATCCATTGTGCTCAGCCCTGTTGGAACAACGGTTGCCAGTGGAGGCGTGCAGCAGGGCGTTAATATGGAACGTCTGGTTTCTCTTTCATCATTGGAAGGCCGGTTTTCCAATGTGCAGGCCATTATTCAAAATCCAGCCATTTTGTTTACGCCTCCATCTGATGGAGACAAACTGAGCCAGCAGATGCAGGCGCAAACGGCACCAGCTGAGGCAAGTGCATCAGATCCCGGTGTCTCACGCCGAAGGCCGCTCCTTATCCCTGTGGAGTTAGGGGATGCTGATTATAGCGTTGCGCGTAAACGCGTGCAGTGGGAAGTGGCACGGCGCTATGGACGTTCTCAGGTGATTGAGGCAACTGTTAGCAGCTGGCGGGATGGATCAGGCGCTTTATGGATGCCCAATACGATTATCCCTCTTACGCGCGCGTCCAGTAGCCGGAATGATCTGCTGTTGGGCGAATTGGAGTTGGTGCAGGGAGAAGATGGAACGCATGCCAATATGGTGTTGATGCCATCCAGCGCATTTGTTCCAGAACCCTTGGTTCTTCCGGTAGAACAGAATGAAGCTATTGCTGCAGTGAGCAGGGACTGATGGCATCTCCTTTACAGCGTCTTGGGCGCCGGGTGATGATGGCCTTGGGTCTGGCACGCCAGACATCGGACACAGATGAAAGCCGATCTACCCCTACCATGCAGCTGGCATTGGCGGCTGGTGAAATGCGCTCTGATGTGCCTCTTCTGCAGGAATATGGCTTTCGCAGTAGGCCAACGTCCGGTTGTGATGCTGCTGTTCTGTTTCAAGGGGGCGATAGAACACGGGGCGTTGTGATTGCCACAGGCGATCAACGTCATCCGCCTCCCGGTTTACAACGGGGAGAGGTCTGTGTTTTCAGCCCTACAATGGGGAGCTCCATCATCATGAAGGCAGATGGCAGTATTTCCATTGATGCTGGTGAGAAAAAAATCAATGTAGCCTGCGGTGGTATGAATGTTTCTGGAGACATAACCAGTACGGGAACAATCACCGGGCAGAAAGACGTTATGGCTGGCAACATCAGTCTAACAGATCACACCCATCCGGTTACGGCCGCACCGGGTGAAACAGGCGCGCCTGAGGGGTAATATGGACATCGCAATCCGCTGGATACCAAATGAATGCCGCGGAGATTTTGTTATTGAAGGCGGAGACATTGCGCTTGATAGCCCGTTAAAATCTGCGGTTATGGTTAGTTTATTTACTGACCGCGTGGCACCGGAAACAGTTACGGCAGATGCAGCAGCGGTTGGTATTCGTGGCGCTCCAGACGCCGCTGGTTCCAATAAGGAAGATCGGCGCGGCTGGTGGGCAGATGCGTATGCAGAAATGCCTATTGGATCCCGCCTATGGCAAATGGCGCGGACCATTAAAGCTGGCCAAACGTCTGCGCTGCGTGAGGTTGAGGCTATATGTTACGAGGCCCTGGAATGGCTGGTAACAGACAGCGTGGCGCAATCGATTGGCGTAACGGCAGAATGGGCAAGTGGATCATCGCCAGCGCTTCTATTCACAGTGAAAATTACGGAACCCGGAAAAACAGCCACGCAGGAATTCCTGTTCTCGTGGGCATGGGAAGGGATGAGCTAGTAGATGCCATATGCACGGCCTACGCTGACGCAGCTGCGCCAGCAGGCATTACAGGATGTTCTGGACGGCGGAATCAGTAATGTTTCCGCCGTTTTGCGTTTTTCTGTCATCACTGTCATCACCTATGCCTTAGCTGGGCTGGCGTGGCTGCATTATGGATACCTGGACTGGATAGCCAAGCAGGCTGTGCCATGGACGGCTACAGACGAGTATCTGGCCGCATGGGGGGCATTGAAAGGGATTTACCTGAAGGATGCCACAGCGGCTTCTGGGGGCGTTACGTTCACTGTTACTGGTGACAACATTATTCCGGCCGGAACTACAATCATTCTAGGCGGGGCGCTTTCAGCCATAACGACTGCAGATTCAGTTACGGCAAATGGTCAAACAGTTGCCCAGGCTAAGTGCTCCAGCACTGGCACTGCCGGTAACATTGCAGCCGGATCTTTGGCCACATTGTCCAGCCCGGTTGAAGGTGTGCAGACAACTGGATCCGTTAGCACTGCCTTTACAGGTGGGGCAGATATTGAAACGCAGGATGAGTTCCGTTCCCGCGTTCTGGATGCCTATCAGAACCCTGGTGGCTATGGAACAGCGGCAGATTACAAGGAATGGGCAGAAGCGGTTGCCGGTGTAACCCGTGCATGGGTTGTGCCTAACGGATTTGGATCTGGATCTGTGGTCATCTACGTTATGCTGGATGATGCAAATGCTGCAGAGGGTGGCTTTCCACAGGGAACAGACGGCGCATCCAGCAATGATACACGCTATACAACCGCTACAGGTGACCAGCTCACGGTAGCAAACGCTGTATGGGAAAAAGAGCCGGCAACACCTCTAGTGGTTGTGTGCGCGCCCATTGCCCAGGCGACAGACTTTGTGATTTCAGATCTTGGGTCTGAGAATACTGAAGCGAACCAGACACTCATCAAAGCTGCTTTGCAGGATATGTTTCTGCGTTTGAGCGGCCCAGGTGTGACCATTCACCAAAATGCATGGCAAGAAGCTATCGCGGCCATCGGGCTGCCGTCTTACGATATCACCAGTCCATCAAGCCCTATTGTTCCTGAAACAGCAGGGTCCATGCCTGTTCTGGGAACATTAACAACGGAGAGCTGATATATGGCGGCTCCTATCTTCTCTGTTGAGAATTTCCGTAACGCCCTTTTATCTCTCCTGCCGCGTGGGCCAATCTGGTCTCGTTCCGTCGATGGCGTTTTATACAAACTAGCCGGGATTTGGGCTCAGACTTTCCAACGTAATGGAGAGAGATCTTCCAACCTGCTGACTGATGCATTCCCAGCGACAACAGAGGAACTTCTTCCTGAGTGGCAGAAAACGCTGGGGCTTCCCGATGCTGTGCAAACCACAACACCTACGCTTGCACAGGCGCAAGGGCAGGTAGTGGCGCGGCTATGCGGTGATCAAAGTATCAGCATACCTGCATTGGAAGATCTGGCGAAAACACTTGGGTATAGCGCAACAGTTACGCCATGCAGCGCATCTTATTTTGGCATGACATTTGGCTCTCCCTTTGGTGGGGAGGAGTGGAATTTTGTCTATGTCATCACTGTAGATTCACCCAGCACGGATGATCACACGGTGCTCGAATATGAAATGCGGCGCGCATCCCAAGCAGGAACAACCATATATTTTGAATATACAGGTTAAACGATGGATCTTTTAATCGCTCCTGGCACAGTTGATGTCAGCAAAGCTGATACTGCCCCAACAACAGGAACACCCGGTTGGGCAACGGATGGGGATCCGGTTAAGCAAATTGCACGCACGGTTTTTCCTGCATATGCGTACAATGCCCTGTTGGCAGAGATATATAATGTTATTGTCGGAGCAAAATTAACTCCAGACAGAACTGATAATACGCAGCTGTTCAAGGCTATCAGTCAGATAGCTACAGGCTCTGAGAGTGCATACTTCCTCAAAAGCGGCGACACGGCTGCCTGGGTAACCTCCAACGGTTGGGTGGTGGCAGGAAACTCCCGTGTTATGTCGGGTGGCTCTGGAGCAGATGGGGCTATTCAGACTGGTGATTATGTATGGTCTGATGGAATAACGGCTTACGGCTATGGCAAGATGGCGTTTTCGCTATCTGTGACAGACGTAAATGGCAAAGGTAGTGATTACAGATCAGGCGGCCTTCTGCAGTTTACTGCATATGATGGCACCCAAACGAACTTCTATTTTCGGGGCGACGGTTACATCTATGATCCGAGTGGAAATAAGTTTCTAAAGACTTCAGATCTAACGAATTCTCTTTCTGGATATTTGGAGAATTATAATCCTGGTATCGCACTAGCTTTGCCGGGAACATCTTTATGCGTAAATCCGGCAGATGGTCGTGCCTATCTAGCGTATGCTGGGAATACAAAAATTGCGGCATTGGCATGGAATTCTGATCTAGTCGCTGAAAGCAGTGCGCGTGCTGAGGCAGATACTGCGTTGCAAAATTCCATCAATGGGAAACAGCCTGCAGGAAACTATATTATCGGTCTCAGCGGCGGTAAACTTTTGCAGGATTTTGTAGTGGCCGTTGATAGCAGCGGCGTGCACGACATTACACTACCTCAAGCTCTGTCTTCTGCGCCAACGTCAGTTGTTATCAGTCACGGTTTGACAAATGGCAGCAACGCTTCTGTATCAGTTTTGGGCGGGTGGACAGCAACGGGGTTCCAAATTCAGACAAATGGGGCAACCAGCGTGAACTTTCTCGTATCAGGAACACCGTGATGACTGACGTGAAAACACTGTATCCCGATCGTTACTATGCCAGTTACGACAAAACAGCCCAGCAGCCGTGCCGTGTAACGGGTTGGTATGATACGTGGGTAATGTCCAATCTGGCGAATGTACCATCAGCGTCCGATATGATACCTGTGTCACCTGAAGATTGGGCAGATGAGACATCATTCCGTCTACCTCTGGGTAAAGGTATTTTGGACGGTGTAATTGTCGATTATACGCCTCCCGCCACTACTGATCTGAAAACAGAAGCTACTGCAGCTTTGGCAGGTGCTCGGTCATATGTGCTTAACGCTTATACGATTAAAAACGCGGCTACTCCTGAATCGTGGATAACTTATCTCAATGCTCTGGAGGCAATTGAAAATGGCACAGATATAACCTCAACAGTGTTGCCGCAGGCACCTACTGCATGAGGCCATTGTCATCTCCAATATGGCAGCCATCAATTTCTAGGACATTGATCCTGCCAGCGCCTAGTTTGCTGCGTTCTGCGCCAACATATCCGTCGTCTTTGTTAGTTTGGCCAAAGAAAAACAGTGCAGAGAACTTTGATTTTTCTCTTGATGCGTCTGAGGTTCTGCGAGGAACGAACGATTACATAGCTCATGTTTCTGCTTCGGTCACAACGGCGCAAGGGCTCTCCACAGATATATCTGTTTCATGGTGCAGCATTGTGAATGGGTTGGCTTGCGTTTTCTTGGGAGGAGGTGAGCCGGGGACAACGCAAACAGTCAATTTAGAAATAACAACGCAGCAAGGGCGTGTAATTTCTCAGGATGTTTTTATTGCTATTGTCAGCGGCGTGGCCAGCGCTGCCAAACCAGTTCCAGCCCTCTCAGACGGAACTCCTGTGCCTCCCAATGCCTTGCGGCTTCCGGACAAATCCATTCTGGCCCTAGATAGCAGTCATACTAATCAGATTTCGTTAGATCGCCTGCTGTCAACTGATGGCACGCATTTAACATCCTCATCCGGCGTAGATCTTCTGAACCAGATTTTTCAGACCCGGACGGACGTTCTTCTTATCGCATAATCAGGAGGTGCCATTGTCTGGCACAACTCAATCGGGAACCCCGATCAGCAGCTTGCCGCGGGCGAGTGCTGTATCCGGTACGGACACACTTGTGGGTGTTGTTACATCAGGTGGCACGACGCAAGCAGAACAGATTCCTGTTTCTGTTTTGGCTCAGGGTATTTCAGAAACTATCGGTTTGTCGGATGCAGTAAGTTCGGCTCAGGCAGCTGCAGCAACAGCCGCAGCGCAAGCAGAACAGGCAACCGAGAATGCAGCCAATGGCGTAAACGCAGCACGCGGTAAAGCCAACGGTGTGGCTGCTTTGGACGCAAGCGGCAATCTGGCGCTGACAGACGGCACGACTTTGCAACCTGCATTGGCTGTTACACCTGCCACACAGACGCAGGCAGCCACGCTTAAGCCGCTTTTAACACTGGACGAAAGCACAAAAATACGCACGGCATCTGGTGATCTGGATCTTTCTGAAATGGCTACGGCCATGCAGGACGATGATTACCTGACTGTTTTGGGTGGCGCTGTAGTGGCGCGGCCTAGCGTTACGGGCACTATTCCTGCCGATTTCACCGTGAACGGGAATGTGTATATCGCGCCTGCGTCCTACACCAGCAATCCTTCATCTCTGCCTGCTGGCCTGTCTGTTGATGCCGATACCGGAATTGTTCTGACAGACGGCAGCGTTTTCTTCCCTAACACAATCAATAATGTCGGCGTGCTTTGCGCCGTTTCGGAGTAATTTTACAATGGCCACAACTTACGGTGCACCTACGAACCTTGACCTTTCTGCTTGTTCTGTAACTGCCACTGGTGGCACGGCCAGCCAAACGCTTGCCGATCTGGGCAAAGCGGTTGGGGATAATGCGGCTGCGGTAGCAACGGCAAACAGCAATGCGTCCACAGCCAATACAAACGCACAGGCAGCGCAGACTGATGCCGCCGCGGCTAAGGCGGCTGTTGACGGTTTGGGCGACACTTACGTTGCAAAAACATCTGTAGGCGTTGCCAACGGTGTTGCTGGTTTGGCTGCTGATAGCAGTCTCGTTGTTCCCTGCACGGCGGACAATAACGAGAACCCTGTTTTGAGCTTTGGTTATGGCACCAATACTATTGGTACAGGTGGCTCAGTTCGCGTTATTTATAATGGTACGGTTGGAACGATGCAGGACTATCTGAACTGGAGCAATCCCGATGGCAGTGCAACATTTGGCCGTTACCTCGACGGCACCGTTTTGACAGGTCGATCTTCTGGTTCTTTGAATATTGGTGTTGCTGCACAGCCCGTTAATACGGTGTATTCACATAATGCAGCCGTGGTAACTTCGGATGCATCTGCCAAAACCATCGCGGGGCTTCTGACTGACACGTCCTATGCAGATGGTCAGAAACTTGTCGCCGCACTGGCAACGGTTAAGCCAACTGTGTATCAGCTTAATGCGTCCATTGCCGAAAAAGGCGCGGCAGCAGCACGTTACCACGTCGGTTACATTGCACAGGACGTTGAAGCCGCTATCACGGCAGCAGGACTGGACCCGTCAAAATTCGCTTTGTGGACAAAGACTGCCCTGTTCACAGTGACAGAAAATACAGACGGCACGCTCAAGCAGACGGCAACGGTCGATACCTCTGGCAATCAGCAGTATATCCAGATGCTGCGGTATGAAGAAATCTTCCCGGTTATTTTGGCTGGTCTCTCTGCTCAGGTTTCTGAGCTTGTAAACCGCGTTACTGCTCTTGAAAGTGCAGGTAAAGCAGCCACCGGAGGCGCAGCCTAATGACAACCCTGCTTGATTTTTCAGCAGGGGTGGCAACCGGAGCAGGTGGAAACACTCTCTCCGGCGGTCAGATTGTGGACGCTGTAACAAGCGGCACATCCATCTTGACCAAGCTGAACCCCGGCGCTTCTTGTGATCTGCCATTCGCAAAACGTGGCAACATTGGATACCGCATTCTTCCCGATCAGGACTGCGCTCTTTCTGTATCTGGCGGCAATGTCGGCGAATTGCAGACCATGCGTATTCTCATCCAGCAGCCGTTTGGCGGGAATTGTGAAATAACATGGCCTGATAACGTAATCTGGCCCTCAGGCGCTCCATTTGTGGATAGCCGTATTGGGGCCGTTTGCTGTGTGGAAATCATGTGGGATGGCGCATCCCGTTACTACGGGAGGCTGATCTTTGGCTAAAGTAGCACAACCCACAACAGGGTTTGTAAATAATGGAACCCTTGTCCAGATTGGTGCAAATAATACCTCTGCACAGTGGGACTATATTTCCGTTCCCAACCCGGCTGCCCCGTGGCGTATTCTGATTGAGGGCGATCTGCCCACAACCAGCACCACCCCAAATATGTCGGTGACGTTTTTTGAGGGGAAAACGCCGCTCTTTTCCGCGTCCGGAACTTGGCAGACACAAGGCCAATCCTCTCAGGCCGCGCTTAAACAGAACTGGAAGCTGAAACTAAAAAACGCAGACACAGGGAATAAACTGGCTCTGCGTATCGGTGACTGGTTCCCCATGACCAGCGTTACCTTGAAGGGATACGGGACAGACCGCACGCTTGTTCGGGACAGTCTCACAACGGCGATCTGGCGCGATATGCGTAAAAACCCCGATGGGGTTATGGCTCCTTTATCTGCCTATCAATATTTCGATAGCACTGATCTGGGAACACATACATCCGCACTGTTTACAACGGCTGGCTTTCCTGCAGAACTCTGGCAGAATGGCGTATTCCTTGGCCTGTATGTCCTGCGCTCCCCGGCTGATTTGCCCGATTACCTGATGGACGAGGACAATAACCAGCACGTATTGATCCAGCCCCAACATGCCGGGAATATCTGGACTGGCACATTTAACTCTACCGAATGGACAGTCCAGTCCCCAGCAATTTCTGGCTATGACGATCAGGACGATATTTCCACAACAGCCCCAGACATCAACGCCGCATGTGCGCGGATTGTGAAGTGGTTTGGTGATTGTGTTGCTGGTGCCGTTGATGCCCGTGCAACGTATTGGCAATACATTGATCTCAAATCGTTTCTTGATTACGTGCTGATCTGTGAACTGGCTGGTTCGTATGATAGTATGCAGAATAACTTTGAACTGGGCAGTTGGAACGCCAGTGCCACATCGGGCATCTGGCATATGTGGCTTTACGATTGCGATGAAACGTGGGGCCTCATTACCAACGTGGGGGGCACCCAATCAGACGCCGATCAAATCGGTTGGGTTATGGAAAACCCGAATGGGTACAGCTTCCAGAACCCCGGCTTTTTCAAACTGATGCACTCCGTTTTCCGTCCTGAACTGCGGGCACGATGGGCCGAACTGCGGGATGCCGGGATCATTGATGCTGCCAGCATTAAGCGGTGGATTGCTGAATATGTCGGGTTTATTGACCCCACAATGATGGCGCAGGATTTGGCTAATTGGAACCTAACAGGCCCAACAGGATCTATTAACGTGGCCCAAAATCTTGAAAAAGAGTCTGTAAGCTACATCATGAACTATGCAGAAACCCGCATTGCATGGATTGATGCACAATGGGGCTATAGCGGCGCATAACCGCATGGGTTGCCTTTAAACGGGCAGCCCGTTTTTCTCGGACAAAAGAATGACAGATGAACAGAGCGCGGGCACCTCCTGCGTGGCTGATGGTGACCTGCGCCAAATTGTTGCCGGTCATGGTCGGCGTCTGGATGGGCTTGAGGATGATGTAGATACCCTTAAGTCTGGCCAGAGATCCATGATGGATCGACTGATTTCCATTGAAGCACAGGGTCAGGAGCGGGAACGGAACAGGGCGCAGGAATCTGCCCAGAACCGTGCGGCAATCACCACACTTTCCCAGCAACTTGCAGCACAAAATGGAGCGCAGCAGGAACGCAACCGCATTGAGCAGCAAAAGCTTCTGCAGGCTCAGACAGATGCGGCGCGTGCCCAGAAATCTGAGGCGGATGCCAATGCAGCAGCAGCAAAGATCAAATACTGGATTGCCATAGCTGGCTTCTTGGTGGGCGTTATTGCTGCTGTGGGCGGAATGCTTCTTTCCAGTCAGACATGGGATGATTACGCGTTCGGAGATGTACAGTTCCTGCATCGGAAACATCCTCCCACACAGCCCAAACCTCAGCCACAGGAAACACAGTTCATTCTGCCCCCACGCGAAATGGAGGCGGCATGAGTACTAAAAATGTGTGGGGTGCAAATCTCTCTGTCATCAAGCACCTGACCATTCTTCCGGCATTGGAAGCTATCAACCTTGGTGGGAATGCCGCCGTTAATCTGGTGACAGGCACAGGGCTTGTTGAAAGCGGGTTTATACATGACCGGCAAATCAATGGGCCTGCGCTGGGCTGGTTCCAGATGGAACCCAGAACACACGATGATATCTGGCTGAACTTTTTGCGTTACCGGCCTGATCTTGCCAATCGCATTCTAGCTGCAAGCAGTTTGACTGGTCTGCCTGAAGCGGAAAACCTTGTGCAGAACAGGGCTTATTCAGCCTGCATGTGCAGAGTGCAATATCTGCGCACTGCTGAGCCATTGCCTTCGTCCACAGATGCAGCAGCCCTCAGCGCCTATCACAAGCGGTATTACAACACCGCGCTTGGGCAGGCCAATGCCGCCGCCAACACTTCTCTATTCCAGCAGGCCATCAATGCATGAGGCGGATTCTTCTACCGCTTATTCGCCAGCTGGCATGGCAGTTACTTAGAAAGGACAAAGACGGTGTTTCTCACCGAAACCGAATGCGAGCGCATAGCCAAACGCACCGCAGATATTGTGCTGGCCGAACTGCGCCGCGACATCCATCGCAGCCCCAACGGGAACCTCATGATTGAGGTGGTGGAAGTCAACACACTGCCTGTCAGTTTGCGGGGAGGGGTATCGCATGACTGACACACCCACAAAAACCAACATTGCCCAGACCGCCAAGGCCGTTGCTGCGGGCTTATCCATGCCTACGCTTATTGCTGCCCTGCCGCAGCCGGAAGCAACGTGGGCGCTTTATGCTTGTGTTGTGTTTGCCTCAGCAGGATTTGCGGCAACCCTGATCCCGCTTCCGGCCAATCAGTCTGGCAAGCTATGGCTGGTTTACCGGATCATCAACCTCCTTGCTCTTAACTGGAAGTACGCAGCCAACGCAGCCGTCATGCTGCGCGGTGCAGCGTCCTCCAAATCTGAACCGCCCAAAGCTGGGCCCGGTTCCGTTGTTACCATTCCGAAAGACGATACGAAATGAAGAAAGTATTTCTCGCTCTGGGGCTGCTGCCTCTTCTAACTGCCTGTGCCGATACCTCACAGGGTAAATTGCGCCAAGCTGTTTACGATGTGGACAGTGCCGACCATGTGCTGGCCAACCCGATGCCGGATGTAATGGCAGGTAAGGTGCCCGGCGTGGCGCTGACCGATACTCAGAAGGCCATTGCCAAGCGGGCAAGCCAGACCGTGTTCAATGAAATCCAGTCTCTGGAAACCTCCATTGAGGGTGGCAACAGCATTACTGATACAGCAGTATCTGCCTTACAGACAGATTTCGCATCATTCGAAACCTGCTGGGCAGGCCTGAAAACCGGCACCACGCCGGATGCCTGCGCAGCCATTGGCGGGAGCAAATAACATGAACGCAGCAGAAACCAGCGCCATCCTTGGCGTAGTTGGCACCGTGGTTGGTCTGGCCGAGAAATACGGGCCAGAAGTTTACGAAACGGTGAAAGAGGCCATTGAACAGTCCAAAAGCAAGACCGGTCCGAGCGTGGCGGATATTCAGGCTATCTTCGCCAAATGTAAGGCTGATAACGCGGCCATCCAGTCCGCATGACGCCGGATTTTGAGTGCGGCATGATTGTTGGTGGCGGGGGAGTTTTCCTCGCCACCATTATCTTTGTTGTAGGCTGGCACGCGCTGGTGGTGCGGTCTGATTTTTGGCGGAATAGTTAGGGAAAAATTAGCTAGTCATACCAACAGCTTGCCGCAACATATCGTTAACTCTGCGCTGCCAACCGGGGCCATCCTGCTTCAGCCTGTCAATCAAATCAGGATCAAGCCGGATAGATACCAGCCTTTTGGTAGGTGCTTTTTGTGGCCCGCGCACCCTGCGCTGCGCTGCTAGTTCTGGCACGGCTACGGATGCGGGTTTGGCATTGAAGAAATCCTCAGCAGTCAACTCCGGGCTATCTGCATCCAGAGATATACCCCGATTGATCAGGGCATCTTCCTCATCCGTAGGCATGATAAATTCAGGTTTGCGCGGCATAGAGCTTTGCCTCCCGTTTGTTGGCCTTTCGCAGGCTGATGATGCGGACGATACGTGTTTCAATGCTGAAAACCAGCACATGCAGGCGGAGATTGATTGGGGCAACGGCAATGAGGCGGGGCTCATTTGCGCTGCGGCTTGTCATGACGAGCGCCATATCCCACTCGAAGTTTTCAGCAGCAGAAAAATCAACGCCATGCTTGGCGATGTTGCTCTGGCGCTTTGCTTCGTCCCAATCGTATCTCATGTAAATTGTATATACAAATAGATGATTTATGACAAGCAAATTGTATATATATATTTTACCTAATTTAAGGGGGCTGCCCAACTATTTATGGAGGCAGTAATTATAAACCAAGAGCCGCCATAGGTAGCGGACAGGCTCTTGGCTTGCTTTGATGTTAGCAAAATGGCGTTTCGTTAACAACAAATCTGTTTGTCGTTAAAAACTGAGCGGCAAATTAACATGAGGTGCCGGGCTTCCACCGGCTGCGTGGCTGGGCCTAGACAGGCCACTCCCTACCACTCTGTGCCATGTGCTGCGGCGTCTCACCGCTACCAACAGACAAACCCGCCGCAGCCCCGTGATTCTAGTACGGGTTGGGGATGGGTACAAGGGAAAAGGAATCGGGAAATAGTGGCACGGATTTGGCACGGATTTTGATGGGAAAGCGTGGTGTAAAACGGCATTTCGTGACACAGCGTGACAACTGCACAACAGCAAAAAATTACCTAAAACCCGCAGAAATCTAGGAAAAACCGTGGTGGGTGCGACAGGGATTGAACCTGTGACCCCCGCCGTGTGAAGGCGATTCTATATGCCTGTCTGTGGACGAAAATCATATTTTTGGGGATTCGAGAGCAATTCTTCCGCAAGAGTTACAAGCGCCTCGTTCACTTCAGAAACACATGCATCAGGATCTGTCTTAATCTCATTTGGAGAAAACGCGATCACTGGCAGACCTGATACTATCATTGTCCGTGCACGAAGACGTGCATGAGGATCATCAGGAAGGTGACGATTCGATGCGTGGCATTCTACAGCCAGAAAACGCACATCACCGTGCATGCAGACTTTGAATATGAAAGCCGGGGTGAAGTCCCGAATGTGTTGATGGATGCCCCAGATTGTACCCCATTCTGGATCTGGATGTCCGTTCCAGGCATCCATGTAAATGGCTTTATTATAACCATCCATCGCATTGAGAAGGAAGTAAGCAGCTAGCTGGGCAATGATAGGATCATTAGCATTTTCAGTCGCAAGGAAAATGTCATCGCTTAGATTATAAAACAAGTCATGAGCGATTTTAATATTAAGGGCAACGGGTGCTTCATCCTTAGAAGCGATTGCTTCTGCGATTGCTTCATTAGCTAGTGTCTCTGCCTCATTAGCTAGCTTTCTAAAAAAGGACTTCGGAGGCACAGGTATCTTAGATTCTACCAGTTTACGGGCTGAATCCATGACAGCATTACGTACAGAGCCGGGATGCCAAGTTGCATTGTGATGGACGATGGAATCGTTTGGCATAACAAAATTCTGCTTCATGGAAGTGTTGGTTGGTGATCTGAAATTTACCTTAATGCATATAGAAAGGCATTTAGGCATCACATACAAGCGCTCAAAATTTGTGGGTAATCCTGTGGGTATCTGCATATAATTTATTTTTAATTATTTCTTATAATCAAATACTTATTAACCTATCCTGACCGACACCCCATCCGCCAACTATACTTCTCCAAAATTTTTAATATCTTTGCAAAACGCTCAGTTTTGCTCCCGTATCAGGGCTTCCATGTAAGTGGGAATGGGCAAACACACTTTCTCGGCTAGACCTTTAGAGTCTTCCGCTTTTGCGGGGCCAAGCAGGAAGAGAGCATATTTTTTGTGAGAAACAGCTCAGCTTGAGCAAAAAAGAGCGCAGGGAACCCGTAATTTTTAGATCATAGGAGCCATACAGGTTCTGCGTTTATGTTTTTTAGTGGGTTTCTGCGGCTTTTTTCTCGGTCGCCAGGCATCCATGCCGCAGGCAGTGGCGGTGCAAAAATTCAGTCTTGTTGCCCCATGAATTTTCACGCTGCCAAGGTGACCATTTATGGCCAAGAAGGCGGCATATCAGGCGGGATCTGAACCATCTCATCTTATGTGCTTTCTTTACCTTACGTGTTTGCCAATGGAATTTGGAAAGCGAGCAGAGGCAAAGGCATTTAAGGTAAAAATGTATAATTTTCTAGGGCAACGCCTGCATATGCCGTTCAGGCTGGTGGGAACTGCCCCGTCTTTGCTTCGGCAAGGGCGCGCTGCATCAGTTTCTTCTCATTCTTTTTGAGGAAGATGGCGCTCCCGATAATAAAGATAACCCCTATAACGCCCACACACGTTCCGACTGTGCCAGACAATTTGGTAATCTGATTACCCAGTATGTATGTGCCGATAGCGTAGCCACCAGCCCAGCAAGTGCCGCCAAGGGCGTTAAACAGCATAAAGCGCGGCCAACGCAACTGGCATGCGCCTGCAAGCAATGCCACAAACACGCGCGCAACAGAGATAAAGCGGCCAAAGAAAACAATGGCATCGCCATGATGGTGAAACAGATATTCCCCTACCAGAAGGCGATCAGCTGTCAGGCCAATTTTGGCGCCGTGTTTTTGTAAAAGGGGTAGCCCAACATGGCGCCCGATCAGATAACCCAGATTATCCCCGATAATGGCACCCAGAACCGCAGCCGCAGTAATGCCCTCAATACCCAGATGGTGGGTTTTAAGGCTGTAAAGTGCAGCCGTGATAATGCAGGTTTCCGCCGGTAAGGGCAGGCCCATGCTTTCCATCATGACAATGATGGTGACAATTCCATATCCATAATGCTGCAGCAGATAGTCGAGATGCTCAAGCAGGGGGAATAATCCTTAGAGTGTGCGATGAAGGTAAAAAAGTTGGCAAACCATGATGGAATCCAAAAAAGCAGGCTAGTGGCTTTCGTGCATGGCAAGATTGCGCCTTAAGCCATTATGGCTTTTCTGGGTGGGGTGAAGGTTTTTGGATGAACCTAACTCTCTGTAGTTTCATGTCTTTTTTGGTTGTTTGATACAAATTCATTACAAGCGTAGGGGGCTGGTGTATAGACTGCTCCTTAATTGGAGAAGATGCGCCCAGAAAGTATGGCGCTTGTGAGCTAAGGAACGAAACCCATGCATCAGACAGCCCATGCCGAACACGCAGCGGCAGCACACGCGCAGATGCCCATTTCAGATGTAGATGTCTGCATTATTGGTGCTGGGCCTGTTGGGGGAACCTTGGCCTGCCATTTGGCGCAGGCGGGTATCAAAGTGGCCGTGGTGGACAAGGCGGATCTCCCCCCCATGGAAGACCCGGATTTTGATGGCCGAGCCTATGCCATTGCTGCTGGCCCAAAAGCATATCTGGAAGAGGCCGGTGTGTGGGAAGCTCTGCCGCTGCCGTCCTGCCCGATTGAGGATATTCTTGTAACGGATGGTCGGCCGGGTGAGCCTGCATCACCGTTGTTTCTGGAGTTCACGCGTGAAGATGCCAATCAGCCATTTGGGTGGATGATTGAGGCACGTTCTTTGCGCGTGGCTTTGAACGCCAGCCTGCATACTACGCCAGAAATTACACTGCTGGCCCCGGCTGAAGCCACCATTGTGCGGCGCAAGGAGGGGGCAACAGTAACCCTGCATGATGGGCGCAGCTTTAAGGCAAAGCTAGTTGTTGCAGCTGATGGGCGTAAAAGCCGTTTGCGCTCTCAGGCTGGTATTCCGCTTACCCGTTTGTCCTATGGTCAAACGGCCATTGTTTGCGCCATTGCGCACGAATTCCCGCATGATAACAGCGCGCTCGAACACTTCCTGCCCGCAGGGCCGTTTGCGCAACTGCCTTTGCCGGGTAATGAGGAGCATCCTTACATGTCCGCCATTGTATGGAGCGATCACGATGGCTTGGCAGAGCGTTTTGCAGCATTGCCAGATGATGTGTTTGCCATGCAGCTTCAGCGCCGGATGGGTAATAACCGTTTAGGGCAGGTGAAGCCTGTTGGGCGGCGGTGGACGTATCCTCTGTCTGCCCAGTATGCCCAGCGTTATACGGATACGCGTATGGTGCTGGTGGGGGATGCGGCACATGGTATCCACCCCATAGCCGGGCAGGGGCTTAACCTGGGTTTTCGTGATATTATTGCGCTGAGCAAGATTTTGATTGCGGCACATAAGCGCGGTAAGGATTTGGGAGCGCCTGAGCTTTTGGCGCGTTATCAGGCAGAATGCCGCCCGGCCAATATGCTTATGCTTGCAGCAACCGATGTGCTGGACAGGCTGTTCAGTAACAATAACCCAGTTTTAAGGTTTGCGCGCGATGTTGGTATTGCGGGTGTGAACCGTTTGCCTGGCCTGCGTAAAGCCTTTGTAAAGCACGCTATGGGATTGTAAAAATGGACGCAGCAACGCATGACGGCGCTCAAGCTGCCGTCAAAGCCAGCCATTTTGATGAAGACAGTTCAATCTGCGCGCCTCAACTCAATGTTTTGTGGCAGCAGATGACGCAGCAGGCCTGTGTTTGCCATGATCCGTTGGTGAAAGGGTTGTTGGCAACAGGTGTGCGCAGCCATTCAGATTTTTCTTCTGCGCTGGCAGCGTTGATCGGGCGCAAGCTGGGGGATCGGTCTGTGGCGTCCGATGCTTTGGCGGAGCTTGTTAAAGAAGGCTTTGATGCAGAGCCGGATATTGTATGCGCTGCCGCTGCCGATTTGCTGGCGATTCGAGAAAGAGACCCCGCATGCCCGGATTTTGTAACGCCGTTTCTGTTCTTTAAGGGCTATCAGGCAGTTCAGACCTATCGGGTGGCACATTGGCTATGGGCGGAGGGGCGGCGCCATCTGGCGTTACACCTGCAAAGCCGTGCATCAGAACTGTTTGCTGTAGATATTCACCCATCAGCGCGTCTTGGTCGGCGTATTTTGTTTGACCACGGTACGGGCATTGTTGTGGGGGAAACCTGCATTATTGAGGATGATGTCTCCATTTTGCAGAACGTTACACTGGGTGGCACAGGTAAACATTCTGGAGACAGGCACCCTAAGGTGCGGCGTGGCGTGCTTATTGGTGCTGGCGCCAAGGTTTTGGGAAATATTGAAATTGGAGAGGGCGCTAAAATTGGCGCTGGTTCCATTGTGCTGGAGCCTGTACCGCCCTTTACAACGGTTGTAGGTAATCCGGCCCGTAAGGTGGGTGTGCGCCATACCGGGCGTATGCCTGCACTGAATATGGATCAGACTCTTCCGCCGATCGATTATATTATCTGAATGGAAATAAGATATGATTACTGAAGGAAATATATTTTCCTTCAGTAATGTCTTTTTAAAGTAACGTAGCGCGCGAAAACTTGATTACAGAGCACTTTCGCCAGATTCTTTTGTGCGAATACGCACTGCGCGTGAAATATCACTTACAAAAATCTTGCCATCACCAATTTTGCCAGTATGCGCTGCTGTGGCAATGGCTTCTACAACCATGTCTTCCATGTCATCTTTGATAACAATTTCAACCTTGATTTTGGGCAGAAAACTGATGCGATATTCTGCACCACGGTAAATCTCGGTCTGTCCGCGTTGCCGGCCAAAGCCTTTCACTTCAGAAACTGTTAACCCCTGAATACCTAAAGGGGCCAGAGCTTCGCGCACGTCATCAAGTTTGAAAGGCTTGATAATCGCAGTAACCAGTTTCATGCGCTCTTTACTCCATTAAATGTCCGTCTATTCCGTTTCGATAGTGACATATTAAATTGGCTTGCGCTAGGCGAATATTTGGTGAGCGTAAATGTGAATGCTAAGACCGGCATATACATGCGCGTTTCCGGTTTTTCGTATCTGTCGGTTAGGCGTCCATAACACCACACAGCAGCGTACTGCTTAAAAAGCCGTGGCCTAGCGGAAGGGCCACAGCTTTTTTTGTTGGGCGGTTTTATAATTAAGCTTGCAATTTCCACAAGAACAAATACAGAACAAAGAAAAGATGAGGAGGATCTCATGTCTTTGTCTGAACGTATTGTTTTTCAGCCGTTTGTCTGGCGTGGCACCAAATTAGAGGGTGGGGCTGCCATTTTGTGCCGTAACCCGGAAGATGCGCATCGCCGGATAGAAAAAGTGCGAGCGGGTATTCTTTCTGTGGCCGGAGCACTGGTGGTGCGTATGCAGGTGGATGAAGAAGCTGGAGATTATGGAGAACCAGAATTTCTGGAACGCATTGGCAGCGTTCCAGAAATGGATGAGTAAGTTTGGCGTTAAATGAAAGCCCCATACCTGCAAGAAACAAAACTTGCAGGTATGAGGCTTTATAAAAAGTGTGGTGTAAACCGTTGCGATATTACGGTGAACCGCCAGCGCCTGTTCCCAGATAAGGTCCACTTGCCTTGAATGTATCAGGCCGGTAGCCATCATTTTCATCTAATGCCGGGCCGCCATGTGGGTTTTCGTCCTCATCCTCAATAATAGGCGGAGGAGCCTTCTGGTGCGCCTTGTCATGGAACAAGGGCGTGCTGTCTGATGCAGGCTGCTCATGGCATGCAGTAAGCGCAAGCAGAAGACCAGCAAGAACGGTAGCGGATTTCAGTTTCATATCACGGATCCACAAAAATGCGTGCCAAATGGCAAGCGCTTAACGTGTGCCAAAAAGGCGATCACCAGCATCACCTAGGCCAGGAACGATGTAGCTGTGTTCGTCCAGACCCCGATCAATAGAACATGTCATGATCTGCACATCAGGATGCGCTTTTTGCAGGCAGGCAATGCCTTCTGGGGTGGAAAGCAGGCAGGTAAACAGCAGCTTGCGCGCCCCTTTTTCCTTCAGCCGTGTAATAGCGGCTGCCGCGCTGTGCCCGGTTGCCAACATGGGATCAACAACAATACAGCGGCGGGAAGAAACCTGAGAAGGAAGCTTAAGATAATATTCTACGGCTTCCAGTGTTTCAGGGTCGCGGTACAAACCAATATGGCCAACCGGTGCAAAGGGCACCAAGTCCAGCATGCCATCTAACAGCCCGTTGCCAGCCCGCAGGATGGAAATAAAGCAAACATCCGGGCCTGCCAGTTGTTCACCCTGCATGGGTTCCAGTGGGGTTTGAATTTCTACTGGCTCTAATGGCAGCTCACGGGTGGCTTCGTAGCACATCAGCAAGCTAAGTTCGCGCACAAGGCGACGAAAACCGGCAGTAGAGGTTTCTGCGCGCCGCAAATGGGTCAATTTGTGCTTGATAAGCGGATGATCCAGCACAAGGGGAGGGAGGGGAGTAACAGCATGACTTGTCATGCAACCCTCTATAATCATGGAAAAGCGGGTCTGCCACGTTTTCTTGCGGATGCAGAATATGTTTTATCCAGATTGTGCGGATAGAGAAAAAGGATAGCCATCATGAAGCGTATCTGGATGGATGTGGAAGATCTGTTTACCTTTGCACAAGCAGGTGCACGGCTTACAGGTATTCAACGCGTTGTGCTGGAAATCTGTGCGGCCTTTATGGCTGATCCGCATATGGCTGATCACGTTGGTTTTGTGCGGCATAATGTTCAGGGCACTGGTTTTGTGGTGGTGTCTTGGGCGCAAGTGCAGGCTGTGTGGCAAGCCCTTAGTGGGCAGGATACAGAGCAGCAAGAAAAAATGCAGATACGCAGCCTTTCTGCCTCACATAGTACAAACCAAAGTTTGCTGCAAAAGTGCGGGCAGCATGTCCCTGTTTCTGTGCGCGTTCCTGCCGGTAAGCTTATCCGAAATAGCCAAAGTGCGGTGCAGGCCGGAAGTGCGTTGGTGCGTGGTTTGTGGGGGCTAGCGTCTCACGCTTTGCGCAAAAAAGATAATCTGAACGTGCAGGGGCAGGCTTTTTCTCCCCAAAAGGGGGATATTCTGCTTTCTCTAGGGGCTTCATGGTCTCATGCCATGTATCAAAAGCTGTTGCGACAGGGTCGGCAGCAATACGGCATGCGTATTGGGGTTTTGGTGCATGATCTGGTGCCGCTTTTGTGGCCAGAATGGTGCCAGCCGGGTTTGCCTGCGGTATTCCGGCGTTGGTATCAACAGGTGGTGCCGGAATGCGATGTTATTTTTGCTAATTCCGAATCTACCCAGAAAGATGTGCTGACTTACGCGCAACAAAGCGGCAAGCCTCTTTCTGTTCCCGTCATTGTTGTGCCTATGGGATGTGGGTTTTCTAAAGCAGACCCAGAAAGTGCATCAGCCTCTGTGCAAGAGCACATAAAACAGCTTGGGCCTTATGTTTTGTGTGCGGGCACGCTGGAAGTGCGTAAAAATCATGCGCTGTTAGTTAGGGTCTGGCGGCGGTTATTGCAGGAGCGGCCAGCCAATACCGTACCAAAGCTGGTGATTGCTGGCGGGCAAGGATGGCTGGTGGACGATCTGTTGCAGCAGCTTGAAAATAGCGTGTGGCTGAATGGCCATGTTGTGTGGATAGATCGACCGTCTGATAGCTGTATGGCGCAGCTTTATAAGCAGGCGCAGTTTACGATTTTCCCCTCATTTTATGAAGGCTGGGGCCTGCCGGTGACAGAAAGCCTGTATTGGGGAAAACCCAGCCTGACCGCATCAGCGTCTTCCCTGCCAGAAGCAGGTATGGGGCTGACAGAAATGTTTGACCCTGATAACGCATCGCAGGCATTGGAGCTTGTACGTAACGTTCTGGATCAGCCGCAGCGTCTTGCAGCCATGGAACAGCAGATAAAGGCACATTTTCAGCCTACCAGCTGGAGCCAGGCAGCACAGACGCTGTGGCAGACAGTCATGTAATGGCCCGGCGGCACGACAGAAGCATTGTTTGCGGAATGGATGGAAAAGGGAACGCTTGAATGGCTGTGAATTATGCCACGGTAACATGGGATCAGCTGCACCGTGATGCGCGTGCATTGGCAGAGGCGCTGATGCCTAAAATGCCCATTAAAGGCATTGTGGCGGTAACACGCGGAGGTTTGATTCCCGCAGCCATTGCGGCGCGTGAACTGGGGTGCCGTCTGATAGAAACAATTTCTGTCGTGACGTATGATGAAGAAAATATGGGCAAGCCCCAGATTATTAAGGAACCCGTTGCTGCAGGAGATGGTGAAGGTTTTCTGATTATTGATGATCTGGTTGATTCTGGCGTAACCGCCCGTGTGGTGCGTGAAAAACTGCCCAAAGCCTTTTTTGCCTGCTTGTACGCCAAACCTGCGGGCAAGGAACTGACAGACCTGTTTATTACAGAAGTGCCGCAGGATACCTGGGTTTTGTTCCCTTGGGATACAGCTCCTTTGTTTGTGCCGCCGCTGGCAAAAAGCAAAAAAAGCACGGTTGACTGATTTTTTACAATCAGAGGGTTGCCATACTCCGAATAGGCGCTTAAACAAGCGCTCAGTTCGGGGCGTGGCGCAGCCTGGTAGCGCGCGTGTTTTGGGTACACGAGGCCCCCGGTTCGAGTCCGGGCGCCCCGACCATAAATAAAGCGGGAGGCAACATCATGCCGGCGCGTATTTATAGGCAGTCAAAGCCTGCTGGTCAGTCCGGTTTAGCTGGCACCAGAGAATGGGTTTTTGAATACGGTCAATCTGCTCCACATAAGCAGAGCGCCCTTATGGGGTGGACCGGTAGTGCAGATCCACAATCTCAAATACATTTGTATTTTGATAGCCGTGAAGCCGCAGAGGCTTATGCGCAGCGCGAACATATTGCGTATGTGGTGGAAGAAACTGCACAGCGGATGCATCGTCCAAAAGTGTATGCAGATAATTTCCGTTATGATCGCATCCAAAACTGGACGCATTGATTTTCTTGCTTTTCCCTATTATGCGTAGGGCGTAAAGCGCCCTTAGCTCAGTTGGATAGAGCAACAGCCTTCTAAGCTGTGGGTCGCTGGTTCGAATCCAGCAGGGCGCGCCACTTTTTTCCTAAAATACAGGGTGCAGTAGGCGTTTGTGTGCGCTAAAGCCGGATGTGTCTTTTTACGCTCCGTTTGAAAGTGCTGCCATGCTTACGGTTTTGCATCGTCTTATCCTGCCAACAGAAGGGCTGGAGCAATGCGATGCAATGTACGCGCGCCCTGCGCTGCCAGAGCGTGTGGCGGAGACATCTCCCCAAGCCTTTCGGCTAAAGGCCGGGCAAGCCTTTACCTTTGATACATTTTACAATGCGTTTTCTGTCAAAAAATGGAAGCAGGCCGGTGGTGTCAGCCGTTTGTCATTGAGCTTGCATATATGCGGGCAAGGTGAGGTCACACTTTTTCATCGTTCCCAAGCTGGTGTTGTCACACCTCTTTGGAGCAAGGAAATTGAAGACGAAATACGCTGCACGGAGGAAATATCGGCATGGCCTGCATTATCTGAAGGTCTGCTGTATTTTAGTGTAACAGCCAAGGCCGAGTGCACGGTAGAAGCCGCATATTTTGCAACATCCTCACCTATGGTGCAGGTGCCGCAGTTGGGCGTTGTCATCACGCATTTTAATCGGCAACAATATGTACGTAATTCCATCCAGCGGGTGCAAAAGGCGCTTTTGCAAGATCCTGCCTATCAGGATGTGATCCATTTTATTGTTATAGATAATTCAGCCAACCTTGATCCGGCGGAGGTGCCGGGGGCCAAGGTTATCAAAAATCATAATTACGGTGGCAGCGGTGGTTTTGCGCGTGGCCTTCTATACCTGCATGAGCAGGGCACATTTACCCACTGCCTATTTATGGATGATGATATTTCCTGCGAGGTTGAAGCCATTCGGCGCTGCTACGCCATGTTGGCCTACAGTGTAGATAGGCGCATAGGTTTGGCCGGCACGTTGTTGGATGATCAAAAACCATGGAGTGTGCAGGAAAAAGGTGCGGAATTCTCAGGTGGTGTGTTTCGGCCTTTGCATGAAGGCGCAGATGTCAGGCCTGTAGAAAACCTACTGCAGTTGGAGCAGGGTGTTGGTAAGCCGGTTTATGGTGGTTGGTGGTTTTTTGCGTTTCGGTTAGATGCCGTATCAGCCTACCCATTTCCTTTTTTTGTAAGGGGGGATGATGCACTTTTTGGCCTCATGAACCGTTTTAATATTGTTACGGTAAATGGCATTGCCTGTTTTTCAGAACATTTTCTGAGCAAGGAAAGTGCCTTTACCCGCTACTTGGGTATGCGTGCATCCTTGGCTATTTACTTTATGGTAGGGCAGGGGCGCACATTACCGGCTTTAAAAATGATGGGGCTGGCCTTTTTATGGTGTGCGCTCTCATGCAGGTATCAAAGTGCACAGGCTATTTTGCTGGCTTTTGAGGATGTCAGTAAAGGACCAAATTTTTGGCGGCAGAACCTGGACTTCATGCCCCTAGCCAAGCGTATCCAAAAAGAAGCTTTGCAACATAAAGAACCAGCATATTTTCAATCAATGCCTTTCCGTTACGAAGGTAAGCCAGAAACACGTATGCGGAAATATATCAGGCTTTTAAGCCTGAACGGGCATTTGTTGCCGCAATGGTGTTTGCGCAAAACGCCTGCATATGTTGGGGAATATACGCGCGGGCTGCTGGGGCTAACCTTTCGCCATCGGCATATTGTGTATCGCAAATATGAAAGTCTGGATGTTTTTGAGGCTGAACTGAATAAGTTGCGGTTTTTTAGCCTTTTGGGCGCATTTATAAAAACAAGTCTTGTGTTTGTTTTGCGGGGTTCAGCTATCAGGCGCTCTTATCGTAAAAACCTGCCAATGCTGACAAGCAAAGCGTTCTGGGAAAAGGTTTATCGTGTCCAACCAGAGAATGATTCAGGCCATTAATCATTCTTTCACGGCTATTCGTGTGCTGCGGTATGGCCTCTGTTCAGTAGATTGTTTATCAAAGAGCGATAGAACAAAGTGCGGTAAGGCTAAGCAGCATTCCGCGCGGAAACACTGAGAAAAAAGGCTGTAAAACGTATGACCTTCTGTGTTGTGGGTGCTGGATTTAGTGGTGCCGTTATTGCGCGCCATTTGGCAGAGCGTGGTCATAAAGTGGTGGTTGTGGATGAACGCGCCCATATTGGTGGGAACTGTTATACTGAGCGCGATGCTGAAACCGGCGTTATGGTGCACAAATATGGGCCCCATATTTTCCATACTGCAGATGAGCGGACATGGGCCTATGTGCAAAAATTTGGCACGTTCAAGCCTTATGTAAACCGCGTGAAGGCCATTTCTAACGAGCACGTTTACACGCTGCCTGTTAACCTGCTGACCATTAACCAGTTTTTCGGCACAACAATGGGGCCGAAGGAAGCACGTGCTTTTATTGAAAGTAAGGCAGATAAAAGCATTACCAACCCTCAGTCCTTTGAAGAACAGGCACTGAGCATGATTGGCCCGGAACTGTATCGGGCGTTCTTTTATGGATATACGCGCAAGCAGTGGGGGCTGGAGCCTACGCAGCTTCCCGCATCCATTCTCAAGCGCCTGCCTTTGCGCTTCAATTATGATGATAACTACTTCAATCATCCGTATCAGGGGATGCCTGAAGAAGGTTATACGGCCATTGTGCAGAATATCCTGAACGTTGAGGGTATTGATGTACGGTTGGGCTGTTCTTTTGAAAGCCTGGAAGAAGATTTTCAGCACGTATTCTATACCGGCCCGATTGATCGGTATTTTGGTTTCCGTCTGGGCCGCTTGGGTTACAGAACGCTGGATTTTGAACGTTTTGTAGATGATGGTGATCATCAGGGCACAGCCGTTATCAACTACTGTAATGAAGAAGTGCCTTACACGCGTATTTCTGAACACAAGCACTTTGCCCCATGGGAGCAGGACAAGTTCTCCAAAACTGTTTGTTTCCGTGAATACAGCCGCCTGGCAGGTGAAAACGATATTCCCTACTACCCCATCCGCCTGGTGAACGAAAAGAAGATGCTCGAAAACTATATCGAACTGGCACGTGCAGAAAAAGGCGTGTCCTTTATGGGGCGTTTGGGCACGTATCGTTATCTGGATATGGATGTGACCATCAAGGAAGCTCTGGCTGCGTGTGATGTAATCGATACGGCAATGCAGGCTTCAGAACTTTCACTTCCGGCGTTTTTTGTTGATCCTGCCTGATAGTAATTTTCTGTAATATTTTATGAAGCACCCATGCAATATATTTGTGTGGGTGTTTTTTTTATGTGCTTTCGCAAAATTTATTCAGTTTTTATTGATAAATTTGGTGCTTTCTGTTGAAAAAGAGAAAGGTATTCCATTTTTTTTGGTCTGATATGTCAAGAAACAATAGTTTCGTTAAGAACGGTTTTTTAGCCGTTTTTTACGCTTTGCTGGTGTCGTGCTTTGTGGTGGGGATATGCGAAGTTCGCTTTCCATCCTTTTTCACCATAGATGATTCCCAGAACGAGTATCTGGGTTTTCTGCGTCAGTATGGGCAGACATGGCTATCTGGAGAAATCCCGTTCATCACCAAGAATATTTTTATTGGTGATAACGCAATGGTTGAACTGCAGCGTGGTATTTTTGCGCCGCAGAATATTCTGGCATCCTTGGTAACGTGCCTGATAGCCAACCCGCTTGTTACGGGCTGGTTCTATGCTTTGTGCAACGTTTTTATCTGCTGTATATCTGGCTACATAATTGGGCGCAGCCTGGAAATGTCGCGCGATATTTCTTTGTTGCTTGGGTTTTCCATCGCAATCAACCCCGTGTTTTTATACCAATATGCAGGGCCGTGGTGGAACGCAGCTAATGGGCATGCATGGTCTTTGCTGGCCATTGCCACATATTGCCAACTGCGCCAGCGTATAACTGCAGGGGCTGTTATAGCTAATTTTGCCACAACGCTTGTGCTTTTGGCTTCAGGCTGGCCGCACGGGTTTATTGGTTATCTGGCTGTTGTGGCAGGGTTTAGCTGTGTGGATCTGGCGTATGGAGACCCCTTAAAAGCTGTATTCCGGCGTTGCGTGCCTTTATTGTTGGCTGGCATAGCCGCCATTCCTGTGTATTCAGAATACGTGTTTTTGCATCCGCTGCTTAACCGCGCAACAGGGTGGGAAAATGCAGATAACTTTATGGTACCAAGCCTTTCCCAACTATTGGTGACGTTTTCTCCGACCTATTATGAATTCATGAATTATTTTGGTGGGTATAAGTCTGTTTTTATACCTGTCGGGTTTTCCACGCTGTTTGCATTGCCGGTTGCAATTTTCTTCCGTACTTCTGTGCGTGATCGTGTGCTGACGGCTTGTTTGGTTATTTTAGGTATGACAACGGCTTTGGCTCTTATGCCCTCGCAAATGGGTATTTTGCGCTGGCCTTTGCGCTTTGTGCCGTATGTTTCTGTTTTTGCGGCAATTACAACATTCTATGTTTTTTCAAAAAGGGATGTTGTTGAAAGCTCTTTTAGGCGGAATGTATTTTTTGGAATTACCGCTTTGCTATTTTTTGTTTCGGCTTCCAAGAACGTATTTGAACGGCCCAAAGTTGTTGCGTTGGAGCTTTTAACAAGCATTGCACTGATGGCTGTGTGGTTTTTGTATGCCAGAAGCAAGAAAGTAAGCGGTAAAGACATTGGGCTTATTATTCCTGCGGCCATTCCAGCATTCTCTTTGTTACTGATGCTTGCCAGCATGCCTTCTTTGGGCAGAATTTATCTGCCGGTGAATGTGCTGCCTGCTCATGTTTCTGTGCCAGCCGCAGTGAACATGCAGGGTAATCTGCTCTCATTTGTGCCATGGGGTAGGGAGCACCCGAAGGAAGCAGCAGATCTGCAATCCAGCTTGTTTGGGTATTACAATATCCGTGCAATCAATGGCTATTCTCCCAATGGGCAGGATTATACCGATGCCATTTTAACGCATGATACGTCTCATACCATTTTCAAACCGGATGATATTATTCCCAAATTGGCATCTGCGGTTATGTTGCCCGGTAACCCCTGCTTGTTTGATCTTTTTGCCGTAAGCAGCATGGTGGTATCTTCCGATACTTATCAGAAATATCATCATGAGTTTCTGGCTTGTGGGTATCATAAAGTGGCTACAGCACAGTCTGGCATGCTGTATCTTTCTACGCCTAAAGCCTATCCATCCAATCTGGCGTATTCCACGCAGACAGGCGTAAAAGTGGAGCGTGAGACGGCAAATAGCATGACGTTTTCTGTGCCAGCGCATACAGCGCCGGTGCAGATGGTTTTGTCCCGCCAATGGTGGCCGGGTTACACGGCACGTGGTTTGAATTGCAAAGTCAATGTAAGCAGTTTTCAGGATGTTTTGGTGCAGGTTAATGTGCCAGCAGGATGTGCTGGTAAGTTGACGGTTTCCTACTTCCCGCACACATGGCCGCTGGCTTTGGGGTGCTTGCTGGTGGGAATGTTAGGGCTGGTTATATTTTTGTGGCAGTTGAGCCGAGAACGAAAATTACAGCTCATTCTGCAAATGCGCTGATACTAAAAAAGCCCGGCAATATTTTTGCCGGGCTTTTTTGTTACATCAGATCAAGAAAAATACGTTGGTAAATTCAGCTATTTTCTTTTTCTGTTGTCAGTTCATTTTTATAAACATGGCGCCAGAAGTCTTCGGTTGTCATATTTGGCAGCGCCTTTACATAGGCTTGCTGTAGGGCGGGCATGGCGCGTGCAAATTTTGCACAAAGTGCCAGACCTTCTTTCCACAGTTCAAAAAACAACTTTCTGTTCTGGGTGGCTACGTAACCCGTGCGTGTGGCTTCGTGATAGTAAAGTACGTGTTTGAAACGGAAGATATCGCGGAATGCCGCATTAAAGTCTTTGAACTGGAAGCGCACATCATCACGCATCAATACGGCTGGTAGAAGTGTACCGTTTAGGGTGACAAGCCGTGCCAAACGGCGGATACGCCCATCATGATGATGATGGTGCAGAACCTCGATATCTTTCAGATCATAAGGCACCATTTTTTCACTGGGTGTCAGGGCACCAATTTGCGCGCGCACATTGGCCATATCCATGTTGCGCACAAAGAACTCTGGTCCTTCCATCACATGCTTCATCGCCAAGATCAGGACTTTGGCGCTGGCGTAATTGTAGGAGAACAGAACGCCACGGAACCAGACCAGAAAGACATCCAGATAGGGTTTGGATTTTTCTTCCCCGTTCAGCATCATGAGTACCATGGTGGCGCGTAGGCCCAGATACCGCGTCATCGGGCTTTCCTTGACGCTGAAATCCTCTGCCATGGAGCAGATACCGTTCATCGTCACCAGCGGGAACTTGTTCTGGAGCGAGAATTCCGCATCATCCCCACGCACAAAGAAGGGGTAGGGGAAGTGGCGTACGGCAGAAATGGGGAAGGCAAAGAACCACCAGCCACCATAGTTGGCAGCAGAATCATCCATTTCTGCAAGTAGAAGGTGGTGGACGTTGCGCATGTCCAGCATATGCTTACGGGCAATCCACCGGCCTTTTACAAAACGCGCACCGGCTTCGTGCAGCTGCCACGGCACAGTTTCACGCAACTGGCTGCCTACAATGGCGGCACGATCTTCCGTGCTGTAGCTCAGCAGCATGTAGGCGCGGCAAACGGCCTCAAAGTCACAACTGGCATCGTCATCCATAAACAGGCAGTGCGTAAAGCCGTGGTCTTTTGCGTAAAGCAAGCCGCGAGTAAAGCCGCCCGCACCACCCAGATTACGGTTGGGTATAACCAGCGCGCTCCCTGCTTCATCCGGGGTCACGTTTTGGGAGTTATCAACCACAATAACCTGCACCCGGTCTTTCCACTGCGGTGCACTGTTCAGGCCGGCTTCAAGCTTTTGCAGGGCAGGAAGCAGGTGCGGCTTACGGTTAAAGTGTGTGATAACAATAGCCATACGCGCATCACGCACAGGCCGCTGGGTGGTGGAAACATTGCCGCCGCGTAGGTACCCATCTTCCAGCGCTTCCACCCACATATACAGCAGGCCACGTTCCAGCCCAGCCCAGAATGGCAGATCCAGAGAAACGGGCGTGCCTTCTTTGAGCTCTACTGTTTGTTCAAACAGCCAGCGATGGGGAAGGGCGAGCTGATGCAGCCCAAAGCGGACAATAAATTTGCCGCTGCCTTCCAGCGTCAGGTTCAGGTTCTCAATGGCGCAGAGTTCACGCCACCGCTCAACAGTAATGCCATTAAAATATGTATCAAAGGCGGCCCGCCCGCCTGCATGAAATGAAAGTGTTTCTGGCGCAGCACGAAAAAGCTCAACCTTTTCATTCAGAGCCCGAAAATACAGTTCTTCCGGGATAACGGACTGAAGAGCCGGGAAAATAATGTTCTGGAGCACCATTGGTGCACCTTTTACATTTTCTTTTAATATTTCTTGCGTGGCCATGAGGTAATATTATCCCTGAAAGAAGATATAAAGCGCCATAAGGGGCTCTTTTAGTTTCCCGCAAGCGGGATGCAAACCCGAGAATGCCGCGTGGGAAGGAATTTCCTGCACCGTGTTGCGAATTTGACAACAGGCTTCAGGCAAAATGTGTCGCACTTATATTTAAGCTTTTTGTGCTTTGGTATCTGTATAAACTGGGGACTTAAGGCAAGCTTCAAAACCTGATGGCTTGCTGGGTTGAGATAGTCTTGTTCAGTGCTGAATGAGAGGGAAAAAATTTGCCATCTGGTTTTTCGCCAGCGTTTAGCGTGGTTGTGCCCTGTTATAATGAACAGGAAGTTCTGCCAATTTTTCACCAGCGGTTATCTGCCGTTATGGAAGGTATTGGTGCGCCGTGGGAGGTTGTTTACGTCAACGATGGCTCGCGGGATCAAACGCTGGCGGGCATGTATGCTTTGGCAGAGCAGGATGGGCGCGTAAGTGTTGTTAATCTCTCCCGCAATTTTGGTAAGGAAATTGCTTTAACAGCAGGGTTGGATCATGCGCGGGGTACGCGCGGCATTATCGTGATTGATGCCGATTTGCAGGACCCACCAGAAGTTATTGCAGATCTGGTTGCCGCTTGGACAGATGATGTTGATACCGTTTACGCCCGCCGCAACACGCGGGAAGGGGAGAGTATTCCCAAACGGCTGACAGCATGGATGTTCTACCGAGTTATGAAGCGGCTGGGCAACAAAGTGGTTATTCCACCAGATACTGGGGATTTCCGTTTGATGAGCCGTAGGCTGGTGGACAGCCTGTTGCTGCTGCGTGAACGCCACAGATTTATGAAGGGGTTGTTTGCCTGGGTTGGCTTTCCATCTCGCGCTGTTCTGTATGATCGCGCCCCACGTTCTGCGGGAAAGAGCAGTTTCAATTACTGGTCTTTGTGGAACTTTGCGCTAGAAGGCATTACCTCGTTTTCAGTGCTGCCGCTTCAGTTGAGCACATATATGGGGCTTGGAATTTCCATACTGGCTGTGTGCTACGGTATCTGGATTGTTGGGTGCACCTTGTTATTTGGCAACCGGGTGGCGGGTTACCCCAGCCTTATGGCGGTTATCCTGTTTTTAGGCGGTATTCAGCTTATGACGGTTGGCCTGATAGGCGAATATGTCGGTCGTATTTTTAATGAAACCAAAAAACGCCCGCTTTATCTGGTGGAAGCCTATCGCCCCGCGCAGGAAAAAGAGCGCACGCCTGAAGCATAAAGCCGTGCCCTGCCTATTTTGAGGCTTGACGGACAAGGCTACCCGCCGCATTGCTTCGTGCATGCGAGTAGCCGCCATTCTTTTGGCTGCCGGTACGGGCAGTCGTTATGCCGCCACCACGGGTTCTTCCATTCCCAAGCAGTACGTGCTGCTGGCTGGACAACCCGTAATCCGTCATGCAGCGCAAGCCTTATTGCCTCATGTCACCTCTATTCAGCCGGTGGGAGACCCTGCATCCCTGAACGAGGCGCTGGAAGGGTTAAAGATTCTGCCGCCAGTTGCTGGGGGTGAAACCCGGCAGGCCAGCGTGCGGGCCGGGTTGGAAGCGCTGGACAAGCTGCCAGAAGCTGAAAAGCCGGATATCGTGCTGGTGCATGATGGTGCCCGCCCATATGTGACAGCGCAGGTGATCAGCAATGTGGTTTCTGCGCTGGAGCAGCATCCGGGTGCTATTCCGGCGGTGCCGGTGGCGGATACGCTCAAGCGGGAAAAAGATGGTGTGATTGATGGCACCGTGCCGCGGGATCATCTTTATCGTGCCCAAACCCCACAGGGTTTTCGCTTTGGCCTGTTTTTAGATCTCCACCGTGGGGCTGCATCCGTAAGTGCAACGGATGATGCCAAACTGCTGGAAGATGCAGGGTTCAGCGTAGCTTTGGTGGCTGGCGATGAAGACAATATCAAGCTGACATATGAGGGTGATCTGGTGCGTCTGGAACGACTGATCGGCCCCACGCTTCTGCCGCGCGTAGGGCTGGGTTACGATGTGCATGCGTTTGAGGAAGGGCGTCCGCTCATCCTGTGCGGCATTACGGTGCCACATACCAAAGGGCTGGCGGGGCATTCCGATGCTGATGTGGGCATTCATGCCCTGTGCGATGCCATTTACGGTGCGTTGGCTGAAGGAGATATTGGCCGCCACTTTCCCCCCAGCCAGAATGAGTGGAAAAACGCAGATAGCGCCCGCTTTCTGGTGCATGCAGGCCAGCGTATCCGTGAGCGCGGCGGTATGCTGGTGAATGCTGATCTCACCCTTATTTGTGAACGCCCCAAAATTGGCCCGCATTCCGAAGCCATGCGCAAGCGTCTGGCAGATTTGCTGGAAGTGGATGTAGATCGGATTTCCGTTAAGGCCACAACATCCGAACGTCTGGGCTTCACCGGGCGTGAAGAAGGTATTGCCTGCACGGCCACAGTTTCTGTTCTGGTGCCATAAGCGGGCGCCATTACAGTTTCTTATGTTGCGTAAGGCGCAAGGTGGCTGTATTTCTGCCTAAATCATAGGCAAACGGAAATAACAGTGCATACGCAACCCACCCTGCGTCCCATTAATCTGGGCGGTATTGTTTTGGATACCCCCGTCATTCTGGCCCCCATGTCTGGCGTAACAGATCTGCCGTTCCGGCGTCTGGCACGTAAGTTGGGGGCTGGTCTTGTTGTTTCTGAAATGATCGCCTCCTGGGCGATGGTGCGTGAAAACGATACCACCTTGCGTATGGCAGAGGTGGCGGATGCTGGCGGCCCCAATGCCGTGCAGCTTGCCGGGTGTGACCCGGATGCCATGGCAGAGGCCGCACGTATTGCTGTAGGCCGTGGGGCAGATCTTATTGATATCAACTTTGGCTGCCCTGTTAAAAAAGTGGCCGTTGGCCAAATGGCCGGTTCTGCCCTTATGCGGGACGAAGGTGCTGCCGAGCGTTTGTTGGCGGCGGTGGTAAAGGCTGTGCCTGTGCCGGTTACCCTTAAAATGCGCATGGGGTGGGACCATGAGCACCTGAACGCACCTGTGCTGGCCCGGATTGCACAGGATGTGGGTATCCGCATGATTACGGTGCATGGCCGTACGCGCCAGCAGTTTTACAATGGCACTGCCAATTGGGCCTTTGTAAAAAATGTAAAGGAAGCGGTAGATCTGCCCGTTATCGTAAACGGTGATATTCTTACCGTTGGAGATGCGCGGGAAGCCTTGGCCCAATCTGGTGCAGATGGGGTGATGATCGGGCGCGGCTGTTATGGGCGCCCGTGGTTTTTGGCACAGGTGGCACACGCTTTACGCACGGGGCAGGAAATTCCAGACCCCGCATTGCCGGAAGAAAAAGCCATTGTGCTGGAACATTATAATATGATGCTGGAGCACTTTGGTCAGCGCCCGGGCCTGCGTCTGGCACGTAAGCATGTGTCTTGGTATTCGGCTGGGTTGCATGGCTCGGCCTCATTCCGGGCTGCGTTTAACCGGGTAGAAACGCCAGAAGAAGCCATTGCCATGATTGCTGATTTTTATGATCAGCAAATTGCGGCAGGTGCCGTGCGAGAACCACGTGTTTCTCGCCACGCTATGGCGCAACAGCAAGATCAGGTTCAGGCGGCGTGAAGCCAAAAGCAGCGCATGGGGCCAACCAGCCCGATGCGGCGCTTGTTCTGGACAGTCTGCCCGTTCCGGTTTTGGAAATAGGGCCACAAAATACAATTCTTGCAGCGAATATGGCGGCGGAAGAGTTTTTTGGCATGTCTCGCCATCAGTTGCGGCACGGCGGCTTGGCAGAAGTGGTTGCTCAGGATCACCCAGTTTATCTGCTGCTTGAACATGTACGCACCCGTGGTGGGAGTGTGACGGAGCATGAACTGCTGTTCAGTTCCCCGCGCTTTCATCATGAGGGTGTGAGCGTTCAGGCTGCCGATGTGCCAGATTATCCAGACATCATTCTGCTGACATTTCATGAACCCTCTGCCGCCCGTATGTTGGACCAGCAACTGGCTTACCGTTCTGCGGCGCGCAGTGTTTCCGGGTTGGCGGCCATGTTGGCGCATGAGGTGCGCAACCCTTTGTCTGGCATTAAAGGGGCCGCGCAGTTGCTGGAGCAGGCCGTAACGGATGCAGACCGTGATCTGGCCACCCTGATTTGTGATGAAGTTGACCGGATTGACGCGCTGGTTGACCGCATGGGTATGTTTGGTGAAGCGCAGCTCGATTTTCGTGCGCTCAATATTCACAGAATACTGGAGCATGTGCGCCTGCTAGCCAGTAATGGTTTTGCCAAGGACATCAAGATTGTCGAGCGTTATGATCCATCTTTGCCCCATGTATGGGGGGATAGGGACAGGTTGGTGCAGGTGTTGCTCAACTTGGTGAAAAATGCGGCCGAGGCCATACGCAACACGGGTCAGGATGGGGAGATCACGCTGCTTACCAGCTATCGCCCTGGTATTCGGGTGGCTGTGCCCGGCACAGCGCAATGGCGGCATCTTCCACTGGTGGTCACTGTGCGGGATACGGGGCCGGGTATTTCCGAAACAGTGCGCCCACATCTGTTCGAACCATTTGTTTCCACAAAGGTAAACGGAAGTGGTTTGGGGCTGGCCTTGGTTGGCAAGGTAATGGACGACCACGGTGGCGTTATCGAAGTGGAAAGCCGCCCCGGATGCACAGAAATCAGCTTATTTCTGCCGATTGTCGATCATATGAGTCACTCGGGGTGATGCGCCCCTTTGTTCAACAGTTCTGTTTTTCAGCTTTTTATCTGGTTTGAGACGTTATGACACCGCTGCCCACCATTCTTGTTGCTGATGATGATCGTTCTATTCGCACTGTGCTGGGGCAGGCATTGGGTCGGGCAGGCTATCAGGTGCAAACCACGCCTTCCGTCAACACACTCTGGCAATGGGTGCAGGAAGGTGAGGGCGATCTGGTGATTACGGATGTAATCATGCCAGATGGCAGTGGGTTGGATCTGGTAACGCGCATTCGCCAATTTCGGCCCGATCTGCGCGTTATTGTCATGAGCGCTCAATCAACTCTGACAACAGCTGTAAAAGCGACGCAGCGGGGTGCGTTTGAATATCTGGCCAAACCGTTTGATTTGAAGGAACTGCTGGCGGTTGTGGCAAGAGCGCTGACAACGCCAGTGCAGGAAGCCGAAAAACCAGCAGCAGATCAACCACCAGAAGAGCGCCTGCCTTTAATCGGGCAATCTGTTGTGATGCAGGGGATCTACCGTAGCATTGCCCGGCTGACCACGTCTGATCTCACAGTGATGATCTCGGGTGAGAGCGGTACGGGTAAGGAACTGGTAGCCCACGCATTGCATGAGTATGGGCGGCGCAGAAGCGGGCCTTTTGTGGCCGTTAATATGGCGGCTATCCCGCGCAAACAGATTGAAAGTGAACTGTTTGGGTATGAGCGTGGGGGCACACAGGGCCGTATGCCCGGGCGGTTTGAGCAGGCTACAGGTGGCACGCTGTTTTTAGATGAAATTGGAGACATGCCGCAGGAAGCGCAAACTCGTTTGCTGCGTGTTTTGCAGGAAGGTGAATTTACCACGGTAGGGGGCACAACGCCCTTGCGTGCAGATGTGCGCATTATAGCCGCCACGCATAGAGATTTGCGGCAGGCTATTCAGGCCGGTACTTTCCGTGAAGATCTTTATTACCGCCTGAACGTGGTGCCCTTGCGTCTGCCCCCCTTGCGGGAAAGGCTGGAAGATATTCCACTACTGGCGCGGCATTTTCTCTCTCAGTGCCGGGATGAAGGTGGAACTTACAGAATTCTGGATGAAAGTGCCATTACACGGCTTCAGGCTTGGCGCTGGCCGGGCAATGTGCGCGAGTTGGAAAACCTTATCCGCCGTATTGTGGCCCTGTATTCTCAGGAAACCATTACAGGCGATGTGATTGATGCGGAACTGGCCGAGCCTTTGGCGCATGATCCGATTCCCAATAGCGTGATGGCGGCGGAGCCTTTGTCTGAATCTGTTTCTCGCCATATCGCCCGTTATCTGGAAGCAGGGCGTGATGGCGTGCCGCTGCATGATCTGCACGCCCGGATTATTGCGGAAGTTGAACGACCGCTTATCCAGATGACACTAGCCGAAACACGGGGCAACCAGATCAAAGCCGCCGCCATGCTCGGGCTGAACCGAAATACATTGCGTAAAAAAATTCGAGACCTTGAGATTCCTGTCGTTCGTGGCGTAGTCTGAACCTCAGGCATGAAGCAGTTTCTGTTCTCCCTCAGGCACCTCCTTTCTCGCACACGCCTGCATTGGCTTTTGCGTTCTCTGGAACGTAAAACCGTTGCCATTACACTTGCTGCATTGGCTTTGTGTTTGGGGTTTGCCACGTTTGTGGTGCTTTCAGGTGGAATGTCCTTTGGGCATTATTCCCTGATCGAACCCTTGCTCCTATTTTTAAACGGTATGGTGCTGGCCCTGCTTGTGGTGGCCTTGGCTATTCGTATCGGCCCCATGGTGCGCGAGCATCGGAAAGGGCTGGCAGGGGCGCGGCTGCATGTGCGGCTGGTTACGCTGTTTGGTATTGTGGCTGTGGCCCCCACACTTGTGGTGGGCGCGTTTGCAACGCTGTTTTTCCATTACGGAATTCAGATCTGGTTTTCAGATCGGGTTAACACGGCTCTAAACGAAGCCTTGCAGGCTTCTCGCGGTTATCTGGTGGAGCATAACGCCAATATCCGCACAGATGCGTTCTCGATGGCCAATTACATCATGAGCGCCCAGAATGAGCTGGCCGCCAGTGGCATGGATCTGTTTCAGGATCACGATGCCTTGGCGCAGATGCTGGACAGTCAGGCCACCATGCGCGGGCTGACAGAAGCCTTGGTGTATGATCCCATCACCAACAAAGTTGTGGCGGCTGGCGGGTTGATGAGCCGCACCGGATATTTGCAGGAGCTGCCTCCTCCTGCTGCCACGGTTATGGCGCGCTCCAACGATGTAGCTATTCTGGATTCTCCAGATGAACGCACAGTGCGCGCTGTGGTGGAACTTTCCCAAACGCCAGCGCTTATGCTGGTGATTACCCGGCTGGTTGATCCAACCATTCTGGAGCACATGCACCGTACGGAAAAGGTGGTGTCGGATTACAAGCGGCTGAGCAACAACCGCGCCAAGATCCAGCTGACATTTGTCATGATCTTTGCGTTGGTGGCATTGCTGGTGCTTGCCGCCGCAGCCTTGATCGGGCTGGCATTGGCAAACCAGATAGCCCGTCCGCTGGGTTTGCTGAGTGTAGCTGCACGGCGGGTGAGTGAGGGGGATTTAGGTGTTCATGTGCCTGAAAATGACAGGGATGATGAAGTCGCCAGTCTTTCTCGCGCCTTTAACCGCATGACAGAAGAACTGGCCAGCCAGCGTTCGGAACTGATGGCTGCATATGGGCAGATCAATGAGCGTCGGCGTTTTACGGAGGCCGTGCTTTCTGGTGTTTCAGCCGGTGTGATCGGGCTGGATGTGAAGCAGAACATCGAACTGCCAAACCGCGCCGCCTGTGTTTTGCTACAAACCGATCTAATGGATGCCATTGGTGAACCCTTGGCCCAACGTGTGCCAGAGTTTGCCGAATTCTTGCAGGAAGCGCGCACAACGCCAGATGCCGTGCTTACGCGGGAAATTCAGATCGGCCAGCAGGCCAGCCAGCGTACCTTGCTGGTGCGTTTGGGGGCAGAACTGCGTGGTACGATTACTGAAGGGTATGTGATGACATTTGATGACATTACGGCCCTGCAACAGGCGCAACGTAAGGCCGCATGGGCCGATGTGGCGCGGCGTATTGCGCATGAAATCAAGAATCCACTCACCCCCATCCAGCTTGCTGCAGAACGGCTAAAGCGGCGTTTTCTAAAAGAAATTACTTCCGATCCCGATACATTTTCGCAATGTGCAGATACAATCGTGCGGCAGGTGGGGGATATCGGGCGTATGGTGGATGAGTTTTCGGCCTTTGCACGCATGCCGCAGCCTGTCATGAAAGATGAGGATATTTCGCGTATTGTGCGTGAGGTGCTGGTTCTGCAAAGAAACGCACACCCGGAAATCGCCTATCATCTGGATATTCCAGACAGAGGCCCCAAAGCACGATGTGATAGAAGATTGATAAGTCAGGCACTTATTAATCTTTTGCAGAATGCGGCGGATGCCATTGCCATGACAGCCAGACAGGGCGAAGCTATAGATCAGGCACCTGCAACCAAGGGTGAAGTATCGGTTCGGATTATAGAAGGGGCAGAAGATATCGCCATACAAGTGGCAGATAACGGAGTTGGGCTTCCATCGGATGACAGAAATCGTCTGACGGAACCTTATGTGACGCACAAAGCCAAGGGTACTGGTTTAGGTTTGGCTATTGTGAAAAAGATCATGGAAGATCATGGTGGAACAGTGCGTCTGGAAGACAAAGCGGGAGAAAGAGGAACTGTGACTACTCTGATTTTGTCGGTGAAAGACAACCATGGCGCATGAAATCCTGATTGTTGATGATGAACCCGATATCAGAATGCTGATTGAAGGTATTCTGAGTGATGAAGGTTATGAAACGCGCGTAGCCGCCAGTGCAGATACGGCATTGGCTGCTTTTAGGGCGCGCAGGCCATCACTGGTTATTCTGGATGTCTGGCTACAGGGTTCGGACATGGATGGCTTGGCTATCCTGCAAGCCATGAAGGCCGAGGAACCTTCTGTCCCGGTTGTCATGATTTCTGGCCATGGCACAATTGAAACAGCCGTGGCAGCGCTCCAGCATGGTGCTTACGATTTTATAGAAAAGCCATTTCAGGCAGACCGTCTGCTGGTTATTGTGCGGCGCGCGCTGGAGGCTTCGCGGCTGGCGCGTGAGAATGAAGAACTGCGCATAAAGGCCGGGCAGGATACGGAACTGTATGGAAACAGTGCCCAGATTGCCGCCGTTAGAAACCAGATAGAAAAAGTGGCGCCCACCGGTTCCCGCGTGCTGATTAGCGGAGGGCCGGGTTCTGGCAAGGAAGTTGCCGCCCGTATGATTCATGCCCGCTCCAAGCGGGAAGATGGGCCCTTTGTTGCGCTCAACTGCGCCACTCTGGCACCGGGACGTTTTGAGGAAGAACTGTTTGGGCTTGAAGGTGGCACAGAAGGCGTGGGCCGTCGCACAGGGGTTCTGGAACGTGCGCATGGTGGCACGCTGCTGCTGGATGAAGTGGCAGACATGCCGCTGGAAACGCAGGGCAAGATTGTAAGAGCCTTGCAGGATCAGACATTTGAACGCTTGGGTGGTGATGCCCGCGTTAAAGTGGATGTGCGTGTATTGGCCACCACTAACCGTGATCTGCAGGCCGAAATTATGGCCGGGCGTTTCCGGGAAGATCTGTATTATCGGCTGGCAGTTGTGCCGCTGCGTATGCCCGCGCTGCGAGAAAGGCGGGATGATATTCCCGGTCTGGCTGCAATGTTTTTGCGCCGGGCGGCAGAAATGGCTGGTTTGCCCACGCGTGAACTTTCTCCCGATGCCGTTGCAGCCCTTCAGGCCTATGACTGGCCGGGCAATGTGCGTGAACTGCGTAATCTGATGGAACGTGTGCTGATTATGCAGCCCGGTAGCAGCCAGGAACCCATTCGGGCAGATATGCTACCTTCTACTGTGGGTGAAAGTGCACCTGCATTGCTGAAGTTTGATGCCTCAACAGATGTCATGGCCTTGCCTTTGCGAGAAGCCCGCGATCTGTTTGAAACCCAGTATCTGCAAGCCCAGCTTTTGCGTTTTGGTGGCAATATCAGTCGCACGGCGCTGTTTGTGGGCATGGAGCGCAGTGCTTTGCATCGCAAACTTAAGCAGCTTGGTGTAACATCTGAGGAACGAGGCGCGGGCTGACATGTTTCAAGGTTGCAGGCTTTAGGCAGGCAGTCCGGCTAAAATATAATAATGAGAACGGAATAGGGCCTCCACTGTGGAAAAAGAGAGTGCATATAACGTGCAGGATGCGTTCCTGAACCAGATCCGGCGCTCACGCGCGGCTGTTACTGTGTTTCTGGTGAACGGCGTTAAGTTACAGGGATTTATTACATGGTTTGATGATGAGGTTGTTCTTTTACGGCGTGATGAACAAACCCAGCTTATCTACAAGCATGCCATCAGCACGGTAATGCCCAGCATTCCTGTCAATATTTCCGATTCCAACACTGCCGATGCGCAGGCAGACAGGGACCTTTCTCTTGGCGACGAGTTTCTCTGAAAAGAAAAAGAAAGTAGCAACCCGTGCGGCAGTTATTCTGCCGTGGGAGCGTTCTGCCCATGGGCAGGATGTGCGGGCCGCAGAAGCACGGTTGGAAGAAGCCGTGGGGCTTACAGCCTCTATTGGGCTGGTTATTGTGCGCAAGGATGTATTGCTTCTGCGCAGCAGACGTTCCGCCACTTTGTTAGGCAAGGGGCAGGTAGATTCCCTGCGTATTGCCGTTAAGGCAGATCAGGTTGATGTGGTGGTGGTGGATGCAAAGCTCAGCCCAGCCCAGCAGCGTAATCTGGAAACAGAGTGCGGTTGTAAGGTTATAGATCGTACCGGCCTTATTCTGGATATTTTTGGTGCCCGTGCCGCCACAAAAGAAGGCACTTTGCAGGTTGAACTTGCGCATCTGGAATATCAGCGTTCCCGCCTTGTGCGGTTGTGGACCCATCTTGAACGCCAGCGTGGTGGCTTTGGCTTTCTTGGTGGCCCCGGTGAAACCCAGATTGAAGCTGACCGGCGTATGATCGGTGATCGTATCGTGCGGCTTAAAAAAGATCTGGAGCAGGTGCGGCGCACACGTGGCTTGCACCGGCAGGCGCGTAAGCGCGTGCCTTTTCCGGTGGTGGCCTTGGTGGGCTATACCAACGCAGGTAAATCCACACTGTTCAATGCGCTAACTGGTGCCACCGTATATGCGCAGGACCAGCTTTTTGCGACGCTAGACCCCACCATGCGTGCGATTGATCTGCCCTCTGGCCGCAGGGTTATTCTGTCTGACACGGTAGGATTTATCAGTGATCTGCCAACGGAACTGATTGCAGCCTTCCGTGCCACGTTGGAAGAAGTGGCAGAGGCAGATATTATCCTGCATGTGCGCGATGTGGCGCATCCAGACAGCGCATCCCAGAAAAAAGATGTGCTGGGCGTTCTGGAAGGCATGGCAAAGGATGACATGCTGGAACAGGATTGGCCGGAACGCATAATTGAAGTGCTGAACAAGGTTGATCTGCTTGGTGGCCCCGAAGCTATTCCACAAACAGAAGATACCATTGCCATTTCCGCCATTACGGGGGAGGGGCTGGAAACACTTCTGGCGCGTATTGATGCGCGTATTACCCAAGGTATGGAAACGGTGCGTTATTGTTTGCCGCTGGCAGATGGAGCGGCCTCGGCCTGGCTTTACCAGCACGGTGAAGTGGTCGCGCGAGAAGACAAGGATGAACAGACAGATATTACAGTTCGTCTTTCAACAGAAGATCGTGCGCGGTTTGAGCGCCAGTTTTCCCACATCCAACCGATGATTGCTTAAAAAAGAAAAACTCTGACATCAGGATTTTGAGAATATCTATCCTGATGTCAGATGTCTTATTCAGTCAAAATCTGTAGGCAGTTCCGGATTTGCATGATGTGCAAAAAGCCGGGCTATTTCGTGCGGTGTAATCCGTCCGGTTGAAATATCCTGCGGGATATTCTCCTGCGCAAAAAAGCCGACCTCGCTTGTTTCAATACTGGTGGTGGGTGTGCCGCCCGTTATTTCACCCAGAAAAAAGAGCTTGGTTACAGAAAAAGGTTCTGGCGGCATATGCCCTTGGCGTGCCCGATCCATCGCCATGGCCAGTTTGGTAATCTGCACTGTATAGCCGGTTTCTTCCCATACTTCTTTGGCTGCACATTCAGATGCTGTCAGGTTCACATCAGTCCAGCCGCCAGGCACGGTCCAGCGGTTGCTGTCCAGAACTTCGCGCACCATCAGCAGGCGGTTTTGCGCATCAAAAACACCAACACGCACTTCCAGCTTGGGGGTAGCGTAACCGGATTGCTGGCTAAACAGGTTTTCTATTTTCTGCACATCGACATTGCTGCCTTCGGCCATCATCTGTGCGGCCAAATTCCGCAGCATTTCATAGCGTTCTTTATCGAACGGGTCTTGTGCATAGGTAAGCCCTGTCTGGGCAATGGCCTGAATTTCTCTGGCCCATACCAGCCAAACAGGTTCCGACATTCTGTAGTCCTTCTATAAGAAAGTTTCATAAAAAAACGGGAAGGCACTGGGCCTTCCCGTTTTGTGTAACACACTCAGCCAAGGCAGAAATTACATGGCGGCTTCTGTCTGTGCTGCGGTTTTACCGTTAATCAGCAGGCCATCACCATTGGCGGAGATATTCACTGTTTCTCCATCAAGGATATTGCCTTCCAGAAGCTGTTCTGCCAGCGGGTTTTGCAGCGTGCGCTGAATAACCCTTTTAAGTGGGCGCGCACCGTAAATGGGGTCATACCCTTCATTCGCCAGCCAAGCTTCGGCCAGATTATCCAGATGCAGGGTGATCTTACGATCATCCAGCAGCTGCTGCAGGCGTGCAATCTGGATATCCACAATCTTGGTCATGTCTGCTTTCTGCAACCGCGAGAACAGGATGATTTCATCCAGACGGTTCAGGAATTCAGGACGGAAGTGCTCACGCACAACCTTCATCACCTGAGCCTGCACCATATCGGGGGATTCCCCATCGGGCAGATTGGCCAGATATTCAGAACCCAGGTTACTGGTGAGAATGATAAGAGTGTTGCGGAAATCCACCGTGCGGCCCTGACCATCGGTCAGGCGGCCATCATCCAGCACCTGAAGCAGAATGTTGAACACGTCTTCATGTGCTTTTTCTACTTCATCAAACAGGATGACCTGATAGGGGCGACGGCGCACAGCTTCTGTCAGCACACCACCTTCTTCATACCCCACATAACCCGGAGGGGCACCAATCAGGCGGGCCACTGCGTGTTTTTCCATGAACTCACTCATGTCGATACGCAGCAGGGCTTTATCATCATCAAACAGGAAGCGGGCCAGTGCTTTGGTCAGCTCTGTTTTACCAACCCCCGTCGGGCCGAGGAACAGGAAGGAACCAATCGGGCGATTGGGGTCCTGCAAGCCTGCACGGGCACGGCGTACGGCGTTGGAAACAGCTTTAAGAGCCTGTTCCTGACCAACCACGGATTTACGCAGTTCATCTTCCATCCGCAGCAGCTTGGCGCGTTCACCTTCCAGCATCCGGTCAACCGGCACACCTGTCCAGCGGGACACAACAGAAGCAACACCCTGATCTGTTACAGCTTCGGAAACCAGATCATCCTTTTTGGCGGTTTCTTCTTCTGTTTTCTGGGCTTCGGCAATCTGAGCCTGCAGGTTAGGGATAACGCCATACATCAGTTCAGATGCACGCCCCAGATCACCCTTGCGCTGTGCCACTTCAACATCAGAACGCGCCTGATCAAGCTGTTCCTGAAGTTTCTGAATGGTGTTCACGCGGTTCTTTTCTGCGTGCCATGCAGCGCTGAGCGTGTTGGACTTTTCTTCCAGATCAGCCAGTTCAGCTTCTACGGCTTCCAGACGATCCTTGCTGGCAGTATCATCTTCTTTGCGTAAGGCTTCACGTTCGATCTTTAGCTGAATGATGCGGCGGTCCAGTTCGTCCAGTTCTTCTGGCTTGCTGTCAATCTGCATGCGCAGCCGGCTTGCGGCCTCATCAATCAGGTCAATCGCTTTATCGGGCAGGAATCGATCCGTGATGTAACGGTTGGAAAGCGTTGCCGCTGCCACCAGCGCACCATCGGTAATACGTACACCGTGATGGAGTTCGTATTTTTCCTTAATTCCGCGCAGAATAGAGATTGTATCCGCCACAGACGGCTCACCCACAAATACCGGCTGGAAGCGGCGGGCAAGGGCTGCATCTTTTTCAATATACTTGCGGTATTCATCCAGCGTGGTGGCGCCAATGCAGTGCAGTGTACCACGTGCCAGTTCCGGTTTGATGAGGTTGGAAGCATCCATCGCACCATCGGTACGGCCAGCGCCAACCAGTGTGTGCATTTCATCAATAAACAGGATGATCTGGCCTTCGGCGGATTCAATTTCTTTCAGAACAGCTTTTAGGCGTTCTTCAAATTCACCGCGATATTTGGCACCGGCAACCAGCGCGCCCATATCCAAGGAAAGCAGCTTTTTGTTTTTCAGCGCTTCAGGCACATCGCCATTTACAATGCGCTGGGCTAAGCCTTCCACAATAGCGGTTTTACCCACACCGGGTTCACCAATCAGAACCGGGTTGTTTTTGCTGCGGCGGGCCAGAACCTGAATGGCACGGCGAATTTCTTCATCACGCCCAATAACGGGGTCCAGCTTACCTTTAAGGGCAACTTCCGTGACATCACGGGCATATTTTTTAAGCGCATCAAAATTGGCTTCAGCGTTTTCGCTGGTCACTGTGCGTCCTTTACGAATGGTCGTAATAGCTTTTTCAAGTGTATCGGCCGAGGCACCGTTTTCTTTTAAAGCGCGGCCTGCCGGTGTATCGGATGCAGCAATAGCTACAAGCAGCCGATCCTGCGCAACAAAGCTGTCACCAGCTTTCTGGGCGGTCTGTTCTGCATTATCCAGAATACGCACCAGTTCCGGTGTTGCCGCGGGTTGGCCAGCACCGCTGCCCTGAACTTTTGGCAGTTTTGCCAAGGCCTGTTCGGTTGCGGCTTTTACGGCTTCCGGGTTGCCACCAGCACTGCGAATAAGTGAGGAAGCAGCACCTTCATTATCATCCAGCATGGCTTTGAGCAGGTGCTCTGGCGTAAGCTGCTGGTTAAAATCACGTAAAGCTATTGTTTGCGCAGCCTGCAAAAAGCCGCGTGAACGATCTGTAAATTTTGCAATATCCATTATAATCCCTCTTGTCCCTTTTACATCAGGCGACTGAAGGCCCTGCTGGCATCCCATGCAGGCAATGTCAGCGTGGTCTCATTCTTCACAAATTGAGATTGGAATGTTGAGAGAGACAATCAAGGGGGTGTGATGCGTTTTCGTGCATGGGTGGTAGATGGTGCGGGCAGAACATCCTTGAAACGTCAGGGTTTCCAATAAAAAAGGCAGCACCCGTTAAGGTGCTGCCTTTTGTGTTTTCCCTATAAGGAAAAACTTATGCCGCGTTCAACTGGGCTTCAGCGAATTCATAATTCGCCAGCTTGTCCAGGAAGTTGGTGACGTAGTCCGGACGACGGTTGCGGAAGTCCAGGTAGTAGGAATGTTCCCACACATCCACGGTCAGCAGAGCCTTGCCCTGGCCTTCGGCCAGCGGGTTGGTGCCGTTGGGGGTTTTGGTGATGGCCAGCTTACCATCCTTACCCAGAACCAGCCATGCCCAGCCAGAACCGAACTGAGAAACAGCAGCCTTGCGGAATTCTTCCTTGAAGGTGTCAATGCTGCCGAAATCGCTGGCAATTTTTGCAGCCAGCTTTTCTGGCATAACACCGCCGTTGGGGGAGAGGCAGTTCCAGAAGAAGGAGTGGTTCCAATGCTGGCCGGCATTGTTGAACAGGCCCGTAAGGTCTGCTTTGCCGTGAGCTGCCAGAATGATTTCTTCCAAAGACTTGCCCTGAAATTCGGGCTTGTCTTCCAGCAGCTTGTTCAGGGTGTTGACGTAGGCCAGATGATGCTTGCCATGATGGTATTCAAGCGTTTCCGGGCACATGCCACGTGGGGCCAGTGCGGTGGGAGCAAAGGGGAGGGCAGGCAGTTCAAAAGCCATTTTAATACTCCGTATTCTAAAGGCGGGGCGTGTGAGGGAACACACCTGAGTTCCAGAGCTATGGGCGCGGGGCAGATGCGTCAAGGGAAAGGCGCATGACAAGTGCCTTGCGCAGCCATACTCACGGAAACTTGCCTTGCCAGTAGGGCGCACAATAAGGGCCTTCCGTTAGGAAAGCGGGATTATTCAAACGCATGAACCATGCACAGGTTTCCCGCATATCAAGCCACGTTAGGGTTAGGGAGATACTGGGGTTAATGGCACGGCAGAAACATCAGCCTCTTGTAATGGAGGTGCAAAAAGCTGTGCAGGCAGACCCGGACCGGGCGCTGTGCCTGTGGTTTTTGCCTTCATCTGTGCGTGATGCCGCTTATGTTCTTCTGGCTTTCCATAACGAGCTGATTCGCGCTTTGGCCCCGGCACGTTCTGCTGCCATGGCAGGGCCAATGGCTGGGTATATTCGCCTGCAATGGTGGCGAGAGGTGCTGGAGGAGCAACGCAAGCCAGAGCACGTTCTGGCGCCAGCAATCATGGCGCTTGTACAATCTGGCCAATTACAGCGCGAAACTTGCCTGAAAATGATTGCTGCCCGGGAAATAGAACTGGAACCCACGCAAGACGTAGAGCGCTGGATGCAGATGATGCGAGATGGTGCGGGTGCTTTCCAGCAAGCTATCGGAGAACTGCTAGGTGTGCAGGATGCAGTGACACTGCAACGTTTGGCCGCTGGAGGAGCAGCTTATGGGGCAGGCACCATGTTGCGGCATTGGCCATTGCTTGCGGGAAGTGGCCGTTTCTTGTTTCCCGGCACGCAGGAACAATTAAGTCAGGTTGGAAAGACATTTCTGCAAGAATGTCATTTTAAGGCTTTGGAGCCGCGCTGCCGTAAAGCTGCGTTACCAGCCGTATTGGCAAAGCGTGATCTGGCGCGTGGGAGCGAACAAGCTGGCCTGCCCCGCGGAATAGGGGACAGGCTTGCTGTGTGTCGCGCTGGTATTCAGGCGTCGTTAGCGACAATTTTTTCCATAACGCCAATCAGAACCGAATAATCAGCATCTTCTGCCGCGCGGCGGGCAAGAGAAAGCTGTTGTGTTACAGCAGCTAAAGTTGGTGCGGGCACGGCCAGACGTGCTGCGGCATCCATGAGCAGGCGCATGTCTTTTTGCATCAGACGGGCAGGGAACTGGGGAGAGAAATCTCCAGCCTTGGCCATCTTGATCTTGCGCTTGTGGTGCGGGGAAATCACAGCCATTTCATCCAGCGCATCAAAAAGCATGGAGCGATCCAGCCCAGCGGCCAAGCCGTAAGCTATGCCTTCTGCCACAGCAGCCAAACCGGCCCCCATAATGCCATTGATAACCAGTTTGAGGCGCGCGCCGCTACCAGATGGTCCGGCATGAATGGTAATGCGGCCAATTTTATCAAAAATGGGCTGGGCGCGCGCAATAGCGGCATCATCCCCACCGGCGAGAATGACCAGATTGGCAGATTCTGCCTCCGGTGTACTGCCAGATACAGGGCAGTCTATGACGCAGATATTTTTTTCCTGCCCAGCCTTTTGCAGGGCATCTGCGGCTTCTGGAGAAACAGAGCTGGTGTTCAGCAGCAAACCATCTGCCTTTATGCCAGCCAGAACACCCTGTGGACCATACATACTGGCGGCAAGGGCTTCATCATCTGGTACGCAGGCCAGAACAATATCTGCCTTGTTGGCAACTTCTGCTGGAGTGGGCAAAAAATGGGTTACGCCATCACCACCCTTGCCAGAAGGCGTATAGGCAAGAGTGGCGTATCCAGCTTTTTCAAGATGCGCGGCCATGCGGCTGGCCATGGCACCAAACCCAATAAAACCGATTGTCTGCTGAGTTGTCATGCTGAATGAACCTTCTTGTTTGTATTAACAGAATTATAAACCTGAATAACAAGATATGTCTTGGGCAGGTTTGGGGGATGCTGTTCGCGTTTACGTGTCTGGGTGTTGCGTAATTTGTTACGATTGCACAGTATTCTTGCGCAATAAGGCTGATTTTGTAAGGGTAATCCTGCACTCAGCATGAAGCGGCTGCGGTGCTTTAAACAGTGGAGAGCAGAAAACCCCATGCCATCGCCTACCTCAGACCAAAGTCGGCGGTTTCGCCTTTCTCCCCTTACGCGGCAGGTGTTGCTGTATGTGTTGTTCATGCTGCCTGCCGTATCTTATCTGGCAGGTGCTTTTTCGGGTGATCTGGGGCCAAACCCATTCAAGACATGCTTGCATGAATTCGGGCGGTATGCGTTTCGGTTTTTGCTTGTTTCACTTATGATTTCGCCGCTCAAACGGTTTTTAAAAATTGATTTAATGGTTTACCGTCGCCCGCTCGGTCTGCTGGCTTTCAGTTACGCGGCTTTGCATGTGACTCTTTATTTCTGGTGGGCACGTGGGTTTGATATCCAGCGGATATGGAAAGACTTTTTAACGCGGCCATTCCTCACATTCGGGTTGATCGCTTTTTCTATTCTGGTGGTTCTGGCGGCAACATCCACGCGCAAATCCATCATCCGGTTGGGTAAAAAATGGGCGCGTTTGCATCGTCTGGTTTATGTTGCCATGGTTCTGGCGTGTATCCATTACGCCATTGCATTCAAGCAGTGGTACATTGAACCTTTTGTATATGCAGCCGTGGCGGCATGTGTGCTGGGTTTGCGGTTTGTGCCAAAGCCCGGGCTTAAAAAATCCTGAAATAAAAAGGAGGCATGAATTTTCTCATGCCTCCTTTTTCAATGTCATTGTGCTTTGTAAAATATTTAGGCCAGTAATGTATCATGGCCTAGAGAGGCCAGAAGTTTTTCTGCGCGTTGATCTGCATGAATAATGGAAACTGTTTTTCCGCGTACCTTCAGGCGAGATGCAATTTTTTCCAGTGCGTCTGCAGCGCTGATATCCCAGATATGTGCGTCTTCAAGATCAATCACGATGTTTGAAGCGGTATCCTGAAAATCCACGGCATCGGCAAGAACACTGGCAGAGGCAAAGAACAGTTGCCCATGCACGTAATAGGTGCGGGTGTTGCTGTTTTCTGAAAACGTGCTGCTTACCTGAACAAGTTTCATAACCTGAAAAGAGAAAAACAACCCATTCAGCAGCACGCCACAGGCCACACCAGCTGCCAGATCATGCGTTAACACCACGACCAGAACAGTCGCCAGCATAACGGTGGAAGAAAGGCGAGGGTGCTTTACCAGATCACGCAGGGAGGACCATGAAAATGTGCTGACAGACACCATAATCATAATGGCCACCAAAGCAGCAACAGGCACTTGGGCTACAAAGCGATGCAGCACAACCAGCAACAGCAGCAAAAATGCCCCAGCCGTAAAGGTGGAAAGCCGACCACGCCCGCCATAACGCAGGTTGCCAACTGTCTGCCCAATCATGCCGCAACCGGCCATGCCGCCAAACAGCCCCACCATGATGTTGGAAAAACCAAGCCCGGTGCATTCCATACGTTTGTTGCTGTGTGTGTCTGTTAATTCATCCACCACAGTCGCTGTCATGAGGGATTCCAGAAGCCCCACCATGGCCATGGCAAATGCGTAAGGCAGCACAATTTTAAAAGTTTCTGCTGAAAAAGGCACATCTGGCAAAGTCAGATGTGGCAGGCCAGAAGGTAGATCTCCCAGATCAGACACCACATGCACAGGCATGGGAACCGCAAAGGTAATGCCTGTAAGCACAAGAATGCAGATTAAAGGGGAAGGCACAGCCGTGGTAACGCGCGGCAGGAGGTAAACAATAGCTAACCCCAGCGCGATAAGCGCATAAGTATGCCACGTAACATGCAGCATCTGCGGCACCTGCGCAGAAAAGATAAGAATGCCCAGCGCGTTTACAAACCCGGTTTCCACCTCGCGCGAGACAAAGCGCATCATGCTTTGCAAACGCAGCAAACCGAAAATAATCTGGAATGCACCAGCTAGCAGTGTCGCCAGCAGCAGATATTGCAGGCCGTGGCTATGCACCAGTTCTGCCGCCACCAGAGCAACAGACCCCGCAGCCCCGGAAATCATGCCCGGCCTGCCGCCCGTAATGGCAATGGCAATACTGATAACAAATGAGGCAAACAGCCCCACAGAGGGCGCAACCCCAGCCACATAAGAAAAAGCGATAACTTCTGGAATAAGTGCAAAAGTGCCCACCATGCCGGCCAGAACATTGCGGACGGGCTGGTCTGTCCATTCATGAATATAGGTTTTAACTGTCACGAGAAACCGGGTGTCCCTTGGTTGAGTGTGAGAAGGCGCATTAATCGGGCACCAAAAGCGTTTCGGGGCAGGAAAGACTTTTGAGGCATTATTTGCAAGATATACATGCCTTATGGGGGATATCCTACCGCGCGACATGGATAAGATGATTGTGCTCTGTGTGGCAGCGTTTTATGCGTGACGCATGGTTTCTCCTTCTTCCTCTCCTCTTGTCTGGATTCTGGCTGGTGAGGCCAGCGGCGATGTTTTGGGTGCACGCCTTATGCATGCCTTGCGTGCCCGCGTGCCCAATATGCGCTTTGCAGGCGTGGGGGGCGTGCGTATGCAGGAGGAAGGGCTGGTCAGCCTGTTTCCCATGCGGGATCTGGCCGTTATGGGGCTGGTGGAAGTTTTACCCCGCGTGCGCCAGCTTTCTGCCCGGTTGGATGAAGCCGCGCAGGATATTGCAGCGCAAAAGCCTGATTTGGTGATCACCATAGATAGTCCCGGCTTTGCCCTCCGGCTTCTTAAAAAAATAAGCGGTTTGGGCATTGCCCGTGTGCATTATGTGGCACCGCAGGTTTGGGCATGGCGCCAGAAAAGGGTGAAGGAATTTCCCGGCCTGTGGGAAGAATTGCTGTGCCTTTTGCCGTTTGAGGAAAAGTTTTTTGGCAAGCACGGCCTAAAAACCCGCTTTGTAGGGCACCCGGTTTTGCAATCTGGCGCCAAGGATGGAGATGCGGCCCGCTTTCGTGCCCGGCATGGGTTGCCAGATAGCGCCAAGATACTTGTGCTCATGCCCGGTAGCCGCCGCTCAGAAGCGCCGCGCTTGCTGCCAGTTTTTGGCCAGATGTTGCGCCTGCTTAAAACATCCATGCCAGACGTGGTGCCCGTGGTGCCGGTTTCTCCGGTTGTGGCGAGTGTTGTGGAGCGTGCCACGCAGGATTGGCCTATAAAGCCTGTTATTGTCACAGATATTCATGACAAGCATGATGCGTTTGCTGCTGCCGGGGCTGCGTTAACCAAATCTGGCACATCTACGTTGGAACTCGCTTTGGCTGGAGTACCAATGGCTGTGACGTATCGGGTTAACCCCATAACGGCCTTTTTTGCCCGTCGGCTTATTAAAGTGCCATTTGTGGCTATGGTGAATTTGTTGGCAGGCCGTGCTGTTGTGCCTGAACTTTTGCAGGAACAGTGCCGCGCAGATGTGCTGGCGCATGAAGTGCAGATTCTGTTTGAAAATACAGCTGTGGCACAGGCTCAGAAACAGGCCTTTGCTACGGTTTTGCACGGGCTGGAAGGGCCACAGGGCCAACTGCCAGCCGATGCCGCAGCAGAAGCTGTTCTGGAGGTTCTTAACCGTAAAAATACGGCTAAGACACTCGGCTAAACGTGTTTAGTTGTGTTTGTGATAAAGCTGGTTGGGGTCAATTTCCGGCTTTGTCAGTTCTTTCAGGCCATCTGGCGTAAAGGCGCGGTAAAAGCAGCTACGGCGGCCCGTGTGGCATGCCACACCAATCTGGTTCACCAGCACAAGTACGGCATCGGCATCGCAATCCAGCCGAGCTTCAATAAGATGCTGGATCTGGCCAGATGTTTCGCCCTTGCGCCAAAGCTTCTGGCGGCTGCGGGAGTAATAGCAGACGCGCCCGGTTTCCAATGTTTCACGCAGGGCTTCACGCGTCATCCATGCAATCATCAGCACTTCGCCGGTATCGTGCTGCTGGGCAATGGCAGCTACCAGGCCAGAGGCATCAAATTTTACAACATCCAGCATGGCATCCAGCTCTGCCGCTGGCGGGGCAATATAAGTCATGATTTTTCCGTAGGATTAGAATCAGAAGGTGTTTGAGGTTTAAGTGCAGCTTCCAGCCAAGCAGGCAGGCGCACGACCAGCGGATGTGCAGCACAGGTTAGTTGGTTATTGGCAGCATCTGTTTTGAGTAATGCCAACCCAACATGATCTTGGGATGAACGAAGCGTGCCTACCTCTACACCATCGCACAGCACGGGTGTTCCGGGTGCGGGGAGTGGAGATGTGGCTGCAACAGGCATCAGGCGGCGTTTTGCCAGTGTGCGGTAATGCATACGAGCAGTTACTTCCTGGCCCATATAGCAGCCTTTTTTCCAAGATACGCCCCCGAGCAGATCCAGATTGGCTTCGGCTGCCAGAGTGCGGCCAACCTCGCAATCCTGCACACCATCAGGCAGGCCCAGCACCAAGCGGTGCAGATTATAGTCCTGCTCTGTAGCGGTTATGGGGGTATCTGGCGCGGCATCAATCAGCCGCCACCCGGCTTCTTCTAACCGAGGGTCCCGAAAACTGATAGCGTTTTCCAACACACTGTCCGGCGGTGGGTTTCCCCATGCGACATGCACGGGCAGAGCCGTGATATCTAGCTGAACATCAGAGCGCAGACGGAAGCGTTGGAGAGTGGTCTTTAGGTTTTCCGCCTGTTCTGTGGCGCAATCTAGCAGCAGGCAGGTATCATCGGGGTCTGAAACCACAAAAAAGTCTGCTTGCCAGCGGCCCTGAGGTGTCAGGCAGGCACTCCATGTAGCGTCTCCCGGTTCCAGTGCTGCAATGTCTGCCGTTACCAGACCTTGCAGAAAACGCACGCGGTCAGCGCCAGAAATCTTGAGAACCGTGCGGTTTTCAAGCCGGGTCATATGTGTTGGGGAAGGCATTTACATTCTCCCATAAAAGAAAAAGGTTTCCCGTAGGAAGATAGAGGGCTTTTGGGGTAAGGAACAGAAACTGTTCAAAACCTTACTGGCTTAAGGCAGAAAACACATCGCCTTCTGTCGGAAGATTGCGAATATGTGTGCGATGCCACAGAGCATAAAACAAAAGTGCCCATGCGGCCGCACCCGTTCTGCGGTTATCTGCTGCGCGAAACAGGGCTTTTACACGGTCTGGCCGGGCAATTTCTGCAATACATTCCTGCCGCGCCACCAAGTCACCAAGATGAGCACCTTGCTGCCTGATCCATGTGCCAATCGGCACGGTAAAGCCTTGCTTGGGGGCAAAGGGGCGTGCGGCAGAATTGTGTTGCTGCAACCATTTGCGCAAAAGCCATTTTCCCTTGCCATCACGCAGGCGCATGGAATCGGGCAGGCGCCATGCTGTTTGGGCCACAACGGGGTCTAGCAACGGTGTGCGGCCTTCTAGCCCATGTGCCATCAGGCATCGATCCAGCTTGATAAGCAGATCATTTGGCAACCATTCCGCAATATCTACAGCTTGCAGGCGTGAAAGTGGCGTTGCGGCATCTGCAGCGGCCATTTCTGCAGCGGCTATGCCATCCCGCCAATGGGCTGGGTGCTGGCGCAGAATATTCATGTTGTCAAAAATACCGCGCCGCCACATGCGCCGCTTGCCTTTCCACCACGGGCGGCTGGCAGAGCGATAACGCCCATAGCCACAAAACAGTTCATCTCCCCCTTCGCCAGAGAGAATAACGGTTACATCCTGTGCTGCTTTTTGGGCCAAAAACCATGTGGGAATAATGGCGTAATCTGCAACCGGATCATCCATACAGGCCACAATGGCTGGCAGGTGCTGCCACACCATATCTGCGGTAATGCGCAAGGTTTCATGTTTGGCGCGGGCATGTTGGGCTAAGGCATTGGCAGCTTCTGCTTCATCTGCGGCACCGGGGGCATCAAAAATGGCGGTCCATGTGCGCAAGGGCGTGGTGCGGGGTAGGCGGCTCATGGCTGTTAGCAGGCAGGCACTATCTATGCCGCCAGAAAGAAACAGCCCAAAAGGCACATCAGAACGTTCATGCGCATGCACGCTGTCCATCAAGGCTGCATCAAGATAGTTCAGGGCCTCAGCTTCAGAAGTGAAAAAAGGAGCGTGGGACGGAATGGGGGATTGCCGTTGCCTGTCCAGAATACGCCCTTGGTTGATGCGCAGAGTTTCCCCCGGCATGATACGCTGAATACCGGGAAAAATTGTTTCCCACCCTGTGGTGAACTGCAGTTGCAGCAGTTCATCGCGCACAGCAGGCGCAATGGCGCGCGGGGCAAGCCCCGAGGCAATTAAAGGCGCGGGTTCGGAGGCAAAGGCAATGCCGCCTGAAAATTCGGTAAAATAAAGAGGTTTGATCCCAAACGGATCGCGCGAGAGCAGGAGTTCCTGCTGGGCTTTATCGTACAGGCCAATAGCATACATGCCGCGCAGCCCGCGGGTATAGGTGCAGCCGTTACGCTCCCACAAAAGCAGAGGAGATTCACAATCACTTCCGGTCTGGAAATGCTCTGGCCCGATCTGTCGGCGAATTTGCGGGTCGTTATAGATTTCACCATTGGCAACAAGCGTGCCATCGCCACTGGTTAAGGGTTGGTCTCCACCTTCCAGATCAATAATGGCAAGGCGTGTATGCACCATATCGGCACGGCCCAACCGGGCAATATGCACACCATTGGGGCCACGATGGCCCAAGGCCTGCGCCATACGTTCCAGAACCGATTCGGAACATGGCTGCGTGCCGGGCGTATAAATCAGCCCCCCAATGCCACACATTTACCCGGCCTCCACCGTGGACAAGAATTTATGCCACGCATCCAGAACGGGGGTGACAGCATAGGTTGTTTCATAATCCCTGCGGCCTGCCTGCGCCATACGGGCAGCCAGTTCTGGTGTTTCCAGTGCAGTGCAGATCTGCGCAGCCAGAGCATTTGCATCTTCTACCGGAGCCAGCAGGCCGTTTTCACCATTACGGATGAGTTCACTGGGGCCTTGAGAAGCAGCGGCAATAACCGGTTTGCAGGCCGAAAACCCTTCAATCACAACATTGCCCAATGGTTCGTGCCGGGAAGGGCAGATCATGGCGGAGCAGGCGCGTAGCAAGCCTCCGGGCTGATTGGCCCATCCGGGCATGAATACACGTTCGGCCACACCTTCCTGCTGGGCAAGTGCTTCCAGTGCTGCGCGTTCTGGCCCTTCTCCGGCAATAACAAGCGGGATGTGTGGCACATGCTTCATGGCACGGATAAGAACATCAAAAGCCTTGTTCTTATGCAGCCGCCCCAATGCCAGCAGAAAAGGGGCGCCGTGCGGCAAAAAATCTGGCCATACGGGTGGTGTGGCCGCCAGATCCGTGGCGAAGTTGGGGAGGTAATGCACGGCATCGGCTGGCCAGCCTTGATCGCGCATCCAGCGCACCAAGCCATGCGTATTGCCAATAAGATGAGAGCAGCGGCGATAATAGGAAAGATCATAAAATCCCCCCAGCCGCCCAGCCAGCACCCAGTTACCTTGGGGAGCAAAACGTGCGGCACGGTTCATCCATGCAACGGCAACGCGGGGAGAGAATTCTTTAAGAGCAGAACGAAGGCCCATGCGGGTGCGTATATCCAGCATGTTGCCAAAAGGCAGTTCAACGGGCGCAAGGTTGCCTGCACGTAAACGTTGGGCACGCTTCGGGTTAGTGCGGATAACAGGCAGAACGGAAAGTCCTGCCGCAGCTTGTGCAATACACAGGCGTTCAAAAAACAGCTCAGCCCCACCTGTGGGGGCTCCGGCCATAATGTGCGCAACTTTCAAAGGCTGTGTGTTCTGCCCGTTGGTGGTGTCATCCATCATATGCCGGTTTCCTTGAGAAGGGAGAGCGCTGCTGTGGCAACATCCGCAACATCCAGCCCAACTATGGGGGCTTCGCCCTCTGGGCCGGGGGCTGCAATCCATCGTGCGTTTTTGCCAGAAGGCGCGTATTCCGATGCACGAGATGGCCCAAAAAGCCCCAAAGTGGGTGTGCCTGCGGCTGCGGCCAGATGCATCAGACCCGAATCATTGCCAATATATAGGCGGCAACGGGCCAGCATGGCGGCTACTTCCGTAAGGGAAAAATGGCCTCCGGCATCTATGGCGTTGGGCAGGGCTTCCAGAACAGGGCGGGCGAGTGCGGCTTCCTGCTCTCCCGGACCATAGAAAATGGCAGGTCGAATCTGGGGGTATGCCGCACACAGGCGTTGCCATAGGGGCCGGTAACGCTCTGTTGGCCAGATTTTGCCTGTCCAGTTTGCTGTGGGGCCTAGGGCGATGATGGGTGAGGTATTAGGAATAATCTGCTGTGCTTTTGCACGATCAGCCGGGCTGACCCAAACAGTCGGGAGTGGAGGCGGAGAAAGGTTCAGAACATTTCCCAAATGCGTAATGCGCGCGCCAGCCCGCCGCCCGCCGCGCATAATAAACCGGCGGCCCGAACGTAGAAGAAATGTAACGGCTGAGCCGCGCAGGTCTACCGTGATGTCCCATTTGAAAGGCACGCAGGCTTTCCACAGATCAAGCCAGTGCAGATCATAGGGGCGCTTTTCCATTACAATGGTGCGTTCGAGTCCGGGAAAGGCGCTAAACAGCCCGGCGGCAACAGGCCCACATGCAATGGTAAACCGCGCATCTGGCCAGCGTTGGTGCAGATATGCCAGCAGGCCCGTAGAAAGCACGGCATCGCCCAGACGTGTGGCCGTGATGAAAAGAATGCGCATTATCGCGCCTATACTGTCTTACGGTTTTTTTTCCAACCCAGTGCGCGCAGGTGTGGACATTTGCGCTGCCTGTGCAAGAAGCGTTTGCTGATGGTAAAGTTATAAACTGGGCAGAAGAAATATCTCTGCTCTGAATCGGGGATACAGGAATGATTAGGAAAGGTTTTTATCTTATCGCCGGGCTTACAGCCGCCCAGTTGTGCAGCGGTGTTGCCATGCCTGCGCAGGCCGCAGACAAGATGTGGACAGCCAGCGCCTGCGGTGCAGAACCTGTAGCACCTTCTGTGGAAGTGTCTTCCGTTGATAAATATAACGCCAGTGTTGATAAGGTAAGTGCTTACGAAAAAGCAGCACGCACCTATAACAGCTGTGTGGCCAAGGCTGCTGTTAAAGAAGAAACGGCTATCAGCAACGAAGCGCGTGAAAAAATTGCCCATATCCATGAAGGCAGCAGCACCGTGCAAAAGCGTATTGCCGGTAATTTCACCAAATTGACCACGGCCCTTAAGGCCGGAGGGGCAAAATTACAGAAGGCAGAGCACTAAAATTTTCGGCAGGGCGGCTGTTTTCTGGTACAGCAGTAAAAGAGCCGCCATCAGGCTGATTGCCTGCATGACTTGTATGATACCCCCGGCTGAGGCAGATAGACGGTAACACAAAGCCGTCAGGCAGAACGCCAGCAGACAGGAACAGGCCAGACCGTGGCAGAGGATCTTTTCAAGGAAGTTGATGAGGAAATGCAGGCCGAGCGCCTGCGTATGGCAGCAAAGCGCTATGCCGGTGCGGGTATTGGGCTGATTGTGGCCGTGCTTGCGGGCATTGGTGCGTGGTCTTGGCATGTTTCCAGCCAGAAATCTCAGGCATTGGAAGCTACGGGAACGTATCTTACGGCCTTGCGGCAGACAGATCATCTGCCCTCAACTCCTTCATCAGGCACGGTAGATCTCACCACTACCGCGCAGGCGGGTTTGGCCTCATTACAGAAATTGGCATCTTCCGATGCAAAAGGCGTGGCTGTTCTGGCCCGTTTGCAGGAAGGTGGCGTGCAGGCGGCGCGGGGTGATGTAAAAGGTGCACTGGCTGCATGGGATGCCGTGCAGAAAGACCCCAACGCAGATTCTGCTCTGCGTGATCTGGCAACCTTGCTGTGGTGCCAAAAACAGTTGGATACCGGAGAGCCCGCTACACTGCGCTCCCGCCTTGCGCTGCTTACTGGCAAAGGCAAGCCGTGGAATGGTCTGGCCATGGAAGCCTTGGCTGTTCTGGATGTGCGCGAAGGGCATGTGGCAGAGGCCCGGCAGAAATTTGCAGCGCTACAGGCTGCGCAGGATGTTCCTCAGGGCGTACGCAACCGGGCGCAGGATATGATGCAGGCCCTTGATCCGACAGCAGGCTAATAGAATGAGCAGCAACAAGAAATCCAGCGCAACCAGACGTTCCGGACTTTCACGCCGAGCCCTGCTAGGAGGCGCCGCATTGGCCCCTGCGCTGGCCGGGTGCACCATGTTTGAGAGTGACAGAAAGCCCATTCTGGCCGGGCACCGCACGGATATTCTGTCTTCCGGCTCCGGGTTGATGGTTGACCCAGACGATCATACGCCCATTACAATCCCTCCTACTATTAGCGTTTCGGAATGGCCTATTTGTGGGCGTGTTTCGGCCCATACCGGCAGCAATTATGCTTGGGGCGGGCTGCATAAAAGATGGAGCAAGGATATCGGGGCCGGTATCTCCCAGCCAGATTTCATGGCATGGGCTGCACTGGGCACTTTGGGCCGCGGGCTTATTCCTGCACCACCTGTTGTGCAGGATGGCCGCCTGTTTATTATGGATGCCCAAGGCGTTGTGCGTGCTTTTTCCTGGCCCGGCATGCGCCATATCTGGACATATAATCCACGCCCCAGAAAATCTTACTCTGCCAATATGGGCGGCGGTTTGGCTGTAGATGGCGGTGTTGTCTACATTGTAGACGGCATTTCCCAGACCATGGCGGTGGATGCCGCAACCGGTAAGGTAAAGTGGAAAACCACCAATGGCGCACCGGGGCGTTCTGCTCCAACGGTTGCTGGCGGGCGTGTTTTCTTTGGCACAATTGATGAGCGGTTTTTCGCGCTGGATTCCGCCACCGGCCGCCAGTTGTGGACGTATACGGCCACATCTGTTGAAACCACCGTGTTTGGCCAGCCTGCCCCTGCTGTAGATAACGGCATTGTGGTGGCCGGGTTTGGTGGGGGCGATCTTGTTGCTTTCCGAGTGGAAAGTGGTGAGGTTGTCTGGAGTGACATGATGGGCAACGTCAACAGTCAGGCCAGCACGCTGGATCTGTCCTGTGTGCGTGGGTTGCCTGTTATTGTTGATAGCATTGTGTATGCCGTAAGCATGGCGCAGGTGTTGGCTGCCATTGATATCCGCACAGGCCGCCGTGTGTGGGAACGCTCGGTTGCCAGCCAAAACAGCCTGCTATGCGTGGGGGATTGGCTTTTTGTGGTCTCGCTAGACCAGCAGATTGCATGTATTGACCGCCTTTCCGGCCATGTGCGCTGGATTACACAGCTCCGCCGCTTCCGGCGGGTGGATGTGCACAAAGATATCGTAACCTGGTTTGGCCCCATGCTGGTGGGCAGCGAACTGGTTTGTCTGAGTTCTCTGCCAGAAAATGGTATGGTGCGGATTAACCCGACAACAGGTGCAATTATATCAGTAGACAGCATGGATGCCGTTTCTTTCGTGCCGCCAATTATCGTAGATAACCAGATGCTGATCGTGACAAACGACGGGAACCTTTGCTCTTATGGCTGATCGCCGCAAATCCATGCGCCCACCTCCGCCGCTTCCTACGGGGGATATGCCTGTTGTTGTTATTGCAGGTCGGCCAAATGTTGGTAAATCCACGCTGTTTAACCGCCTTGTTGGGCGTAGGCAGGCACTTGTGGCAGATACGCCTGGTGTAACCCGAGACCGCAAGGAAGGTGTGGCCCTTATTCGTGGGCGGTACGTGCGGTTGATTGATACAGCAGGGTTGGAAGAAGCAGCACCCGAAAGCCTGTTCGGGCGGATGCGCTTTTCTTCTGAAAGTGCCGTGCGTGAAGCAGACCTGGTGCTGTTTTGCGTAGATGCGCGTGCTGGTATTACGCCAGCAGATGAGCATTTTGCACAGTGGATCCGGCGTCAGAACCGCCCTGTGTTGTTGATTGCCAATAAATCCGAAGGGCGCCTTGGCGCAGCTTCCGCAATGGAAGCCTATGCTCTGGGTTTGGGTGAACCTTTGGCACTTTCTGCCGAACACGGTGAAGGTGTGACGGATCTGATGTGGGAAATTGCCGATAGGCTGCCCGCAGAGCCGGAACATGAGGCAGAACCTGAAATTGAAGCAGCAGATGATTTTGCTGTGGAAGAAGGGGAAGAACCTCCGCGCCCAACAGGCCCATTGCGTGTGGCTATTGTGGGCCGCCCCAATGCTGGCAAATCTACGCTCATGAATGCCCTTTTGGGTGAAGAGCGTATGATTACCGGCCCAGAAGCAGGGCTTACGCGTGATTCCATTGCTGTTACGTTGAAAGATGGCGATGATACGTTTGAAATTGTAGATACGGCTGGTTTGCGCAAAAAAGCGCGCATCGATGAATCTCTGGAAAAAATGTCCGTTTCGGCTGCTATTGAAGCACTGAAAATGGCAGAGGTGGCCGTGCTGGTGCTGGATGCTACATTGGGCGTGCATGAGCAGGATTTGCAGATTGCCCGTTTGATTGAGCGTGAAGGCCGTGCCTGCGTATTAGCCCTGAACAAATGGGATGCCGTGCAGGATCGGACAGCCACGCGCAATGCGATTTTGGACCGTTTGAGCATTTCTCTGGCCCAGATGCGTGGCGTACCAGTTGTTACTTTTTCCGCACTTACCGGCGCTTCCATTCACAAGCTGCTGCCAGCAGTGCGTGATGCATGGACAGTCTGGAACGCACGTGTGCCCACAGGTGCCCTCAACCGTTGGTTTGAGGAAATGCTGGAACGCCATCAGCCGCCATTGGTACAGGGGCGCAGGCTGAAACTGCGGTATATCACGCAGGTTAAATCTCGCCCGCCAACGTTTGTTATTTTCGGCACACGGGCTGAGCAACTGCCGGATGATTACAAGCGCTACCTTGTAAACGGCCTGCGTGAAACGTTTGATCTGCCGGGTGTGCCTATTCGCTTGCAAACGCGCGGCACCAAAAACCCTTACGCAGATTCCTGATCTGGTAAGTGCGGTTTCGTCTTCCTACCAGAGCAAGAGCACTATTGCCAGTGATGACAGGGGTGCTCTGGCGGTAAAGGAGATGAGCATAGGTTTTTTGTGTGGGCACTGCATCAGGTAGTGCCCATATTGTTTTGCCTATGGCGTATAAATTGGCGTGCGCGGTTACGGCCCATACATTGGCTGTGCAAGGTGGGTGGCAGAAACAGGCCTGCGTGCGTTCTGGATTTCCAGAAAAAGCAGGCATGTAACGCCTTGCAGACAGAAGGACGTTTTGCTCCATGACACAGCTCCCCACTTCTCAGTCTGCACCCGTGGTGGATGGGCTTCATGGAGCGGCCCGCAATATGGCCATGCTGGCTGTGGCGCTTTCTGTTTTTCTGGCATTGTTGGATTACGCCATTGCAAACGTTGCGCTGCCCGATATTGCGCGGGATTTAAACGCTTCCTCATCTTCGTCCATCTGGGTTGTAAATGCCTATCAGATGGCCAGTCTGGTTTCTCTGCTACCGCTGGCAGCGTTGGGTAGCCGGGTGGGGTTTGCCCGGCTTTGTCAGGTTGGGATCATCATTTTCATGGTGTCATCCCTGTTCTGCGCCACGGCCACCAGCTTGCCTATTTTGGCGGGTGCGCGTGTGTTGCAGGGTATTGGCGGCGCCTGCATTATGAGTGTGAATATTGCACTGGTGCGGTTTATTTACCCTCATGCAGAAATTGGGCGCGGTATTGCTCTCAATGGCGTTGTGGTGGCGCTTGGGGTGGCCTTGGGGCCAACGGCTGCTGCGGCTATTCTCACCATAGGGTCTTGGCCGTGGCTGTTCTGGATTAACCTGCCATTTGGGGCTTTGGCTTTGGGCATGGCCTTTTATGCGCTGCCTAAAGTGCCGCGCACTTCTGGCTCGTTGGATATTACAGGCAGTATATTGTGCATGCTGGCTTTTGGGGCCTCCGTAATGGGGGGAGATGGGCTGGCACATTCCCAAAATACAGCCATTTCTTGTGCATTACTGTTGGCAGGGCTTGCCGCCGGAGTGTTGTTGGTGCGGCGTGAGGCAGAAGCTCCTCAGCCCATTTTGCCTGTTGATCTGCTGAAAAATCCAGAATTCGCAGTGGCCTTTATCACCGGGTTCTGTGGCTTTGTGGCCTCTAATTTTTACATCGTTTCCATGCCGTTTACGTTGCATAACACTCTTGGCCTTAGTTCGGCCGCCACGGGTTTGCTTATTACGCCGTGGCCGTTGGGCATTATGTGTGCGGCGCCATTGATCCGGCGCGTGGCAGATAAGGTTTCTGCGGGAGTGTTGTCTTCCATTGGCTTGAGCACAACGGCACTGGGTTTCTTTTTGCTGTGGCTTCTGCCTGCTCATCCTTCTGTGTGGGATATTGCATGGCGTACAGGTGTAGCGGGTTGGGGGTTTGGTTTTTTTCAGCCCCCTAATAATCGGGCCATGATGGTGGCTGCGCCTCATACACGGGCTGGTGGTGCCAGTGGCATGGTGCAGGTTGCACGCCAAGCTGGGCAGACTTTGGGGGCTATGGGGGTTGCGGCCTTTTTTACGTGGTTTGCGCAAGGGGCCACACAAAAGTGCTTGCTTATGGCCGGATGCGTGGCGCTGTTTGCTGCCACGCTAAGTGCAAGCCGTTTGTTTCTGAATACAAAAAAAGCAGCCTGAGGCTGCTTTTTTATTGGTCGCATTATGTGCGGTTGTTCAGACTTCCGCTTCAAGGAAGATGCGGCTGACATCCCCCATCCACGCGCCATAATAACGTTCCAGCCAACGTTCAGCCTGTGTGGGTGCGCCCGCCACCAAAGAGGTGAGGGGGGCAAGATAAACCCATTCTGTCTGACCGCTTTCATCCGTCATGTCCCGGCCCTGTAGGCCGTCCATGGCAATGGCAATCATCTGTGCGGCCAGATCGCGCACTGTACCTTCACCCCAAGGCGTATCCAGCCCCATAAGTGGCACAATCTCGCGCAGCTTTACGTAGTCTTCCCATGGGTGGGATTTTACGAGCTCCCAAGCGGATTCCAGCGCAGCATCATCATACAAAACACCCGTCCACAAAGTGGAAAGAGCCAGCATCATTTCTGGTGAGCCTGCATCTGCACCGCGCATTTCCAAAAACTGCTTGAGCCGCACATCGGGGAAGGCTGTTGTAATGTGGTCTTCAAAATCCCCAATGGTGGGGGTTACATCTTCCAGCCCGTCCTGTCGTTCACCATTCATCCATGCGCGGAAGGAGCGGCCAGCCACGTTGCGCATTTTGCCATCACGCATAATGAAATACATGGGCACATCCAGCACCCATTCCACATAGCGTTCAAAGCTGAAGTCATCTTCAAACACGCATGCTGGCATGCCGGAGCGTGCGTTATCCGTATCTGTCCAGACCTGTGCGCGGTTGGAGAGGATGTTGTTGGGCTTGCCTTCCACAAAAGGAGAATTGGCAAACAGGGCTGTGGCTACAGGTTGCAGCGCCATGGAAACACGCATTTTGCGCACCATGTCCTGCTCAGACCCAAAATCCAGATTAACCTGCACGGTGCAGGTACGCTGCATCATGTCCAAGCCCATTGAGCCAACTTTGGGCATGTATTCGCGCATAATGGCGTAGCGGGATTTGGGCATCCACGGCAGTTCTGCCCGTGTGGCCGTGGGGTGAAAGCCCAAAGGTGCAAAGCCCAGCCCCAGTTCACGCGCAATGGGGCGCACGGCATCAAAATGGGCTGTCAGTTCTTCTGCTGTTTCATGCAGGGTGCGCAAGGGCGCGCCAGAAAGCTCAAACTGCCCGGCAGGCTCAAGGGAGATAGCAGCACCAGCGGCATCTCCCCGACCTTTCAGGCCGATGATGTTGTTATTGTCGAGCACAGATGTCCAATCATCCGGCTCAAACTTCTGCAGGCCCTTAAGCAGGGCTTCAATGCCATTGGGGGCATAAGGTGGGGCAGAATAGGCTTTCTGCCCTTCCTTTACGGCTTCTGGGCGCAGAAAGCCGAATTTTTCGTGTTCCGTGCCAATCCGCCATGCGTCACGCGGCTTGCATCCCTGCGCAAGCACTTCGGCCAGCTGTGCAACGGTGCGGGCAGGGGTTTCATCTGATGCGCCGGGGTTGGACATGGGGTATCACAGATCCTTGAAAAACAGAGAAATCGCACTCTGCGCCAGCAAAGCGAAGATATGAAGCGTTATTGTGACAAAACAGCAGCCGAACGCAAGCCGCAGCCTATAAGTGCCAGCCCGGCAGCCACGGCCGTATCAGCCCGCAACACCAATGGGCCTAGGGATATTGGCGTGATGCAAGAATATTTTAGCATCATCTGGCATTCCCTATCACTTAGGCCCCCTTCAGGGCCAACCAAAAAACCATCCCCGGCATGTGCATCGGGCAGCAGGGAGGGGGTATGAATAGCCCGGTCTTCTCCGCGTTCTATGGCGGCAAACAGCCGGTGCTCCTGTGGCCAGCTTGCCAGAAAATCTGTGAACGATTGCGGAGACTCTATTTGCGGCACATCAAAGCGCTCACATTGTTCTGTGGCTTCGGTGGCAATGGCATGCAGGCGGTCGGGGTTGATGCGGTGTGTATTGGTGCGTTCGGTAATAAGCGGCATAAAGTGCGTGACACCCAGCTCCGTGCCCATACGTAAGACCAGATCAGTGGCATCGCGCTTGAGCAAGGCAAAAGCCAGAACCAAGGCAGGCTGTTGCGTTGGTGCGCGGAGTTGGCGTTCCAGCTCAAAAAAGCCTTTGTCCTTCCGGATTTCCGTAATGCGTGCCAGCCATTCTCCACTGTTTGCGTTGAAGATACGCACGTGGTCTCCAGCTTTTTTGCGTAGCACAGTGCCTAGATAGCGGGCCTGATCTGGCGCAATTTGCAGCGTGAGGCCCGTGTGGGCATCCCCCAGTATTTCTGGGGCATTATAAAGGCGCGGAAGGTGCGCGGAGGCATCTGTTACAACCATGGTTACCGGGTCTGTCTGAGCTGAAAGGTGTAAGTGGTTTCCGCTTTGTGGCATAGAACACCAGCCCTTAACACCATATGCCTTTCTGAACAGGATACGTGAGCCGCCGTGTCAGTTTCTTCCAGCCATACAGATATCCGTATTACAGGGTGGATCGCCCATCTACCGCCAGCATTGCAGGCCTATGCTTTGCTTGCGCGGTTGGATAGGCCCATAGGCACGTGGCTTTTATGGCTGCCGGGCATGTGGGGTATTTTGCTGCCTCAGGGCGTTGCTACTTCCGAACGTATTCGGCTGATTGTGCTGTTTGGTATTGGCAGCCTTGTGATGCGGGCCGCAGGCTGCGTTGTAAACGATATGTGGGACAGGGATATAGACCGGCAGGTGGCGCGCACGGCTGGGCGGCCATTGGCATCTGGCGCGTTGAGCATGAAGCAGGCCACACTATTTTTGGTGCTGCTTTTGCTGGCAGGCTTGGCTGTGCTGGTGCAGTTGAACAGCCTTTCATGGATTTTGGGTGTGTCATCCCTGCTGCTGGTGGCGCTTTACCCATTGGCCAAGCGGTTTACGTGGTGGCCTCAGCTTGTCATGGGGTTTACCTTCGGCTTTGGCGCACCCATGGGATATGCGGCAGCGGCCGGGCATTTGTCTTGGGCGCAAGCCGCTTTGTATGCAGCAACCATTGTGTGGCAACTGGGTTTTGATACCATTTACGGCTTTCAAGATATGGAAGATGATGCCCGCATTGGTGTGAAATCCACATCTCGCCTTATGGTCGGCCGGGCGCGTGGGTTTATTGGCACCTGTTACGGGCTGATGCTTGTTTTGCTGGCTGTGGCCGCTGTTTTGGCGGGGTCTGGCCCACTTTTTTGGGTGGCTTTGGTGTTGCCTGCCATATTGTTGTGGCAACAGGCCCGTAAGGTAGCCCCCACAAGCCCCGCTTTGTGTCTGGCCCAGTTTAGGGCTAATCGAGAAATTGGCTTGGCCGTAGCGTTGGCGCTGGTTGCCGGGTTGATAGCTGTATAAGCCTGCATGCTTCAGATGAAAGAAACCACGTTCATGAAATCCATTTTCCGGGCTGTTCTGCCAGCGGCTATGGGGTTGGTTCTGGCTGGCAGCCAGGCTTATGCACAGGACGATACCGGTGAAACGGCTATTCCCGTAGCATCTTCTTCCGCTCCGGCTGCTGTGGCGCTTTCTGCATCCGATAAAGCATGGCTGAAGCGGATTGAGCAGGCGCTTAACCAGTCCAAAACCTTTCAGGCACGCATTCAGCAGCTTGATGCAGAAGGAAAACGCACAACCGGCACCGTGTGGATGAAGCGCCCCGGCCAGATGCGCTTGGCGTATGATCCGCCTTCACCGCTGCTGCTGGTAGCCAACGGGGGCAAGGTTGTGTTCCGAGATAACCAGTTGGACCAAACCACGGTTATTCCCATTGAGCGTACACCTCTGGGCCTTCTGCTGCGCCCTCATGTCAGCCTGACAGATGATGTCACGGTAACGGGCTTTCAGCATGATAACGGGCTGGTGCAGGTTACGCTTGTGCGCACATCCTCCCCCGGTGATGGCAGCCTGACACTGGTTTTTTATGAAACGCCAGTTGCTCTGCGGTCATGGAGTGTGCTGGACGCGCAGGGGCGCGAAACCCGCGTAACCTTGTTTGATGTGCATGCGGGCGCAGACATTCCGGCAAGCACTTTCGTCCTGCCTGCCGAGGACAACTAAACTGTGTTGAAAGCAGCTTTTTCCGTGCTTCTTCTGGAAAAAGCTGCCGTGCAGGCCGATATATTCATACAGATTGAGACAGATTGAAGTGAGGCACGCAGGCTATGGCCGCAGAGCGTGAACCCCCGATAATGGGTGATGATCTTTTTGGGCTTTCCCCCGAGCAATCGCAGGGAAGAAATGCGGACGCACGCAAAAAGCCAGCGCCCATGCAGCCATTGGCGGATCGTCTGCGCCCACAGCGTTTGGAAGATGTTGTTGGGCAGGCGCATTTGCTGGGGCCAGAAGGTGCGCTTACGCGTATGCTGGAACGTGGCTCTCTCGCCAGTCTGATTCTGTGGGGCGGCCCGGGTGTTGGTAAAACCACTATTGCCCGCCTTCTGGCACAGGCTGCTGGGCTGAAGTTTGTGCAACTTTCAGCTGTGTTTTCTGGCGTGGCGGATCTGAAAAAAGCATTCGAGAATGCACGCAGGCAGGCAGAAGTGGGTGGCGGCACGCTGCTGTTTGTAGATGAAATCCATCGCTTTAACCGTGCGCAGCAGGATGGATTTTTGCCGGTTGTAGAAGATGGCACCGTTGTACTGGTTGGTGCCACAACAGAGAATCCATCCTTCGCGCTCAATTCGGCTTTGCTGTCACGCTGTCAGGTCATGGTGCTCAACCGGCTGGATGATCCAGCTTGTGAAGCTCTGTTGGTGCGGGCGGAGGAAGAAACAGGCAGGCCCTTGCCGCTTACGGAAGATGGGCGTGTCACCCTCCGCGCCATGGCAGATGGTGATGGCCGCTATCTGCTCAACATGGTGGAGCAGCTTTTAAGCCTGAAAACAGAAAAGCCGCTGGATGCGCAGGCACTTTCCCGCCTGTTGGCAAAACGCGCCATTTTGTATGATCGGGATAGGGAAGAGCATTACAACCTGATTTCCGCTCTGCATAAATCCATGCGCGGGTCAGACCCGGATGCGGCTCTCTATTGGTTTGCCCGTATGCTGGAAGGCGGAGAAGACCCGCGTTATCTAGCCCGCCGCATGACACGCTTTGCCGCAGAAGACGTAGGCATGGCAGACCCGCATGCCCTGCCATTGGCCGTGGCCGCGTGGGAAACGTATGAGCGTTTGGGTTCGCCGGAGGGTGAACTGGCCTTGGCGCAGCTTGTGGTGCATCTGGCCACAGCACCCAAATCCAACGCGGTTTATAAAGCCTATGGCGCTGCCCGCCGTGCCGCCAAGGCCACAGGCAGCCTAATGCCGCCTGCACATATTCTAAACGCGCCCACCAAACTGATGCAGGATATTGGTTACGGTAAGGGTTACCAGTATGACCATGATGCGGAAGAAGGCTTTTCTGGCCAGAACTATTTTCCTGACGGCATGAAGCGGCAGAACTTCTATAATCCAACGGGCAGAGGCTATGAACGGGAGGTTCGTCACAGGCTAGAAACATGGTCCCGCTTGCGGGATCGGCGTTAGTCGTGAATATCGGCGCATGAGTGTTGTCAATCGTACCGTAAGCGAAGACGAAGCTGGTATTCGTCTGGATCGCTATTTTCGCCGCCATTACCCGCATCTTACGCAGGGGGCGCTTCAAAAACTGTGCCGCACGGGCCAGATTCGTGTTGAGGGCAAAAGGGTAGAAGCCTCCACCCGGCTGGAGCCGGGGCAAACGGTGCGCGTGCCGCCCATACCCATGGCTGCCAAACCCGCGCGCGATGTGCCGCGCCCGCTGGATGAAAAATTGGCGCGCGAAATCCGCAAGATGGTGGTGTATCAGGACAAGCACGTGATTGTCCTTAACAAGCCCGCAGGGCTTGCCGTGCAGGGTGGCCCCGGTATTACCAAGCATGTTGACATGATGCTGGATGGCTTGCGGGAAGAAGATGATCCGCGCCCACGGCTGGTGCACCGGATTGATAAAGATACCTCCGGCCTTCTGCTGCTGGCGCGCACCCCCGGTGTGGCCGCCAAGCTGGCAGCATCTTTCCGTGGTCGGGATGTGAAAAAAATCTATTGGGCTGTCGTGGTCGGGCGGCCTGATCCGCTTTCGGGCGAGATAGATCAGCCGTTGGCCCGTTTGGGTGCTGGCCCCGGTTCCATTACCGTGGCGGCGGACCGTAAGGATGCCGATGCGCAATCTGCACGGTCTGTTTACGAAGTGCTGGATTCGGCTGCGCGCAAGTTTTCTTGGCTGGAGCTTTCACCACTTACTGGACGCACGCATCAGCTCCGTGTGCATTGCGAATCTTTAGGCACACCTATTTTGGGTGATCCCAAATACGGTGGAGCGGCAGCCCATCCTTCTGGCTTTACAGACAGGTTGCATCTGCATGCCCGTATGCTGGATATGCCGCATCCGGCTGGTGGGCGCTTAACTGTAAGTGCCGAATTGCCGCCTCATATGCGTGAAACCTTCCGAACTCTTGGGTTTGTGCCGGGCACCACACCGCCACCTTCACGCCGTGCTGGCCAAGGATAAGGACGGTTTTAAGTTGAAACAGGAGAAACGCACATGCGTCTGAAATGGAAAATCGGCCTGCTGGCGGGGGCCGCTGTTCTGGCGCTGGGCGGTGGCACAATTATATCTGCCACGCAGGATGCAGACTGGCTGAAAACACGGTTGGCCGATGCCGTGGAAAGCAGCACAGGCCGCCACCTGAGCATTGGCCAGTTGCATGTGTGGATTCTGCCTTTTCCGTGGGTGGAAGCAAAGGACGTAAAACTTTCCAGCGTGGCGGAAGATGGCGTGAACATGCTGGATATCGGGCAGGTGCGTGCCCGGCTGGCATTGTTGCCACTGTTTTCTCATCGCATTGCGTTTGAAGATGTCAGCCTCATCAGCCCACAGGTGCAGTTGCGCCGTTTGGCAGATGGGCGGGCAGACTGGCATTTCACACCGCAGGAACGCCAGAGTAGCATCGGGGGCTCTTCGTCTGCCAGTTCCGGCAAGATGCACTGGAATCTGACGGTTTCAGATCTTTCGCTCACACAGGCGCAAGTTGCTTGGGATGATGCGGTGCACCATCGTTCTGGTGCATTTCAGGTTGCTGAAGGCAAGGTAAAAGGGCTTTCGGGTAACGCGCCTGATTTTGACGTAAAGCTGCGTAAAGGGGCTGGGCAGTTAGCACTTACAGGGCAAACAGGGCCTTTGTTGCCAATGTCTGCCCAGTTGCCAATGCAGCTGAGAATTTCCCTTACCGTTAATGGACATCCTGCCGGGTTGGCCCATATAGATGGGTCCATTACGGATCCGCAGGGCCAAAAAGTCTATGCGTTGCAGATTGGTGGTTCTGTTGCGCAACTGCGTGATTTGAATGTCTTTTTCCCACATGCAAATCTGCCAGAAGGCCGGAATGTTTCTGTAGATATGGCTGTTGGCGGGCAGGGTGCGCAGCCTGCGCCACAAAGCCTGCACGTGCGTGCTGAAAATGTGGATGTAGGCGCATGGTTGCCACAGGCCGCATTAACACGGGTGGTTATAGATACGGCTGCCCCTACAGACCCGGTAACGGCACAAATTGACGGCCAGGTTGGTGCGCAGGTGTTGAGCTTGCGTGGCACAGTAGGGACAATGCAGCAGTTGGCTGCGTCCGAACACGTTGCGCAGCAGATTGTGCCGGTGGATTTAACGCTTACACAGGGTGAATCCAGCATACACGGCACAGGTACCTTAAGTGCAGGCGCTTCTGCGCTGGATGTGCACGGCCAGCTTGCGCATGTGGTGCCGGGTGGGGATCTGCCAGCTGCCAATGATCTTAAAGTGGATGGGCACATAGATGTTGCTGATACGGCATCTGTTGTGCGGCACCATGCCGTGCCGGATGTGCTGCGTGGCGCACGAGGTGCCATGGATGTGCAAGCGCAGAGCGTAAACTGGCAGGGTGTCACATGGGCGCATGTCAGCACGCATGCCACGTTGCAAAACAGCAGGCTGACACTTGAGCCTGTGCAGGCTGAAGGCAATGGTTTCCAGCAAGTTGGCCGCTTGGTGTATGACGTGGCGGGTGCTTTGCCTCAGATTGAATTGGCGGCGCATCCTGTGTTTTTGCCCCTGCCTGTTGTTGAGCGCTGGCTTGGCCTTTCTTCTTCACTCTCCGGCACAGTGCAGCTTGTAGGCGCAGTTTCCACGCAGGGGGAAACGTCGGAAGATCGGCGTAATAATCTGGACGGGCATCTTGGGGTTTCAGTTGTGGACGGCAGCATAAGTGGTGCTGCTATTCGCACGCTTCTGGGCCCGCAGGTGCCGGTTAAAGGCAAGATGCCCGTAAGGTGCTTTGGCAGCCATATGCAGTTTGCGCAGGGTAACGCCAATATTGATATGTTGGGGCTGGAAACGCCGTTTCTGGTTCTGCATGGTCATGGCACGATGGGGCTGGGCTCTCAGGCGCTGGATATGCACCTTTCTCCACGCGTGTTGCTGGGTGGAGCTTCGGCTTCTTCCGATGTTGCGGTTACAGGCACATTGTCAGACCCCAAACCACGTATGGATCCGGCTTATGAAGGCCGATACGGCATAAGCATTGGCGGAAATGATGGAGAGGGAGATAACTGCCCCTCCATGCTTTCTGCCGCGCGTGAGGGTGTGGCGGGGCCAGATGCGCCGCAGAAAAAAGCGGGCAAGGAAGGAAAGGTCATGAACATGTTGCGTGGCTTGGGGCTGTTCCAATGAAAATGGCATCTACCGAACATAATGTTTCTGGCAATGCGCCTGCTGGCCGCAAACGGTTCTGGAAGCAGGCAGATGTTGTGCCGGAAGGGCAGGGGTTTGTCGTGCAGCTTGATGGGCGCAGTATCCGTCTGCCCCGCAAGACCCCATTATGCGTGACGTCTCGTGCATTGGCAGATGCGCTGGCGGCAGAATGGCAGGCCGCCGGGCAAAATGCCGATGGCCGTTTTTCACCGGCTGATCTGCCCCTTACAGGCATTGCCGGTTCCATGATTGAGCGTATTCCTGCGGAGCGGGAAGGGGTTTTGCGTAGTCTTCTGGCTTATGCGGGCAGCGATCTGCTGTGTTACCGGGAGCCGGGGGAAGGCAAGCTGGCGCAGGCCCAACGTAAGGAATGGGACCCGTGGCTGGAGTGGCTGCGCAAGCAATACGGGGCTATCCTGCACACATCATGTAGTGTCATGCCGATTGTGCAGCCCGAAGAGTCTTTACAGAAGCTCTATGATGCCATGGAAAAGCTGAACCCGGCTGAATTGGCTGTGCTTGCTGTTTCCGTGCCAGCATTGGGAAGCCTTGTGCTGGGTTTGGCGCTGGTAAATGGTGCTGGTTCTGTAGATGATCTGGTGGCCAGCGCAACGCTGGATGAACGTATGCAGATGGCTGTGTGGGGTGAAGATACGGAAATAACGGACCGTATTGCCGGTATACAGCGGGAAGTGGCCGATGCGGCCCGTTTTCTGGAATTGGCGCGCAAGCCTGCAGCTTGATGTCAACCCGCATACCCAAGGATTTATATGCGGCGTCACTCTTGGCAAGTTTGAAATCTTCCCCAAGTATGAAGCAGTTCAAGCTTTAAGGAGCATAGACATTATGAAAATCAAAAAGACCCTTCTGGCAGCAATTGTGGCTGCAGGTGTTTCTGTTGCAGGCGTAAGCGCACATGCAGAACCCGGTAATGGATTTAATGGAAACGGCTTTGGCCCCGGCATTCCGGGCGCAGGGCTGAATGCTCTGGACGGCATTGATCTTACCAAAAAGCAGCGCAAGCAGATTCAGACCATTCTGCAGGAAGCACACCGTCAGGATCAGGCGCAGGATCTCCGCGGTGATTTCGACAAAATCCACCGCCAGATTGAAGATGCGCTGACATCTCCGGGCCCGGTGGACAAAGACAAGGTTGCAACGCTGCAGCAGGAAATGGCTACGCTGCGCGCCCAGCGTGAATCTCAGCATCTGGAAACGGCTTCCCGCATCCATGATGTGCTGACGGCTGATCAGTTGGCCCAGATTCATGCACGTCAGGTCAAGATTCATGATCTGCTGGACCAGCTTCATGCTGTTGAACATCCTGCTCCGGCAGCCGATGCAGATAAATCTGGCAAGTAAACCGCCAGAAGGTTCTTGACTCTCGCAGGGGTATCCCGTAACCCCTGCAACAAATCAGGCCCGCCACTCCGCGAGTGTTCGCGCAGTGGCGCGTCTTGTTATGGGGTGTGATACTTTTGTTCGAAGCTCTTTCAGGCAAGCTTTCCGGCGTTTTTGATGGCCTCGCTAAACAGGGAGCGCTGTCTGAAGCCGATGTTCTGGAGGCAATGCGGGAAGTCCGTCTGGCCATGCTGGATGCGGACGTTGCACTGCCTGTTGTTAAAGACTTCGTTAATAAAGTTAAGGAACGTGCCGTTGGGCATGAAGTGCTGGAAAGCATTTCTCCCGGTCAGGCTGTCGCTAAAATCGTCAATGATGCTCTTATTGATGCTCTTGGCGGTGCCGGTGCTGTTCCCCTTAATCTAAATTCCACCCCACCTGTTCCCGTTCTGATGGTTGGCTTGCAGGGGTCTGGTAAAACCACCACCTCTGGTAAGCTGGCCCTGCGTCTTAAAACGCGTGAACGTAAAAAGGTTCTGCTCGCTTCTCTGGATACACAGCGCCCTGCAGCACAGTTGCAGCTTGCGCAGTTGGCAGAGCAGGTTGGTGTTACTTCCCTGCCGATCGTGGCCGGGCAGACGCCAGTAGAAATTGCCAAGCGCGCCCTCGATACAGGGCGGCGCGAAGGTTACGATGTCGTTATCCTCGATACCGCCGGTCGTCTTTCCATAGACGAAGCGTTGATGGACGAGGTGCGGCAGATTCGTGATGTCACACACCCGGCAGAAACCCTGCTGGTTGTAGATGCCATGACCGGGCAGGATGCCGTAAATACTGCCAAGGCCTTTAATGAGGCTGTGGGGGTAACCGGCGTTGTGATGACCCGGATGGACGGTGATTCCCGCGGTGGTGCAGCGCTTTCCATGCGCGCCATTACCGGTGCCCCCATCAAGCTGATTGGTACGGGTGAAAAGCTGGATGGGCTGGATGAATTTTATCCAGAACGTGTAGCAGGCCGTATTCTTGGCTTGGGTGATATTGCCGGGCTTGTTGAAAAAGCCGCCGATACGCTTGATCAGGAAGAAGGTGAACGCCTCGCCCAGAAGATGATGGCGGGCAAGTTCGATCTGGATGACTACGCATCCCAGATCCGCCAGATCAACAAGCTAGGGTCTATTTCCGGTATTCTGGGCATGCTCCCGGGTATGGGTAAAGTTAAGGAAGCTTTGGGGGACAAGGATCTTGATACCTCGATCCTGAAAAAGCACCTTGCCATTATTTCTTCCATGACCAAGGCAGAGCGTAAAAACCCTGCCATTATCAAGGCATCGCGCAAAAAGCGTATTGCTGCCGGGTCTGGATCTACAGTTCAGGATGTTAACAAGCTGCTCAAGCAGTTTGATATGATGTCCTCCATGATGAAGCGCTTCAACAAACTGGGCTTGAAAGGTCTCATGCGCCAGGGAATGTCCGCGCTCATGCCGAAAGGAATGGGAGGGGGAGGGCCGCCGGGTGGACCTGGTGGCAATCCTTTCCGCTAAGGCGGTCTATTTCTCGAAGCAGTTTTTCGGGTTTTTTATTTTTGGGTCTGGAGTAACTCCGAATGAGTCTTAAAATTCGTCTTGCCCGCGCAGGTGCCAAGAAGCGTCCGTACTACCACATCGTTGTGGCAGATAGCCGCAGCCCGCGTGATGGCCGTTTCATTGAAAAGGTTGGCGCTTACAACCCAATGCTGCCTTCTGATCACGCTGAACGCGTGCGTCTGACAGAAGAACGCATCAAGCATTGGCTGTCTGAAGGCGCTCAGCCGACAGATCGCGTGGCACGCTTCCTTGGTAACGCAGGTCTGGCACCTAAGCCCGCTTATCGTGAACAGCCTAAAAAGTCTGCTCCGAAGAAGAAGGCACAGGCACGCGCTGCTGAAGCCGCTAAAGCTGCCGAAGCCGCTGCTGCCTAAAGCCTGAAACCATCATGTGCTCAAACCTCATTCTGATGGGCGTTGTTGGTAAACCGCATGGTGTGCGCGGCCTTGTGCGTGTGCGCGCTTATGCGGAAAACCCGCAAACGCTGGAGCAGTGTGGGGCATTGCAAGATGATCAGGGCCGTAAATGGTTCCTCAGTTGGCGTGGGGCGGATAGCGTGGCCGAATTGCGGGATGCCAATGGCGCACCGCTGGCCGATCGTGATGCCGCGCAGGCGTTGGTGAACACCCGCCTGTATGTGCCGCGCGCCGCTTTGCCGGAACCTGAGGAAGAAGAATTCTACCATGCTGATCTGATTGGCATGGAAGCGTTTGAAAACGGTCTTTCTCTTGGTCGTGTTGTGATGGTGCATGATTATGGAGCTGGCGCCAGTCTGGAACTAAGTGATGGTTCTCTTGTTCCGTTTACGCAGGTCTGTGTGCCTGGGGTTCATCTGAAACAACGGACAATCACAGTGGTGCGCCCCGAAGAAGTTTCGGGCGAAGAAGGACGCGGCGTTGGTAAACGGCAGAAAACAGAGGTGCAGCCATGAACTGGCAGGCCACTGTGCTCACGCTGTTTCCTGAAATGTTTCCGGGCCCACTGGGGCTTTCCCTTGCAGGGCGAGCGCTGGAAAAAGGCTTGTGGACATGTCGGACGGAAGATCTGCGGCAGCATGGTCTGGGCCGGCATCGTGCAGTGGATGATACACCGTTTGGTGGTGGTGCAGGTATGGTTATCCGCCCGGATGTGGTGGATGCCGCTTTTGCTGCCTCTCAGGCACCAGCAGATGTGCCGCGTGTGTATCTTACACCTCGTGGGCGGCCGTTAACGCAGCAGGATGTGCAGCGTTATGCGGCTGGTTCTGGGGTGTTGTTGCTGTGTGGTCGGTTTGAAGGTGTGGACGAACGTGTGCTGCAAGCGCATGACGTTGAGCAGGTATCCATCGGAGATTACATTCTCTCGGGTGGGGAAACTGCCGCACTGGTGTTGCTGGATGCGTGTGTGCGCCTGCTACCCGGCGTGATGGGATGTGAGGAAAGTGGCGTAGAGGAAAGTTTTTCCGAAGGGCTGCTTGAATATCCGCACTATACCCGTCCTGCCGAGTGGGAAGGGCGCGCTGTGCCGGAAATCCTGCTTTCGGGCAATCATGCCGCCATCGCGGCCTGGAGGCAGAAGCAGGCAGAAGAAATAACGCGGGAAAGAAGGCCGGATCTGTGGTCTGCCTGGCTGGCTCGCAAGGAAAGAAACATGGCTGAAGCTGTGGGCGGGGCCGCACAGACAGACCATTTTGGGGTTTGAGGAAGGATACCGACATGAACATCATTCAGCAGTATGAAGCTGCAGAAATTAAGCGTCTGACAGCAGAGCGCGCTGTTCCGGAATTCGAAGCCGGTGATACGGTGCGCGTTTCCGTTAAGGTGCAGGAAGGTGAACGTACCCGTCTGCAGGCTTTTGAAGGCGTTGTGATTGCCCGCTCCAACAAGGGCCTGAACAGCAACTTCACCGTGCGCAAAATTTCCAATGGTGAAGGTGTGGAACGTGTGTTCCCGCTGTACGCACCTACGGTTGCAGAAATCAAGGTTGTGCGTCGTGGTAAAGTGCGTCGTGCAAAGCTGTACTACCTGCGTGGCCGTAGCGGTAAGTCTGCTCGTATTGCAGAACGCCCGCGTGAAGTGGTTGCTCCGGCAGCCAGCTAAAACCATATAACCGTTCACATCGGTCTGATATGGTTTTTAAAACCCGACTGGCCTATGTCAGTCGGGTCTTTTTGATATATAGGCATACCGCAACAGCATTGGCCCAATAGGTGAGCTAATGCACGTAGCGTAAGAAATATAAAGGAGGAGGGGCATGGGCCCGCGTACGTTGTTCGACAAGATCTGGGATGATCACGTCGTTGAAACTCTGCCGGACGGCACCTCTATTCTTTATATTGACCGGCACCTTGTGCACGAAGTCACCAGCCCGCAGGCTTTTGAAGGCTTGCGTCTGGCAGGGCGTAAACTGCGCCACCCGGAAAAGACTGTGGCTGTGGTTGACCACAACGTGCCAACGTCTGACCGTACTCAGCCGATTGAAGAAGCCGATAGCCGCAACCAGATTGAAACACTGGAACGCAACGTTAAGGAATTCGGGGTTCCGTATTTCCCGCTGCTTTCTGCCAATCAGGGTATTGTGCATGTTGTTGGGCCAGAGCAGGGGATCTCTCTACCTGGCATGACCATTGTGTGTGGTGATTCCCATACCTCTACGCATGGTGCACTGGGTTCGCTCGCTTTCGGTATCGGCACGTCGGAAGTTGAGCATGTGATGGCTACGCAGACTATTCTGCAGCGTCCGGCCAAAAACATGCGCGTTACGGTTGATGGCACGCTTGGTGCTGGCGTTTCGGCCAAAGATATCATGCTGGCTATTATCGGGCATATCGGCACGGCTGGTGGCACAGGGCACGTAATCGAATTTGCAGGTTCCGCCATTCGTGGGCTGGACATGGCTGGCCGTATGACGCTGTGCAACATGGCAATTGAAGCCGGTGCACGCGCAGGTATGGTTGCGCCAGATGAAACCACATTTGAATATGTGCGTGGCCGTCCGTTTGCCCCCAAGGGCGAAGAGTTCGATAAGGCCGTTGCCTATTGGAAAACGCTGGCTTCTGATGAAGGTGCGCATTTCGATAAGGAAGTGACGCTGCGGGCAGAAGATATCAGCCCCAGCCTGACATGGGGCACAAGCCCGGAAACAGTGCTGCCCATTACGGCCACCGTCCCTAACCCTGCTGATGAAGCCGACGAAGCCAAGCGCACCCAGATGCAGCGCATGCTGGACTACATGGGGCTGGAAGCCGGACAGAAAATTGCTGGCACACCGGTTGATGTTGTTTTCATTGGATCTTGCACCAACAGCCGTATTGAAGATTTGCGTGCCGCAGCGCAGGTAGCTGCTGGCCGCAAAGTGGCTGAAGGCGTGCGCGCCATGATTGTACCGGGTTCGGGCAACGTAAAGCGGCAGGCGGAAGAAGAAGGTCTGGACCAGATTTTTCTGGATGCAGGTTTTGAATGGCGTGAGGCCGGGTGCTCCATGTGCCTTGGTATGAACCCGGACCGGCTGACACCGGGTCAGCGTTGTGCTTCTACATCTAACCGTAATTTTGAAGGACGTCAGGGGCCGGGCGGCCGCACACATCTGCTGTCTCCTGCCATGGCTGCTGCGGCTGCGGTGACGGGGTGCCTGACTGATGTAAGGGAGCTGGCATAATGGAAAAGTTTACAACTCTGTCGGCCATTGCAGCAGCTCTGCCAGAAGCCAACATTGATACAGACAAAATCATTCCGGCCCGGTTTCTTAAAACCACGCAGCGCACAGGCTTGGGTAAAAATGCCTTTGATGCCATGCGCTATCTGCCAGATGGTAAAGAAAACCCGGATTTTGTGCTGAACAAGGAACCGTGGCGCAAAGCCGAAATCCTGATTACCTATGATAATCTGGGTTGTGGTTCATCGCGCGAGCATGCGCCTTGGGCACTGCTGGATTTTGGTATCCGGTGCGTGATTGCGCCTTCCTTTGCAGATATCTTCTTCAATAACTGCTTCAAGAACGGTATTTTGCCGATCCGCCTGCCGCGTGAAATCTGCGACCAGCTGATGGCAGATGCCAGTATGGGCAGCAATGCCCGCCTTACGGTTGATCTGCCGCGGCAGGTTATTGTGCGGCCAGATGGGCAGGAAGTGCCTTTTGAAATCGACCCGTTCCGCAAGCATCTGCTGCTGGAAGGGCTGGATGATATTGGCCAGACACTTCAGCACGAAACAAATATCGAAGGGTATGAAAACCGGGAAAACCGGGACAAACCCTGGATGCCTTCCATTCATATTGATTGATTATTCTGGAGCTGCATGATGACTGCACAGAACACAGCCATAAAACTTCTTGTTCTGCCGGGTGACGGTATTGGCCCCGAAATCATGCGGGAAGTCCGGCACGTTATTGATTGGCTGGAAAGCCGCCGTGGCCTGTCCTTCGATATTACAGAAGATGTGGTTGGTGGTGCTTCTCTGGCAGAATACGGTGTGCCTATCCGTGATGAAGTGATTGAGAAGGCATGGGCTGCGGATGCTGTGCTGTTTGGCTCGGTAGGTGATCCGAAGTGGGCGCATGTCGGGTTTGAAAAGCGCCCGGAAGTGGCCATTCTCAAGCTGCGGCAGGAACTGGGGCTGTTTGCCAATCTGCGCCCCGCCAAAGTTTTTGATGCACTGGTAGATGCCAGCACGCTTAAGCCGGATGTGGTGCGTGGTCTGGATATCATGATCGTGCGTGAAACGGTGGGTGGTATCTATTTTGGTAACCCACGTGGCATTGAAACCCTGCCGGATGGCAGCAAGCGCGGCATCAACACAGAAGTTTACACCACGGCAGAAATCGAGCGTGTAGCACGTGTGGCGTTTGATCTGGCACGCAAGCGGTCTAACCGTGTGTGCTCTGTTGAAAAATGCAATGTCATGGAAAGCGGCCTTCTGTGGAAGGAAGTGGTTACAGACGTGCATGCCAAAGAATTCCCGGATGTGGAACTCTCTCACATGCTGGCTGATAACTGCGCCATGCAGATGGTGCGTAACCCGCGCCAGTTTGATGTGATTGTGACCGGCAACCTGTTTGGTGATCTGCTGTCTGATCTTGCATCCATGCTGACAGGCAGCTTGGGTATGCTGCCTTCTGCAACGCTGGGTGCTGTGCGTGAAAATGGCAAATTCCCTGCGCTGTATGAGCCCATTCATGGCAGTGCGCCGGATATTGCCGGGCAGGGTATTGCAAACCCAATTGCGCAAATTCTGTCTTTTGCCATGTTGCTCCGTTACTCCCTGAACAAGCAGGAAGAAGCAAACATGATTGAGCAGGCAGTTTCCAACGTTCTGGAAAGCGGTTTGCGCACGGCTGATATCATGAGCGAAGGCATGGCTCGCGTTGGCACATCCGTTATGGGTGAAGCCATTGTGCGGGAGCTGGATAAGCTCCAGAAATAACGCTCCTAGTCAGCGACAAGTTAAAAGGCCGTTCCACTTTAGGTGGGGCGGCTTTTTTTTATGGGCGGCAAGCTATGGAAATATAGCAGACACAAAAAAGGCCGGAACATCCATAGGATGCCGACCTTTTTTGGATAGAAGGATGGAAAGGCTTAGAAGCCTTCGCGTTCCAGACGCTTACGTTCCATCTTGCGAGCACGGCGCACGGCTTCTGCCGCTTCACGGGCCTTGCGCTCAGACGGCTTTTCGAAGTGCCGACGCAGCTTCATTTCACGGAAGATTCCTTCACGCTGCATTTTCTTCTTGAGCGCTTTAAGAGCCTGATCGACATTGTTGTCACGGACGAGAACGTGCACTTGGTCTCTAACCCCTGTTTCAGAAAAATCCGGGTAACCCGGCTTTTTGTAGATTATACGGAACCGGAACCGTCGCGGCCTTGCGGGGCGCCGATTCCTTTGTTGGCGGCCTCTATAACACGGCCTTTAGACAAGATACAATTTGTTCTTTCGTGTTTAAAATGCACTTCTGAGTGCTTTTATTGTGCAACCTCCATAGAAATGGGGTGAAAAATGGCAGTTCTTGCAATAGCCCGCATGGGGCACCCGGTTTTAAGGCAGCCCGCGCAGGAGGTGCCAGACCCTACAGCCCCAGATATTCAGCGCCTGATAGCGGATATGCGCGAAACTCTGGAAAAAAGCGGTGGCGTGGGGTTGGCTGCGCCGCAGGTTTTTGTTTCCCAAAGGCTTTTTCTTTACAGCGTGCCGCTTGCCCGGAGTGAAGGGGAGGATGATCCATCTTTGCCCGTGCAGGCCTTGATCAACCCGGTTTTAAAGCCGGTTGATGATGAAAAGCTGCTACGGACGGAAGGCTGCCTTTCCCTGCCAGATCTGCGAGGGGAAGTGCCGCGCTATAAGCGGATATGGTATGCCGGGTTTGATCAGCACGGGCAGAAGGTTGAAGGCATGGCCACCGGGTTTCGGGCGCATGTCATGCAGCATGAAATGGATCATCTGGATGGAATCCTCTATCCCATGCGGATGACGGATATGAGCAAATTTGGGTTTGCAAAAGAACTTACACGGTATGGGGCGTAAGGCATGAGCACGGGTGCAGGTAAGATAAGTCAGGCTATTTCATTGGCGGTGGCCACTCTGGCCGCTGGCATTATGCCTGCGCCGTTAGAGCGTGATCCTGCGCGGGATGAAATCCTGCGCAAGATGGCCGCCGTGGCCGGAGAGCAGGGCTGGGGCAAAACTGTGCTGCTGCAAGTGGCAGGCCCAGATGCAGATCTGCTGTTTCCCGGTGGCAGTGCAGAGCTTGTGGAAGCATGGTTCGACCTGTGTGACAGGGATATGCTGGAAGCCATGTGGGATACGGAAGAAGAGTCTCGCTTAAGCCAGCGTGTGCGGCAGGCGCTGCTGTATCGGCTTCCGGTGGATGAGTCTGTCCGTTCAGCTACGCGTAAAGGTCTTTCTGTTCTGCTGGCCCCGTGTGAGGGAAAAGCACTGCGCCGGAGCATGATGCGCACTATCAATGCCATCTGGCAGGCTGCGCAGGATGACTCCTCGGGGTTAACTTACGTGACCAAGCGCCTGAGCTTGGGCGGTGTGTATGCCTCTGTGCTGCTGTACTGGCTGGCACGAGGCGATAATGAAGCCACTTTGGCAGCCTTTGTTGATAGGCGCTTGGCAGATGTTCTGCGCTTTGGGCGCATTAAAGCCCGTATGGGCGGTCTTCCCTTTATGGCCCGCGCATAAAGAGGAGCCTGCACGCGTATGTCTCTACCTCATGAAACGGCAGGGGCAGATCTGCTCTTTCTGCGGGAAGAACAGTTGCGTCTGGCGCAAACCCTTATGTTTCTGGCATCGCGCGATATGGCGCAGGCTATTGAGCCAGTTCTGGAAGAAGACGGGCTGGGCCATGCGCATTATCGGGTGTTGCAGGTGCTGGCATTTAGCCCCGGTATTCCGGTCAGCCGCCTTCAGGCTGTGTTGGGGGTGACAAAACAAAGCCTTGGCCGCACCATGCATGAACTGGAAGCAAGGCAGTATCTGGAAAGCCAGCCGGGGCGTCAGGACAGGCGCCAGCGTCTGCTTTTTTTAAGCCCGGAAGGCAAAGCGGCAGAAGCCAGATTGTTTGCGGTTGTGCGCCAGCGCCTTGTGGCTGCGTATCGAGAGGCAGGTGGCGCAGCCGTGGAAGGGTTTCGGCGCGTGATGCGTGGAATGTTATCCGAACAGAGTCGGTCTGTATTGAATGAAGATGCAGCAGGCAAAAAAGGAGGGCGGCATGGAGCATGAACGCGAGAGTGTGGAAGAAGATGTCGCCCCGCATGTTATTGTGGTGGATGATGATCCGCGGTTACGGCGGTTATTGCAGCGCTACCTGTTTGAGCATGGTTTTCGGGTCAGCGTAGCAGCCAGTGCAGCAGAGGCACGGCAGACGCTAGAAGGCATTCAGCCGGATGCCATGGTACTGGATGTAACCATGCCGGGTGAAAACGGCTTGGAACTGACACGTGCACTGCGTGATGAAGGGCAGGAACTCCCCATTCTGCTTCTTACGGCACGCGGAGAACCAGCAGACCGTATTACGGGGCTGGAAGCCGGGGCTGACGATTATCTCGGTAAACCTTTTGAGCCACGCGAACTGCTTTTACGCCTGAAAGCCCATTTGCGACGGCATCAACCTGCTCCGGCAACGGATAATCTGCGTATCGTGCGGTTGGGGGATAAAGAGTTTGATCCCGTTCGGCTTATTCTAAGCGGCCCTAATGGCACCATTCATCTTACGGGAGGCGAGGCCGCTCTGCTTTCCGTATTGGCACGCAGGCCCAACGATGTGTTCTCGCGCGAGGAAATTGCCAAGGCGCTGGATATGGCGGAAATCGGGGAACGCGCCGTAGATGTGCAGGTAACGCGCCTGAGGCGGCGTATTGAGCCTGACCCCAAGGAGCCACGATACCTGCATACCATTCGTGGGCGTGGTTATGTGCTTAAACCGCGGCTGTAAGACATAAATCATGCGGCGCAGCGGGCTAAAGCTTTTTCCATCCTCATTCTGGAAATCACGCAGGGTGGAAAAATCCATGCGGCGCGTGCTTCCGCGTTCGCTTCTGGCGCGGTCCTTGCTGATTGTGTTGATCCCCTTGCTGATCACGCAGGGCATCGCGCTGGAAGTTTTTTACGGCAATTTTCTACAAGTTGCCTCGCGCCGTCTTTCAGATTCGGTCACATCAGAAATTGTGCTCTCATTAAACGCCTTGGAGCGTTTAAAAAAACCGGCAGACAGGCAGTGGTTTGTAGAGCAGGCCCAGCAACATTTGCAGTTGGTGGAATCGTGGCATTCTAATGCACGGCTTAGGCGTTTTGGTTCCACCCACGTGTTGGGGCCTATGGATGAAGATCTGGCTCGTGCGTTACGCGCCTCTATCAGCTACCCGTTTTTTGTAAACTGGCGAGAAGACCCCCACACAGTCAAAATTTCCATCCAGTTGCCTGATGGCGTGTTGGATGTAGAGGCTCCGCGTAAAAGGCTGGATATGGGGCAGATCTGGCTGTTTGTGGCGTGGGCGGTTGGCAGTTCCTTGCTGCTGTTTGTGATTGCCAGCCTGTTTATGCGCAATCAGGTGCGGGCTATACGGCGGCTGGCTCACGCGGCAGAGCAGTTTGGGCTTGGGCGTGATATTGGCCCTATTCGTCCCGCAGGGGCGCAGGAAGTGCGCAAAGCGGCTGTGGCCTTTAACCGCATGCAAGACCGGATTTACCGTTTTGTTTCGCAACGTACGGGGGTTTTGGCTGGTGTATCGCATGATTTGCGCACGCCACTTACCCGCCTGCGGCTTTCTCTGGATATGATGCCCCGTACCGGCATGGTGCGTGCAGAAGATATTCAGCCCGATGTTGAGGACATGATTGGTGACGTGGCGGAAATGGAGCACATGATTGCCAGTTACTTGGCCTTTGCACGCGGGGAAGGGACCGAAAATGTTGCGGACACCGAAATAGAGCCTTTTTTGGAAGATGTGGCTGCCGCAGCCCGGCGCGCTGGTGCGCATGTTTTCTCAGTGCGTGTGGCGCCGGGGTTGCGGGTGCATATGCGGCCAGATGCCATGCGGCGTGCATTAAGCAATTTGGTGGATAACGCACGGCGCTATGCAAAGCATATCAATTTAAGCGCTCAGGGCCGATCAGATGGCGTTGTGGTGATGGTAGATGATGACGGGCCGGGTATCCCCCAGGAGCACCGTGGCAGCGTTCTACGGGCTTTTGAGAGCGGGCGTGGGGGTGGAACCGGGTTGGGGCTTACAATCTCACGCGATATCGTGCGTGCGCATGGCGGAGAGATGGAATTGCTGGATTCCCCAATGGGTGGTTTGCGCGTCAGGCTGTTCCTGCCGCGCTAGACCCACGGGTGATTACAGAGAGTTGCCTGAACCAAAGTGGCCTGGGCCCTGGTTGTTCATGCCCATGCCGCCAGCACCAGCCGAGCCAGCGCCCATCATGTTCTGCATGGGGTTGTAGCGGCCCACATTCCCCAGAATTTGCTGGAGGATGTTGATTTTTGTGCCCGGTGTGGGGGTGATGCTGTTGATCATGGCCACAGAGCGGGAATCTTTTTTGTTCAATGTGCGCAGGCTTTGCAGGTTACCTGCATCATCAAACTTCAGCACCACAACTTGCTGCTTGCCGATTCCCGGAAAATCCATGGGAATCAGATATGTGCTCATGGAAATATAGATCCATGTATTGTCATCAAAGGCCCCCTTTGTGGTGGGAGAACCTAGCAGATCCAGCGCATCGGCCCGTGTGCTGGCACCGGGAATAAGCTGGTTGTAATCATCTGCTTCAATCAGGGAGCCACGAGGCGTTGGCGTTGGCCCAAATACGGCGCAGCCAGAAAGCGCTATCACTGCTGCCAGTGCGCCACAGGTGTTACGCAGGCGTGATATTTTATGCTGGCGTGGCTGCTTCATTCGGTTGGGGCTTCCCTAAGCATAACATTTAAGGCATCCGCACATCGCGGCCATGTAACAGTCGGATGCCTCAAACTGATACGAAGCGTCAATTACAGAATGGTTTTTTCCATCCGTTTTTGCACTTTACCCCCTTTAGCTTTCCTTCAAAAAGCCCCAATTAGAAAAAGCGTTGCAGGTGGGCTTGTGCCCGTAAGTGTATGCGCCCCTGTAAACGATCTTCCTCTGCCAGCTCAGGAGGCTGCCATGTCTGAAAAACCAGAATTTTCCCGCCCAATGGCATTGCGCCGAATCGGAGGGCAGGAAACTTCAGTGACGGTGGAAGCAACAGAACAGGAATGCGCAGCGATTGCCCGTCGCCTTGGTTTGCCAAAAATTACACTTTTTCGCTGTCGGTATCTGCTTAAGGCAGACAGGCACAGTGTGGTGGAGGCAGAAGGTGCGCTGGCTGTCCATTATACGCAGACCTGCGTTGTCAGCCTTGAAAACTTTGAGGATGTTCTGGCAGGAGCATTCAGTGTTCGGTTTGTGCCTTCTGAACGGTTTGTAGAACCGGATGAGCCTGATCTGGATGCAATTGATGAAATTCCGTATGAAGGTCAGGACATAGATCTGGGCGAAGCCGCTGTAGAGCAGTTTGCTCTTGATCTGGACCCATACCCACATGCGCCGGAAATTGATCTGCCAGAAGGCCTTGTCCTGAGCGAGGAAGAGGCAGAGAAGCTTTTGGAAGAAGGGGAGCAGGATGAAAAGCAGAACCCCTTTGCGGCCCTGTCTCGGCTAAAACCGGGCAAGGCCTGATCTGGGCGTGGTACGGGTTTTCTTTCTGGATTGCTTGCGAAAATGCTTGCCGTCTGCTAGAGGCCCCGGCTCAGTCTGGTGATAAACCTGTGTTGTTGTCTGGTGGGGTGAAAAAACACGCTGCCAGGCGTTTTTAAACCGTTTTTCAAGAGGGGGCTCGGGCTCATGGCTGTACCCAAGAAGAAAACCTCGCCTTCACGTCGTGGCATGCGTCGCAGCCATGAAGCTCTGAACGTGGAAGCTTTTGCTGAATGCTCTAACTGTGGCGAACTGAAGCGCCCGCACCATGTGTGCAGCCATTGTGGCCATTACGATGGTCGTGAAGTGGTTGCTTCCGGTAAGGCACTTAAGGTTGCTGTCCGCGCTTAATAGCGTGGGTTTGCGGTAAAACGCGCATTACAGCGTGATGCGCGTTCTGTGGGAGCAAGGCATCTGCGGTATGGCAGAGAAGCAGGCATGAACAAGACCGAGATTCCAGATAATTCCCTTTCTGAACAGGACGAGGTGTTCAGCCTTGCCGTGGATGGAATGGGAGGTGATGGGGCTCCGGAAGTTGTTGTCGCCGGGCTCGCCGCCGCCGCTGAACGGCACCGAGGCATCAAGGTGCTGCTGCTGGGGGATGAATCCCAGTTGCGGCCTTTGCTGGCAAAGTACCCCAAGGCTGCATCCATATGCACTATCTCGCATACGGATCAGTCTATCCCAATGGATATGAAGCCAACATCTGCTTTGCGGATGCGGCGATCGTCCATGCGCCTTGCCATGGATGCCGTGGCAAGTGGCCGCGCCCGTGGTGTGGTTTCTGCTGGTAACAGCGGCGCCATGCTGGCTTTGGCCAAAATTGTTGTCAAAACCCTTCCGGGTATTTCCCGTCCCGCCATGGCGGCCATCAGCCCTACCATCAAGGGTGATGTGGTCATGCTGGATCTGGGTGCGAATGTGGCGTGTGACTGGCGCAACCTTGTAGAGTTTGCCGTAATGGGTGAAGCTTTTGCCAAGGCTGTGTTAGGGCTGCCTGCGCCCTCTATCGGGTTGCTCAATATCGGTTCGGAAGAGCTGAAGGGTGATGAAAAGCTGCGTGTAGCAGCAGAAGCCCTGCGAGAAAGCCCATTGGCTTCGCAGTTCCACGGGTTTGTGGAAGGGCATGATATTACCGCAGGCACAACCGATGTGGTTGTGACTGATGGCTTTACCGGAAATGTCGCGCTTAAAACCGGGGAAGGGGTGCTTAAAATGGCAACCACTCTCCTGCGGCGCGTATTTAAGCGTGGTATTGTTTCCAAAATTGGATATCTGCTTGTGCGTCCGGGTTTGGAACGCATGAAGGAATGGCTTGATCCACGCCGTTACAATGGGGCCGTTTTTGTGGGCCTGAACGGTGTGGTTGTTAAGTCTCACGGCGGCACGGATGCAGAAGGATTTGCCGCAGCGGTTGATGTGGCAATGGATATGGTGACGCACGGATTTAATGACAGTATTCGTGACCGTCTCTCCCATATGAGTGCACTTCTCTCTCCCCAGCAAAATGCGGAGGAGCGCGAGCCAGCGGTTCCCGTTTCCTGATTGGTGCAAGACTGTCTGATCAGTAGCGGCATGTTGGGTCGCTACCGCATGCTGTTGGCTGATAATGAAAGAACGGTTTATGGCGAAACGTTCGCTTCTGGTAGGGTTTGGCGGTTTCCTGCCAGATCGGGTTGTCAGCAATGCAGAGCTGGCAGAACGTCTTGAAACATCAGACGAATGGATCAAAACCCGCACAGGTATCACCCGCCGCCATCTTGTTGGGCCGAATGATACGGCAGCCAGCATGGGGGCAGAGGCTGCACGGCGTGCTCTGGATTATGCTGGGCTGACGGCTGACGATATTGATGCGGTTTTTGTAGCAACAGCCACGCCAGATCAGGCTTTTCCCGCAACGGCTGTGCGTGTTCAAGCTGCATTGGGCATGAAGCAAGGCTTTGGCTTTGATATTACAGCTGCGTGCTCAGGCTTTATTTTTGCGCTTTCCACAGCAGATGCGTTTATCCGTTCCGGCCAGATTCGGAATGCGCTGGTTATCGGTTCTGAAGTGTATTCCCGCATCATGGATTGGGAAGACCGCACAACCTGCGTGCTGTTTGGGGATGGCGCCGGTGCCGTTGTGCTCTCTGCTTCGGATGAGCCGGGTGATCGCGGCATTCTTTCCACGCATTTACATTCCGATGGCACAGCAGGAGACCTGTTGTATGTGGATGGTGCCGTGGGGCAGCCGGATAAAAGCGGACATCTGAAAATGAGCGGGCGCGATGTATTCCGCCATGCCGTTGGCAAGCTTTCATCCTCTGTAGATGAGGCATTGGAAGCTGAAGGTCTTTCTTACGCAGATGTAGATTGGCTGGTGCCGCATCAGGCCAATATCCGCATTATTGAAGGCGTTGCTAAAAAGCTGAACCTGCCTGCTGAACGGGTGGTGGTCACGGTTGATCGGCATGCCAATACATCGGCCGCATCTGTGCCGTTGGCATTGGATGAAGCCGTGCGTGATGGGCGTATCCAGAAAGGTGACCTGGTTTTGATGGAAGCCTTGGGTGGTGGCCTGACATGGGGTTCCGCTCTGGTAAGGCTATAATTTCAGAACATATTGTAAGCACAACTGCGTGAATGAATTGACGCGGCGTGTAAGCGTGTTACTTTATTTTTTATGGAAACTGTCACACGTGCATCCTTGATAGAGCAGATCTATCAGCAGGTTGGCCTGTCTCGTAAAGAATCCTCCGTTCTTCTGGAAGATGTTCTGGAGACGGTGATGGACGCTCTTGAACGCGGCGAAAGTGTTAAAATCAGCGGATTTGGCACTTTTTCTGTGAGGAAAAAAGGCCAACGGAGCGGCCGTAATCCGAAAACGGGTGAGGAAGTTCCGATTTTGCCGCGTTCGGTCTTGGTCTTTCGTCCGAGTCAGCTTCTGCGCGCTGAAGTAAACCACGAAACGCTAGATGCAGAAGCGGAGCATGATCATGACTGATGAGGCGCAGACTTTTTCCGAAACAGGGGGAGAATCCTCTTCTCCCACAGCGGAAAATGTAAGCACGAATTCAGCGCCTTCAGAAAAAGGGCCTTTTGCGTTTCGCACAATTAGCGAAGTGGCAGATGAGCTTCATGTGCCGCAGCATACGCTTCGGTTGTGGGAAACACAGTTTCATCAGGTTCGGCCATTAAAGCGTGGTGGTGGCCGCCGGTATTACCGGCCTGCCGATATAGAGCTTTTACGGCATATTGCAGATTTGCTTTATACTCAGGGCTACACCATCAAAGGTGTGCAGCGGATTTTGCAAAACGGTGGAGTGCCTGCTGCCGAAACACCTGCGCCTGAAACAGGCCAGCAAGATGAGTCTGAAAAGCAGCCAGAAACTGCCGTAGAAGCAGTTAAATCATCTGAAGTTGCAGCAGAAGATTTTGAAATTATAGAAGATTCTTCTGAAAAAGTGGTTGCTGTGGATGATAATGCATCCACAATCCAGCCAGAGCCAGAGCCAGAGCCAGAGCCAGAGCCAGAGCCAGAGCCAGAGCCAGAGCCAGCAGCAACTGCTGAAGATGTTCAGGATGCCACAGATTTGTCACCAGAAATGGAAGATGCAGTGGTTACATTTGCATCTGTTGAGCCGCATCCGCATATGACGGAACTAGTAGAACAGAACCGTCAGTTGCGTCAGGATCTGGCAGATGTGCTGGTGGAGCTGGAAGATTTCCGTAAAAAGCTGGTTTCTTAAAAAATTGTGTCTGGGGTGGGTTGTGTTGCAGAAAACCTCCTGCTAAACACCACTCCACACTTAACGGGCAGTAGCGCAGTCTGGTAGCGCATCAGTCTGGGGGACTGGGGGTCGTGGGTTCGAATCCCGCCTGCCCGATATTTTCTCTGAAAAATCAGTGTTGCAGAACAACCCAAAAGCCTAACTGGCTTTTGGGTTGTTTCCGTATGCCCACCGGCACCACAGCAGATTCAGCGCGGCCATAGCAGCCGGGCCAATAAACAGGCCAATCAGGCCCCACGTTTCTGCACCGCCCAGAATACCCAAAAGTACCCAAAGGAAAGGTAGCTTGGTGCTGCCGCCAATAAGGGCAGGGCGGATAAAATGGTCAGCCGTAAAGATAATCACAGCGCCAATACAAAAGGTTGTAATGGCGGCAACGGAGCTACCCTGCACCATAATAAGCAGAGAAACCAAACCAACAGCTATCATGGCGCAAAAAGGGATCATGGCTGCTACGGCAGTAATTACGCCAAATAAAGCAGGGTGCGGGGCATGGGCAAATACGTAGATAATGCCAAGCAGTAGGCCTTCTCCAATACCTACCAACACCAGCCCCTGAACAGAGCCGTGAATGGACGCAACAATCTGCCGTCCAATGCTTTCCCCCCGTTTACCAAAAGCGCGGCATGAAACTACGCGGCACTGGCGGATAACGGAAAGCCCATCCTTATAAAGAAAAAACAGGGTAAGGATGGAAAAGCAGAACAATGTGGCGCGATGCGCAACCTGCGAACCCACGGCGCGCGTAACTGCCACGCCTTTGCTATCCAGATTGCCCAGCATGCCAGAAAGATCACGTGGGTCTGAAAGGTGGGCCTCCCACCATTTGCTTATGGCGGTGCTGCCAAAAGGCAGGCGGTGAATGGCATCGGGCACAGGCACGCCATATTCACGCGCGTGAGATACCCATTCCAGTGCGCTCTGGGCCTCTCCTACAGCTTCCAACGTTACAAGTGTAAGCGGTATAACAAATAGCAATGCCATGGCCGCTGTAAACAACAGGGGCAAAAGTGTGCCAGATGCCGCATGGGGCCATTTATTGCAGGCGCGCGTATAAAGCGGCCATGTGGCAATGGCAAAAACGCTTCCCCACGCCAATGCAGGCAGAAAGCCCTGAATTGTGTAAACGGCTACCCCTACAATAAACAGCGCCAGAACTGTACGCGCCATTTCCTGCCCCCGGCGAGAACGCTGGCTTGGTTTGATAAGAGAGCACCGTGGTGAATCCGGAAGAAATTGTGATGGCAATGAATCAGGCATATTCCGGTATGTTCTCCCAGGGGTTCCGCAATAACATTTTATCTTCAGCATACCTTATATGCTGGGGGCGAGCATAAGCTTAGTTATCAAACCATATCGCGCTATGGCGGCCGTGCCTATGCCATAACCAGATATGCCGCATAAGGATCATATTCCCGTATCTTTTTCTGACACTTTCGTTAGTGTCGCGCAGTTTCCTGCGGCGTAGTAAGAACTGATCCTGTCATGCTCAAAAATTTCCTTACCGTTGGCGGCTGGACAATGCTCAGCCGTGTTCTTGGTCTTGTTCGCGATCAGCTTCTGGCTGCCTTTATGGGGGCGGGGGCATTACAGGACGCCTATCAGGTTGCTTTTCGTCTGCCCAACATGTTCCGGCGTCTGTTTGGTGAGGGCGCATTTAACGCAGCATTTGTGCCGTTATTTTCTTCTGTGCTGACGCGGGAAGGTAAAGAAGAAGCGCAGCTTTTCGCGCGTAGAGCATTAGGTGTCATGCTGGTCTGGCTGCTGTTTTTATGCGTGCTGGGCGAAATTTTTATGCCGCAGGTTCTTAAGGTTATCGCTCCAGGTTTTTTGCAAAGTGGAGAGAGATACGGTCTGGCAGTCAGCCTGAGCCGTATTACTTTTCCTTATCTGGTGTTGATTTGTGCAGCAGCTTTATTGGCTGGTGTTCTTAACGGCTTGCACAAATTTGGCGTGGCTTCGGCGGCATACTTGGCTTTCAATGTGGTGGGTATTGCAGCCATTCTGCTGGCTTCGCCCTTTTTGCCGAATGTTGCCTACGCTGCGGCATGGGGGGTGACGGCATCTGGTGTTGCGCAACTGGGGCTGTTGTTCTGGGCGTGTGAGCGTGCGCATTTTGGCCTTACGCCTTTGTGGCCTGCTCTTACCCCACGCATTCGCCTGTTATTGCGCCGCATGGTGCCGGGGTTGATCGGCAGTGGTGTGGGGCAGATTAACCTCACTATTGATACCATTATTGGCACGCTGCTGCCCGCAGGCAGTGTTTCGCTCATGTATTTTGCGGATCGGATTAACCAGTTGCCTTTAGGGGTTCTGGGGGCTGCAGCCGGTACCACGTTGCTTCCTGTTCTGACGCGCCATTTAGCTGCGGGAGAAACAGACGCAGCCCATGCGGCACAAAATCGGTCCATTGAATATGTGTTGCTGCTGACACTGCCTGCTGTGGCGGGTTTGTTGGTATTGGCAGGGCCGATCATGATTGTTCTGTTCGGCCACGGGTCTTTCACCGAGCATGATGCGCTGCTTTCGGCACAATCCTTGCGGGCTTATGCTATTGGCTTGCCCGCTTTTGTGATGGTGAAGGTGCTCTCTCCGGCATTTTTTGCACGGGGTGATACGCGCACGCCGGTTTATATTGGTATTGGCGTTCTGCTCCTTAATTTTGCGCTCAATCTGCTTTTTATGAAGCCGCTGGTTCATATGGGGCCGCCTTTGGCGAGCAGTCTGGCTGCTTTTATCAATGTGGCTGTGTTGGCGCTTTTACTGCGGCAAAAAAATGCCCTGCTTCTTGCGCCGGAAACATTGGGCGGTATTGGCCGGGTGGGGCTGGGTGCTGCCGTTATGGCCGTGCTTCTTGTTGGGGTGGAAACCTTGTTGCCGCTGCCAGCGCATTTTTTCATGCGGTTGATATGGCTGACAGTTATGGTCGGGATTGGTGGCGTATTTTATGCCGGTATGTTGCATATGCTGGGGGTTATGGACTTGGCAGATGTGCTGGCAGGCTTACGCAGGCGTTTAAACCGTAAACGCGCCTGACCAATACAAAGAATAAGGGGAGTCGGGAATGGTTGAGATTGTTCTGGCACATCAGGTAGATCTGGCAACATGGCGGGCTGCTACGCGCCATTATGTGCAAAAGCAGGTGCTCCCTGAAAGTATAAGCTGGCGTGTTGCAGGCAAAGGGGAAACACCTTGGAAGCTGCAAGCGCCAGATTCTGCAGATAATGATGCCCCCCTAAACCTTCCGCGCAAGTTGGTGAGAGCAGTGCTGGAAGCACTGCAGGCGCATCAACCTGAGCGTTTCGCGCTTTTATATCGCGTTGTTTATCGTTTTATGCACGGTTTGCTGGATATGGAGGATATGCGGGAAGACCCGGATATCCAGCAGCTTCGAGAGCTTGTGCAAAACGTTAAACAAGAGACAGAGCAGTTTCGTCTGGCTTTTTCGACATTTAGTAATCAACGCCAAAGTAAAAGCCTGCATTACACGCCGCAGAATTATATTGTGGAAGCAAACGGACGCTTCTGCATAGAGCGCGACGCCCAACCGTGGGAGGTTATTGCGCCTTACCGGCGTATGTGGTGGGATGGAAACCAACTCCACTTCGCTATGGGTGAGGCAGAGGCTGCGCATGTATCTGCTGATATGTGGCAGAAAGACGGGCAGGGTATCTGGCAGGGGTACCCCAACACTGTGCTGGTACCGACGTTAGAAGATGTTGCGCAGGCATCTTCTCTCGCCTCTTTGTCAGCAGAGGCTATGGATTGTCGAGCCTGCTCCTTATGGCAACCCGCCAACCGCACGGTTTTTGGGGAAGGGGTGGAAAATACGCCCCTTATGTTTGTTGGAGAACAGCCGGGAGATCAGGAAGATCTGGCAGGCCGTCCATTTGTGGGGCCTGCGGGGCAAGTGTTTGATAGAGCGCTGGAAGAGGCTGGTATTTCACGTAATCACGTTTACGTGACAAACGCTGTAAAGCACTTTCGTTTCACATGGAGAAACAACAGGCGCCTGCATCAGAAGCCCGATCAGGAGTCTGTGGAAGCCTGCCGAATCTGGTTGGATGCAGAGCGTAAGCTCGTACACCCCAAACTGATTGTTATGCTAGGCGTCACGGCCGCGCAGAGTCTTCTCAAGCGGCCTGTTACCATCTCGCGCGAACGCTCTCGTATTTTTCAGTTAGATGAGCAGTGCTCCGGATTGGTAACTGTGCACCCATCCTACTTGCTGCGTCTCCCGAATGAAGATGCGAAGGCGCGTGAATACACTCGCTTTGTAGAAGACTTACGCTTGGCGCAGAGCTTTATAACGCAATAATCAGACTGATGACCGAGAACGCTTGCTGCCTGCAACAGGCTTGTTCAAGCGCTGATGGAGTTCTTTACCTGTTTTAAAGAAGGGAACGAGCTTTTTGCCAACCTTTACCTGCACCCCTGTTTTAGGGTTGCGGCCAATGCGTGGGTCACGCTCTTTTACAGAAAATGCACCAAACCCACGTAATTCTACGCGGCTGCCTTCCGCAAGGCTGCTGGTAATGGTGCCAAATACAATATTTACAAGTCTTGTTGCTTCTTTCAGCTGAAGATGCGGGTTTTTCTGCATCAGGGCTGTAATCAGCTCGGATCTGGTCATCTTAAGTTCTCCCACCCGGCTGTAGTGTGTACAATAATTATACTCAGAACATTCCGTAATGATGAAGAAGACGTCAAGATAGAAAAGTCTGACAGTATGAACCAGAGAAATACCGCCAGACTTTTTTAGCAATCAGTTTCTGCAAATTTTATGCTGCAGGGGACTTCTTGCTGCGGCGGCCACGGCCACCCTGTTCTTCTTCATCCCCAGCGGCATGAATTTTACGGCCAAGGCCGATTTCACGCGCAAGGGTGGAACGACGTTCTGCATAGTTAGGAGCAACCATCGGGTAGTCTGCTGGCAGGCCCCAACGTTCACGGTACTGTTCAGGCGTCATGCCATAAGCGCTCTGCAGGTGGCGCTTGAGCATCTTCAGCTTTTTCCCGTCTTCCAGACAGATGATGTAATCTGGAAATACTGAACGCTTTACCGGCACTGCTGGCTGCAGTTTTTCCGGCTCATTCTGCGGATGTTCAGCAGTTTTCAGTGCCTGATAAATATCACGGATCATACCCGGGATAAGTGCAGGGTCTGTCTGGTTGTTGGAGACGTGTGCGGAAACGATCTCTGATACCAGATCAAGAAGGGGAGAGTAGTCCTGGTTCTCACTCATGATAAATCCAATAGGAATTTGGTGTGAATATCTGCACTCCATACTCCCTTAACTGTAGTTTGTGAATGGTGAACTCACAATTTCGGCGCATAATTGACCATAAAAGAACATTATTCAAAGCAATGCCTGAAATTTTGCGCGTTTCAAATAATAAACAAACGGTAATATTTGGCGGGTCTGTAATCGTCCGTTCGGGTTTATTGTTCTGCTTGGTGGTATGTGCTCGTTTTATGTAAACGCAGAAATATCATTTCCGGTTCCAATAAATATGTGGCGCTATGATTTTTAAGAATGTTTGGTTTTTACATAATATCCAAGTAAAATATTATAATAATGGATAAATTGAATAAATATTACATGTATGTCTCAGGAAAAAACAATCATACAAGTGATCGGAATATTTTGGTGAATAAAGGTAGTTGAATATAAAAATAAAAAGCCCGCCCTAGAGAATAAGGGCAGGCTTTTTTATTGTGCGATATTTGGTAACGAGATGATGTTTACCGAATACCCAATTCACTCATTAGAAAATCGCGGAAAACCGCAACGCGTTTGGAGCTGCGGAGCTCTTCCGGATAAACAAAATAAGCGTCTACAGTTGGAGTGGTAATTTCCGGCAGGATCTGAACCAGATCCGGAAATTCTTTTGCAGCGTAAGTCGGGATGGACCCAATGCCCAAGCCTGCAGCAATAGCAGAGGCCATAGCAGCCATGCTGTTAACTTCTAGTCGGGCAGTCTGTGTGCTGCCATCGGTGCGGCAGGCCTGTGTCAGCCAGTTAACATGCGCAACCGGAGGATGGTGTTCACCAAACAGCACCAACTGGTGTTCTTTGATCTCCTCCAGAGATTTCGGCATGCCGTATTTCTCGATATAGAGAGGGGCAGCAAAAATTGGCAGGCTAAAATCGGCCAGATGGCGTTGAATCAGGTCTGGCTGTCTGGGTGCATGCATACGCACCGCCACGTCAGCCTCCCGCATGCCTAAATCAAGATCATTATCTTCCAAAATCAGGCAGATATCTATTTCGGGGTTATCTGCCATAAAGCGATGAAGCCGCGGCATAAGCCAACAGTTACCAAAGCCGGTGGTTGTGGTTACGCGCAGCCGCCCGGCTGCCTTTTCCTTACTTTCGGTCAGCAGTGTTTGCGTCATTTCCAGTTTGGAAAAGACTTCGCGCACGGTTTTATGAAGTGTTTCACCCTGTTCCGTCAGGATCAGGCCGCGGGCGTGCCGATGAAAGAGAGGAACCTGAAGGACGTCTTCCAGCGCGGAAATCTGCCGTGATACGGCAGATTGGCTAAGGTTGAGCACATCCCCCGCGTGGGTAAAGGAACCGGCTTCTGCCACTGCATGGAAAACCCGGAGTTTGTCCCAGTCCACGCATGCCTCCTGCAAATTGAATGAAGTTACAAAAACACAGCCGTGTTTTATGCGGTGTATTCGTGCAGGAATTGGCTCCCTTGGTCAAGGGATGAAGCCGTTTTCTGTTAAGTTATCAGGCTAAACCTGCAAGATAACGTTCCGCATCCAACGCTGCCATGCAGCCAGTTCCTGCGGCTGTTACGGCTTGGCGATATGTTTTGTCTTGCACATCTCCCGCGGCAAAGACTCCGGGTACAGAAGTGCGCGTGGTGCCGGGTGTGGTTTCAATATACCCTTCAGTATCCAGTGTAAGTTGATCGCGGAAGATAGCGGTGTTGGGGGCATGGCCGATGGCAATGAACACACCATCTGTCGGGATTGTCTGTTCGCTTCCATCCTGCGTGTTCTTCAGCCGTACGCCGCACACTGTTTCTGGCGTGCCATCGGCCAGAATATCTTCCACAACACTGTTCCAGATAACGGAAACCTTGGGGTTGGCAAAAAGTCTGTCTTGCAGAATTTTTTCAGACCGCAAGCTATCGCGCCGGTGCACCAAGGTTACGTGCGCAGCATGGTGGGTGAGATACAGGGCTTCTTCAACAGCCGTATTGCCGCCACCTACAACCACCACATTTTTCCCGCGGTAGAAAAAGCCATCACATGTGGCGCAAGCAGAAACACCAGCGCCTTGGAGACGCTTTTCACTTGGCAGACCCAGCCAGCGAGCCTGAGCGCCAGTGGCAACAACAACGGCGCGCGCTTTGTAAATGGTGCCCGAATCACCCGTCAGAAGGAATGGTGAACCCGCTTTGAAATCAACAGATGTAATAATGTCGTATTCAATGCGCGTGCCCACATTCTGTGCCTGTTCAGCCATTTGTTCCATCAACCAGGGGCCTTGTATGGCTGTGGCAAAACCTGGGTAGTTTTCAACTTCTGTTGTAATGGTGAGCTGGCCACCCGGTTGCAGCCCGGCAACCAGAACAGGAGAAAGATTGGCACGTGCCGCATAGATAGCAGCAGTATACCCGGCCGGTCCTGCGCCAATAACGAGCAGATCAGTTGTAATGGTTTCAGCCATATTGGCAGCGCTCCCGCATATGGAAATCCCGCATACAGGCTGCTGTAATGGGGGCAGCCTGCACGTAACTGTTGGAAGCATATGGCTGTCGCATGGGTTTTGGGCAAGGGCGCGTATCTTTAGGTGTTTGCCGCCGGATGTGCTGCATGGCATATACTCGCGCGAGTTGAATTGGGGTGCATGCCTCTTGTGCAGGATGGATCAGGAAACGTGACAGATCTGGACGCAGTTGATCTTCGCATTGTGGCAGAGCTTCAGAATGATGGCCGCATGACCAATGTGGAGCTGGCCCGCCGTGTCGGTATTTCCGCACCTCCATGTCTGCGTCGTGTCCGGCGTTTGGAAGAAGAGCGCATTATCCGTGGCTATCATGCAGAACCCAATGCTGCGGCTTTAGGCTGGCCCATTACCTTTTTTGCGTTGATCGGTCTGGAAAGCCAGAAAGAGGCCATTCTGTGCAGTTTTGAGCAGCAACTGGCCCAATGGCCAGAAGTGCGCGAATGCCACATGATCCGCGGTGGTGGAGATTTTCTTGTCCGTTTGATTGCGCGTGATGCCGCGCACGAAAACCTGCTGACCCGCCAACTGACAGAAGCACAGCATGTGATACGTGTGCAAACCCTGCAAACCATCCGCACAAGTCTGGAGCGTTGGGGCGTGCCTGTGCAGGTTGAGGAGGAAGGGCAGGCCCCGTGATAGACCATCAAGCGGTTTCAACTGAAACCGTTGTAAAGGGGCCGGATATTAGCGTGGTTGTGCCATGCTATAACGAATCGGCAAATGTGGCGCCTCTTGTCAAAGCTCTGGAGCAAGCGCTGACGGGCAGGCGGTGGGAAGTTATCTTTGTAGATGACAACTCGCCCGATCATACCAGCCAGCGTGTGCGCGATCTGGCGCGGAATGATGCACGTGTGCGCGGCATTTGCCGCATAGGGCGCCGGGGGCTTTCATCCGCTGTTATTGAAGGCGCGCTTTCTTCATCCGCGCAGGTTGTGGCGGTGATGGATGGAGATCTCCAGCATGACGAATCACGCCTTGGTGCACTGATAGATGCCGTTCTGAACAATACATGTGATGTTGCTGTTGGGAGTCGGCATGTTGAGGGCGGCAATAATGCTGGTTTGGCCAATGCGTGGCGGCATGTGTTGTCTGATGGCGGCATCTGGCTTGCACAACGTGTCTTGCCGGTAAAGCTGACAGATCCGATGAGCGGTTTTTTTGCGTTAAGGCAAGAAACATTCGCCGCAATTGCCCCGCGTTTGTCTGGCACAGGTTTTAAAATCTTGCTGGATTTATTGCTTTCTGCCCCCAAACCCCTGCGTGTGCAGGAGGTGCCTTGCGGGTTTCGCCCACGTGTGGCGGGGGAAAGCAAGCTGGATGCATTGGTTATGCTTCAGTTTGCCGCACTCCTTTTGGATAAGTTTGCCAAAGGTTGGGTGCCTTTGCGGTTTGTCGCCTTTTGTATGGTCGGGCTGGCAGGCGTTGGCACGAATTTGGTGGTTATGCAGTGCGCGCGGCTGGCAGGGGCGCATTTTTCTATGGCGCAGGCCATTGGCACTGTTGCCGCCATGATTCTGAATTTCTTTCTGGATAACAATTTCACCTATCGTGACAGGCGCTTGCGTGGTTGGGCGTGTATGCGTGGGCTTGTTCTCTTTATGTTGGTGTGTTCGGTTGGCGCACTGGCGGATGTGGGCATTGCCCGCATGATTTACGGCCAGAATCATATGCTTAATGAGGCCAGTTTGGCGGGTGCTATTCTTGCTGTGGTGTGGAATTACGCCATGTCTTCAACCGTTGTCTGGCGCTCGTGATCGTAAAAAGTGCAAACCACACGCGTGGTATATGGATGTGCCTGATAGCGCTGGGGCTGCTTACATTGCTCCGGCTCATTCTGGCTGCATGGATTCCTCTTTCTCCTGATGAGGCCTATTATCGCCTCTGGGCCTTAGCTCCGGCAGCGGGGTATCTTGATCACCCACCCATGGTGGCGCTGTGGATGCGCATTGGCATGTTTTTTGCGGGAGATACCGCAGAAGGCCTGCGTTTTATGGGGCCTATTTCTGCGGCTATCGGCACGATTCTGTTGGTGCGGGCTGCACAGCAATGGCTTCAATCTCAAAAACTGTTGGCGGAAAGTTCCAGCAGGTTCGTAACAGGTCTTAAACCCGGCATTGTGCTTAACAGCACATTGGCCGTGGGGTTGGGCACGCTCATCATGACGCCAGATACCCCGCTGGTGTTTTTTATGGCCCTGCTGTTGTGGAGCGTGAGCAATCTGCTTTCTGGCAAGCATCCAGCATTCTGGTTGCTGGTGGGGCTTTCTGCCGGGCTGGGGTTTGATAGCAAATATACGGCGCTTTTACCTGTAGCTGGCTTGGGTATGTGGTTGCTGGCAACGCACGCCGGAAGACAATGGTTACGCACGCCGTGGCCTTGGCTTGGTGCTGTGGTGGCGGTGATATGCATGGCCCCTGTGGTGGAGTGGAATGCCACACATCATTGGGTCAGCTTTCTCAAGCAGGGTGGCCGAGCAGGGGATTGGCAGCCCACCCGTATGTTCACCTTTATGGGGGAATTGCTGGGCGGTCAGGTTGGTTTGGCATCTCCGCTTATCTTTGTGCTGTTTGTGGTGGCCGTAAAATATTTGCTGAGGCTGCAGGATCAATTCGCCCAGTTATTGCTGTGTATGATTTTGCTGCCCGTGGCTGTTTTTGTGCAGCACGCTATAGGCGCGCGCGTACAGGCAAACTGGCCTGTTGTGCTGTATCCAGCTCTTGCCTTGTCTGTGGTGTGCGTGCCGTATCGGTGGTGGAAAGCAGCCTGCGCGCTTGGTATTACCATGTTTGTTGTGGTGGTCGGGCAAGCTTTGTTGGCACCCGCACATCTTTCGCCTCATTTTGACATGACGTTACGGCAAATGGGCGGCTGGCCAGAATTTGTCCAGACCGTAGAAAAGCAGATTCCGCCAGATAGTCAGCTGATTGCTGATGAATACGGGCTTGCGGGTGAGCTTTCTTTTTACGCCCGGAATCGCAAAGTGCTGGCTGTCGAGTCGAGATGGCAGTTTTTTGCGTTTCCACACTCTACATGTGGGGTGGAGGGCTATTTGCTGCGGAGCCGCAGGCGGCATGATCAACCTGATGCGGCGCTTTTTGATGTTCTCGCGCAATATCCAGATATTACACGCCGCCGCCGTGGTGCCGTGGCCGATAGTTACGCCCTTTATCGTGTAAGATTGCGCTGCTTGGGAAACGATGCGGTGCGGGAAGATACTGCAATATTACCTGCCAATAAGCGTTAGGCATGCAGGTGTCGGCTTGGTGTTGTTTGCAGCAGGCAGGCAAGGCAGGATACGCTGGCTACAGTTTATTTAGCCAAGAATAACAGGAAACATACCTCAATGGCATCATCCTTACAGGTTGCGGTTCAGATGGACCCTCTGGAGCACGTTAATATCCATGGGGATTCAACCTTTGCGCTTATGCTGGAAGCTCAGAAACGTGGGCATACCTTGTATGTGTATGAGGTGAATTCGCTGGCATTGGGGGAAGGAGCTGTGGAACCAGAGCAGTCTTCCAAAACCCGTGTAACGGCTTTGATGCGCCCAGTGACAGTTCGGCGGGAAGAAGGAAACCATGCCACGTTTGGTGCGCCAACACGCCAGTCATTGGGGGATATGGATGTGGTGCTGATGCGCCAGGACCCGCCTTTTGACATGGCATATATTACAGCCACACACATGCTGGACCACGTGCATGGTATTGGTCCGGGCAAAGCCTTGGTGGTGAATGATCCGCGCTGGGTGCGTGATAGCCCTGAAAAACTCTTGGTCACCCATTTTCCAGATTTAATGCCGCCAACCCTGGTGACGTGGGATATCGAACAGATTCGGGCATTCCGGGCCAAGTGGCACGATATTATCGTGAAGCCACTTTTCGGGAATGGCGGGAGCGGGGTTTTCCGTATCCGTGAAGATGACCAGAATCTGAATGCGTTGCTTGAAATGCATTTTGCGCGTTCGCGCGAGCCGTTGATGATTCAGCGTTATGAACCTGCCGTAACGGCCGGAGATAAACGTATTATTCTGGTGGATGGGGAACCCATAGGTGCAATCAACCGTGTGCCATCGGGGGAAGATCACCGGTCAAACATGCATGTGGGCGGTGTGGCCAAACAGATTGGGCTGAGTGAGCGAGACCGTGAAATCTGCACGGCTATTGGCCCGTTTCTGAAAGAACATGGCCTAATTTTTGTAGGAATAGACGTGATTGGCCAGTATTTGACAGAAATTAACGTAACATCTCCCACTGGCCTTCAGGAGTTGGAACGCTTTGATGGTATCAATGGTGCAGGAGCAATCTGGAACTGTATAGAGCGTAAGCTGAATGCAGCGTAATTTTCAGCCTTTGTTTTGCTTGTGGGAGTCATCCCGTTTGTCGGCAGATTCCAGATCTGCCAGCGGCGTGTCTTTCCCAAAGCGGTTGTCCAGCCATTCATATATCGGATTTCGGAAGTAGTAGATGACAATGCTGGCCCATATGGCGAGGGAGACGATGGCGAGAAGAATTTGAAACATAGCTCTATATTAACACTATCTATTGCACAGTTGCAGCGTAAAAGGAGTATATGCCCTTACACAAGGGCGCTTTTGTGGCGCGTGCCTTGTGCAGAAGAGGAAGACCTTTTGTGGCTCTTGAAGAAATGTCCACCAGCAGGCAGAGAGAGGACATGAGTGACGTTCTCCAAAATTATCCTTCCGGCGGGGGGGATAATCCCGCGCCTCCTCCTTCCCGCTCGGCACTGGATGCGGAGGCTGTCAAAGCAGCCTATCGCCGGTGGGCAAATGTATATGATGTTGTTTTTGGCGGCATCTCCCGGTTTGGGCGTTTGCGTGCTGTAGAAGCCGTAAACGGTCTTCCCGGCACGGATGTGCTGGAAGTGGGGGTGGGTACCGGCTTGGCACTGCCCCATTACCGGCCAGAAAAGCAGATTACCGGCATTGATCTTTCAGCCGATATGCTGGCCAAGGCGCGTGAGCGTGTGCAGCGCGATAAGCTGACAAACGTGAACGGCCTGCTTGAAATGGATGCCGAAGATACGAAGTTTGACGATGCTTCCTTCGATATCGCCGTAGCCATGTTTGTGGCTTCTGTCGTGCCGCATCCACGCCAGCTACTGCGCGAACTCAAACGCATTGTGCGCCCCGGCGGTTATATTCTGTTTGTAAATCACTTTTTGGCGCCAGGTGGTGTGCGCGGCGCTGTAGAACATGCGCTGGGCCGGGCATCTCACTCCTTGGGGTGGCATCCTGATTTCGCAATGCAATCATTGTTGCCTGATGAGGATATACGACGCGCCTATATTCAGCCTGTTCCCCCATTAGGGCTGTTTACTTTGGTCACGCTGGAAAATCTGCCTGCATAACCTGTGCGCTCCTGCCAAGGCAGGGGCGTTTCTTCTGCGTGGCAGAAAATGGCATTTGCGCGTATGTAACATTAATATGATGGAACAGTTTTATGCCGTGCCACGCGCCAAGGGCGTAGAGCAGCATGATGCCAGTAAGAAATTGGAAATTGGAGCATGATGGTCGCCCATAACCAGAGCCAACAGAATGAGACATCTGGAAATGGCATGCGTGTTGCCAGAAAAGGAAATGGCACAGGCGCCGCCTACGTGGTGCTGGCCACTCTGGCAGCATTAGCTGGCGGAGGTGCTTCTACACTTTCTGAAATGGGCATTATGCCTGCTACGGCCGGATGGCATGCTGTTGTGCAGGCTCATCCTGTGCTTATGCTTTTATATGTTGTTGTTCCGGCGCTGCTGGGTGGCTTTGGTTCCTTGTGGCTTCCGCGTGCCGTGCAGCGTTCGGGCGTATTGCTACCCCGGATGAATGATGCCGGTTTTCTGTGTGTGTTTGCTGGGGCGGCGCTCACAGTTACAGGGGCAGAGCTTAAAACTGCCACCTTGTTGTGGTGTGCGGGCACGTTAATGACGAGCATGGCCCTGTTGGTAACCGTATTTGATAGCCGTGCCGATATGGAAGAGCGCAAACCGTTCTCTCCTTTTGTATGGGGGGAAATGCTGGCAGCCGCTGTTATGCTGCTTACCGTGCCTGTTATGGCCGGGCAGATTGTAAAACACTGGCACGATGCTGCAGCGGTAAATGTAGAAAGCTTTGCTGGCCCCGTAGGGCTGGTGGTGCTGCTTGCCGGTTTTGGTGTGGTGTTTGAAATTAGCGCTCGCGTTGGCAAGTTCTCTGAAAAACCTGTTGCATTCATTATGGCTGCAGCCGCTGCGTCTGGCGTTGTGGCGTGGACCAAAAGCGTTTTTATGCAGGGCACTGAAAGTGCAGGCGCTATGCAGGTTGGCAGCGCCATGCTGGCTCTGTGCTCTTTTGCAGCTACCTGTCTGGCAGTGCTGTGGTTGGCTGGTGCATGGAATGCCCGTGCCTCGCTGCGTGTGCCGTTGCTCTGGGGCTTGGGCTTTATGGGTGTGGTTTCCGGCGGTTGGCTTGTGCAACTGGTGCAGGGAAGTGGCCTGCATTCTGCACTTCAGCTTGGCGCACTGTATGTTGTGTGCGGTGGTTTCTATCTGTGGCGCGGTGAGGAATGCGGATATTGGTATCCGCAACTTATGGCGTATCTGCATTTTACCTGCACCGCTGTAGCTACAGCGCTGGTGTTTGTGCCGGGTGCACAAATGGTAAGTGGTGCATTTTTTGGCTTGGCAGCCCTCTGCTTTATTGGTGCCGTGGTGATGAGCTTTCGGCGTAACCAGCAGACAACTGCACAATGGGCCGCAATTTCTGTTCAGGATTCCAAGGGATACCGGGCATGAGTGACAGCGTGGCAACAGCTTCCCTAGAAGCAACAGCAGAACGTCGCCCTCGGTTTAAGGCCGATCAGGTTGGCACCCGTGCGCGGGATTGGATTCAGCTGTTAAAGCCACGGGTGATCTCGCTGGTTGTTTTTACAGGTGCAGCGGGCATGATTGTTGCACCGGGCCACATGAATTTCTTTGTGGCGTTGGTGACCATCTTTTGCATTTGCATGGCCTCGGGTGCGGCTGGTGCTATCAATATGTGGTATGACCGCGATATTGATGCCGTCATGCAGCGTACCATCACCCGTCCTATTCCGGGTGGGCGTATTCCAGAAAACGAAGCATTGGCTTACGGGGTAGGGCTTTCCTGCCTTTCTGTATGTTTAATGTGGATGGCAACCAATACGTTGGCTGCTGGCATTCTGGCGTTCTCCATTTTCTTTTACGCCGTTATCTACACAATGTGGCTTAAGCGTTCCACGCCGCAGAATATTGTGATTGGTGGTGCAGCAGGGGCTTTCCCGCCCATGATCGGGTGGGCCGCAGTAACAGGCCATATGGCTGTTCTGCCGATTGTGATGTTCGGAATTGTCTTTTTCTGGACGCCCCCGCACTTTTGGTCACTCTCTCTGTATGCCTGTAAGGATTACGGGCGTGCGGGCATTCCCATGCTGCCGGTTGTGCGTGGTGCACGGCATACACGTTGGCAGATCTTTATTTACACGCTGGTGCTGCTGGCCGTTTCTCTGGTGCCATCCTTTATGCATCTGTGCGGTTGGCTTTATACGACCACAGCTTTGGTGCTTGGCTTAGGGTTTGTAGCATGTGCTGTGCGTGTTTTGCTGGAACCGCAGGATGCACAGGGCGTAAGCCTGAAAGGGGATAAAGCGGCCCGTATTTCCTTCCGCTTTTCTCTGGCTTACCTATTTTTCCTTTTCTGTGGTCTGCTGGCAGATCACTTCCTTCAGGCATGGGTGTAAGTGGTATGAATGCACAGCAGGATGGTCTGCTTGAGCAGACAGAAAAACACAAACGGCAAAAAGAACGTGTGCGCACCATGCTGGGATTTATGATGGTGTTGGCAACTATCATGTTCGGGCTAACTTTGGTTCACCCGTAAGCTTTAGCAGTTAAAGCCAAATAATACTTGCTCACCACAGTGCATGTAGCTGCGTGGTGAGGTAAACGCTTAGCCTTGCTTCTGTGCAGGGCTTTGTCCGTTTAGAAGCGTGTCTTTGCTGATATCTATGCCCTGTGTGCGCAAGCGGGTGAGATCAGCTTCCAGCTCTGCCAGTTTGCGTTTCTGCCAGAATAGAAAAAACACCCCAAAGCAGATTGCTAACGTAACACTGCATGCAGTCACAATTTCAAGCAGCAGCATAACAGCCTATCTCCCGTTAATGTCAGGCAGGCAATAAAAAGCCCCGCCCTTTGAGGTTAAAGGGCGGGGCTATAAAATACCAGTGCTTACTGACGGGTTTGCTGTATGGCTGAAAGAAGCCAGCGCCCCCCGCGAGAAGGCCGGGTAAAGGTCCACAACTCGGTAATGTTCACCGGCTCGGTAGAACTCCCCTGAATAACCTGCCCCATGGCATTGGTGGTAAGATCAATCAGGCTGTAGCGCATGGCAACGGTGGCAAAGTCCATGCCGTTTTCACGCCATGCCTCGGCCAGATCGCCCTGAATGAAATGCACATCCGAAACAACGTTGCGTGCCCCTTGGCTGGCAAGGGCAGAAAGCTGCTCGTTAAAGTAGGACACCATTTCAGGTGTGGCCATTTGCTGCATGGCCGCAATATTCTGCTGGTTCCACGCTGTCTGAATATCCATCAGCGTTTGCTGGAAGGCCTGATAATCTGCAGTGTTAATCTGCAAGGCGGCATTTCCACCAGCAGAAGGCATAGCCCCCGGCGTTACTCCCGGTGAATTGGCCACACCGCCAGCCCCCATGGAAAAGCCGCTGCCACCAGAGCTTTTATTGCCAGTAAAGCGACGCACCAGCCACATGGCGATCATGACAACAAAGGCAACCTGAAGCATCAACCCGATCAGGCTGAAAAAGCTATGCATGCCACCCAAAAAGCCATGTCCGCTCAGCAGGCCGAACAAGCCGGCCCCCAAAAACCCACCGGCAAACCCGGTCAGGAATGGGTGCCGAACGCCGGATTGCGCAAAGGGAGCTGCCGGGCGTGCAAATGGTGCTGTTTGCGGCCCATAGTTAGGGGAAGGCGCCGTGCGCGGCGTAATGGAGCGTTCCATTGGGGCCGCACTGTAAGGCGCCGTACGTGTGGGCGGAGGAGCGCTCCATGTTCTGCTGCCACGGCTGCCCATAGAGCCACCTTGGCCGGGGCGGGCATCAGCATGCAGGGCCAAAGGCCCCGCAATAAGGCCGATGCTCAGGAAGGCAGTGAGAACAGGTGCAAGAATGCGGGGTTTCACAGAAAGAATAGTCTCCGGCTAAGAGGTTATGCCCCGGCGATGCTAAGGGCATCTGTACGTAATGTGGGGGCGTCCGTGCCAAAACGGAAGTCCAGATCATTAGCTAACGTAATGGACGCAAAAATATCCAGAAGGTTGCCCGCCAAGGTGAACTCGGCAGCGGATTCAGCAATCTTGCCATCGCGAATCATAAACCCGGAAGCACCACGGCTGTAATCACCGGTAAGGCCATTGATGGAGGAACCCATCATCTCGGTAATGTAGAGGCCTTCCTTAATATCCGCCATCAGTTCAGTGGGGGAGAGTGTGCCGGGCTCAAAAAACAGATTGGTGGCAGAAGGGCCGGGCGGGCCAGATGTTCCGCGTGCAGCGTGAGCATTGCTTTGCAGCCCAAGCTGGCGCGCACTGCGGCTATCCAGAATCCAGCTTTGCAAAGCGCCATTTTCTACCAGATGCAATGGTGCAACCTGCATGCCCTCGCCATCAAATGGGCGGGAGCGCAGGCCTTTTTTACGGGTAGGATCATCCGTAATGGTAATATCTTTGGCAAAGATGGATTGCCCGAGTTTATCCTTCAAAAAGGATGTGCCCCGCGCAATGGCCGTGCCCGTAATGGCCCCGGCAAAATGGCCCAGAAAGCTACCAGCCACCCGAGGATGAAACACAACGGGGTAACGGCCAGTGCGGGGTTTAATGGGGTTAAGGCGTGCAATGGCTTTTTCACCAGCACTTTTGCCAAGCTCTGCCGCATCTTTCAGATCACGCAGCCAGACTGTGCCGTGGTAATCATAATCACGCTGCATGCCATCGCCAGAACCTGCCAGCACGCATACGGAGTTGGAGTGGTGCGTACGGGTATAGCTTCCGGCAAATCCGGCGGATGTCACCAAAAACACTTCTGTGCGCCCGCAAGAGGCACTGCTGCCAGCACTGTTGGTAACGCCTTTTATGGCCAGCGCGGCTTCTTCTCCAGCGCGAGCACGGGCCAGCAGTTCTTCGGTTGTAGGTTCAGCCGAATCTGCCAGTTCCAGATCATTCTGGGTAAAGCGGCCTTGCTGGGCGAGTGGATTTAGCCCGGCGTATTGATCTTCTGGCAGCACGCGGGTCATGGCCATGGCCTGTTCTATCAGCGCATCAAAGCGTGAAGGTTCTGGCGTGGTGGTAGAAAGAATGGCACTCTTTTTGCCAGCAAAAACACGAAGTCCCAGATCCGTGGTTTCAGATCGTTCCAGTTCTTCTGTCACGCCATTGCGGACACCGGCACCGGCCGCCACGCTGCGGACAAATACGGCATCTGCCGCATCTGCCCCAGCCTTGCGTGCGCGGGCAACCAGATCAGAAATACGGTCTAGGGTTTGTTCCGTCATGCTGCCAGTTTCTCCGTAATGATCTGCAAGGAAGGAATGTGCTCAATCGGGCCAAGGGCCGCAAGCGTAGGGGTGCCTGTAAAGATGCGTGAAGCCGCGCGGCAAATATCCCCAGCTTTTACAGCCTCAATTTTGCTAACGGTTTCGGCTGTGGGGATAATCCGGCCGAAAATCTGCAACTGTCGGGCAATCTGCTCACACCGGCTGCCAGTGCTTTCCAAAGACATCAAAAGCGAGGCTTTAAGCTGTGCCCGTGCACGCACCAGCTCTTCTTCCGTCACGTAGCGCTGAATCTTGTTCAGTTCTTCCAGCGTTACGGGCACCAGTTCCGCACATTCCTTGGCACCAGTGCCAGCGTAAATGCCGAAGATGCCGCCATCGGTGAACGGTGCATTGAAGGAATAGACAGAGTAAACAAGCCCGCGCTTTTCCCGAATTTCCTGAAACAGGCGGGAAGACATGCCGCCGCCCAGCACGGTGGAAAGCAGAAGGGCGGGAAAGTAGTCCGGGTCTCCATACCCAAAGGAGGGGAAGCCCAGCACCACATGCGCCTGATCCAGTTCCTTCACCTGCCGGAATTCACCACCGCCATAACGGGCAGAAAGTGTAGCTGGTGCAGAAGATGAGGACAGATTGGCAAAATGCTGCTGCACGCGCTGCACCACGTCTTCATGGTGCAGGTTGCCTGCGGCGGCCACAATCATGTTGTCTATAGTGTAATGCGCTTTCATGTAGCGCATCAGGGTTTCGCGGCTCATTTCCCGGATCAGGTTTTCCGTGCCCAATGTTGGGCGGCCCATGGGCTGGTTAGGAAAAGCTGTTTCCTGGAAATGATCAAAAACCACATCGTCAGGCGTGTCATTTGCCTGTCCGATTTCTTGCAGAATAACTCCGCGTTCGCGCTCCATTTCCGCAGGATCAAACGTGGAGTTGGTGAGGATATCACCGATGATATCAACGCCCAGCCCCAGATTTTCCTTCAGAAGCTTGACGTAGTAAACGGTCTGCTCCCGCGCGGTATAGGCATTGATATGCCCGCCAACATTTTCGATTTCCTCGGCAATGCGCAGGGCGGAGCGGCTGGTTGTGCCTTTAAAGGCCATGTGTTCCAGAAAATGGGAAACACCGTTTTCTTCTGCCGTTTCGTGGCGTGTGCCTGTGGCCACATAAGCCCCGAAAGAAACAGTTTCCACCCGTTCCATGCGTTCTGTCACAACAGTCAGGCCGGAGGGCAGGCGGGTAATGTTGATGGGGTCTGTCATTCTTGTCCTGAAAAAGAAAGGCCGCCGGGCAAGGCGGCCTGACACGGGAAAGTAAGATGTGGGGTGTTAGGGAGCGTTTGCCAGTACCGCAGCGCGCACAGCATCTTTAATTGCGCCTGTGGTTGCCGGAACAGTGCGATAACGTTCTTCCCGCTCAAACAGATCTTCCAGATGCACAGGCAGTGCCGGATGAATACCCGTAGCTGCCACCATGGCATCGGGGAACTTGGCCGGATGCGCTGTGGCTTCTGCAATCATGGGCACGCCCGGCTGTCGGAACTTGCGGCCCGCAGCAATGCCAATGGCGCTGTGGGGGTCTGCTAGATAATTGGATTTCTGGTGCAGGTTACGAATTTCTGCTTCCGTCTGTTCATCATCCAGCGCAAGGCCAGAGAAGACGGTGCGAGCATTTTCCCACACTTCTTCAGGCACATCCATATGCCCCGTGGCGCGGAAGCCCGTCATGATACGTGCGCAGGCAGCAGAATCACGGCCCAGAAGTTCAAACAGCAGACGCTCAAAGTTGGAAGAAACCTGAATGTCCATGGAAGGTGAAAGGCTGGGCACCACACCTTTGATAGTCATGTCATTGGCGTTCAGGAACCGGGTGAGAATATCGTTCCGGTTGGAACCAACGCACAAATGCTTGATAGGTAGCCCCATTTTGCGTGCAGCCCAAGCAGCAAGAATGTTGCCAAAATTGCCTGTGGGCACAGCAAAGGAAACTTCACGCTCTGGGGCGCCAAAGTTCAGGGCCGCATAAACATAGTAAGGGATCTGAGCCGCAATACGCGCCCAGTTGATGGAATTGACGGCTGAAAGATGCATTTCCCGGCGGAAAGGCAGATCAGCAAACAGAGCCTTTACCAGGTCCTGACAGTCATCAAACGTGCCTTCAACGGCCAGATTGGTCACGTTGGAATCCAGCACGGTTGTCATCTGGCGGCGCTGCACTTCCGATGTGCGGCCTTTGGGGTGCAGGATGATAACAGACAGACGGTCCCGCCCACGGCAGGCTTCAATGGCGGCGGAACCTGTATCGCCAGAGGTGGCGCCTACAATGGTTACGTGGTCATTCCGCTGGGTGAGTACGTGTTCAAAAAGCTGGCCGAGCACCTGCATGGCCATGTCTTTGAACGCCAGCGTGGGGCCGTGGAACAGTTCCTGCACAAACAGGCCATCTTCCACCTGCGTTAGCGGCACAATGGCTGGGTGGTCAAAGTTGGCATAGGCCTTGGCGCACAGGCCGCGCAGTGTTTCCAGATCAATATCCGGTGCTGCAAACGGGGCCAGAACACGGGCTGCCAGTTCCGGATAGGGCAGGCCACGCAGGCTTTCCCAATCAGACAGCGAGAATTCGGGCCATGTTTCGGGCAGATACAGGCCGCCATCCTCGGCAAGACCGGTAAGCAGAACATCGGCAAAGGAAAGGACGGGAGCATTCCCGCGTGTGGAAATATAGCGCATGGAGAAACTTATATCCTGAATGGCGAACGCCGCGAAGTGTCCTTTTTAGGGGGAAAGCCTGTAGCCTTTATTGGGGTGGAGGCGTTGTAGGCAGCGTAAGCTGATACACCGTAATAGGCCATGAAATAGAAGGCGTTGCAGTCCCAAAGCCTACGCTATGATCAAGCTGACTGGCCGCTACGTATAAATGCCCATGCCCATCCAAACCGGGCGTGGTGGGCCATTTCAGGCGTTCATCCGTAACCAGCCGGCGCGGAATACGCCCAACTGTGTAGCTGAGGATACTGCCTGTGGTGATGTCAGACCAATAAAGCGTGCCATCATTATCAATGGTCAAACCGCCCAATGCGGGGGTTTTATACCATTGTGTCACGCCTTCTTCAAACGCTGCCGGAGTAACGTCCGGGTCCGTAAACAAAGAGGTGGATACACGATACAGAAAGCCTGCGGGTGGCTGCATAACAATCCATGTACCATCCGGACTTACGGCAATCATGCTGGTATCTACGGCAATGGCCTGACCATTTGCATTCAGCAGTGGGCCTGTAGGCGTCTGTATCGGTTTTGTGGCGGTAAGGGCTGGGTGATGGTCCAGAAAACGCCGCCCTGATGCAGACGGAATATCAATAAGCAGAAGCCCTGCCACACCAGAATCCGGCACGTAAGCTGTAGAACCATGCACGGCAATGCCGGAAAGAATACTGCCCTGATGCAGCAGATTGGCTTCTATGGGCACAGTGTGGGTCACTGTGTTGGTTGTTGGGTCAATCTGGATCAGGCGCGGGGCCGCAACGGGTGGTTTTTCCCGGTTTGGCACGCCGCTATCCAGCACCCAGATGCTGCCATCTGCTGTGCGTGTCATACCAGCAAGGGCTACAAAATGGGTATCGTTTGTGGCCTCACGGTTGTTCCAGTTTGCATCAGGGTATGGGGCAACGCTGCCATCTGTCTGTCTTACCCATAGCTGCGGGCCTGTATTGCCAACCCATGCAGGGGCTTCTAGCAGCATCCGGCCATCGGGCAGGGGTAAAACGGCATCCCATATCTGCTGGTTGGACTGCATGAAAGGCACCAGTGCGGAAGCAGGAAGTTCCGGCACTTTGGGCATATGCACAGCCCACGCAGGGTGCCCCATGAATGGAGAGAACAGGGCAGCCGCCAGCATGGCACGGCAAACCGTGCGGCGCGGCAGAACAGAACGCAGGAAAGAATGCTTCATCAGGGGCGTCCGGTCAGAAATCTTGCAAACGGGTGAAAAATGAATGCGGCAGTTTCGGGCCTGCACGGCGTTTGTGCAAACGCGTTCTGTGCGGGGCGGCTGCCCCTCTGCTTCATTCTGGCATCAAGCAAGAGGGGCGTTGGATGATTATGCGTCTTCCGCACGTTCCACATAACGGCGGTGGATATGGGCCAGATAGGCCGAGGCATCCAGCTTGCGCCCTGTGGCATCTTGCACAATTTGTGGCATGGAGGCGCTACGTGCACGGCCATGCACGTTTTCACGCAGCCAGCCCAATAGCGGCGTAAAATCACCTTTTGCAATGGCAGGCATAATCTGCGGCACCTCCTTGCAGGCAGCTTCCCGCAGTTGTGCGGCTGTTAAGGCGCCAAGGGTGTAGCACGGGAAGTAACCGAACAGCCCCTCCGGCCAATGAATATCCTGCAAGCAACCACGACCATCATCCGGTACATGAAGGCCCAGAAGCGCGTGAATGCGCTCATTAAATGCGGCAGGCAGATCAGCCAGAGGCAAGTCACCAGAGATCAGTGCCTTTTCTAGTTCGTAGCGCACCAGAATATGGGCAGGGTATGTCACTTCATCCGCATCTACCCGAATAAAGCCGGGCTGCACGTGGGTAAGCAGCCGATGGATATTCTGTGCATCCCAGCCTGCAGTGCCTGCGGGCACATCAAAAGCTGCCTGAAGTTTGGGGGCCAGCCAGCCAGCAAAAGCATTGGAGCGGCACACCTGCATTTCCATCAGCAGGGACTGGCTTTCATGCAGCGTCATGCCGCCAGCCTGCCCAACGGGTTGGGAAAGCCACGTTTCTGGCAGGCCCATATCATACAGGGCGTGGCCTGTTTCATGCAGCACGCCCATCATGGCGGGAATGAAATCACCTTCATCATAACGGGTGGTCAGCCGCACATCATGCGTTGCCCCGCCGCAGAACGGGTGTGTGCTTACATCCAGCCGCCCACGAGTGACGTCAAACCCAAGCTGCTGCATAAGCTGGCGGCCCAGCGCTTCCTGCCGCGGCACGGAAAATGGTCCGGGCAGTGGCGTGGCGGCGGGCAGGCTGTTCTGTTTTTCCAGTACAGTGCCAATCAGTTCAGGCAGTCCGGCGGCAAGCTGTGTAAAAACCGGGTCTATGTCTGTTTGGCGGGTGCCGGGGTCAAATGTGTCCAACAGCGCATCGTAGGGAGAAAGGCCCAGCTTTTCCCCTGTGGCAACCGCAACTTCACGCGTAAGGCGCAGCACTTCGGAGAGTGTGGGCAGAATGGCTGCAAAATCACCATTCTCGCGCGCAGTACGCCATACCATTTCGCATCGGGCCGTGGCCTGTGTGCTGGCTTCCACCAATTCTCCGGGTAGGGCCGTTGCATGGGCATGCAGGCGGCGCATTTCTTCCAGGTTGGCACGGCGCCAGATATCATCGCCCGGTTCTGCCTGTTCCAGCAGTTCTGCAACAACTGGGGCTGTTAGAATTTCGTGGCGCATGCCTTCCAGCATGGCCAGATTTTCTGCCCGGCGTTCTGCTGTGCCGGAGGGCATGATTACCTCCTTATCCCAGCAGAGTATGCCTATGGCATCATTCAGGGAGGAAAGGCGGGCAAAATGGCGTTCAAGGGAAAGATAGGCTTTATTCATGGCGTATATGGTAAAGCATACACGCCGCGCACGGAATGCACTTTGTGAGGCATATCAGATTACAAAAAGGAGCCAGTTATACCCATGCAGATGGATACGCAGGTGGAATCTGCACTGGTATTGTTGGCGCATGGCAATGCGGAGCAGGCGTTACGTGTTCTGCAAAACTGTTTGCAGCAGAATCCGCAGCATGCTGGTGCACTGCATGGCATGGCCTGCATAGCGCGCGCGGGCGGAGATAACCGTGCCGCAGTGGCGCTGGCAGCCAAGGCTGTACAGTTACAGGCAGAACCGCATTTTCATATCACGTTAGGTTTGGCACTGCTGGCAGAAGGACAGATGGAGGCAGCGCGGGCGGCCATTCACGTGGCCGTTCTTGCATCACCAAGAGACCCGCGCGCGCATGATGCTATGGCCTCTGTTCTGGAAGCGCAGCAGCGCATTGCCGAAGCTGAACGTGCTTTACGCACCGCTATAAAGTTACGGCCATTAGAACAGGAGCGGCATCTGGCTCTGGCCGCTTTTTTGTCACGTCATGGACAGTTGGAAAAAGCGATAGAGGTTTCCGGTAAGGCCTTGCAGTTGGATACGCAAAACCTGTTTGCACAAAATCTGCGTGGCATGATCCTGCACGGGGCAGGCAAATCGGCAGAGGCCGAACCTTATTTTCGAGCTGTGGCGGTAGAACTGCCAACATCCGCACCAGCTCTGGCCAATCATGGAGCAGCGTTGTTTGCAACGTGCAGTTATGAGGAAGCCCGGGATGTTCTGGTAAAATCTGCGCAACTGGATCCCAAAGCCGCAGAAACACGCAGTAATCTGGGGCTGGTGCAGATGGCGTTAGGCCACCTGCAAGAAGCTGCGAAGGAACTGCAAGCTGCATGTGCATTACAGCAGAACGATACGCGCCTGATGCTCAATTACGCCACGGTTCTCGCTGATCTGGGTAAACGTGCGCAGGCGGAAGCCTTGTTTTGCAAGGTAGAAAAACAGGCAGGAAACAGCACGGATGCCGCCCGAGCACGTATGAACCGTGGCGTGCTGTATCTGGCCGAAGGTCGATTTGCTGAGGGTTGGAAGCTGTTTGATGCGCGCCAGCACCTTGTTGCACCTCCGGCTTGTGCCGCCGGGTTACCTCAGTGGGATGGTGCTCCGCAGGAAAAGCCTGTGTTGCTCTATGCAGAGCAGGGATTGGGCGATGTATTGCAGTTTCTGCGTTATGTTTCTCCGGCGGCTCAGCGTGTTCCGGTTTTGCTGTATGTGCCGCAAAGCATACGCAGTTTTGTGCTGCAGATGGAGTTGGCACGTCTGCCGCATGTAACAATATGCACCAGCCAGCATGCGCCAAAAGCCGTAGCAGCTTGCGGCCTTATGAGCTTGCCTGATGTGTTGGGAATGGAAGCGCCATTTGCATGGTGGCCCGATATTACGGGGCTTCAAAAGGCAGATCCCGGCAAGAAAACCGTTTTGCGTATTGGGCTGTGTTGGGCGGGTAGTTCAACGTATCAGTTTGACCGCAGGCGCTCACTCAATCCGCAACTATTAGAACCGTTGGGGCGGTTGGATAATGTTGAGTTTCAGTCTCTCCAAAAACATACGGAAGGGCAGCAGCCTCCATTTCCGATAGAGAAATTACCGCAAGGTGATGTGCTGGAAACAGCCCGTGTTATGGCGGGTCTGGATGTGGTGATAACCGTAGATACGATGATAGCGCATCTGGGTGGTTTGCTGGGTGTGCCTGTTTTGCTGCTTGATCGCTTTGGTGGGGACTGGCGCTGGGCTGCGGGCTCTACCATGACACAGCCAGATGGAGAGGTGCGCAGCCTGTGGTATCCTTCCGTTAGGGTTATTCGTCAGCCACAGACGGGTGAGGGCGATGCCCCGTGGCTGCCCTGCATCGTAACCGTTGTGCAGATTTTGCAGAAGATGGCTGAAAAACGCACGGATATGGTGCCCTAAAGGCTGTTGCCGCTATGTGAGAGCACTTTATGATAGCGGCATGACACGCATTTCCTCCAAAGGTGCTACGCCAGCAATGGCGCAGTGGTTCACCCTCAAGGCCGAAAATCCTGAAGCCCTGCTGTTTTTTCGCATGGGCGATTTTTACGAACTGTTTTTTGATGATGCTACGGCCGCAGCGGCTGCGCTGGATATTGCCTTAACAGCACGCGGCACACATGCGGGGGAACCGATTCCCATGTGCGGGGTGCCAGTGGCGGCAGCTCCGGCTTATCTTGCGCGTTTGATCCGGCGCGGCTTCCGGGTGGCGGTGGCAGAACAGACTGAAACACCCCGTAAAGGCAGGCCCGCAAACAAGGGGCCTCTGGCGCGTGGCGTTGTAAGGGTGATTACCCCCGGCACGCTAACAGAAGATGAACTGCTGGAGCCTGGGCGCTCCAACCTTTTGCTCGCATTGGCGCTCACAGCGCCACAAACAAAGGGGAAAGGCAAAAAAGCCGAGGCATCCTTTGCCGATACAGTTATTGGCGCTGCGTGGATTGATGTTTCAACCGGGTTGTTTGAAACCGAAAGCCTGACAGGCAAAGGGCTTCCCGCGCTTTTAGGCCGTCTGGACCCTGCGGAAATTCTTGCACCTGCCGTTCTTAATCTGGCGGATTATGAAGCCCGCCGTGCGCCAGAAACCGTAGCATCGGGCGCAGATACGGCACGCCAGCGTCTGGCCAGTGCTTTTGATGTGGCCAGCATAGAAGCCTTTGGCACCTTTACGGATGAAGAAAGCGTGGCCGCTGCTATGGCGGTGGAATACGTTCAGCGCAGTCAGGCAGGCAAGCTGCCGCGTCTGGCACATCCTGTTCCGCAAAATGAAAGTGGTATTCTGGGCATAGATCCGGCCACACGCGCCAGTCTGGATATCTTGCGTGCGCGGGACGGAGGGGATGAGCACACACTATTTTCTGCGGTAAACCGTACAGTCAGTGCCGCAGGGGCACGTATGCTGGCAGAATGGCTGGCAGCCCCACTTACACATGCAGGCCAGATAGCCGCACGGCAGGAAGGCTGGTGGTGGCTGAAGGAAGATGCGGTGCGGCGCGAGGCGTTGCGCGGAACACTTAAAAAAGCTCCAGATATTGCACGTGCGCTCGGCCGGTTGTCCCTTGGGCGTGGGCAACCGCGAGATCTGGCCGCTATGCGCGATGGCCTTATGGTGGCGCGGGAGGCTGCGCGTATTCTCACGGCTGCTGATGCTTCATTGCCTCCGGCGTTACATCAGGCGGTTACACGTTTGGGTGGCGGGCAGGCGCTGGAGGCCGAACTGGCGCGCGCGCTGGCGGAAAACCTTCCAGCAAGGCTGGATGATGGCGGTGTTATTGCGCAGGGCTATGATGCCAAGCTGGATGAATACCGTGGATTGCGGGATGATTCACGCCGCCTTATAGCGGGCTTACAGGCCAAATATGCCGCGCATTATGGGCTGAACAGCCTTAAAATTCGCCATCACGCCCAGCTTGGCTATGTGATGGAAGTGCCCGTAGCAGCCAGCGCCAAGCTGAAGGACAAGCCAGAGCTTATCTTGCGGCAGGGCACGGCCAGTAATGCGCGTTTTGCCACAGAAGAACTCTCAACGCTGGATGCCCGCATAACCGAGGCCGCAGAAAAAGCATCCCAGCGTGAAAAAGAACTGTTTGGCGCGTTGGTTGAACAGGTTCTGGCGGAACGCAGCATGCCTGTTCTGGCACAGGCTTTGGCTGTGCTGGATGTTTTGCAATCCTGCGCAGACTTGGCAGGCAATGGCACATGGTGCCGGCCAGAGGTGACGGAAGATTTTGCCTTTGCGCTGGAAGGATGCCGCCACCCGGTGGTGGAAGCCGCCTTGCCAGCAGGCACGCGTTTTACGCCCAATACGTGCGATCTGGCACCGCAACAGCGCGTTATGCTGTTAACGGGGCCGAATATGGCCGGTAAATCCACCTATCTGCGACAGACAGCGCTGGCGGTTATTCTGGCACAAGGTGGTTTTCCCGTTCCGGCTGATCGGGTGCGAATCGGGGTGGTGGATCAGCTTTTCTCCCGCGTAGGCGCTTCGGATGATCTGGCGCGTGGGCGCTCCACCTTTATGGTGGAAATGACGGAAACCGCCGCCATTCTTAACCAGGCTGGCCCGCGTTCTCTTGTTGTGGTGGATGAGATCGGGCGCGGCACGGCCACGTTGGATGGTTTGGCAATTGCATGGGCTGTGCTGGAGGCTTTGCATTCAAGCGTGCGCTGCCGTGCAATCTTTGCAACGCATTTCCATGAACTTTCGCGCTTGGTGGATACACTCCCGCGCCTTTCCCTGCATACTATGGCGGTGCGGGAATGGCGGGGGCAAATTGTGTTTTTGCATGAAGTGCTTGCAGGATCAGCAAAAAAAAGCTGGGGTGTACACGTTGCGCGGTTGGCCGGTGTACCGCACGCTGTGGTGGACCGGGCCGGGCGCCTGCTGCGGGAGTTGGAACGTGCTGAAAATACAATACCCGAACCGCTTCCGTTGTTTGACACGCAGAAGACATTACCCCCTGAGCCCCAAAATACGTTAAGTAAGCGTTTGATGGACATTGACCCAGATAGCCTGACCCCACGCGCAGCGCTGGATCTTCTGTATGAATTGCGCAAGGAAGCCGCGCAGGAAGAACACGCACAGGCAGCAGGCTAGATACCATGACGCCAGACCCCATTCAGGAGCAGAACTCGCCTCTCATGCCCACCCCTTCCGTAGAGCCTGCCGCCGCGCAGCAGTCCGACATGACCATGCTGGCAACCCTAACGCCAGAAATGCTTTCTGCGTGTCTGACGCGGGAATTAAGAGACGCAACACCGGAAGATGCGGCTATTCCTGAACGTGATGATGCCGTTGCCATTTTCCGTCGGCATCTGGGGCGCTATCAGGCAGATATACGTAACCGGTTTGAGCGGCATGAGCTTAAAGGCGCTGGGGCAGCCAAAAAAATAGCTGTTTTTACCGATGTTATGGTGCGCGCCATTGTTGATCTGGCCGTGCGTGCCACCATTGGAGCAGGTATTGTAGAAAGCGGGGTGCTTCCCAGCTTTGCCATAGCCGCGACAGGTGGCTACGGGCGCGGGCTCTTGGCACCGTTCAGCGATATTGATCTGCTGTTTCTGGTGGCGGAAGAAAGTGCAGAGCGCGCACATCCGCTGATTGAATACGTGCTGTATTTTCTGTGGGATCTGGGTGTGAAGGTGGGGCATGCCACCCGCACCATCAATGAATGTATTGAAGAAGCTAAAAAAGACACCACAGTGCGCACCGCGCTGCTGGATGCACGTTTGTTGGCCGGGGATTCTGCCCTTTTTGCCACGTTTGAGGCCCGCTACATTCTGGCCTGTGTGGATGCAGGTGCCGCTGGTTTTATACATGACAAGCGCCGTGAACGTCTGGAACGTCACCGGCGGTTTGGTGATAGCCCATATCTGGTAGAGCCCAACATAAAGGAAGGGCGCGGGGGGCTGCGTGATCTGCAAACCCTGTATTGGATGTGCCGCAACACTTTTGGTACGCGCCACGTCAAAGACCTTCTGGCCCCAGAATTTATCTGGATGGGTTTGTTAACAGAGCAGGAAGCTGCACGCGCCCGCCGATCTTGGGACTTTTTGTGGACGGTGCGCCTACACCTGCACTACGTGGCGGGGCGTGCGGAAGAACGACTGACCTTTGATATGCAGCCCGTTATTGGTGCACGCATGGGGTATACCCGGCATGGGCGGCAAAATGGGGTGGAGCGCTTTATGCGCCATTACTTCCTGACAGCACGGGAAGTCATGCGGTTAACCCATGTTCTGGAACCCGCAGTACTGCGGCAGGCCCAGGGGCCAGTTGCTAACGCTGCCAAGCCAGATGAAGCCATGCGGCAAGCCGGATTTACTCTGCTAGATGGGCAGATTTTGCCTGATCGTGGCGTAAGTTTCGATCAGGAACCCATTAAAATGATGCAGATTCTGGATTGGGCGCGTGTGCGCCGCCGTCCGCTGCATCCGTTGGCCCGGCATCAGCTTATCCGGTGGGAACGCAGGGCCACCAGTCTGCGGGATAATCCGGAAGCTTCTCGCATTTTCCTTGATCTGTTGTGCGGTGATGAGTCCGTGGTGGAGCAAAAGCCACGTCGCCGCCCCGCAACGGCTGCTGTGCCGTCTGTAGTGGAAGAAAGTGGTCTGTCTTACTCTGCGGCCTATGGGGAATATCCGCCCGCAGGACATGCACATTGGCTGCACATTCTGAACGAAACCGGCATTTTTGGCCGCCTGATTCCAGATTGGGCGCGTATTGTCGGGCAGATGCAGTTTGATACGTACCATGTGTTTACTGTGGATGAGCACACCATAGAAGCCGTGCGTATTCTGGATGAAGTGGCTTCTGGCCGCATGGCGGATGAAATCCCCATTGCTTACGAACTGGTAAAAGGGCTGCATTCCAAACGGGCGTTGTATATGTCCGTTCTACTGCACGATGTTGCCAAAGGGCGGGGTGGGGACCACTCCGAAATTGGGGCGGAAATTGCGGCTGAACTCTGCCCGCGTCTTGGTATGTCGGGCGAAGAAACAGAAACTGTTTCATGGTTGGTGCTGCATCATCTGTTGCTCAGCCATACGGCGTTCCAGCGCGATATTGATGACCCCAAGACCATTCTGGATGTAGCAAACATAGTGCAGTCTCCAGAACGGCTGCGTTTGCTGCTACTGCTGACTATTGTGGATATGCGTGCCGTAAGTTCCCGCGTGTGGAACGCATGGAAGGCCACGCTGCTGCGTGAGTTGTATGTGCGTGTGGCAGAAGTTCTGGCTGGTGGTCTGGCTACTACGGAACGAGATGTGCGTGTGCGCCATGCCAAGGAAATTACAGCCGATATTCTGACAGAAGAAGGTGTTCCTCAAAAAGATATCGAACGCTTTTTGGGGCTGGGCTACGCTGGTTACTGGCTCTCCTTCGATTATGAGACACATCGCCGCCACGCACGGCTTATTCGTGCGGCAGATGCCAAGGATGCACCGCTTACAGTAGAAGTGCTGCCTCTGCCTGCCCGTGGGGTTACGGAAGTGACCATTTACACGGTGGACGTGCCGGGCCTGTTTTCCAAAATAGCAGGGGCCTTGGCATTGGCCGGAGCTTCCATTGTGGATGCGCGCATTCATACCATGACACACGGTATGGCGCTGGATACGTTCTGGATTCAGGATACCTCCGGCCAAGCGTATGAAGAAACGCACAAGCTTGCCCGTCTGGCATCGCTGATCGAGCAGGGGCTAAGCGGCCATATTGATATTAGTGAAGAAATTGCGCGAGCCGGATTTGGGCACATGCCCATGCGCATGCGCGCCATTCATGTGCCGCCGCGCGTGGTGATAGATAATGGAATTTCCAACACCTACACCGTTATCGAAATCAATGGGCGCGATCGTCCCGGCCTGCTGCATGATGTAACGGCCGCCATGAGCCGTGAAAACCTGCAAATTGCCTCTGCCCACATCACCACCTATGGCGTGCGGGCAGTGGACGTTTTTTATGTGAAGGACCTGTTTGGTCTGAAAATCACGGATAAAAAACGTTTGGAGGAAATCCGTGAGCGCTTGCTGGCCGGGCTAAAGGAAGCAGAAGCCGAGGCCAGCGCTTGTGCAGATGCGCGCTATTCAGCCTGAAATATCAGGCTGAAACAGGATGATGGCCGGGGCTGGCTGCGGAAAGACCGTGGTTAAGCCCCGCCCGTAGCTGCTGGCCTGCGGGTGTGTGGGTATCTATCAGGCCGTGGCGCAGGAACAGATCAATCAGCACCAGATTGACGTTGAATTTAAATTCATCCGTATCCCGCACAATCTGAAACACTTTAGCCAATGGCAGCAGGGCGAAGGATTCCACTTCGCCATCAGCGGCTTCTGGCTCAAAGTTTTCTGGCAGATAAAGATCATAACAGACAAGAATATCTCGTCTGAGCCCTTCAGGCCGCTCCATGGCGTAAACCAGATGCCCGGTTTCCTGCGCCTGAGCCGCAAGATCATGAGGGATACTGGCTTCTTCCGCTGCTTCCTTGATCAAGGCTTCACGTGGTGTGTGGCCAGCAGGTACGCCGCCAGCTACCAGATGGTCCAGTTTGGAGGGGTCCAGCCGCTTGTTTGCGGCACGACGGCCTGTCCATAGGTGCAGGCCATCTGCTTTGCGCACCAACCCGTTCATGTGCACGCCTGTGGCAACCAGCCCAAAAAGAGGCAAAGCACCGCGGTCAATGCGGGCAATGGCGGGTTCCCCAACGTCTGTTCGCACATCAAACAGCTCGTGGTGGGAGCGGTAAAAACCTTCCTGCGCCAAAGCTTCACCCAAAGCTTCCAGTTTGCTTGGGTCTGGCAGGTTAAAGCTGGTTGCACGGTTGCCCAGACCTTCTTTTTCCAGCCTGTCAAACAGTTCTGGCGTAATCCATCCGGCAACTTTGCCAGCCAGAGAAAAAGGGGCACGTTTGCCAGGAATGATAGCAGTGTTGCACTGCTTGAGATGCCGAAGAAAAGGCGTGATGTCGGAAGACATGGAAACAAAATCCTGTTGAACTGTGCCTAGCGTGTCTGGGGTTGTTATCGGGTGTGGCAAAGGCGGTGGCAAGGTGTGGCGGGGTTGCAAAATGCGCCCAGCATGGCACATGCGGGTTATGCCACCACGTCGCGCGGCTGCCGGGCCGCTCAAAAAGCCGGTTTCCATAACACTTTCGCGTTTGCTGCCATATTTGTGGCCACAGGAAAATCGTGCCCTGCGTTGGCGCGTTGTGCTGGTTCTTGTGGTCATGCTTGGGGGTGAGCTGGCCACACTGGGCATTCCGCTGGTTTATAGCCGTGTGGTGGATCGGTTTACGCACCCGCATTCGCTGGCTATGGCGCCTGCGGCTTTGATTCTTTGTTACGGATTGGTACGGCTGGTTTCTGCAGCCCTTACCAATTTGCGAGATGCGTTATTCGCACCAGTTCGGTTCCGGGTGGCAAGGCAGGCGGCTTACCGCAGTTTTGAGCACATGCATGCGCTTTCCTTGCGCTTTCATCTGGATCGCCGCACCGGAGGGGTCACACGCGCTATTGAGCGTGGCACAGAGGCGGTGGAAACGCTGCTGCGGATGATCATGTCCATTTCTCCCACCATCTTGCAGGCAGCACTGGTGATGGCGGTGATCTGGCGTGTTTTCAACTGGCAGTATGTGGCGCTTATGGCGCTGATGATTGCAGCCTATATTCTGTTTACCGTGCGGTTTACATCTTGGCGGCTCGGAATCCGGCGCGAGATGAATGAAACCAACAGCGAGGCCACAGGCAAAGCACTAGACAGCTTGCTGAACTACGAAACCGTAAAATATTTTGGGAACGAGAAGCACGAAGCCCAAAGGTATGACAGCGCCCAGGCGCGTTATGAACAGGCTGCAAAAAAAACCCAGTATTCCTTGGGTTTCCTCAACTTTGGGCAGGCTGCCATTATTGCCCTGTCTCTTACAGCCATAATGCTGCTGGGTGGGCATGATATTGAGGCCGGACGCATTACGGTTGGCGAGTTCGTTATGGTCAACACGTATCTGCTGCAACTTTATGGACCACTGAATTTTCTGGGTTCCGTTTATTCTGCCATTCGTACCGCATTGGTTGATCTTGAGCACATGCTGGGACTGACGGAGGAAGAAGTGGAAGTGGCAGATCCTGCGCATCCTCTCTCCATTGCCACACGATTGCAGGTTTCTGCACCAGCGCGCGTGGCGTTCAGAGATGTGCATTTTGGATACCGGCCCGAGCGTGAAATTTTGCACGGTATCAGCTTTGAGGTGGAGCCGGGGCGCAAGGTTGCCATTGTGGGTACCACAGGGGCAGGGAAGTCCACTATCAGCCGGTTGCTGTTCCGATTTTACGATGTGTGGTCGGGTGCTGTGCTGGTGGATGGGCACGATGTGCGTGATTACCGGCAGGCAGATTTGCGTGCGGCCATTGGTGTGGTGCCGCAGGATACCGTGCTGTTTAACGAGAGCATTGGCTACAACATTGCCTATGGGCGGCTGGGGGCTACCCCGGCAGAGGTGCAGCACGCGGCCCAACTGGCGCAGATACATGATTTTATCATGTCCTTGCCTGAAGGGTATGAAACACAGGTGGGTGAGCGCGGGTTAAAACTTTCTGGCGGAGAAAAGCAGCGTGTGGCCATTGCCCGCACGATTTTGAAAGACCCACGCGTTCTTGTGCTTGACGAGGCCACGAGTGCGTTAGACACACATACTGAAAAAGAAATACAGGCAGCGCTTAAAACGGTTTCAGCACGCCGCACAACGCTTGTTATCGCCCATCGTTTATCCACCATTGTGGATGCAGACGAAATTTTGGTTATGGCCAAGGGGCATATTGTTGAGCGCGGCACGCATGCAGCCCTGCTGGCCCAGAATGCGGTGTATGCATCCATGTGGGCCGCTCAGGGGGGAGAAAGCGGGCAGGAGACGTGATAAAAGGCGTAGGCCTGCTGGTAAGGCTTGGCTGTGTCTGACGAATCGCGCGCCTGCAGATGATGTGGGCCGCAGAAAAATGAAGGATCAAAAGAGATGACCGAAACAGCAGGGCAGACTCCCGAAGCAGGCCCGAACATGGATGTGCCCGAAGATCTGGCGCGGTGCGATATGGTCATTCAGCACGCTATTGAGCATCTGCGGAATGAAAAATATCCTCCGCTGGCAGTGGCCTCCGCTCTTCTGGGTAATTCTGTAGGTATTCTTGCCCAGATTATGGACAAGGATACCGTTTTGCGCATTCTCGACTCAGCCGCCCAGAGCGTTCGATCAGGCGAAGTACATGCGTCTGTTCGGGCACAGACCGGGCAGGAAAACGAGAAAGCCTGAGCACAACCCTTGACTGAAAGCCGTGGCTAAGCCATAAGCCGCGCCAATCCTGAATGTGGTCGCCGGGCGCTTGTCTCGGCCCTCTGTTCCTATTTTGTATAAGACAAGGATGAGACAATGTCCCGTCGTTGCCAGATTACCGGCAAAGGTGTGCTGACCGGAAACAACGTCAGCCACGCTAACAACAAATCCCGCCGTCGCTTCCTGCCTAACCTGCAGGATGCTTCCTTGGTTTCTGAAACTCTGGGTTCTGCCGTGCGTATGCGCGTAAGTGCCCGTGGCCTGCGCACCATTGAACACAATGGCGGTCTGGATGCATTCCTGCTGAGCACGCCTAACCGCAAACTTCCTGAAGAAGCACAGGTCATCAAGCGCCGCGTTCTGCGCGCTCAGGCCAAAAAACAGGCAGCCGCAGGCGCCTGATTCAGGGGTTTACCTTATTCAGTGGAGCCGGCTCTATTCACTTCGTGGGGTAGGGCCGGTTTCTGCGGTGTAGATGTCTGGCAAGGTGTCAGGCATCGTCGTCTATCGGCCGGTTTCCGGCAGCCGGGTTTCCTGAAGATTTTAACATCACAGGTGCCAATACGGTGCACGGCGGCCACAGGCGCGAAGGGATTCCCATTCGCGCCTGACCTGTTTTCTGGAGGTTTTCGTGTCCGCCACATCCGATCTGTCCAAGATTCGTAATATCGGTATTACCGCGCATATTGACGCAGGTAAGACGACCACGACCGAACGTATGCTGTACTACACCGGCGTGTCCCATAAAATTGGTGAAGTGCACGAAGGTAACACCACGACTGACTACATGGCTCAGGAACGTGAACGTGGTATTACCATTACGTCCGCTGCCGTGACCTGTGAATGGGCAGGCCACCGTATCAACATTATTGATACGCCCGGACATATCGACTTCAACATCGAAGTGAACCGCTCCCTGCGCGTGCTCGATGGGGCCGTGTTCATTATTGAAGGTGTGGCTGGTGTGCAGCCGCAGTCCGAAACCAACTGGCGTCTGGCAGACCGCTACAAGGTGCCTCGGATCATCTTCATCAACAAGCTGGACCGTACCGGTGCAGACTTCTACCGCGCATTTGATACGCTGAAAGAAAAGCTGGATATCGTTGCTATCCCGCTGCAGCTGCCAATTGGCGCAGAAGACAAGTTTGTTGGTGTTGTCGACCTGGTGGAAATGAAGGCCATCGTCTGGGAAGGCGGTGAACTTGGCGCGAAGTTCCATGACGAAGAAATTCCGGCTGACCTGAAGGAAAAGGCTGCAGAAGCACGCCAGAACCTGCTGGATACGGCTCTGGCTGTTGATGATGCAGCCATGGAAGAATACTTCGAAAAGGGTGACGTTTCTGTTGAAACCCTGAAGCGCTGCATCAAGAAGGGCGCCATTTCCGGTGAATTCCGTCCGGTTCTGTGTGGCACGGCGTTTAAGAACAAGGGCGTGCAGCCTCTGCTCGATGCCATCATCGACTACCTGCCGGCTCCGAATGACGTTGAAGGTATTCGTTGCGCTCCGCCGGAAGGTGAAGAAGAAGACGAAAAAAACCAGCCCATCATTCCGGTTGACCCCAATGGTAAGTTCGCTGGTCTGGCCTTTAAGATCATCAACGATAAGTACGGTACGCTAACCTTTGTGCGCGTTTATCGTGGCGTGCTCAAAACCGGTGATACGGTTCTGAACACCACCAAGGGCCACAAGGAACGTATCGGCCGTATCTATCAGATGCATGCTGACAAGCGTGAAGAACTGACAGAAGTGCACGCTGGTGATATTGCTGCGTTTGTGGGCCTGAAAGACTCCCAGACAGGTGATACGCTGGCAGATCCGGCAGATCCGGTTGTTCTGGAACGTATGTCCTTCCCTGTTCCGGTTATCGACATCTCCGTCGAACCGAAAACAAAGGACGCAGTGGAAAAGATGACACTGGCCCTGCAGAAGCTGGCTGGTGAAGATCCCTCCCTGCAACTCAAGACCGATCAGGAAACAGGCCAGACCATTCTGTCCGGCATGGGTGAACTGCATCTGGACATCATTATCGACCGTCTGCGTCGTGAATATGGTGTGGATGCAAACGTGGGCGCACCGCAGGTGGCATACCGTGAAACCATCACGCAGCCGCATACGGAAACCTACACCCATAAAAAGCAGTCTGGTGGTTCCGGTCAGTTCGCTGAAGTGAAGATCGAGTTCCAGCCGGTTGAACGTAACGAAGGCATCCTGTTCGAAAACAAGGTTGTTGGTGGTGCTGTTCCCAGAGAATACATCCCGGCAGTTGAAAAGGGTATTCGCGTTCAGTCTTCCACAGGTGTGCTGGCAGGCTTCCCGACAGTGGACTTCAAGTTCACGCTGCTTGACGGTAAGTACCATGACGTTGACTCGTCTGCTCTGGCGTTTGAAATCGCCGGTAAGGCCTGTTTCCGTGAAGGTATGAAAAAAGCTGGTCCGGTTATTCTGGAACCGATCATGGACGTGGAAATCACCACCCCGAACGATCACGTTGGTGACGTGGTGGGTGACCTGAACCGTCGTCGTGGCATGATCCAGAGCCAGGAAACCTCCGGTTCCACCGTTATGGTTCGTGCTTATGTGCCGCTGAAAGAAATGTTCGGTTACATTTCTCATCTGCGTTCCATGACGAAGGGCCGTGCTTCCTTCACCATGCAGTTCCATCACTACGATCCGGTGCCGCGCAACGTTGCTGAAGAAATCATGGCTCAGTCCAAGTAATTTCAGCCGTTTTTCGGTTTCGGAATATAAAGGCCGCTCCCTGCAAAGGGGGCGGCTTTTTTATTGTGCAAAACCAGATTACGTTGCGTGCGCTAAATACAAAGCGGCATGTTACGGCATAACCCGAGTATTTGTGATGGCGCAGAAAAGAAACGGAAAGACAAGCAAGATGCCAAAGCTGTTTGAATGTGCAACCGATGAGACAGCGCAGAAAACACGGGTAAACCGGCGTGCGCTTATGCAGCTTGCGCTGGGGGGCATGGCATCGGGCCTTGTTGGGCATAAAGCTTTTGCACAAGCGCCTTCATTGGCTTTTGCCTCTTCTTCCGTAGATAAAATGCCGCCCATCAACGGGGTATATGATTGGCGTGCTCTGCCTCCCACACCGTTGGCGCTGGAAGCTGAAAGTGGTGGCTTGCCGGTTGATACGGGCATGGTGCCGGCACAGGGCAAGGCCCAATTATATTACGCATCGGTCGGGGAAGGTGTGCCCGTCATGCTGCTGCATGATGGTTTGGCAAACTCCAATTATATGGGAGATCTTGCCCGTGCACTGTTGCGCGCCAGGTGCCGTGTGATTGTTGTGGATATGCGCGGGCATGGGCGCAGCACAATGGGCGCTTTGCCCTTGGGGTATGATCTGCTGGCCGATGATGTGCTGACAGTTATGGCGTTCCTGCACCTCCGGCGCGTCGCCTTGGTAGGGTGGGGTGATGGTGCCGTGCAGGCGCTGGATGTTGGTATGCGGCACCCCAGTAGTGTCAGCCGGATATTTGCGTTTGCACCGTGGAGCACTCCAGATGGTCTGCTCTCTCGTGCAGGGGATATCCCTGCTTACAAATCCTTTATGGAAAGAACGCGGCAGGAATACAGGCAGCTTTCCTCTACGCCGCATCGGTTTGGAGATATGGAAGCCGCAGTGCAGGCCATGCGTGGCAGGCAACCTAACTGGACAGATGCAGATCTTATGCGGGTAACAGCACCGCTATGGGTTGCTGCTGCCGATCATGATGGTGTTGTGGGGCGTGTTCAGGCCGAGCATATGGCCGCTACGGTAGAAGGGGCGGGGCTTTTGGTGTTGCCCAATACCAGCCACTTTGCCTTTTTGCAGAATCCGCAGCTATTTACGTTGGCAGTAGAAAGCTTTTTGGGCGGACGGTAAACCATATGGGGCTGCCGTTAAGGCAGCCCCTTTCCGGCCAAAGGGCCCTCAGCCAAAAGCGCCAATATTGTGCATGATGGCGACGCTGATTTCACGAATAAGTTCAAACATCCGTTGCATGGGTACAAAGATGTCTCTGTGCTCTCGCTCGTAAATACCTTCTTCGCGCGGGCCACGTGGTTCATGAAAATCAAGGTTGGTTGGGCCCGTGCCGGTGGGGAAGATATGCTCAAGTTCTTCCAACACTGCCGGAATATCCAGACACAGTATGTGCTGCATCATGACATCATGGTTAAAGCCGCCACGTGGCATGAAGAAGGGTACACGGCATGCCAGCAGCCATATCTGCTCAATAAGCATAATACGAATGGCGTGCAGAAGCCGGATCTGTGGTTCCGTGCGCGGTGCATGTTCCCACGCTTCTCTCAACGCAAGATGGTCGGCCTGAATACGGCGGAACATGGTGAGCAGTTCGGCAGAGAGATCAAGCTTTTCCAGATCCTGCATCAGGGAGAGAAAAGCCTTCCGGCGTGCTGGCGTTTTTTCCTCTGTGGCGCGGTCGAGCCAGAAGCCGGGGTCTAGCAAACAGACAACGCTTTTCAGCACCTTATCATCCGAGCAGGTCAGGCCATGCTGGGCAAAATCCAGAGCACGATGAAAGCGCGGGCTGGATGTGCGGAATGTTTCAAAGGTTTCCGGGTGGCGGTGTACGGCTGCCCCCAAGCCCTGCAAGGTGTTGGCGCACCATCCGAGCTGCTGAAGAATTGCGTTGTTAGGGATGGCGCGGAGCTGACTGGGGTGGGTAATGCGCTTGTGGGTGGCACTTTCTGCACTTTGGCGAGCAGGGGGACGAGAACCGGTTCTATCAATAAGTGATGGCCCAAAAGCCCCCAGCAGCGCGGCATAACCGGGGTCTTCCACCAGTTTTTTCATGCCCTCGCTAATGCTGGAGAAGAAATCAGCCGAAAAATCAGGCTGATCATAAATGGGGTCTTCTTCCTGCCGTAAGGGCAGAAATAGGTTTTCCGCAATAGTGGCCAGCGTAGCGCCTGCCAGTTCTGGCGTGCCAAAAAGCAGATAACCATCACCACCCTGAAAAGCCGTTTCCTCACGGCAGGCAATGCCGGTGGTTTTAAACCGTGCACGCACATGCGGCGGAGAAAGGTAATCCAGCCGATCCGCCATACGGAAGGGGTGCGCGCCGCGACCAATGCTTTCACCGTGCGTATCAAAAAACACCACGGTGATATCCTGCATGTCCCACCGCACCAGCAGATCATGAATACGCAGGCGCAGGCGCTCTATCAGATACGTTGCCGCCAATTGGCCAACATATCGGCCAGAATCGGAATATCCAAACTGGAAGCAGATACGGCCAATACGGCGGATATAGGCACGCCATGCGGGAGAGCGCAGGGCTTCTTCCACAATGTGCTCACCGTTCATGAGCGCATCTTCGGTTTCAAACAGCGGCGAGATTTCAATTTTATCCGCCACACCAAAGCAGGAGGCCACCCACAGGGCCGAGAGCAATGTGTAACCGGTTTCTGTTTCTGCAATCAGGAAACGAACAGGTGTATCGGAATCGATAAATTTGACCATTTGCGCAATGGTCATCATCAGCCGTCCAGCACTGGAGGGATCGCTCAGCAGCGCGCCAAAGTCCACAGGAACAGGTGTTACAGCTTCCAGCGCTTCGTTAATCTGGTTCAACAATGCCCGACGATGTGCCGGATTGTTGGGGTCATCCAGCAGGTTTAGCTTCTGGCGAACGAAGTTGTGTATCTGGGAGGCATTAAGCCGCACATGCGTATGCGCAAGCCCCAGCCCATGCGCCAGAAAACCCGCCCGGGCAACAGCCAGTGGAATGCGTGCGGAAGGCGGCGCGGTATTGATGGCGGCCTCAAGCAGGCCATCCAATTCTGCTGCATGTGTGAGTGCTGTGTCGCGCTGAGAAACCAGAAGTTTTGCAAAATGGGCTACAGCCTGGGCATCACTTGGGCCAGCAGGAACAGCGCTAATCTGTTCCTTTACGCAGGCAATGGCGCGTTGCAACTTTTCTGTTAGCTCTGGGGCCAGCAAGCCCTCGTGCATGATCTGGCTTTCCAACCGCATCAGTTGGAACAGCTTCATGCGCAAGCGTAGGCGTAGGGTGTCCCACCAGCCAATATCAGTGCGGCCATCGGTATCATAGCCAACCCAACTGGTTGCAATAACCGGGCAGGGCTTCAGGCTTGTCCATTCCTGCGGCCAACGTGTGGCGGCTTCTTCCAGCAGGGCAGTGGCCAGCAGATCCATGGCATCCCGCGCACGGGTTATGGCTTGCGCGGCCAGTGTAAATTCTTCTTCCAGCGTGGGTGGAGCAGCGCGTCTGTGCGTTTCAAAAAACGGTGCTTCCTGCGGGGGAATGGCTTGAGATGCACTTTCTGCCAAAGCCGCATACACAGGGTTGCTCAGGGCAAACGTGGGGTGCGCAGTAAAGACCGCAGCAAACTGAATGGCGGAGATGCGTGCCTGATACTCTGCAAAAGAACCAGTAGGGCATGCTTCGGCTATCGCACGTGCAACATTGCGGAACTTCTCTTTAGTGGCTTCCGTTGTCGCGCCACCTACGTAGCGATGCAGCTTACGGGCGCGCGTCAGAAAGGCTTCATCGCGCAGCTTTTGCACAAGGCTTGTAATATCTGTTTGCGAGATTTCCTCGCGGCTCAAAGCTTCTCCAAGTCGGAGCGCAATGCCCATTACAGGATTTGTGCCTTCAGCTGCTGTGCCAGCATCTGGGTGCGCAGTAGCGGACGCAAGGATACTGTCCAAACGGGAAGGAGAAGATGTGTTATCCATAGTCATAAGGGCGTCCTGAAGGTTCCTGTAATAAAACAGTTATAAAGCCGGAATGAATCGAAATAACAACGAAATAGCTTGAAAAGAGTGATGAACAACTTTTCACGTCTATGTTTTGTATGCAACCAGCTCACGCACTCTTGGGGGTGTTTGCGCACAGTGCTATTGAGTGGGTCATGACATCTCATCCTCATCAGGACGCGGATTTCGCTGCCCGCCAGACACTGCGGCGATATAAGAATGCAGCTACAGGGCTGGTTGGCCTTATGGCTGGGGTAACGGTGCTGGGTTACGCAGCACCAGCCGCCGGATGGGTGAGGGATGGATTCTGGCTTGAAATGCTGCGGGCTGGTGCGCGGGCTGGCGTTGTAGGCGGTCTGGCAGACTGGTTTGCCGTGGTGGCGCTGTTTCGTCGGCCTATGGGGCTGCCTATTCCGCACACTGCTATTTTACCTGCACAAAAGGATAGACTTGGCCGGGCACTGGGGCGGTTTGTTGCAGGGCAGGTGTTTACCCAAAAGGAAGTTGAGCGCGTATTGGGGCAGGTAGACCTTCCTGCTTTTATGGCGGATATGCTGGATGATCCCGGCACGCGGGATGCCTTGGTAAAATCCATAACACGCTCTTTGCCCCAGATGCTGGACAGGCTGGAAGATGGTCGCGCCAGCAACGCGGTTGCTCGGGTTATGCCCAAGCTGTTGGGGGGCAGTAATCTGGCGCCTATTATTGCGCGCGCCCTGCGTAGCCTTGTGGATGATGACAAGCATCAGGAAGTGCTCTCCTTCCTGCTTGAGCAGATCAAGGACGCGCTACAATCCAAGGAAGGCGCATTGCGCCAGATGATTGAAGAACGCGTGCGTGAACAGGGTGGGCGTTTACTGGGGTGGGCCATAGGCGGTTCCATCGCCACCAAGGTTCTGTTGGCAGCGGCCAAGGAGCTTGAGCGAATCGACCCACAGAACTCCAGCATCCGTGAAGGCTTTACCAGTTGGGTGCGTGGTCAGATTGACCGCATAGAAACGGACCCGGAAAAGGGCAAAGAGTTTTCCCAAACCATTATGGGCGTGCTCTCCCATGAAAGTGTTGTGGGCTGGTGGGGAGATATCTGGCAGCGCTTCCGCCGCATGGTGGAAGCGGATGTGGAAGATCCGGAAGGTCGCATTGCATCGGTAGTGCAGGATGCACTTGAACGCATGGCTGCCCAGATGCGCTATGATCAGAACATGCGGCAACGGATTATGGATAGCGTGAACCGCACTGTTCTGAAGATGCTGCCATTCCTGCGTGAGCGTATGGCGGAGTTTATTTCCCGCGTGGTTTCAAGCTGGAATGCTGTTGAAATAGCTGAAAAACTGGAACTTCGGGTTGGTAAGGATCTGCAGTTTATCCGGTTTAATGGTACCCTTGTTGGGTTTGGTGTGGGGGCGCTGCTTTTTGCCGTGTTACGGCTTCTGTTCGGGCTGAACGCCCAGTAGGGCGGTCGATCACGTTTGCGCTGGATGCTTTTGTGCGCTTGTTTTGGGTTGACGCAAGGGCAGTGTGTCGCCATGTATCCGAAACAGGACCGCTCAGGTCTTTAATTGGGTCAAGGGCAGATAATGCTGAAACTTTCCCGCCTGGCGGATTATGCAATCGTCATCTTGGTGAAACTGGGTGAACAGGAAGGCGTTGTTACGTCTCCAACACTTGCAGCCATTACAGGGGTGCCAGAGCCAACAGTGGCCAAGGTGCTTAAAGTGTTGTCTGCACATGGTTTTGTGCTTTCCCAGCGCGGGGCAAAGGGCGGGTATCGCCTTGCCAGACCGTTGGTAGATATTTCTGTAGCCAGTGTTATTACAGCCGTGGATGGCAAGATTGCGCTAACAGCCTGTGTAGATGGCGGAGAGTGTGATACCGGCGTGTCGTGCGGTCTGTGTGGCAGCTGGGATACCATCAATCAGGCCATACGAACCACGTTGGAGGGCATTTCCTTGGAAAGCATGCGCAGCAAGGCATCGTGTTTTTCAAACATGCCACGATCCAATACGCAGCCCAGCGCTGCTATGCCACGTGAGGGGATCTGAACCATGCCGGCAGTTACTGAAACCCGCGAAGCGGTCGAAAAGCTCGGCCAGTCCACCTACAAGTGGGGCTTTGAAACAGATATTCAGATGGACCTCGCCCCGAAAGGGTTGAATGAGGACATCGTACGCCTGATTTCTGCGCGTAAGAACGAACCAGAATGGCTTCTGGAATGGCGGCTGACGGCATTCCGCAAATGGCAGTCCATGAAGGAGCCTACGTGGGCCAAGGTTTCTTACCCGCCGATTGATTATCAGGATGCGCATTACTACGCCGCTCCGCGCAAGAAAGAAGGCCCGAAATCTCTGGATGAGGTTGATCCGGAACTTCTGAAAACCTACGAAAAACTGGGTATTCCCCTGCATGAGCAGGCTCTGCTGGCTGGTGTGGAATTGCCTGAAGGTGAAACAGCGCGTCCGCCAGTTGCCGTAGATGCGGTGTTTGACAGTGTTTCCGTTGTCACCACCTTCCGCAAAACGCTGGAAGAAGCGGGCGTGATCTTCTGCCCGATTTCTGAGGCCGTGCAGGAACACCCAGAACTGGTGCGGAAATATCTCGGCAGTGTGGTGCCGGTGGCAGATAACTTCTACGCCGCACTGAACTCTGCCGTGTTTACTGATGGTTCCTTTGTCTACGTGCCTAAAGGGGTGCGTTGCCCAATGGAGCTTTCCACCTACTTCCGTATCAACGCGCGCAACACAGGGCAGTTTGAACGCACCCTGATTGTGGTGGAAGATGGGGCTTCCGTTTCCTATCTGGAAGGCTGCACAGCCCCCATGCGGGATGAAAACCAGCTTCACGCGGCCGTGGTGGAACTGGTGGCAATGGAAGATGCCTCCATCAAATACTCCACAGTGCAGAACTGGTACCCCGGTGATTCCGAAGGGCGTGGCGGTATCTACAACTTTGTGACCAAGCGTGGCGCATGCCGTGGGGCCCGCTCCAAAATTTCCTGGACACAGGTGGAAACAGGTTCTGCCATTACATGGAAGTATCCATCCTGCATTCTGCAGGGTGATGGATCTGTGGGTGAATTCTACTCCGTGGCTGTTACCAATAACTGCCAGCAGGCAGATACAGGCACGAAGATGATCCACATCGGGCGCAATACCCGTTCCACCATCATTGCCAAAACGATCAGCGCAGGGCGGTCAGACAGCACATATCGTGGTCTGGTGCGCGTGCAACCCAAGGCTTCTGGCGCACGTAACTTTACCCAGTGCGATAGTTTGCTGATTGGCGATGAATGCGGCGCGCATACTGTGCCGTATATCGAAAGCCGGAACATGGCAGCGCGTATTGAGCACGAAGCCACAACATCCAAGATTTCAGAAGATCAGCTTTTTTATTGTCGCCAGCGCGGCCTGTCTGAAGAAGACGCGGTTGGGCTGATTGTAAATGGTTTCTGCCGGGATGTTCTTAAGGAACTGCCCATGGAATTTGCTGTGGAAGCACAGAAGCTGTTGCAGATCAGCCTTGAAGGCAGCGTAGGTTAAGGGAGTACAGAACATGAGCCAGTTTTTGGAAATTTCCGGTCTGTGCGCCCGGATTGATGCCGATGGGCAGGAAAAGCAGATCCTCCGCGGTGTGGATCTTACCATTCCGCCGGGTGAAGTGCATGCCATTATGGGGCCAAACGGGTGCGGCAAATCCACCCTTTCCTATGTTCTGGCCGGGCGTGAGGATTATGAGGTCACGGCTGGGTCCGTCACTTTCAAGGGGCAGGATCTGCTGGCTATGGAGCCAGAAGAGCGTGCTGCGGCTGGCCTGTTTCTGGCATTCCAGTCTCCTATCGAATTGCCGGGTGTAAATAATGCCAACTTCCTGCGTACGGCGGTCAACGCAGTGCGCCGCGCCCGTGGGCTGGAAGAGCTGGATGCTGTTGCGTTCCTGAAAATGGCGCGTGAGGCAGCCAAGTCTCTCTCCATGGCGCCGGATATGCTCAAGCGTAACGTCAATGTCGGTTTCTCAGGCGGTGAAAAGAAGCGCAATGAAGTGTTGCAGATGACACTTCTTCAGCCTTCTTTCGCCATTCTGGATGAAACCGATAGCGGGCTGGACGTGGATGCCCTGCGTATTGTGGCGGAGGGGGTGAACCGTCTGCGCTCACCAGATTTCTCTGCTCTGGTTATTACACATCATCAGAAGCTGCTGGATTATCTGGTGCCAGACCGCATTCACGTTATGGCCAAAGGGCGGATCATTTTGTCTGGTGGGCCAGAACTGGCCAAGAGAATTGATCAGGAAGGCTACACCAAATTTCTGGCGGAGGCGGCGTGAACGCGATCAGCAAAGATATGAGCGGCCCTCTGTCTTCGTTCGCGCAACGCCTGAACGATGTTGAGGGGGCAGAGCGGCAAGCAGCCATTGGCGCACTGCTCAGAACCGGCCTGCCAGATAGGCATGTAGAGGCATGGAAATATACCAGCCTGCGCCCGTTGTCGGCACAGGAATTTCAGGCTCCGCCCGCGCAATATGATGCAGCTCAGGCGAAAAGCCTGCTGGATAATCTGCTCAGCCAGCATGATGCCGTGCAGGCTCTGCCGCGCATTGTGTTTGTAAATGGCCGGTTTGTGAAAGACCTCAGCCTTCTGCCTGAAGGTGTGGATGTTTCCTTTTTCAGCCAGAACAGTCTGACCTCAGATGTGCAGGCCAGCCCGGACAGAGATCCTCTGGTCGCACTGAACACGGCTTTGGTGGATGATGGGGCTATATTGCATGTTGCCAAGGGTGCGGATGCAGGGCGTGTGCTCCTGATCTCCTTGGGTGTTGCCGGGGATACTGCCATTTCTTTCCATCCACGCCATAGCGTGGTGCTGGAAGAAGGGGCGCATCTTGCCTTGCTGTCACTCAGCGCAGGCGTTGGGCCGTATTTCCATAACCCGGTTACGGAAGTAACGGTGGGAGAAAGCGCTAAGCTGTACCATACCACTTTGCAGACCGAAGGTCCGCAGGCCATAGCGCTGGCAACAACCTATGTGCAGGTTGCTGGGCATGGCGTTTACAATAGCTTTGCCCTTGGTTTGGGGAGTTTGCTGTCCCGGCATGAAGTGCATGCACGGTTGAATGCGCCCCATGCTCAGTTGCATGTAAATGGTGCGCAAAACCTTGCTGAACATCAGGTAGGGGATATTACCAGCGTCATCACCCATGCCGCTTCGGACTGCATTTCCCGCCAGACTGTACGGAATGTGCTGGATGGTCATGCGCGGGGTGTTTTCCAAGGTAAGGTGCTGGTTGAGCAGGTTGCCCAGAAAACCGATGGCTACCAGATGAATCAGGCGCTTCTGCTTTCTGAAAACGCAGAAATTGATGCAAAGCCTGAGCTTGAAATCTACGCGGATGACGTGCGTTGCAGCCACGGGGCAACAGTGGGTGCGTTGGATGATGACCAACTGTTTTATATGCGCAGCCGTGGTGTGCCAGAGGCACAGGCCCGCCATATCTTGATTGCAGCGTTTCTGGATGAAGCTCTTTCTCTGATTGAAGATGAAACGGCGCAGGAATATTGCCGCGCCATGCTGGCAATCCGTTTTTCTGCTGAAAGGAAGGCCGCGTAATGTCTCATCCTTCTATTACAGATACATCCGGGCTGGATCTGGCTGCTATTCGTAAGCAGTTTCCTATTCTGTCCGAAAAAGTGCACGATCGTCCGCTGGTGTTTCTGGATAGCGCTGCTTCGGCTCAAAAGCCGGATGCCGTTATCAACGCCATGGTGCACACCATGCATCATCAGTATGCCAATATTCACCGCGGCCTGTATTGGCTGAGTGAACGTGCGACTGAGGCCTATGAAGCTGTAAGGGATCAGGTTGCGGGCTTTCTGAACGCACCGTCGCGGGAAGAAATTGTTTTCACCCGTAATAGCACAGAAGCCATCAATCTGGTTGCGTATTCCTTTGGTTCACTGCTTACGCCGGGGCAGGCTGTGGTTATTTCCGAAATGGAACACCACGCCAATCTGGTGCCATGGCAGATGCTGCGTGACCGCATGGGCATTGAGTTGCGCATAGCCCCGATTACCGATGCCGGTGATCTGGATATGGAAGCGTTCGGCCAGCTTTTGTCTGATGGCAAAGTGGCGCTTGTTGCCATCACCCATATGTCCAACGTGCTGGGCACCATTACACCTGCGCGCCAAATTGCCGATATGGCGCATGCTGCTGGTGCTCTGGTGCTGTTTGATGGGAGCCAGGCAGTCGTCCATCATCGGACAGATGTGCAGGCTCTGGGGGCAGATTTTTACACCTTTACCGGGCACAAGCTGTATGGCCCAACCGGTATTGGCGTTTTATGGGCGCGGCGTGCACTGCTGGAAGATATGCCGCCGTTCATGGGTGGGGGAGATATGATCTCCACCGTGACGTTTGAAAAATCCACATGGGCCAATGTTCCGCACAAGTTTGAAGCGGGCACCCCTGCAATTGTTGAAGCTATTGGCTTGGGCGCTGCCATTGAATGGGTGGAAAAGTTTGGTTTTGATGCCATTGCGGCGCACGAACAGGCTTTGACCAGTTATGCGCTCCAGCGTCTGGCGACCGTTCCGGGGCTGAATGTTGTTGGGCAACCCAAAGAGCGTGGGGGAGTTATTTCCTTCACCATGGCAGATGTGCACCCGCACGATATTGCCACTTTGCTGGACCGTAACGGTATTGCCGTGCGTGCAGGCCATCATTGTGCAGAACCGCTTATGCGGCGTTTGGGGCTAACAGCCACCGCACGCGCCAGCTTTGGTATTTATACCTTGCAGGAAGAAATAGATGTGCTGGCCGATACGTTGGTGCGTATCCGGGAATTTTTTGTGTGACACAAACCGTGCCGGATTCTGATGCCCTGTATGACCGTGTGATTATGGAGCGTGCACGCGCTCCACAATATGCGGGTAAGCTGGAAGCACCTTCTGTGCAGGGCGAAGGCAAAAACCCCATGTGTGGGGACAAAACACGGGTGGATATCGCGCTAGATGCAACCCATATCCAAAGTGTGCGCCACACCACACGAGGGTGCGCCATCTGCGCAGCAGCAGCTGATTTAATGGCGCAACAGGTTTCTGGTTTAGATGTTGCGCAAGCTGTCAGCCTGTCTGGTCGGTTTTCTGCCATGCTGGTGGGGGAGGCTTCTCCTGCAGCACCGGCAGATACTTCATTAGGGCCGTTAGAGGTTTTCCAGCCTCTGCGGTCTCACAAGGCACGGATACGATGTGCCGAACTGCCTTGGATTGCGTTAAAGGAGGCGCTTTCTCATGCCGACGTCTGAAGACGTGCATGCTCCCGTTCTGCCAGAGGTAGAAAAGGAAGCTAAAACAGCAGAGGCTTCTGCCGATGTGCTGCATGCTGATCATGCGCCTGCCGGAGATGAAGCCGGAAAAGTAGAAAGCTGGACACCGGATGAAGGGGCAGAACAATCTGCCAAGCTTCCGGCTGCCGGTGCTGTTTCGGAAGATGCGGTGATTGAGGCGATTGCCACAGTGCATGACCCGGAAATTCCGGTAAACATTTACGAACTCGGCCTGATTTACGCGATTGATCTGTATGATGATGGCCGCGTACGTATTGAAATGACACTGACAGCCCCCAACTGCCCCAGCGCGCAGGAACTGCCTGTGCAGGTAAAGGAAGCAGTGGAAAAAGTGCCGGGCGTGAAATCTGCCGAAGTAGAAGTGGTGTGGGATCCGCCGTGGGATATGTCGCGTATGAGTGATGAAGCCCGTCTTGCGCTGAACATGTTCTGAACCGCAAACTCAGGTGAGGGTATAAAATGTCTCAGAAAACGGCTGCGGCTCCCATAAAGCGGGAGCTTCCTCCTCTTATGCGGGTGTCCCAGGCTGCGGCAGATCGGTTGCAGCATTTGTATGCCACGGCACATGCGGGCCAGTTGCTGCGTATTTCTGTAAGCACCAAAGGCTGCTCCGGCAAAGCATATGACATGCAGTTTGTAGATGCACCGGGCGCAGGGGACGAGGTGGTGAAAGACCACGGCGTAACTCTGTTGGTAGATCGCAAAGCTACGCTTTACCTGATTGGGTCTGAAATGGATTATCAGGAAGGTGATCTGGAAGCAGGATTTGTGTTTGCCAACCCTAACGAGAAAGGCCGTTGCGGCTGCGGCGAGAGCTTTCACGTTTAAAGCTGCAAATAGCTTCAATTTCTGCAGACCATAAAAACTGGTCAATTACGGTTACATTTTCCACCGTATATCCGGCTTTGGCCAGCAGGCTTGCATCCTGCGCCAAGGCTGCCGGGTTACAGCTTACGTACACAATGTGGTTAGGTAACCCTTGCGCAATCTGGCGCATTTGCAGCTTTGCCCCTGCATGTGGAGGATCCAGCACAACCACAGCAGAAGCTGCTATTTCCTTGGCCAGAACAGGCTGATGGTTCAGATCTCGGCAGAATGGGCTGATACGTGTGCCGCCAGTTGCCTTTTTTAGAGCCTCTAGGGCAGGAGCATAACCTTCGTAAGCATTTACGCGGGCATGTTCTGCCAATGGAAAGGTAAGGGTGCCACAACCGGCATAAAGCTCGGTGATAATATCCCGACGGTTCAGCTTGGTTGGCAGGCTTTTGACAACGGCTTCCTGAATATATTGTTCGCTCTCACGCGTTGCCTGAAAAAAAGTTCCGGCTGGCGGCGCAATTTGGTGGGAAGCGATTGTCTGAACAACAGAGCCCGATTGTGCAGCAACTTCCGGCAACCCTGTATCTTTAATCTGCTGCCAGCTTATACGCGGAATATGCTGTTCTGTAGCCAATTGCGCCAAACGGACGCGATCTGGCGCAGTCAGTGGTCCATCTGTTTGCAGCAGAACATCCAGCCCGGAATCCAGCAGATTGATATGCAAATTGGCTTCGCGCCGAATGGCATTTAAGCTGCGGAGCGTGGCCCGAAAAGCGGGCAGGGCAGCCACAATATCGGGGTGCAGCACAACGCAGGTAGTAAGATCCGTAACCTCATGGCTGTTGCGTGCATGAAGCCCAATCATAATGCCATCAGGCTGACGTCTTACTGCCAGATCTGCTCTACGGCGTGAATGCGGCTGTACCTGTTTGGCAGAAAATGCCGGAAGGTTACTAAAACCGGCCTTTTGCAAAGCGTGTTGAACGGTAGCCACTTTCCACTGCAAAATAGCAGCGGGCTTTACGTGTTGAAGCGTACAACCACCACAGTGTTCGAACAGAGAACAGGGCGGTATTTGCCGGTCTGGTGAAGGCTGAAGCACTTCAGCAAGCTGCCATTTTCCCTCTGAATCTTTCGTCAGACGGATATGCTCACCAGCAAGGGTTTCTGGAATGTAGGCTATGCGCCCATCTGGCGTACGCACGGCACCATCGCCCTGCGTTGCCAGATAAAGAACGTCCGTATCGTAGGTTTCAGTCACAGACGTGTTCAGGACTGTACGTCTGCACTGCGTTCAGCAACAGCATCTGCTCCTGGTGAGGCCGGCCTTACAGAACTCCGCCGAGGCAGCAGCATGAATGCTGGCACCATATCGCCAAAACCCTGTACGTCGCCACCAGGTGCAGGAGGGATTTCATCCCGCTGATGGCGTGTATTACGCGTAGGCTGACGTTCTGGGCGTGCGGCCTGCTGGGGCTTGGCTTCTGGCTGCTGTTCACGCGGCGTGGGCACTGCATTTTCACGCTCCCGCTGCGGTGTGCGGGGTTTCCGTGTGCGGCCTGCTGGTGGCCGTTTTTCATCAGACCATTCAAGCTGCTTCACGCCATCCAGCGCCATGCGCGGAATTTCTTTGCCCGTCAGCTTTTCAATGGCTTCTGCCAGCGCTTTATCGTACGGCGTTGCAATGCTGTAGGCGTGGCCTTCACGCCCTGCGCGGCCAGTACGTCCGATTCGGTGCACGTAGTCTTCTGCATGGAAAGGCAGATCGAAATTGAAGACGTGGGAAAGGCCGCCAATATCAATGCCGCGTGCAGCCACATCGGAGCACACAAGCACTTTCAATTCATCGTTCTTGAACTTTTCCAGAGTGGAAAAGCGCACGGACTGAGGCAGATCACCATGCAACGCAGCGGCAGAAAAGCCATGCTTCACGAGTGATTTGGTGAGAATATCAACATCACGCTTACGATTGCAGAACACGATAGCATTCTGCAGCGCCGGATCTTTCAGCAGCTGACGGAGCGTTTCGCGCTTGCTGTATTCATCCACCACCACAATGCCAGTTGTAATGGTTGTGGCGACAGAAGACTGCCGCGCAACCGTAATTTCCTTGGGAGAATGCAGGAATGCATCTGCCAGTTTACGGATGGTGGGTGCCATGGTGGCGGAAAACAGCAGTGTCTGCCGGTTAGGTGGCAACAGCCCGACAATTTTTTCAATATCAGGAATGAAGCCCATATCCAGCATACGGTCAGCTTCATCAATCACCAGAATACCAGTGTGGTTCAGCATCAAGCCGCCGCGTTCAAACAGATCAAGCAGGCGGCCGGGGGTGGCAATCAGCACATCCACGCCACGGTTCAGCACTTCCTTCTGATCCGCCATGCTTTCCCCGCCAATCAGCAGAGCATGGTTGAGCTTGAGGTATTTGCCGTAATTCACAAAGTTTTCAGCAACCTGCAACGCCAGTTCACGCGTGGGTTCCAGAATAAGGGAACGTGGCATACGTGCCCGTGCCCGCGAATCGGACAGAATCTCCAGCATGGGCAGTGTAAAGGACGCAGTTTTACCTGTTCCCGTTTGTGCAACGCCCATAACATCCCGCGCCATCAGAATGGCCGGAATGGCTTGTTCCTGAATAGGAGTGGGGTGTGTGTAGCCCATGTCCGAAATGGCACGCAAAATCGGCTCGGACAGTTCCAAGTCAGCAAATGTGACGGAATTGGTATCTTCTGTTGATTCAACCGCAATTTCGGCTGTTTTTTCAGCAGATGCCGGTTCAGGGGCTGCCGTTTCTTCAGCTTCGGCCTTCGGAGCAGCCTGCTTTTCAGGAGGCTGCTTAGGCGCAACTTCAGGGGCTTGCTCAACAACTTCAACAGCAGAAGCTGTGGCTGCTACGGGAGCAGGCGTTTCAGCTTCTGGCGTTGCTTCTGCCTTTTGTGGCGCAGCTGCTGGTTCTTCAGCTTTTTCCACCTTCTCAGCTTTTGGCTTCCGGCGTCTTACAACACGTTTTTTAGGGGCAGGTTTTGCCTCAGCTACAACTGCTTTTTCAGCAGGAGCTTCAGTTGCTGCGCCCGTATCTTCCGTGGCATCTGCGGCGCTCACAGGGGCAGGGGTAGCCGTTTTTTTGCGGCTACGTGTTGTTGTCTTGCGGGGGGAGGCGGGCGTTTTAGCTGTCAATCTGCTCTCGGAACCGTAGGTCTGTCTGTTGTCAGCACTGGCTGAAGAGCCTGCCCGTATCGGGGTGCCTCAACTAAAGTGACTGAGGCACCGATTCACGTATCTACCCGGTCAGGCGTTAGTTCCGATAAAGCTGTTTTGGCCTGAAATCAAGTTTTTGCCAGAATGTGTTGCATTTCTTAGGCAAAAGGATGGCCAAGGCAGGCAGAAAGCACAGCCAGCACACCCAAGCCTACAATAAGCAGCACGCGGGAGCGAATGGAGTCGAACACAGAAGGCTGCGGGCGGATGGAGCGCCGGGCTTTCTGATAAGGGCCTGTGTACATCATGACAAACAATACAGCCATGATAATGCCCAAAAGCTGCATGAGGTTGGTTGTCCACGGTGCGTTGGCAAATCCACCTTCATGAATAATCAGCAGCCAGCCGGTAATCAGCGCCGTAGGGATAACGTGCGTTAAAACCTTAAAAAAGCGGGCCAGTGTCTGCAAATGCACAGAATTGCGTTGCGTTGCATCCAGCAGGCGTAGGCTGGGGCGCAAAATGATAACGGCGTAAGCACCACCACCGATCCACAGGATGATGCTGACAAGGTGGAGGGTGAGAACAAGGCTCCAGAGAATGGAATGGGGCATGCTGAACTCCGCTTGGCGTTAATGCAGGAAGAAGGCGCGGGGCGGGGAGAGGGTCATCGTCCAACGCTTGTCTGCTGCCTGATTGCCAAGGGGACGGACACTGCGCAAGGGGCTATATTTGCACAGATCATCGTCTACTCTGTGTGCGGAGGCTCGATATGGCAGCAATATATCCTTCTCTTCTGAGCGTTTATTCTCCTGACGAAATGGGGAAAATTGACCATATTTCGGCGCAAACAGTGCCCGTTTCCGTATTGATGGAAAATGCTGGCCGCGCCGTGGCCCGCGCTATTCTTCGGTATGAAAAGCCAGCTCGTGTGCTTGTGCTCTGTGGCCCCGGGAATAACGGAGGAGATGGCTACGTAGTGGCACGGCATCTTTATGATGCAGGTTGGCCTGTGGCCGTGGCGGAAATGGTGGCGCCCAAGCCCGGTGGCCCGGCCGCAGAATCCTCGGCCCGATTCCGTGGTGTCCGTGTACCGTTTTCTGCACAGGAATCTGCAAGGGCGGATTTGGTGGTGGATGCCGTATTTGGCGCAGGACTGAGCAGAGATGTTGCAGGTTTGCCTGTTGAAGTTCTGCAAGCTGCGCGGCGTGTTGTTGCCGTTGATATACCTTCCGGCGTGGATGGCGCGACGGGCTTGGTGCGCGGATATGCTCCGAAGGCTATCATGACGGTAACGTTCTGCCGGTTCAAGCCGGGGCATTTGCTGTATCCGGGACGGGAATATCTGGGGCGGTTGATTCTGGCGGATATCGGAATCCCACAAATTGCGCTCGATCAGGTGTCGCCAACAACATGGCAAAATGAACCCGGCTTGTGGCATTTGCCGATTCCTGGTCCTGAAAGTCATAAATATACGCGCGGCGTGGTGAGTATTTGTGCTGGCGAATCCATGCCGGGCGCAACGCGATTATGTGCTGGTGGTGCACGTGCTGCTGGCGCTGGTTTGGTGCGCGTAGCCGCTGGGGCAGGTGCAGCGGCGTATAAATTGGGTGCGCCCGGCCTTATTATAGATGACGCGCCGTTGCCGACATTATTGGAAGATAAACGTCGCCGTGTGTGGGTTTGTGGACCCGGCCTGACGGAAGCCGAGGTGCAGGCCACATTGCCTGTATTATTGGCTGCAGGAAAAAGCGTTTTGGCGGATGCTGGCGCTTTAAGTGCCTCTGCTGGTGACCCTGAAAAACTTAAAGGGGTTGCAGTTATAACACCGCATATTGGGGAATTTACCCGCGTATTCGGGCCAGTAGGCAGCAACCCGCCAGAGCATGTCCGGCAGGCTGCTCAGCAAATTGGCGCGGTGGTGGTTCTAAAAGGCGCTTCCACCATGATTGCAGCGCCAGATGGGCGGCTTGCCATCAATAATCATGCAACCCCTGCATTAGGTACGGCTGGCTCTGGCGATACACTTTCTGGTGTCATTTCAGCCCTTCTGGCGGCTGGCATGCCAGCGTGGGAGGCCGCATGTGCTGGCGTGTGGTTGCACGGAGAAGCCGGGCGGCAAGCTGGGCCGTGGCCTGTGGCCGAAGATTTGGACCTTCATTTGGGTGCTGCACGAGAAAAAGCAGCTCATATGCAGAAACAGAGGGTGAACTCGCACATCGGCATCTTGCCGTGGACGCATGTTTGAGTTAAGTCCACCCAACTCGTGACGGTGAGCACGTTAATGCGCGGGTGTGGTGGAATTGGTAGACACGCCAGATTTAGGTTCTGGTGACGCAAGTCGTGGGGGTTCAAGTCCCTCCACCCGTACCAATTATTTTACGATCATGCTCCCGTCCTGGTCCGCGACGGCCTTTGCGTAGCGGGTGTTTGAGTTTTGTACCGAAAGGAAGGCCTGACCGATGCAGGTTACCGAGACCCTTTCCGAAGGGCTGAAGCGTGGTTTTACCGTAACAGTTCCAGCGGCGGAAATTGCCAGCAAGCGTGATGCGCGGCTGAAGGAAGTTGCAGCAAACCTGAACCTGCCGGGCTTCCGTCCGGGTAAGGTGCCTGTTTCTCTGGCCAAGCAGCGTTACGGCGAAAGCGTGTGGGCAGAAGTTCTAGAACAGACGGTATCTGACGCTCTGCGTAACGTTTTTGATGAACGCGGTATCCGTCCTGCTGGTCAGCCTAAGGTGGATCTGGTTTCCGGTCAGACCGATGATGGAAAAGATCTGGAATTCACGGTTGAAGCAGAAATTCTGCCAGAAATTGCTGTGCCGGATCTGTCTGACCTTACGCTGACACGCCTGAAGGCAAATGTGAGCGATGAAGCCATCAACAAGGTGCTGGAAGATATCGCAAAACGCGGTCGCACCTTTGAAGTGGTGGAAGAAGTTCGCCCCGTTGCCAAGGGTGATGTGGTTGCTATCGACTTCGTTGGCAAGCGCGATGGTGTGCCCTTCGAAGGCGGTTCTGCTGAAGACGTGAACGTTGAAATCGGCGGCGAAGGCTTTATTCCCGGATTTGCTGAGCAGATCGAAGGCATGAAGCCGGGTGAAGAAAAAGTTATCACGGTAACTTTCCCCGAAGATTACGGCGCAACCGAGCTGGCAGGCAAGGAAGCAACCTTCGATATCAAAGCCAAGCAGATCAAGAAGCCAGTTGATGCGCCGATTGATGATGAGCTGGCCAAGAAGATGGGCTTTGAAAGCCTTGATCAGCTGAAAGACCTGATTCGCAAGCAGGTTGAAGGCGAATACGATCAGCTTTCCCGTCTGCGTATCAAGCGCGAACTGCTGGATGAACTGGCAAAGAAAACTGATTTCACTGCGCCAGAAGGCATGGTGGATGCAGAATTCAACCAGATCTGGGCGCGCGTTGAAGAAGACCGTAAGTCCGGTCAGCTTGATGACGAAGACAAGAACAAAGACGAAGAAACCCTTCGCGCTGACTACCGCAAGATTGCGGAACGTCGCGTAAAGCTGGGTCTGCTTCTGGCTGAAATTGGCCGTAAGAACAACATTACGGTAACGCCGGATGAACTGGGACGTGCGGTGCGGGCAGAAGCCATGCGCTACCCTGGGCAGGAAAAGCAGGTATTCGAATTCTTCCAGAAGAATCCGCAGGCAGCGGAATCTCTCCGGGGACCGATCTTTGAAAACAAGGTTGTCGATTACCTGATTGAACTGGCCAAAGTGACCGATAAAGAGGTCACACCAGAGGAACTTTCAGATATTCCACCAGCGAATATCTAATAAGAAAAAGGCCGTGTCCCCCCCCCTGAAAACAAGGTTGTCGATTACCTGATTGAACTGGCCAAAGTGACCGATAAAGAGGTCACACCAGAGGAACTTTCAGATATTCCACCAGCGAATATCTAATAAGAAAAAGGCCGTGTCCCGCCAGTGTGAACTGGCGGGACATTCTTTTTGGGCATGTTTTTCTTTTCCGGGGTGGCATCTTTCCACTTTATCTCTATCTTGAACCAGAGTGCCTGAGCTTTCTTGTGTTCGCGCAGGAAGGCAGGAAAGGCTAATTCAGTTTTTTATACGGGAATGAGTGGTATGAGGGATCGTGATCCCGTTGAGATTTTCAGCAATGCGCTGGTACCGATGGTGGTCGAACAGACCTCTCGCGGTGAGCGGGCGTTTGATATCTATTCCCGCCTGCTTCAAGAGCGGATCATCTTCCTGACTGGTCCCGTGTACGATCAGGTTGCTTCCTTGATTTCCGCGCAGCTTCTGTATCTGGAAAGCGTGAATCCTAACAAGGAAATCTCCTTTTACATCAACAGCCCGGGTGGTGTGGTTTCTGCCGGTTTGGCAATTTATGATACCATGCAGTACATCCGCAGCCCCGTAAGCACGGTGTGCATCGGGCAGGCAGCCTCTATGGGCTCCTTGCTGTTGGCTGGGGGAGAAAAGGGGCGTCGTTTCGCACTGCCTAATGCCCGCGTTATGGTGCATCAGCCTTCAGGCGGCGCGCAGGGGCAGGCAAGTGATATCGAAATTCAGGCGCGTGAAATTCTGATCATTCGTCAGAAGCTGAATGAAATCTACCGTGAACATACAGGTCGCACGCTGGAGGAAATTGAGCAGAAGCTGGAGCGTGATACTTACATGTCCGCTCAGGAAGCTCAGTCCTTCGGAATTGTGGATGAGGTGATCAGCCACCATAAAGCGACAGAAACAGGCAAGAAGGATAAAAGTCATCCTTAATCTGGCGTACAGTAATCTTCCTGTTACAATAGGGAAGACGCCTGCCGTAAGGCAGGCACACACGTTCTGGGACTCGGCTCTCGGTGCGATGGGGCCTGGGATGATCGAGGGAGTGGGCTGATGAATACGAAGTCCGGTGATTCCAAGAACACGCTTTACTGCTCGTTCTGTGGAAAGTCACAACATGAGGTTCGCAAGCTGATTGCCGGCCCCACGGTGTTCATTTGTGATGAGTGTGTTGAACTCTGCATGGATATCATCCGTGAAGAGAACAAGACTTCCCTTGTTAAATCGCGCGAGGGTGTGCCAACGCCGCGGGAAATCTGCAAGGTGCTGGATGATTATGTTATCGGGCAGGCTCAAGCCAAAAAGGTTTTGTCTGTTGCCGTGCATAACCATTACAAGCGCCTGACACAGGTTGCCAAAGCTGGTGATGTTGAGATTGCAAAATCCAATATTCTGCTTATTGGCCCCACAGGTTCTGGTAAAACCCTGCTGGCTCAGACACTGGCGCGTATTCTGGATGTGCCTTTTACAATGGCAGATGCCACAACCCTGACAGAAGCAGGGTATGTGGGGGAAGATGTTGAAAACATCATTCTCAAGCTGTTGCAGGCGTCTGATTACAATGTGGAACGCGCACAGCGTGGCATTGTGTATATTGATGAAATCGACAAGATTTCCAAAAAGTCAGACAATCCTTCCATTACGCGTGATGTAAGCGGTGAAGGTGTGCAGCAGGCGCTGTTGAAACTGATGGAAGGTACAGTGGCTTCTGTTCCTCCGCAGGGTGGGCGCAAGCATCCGCAGCAGGAATTCCTGCAGGTAGATACCACCAATATGCTGTTTATCTGCGGTGGTGCTTTTGCCGGGCTGGACAAGATTATTTCTGCCCGCGGTAAGGGAACCAACATTGGCTTTGGTGCCGATGTGCGTGCTCCGGATGAACGCAAGACAGGTGAAATCCTGCATGATGTGGAACCGGAAGACCTGATGAAGTTTGGTCTGATTCCAGAATTTATCGGGCGTTTGCCAGTTATCGCAACGCTTGGTGATCTGGATGAAGCGGCACTTATCAAGATCCTGACGGAACCCAAAAATGCGTTGGTTAAGCAGTATCAGCGTTTGTTCCAGATGGAAAATGTGCAGCTGAACTTCACGGATGATGCACTCAAGGCCATCGCAGATCGCGCTATTGTGCGAAAGACGGGTGCGCGTGGGCTACGTTCCATTCTGGAAAGTATCCTGATGTCGACCATGTTCGATCTGCCGGGCCTCGAAAATGTAGAGGAAGTGGTGGTTAACCGGGATGTTGCGGAAGGCAAGGCCAGTCCGGTCTATGTCTACGGGAAAAAGAAAGAGATCCCGGCAGAACAATCTGCTTAAGTTGGGAAATGTTCACAAAACAGCGCTGGCGGCACATGCTCCAGCGCTGTTTTTGTCACTGTCCCATTGTGTAACACGCTGTGAATAACGACATAAGGATAGACTAAAGAGCTTTCATCGCGTTGGCTCTTGTACGGAACAGGGTATGCCGCAAGGTGGGTGCCGTGTCCGGATCGTCCTTGTCAGGAGGTCATCATCATGGCTGATAACGAAAAACCAGTGAAACGCAGACGCCGGACTGCAACAAAAACCAAGCCGGAAGTGGTCGCAGAAGCCACGCCTCAAACCACACCAGTTGCAGAAGCTGCTGCAGAGCCAGAAGTTCAGGAAGCTAAAGCTCCGGCACATGTGGCTGTGCTGCCACTGCGCGATATTGTGGTGTTCCCGCATATGATCGTGCCTCTGTTTGTTGGGCGCGAAAAATCTGTAAAAGCTTTGGAAACGGTCACAAAAGATGACCGCCACATTCTGCTGGTCGCCCAAAAAGATGCGGCGCAGGATGATCCGTCTGCCGATGACATTTATCGGGTTGGCACGCTTTCAACCATTCTGCAGCTCCTGAAACTGCCAGACGGCACCGTAAAGGTGCTGGTGGAAGGGGTTAAGCGCGTACGCGTAAAAACCTTGCACGAGGTTGAAGGCCATTTCGAAGCCGATATTGAGGACATGCCAGAGCAGCCGGCTGAAGGGCCAGAAGCCGAGGCGCTTGGGCGTTCTATCGTGTCTCAGTTTGAGCAGTATATGAAGCTCAACAAGAAGATTGCGTCTGAGGTGCTGGTATCTCTGAACCAGATCAGTGATCTGGCAAAGCTGGCGGATACCGTAACCAGCCATCTCAACCTCAAGATTGCGGAAAAACAGGAAATTCTGGAAGCGCCAACAGTGATGGCGCAGCTGGAAAAGGTTTTCGCGCATATTGAGGCGGAAATTGATGTTCTTCAGGTCGAAAAGAAGATTCGCAACCGCGTTAAACGCCAGATGGAAAAAACGCAGCGCGAGTACTATCTGAACGAACAGCTCAAGGCGATTCAGAAGGAACTGGGTGAAGGCGAAGACGGCAAGGATGAAACATCCGAGCTGGAAGAACGCATTGCCAAAACCAAGCTTTCTAAGGAAGCACACGAAAAAGCTGTAGCGGAGCTGAAAAAGCTGCGCGGCATGAGCATGATGTCTGCCGAATCTACAGTTGTGCGGAATTATCTGGATTGGCTGCTGAGTATTCCGTGGAAAAAGCGGACCAAGGTCAAACATGATCTGACAGAAGCAGAAAAAATTCTGGATACAGATCACTATGGTCTGGAAAAGGTTAAAGAACGGATTCTGGAATATCTGGCTGTTCAAAGCAGGTCTCAGAAGCTGAAAGGCCCGATTCTGTGCCTGGTAGGTCCTCCGGGGGTTGGTAAAACATCTCTGGCACGTTCTATCGCTAAGGCTACAGGGCGGCACTATGTGCGTATGTCGCTGGGTGGCGTGCGTGATGAAGCTGAAATTCGTGGTCATCGGCGCACGTATATCGGCTCCATGCCCGGCAAGATCATTCAGGGGATGAAGAAGGCGAAAGTCTCGAATCCACTGTTCCTGCTGGATGAAATCGACAAGCTGGGGTCTGATTGGCGCGGAGATCCGGCATCTGCACTGCTGGAAGTGTTGGATCCGGAACAGAACAGTACATTCGCAGATCATTATCTGGAAGTGGATTACGATCTGTCTGATGTCATGTTCGTAACAACGGCCAATAGCCTGAACATGCCGCAGCCTCTGCTGGATCGTATGGAAATCATTCGTCTGTCCGGTTACACGGAAGATGAAAAGGTGGAAATTGCCAAACGCCATCTTATTTCCAAGCAGACGCAGACCCATAATCTCAAGCCGGGTGAATGGTCGATTACAGATGACGCTGTGCGGGATTTGATTCGCTATTACACGCGTGAGGCTGGTGTACGTAATCTGGAACGTGAACTTGCAGGGCTTGCCCGTAAGGCCGTGAAGGAAATCGTCACCGGCAAGGCCAAGAAAGTTTCTGTTACTCCCAAGAATCTGGACAAATACGCAGGTGTGCGTCGCTTCAGCTATGGGGAAACCGAAGCAGAAGACATGGTTGGTGTTGTAACCGGCCTAGCCTGGACCGAAGTGGGTGGGGAAATCCTGACCATTGAAAGTGTTATGGTGCCGGGCAAGGGCGGTATTGTTGAAACTGGTAAGCTGGGCGACGTGATGAAGGAGAGCATCTCTGCTGCATTCTCCTTTGTGCGGAGTCGGGCCACCAGCTTTGGCATTGTGCCCACCTTGTTTGATAAGCGCAGCTTCCATGTGCACGTGCCAGAAGGTGCGACTCCCAAAGATGGACCTTCCGCCGGTGTGGCGATGGTCACATCCTTGGTAAGCGTGCTGACAGGTATTCCAATCCGTCGGGATGTGGCCATGACGGGTGAAATCACCTTGCGTGGGCGTGTGCTGGCTATTGGCGGCTTGAAAGAAAAGCTGCTTGCAGCCCTGCGTGCGGGCATTCGTACTGTGTTCATTCCCAAGGAAAATGAGAAGGACCTTACGGAAATCCCTGACAACGTGAAGAAGAAACTGGAAATCGTTCCTGTCTCTCATGTGGATGAAGTTCTGGCGCGTGCATTGGTGCGTCAGCCCCAGCCAATTGAGTGGGAAGATGTGCCAGATCCACTGCCAGCGGCTGGTGGAGAATCCGCTCTTCCGGTGTTGCCACACTGAATAGAAGGGATAAGAGCCCACGAAGTTGCGTTTGCTTGGTTGACGTGGCGGAAAACGGCTTCATAGTGCGTTCAGGTAGCGGACAGGCGGACGAAATAGGCCGCCCGCCGTTCCGAACAGATATAAGAAATAGAAAGGCGTAAGGATGGAGAAGCCGCTCAACAAGCAGGAACTCGTTTCAGCAGTGGCTGAAGCTGTTGACCTGCCCAAGGCAAAAGCCGGTGAAGTGGTCGATGCCGTATTCGGTGCGATCGAAAAGGCCCTGTCCACAAAGCAGGAAGTACGTCTGGTTGGTTTTGGCACATTCGTGACCGCAACCCGCAAGGCAGCTAAAGGCCGCAACCCACGTACGGGTGAAGAAATCGATATCCCTGCTTCCACCTCTGTCCGCTTCAAGCCGGGCAAGGCGCTGAAGGATGCCGTCAGCGGTTAATTCCGTCAGAAAATTTTTTTCTGAAAAAGGCCGACAATCTCAAAAAAGGGGGTTGTCGGCCTTTTCTGTTTATGGCACATAAGGGGCGGGCAATTAGCTCAGCGGTAGAGCGTCTCGTTTACACCGAGATGGTCGGCGGTTCGATCCCGTCATTGCCCACCATTTTCCCCAAATGGTAACCCACACGCACAATGGACTTAGTTCCATTGCTGCCTGTGTGTGGTTTTCGCCAGAGCATTATCTGGCCTCTCAATTTATCTCTTAAAATTCGGTCTTCACAAGAAAGTGCCCCATGCCCAATACGTTCGTGCATATCTGTGCGCAGGATGTTGGGGTTAAGATTGCTGCTTGAAACGTGTGAAGGGGTTGTCGGCCTTTTCTATTTATGGCACATAGGGCGCGGGCAATTAGCTCAGCGGTAGAGCGTCTCGTTTACACCGAGATGGTCGGCGGTTCGATCCCGTCATTGCCCACCATTTTCCCCAAATGGTAACCCACACGCACAATGGACTTAGTTCCATTGCTGCCTGTGTGTGGTTTTCGCCAGAGCATTATCTGGCCTCTCAATTTATCTCTTAAAATTCGGCCTTCACAAGAAAGTGCCCCATACCCAACGCGTTCGTGCATATCCGTGCGCAGGATGTTGGGGCTAGGGTTGCTGCATGAAACAAAAGCCACTGCGGCTTGAAACATGTGCAGGAACCACACCATGCAGTCTGTTCTTGGTGATTATGCGCCAGTTCTCGTGTTTGGGGGTATGTCGGTTATTATTGCCGCCGCCATGCTGGGTATGGCGCTACTAAGCGGCCACCAGAAACCGTATTCCGAAAAACTCACAGCTTATGAATGCGGTTTTGAAGCATTTGATGATGCGCGCCGTCGGTTTGATGTGCGCTTCTATCTGGTTGCCATCCTGTTCATCATTTTCGATCTGGAAGTTGCGTTCTTGTTTCCCTGGGCCATCAGCCTAGGGCGCATTGGGCTGTTTGGCTTCCTTTCCATGCTTGGGTTTCTGGCCGTGCTGGGCATTGGCTTTTTGTATGAATGGCGCAAGGGCGCGCTGGATTGGGATTGAGGTGAGGGAGATACAGCCATGACAACCAACCAGCAGGATGCGGTCTTATGGAACCGCGAAGCGCTTCCGCCCGGCCCAGAGCAAGATGCTGTTGTGCGGGGCATTACAGGGGTTCTGGCCGAGAAAGGCTTTGTTGTTGCCAATCTGGATAAGTTGGTGAACTGGGGGCGCACAGGCAGCTTGTGGCCTATGTCCTTTGGGCTGGCTTGCTGTGCGGTGGAAATGATCCACGCCTATATGCCGCGGTATGATCTGGACCGTATGGGTATTATCCCGCGTGGCTCTCCACGCCAGTCTGATGTCATGATTGTGGCTGGCACGCTTACTAACAAAATGGCGCCTGTGCTGCGCCGGTTGTACGAGCAAATGGCCGAGCCACGCTGGGTTATTTCCATGGGCTCCTGCGCCAACGGCGGTGGGTATTACCACTATTCGTATTCCGTTGTGCGTGGGTGTGATCGCATTGTGCCTGTAGATGTGTATGTGCCGGGCTGCCCGCCTACGGCAGAGGCTTTGATCTACGGCATCATGCTTCTTCAGAAAAAAATACGTCGGACAGGGACCATTCTCCGTGGCTGAACTTCCTGTAAATCCTCGACAAGGGCGTCTTGAAGGGCGGCTGTCTGCCATGGCCTTTACCTTTATGGCAACTGTGCCTGCAGTTTCTTATGCAGCAGTAGAAAAAGGTGAGTTGGTCGTTCGCATAGAGCGCGATCACTTATTGCATTTTTTCGAGTTACTGCGGGATCATCCATCATACCGCTTTGAGCAACTGATGGATTTGTGCGGGGTAGATTTTCCAGAACGACCGCAACGCTTCGAGGTTGTTTATAATCTGCTGTCCGTCACGCATAACCACCGTATTCGCGTGATCGTGCAGACAGATGAGGTAACCCCCGTACCTTCCGTGCACCATTTATGGCCCTGCGCCACATGGTGGGAGCGTGAATGTTACGATCTGTTTGGAGTGGTCTTTTCTGGCCAGCCAGATATGCGGCGTATCCTCACAGATAATGGGTTTGAAGGGCACCCGCTGCGCAAGGACTTCCCGTTAACGGGCTATGAACAGGTTCGTTACGATGTGGAGCGCAGGCAGGTTGTGAAAGAACCTGTTTCCTTGACACAGGATTTTCGAGATTTCGACTTCGTTTCCCCATGGGAAGGCATGCTGACTTTGCCGGGAGACGAAAAAGCGCATGAAGTCAGACAGGGCATGAAGAGGTCCGGCTGATGACTGAATTGAAAAATACCTTTATCGAAACAGCAGATACTGTGCTGCGGCAAGATGTTCCAGAAAGCCTTGTGCCTGAGAAGGTGGCAGAAGAAGAGCCCCGTAAGGTTGTGGAAATTGATTCTCACGCGCTAAATTTTGGACCCCAGCATCCATCTGCGCATGGTGTGTTGCGTTTGGTGCTGGAGATGGAAGGCGAGGTGGTGGCGCGTGCTGTGCCCCATATTGGTCTTTTGCATCGTGGCACAGAAAAACTGATAGAATACAAAACCTATCAGAAAGCTCTGCCGTATTTTGATCGGCTGGATTATGTTTCTCCGATGTGTGAGGAGCAGGCATTTGCTCTGGCAACGGAAAAACTTCTGGGTATTGATATTCCAGAACGCGCCAAGTGGCTGCGTGTTATGTTTGCAGAAATAACACGTGTTCTAAACCACATTCTCAATCTTACAGCGATGGGGCTGGATTGTGGAGCCGTTACGCCCGCTTTGTGGGGATATGAAGAGCGCGAAAAACTTTTGGAGTTTTACGAGGCAGCATCCGGAGCACGATTCCATGCCAATTATTTCCGACCGGGTGGTGTAGCGCGTGATGTGCCGGCTGGCTTGGAAGATAAAATAGGCGCATGGGCCAAAGAGTTTCCAAAATGGATTGATGAACTTGAAGGCTTGCTGACTGAAAACCGTATCTGGAAACAGCGCACGGTTGGTATTGGCGTTTTTACAACAGAACAAGCATTGGCATGGGGCTTTAGCGGGCCATGTTTGCGTGCCTCTGGTGTGCCGTGGGATCTGCGGCGTAATCAGCCTTATGACAATTATCACAAAGTTGAGTTCAATGTGCCGGTAGCGCGGCAGGGTGATTGTTATGATCGTTATTTGGTGCGCGTTGCGGAAATGCGTGAAAGCGTCAAGATTATTGAGCAATGCCTAAGCCAGATACGCCCTGGGGACGTAAAGGTGCAGGACCCTAAGTTTAGCCCACCACCACGCGCAGAAATGAAGCGTTCTATGGAAGCGCTCATTCATCACTTCAAGTTGTTCAGCGAAGGGTATCATGTACCCCCCGGCGCAACCTATACAGCGGTGGAAAGTCCTAAAGGAGAGTTTGGGGTGTATCTGGTTGCTGATGGAAGCAACCGGCCTTATCGCTGCAAAATTCGCCCAACAGGATTTGCTCATCTTCAGGCCATCGATGAATTGTCCCGCCGCGGGATGCTGGCAGACATGGTGGCCATTATTGGATCGCTTGATCTTGTGTTCGGGGAGGTTGACCGATGAACACCACCTGGGCCCCGGCAGAACAGCCGGAAAGTTTTGCTTTTGATGATGAATCTGAAGCAGAAATTGTAAATGTTCTTAAAAAATACCCAGAAGAACGTAAAGCCAGTGCGGTTATGCCGCTTTTGTATATTGCACAGCGCCAGATGGGCCGTGTTACTGGCAGTGCATGGATACCTCTTGTCGCAATGGATGACATTGCCCGCAGGTTAGAGATGGCACCAATACGCGTGTATGAGGTTGCCTCTTTTTACACCATGTTCAACACAAAGCCGATTGGGCGTTATCACCTTCAGGTTTGTACAACCACACCCTGCTGGTTGCGTGGTTCGGATGTGGTAACAGAGGCTTGCCGTAAGGCAACGGGTATTCATCATTTTGGTGAAACCAGCGCAGATGGCCTGTTTACTCTAACAGAAGTGGAGTGTCTGGGTGCATGCGCCAACGCACCAATTCTGCAAGTTGATGATGATTACTACGAAGATATGGATGGCCCACGCACAGAAGCATTGATTGCAGATTTGCGTGCAGGCCGGAAGCCAGAAGCCGGGCCAGCTATCAACCGTATGTGTTCAGCACCGGAAGGGGGCAGAAAAACCCTTTTGGAAACGTCTGTATCATCCCCGGATCAGAAGTAGGAGAAACGGCCATGCTTCAGGATAAAGACCGTATCTTCACCAATCTTTATGGACAGGATGATTGGCGTTTGCCCGCAGCCCGGAAACGGGGAGACTGGGAGAATACAGCAGCCATTATTGCAAAAGGGCGAGATGCAGTAGTGGCGGAAATGAAAGCTTCTGGCCTGCGTGGACGTGGAGGGGCGGGTTTTCCCACTGGGCTAAAGTGGTCATTCATGCCTAAAAAGTCTGATGGCCGCCCGCATTATCTCGTTATCAATGGGGATGAATCAGAACCCGGCACATGTAAGGACCGGGAAGTCATGAGGCATGAGCCACATAAGCTGATAGAGAGCGCAATGATTGCCTCTTTCGCTATGGGTGCGCATGCGTCCTATATTTACATTCGTGGCGAGTTTTGCAGAGAAGCCGAGCGCCTTCAGGCTGCTATAGACGAAGCTTATGAGGCGGGTCTGCTCGGTAAAAATGCTGCAGGTAGCGGATGGGATTTTGATTTCCGCATTCACCGTGGTGCTGGCGCATATATTTGCGGGGAAGAAACAGCTCTGCTGGAAAGTTTGGAAGGTAAAAAAGGCCAGCCCCGTATGAAGCCGCCATTTCCGGCAGGGGCAGGGTTATATGGTTGCCCAACCACAGTGAATAATGTGGAAAGCATAGCTGTTACATCCACCATCATGCGGCGTGGGGCTGCTTGGTTTTCTGGCTTGGGCCGGCCCAATAATGCAGGCACAAAACTTATGGCCATTTCCGGCCATGTGAATACACCTTGTGTTTTTGAAGAAGAACTGGGTGTTCCGCTTAAAGAGATTATTGAAAAACACGGCGGCGGTGTGCGCGGTGGGTGGGATAACCTGCTGGCCGTTATTCCTGGTGGTTGCTCTGTTCCCGTGTTGCCCAAATCCATCTGTGAAACTGTGTTGATGGATTACGATAGTTTGCGTGCAGAACGTTCCGGATTGGGTACTGCTTGCATGATCGTAATGGATAAATCCACGGATATTATTGAAGCCATCGCACGTTTTTCAAAGTTCTTTAAACACGAAAGCTGTGGCCAGTGCACGCCATGCCGGGAAGGCACCGGGTGGATGATGCGTATGATGAACCGCATGGTGCAGGGCACAGCCGAAATAGAAGAGATTGATCTGCTGGAGCAGGTCACCAAGCAGGTGGAAGGCCATACCATTTGTGCGCTGGGTGATGCCGCTGCATGGCCTATTCAGGGGCTTATCCGGCATTTCCGACCAGAAATGGAAGCGCGTATTCGGCAGTACAAGGCTGCGCATGGCGGCACGGGCTTGGTGCAGGTGCCTGCCGGCGGTGTGCCAGTGGCGGCGGAGTAAGAATAATGGTGAAGGTCATTGTTGACGGTACACCGGTAGATGTGCCCGCAGGTTTTAGCGCTTTGCAGGCCTGCGAGGCTGCCGGAAAGGAAATACCACGCTTTTGTTATCATGAACGGCTTTCCGTTGCGGGTAACTGCCGTATGTGTCTGGTAGAAGTGGCGCGTGCGCCCAAGCCTGTTGCATCCTGCGGTTTTCCTATTTCTGAAGGGATGCAGATTTTTACGGATACAGAGGTTGTGCGCCGTGCACGCCGTGCGGTTATGGAATTTCTGCTGATTAACCACCCGCTGGATTGCCCTATTTGTGATCAGGGCGGGGAGTGTGATCTGCAAGATCAGGCTTATGGGTATGGATCTGGTATTTCGCGCTATCATGAAGAAAAACGCGCTGTAACAGATAAAGATCTTGGGCCGTTGGTTAAAACGGCTATGACACGCTGTATCCAGTGCACACGTTGTGTTCGGTTTAGTACGGAAGTAGCTGGCACGCCTGAGCTAGGTATGGTTTCTCGCGGTGAAAATGCTGAAATCACCACATACGTGCAAAAGGCGCTGACATCAGAGCTTTCAGGAAATCTGATAGATGTTTGCCCTGTAGGTGCCCTTACAGCCAAGCCATCGGCTTTTCACGCCCGTTCATGGGAATACAAAAAAACAGACAGCATTGACGTGATGGATGCGCTGGGTACGAATATCCAGATTCAGGCGCGCGGTGGTGAAGTCATGCGCATTGTACCGCGCGTGAATGATGAAGTGAACGAAGAATGGCTTTCTGACAAAGGACGTTTTTCGGTTGATGGGCTCAAGCGTCGGCGGCTTGATCAGCCTTGGGTACGTGTGCACGGTAAGTTACATCCGGCCACATGGCAGGAGGCATTTGTTTCTTTGGCGCGCAGGCTGGAAGGCGTGCCTGGTGAAAAGATTGGTGCCATTGCGGGTGATTTATGTGATGTAGAAAGCCTCTGTGCTCTTAAGGATTTTTTGAATAGCCTTGGCTCATCAAACTTGGACTGCCGACAAGATGGCGCATGGTATGATTTGAGCGCACGCGCAAACTACCTGTTTAACAGCGATATTGCCGGAATAGATGAGGCAGATGCCTTGTTGTTAATAGGGGTAGAACCACGGCGTGAGGCCCCAGTTTTAAATGCCCGTATTCGTAAACGGTATCTGGATGCAGGGCGAGGCGGCTTTCCCATAGCCAGTATCGGCCAGTTTGTTTCTGATCCAACATATCAGGTTGAGATTTTGGCTGATGGTCCGACTGCGTTGGATGCTCTGTTAAAAGGGGAAAATGCTTTTGCAGAGGTTTTGCAAAAAGCATCACGCCCCATGATCATTCTTGGGCACGGGGCTTTAACCCGTCAGGATGCTCCAGCTATTTATGCTGCTTGTAAACAGTTGGCAGCAAAAACAGGTGTTGTTGTGGATGGGTGGAACGGGCTGAATGTTCTGCACACAGCGGCATCCCGCGTGGGGGCATTAGATATTGGGTTTGTGCCCGGCCCGCATGGATGCGCTACTGCCAGCATGCTGCGTGGTGGTGTAGAAGTTTTGTGGTTGATGGGCGCAGATGAACTTCCCATTGATCGTATCTCGCCAGAAACCTTTGTTGTGTATCAAGGGCATCATGGTGATGCAGCGGCCAAGCGGGCAGATATTATTCTGCCCGGAGCGGCTTATACGGAAAAATCCGGTACATACGTAAATACTGCAGGGCGTGTGCAACGTGCTTTTCGGGCTGTGTTTGCTCCGGGAGATGCGCGAGAAGATTGGCGTATTATCAGGGCTTTTTCAGAAGTGTGTGGGCATACATTGCCGTATAATACGGTGGAGGAATTGCGTGCACGTATGGCGGACGTAAACCCTGTGTTTGCACATGTTGGGCATGTCACAAAGCTTGCGGCTCCTCAGGCAATTGCTTCACAACAGGAAAAGGACGAGGACAAAAGCTTTATGTCCGCACCTTTCAGGTCTGTCATTCCTGATTATTACCAGACCAACGCTATCAGCCGTGCCAGCCCCACTATGGCGGAATGTTCAAAAGTTTATAGCGTGCCTCGCGCAATAGCAGCGGAGTAAGGCCAATGGGACAGTTCTTTTACCATACCCTTGCTGGCCAGATTATTCTGATGCTGCTGGAAACACTGGCTGTTCTGGTGCCGCTGCTTATTGCTGTTGCGTATCTTACGCTGATGGAACGCAAGGTAATGGCCGCCATGCAGCGCCGCCGTGGGCCAAATGTGAATGGCCCATTTGGCCTGCTTCAGGCTTTTGCTGATGCCATCAAGATGATTGTAAAGGAAACAATCATTCCAGCAGGAGCAAACCGTGCTTTGTTCTTGTTTGCACCGTTTCTTACCTTTTCGTTGGCCATGGTGGCATGGGCGGTTATTCCTACAGGTAACGGTTTGGCCGTTGCCAATATCAATGTGGGTATTCTCTACCTTCTGGCTATTTCCTCATTAGGTGTTTACGGCATTCTTATTGCTGGCTGGGCGTCTAATTCCAAATACGCTTTTCTTGGTGGATTACGCTCTGCCGCGCAGATGGTTTCTTACGAAGTTTCCATTGGCTTGGTGATTGTTTCCGTATTGCTGGCAGTGGGAAGTCTGAACTTGAACGATATTGTTCTGGCTCAGCGTCATGTCTGGTTCTGCTTGCCAATGTTCCCGATGTTTATTGTGTTTTTTATATCGGCATTGGCAGAAACAAACCGCGCACCGTTTGATCTTCCCGAAGGGGAAAGTGAACTGGTGGCTGGTTTTTTTGTCGAATATTCATCCCTAGCGTTTGGCCTGTTCTTTCTGGGCGAATACGCAAACATGATCCTTATGTCATCTATGGTCAGCATTCTGTTTCTGGGCGGCTGGCTGCCACCATTGGGTATTGCACCGCTTACATGGGTGCCGGGTCCTTTGTGGCTGATTTTCAAAATCCTTTTCTGTCTGTTCGTCTTTATCTGGGTGCGTGCCACGTTTCCACGGTATCGGTACGATCAGCTTATGCGGCTGGGCTGGAAAGTATTCCTGCCATTTTCCCTTTTGTGGATGATCGGAACGGCAGGTTTTCTTATGGCAACAGGCCTGCTGCCCCATATGGGAGGTGTGAACTGATGAGTGCTTTAGGTAACACGCTGCGCTCTTTCCTGCTGAAAGAGTTGGTGGGGGGCATGTCATCCACTTTCCGCATGATGTTTCGCCCAAAAGTGACATTAAACTACCCTTACGAAAAAGGGCCGCTATCCCCCAGGTTTAGGGGGGAACATGCATTACGCCGTTATCCTAATGGGGAAGAACGTTGTATTGCCTGCAAGCTTTGTGAAGCGACATGCCCGGCAGAGGCCATTACTATTGAGGCAGAAGAGCGGGATGATGGATCCCGCCGCACCACACGCTACGACATTGACATGACAAAGTGCATCTATTGCGGTCTGTGTGAAGAAGCCTGCCCGGTAGATGCCATTGTTGAAGGCCCGAACTACGAATTTGCCACCGAAACGCGCGAGGAGCTTATGTACGACAAAGATAAGCTTTTAGCGAATGGAGACAGGTGGGAAGCGCTGCTTGCGCGGCGTCTGGAATTAGATGCCCCGTATCGCTGAGCAGATGCAGGCCATGACATGGCAGGAGGTTGGCCAATGATGGCACAGCTTGTTTTCTACGTTTTTGCAACGGTGCTGCTGTTTTCGGCTGTAATGGTCATTAGCGCACGTAACCCGGTGCATTCCGTGCTTTTTCTTATCCTTGCATTTTTTAATGCAGCGGGTTTGTTTCTGGTGGCAGGGGCCGAATTTTTGGCCATGTTGCTTGTTATTGTTTACGTGGGGGCAGTGGCTGTTCTGTTCCTGTTTGTTGTGATGATGCTGGATATAGATTTCAGCAGCCTGCGCGAAGGTTTTCAGAAACACGCACCTTTAGGCGTATGTGTTGGGGGCGTTTTGTTTGCCGAGCTGCTTATGGCGTTCAGTAACTGGAAAATGGCGCCAGCCAATATTGTGGCACCTCTTAATCCTGTGCCTCAGCTTACCAATACGGAAGCTTTGGGAACTGTCATTTACACACATTACGTTTTTCTATTTCAGGCATGTGGGATTGTGCTGCTGGTTGCCATGATAGGCGCCATTGTGCTGACGTTGCGTGAACGCGCTACAGGCCGCCGCCAGAACATAGATAAGCAACACGCACGCACAGTTGAAGAAACGCTGGAGCTTGTGCAACTGCCACTTGGCGAAAACGTGTTTGAAAGCGGTGGTTTCCTTCGGCCCAAAGGCTCCTATTACGAAACAGCAGTTCCCGGTTCCTATGGTTCCGGAAATCAGGCTGTAGCGGAAACAGAGGAGAACAGGCCATGACACCCGCAATCGCTCCCATAGGTATTGGGCCTTATCTTTTTGTTAGCGCGGCACTGCTTGTTCTGGGTGTGTTTGGTATTTTTCTAAACCGCAAGAACGTCATCATCCTGCTGATGTCCATGGAGCTCATTCTGCTTTCGGCCAATCTCAATCTTGTTGCGTTTTCTTCCGCGCATGGAGATCTGTCCGGGCAGGTCATGGTTCTGTTTGTGCTTACAATTGCCGCAGCAGAAGCTGCTATCGGTCTGGCTATTGTTACGGTGTATTTCCGTAATCGTGGGTCCATCCAGGTCGAAGACGTGACGATGATGAAGGGATGATTGGCTATGCAGCCCGATCTTAACCTCTTTTCCGCCGCTGTTCTTACACCTCTTGTAGGGGCTGCCGTAGCTGGGCTTGGTGGCCGCTTCATGGGTGATACCCTAGCCAAAGCCGTTACTCTTTTGTGTATGGGCATTGCAACGCTTTGCGCCATTGGGGCTTTGTGGGGCGGGTGGCTTGCAGGCTTTGGCCATTCCACAGTGCGTCTTGCACAATGGGTTCATGCGGGTGGGTTTGATGCCACGTGGACGCTAAGGTTTGATGCGCTATCTGTTACCATGGTGGCAATGGTGCTTGTGGTTTCGTTGCTGGTGCATTGTTACAGCCTTGGCTACATGAGCCATGATGCTATGCCCACATACAGGTTTTTTTCTTACCTTTCTCTGTTCACCTTTGCCATGCTCATGCTGGTTTCCTCCAATGATCTGATCCAGCTTTTTTTCGGATGGGAAGGGGTGGGCCTCGCCAGTTATCTGCTGATTGGTTACTGGTATGATCGTCCATCCGCAACAGCCGCAGCCATCAAGGCGTTTGTGGTCAACCGCGTGGCGGATCTATTCTTCCTTGTGGGTATCGGGCTGATTTATGTGCTGTTCCATACCGTGCAGTATGATGCCATTTTTGCGCAGGTTCCGCAGGTTTTAAATGCACCATACACGTTGTTTGGCATTTCCTTCCGTATGCTGGAGGTTATCTGCCTGCTGCTGTTTGTTGGGGCTATGGGTAAATCGGCTCAATTGTTCCTGCACACATGGTTGCCAGATGCCATGGAAGGTCCAACACCTGTATCTGCCCTTATCCACGCAGCCACAATGGTTACGGCCGGTGTGTTTCTTATGGCGCGTATGTCTCCGTTGCTGGAGTTTGCGCCTGCAACACGCACGTTCATTATTCTTATTGGTGCAACCACCTGCTTTTTTGCCGCAACGGTGGGTATGGTGCAGCCAGATATCAAACGCACCATTGCGTATTCCACCTGTTCGCAGCTTGGTTACATGTTTGCCGCTGTGGGTGTGGGTGCGTATCAGGCTTCGGTTTTTCATCTGACAACACATGCATTTTTTAAAGCGCTTCTGTTTCTTGGCGCTGGTTCCGTTATCCATGCCATGCATGATGAACAGAACATGTTTAAAATGGGCGGTTTATGGAAAAAACTGCCGCTGACCTACACGGTGATGTGGATAGGCAGTTTGGCGCTTGCCGGTGTGTTTCCGTTTGCAGGCTATTGGTCCAAGGATGCCATTTTGAATGCACTGTGGTCCACAGGTTCTTCCGTCAGCATATATGCATGGAGCCTAGGCACAATCACTGCGTTTCTCACGGCTTTTTATAGCTGGCGGCTTATTTTCCTGGTGTTTCATGGTCAGGCAGCAGATGCCCATGCGCGGAATGCAGCACATGAAAGCCCAGCCGTTATGAGCGTGCCTTTGGTGCTGCTGGCTTTTGGCGCTGTTGTGGCGGGTATTCTTTTGGCGCCCTTTTACATCGGAACGCACCAGATCGGTTTCTGGGAAGGGGCCATTTTCAATGCGCCAGATAATACGATTATGGAAAATCTGGAACATGTACCGGGTTTGATTGCTATTTTACCCTCTTTGGCAGGTTTGGCCGGTATTGCTGTAGCTGTGCTGTGTTATGTGTTGAACCCTGCTTTGCCAACCAATATGGCGCGGGCGTGTGGGCCGCTTTACCGCTTCCTGCTCAACAAATGGTATTTTGATGAATTGTATGATGCCATTTTTGTGCGCCCCTACGCTGCAATCGCACGCGTTCTCTGGAAAGACGGAGAAGAAGGCGTGGTGGAAGCTGTGCCGCATGATGTGGTGCAGGCCGCGCGTACAAGTGCAGCGCAAGCCGTAAAGCTGCAAACCGGGTCTATCGCCATTTATGCCTTTACGGTTTTGGCCGGGTTGGTTGTGCTGTTAACCGTGGCGCTGTGTGGCTGAGGAAGAAGCGAACATGATGCGCGAAACGGTTTTTCCCTTTTCTTTCTCCTCCCACCTGCGGGGTATGGTGCAATGAGTATGACCAGCTTTAACTGGACAATAGCAGTGCCAGAAATTGTGCTTGCGTTGTCTGGCATTGTTATTCTGGTAGCCGGTGTGTTGCAGCGGAAAGGGGAAGGATTTTTCTCTTCTGCCATGTTGAGCATTGCAGCATTTGCCGTATGCGGGTTTCTGGTTCTGCTGTCTCCCACGGGGGAAGGGTATGCAGGCACCTTTGTGAATGATGGCTTTGCCCGCTTTATGAAGATGCTGATACTGGCAGGTGCATTAACCGCCGTGGTGCTAACGTTCAGTTACCGCACGCGGGATAAAACTACCCTGCCGTTTGAAACCCCGGTGCTGATGCTGTTTTCAACATTGGGCGCGATGATCATGGCATCCTCCGCCAATTTGATGACGTTGTTCGTGGGGTTGGAACTCTCATCACTGTCCATTTACATTCTGTGTGCGATGGAGCGGGATAGTGTGCTGTCATCAGAAGCTGGGCTGAAGTATTTCGTGCTTGGGTCTTTGGCTTCTGGTTTGCTGCTCTATGGTATTTCGCTTGTGTATGGTTACGCAGGTACTATGGAATATACAGGGCTGGTAGCGGCTATTCGGGCTTCTGGTGATCTGCCAATGGGGCTGATTGTTGGCATTGTTTTTATTGTTACCGGCCTGTGCTTCAAACTCTCAGCTGTGCCGTTTCATATGTGGACGCCAGATGTCTATCAGGGTGCACCCACTCCGGTAACGGCTTATATGGCGGGGGCTCCCAAATTTGCAGCTTTTGCATTGTTCCTGCGTGTTATGGCCGGGCCGTTTGGTACGGTTGCTCCGCGTTGGCAAATCCTGATTGAAACCGTTTCCGTGCTGTCCATGGTGTACGGGGCTTTTGCAGCTATTCCTCAAGGCAACATCAAACGTCTGATGGCATATTCCTCTATTGGTCATATGGGGTACGCCATGATGGGGTTGGCCGCGGCATCACTGGCAGGTGTGCAGGCCACGCTTATTTATCTAGCCGCTTATTTTGTCATGAATGCAGGTGTGTTTGCCTGCATTACGGCAATGCGACGGAAAGGGCGGGAGGTTGTCAGCATTTCCGATCTGGCAGGCCTAGGGCGTACAGATCCGGCAATGGCTGCTGTTCTGGCGCTGTTTATGTTCAGCATGGTGGGTGCACCACCGCTGGCTGGTTTCTTTGGTAAATTTTTGGTTTTTGCCGCGGCTTGGCAGTCTGGCCTTTACGTACTGGTGGTAATTGGCGCACTCTCCAGCATAGTTGGTGCGTATTATTATCTGCGGATTGTGAAGGTGATGTATTTTGATAGCCCAGCAGAAGTGCTGGATCGTCCTGCACCCAGCCTGCTATTTGTTTCCGGCAGCATGGGTTTGGCAACAGCCTTGTTTGTTGCAGGAATGGGCCCTCTAATGGCATGGGCGCATCAGGCAGCACTTGCTCTGGGCGGATGAAAGATCAGTCTAGCCCGTGGCGGCTTGAATGCTTTGCAGAACTGGGCTCCACCTCTGATTTCTGTCTGGAACAGGCACGGCAGGGGGCAGATTCCGGCCTTGCAGTTTTAGCCTATAGGCAAACCCAAGGACGAGGCAGCCGTGGCCGCCAATGGGTGGATGCCGGGCAAAGTCTTGCTTTATCCGTTCTGCTAGATGCACAACAGGCAGGGCAGGATATGCTGGGGGGGTGGCCGTTTGCCGCCTCTTTGGCGTTTTACGATGGGTTATTGCGCGCCGTGCCTGCTGTGGCAGGGCATCTCATGATAAAATGGCCGAATGATCTTTTATTGGATGGCCAAAAGGCAGGCGGTATCCTGATAGAGCGAGAAGGCGGCCGCCTTGTTATAGGCTTTGGTGCCAATCTCACGCAGGTGCCCTCTCAGCAGCAAACAGGACGCTTTGCCGCTTGCTTGGGCCAGTATGGCGCGGTGCCGCCAGCAAAAGATGTTGCCCAATGTATTCTTTCCAGCCTGACACATTGGTGCGCCGTTTGGCAGCAAAATGGCTTTGGTGCATTGCGGCAGGCATGGCTTGAACGGGCGCATCCTGTGGGGACGCCTCTTGTCGTTAGCAGCCGAACTACTTATGAACAGGGAAAATTTGCGGGTCTGGCCGAGGATGGCCGCCTGCTGCTGGACACGGAAACCGGTATGAAAACGATCACGACAGGAGATATCCTGCTGGAAGAAGGGGTATAAAGGGTGCTGCTTGTTATTGATGCAGGCAACACCAATGTCGTGTTTGCGGTGCATGATGGTGAAAGATGGCGTGGTGTATGGCGCATTACCATGCAGGCCCAGCGCACATCTGATGAATACGCTGTCTGGCTGAATGCGTTGTTGCGCACCCAAGGTATTGTGGCAGATGATATTGACGGTGCGGTTATTGGCACTGTTGTGCCCGCTGCCTTGTATCATTTACGCACTTTATGCAGGCAGTGGTTTGCTGTTGAGCCGCTTCTTGCATCTGCCCGGCTGGATTGGGGGTTTGCCATCAAGGTGGATAACCCGGATGAAGTTGGGGTAGATCGGCTGTTGAATGGTCTGGCTGCACACCATATGTATGGTGGACCACTTACGGTTATAGATTTTGGAACAGCCACAACGTTTGATGTTGTGGATAAGGATGGAAGCTACTGCGGTGGTGTTATTGCTCCTGGCATCAATTTGTCGGTTGAAGCGTTGCATCAGGCAGCAGCACGGTTGCCCCGTATAGGAATAGGGCGGCCAGTAGGAGATTCCGCCATTGGGCGCAACACGGTAACCGCCATGCGGTCTGGCGTGTTTTGGGGTTATGTTGGTTTGATTGAGGGGATTGTCGAGAGGATCAGAAAGGAGGTTGGCCCCATGAAGGTGCTGGCAACCGGAGGTCTGGCTCCACTCTTCTCAGAAGGTACGTCTGTTTTTGAACATGTGGATTCAATGCTCACCCTAAATGGGTTGCGTTTGCTGGCGGGGCGAAACCCCCTGCCAAAACTTACAGTGGACCGAGATTATGTTGCAGAAGGGTAAAACACGGAAATGACAGAACAGAACGGCGATCTGGCCTTTCTGCCTTTGGGCGGAACGGGTGAGATTGGCATGAACCTCAACCTTTACCGGTTGGGAGACACGTGGCTGGCGATAGATTGTGGTATTGGGTTTAGTGGCAACGATACGCCAGAAGCCGAAATTCTGGTGCCAGATCCAAGCTTTATTGTAGAGCGCAAGGACAAGCTGGCCGGCTTGGTGATTACCCATGCGCATGAAGACCATATTGGTGCTGTGGCCCATGTCTGGCCCATGCTGCAATGCCCTGTATATGTTACGCCATTTGCAGCGGCTGTTCTGCGCCGCAAACTGGCTGAAGCCCGCATTATGGATGTGCCGATTCACGTCATCCAGCCCGGTGCGCGGTTTGATGTGGGGCCGTTTGATATTGAATTTGTGCCGGTAACGCATTCTGTGCCAGAGGCGCAGTCCATGGTTCTGCGCACGCCCTCCGGCATTGTGGTGCACACGGGGGACTGGAAGTTTGACCCGGACCCGTTGGTAGGGCCTGCAACAGATCTGGACAGGCTGGCTGAAATTGGCCGTGAAGGCGTTCTGGCGCTGGTGTGTGACAGCACCAATGTGATGAAGCCGGGGCCGTCTCGCTCAGAATCCGAAGTGCGCCGCAGCATGACGGAACTGGTGGCAAGCCTTAAGGGCCGCATTGCCGTAACGTGCTTTGCTTCCAACGTGGCGCGTGTTGAAACCATCGCCATGGCGGCGCAGGCTGCTGGGCGTACGGTGGTTCTGGTTGGGCGCTCCCTGCGCAATCTGGATACTGCTGCGCGGGATTGCGGTTATCTGTCTGGCGTTTTGCCGTTCCTGACAGAGCAGGACGTAAATGATGTGCCAGATGACCAGATTCTGCTGATCATTACCGGCAGTCAGGGTGAACCTCGTTCTGCTCTATCTCGCATTGCCATGGATACCCACCCCAACATTGCTTTGGGTGAGGGGGATACGGTTATTTATTCCAGCCGTATGATTCCGGGCAACGAGCGCGCGATTATGGCGGTGCAGGATAACCTTTCACGCCGTGGTGTGCGGGTAATTACGGATCGTGAGCATTTTGTGCATGTGTCTGGCCACGCAACGGGTGGCGATGTGCAGAAAATGTACGAACTGCTCAAGCCGCAGCATGTTGTGCCGGTGCATGGTGAATGGCGCCATCTGACAGCACAGGCTGCATTGGCGCAGGAAATGGGTATTGCTCCTGTTCTGCTGGAAGATGGTGATATCCTGCGTCTTTCTCCGGGCAAGCTGGAAGTGGTGGATACAGCACCAACAGGCCGTCTGGCGTTGGACGGTAACCGTCTGCTGCCCATGAACGGAGGGGTGCTGGCTGCGCGCCGCAAGATGCTGTTCAACGGCATGGTCATCGGCAGCTTTGCAGTGGATGAAGAAGGCTTTGTAATTGGTGAGCCCAAGGTAAGCGCACCGGGCTTGCTTGATCCGGATGATCTGGAAAGCGTGCGTGTGCGCGAAGAATTCGCCAACGCGCTGGACATTATTCCAGATGAACTGCGTGGGGATGATGTTTCCTTCCGTGAGGCCGCTAAAACGGCTCTGCGTCGCGCATTGGGGCGTAAGCTGCAAAAGCGCCCGCTGGTGGATGTTCACGTGCTGCGTGTCTGATACCTGACAGAAGACGGGGTAAGAGAAAATGCCGGTGTCTCAGGCTTTTCTTTATCCCGTCACTGTTTTACAGCAGATAGTGATTGGTTACACCAAAGCGGCTTTCGTTCAGGAAAAGTCGCTTTTTTTACAAGGCTGAATGCACCATGCGTCTTTCGCGCAGCTTTCTTCCCACTCTCAAGGAAAATCCGGCAGAAGCCCAGATTGTCTCGCACCGGCTTATGCTGCGGGCGGGGCTTATCCGCCAGACGGCATCTGGCATTTATGCGTGGCTGCCAGCGGGCCTGAAAGTGTTGCGCAATATCAGCCAGATCGTGCGGGAAGAGCAGGATCGGGTTGGGGCGCAGGAAGTGCTGATGCCAACCTTGCAATCAGCCGATTTGTGGAAGCGTTCTGGCCGGTATGATGCCTATGGCCCGGAAATGCTGCGTATTCAGGATCGGCACAAGCGTGAATTGCTGTACGGGCCGACCAATGAGGAAATGATTACGGATCTGTTTGGTCAGACCGTAAAATCCTACAAGGATCTGCCGCAGGTTCTGTATCATATTCAGTGGAAGTTCCGTGATGAAATGCGCCCCCGCTTTGGGGTGATGCGCGGCCGTGAGTTTCTGATGAAAGATGCTTACAGCTTTGATCTGGACTACGACTCTGCTGTTGCAACCTACCGTCGTATGCTGCTGGCTTACCTGCGTACCTTCCAGCGTTTGGGTGTGCGGGCAGTGCCCATGCGGGCGGATACCGGGCCGATTGGTGGTGAGTTGAGCCATGAGTTCCTGATTCTGGCCCCCACTGGAGAAAGTGGCGTGTTTTACGATGCCGCGCTGGAAGAGCAGGATTGGCTGGATGAACCGGTTGATACCAACAGCCCCGTAGCGCTGGAAGCTTTCTTCAACCGTGTGACAACGCCTTACGCTGCAACAGATGAAATGCACGATGAGGCCGGATGGCAGGCTGTGCCAGCAGAACGCCAGCGCGAAGGCCGCGGCGTAGAAGTTGGGCATATCTTCTATTTTGGCGATAAATACACCCGCTCCATGGACGTAAGCGTAAGCGGCCCGGACGGAAACCAGCTTTATCCGGAAATGGGGTCTTACGGCATTGGGGTTTCCCGCCTTGCCGGTGCAATTATTGAAGCCTGCCACGATGATAACGGCATTATCTGGCCGGATGCCGTTGCACCCTTCCGTGCAGTTATTCTGAACCTGAAAAACGGTGATGAACTGTGCGATGCCATTTGCGAGCGCATCTACAGCACGAACGAAGAAGCCTTCCTGTATGATGATCGTGCAGAACGCGCTGGCGTAAAGTTTGCAGATGCAGACCTTATGGGCCATCCGTGGCAGATTGTTGTAGGCCCACGTGGTGCCAAGGAAGGCAAGGTGGAACTAAAGCGCCGTGCCACCGGTGAACGCCATGAGGTGAGCGTGGATGACGCGCTGGCTCTGGTTCTGGCAGGCTGATAAGCATGTTCGGACCCTTTGAGCGGGCGGTGGCGGGCCGTTACCTCCGTGCGCGGCGAGGGGAACGGTTTGTATCAGTTATTGCCATTTTCTCGCTGGTTGGCATTGCCCTTGGTGTAGCAACGCTAATTATCGTTATGGCCGTGATGAACGGCTTTCAGGCCGACCTTATGGGCCGCATTCTGGGGTTGAATGGGGACCTGACCATTTATGGGCAGGGCCGCACAATCTCCCAGTATGAAGATGTCACGCGTAAGGTTCGGTCTGTTCCGGGTGTGGTCAGCGCCACACCTTTGGTGGAAGGGCAGGTGCTGCTCAGCGCCGGGGCCTATAATTCTGGCGGCATGGTGCATGGTCTGACACCTCAGGGGCTGAAAGACCTTAAAGCCGTCAGTTCTTCCATTATTGCGGGATCTCTGGATGATTTTGGCCCGGATGATTCCATCGTTGTCGGCGTTACAATGGCGGAACGGGCAGGGTTGGGCATTGGCTCAGGCCTTACCCTTGTTTCACCCGATGGCGCTGCCACGGCATTTGGTACCGTGCCACGTGTGCGCAGGTACCGCGTGGTGGCCATTTTTGATGCCGGGGTGAACGACTACAACTCTAGCGTTGTGTTTTTGCCCATGCACGCAGCGCAAATTTACTTTCAGATGCCCAACAAGGCCACGCAGATTCAGGTCATGACCAAGGATGCAGAGCATGTGCGCCCTGTTACCCTTGCCATTGAAAATGCGGTGGGAGATCCGGGCCTGCGTGTATTGGATTGGACCAACGCCAACAACGCTCTGTTCGGCGCCGTGCAGGTGGAACAGAATGTGATGTTCCTTATCCTCACACTTATCATCCTTGTGGCGGCTTTTAACGTTATTTCCTCCCTCATCATGATGGTGAAGGATAAAACCGCCGATATTGCCGTGCTGCGCACCATAGGGGCCAGCCGAGGCGCCATCATGCGCATTTTTCTAATGTGCGGCGCTTTTGTAGGCGTAACGGGCACTGTGGCAGGCACAGCACTCGGCGTTGTATTCTGCATGAATATCGAGCGTATCCGTCAGCTTCTGCAAAAACTGACTGGCACAAACCTGTTCAACCCAGAAGTTTATTATCTGGAGCACCTGCCAGCAAAGCTGGTGTGGGGGCAGGTGGCCGAAGTTATTGTCATGGCGCTGGGGCTTTCCCTGCTGGCAACGCTTTACCCTTCTTGGCGTGCAGCCAAAACAGACCCGGTGGAGGCTTTGCGGCATGAATAATCAGTTGGTTTTAAGCCTGAAGCATGTTCGCAAGGCTTATCGCAGCGGGGATGAGGGTGTTCTGCCGGTTTTGCAGGATATCAATTTTTCCTTGCATGCCGGAGAAATTGTAGGTCTGGTTGCGCCATCTGGCACGGGTAAATCAACCTTGTTGCATCTGGCTGGCTTGCTGGATACGCCAGATGCAGGCGAGATTGTTATTGCAGGCCAAGTTACCACAGGCATGGCAGATGCCGGACGCACAGCTATGCGGCGAGACCAGATAGGATTTGTTTATCAGTTTCATCATCTTCTAGGTGAATTTACGGCCAAGGAAAACGTGGTGCTCCCGCAGATGATTGCGGGCATAGGCAAGGCACAGGCACGCCGTAAAGCCGAGGAGCTTTTACGCATGTTTGGCTTGGCACACCGTGTAAACCATTTGCCGGGCAAGCTTTCAGGCGGTGAGCAGCAGCGTGTTGCCATTGCACGTGCCCTAGCAAATGATCCGGCTCTTTTGCTGGCGGATGAACCTACCGGCAACTTGGATGTGCATACGGCAGATAGCGTATTTTCTCAGTTGCTTGATGTTGTGCGTCAGAAAGGGCTAGCGGTTTTGGTGGCAACCCATAACCGCGAATTGCTGCCCAGGATGGATAGGGTTGTGACCATGCAGGAAGGCAGGCTGGTTCCTGCCGATTTTAACGGCGATCCACTGCCTGCCTCTGCGGGTTAATTTTTACGATTTGAGAGCATTTTTCACAGCATGCCTGACACGCCCGGATGTAGGCGGCGTTAGGCAGCTGAACCATGCAACTGGCATACCCTGACGGTTGGTGAGATACTTAAAGAAGTTCCACCGTGGCCGTGCCAGAAAACCAAGCTCACTATCCAGCCATTTAAAGAGCGGAATAGCATCTGGCCCTTTTACAGGGCTGCGTGCCGCCATAGGGAAGGTAACCCCGTAATTGATCTGGCAGAAGGAGGAAATCTCTTCCGAAGTGCCGGGTTCCTGCTGACCAAAATCATTGCTTGGCACCCCCACAACAACCAGCCCGGCTTTTTGGAACTGTGTCCACAAAGCCTGCAAGCCTTCATATTGCGGGGTAAATCCGCATTTAGATGCGGTGTTCACCACCAGAACAGGTTTCCCCCGATAAGCGCTCAGATCAAGGGTGCTTCCATTTAGGGCGGGGAGTTTAAAATCATATATACAGGTCAAGTTCATGCCCTTTTACTGCTATGGTGCAGGAAAGGCTTTATCTGTAGCGCAGGACGGAAAAGGGAGCGAGATTTTGGTGCATTTATTTACGGCATAATGCCGAAGAAGAGTGGAAGCCTGCTGCCCGTTTTCGGGTTCTTGTTTCTCAGGCTTCCACTATGTCTTCTGCGCGGCAAGATCGGTTCTGATTTTTGTTGTTCATTATATTGAACTCGATCCCGTATTTGGAATAATGAAGAGATCGGACCTCTCTGTCAACAAGGAAAATAAGAAAAAGTATGTCCAAATCGCAGGACACGGTTCCCGCATTGCGGCGGGCCGTTCGTATTCTTGATATGGTGAAGGCTTCCAGCAGGCCGCCCTTGGCCGCAGATGTGGCGCGCCAGCTCGATTTGCCACGCAGCACGGTGCATGGCCTGCTGGCTGTTATGGTGGAATTGGGGCTGCTGGAGAAAAACGCATCTCAGGGCTACAGGCTGGGCACACGCCTGTTGGACTGGGCCGGAGACGTGACGGAAAAGCGCGATCTGGTAACGGAATTCTACCATGTGTTGGAGAATCGTGACGATCTGGATGCGTTTACGGTAACGCTGACCATGCTGGAGGGGGCAGAGGTTGTTTACGTGGCCTGCCGCAATAGCGCTACAGTGCTTGGGGCCTCTTTTAGGGTGGGTATGCGCTTGCCTGCCATATTTACGGCCACAGGTAATGCCATGCTGGCCGGTATGGATGATACGTCTTTCAGAGAATGGCTGGCTCTTAACCCTGTTTCCACATGGTCAGAACCGCTTACGCCAAACGGTATCTGCTCTGTGACGACATTGGTGCGTGAAATCGCAGAAATTCGTGACAGAGGATACGCGGTGGATGATGAGCAGGTGCATGAAGGGCTATGGTGCTTTGCTGCCTCTGTAAGAGATCATTCTGGGCAGACCGTAGCCGGTATTGGCATTAGCCTGCCTCAAACAGAATTAAGCCGTTTCACGGTTGCGCAATTGGGCAATATGGCTGCGGGGTTGGCGCAGGCTGTTTCTATCCGTTTGGGTTATCGTGGGGAACGGCAGGATTTTTCCTGATGATTCCAAAGGGACTTTCTAATGTCTTTTTTGCATCTGTTATTTAAGCATCGTTTTGCCAAAGCCAGTGCCGTAGGTCTGTTGCTTGGGGTCGGAGAGGTGCTGGTAACGCCATTTGCTGGCGCGGTTTCTGCCCCGCAAACAGTGGTGCGCTATTTTGTGTACGCGCATGGCCTGCATGTTATGACCATTAACAGTGCTTATCGCCTCAGCGGAAACCAATATAGCGTAGCCGCCCAAAGCAAAACGGGCGGATTGTTCCAGCTTTTCATGAAAACTAATATCAACCTGCGTGCGCAGGGCCATTTTTACGATAGCGGCATGCCCGAGCCAGAAAGCTATGAAAGCGCAGGTTGGTCTCGCGGTAAAAACAGGCATCTATCCATTGCCTATAAACAGGACATGCCGGATGTGCAGGCAATGGAGCCTGTAGAAACCGATCGTGAACAGATTTTGCCAGATGAGCGCAAAGGCGCGGTAGATAATGTGGCTATCCTCATGGCACTTTTGCACAAGGTGCAGGAGGGGCAGGGCTGCGGCAATGGTGCGGTTAAGGTGTTTGATGGTGTGCGCTTAAGCACGTTGCAGGTGCAAACAGAAGGCGTTCAGCCTTTGCCAGATGGCGCATCAAAAGATTGGGGAGAAGATGGCCTGCGCTGCAATTTTGTGGCGCAGCAGATCAAGGGCTTCAAACTGTCCAGCGCAGATCGCAAAGCCAGAAAGCCGCAACAGGGGCGTGTGTGGTTTGAGAACATTCCCCAGATCGGCATGGTGGCAACCAGAATAGAGGTAGATAGCCCCAAAATGGGCCACATTATGGTGGAGCTGGAAGGAAAACCCCAGCAGCAGCCATAAGCAGTAAAAAGCCCCTATCCGTGCAGATAGGGGCTTTTTTGTATTTATTCCACGGTCACCGATTTAGCGAGGTTACGTGGTTGGTCCACGTCTGTGCCTTTCAGCACAGCAACCTCGTAAGCCAGCATCTGCACCGGAATGGTTTGCAGAATGGGGGCTACAAAATCGTGCACGTGCGGCAGAACCACCATTTGTTCTGCAATGGCAGAAACACGTTCAGCACCTTTGGTATCCGTAAACACCAGCAGGCGGCCACCGCGTGCCTTGGCTTCCTGTAGGTTGGAGAGTGTTTTTTCAAACAACGCGTTGGATGGCACGGTAGCAACAATAGGCACTGTGCGATCGATAAGGGAAATGGGTCCATGCTTCATTTCACCAGCAGCATATGCTTCTGCGTGAATGTAGGAAATTTCCTTCAGCTTGAGCGCACCTTCCATGGCAACCGGGAACATGCTGCCACGACCCAGATACAGAACATCACGCGCTTCCACCACAACTTGTGCCATAGCGCGAATGGCATCCGTCTGGTTGAACACTTCCGCAGCACGGCTGGGGAGGTCTAGCAGGGCACTAACCAGATGTTCTTCTGCCAGTGTATCCAGTTTGCCGCGGGCACGAGCCGTGGCAATGGTCAGGCACGCCAATACGGTGAGCTGAGCTGTAAAGGCCTTGGTAGATGCCACAGAAATTTCCGGGCCTGCCACTGTGCCCAGCACAACATCGCTTTCCCGCGCCATGGTGCTGTGTTCAACATTCAGCACGGAAGCGATGTGAATTGCTTTTTCACGCAGGCTGCGCAGGGCTGCCAGTGTATCTGCTGTTTCCCCAGATTGAGAAATCAACAGCCCCAAGGATCCTGCCGTGAGCGGCGGGTTGCGGTAACGCATCTCGCTGGCAACATCTATATCCACGGGCAAGCGGGCAATTTCTTCCAGCCAGTAGCGGCCAATCATCCCGGCAAAAAAGGCAGACCCACAGGCGGTAATAACGGCACGTGGCACTTCTGCCAGATCAAAAGGCAGTTCCGGCAAGATCACACGGCGAGAAGCCGGGTCCACCATGCGTTGCAAAGTCTGGCCGATCACCAACGGATGTTCGTGCAGCTCTTTTTCCATGTAATGGCGGTAACCATCTTTGCCGATGGAGCCTGCAGCCAAAGCGGTAAGCTGGATGGTGCGTTCAACAGGTGCACCGTCAAAATTCATGAACTCAGCACTCTTGGGGGTGATAACAACGCAGTCTCCGTCTTCCATGTAGGCAATGCGACGGGTCAGCGGTGCCAGAGCCAGTGAATCGGAGCCCAGAAACATTTCATCATCGCCAAAGCCCACAGCCAGTGGGGCACTGTGGCATGCGCCAATCATCAGCCCTTCATGGCCAGCAAAAATCATGGCAACGGCGTATGCACCTTCTAGGCGGCGCAGCGCGCGGAGGGCGGCTTCCTTAGGTTCCAGCCCCTGTTGCAGGTGGTAGTCCACCAGCAGGGCGATGGTTTCGCTATCGGTTTCTGTTTCAAAAACCTGACCAGCAGCTTCAAGCTCACGGCGCAGGGTTTCAAAGTTTTCGATAATGCCATTGTGCACAATGGCCACGCGCTCGGTACCATGAGGGTGCGCATTGCATGCAGTAGGGGCACCATGAGTAGCCCAGCGTGTGTGGCCAATGCCGGTGGTGCCGGGCAGCGGAGATTTTTTGAGCAGTGCCGCAAGATTATCGAGCTTGCCTGCTGCACGGCGGCGTTCAACACGCCCATCTACTAACGTGGCAATACCTGCGGAATCATAGCCCCGATATTCCAACCGGCGCAGACCTTCAAAAACAATAGGGGTGGCATGCCTTCGGCCAACAACGCCGCAGATCCCACACATCAGCCGTTTTCCTTTTTTGCTTGCAGGCGCTCTTTAAAAAGCCTGCCCATTTCAGCTTTATTCACCTGCTGCGCCCGGCCAAAAGCCAAAGCCTCATCTGGCACATTTTGTGTAATGACACTGCCAGCAGCCACCAGAGTGTTGTCCCCAATACTCACGGGCGCTACGATAATGGAATCTGAACCAATAAAGGCTTTGTCTCCAATCGTGGTGGTGTGTTTGAACACGCCATCATAATTGCAGGTAATGGTGCCTGCGCCAATGTTGGTGCGGCTGCCAATTTCGGCATTGCCCAGATATGTCAGATGGTTGGCTTTAGAACCTTCACCCAGCGTTGTGGCTTTGATCTCAACAAAGTTGCCAACCCGTGCAGAAGCGCCAATGGTGGTACCTTCCCGAATGCGCGCATAGGGGCCAATAATCGCATTGGCCTGTACTTCGCATCCTTCAAGGTGGCTGAAGGCGCGAATAACAGCACCACTTTGCACGGTTACACCCGGGCCAAAGAACACGTTGGGTTCTATCAACACATCGGGTTCAATCTGCGTATCAGCACTTAAAAACACAGTTTCTGGCGCAACCAATGTTACACCATTTTCCATGGCCTTATTGCGGAGGCGTGTTTGTAGGGCCGCTTCTGCCTGCGCGAGTTCCGCACGGGAGTTTACGCCGCGCAGTTCATCTTCCGCGGCTTCTACCGCGCGCACCTGCACGTTATCGGCTACGGCCAGATCCACCACGTCTGTCAGGTAATATTCGCCCTTGGCGTTATCATTGCGTACGTTATGGAGCCAACGGCGGAAATCTACGGCATCTGCACACAATACACCGGCATTGCACAGGTCAATCGCGCGCTCTTCTGGCGTGGCGTCTGCCCATTCTACAATACGTTCCACATTGCCATCTTGGGCAACCACCCTGCCATAACGTGCTGGATCCGCCGGGCGCATTGCCAACAATGCCAAACCTACATCCGGCTTTCGGCGCTCTTCCAACAAGCGGTTGAGCGTTTCTGCTGAAATCAGAGGGTTATCAGCATACAGAACGGCCACATCGCCATCACCAAACCAGGCTTCGGCCTGCAACGCTGCGTGAGCTGTGCCCAAGCGTTCTTGCTGCACAACCACTGGGTAGGGGGCTGCTAATTCGGCAACCTCTTCCATATCTGGGCCGATTACAACAACCAGCCTGTCAAATACCTCCGCTGCATTGGCCAGCAGATGAGCCAGCATTGGTCGGCCACCAAGAGATTGCATGGCTTTAGGGCGGGAGGATTTCATGCGGGTGCCCAGTCCGGCGGCCAGAAGAACCGCCGTGGCAGGACGTGGTGCGGAAATAGACGTCATAAGAGCATGCGGTAAGCCAAGCTCCGGCATGTGTCAAACGTCTCCACACCGGAAAACAAACATGCCAATATCATAAAAGTTTTCAGATATTTACTCGGCAAGGAAAAACTGCATGTCCACACCTCGTCTTGCTGTTTTTGATATGGACGGCACATTGCTTGATTCCGTGCCAGATCTGGCCGCGTGTAGCCGGGAATTGCTGGAAATCTGCCATCTTCCACCGCTGACAAATGCAGAGGTGCGCACCATGATAGGCAATGGCGTGCCTGCTCTGGTGAAACGTGTTCTGAATGCAGGGCGTGAAAAGCAGCAGGCCATAACTGCGCAGCCTTATGCCTTACCGTTTACGGAGGCCGAAGCTGTGCAAACGTTTATGGAGCTTTACACGCCACGAGCTACGCAGCTTTCACGTCTATTTCCCGGCACACAGCAGGCATTGGAACAGTTGAAAGATGCTGGATGGTTGCTGGCTGTATGTACCAACAAGCCGGAGGTAGCCGCCCGGCGTATTTTGGATGATTTTGGCCTGACATCACTTTTTGCGGCAATAGGCGGAGGTGACAGTTTTGCAGCCCACAAACCAGATCCTGCGCATTTATTGGGGACAATCAAACAAGCGAGCGGGAAAGTTTCGCGCAGCGTGATGATTGGGGATATGCCGCCAGATTATGGGGCCGCTACAGGAGCCGGCGTGAAGTTTGTGTTTGCTGCATGGGGTTATGGTTCTGGCGCATTGGCGGCACAGGCAGATGGCCAGGTAGCTAGCATGGCGGACATTCCTTCCGCACTGCATGCGTTGCTGCCCGCCTGAATCTGAAGAAAGGTTATTTCTGTAGTGGTTTTGAAAAAGAACAAGCGGGAAGGGTAGATGCAAGTTCCTCTGCCAACACAACATCGGCAGGTTTATCTACATCCACAGCAGCGCGGCCATCAGAAAGCGGAACAAGTTCTGCTTTCGCGCTGGTGAGGCGATAGATGCGTTGATACAGCGCGCGGCGTGTCAGCCTGCCACATAGGGCGCGGAGCAAAATACTTGGCCCTAAAAGCCATGCAACACGCAAAGGGTGCTTGCGGTTTTTCTCTACATGCCGCCACAGGTCTGCCACGCGGGCAGAAACAGAAGTGCGGAATAAAAACAGATTGCAGCCAGAAAAAGCCAGATCAGCCAGCCGGATATAGGTGCGCTGCGTATTGGGCACATCCCGCTTTACAGTTGTTTCTGCCGCAACGGCCACAGCAAGATCGGCTTGTGGGTGGCTCTGGCTGAGCAGTTCCTGCACCCAGCTTGGCTGGAGTAGGGCATTATCTGCGGTGGTCACCAACAAAGGTGTGCCATAGCGCGCAAGGCCAGCCAGCACGCTTGCGCTAGGGCCTTCAGGGCGCGCAGGAATAACGTCTATGCCTGCGGGAATGATGGAAGCGATAATTTGCGGGTTTTCAATGCACACAGCAATGCGGGTGACCTGAGGCACCTGTTGGAGTGCATCAATCACCCTTAAAAGCATAGGTACCCCGCCAATAGGCAGAAGCGCTTTGTGAGAAACGCCTCCGGCCAATGCAACGGGATCTGGCTTGCCGGGGCGGGAACCGGCCAGAATAAAGGCTGTAATGCCTTGGGAGGAAGCGGTCATGCCGCTTTCCTGTTCTCCGCCGCCGGGCGTGCACCATCGGGGCGGTCACGCGGAGGGGCACCAGTCAGATCCATCACCCACGGATACTGTTGGGCTTCCTTAACATCGTAACCTAGGTTGAATACCGTGGGGCTACGGGGGCGAGCTTTGGCATCCAGATAATATGAGCCAAATATCCGGTCCACGACAAAGCTGGTAATGCCAAAGTTCCCATCTTCATCATGGAAGTGGTGCAGTACATGGCGCGCTTTCATACGCTGGATCCAACTTGAGCGCGGCTTGTAGTTGAGGTGTTGGATGCAGTGGAAGAATTCGTAAATGCAGGTAATGGCAACGCCCGTACCAAACGCTGTGGCCGCAGCCCCAATGCCACCAATAAGATACCCAATGGGGATGGTTACCGCTCCAATGGTTGGCAGTGTTGTCACTGGTGCACCAAACAGAACATCCAGCAAATGCGGGTCCTGATGATGGTCAAAATGGATGCGCTTCCACAATGCAGCCGTCCATTTCATTTTATACAGAATACGGCCATGCAGTACATAACGGTGCAGCAGGTACCATACCACGGGGTACACGATAACAACTGCTACCAGAGAAACCAGCGTTGGCCACCAGCCAGCAAAAAAGTACGCAGCTAGTGCAGCAGAAGCAATAACCAGCGCAAAATAGAGCAGGATGGTTGGGTAGGTAAGATATGCCACCCAAAGCTGCCTGAGGTTCATTTTCCCCAGATCAAAGCTGCGCCCGGTTTTAAGCGACGAGTTATTTAGCGTTCCGCTCATCGTGTTTCATTCCTCAGGAGCACAGTAATGGCCCCCAGTGTGAAAATAATCAGTGCGGGTATGGTAGCAATTGCCGGTGGTAGCAACCCCGCATTTCCCATTGCGCGTAGCATACCCTGCACAATAATAAACAACAGCCCGCTGCCCAAGCACCATACCGGCACCCAGCTGCGCGTTCCTGTCCGTGGAGGGATATAGATTGTGGGCAGTGCAATCAACAAAAGAACAAGCAAGGATGCCGGACGCAAAAAGCGTTCAAGCAGCCCAGCCTCCAGAAAACCGGGGCTGGTATGGGATGGCAGGCGCCCACGTAACATGCCCAGAATGGTGGTGGAAGAAAGCGGCGGATTTTCGGCAGACAGTCGAATAAACTCCCACGGATGCAGGCTTGTATCCCAGCCCATGTCCTGAACAGAAGGCAGGCGTGTGGTTTTTTCGCCCTCCACGGTAATGCTATCAACATTGTGCAGGAGCCAGCCACGCGTATGCGTGTAATCAGCAGATTTGGCGTGAAGAATCTGCTGTAGCCGCCCGCTGGCATCACGGATGTAGATATCCACCTTGGTCAGCATATTGCCGCCATCAGATGTATAACCAATGTGGGCAATACGGTTGCCATCATGAAACCAGAAGGCGTGCCCGTTTTCTGGATGCGGGTCTGTGCGGTTCCACCATGCGGCCAAGGCCTGTTCAGACCGAGGGGTGACCTGATCATCCAGCACAACACCGGCAAAGCCAATAACGAGCGTAGCTGGGATAAGGTATTTATACAGGCCAAAGGTAGAAAGGCCGCAGGCGCGCAGGATGGCAATCTCGCTGGCCAATGTCATCTGGGTGAGCATAAGCAGCGCACCAATCAGCACACTTAATGGAAGCGCACCTGCCAACAGAAAAGGCGCGCGCATGGCTGCAAAACTCAGAATACCCTGTATGCCCAAGTGCCGCTGTAAAATAGGGGTGGTTTGTTCAAGCAGAGCCAGAATTTCAAGAAGCCCGACAAGAACGGCACCACAAAAAATCACGCGTGTGAGCAACGCCATGGAAAGATAGCGGAGAAGAACGTGGCGGGGCATGCTTGAAGATTGGCTCATGGCAGGGCTTTTTGGGCAGATGAGCGGGAACGCCAGGCTTTTAACACCTGAAAGCTGCCAGACTTATAAAGCAGCAGGAGCGTGCAGCCGACAATAAAGATCAAAGCAGGCCCCCAGATAAGCAGGAGTGATGCCTTTTTTGTAGCAACCATGCTGTGGCCAAACTGGATGATGTGGTCAAACCCAACCATAATAATAAAGGCCAGAGGCAGACCGGCATTGTTGCGTTGGCGCTTGCGCATGAGTGCCAGAGAAGCCGCCAGCAGTGGAATAAAAGGCACAGTCAGGCTGCGCGCCATACGAAAATGCACTTCAGAGCGCATATGTGGCCGGGAAATGGAAGGATCATGCCGGATCAGGCGGCCAACCAGTTCGGGAGATGTCAGTTCTCGCTCATCCTCGCCGCGGGTACGGAATGGGGAGATGTGAGAGGCATGCGTCAGGTAGCGTGTTGAATGATCAAATGTGACCAGACTAGGCACGCCATCCCCTTTATCCGTGACAATCACACCATTGGTCAGATCAATCTCAACGGTTTCCCCATCTGAACCGATGCGGATATGCCCATTGCGCGCTGTAATATCGCGTTCCTGCTGTTCAGACAGGTCTCTGATAAAAACGTTCTCCAGATCAGAACCGCTTTGGGAGACCTTGTCCGCAACAATGGTGAGTTGGGACGAAGGGCTGGCAAACATGCGGGGCTGTAAACGCGGTGCCCAGCCCGTATGGCTGGCAATATAAAAGGTTGAACGGAAATCATACCGCGCGTGAGGCTGAATAAAGCCATAAAGCAGGAAGGAAAGAACACCTAAAATAACGCCCAACTGGATATAGGGGCGTGTGATCCGCAGCAGTGAAAGACCACTGCTGTTAATGGCATCAATTTCTTCATTCTGGCTCATGCGGCGGATGACGGTAAATACCGCCACGCATAGTGCTGCGGGAATAGCCAAGCCAAGATAATGGGGCAGCAAGGCCGCCAGCAGGCCAATGAATATGCCAATGTGGTTGTTGCCCGCAGCCAGCAGATTGAACAGCACCAAAAGGCGTTCAAGTATCAGGGCAATCATCACAACAGACAGTGCTACCAAAAAAGGCGGCATAACCTGAGCAATCAGGTAGCGGTCTAATGTGCCGGGGCGAAGCGAAGCAACAATCCGGCGCAGGAAAGGCACATTGAGCATGCGGGCTGTCATAGCGAGGTTGCGGGCAAAAAGCGATGCGCACGGCACACACGCCTCATCTGGCTGTCTTGCAAGCTTCCATCAGGCATTAAACTGCGGTGCTGAATGGTGATTTGCCAGATGTCGGGCTGCTTGTGCACGGAAATGGCATTCCACCCTGCACTTTTTTCCGGTTCATCCGCAATATGGGAAGCGGAGGTGCTGCTGACAGCCAGAATATCTGTGCCTGGAATAGGAGTGATTTGCGCACGATGAGAATGCCCGTAAAGCACAAGTTCAGCACCTTCTGCACGCAATACATCTTGAAACGCCTGAAAGTCATCCAGCCCTTTGCGGCGGCTGACAATACCTGGCGCCGGAGGGTGATGGAGTAACACAATCCGGCATAAACCCATAGCGCGCGTGCGGCGCAATAGATCCGCCAAAAGCACAAGCTGAGCTTGCCCTGCCTTGCCAGATGCCAGAAAAGGCAGGGTAGGAATGGCTGTGTTTATTCCAATAAGGGCCACATGATCTTTGACTAGTAGCGAAGGGGCTGCTGGTTCAGATTGTGTGCGGTTATGTAGCCATTCGGCCCAGAGTGCCTGTTTGACAGCACTGTTCTCTTTTATCAGCGCATCATGATTGCCCGGAATAAGCAGTGCAGGGGGCAAATCCTGCTGTAAAAGCCACTGCCGTGCGTTCTGAAATTCCTTGAGCAGGCCCAGATTGGTCAGATCCCCCGTCAGAGCAACCATATCCGGGTGAAAATGGCGGATATCCTGCATGACAGCCTGCAAAGCTGGTAATTTATGCAGATGTCTGCGCCGCAGTTGCCATGACAACAAACTGAGAATGCGCTTGAAGCGGATTTCCTTCAAAGAAGGCAAGCCGACAAGTGGCAGATGTGGGTCAGACAGGTGGGCGATATGAACGCAGGACAAGAAAAACACATCTCCGATGACGGGGTATGGCCCCACGGCATGTGACAAGAGCCATAACAGCCTTTATACCATCGCCCGTAGCCGGGGCAAAAGGCGCTGGCGTTTTTGTTTGTTTATAGCAAGAGTGCTGAATGTCCGATCGTTTTGCCCTGATATACAATCCTCGTAGCCGTCGGAATTTGAAGGCAGATCCCAAGTATCTGGAACTTGCGGGCAAAATGTTGGGGCCCTTGTTCTGCTCCCCTAGAACGCATGCTGCACTAAGGCAGCAGGTTTATGCCCTCTTACAGCAAAAAATAAGCTGTCTGGTTGTGGATGGGGGAGATGGCACAGTCGGGCACGTTCTCAGCGCACTGTATACGTCATCTTGCCCGCCAGAGCAGTGGCCCAGTATTGTTGTATTGCCCTCTGGTAATACCAACCTGATTGCCACAGATGTTGGGTTTGGTAAGCGTGGGATTGAGGCATTACAGATTTTGCAAGCTCGTCTTGCATCCGGGCGCCTTCTTTCCGATGTGCGGCGCAGGCAGCCTCTGGTTGTCACGCGGGACGGCCAGAAAGATGGGGCGTCTCTAGGCTTCTTCGGTGGTTTAGGTGCTTTTGGGCGCGGGATTGAAATTGCGCATGACCCCAAAATTCTGAAGAATTACTCGCATGATGCTGCTGTTATGGCGACATTGTTTGTAACTGCGTGGCAATTGTTAAGCCCCAAACATAGACGCGGCTGGCTGGAAGGCACAAAAGTTACAGTGGAGCGGGATGGCGAGGTATTGCCCGAACAGGATCATTTTCTGTTTTTATGTACAGCTTTGCATCGCTTGCCCCACGGTATTTGGCCTTTCTGGCAGAATCTGAAAGAAGCAGACCGAGGGATTAGCTATCTGGATGTTGCTGCTTTTCCTCCACATTTGGGGCGTGCAGTCTGGAACTTGCTGCGGGGGAAAGCACCGCAATGGCTACGGCAGAATGCGGCTTATAGGAGCGGTTCGGCAACGGAACTGGTGTTGCGTACAGATCAATCCTTTATTCTAGACGGTGAAGTTCTGCCCCCGGGGCAAGATGGCAGCCTGACTGTTTCTGCGGGTCCCGTAGTTTCTTTTGTGCATGTTTAAAACGTTCTGGTGGAAAAGCAGTTCATGAAGGGTATTCGGCCGGGGCAGAAAGAAATTTTCACCCTTACAGAGCAAGAACTGCATACACCAGTATCCCCTTTGGTTACGGAATTTGTGCATAATCTTTTAGGCGATGCACAACCATTAGGGGTTCTGTTTTATGGATCTGGCCTGCGGGGCGGGATCCAAGATGATACCCTGCTGGATTTTTATATTATCGTAGATAAACAGGAAGACTGGCCCAGAACAAGGCTTTCCTGTCTGGCAAATGCCCTTTTGCCTCCTAATGTTGAATATCATGAATGTAGGGTAGGGGAGCATCTTCTGCGGGCCAAAGTTGCCATTTTGTCCCTTACGCAGTTTCGTGCTCTAACGCGTCCACACACATTGGATACCACGGTATGGGCGCGCTTTTCGCAGCCTGTTCGGTTGGTATGGTGGCGAGATAGTAAAGCGCAAGAAGCGCTGCATGCTTGTGTAATGCGGGCGGTATTGACTGCCGCATGGTGGGCGGCACAGCTTGGCCCGGATTCAGGCAGCGTTCTGGATTATTGGAATGCTTTGTACCGCAATACCTATCGGGTTGAATTGCGCGTTGAAAAAGCAGGCCGTGGGCAAAGTATTGTAGATGCTTATATCCAGCGTTATGCGCAGCTTTTGTTGCCGTGTTGGCAAATGCTGGGCATTCCATATGCATCTCAAGATCAGATTGTAACGCCGCAAATCCCGCAGGAACAAAAGCAACATGCCATTCAAAAATGGGCATTACGTGCGTCTTGCGGGCGGCCTTTAAATATTTTGCGCCTGCTTAAGGCAGCTTATACTTTTACAGGTGGGGCACGTTACGCTGCTTGGAAAGTCCAGCGTCATAGCGGGATAGAAGTGCCGCTTTCTCCGTTTGCAGAAAAACACCCCTTGCTGGCAGCGCCGCCAATTGTTTGGCGGTTATGGCAACAAGGGGCGTTTAAACGCAAATAAGAATTTTATGCTGCGGTAGCCGCGGGGGATACGCCTACTTCTGCGGCAGCTTGCCGGAATATGGCAATGGCCTGAGCAATTTGCTCTGGCGTATGGGTGGCCATTACAGAACAACGCAGCAAAGGCCGAGAATCAGGCGTTGCTGGCGGAAGGCTAAGGTTTACGTAAACACCAAGCTCCAGCAGTCTGTTCCACATGGGAATAGCTTCTTCAGCCGTTTCCAGCGTAACAGCAATAACAGGGGTGGCCTGTTTGCTGGCATTCAGCCCGATATCTACAAAACCAGCATGAAGTTGCTGGGCATTGGCCATAAGCTGTTTACGCAGTTCTGGATGCGCCTGCATATCGCCCAAGGCAGCCGTTGTTGCCGCAATAACTTCTGGCGGAAGGGACGCCGTAAACATGTAAGGGCGGCAGTTCAGACGTACGAATTCCAGTTCAGGATGATCGGATACGCAGTAGCCACCAACAGTACCAAGGCTTTTTGAAAATGTGCCGACGATAAAGTCTACATCAGCTTCCACACCATCGGCTTCAGCCGCACCGCGTCCGTTTTCACCCAACACACCAAAGGAGTGGGCTTCATCTACCAGAAGGTATGCGCCGGTTTCTTTTTTAACGGCCACAAATTCTGCAATCGGGGCCACATTGCCCGTCATGGAATAAATACCTTCAACCACAATCAGTTTGGCGCCGGGTGTGCCATCCATGCGTTTAAGGCGTTTATAAAGGTTATCCGGGTCATTGTGGCGGAAGCGGATCACTTCAGCTGCACTTAGGCGGCTGCCATCGTAAATACTGGCATGGCTATCTGCATCTAAAAACAGATGATCGCCCTTGCCAGCCAGAGTGGAAATGATGCCCAAGTTGGCCTGATAACCGGTTGAAAAAACCATGGCATCACGGCGGCCGAAAAATGCGGCAATATCTTTTTCAAGCTGCCGATGGAGGGATTGCGTACCATTTGCAATGCGCGAGCCCGTAGTGCCTACGCCACACGCAGCAGCTGCTTCCTGCGCTGCTCGAATAGCGTTTTTGGATTGGCTAAGGCCCAAATAATTATTGGTACCAAAAAGAAGCGTTTCCCGACCTTCAATAATTCCAACAGTTGAAGATACAGGTTTTTCAATAACAACAGCAAAAGGGTTGCGGCCACCAACGGCGACTACAGAACCCAGCGCGCCTGCCGTACCTTCAAATTTGGAAAATAGTGATGTCATCCACGCTCACCCTTTGTTTTTCAGAGCGACAATGCATGCGGCAAGGTCATTGATTGTCCGGATATCGGCCAGTTTGTCGAGCGGGATGGAAACATCCAAGCTGTCTTCAACTTCCATAACGAAGTTCATGACGGCCAAAGAATCAAATGCGAGATCTTCCATGATCTTGCAGTTACCATCAATGTCACGCGGAACCTTCGGGTTAGCGAGAAGCTTTTGAATGATCAGCGCGGAAACGCTTTCAACGGTTTCGCTCATGTCGGATCCTTCATCCCTTAAGGGCGTTTGTTTTGTGCCGAGCTTGTGCCCGCAGTGCCGCCTTATGGGTGAAAAAGGCCAGTTTGACCAGCCTTTCTCCTCATAAAGGGGCGATAAAATCCCGTAGACCGGTCAGGCGACTTCAGACTGCTGCTCAAACGCGCCGCTGAGATACATCGTGCGGGCTTTTGCGCGGGTCAGTTTGCCAGAAGATGTCTGCGGCAGCGCGTGTGGCGGCACCAATACAACAGAAACTTCCACCCCATGAAGGCGGCGGAACAAACTGGTGGCTTCGGCTTTCAGCTTCTCGCGCGTATCGGTAGCAGAGGCACGGCACTGAATAAGCGCCACGATTTCCTCATGGTCACCTTTTTCCAGCGAGAAAACGGCCACATCTCGGCTGCGTAGAACAGGAATATGCGTTTCGGCAGACCATTCCAGATCCTGTGGCCAGATATTGCGGCCATTAATAATAATCAGGTCTTTGGCGCGGCCCGTTACAACTATCTGCCCATTGAGCATATAGCCAAGGTCACCAGTGTTCAGCCAGTTATCTGCATCCAGCGTTTTGCTGCTTTCTTCCGGCATACGGAAGTAACCGCTCATCAGGCTTGGGCCACGCACATAAATAGTGCCAACTTCTCGGTCACTCAGCACGCGGCCATAACTGTTCCGAACCTCCAGTTCATGTCCGGGCAGAACTTTCCCGCAAATAACAAAGGTACGGCTTGGCGTATCCGCATTGGCGGGTGGGCGTGCAATTCCTGTGCTTTCTAGCGCGGGAAGGTCAACCGTATCGGTTTCTATGCCCGTATCAAGCGGTGCAAAACTGATGGCAAGCGTAGCTTCTGCCATACCATAGCTGGCCACAAACGCTTTTGGGCTAAAGCCAGCAGGGGCAAAGCGCTCGGCAAACTCATCTAGAATATGCGCGCGGATCATGTCCCCGCCAATGCCAGCAACCCGCCAGCAGGAAAGATCCAGTCCTTCGGATGCAGGGCGTCGTGCGCAAAGTTCATACCCAAAAGAAGGGCTATAGGCGATGGTGCCGCGGTTACGACTAATCAGGTCCAGCCATACATGTGGGCGCCGTGCAAATTCACGCGTGGGCAGCAAATCCACACTTAACTGGCATGTCATGGGGGTCAGGAAGAAGCCAACCAGACCCATATCATGATACAGAGGAAGCCAAGAAACGCAGCGGTCTCCTGTTTCCTTAACCTGCAAGCCATTACGCGCAATGGAGGAAACGTTTGCCATACCGGAACGGTGGCTTACGCAAACCCCCATGGGAAAGCGCGTGCTGCCGGAAGAAAACTGGAGATAAGAAAGGTTTTCTGGCTGAATATCAGGCAGAGGCATATCTGGCACAGGGCGCGCCATCAACTCAGCAGGTGGCCCAGCAAAAACAAGACCCAAGCCTGTTACAATTTCGTCTGTCCAGCCTTCGATAATCTGCGGAATAATCACGGCACTGGCCTGTGCGCTGGTGATCATGCCCCGAAGAGTCTTTAGGTAGGCTTCTTTACCACCAAAAGCGACGGGGAGGGGAAGGGGGGCCGCAACCAAACCAGCATACTGACAGCCAAAGAAGATGCGTGCGAAATCACCATCGCTTTCTGCCACAATGGCTACGCGGTCTCCGGGCTGTAAACCCATACCCAAAAGGCGCAAAGCTGTTTCAACAGCCTGCTGACGCAATACTTTATAGGGGAGGGCTTCTAAAAGTACGCCTTTGCCGGAATAAATATTAAACCCGGCTTCGCCTTGAGCGGCATAGTCCAACGCTTCAGGAAATGTTGCAAAATCCCCGTAACGGCGCGGTTGGCCAGATGCGGTAGAAACCGGTTGGAGGGTTTCATCTAAAGAGATTGCAGAAGCAGGGTTCATACTATTCATCAGCTGGCCATTCGAAGAAAATCAACAATTGCGTCGGCCCCTACCGGCGCAGTCGGTTCGTCCCCAACAAGGTCGAACGTGTCGCGTATATAATCTTTTTGCAGATTTACGAAAGCATTGTGCGACGAAAAGGCTTGTTCAATGTCTTCTCCTAGACTGTCAATAGTATTCAGCACAGGCCCCAAAGACCAGAAGCGGTAATTTTCATCACCCTCCCAATCAACATTGTGCGCATTCAGAAACATACAAGCGCGCGGCTTTACCAGAAATTCGGCAACTTGCGAACTAACATCACCCAGATACATGTCTGCAGTGGATGTGTAAGTCATATCAATGCTGCGGGCACTGCCGGTATCAACCAGCATATGCGGGTAATGCCCAAACGCGCGTTCCAACTGCAATGCTTCGGCTTTTTTGTTGTCAAACAGCCGATAATGGGGGGCAAAAATAAGATTGTAGCGGTCTTGGTTGGCAAAATGCGCCAGTACATTCAAGCCCATTTTAGGCCAGGAGGAGAGGCGCGTATTAAAGTGTGGATTATAAAGAATGGTCGGACGATTATTGTTAAATAGACGTAATGTCCTGTGCCTCATGCGGTGGACCATATCGAATTTGGCGTAAACGCCAGTATGGTAGCAGCCGGGGCGGATGGCGCCTTGAGCTAAAAGTCGCTCCTCTATTTTATGTCCAGCCATCAGCACGTAGTCGAATTTCTTCACATCACGCGCAAAACCGATGGCCCGATCTCCAGCGCCATGGCGTGTCCATATCAGGCGTGGCTTATTTACTCCCAGTTTACGCAGATACAGTGAAGTGCGTTCGGGAACTACGATCCCCTGAAACGAAGAGAAATAATTCTTGTTAAAAAATAGGCTCGCCAGACGAAAAAAAGCGGTTTGTCCGTAGCGTTCAGTTTGACGCCGTAGAAACTGGGGGAGGTGCAGAAGGCTGAACTGCACTTTCGATTCTGGATAATACGCAGCCAGTGAGCGCACATAATCCAGATGCGATTGTGTGGTGCAAGCAAGATGCACTTCAGCCTCGGGGTGACGGCTCGCAATTTCCATTGCAATCGGCAAAGAATGCAAGGTTTGGTGCGGCTGTGCGATGTAAGGGAAGAGAATGCGCATCTGTTAAATGTCATCCTTGTTTAACATAGGAACCTTTGTCACAGCATGAGCGTCTTTATGTGCTTGCCCATAAGGCAGTTCCGCCTCAGCAAGTTACTGTTATGTGCACAAATCGTTTAGCGTGCTCGATAGTCAAGCCCCACCTCATAAGGAGAAACGTGAGGAAGAAGGCTTTTTCGTGATGTGAGGAGAGGGGGCTTAAGGCAAAAAATCGGGAACATGAATTTTTTCTGATTTTAGGTGTTGACGGTGTGTGTGGGTGGGGT
>NZ_CADO01000066.1 GCF_000285275.1 Acetobacter pasteurianus subsp. pasteurianus LMG 1262 = NBRC 106471
CATTAGCCGCTTAAATCAGATAAAAAACGTCTCCACAAAACCCGGGGCAATTCAGGCAGCGAACTGTAGGACGCGGGTGAAAACAGATGCAGGGAGTCCCAGCCATGCACCCATGCACCACCCGCCTGCGTCCCGTTATCAAGAATGACGTAACGCAGTCCGGTCCGTCGTAGAAAATACGACGCGGCGAGGGCCGCCTGACCGCCTCCCACGATCACAACATCGAACTGTTCCGCCATTGCCCGGCTCACAGACTTTCCGGGAGACGGAATTCCGCCTTGCGTTCGCTGTAGCGATCAACGAGGTAGTCGGCCCGGTCGCGCAGCAGCCATGTGAACTTCATCAGCTCCTCCATGACATCTACCATCCGGTCATAGAGGGGGGATGGCTTCATCCGGTCATCGTCACCGAACTGGGTATAGGCCATCGGCACGCTGGACTGATTGGGGACGGTGAACATCCGCATCCACCGGCCCAGCACCCGTAGGGCATTGACGGAATTGAAGCTCTGCGATCCGCCCGAAACCTGCATGACCGCCAGCGTGCGGCCCTGCGTCGGGCGGATCGAGCCTTCGGTCAGGGGCAACCAGTCGATCTGGTTCTTGAACACGGCAGTGATGTTGCCGTGCCGTTCGGGGCTGCACCAGACCTGGCCTTCAGACCAGATCGAGAGTTCCCGCAGTTCCCGCACCTTCGAATGACTTGCGGGCACGGAATCCGCTACCGGCAGGCCGGTCGGGTCGAACACCCGTGTCTCGGCCCCCAGCACCTTCAGGATGCGTTCTGCCTCAAGCACCAGCAACCGGCTGAAGGATCGGGGGCGTAAAGAGCCATAGAGCAGAAGGATACGCGGCGGATGGTCCACACGCGGTTGCGGTTCCAGCCGCGCGAGATCGATCTGTTCAAGATATTCGGGGTGAAGGGCCGGCAAGTCAGGTTCAGTCATTGTGATATCGGTCCATTCATGCATTACGGCTGGCTGATTAGAGGCAGCCACAGGGCCAGCGCCAGGAGTGTGACCAGCAGGACGGGAGGTGTGATCACCAGACCCACCTTCATATATTGCCCCCACGTGACCCGATGGTTCCTGGACGCCAGCACATGCAGCCAGAGCAGTGTCGCGAGACTGCCGATCGGCGTGAATTTCGGCCCGAGGTCGCAGCCGATGATGTTGGCATAGACCATCAGGTCGCGTGTCAGCGGCGTGATGTCGTGCGCCTGCTGGATCGCCAGTGCCCCGACCAGCACACTCGGCATATTGTTCATGATGGACGACAGAACAGCCGCCAGAAAGCCGGCGCCGATGGTGGCGATGAACGGCCCCTGATGGCCAAGCCAGACCAGTGCGGCCGCAAGGTAGTCGGTCAGCCCGGCATTGCGCAGGCCATACACCACCAGATACATGCCCAGCGAGAAGATCACGATCTGCCATGGTGCGCCCATCAGCACCTTGCGAACAGGGATCACCCGGCCATATCCGGCGACGAGCAACAGGGTTCCGGCGGCCAGACAGGCTACAACACAGACCGGGATATGAAACGGCGCTGTCAGGAAATAGGCCGCCAGAACGAGGACCAGCAGCGGAAATGCCGCCCGAAATACATGGTGGTCACGAATTGCCGCAGCGGGTGCTGGCAGTTCGGCGACGGGATAGGTCGCAGGCACCTGCCGCCGGTACCACAGCCAAAGCACAGCCAGCGTCGCGCCCAGCGCCACCAGATCGACGGGGACCATGATCGCGGCATAGCGATCAAACGCAATGCCAAAGAAATTGGCGCTGACGATGTTCACCAGGTTGGAAATGACAAGCGGCAGGCTGGTGGTATCCGCGACGAACCCAGTGGCGATAATAAAGGCCAGCGCCGCGCCATGGCTCAGGCGCAGTTGCGTCAGGATAGCGATGACAATGGGCGTCAGCAGCAGCGCCGCGCCGTCATTGGCGAAAACCGCTGCAATGGCCGCTCCCAGCACCACGATCAGCGGGAATAGCGTCCGGCCTCGCCCTTTGCCCCAGCGCACCACATGCAGGGCGGCCCAATGGAAGAACCCTGCCTCATCCAGCAACAGCGAGATGACGATCAGCGCGATAAAGGTGAAGGTCGCGTCCCAGACGATGTGCCAGACGACAGGAATGTCATGCCAGTGGATCACGCCAGCCGCCAAGGCCACGGCGGCACCTGCCATTGCGCTCCAGCCGATGCCCAGCCCCCGAGGCTGCCAGATGACAAAAACCAGCGTGACAACGAAAAGCAGAAGAGCCAGCATCAGGAGATCCGCTTTCCGGATTCATCGACGATCTTCTCGCCGCCCTCTTTGACGAAAGCGCCCCGCTGCGGGTTGGGCAGGATTTCCAGAGCCGCCTCGGACGGACGGCAGAGCGCAACACCGAGGGGGGTGACGACGATCGGCCGGTTCATCAGGATCGGGTGTGCGATCATGGCGTCGATCAGCGTATCGTCCGTCAGGGTCGGATTATCGAGGCCGAGCTCGTGAAAGGGCGTGCCCTTTTCCCGCAGGACCGAGCGCACCGGAAGCCCCATACGGGCGATCAGATCGACCAGTTCGGCCCGGCTCGGCGGCGTTTTCAGATATTCGATGATCCGGGGCTCCTCGCCACTGTTGCGGATCAGTGCCAGCACGTTGCGCGAGGTGCCGCAGGCCGGGTTGTGGTAGATCGTGATGGTCATGGGCAGGATTCCCGGGATGGGCAGCAGGAGGACAGGTTCGCGACCAGGGGCGCGCAGAGTTCGGGGCTGCCCGCACAGCAGTCTCTTACGAGGAAGAGCATCAGGTCGCGCAAGCGCGGAAGGCGCGCACGATAGACGATCAGCCGGCTGTGGCGCTGCGAGGTCAGCAGGCCGGCACGGGTCAGGGTGGCAAGATGGGCCGAGATCGTGTTCTGCGGGACATCGAGATGCCGCGCGACGTCTCCGGCGGGCAGCCCGTCCGGTTCGTGGCCCACCAGCAGGCGGAAGATCTCCAGCCGCGTGGACTGGGACAGCGCGTTGAGGGCCGAGAGTGCGGATTCTGTATCCATAAATCGACGATCACGGATATATGGGATGAAGTCAAGACTACCTAGGACATGCCTCGTTCAGAGCTTGGAACGCGGCTTCACACGCCGGACAGGCGGCCGATCCCGCCCGTGACGATCATTGCCACAATACCCCAGAACGTCACACGCAGTGCTGGGCGCAGAGGCGCTGCGCCGCCGGCAATCGCGCCAACGACCCCCAGAACAGCGAGAACCACGACGGACGTCAGGGACACGCCCCAGGACACCCACGCCCCGGGCGTCAGAACCGCCGCCAGCACAGGCAGTAGTGCTCCGGATGAAAAGGCGGTTGCCGAGGCGAATGCCGCCTGTATGGGTCGTGCCGCTGTGGCCTCGGACAGACCCAGTTCATCCCTTGCATGGGCACCGAGCGCATCATGCTTCATGAGGGCAACGGCGACCTTGCGCGAGAGGTCTTTATCCAGCCCTCTCTTCTGATAAATCCCGGCCAGTTCGGTGACTTCGCCCTCCCAGTCCGTGACCAGTTCCTGTTTCTCGCGGGCGATGTCGGCGTGTTCGGAATCGGCCTGGGAACTGACCGAGACATACTCGCCCGCCGCCATGGACAGGGCGCCCGCGACAAGCGCGGACAGTCCCGCGACGAGAATGCTGCCGCGTGTCGCATGAGAACTGGCAACGCCGACGATGAGGCTGCCGGTCGACAGCGTTCCGTCATTGGCGCCGAGAACAGCCGCACGCAGCCATCCCAGTTTCTCGACGGCATGACGTTCGGCCAAAGGATGGAGACGCGACATAAGATGACCTGCTGCTTCTGGTGAATACAAATAAAGGTTAAGATGCATCATTTGCCGCGACAACAGATATTTCATTCTGATATTGCGAGTTATTTTCAATATTATTTATGTTTTAGGAAAATCTGTTCTGTTCAGAATCCTGTCAGGTAAGCATGATACGGAAGTGGATTCAGGGTTCTTTTTTGCCGAGACGTATATGCCTTATTCAACGCCGGACATCACAGATAGCCTGCTGCGTTACGACAGGCCGACGATCATCCTTCACTGGATGACGGCCTTTCTGGTGCTGCTTCAGTTTGCTCTTGGCGAAACCTGGAACTGGCCAACAAAACCCGTCCATCATCTGATGGTGGTCGCGCATCTGACAGCCGGCATCCTGCTGACCGCAATTATGGTGTTCCGCATTGTCTGGCGTCTGACGAAAGGCCGGCATCTGTCGGACCTTCTCGTGCCTGTGGACCGGGTATTCGCCCTTGGAGCAGAGTACACGCTCTATGTGCTGCTTCTGGCGGAAATCTTGCTGGGCTATCTCTGGCGATGGGGTGCCGGGCAGACGATGAGTTTTTTCGGCCTCCTGATCCCATCCCCGTTTGCACGGTTCCCGGCGGAAACCGTGACGTGGCTTCACACGCTGCATGAGTGGAACGCCTGGCTGATCATGGGCTTTGCGACAGGCCATGGCGCGGCGGCGCTTTTTCATCAGTTCGTCCTGAAGGACAAAGTTCTCGGGCGCATGTTGCCGCAGTGTTTCTTGCTCCGTCAGTGAGGCGGTCAGTATCCTGTCTGATTGTATGACTGGGCACACCGTGATGCTGGGCCGCCAACAAGCCAGAAGTGATGATTTTTTGTTGTCATCAGCAGCTCCACATGAATGCCGGTTCATGGGAATTGTCTCCTGTCGAACGGGAAAATAAGAAAGTATCGACCCAATGACGATCGTGCCGCGTGGCGTGGGACCAGAAAGACCGGGGTCGGCTCTTGAGGTGCTCCTCATCTTTCTCAGGCTGGGCGTCACCTGCTTCGGCGGGCCGATCGCGCATATCGGGTATTTCCGGGACGAATTCGTCGTCCGACGCCGGTGGCTCAATGAGCGCGCCTATGCCGATCTCGTCGGGCTGTGTCAGTTCCTGCCCGGTCCCGCGAGCAGCCAGGTGGGATTTTCCATTGGCCTGATGCGGGCCGGTTATGCAGGCGGTTTTGCGGCGTGGGCGGGGTTCACCCTGCCTTCGGCACTTATACTGGTCCTCTTCGCCTATGGCGCGAACGCGCTTGCCGGCCCGACTGGTGAATTGCCCCGGGTTTTGTGGAGACGTTTTTTATCTGATTTAAGCGGCTAATG
>NZ_CADO01000065.1 GCF_000285275.1 Acetobacter pasteurianus subsp. pasteurianus LMG 1262 = NBRC 106471
TGAATTCTACAAAATGACCCGAAATTGCCTCAAGTGTGAGAAATCCGCGTCGAAATCTTCTTCTGTCACCTCGCCGAATAGCCCGCTATGGGACGTACCTGCCATGTTGACCAGATAATTGAAACGTTCGCTTCCCCATACGCGCAGCACGCGCCGGACTTCGTCGGCAAAGGCAGGAAAGGCGTGCGTATCTCCAGTATCGAGTTGCAGAGCGACTGCACGGGCTCCGCTGTGCTGGACACTTTTGACCACTTCATCAGCTGCGGATTTGTTGGTGTGATAGGTAAAGAGAGATGAGACGCCGCGTTGGGCGAGAGCTTCAACGGTTGCGCGGCCCAGTCCACGGCTTCCGCCCGTGACAATGGCAATGGTGTGTGCTTCTGGCATGGATATCTCCATCTGTTGAGAAACCTATCTTGGCCATAACGATGTCTGTTCGATAAGAGCACTCTTTCCGTCAGCATTGTTTTGCTCCATGAAACAATCCTATGGACAGGTTTGCGACACTTAATCTCTTTTTGCGCATTGTTGATCGTGGCAGTTTCACTGCCGCCGCTGCGGACTGCGGTATTTCGCGTCCGGTAGCGACTGCAGCGATCAAAACATTGGAACAAAGACTTGGCACGCGGTTGCTACATCGCTCAACACGTCATGTTCGACCTACCGAGGAAGGCGCTACCTACTATCGCCGGTGTGTGGCGATCCTGGCGGATCTTGAGGATGCAGATCGTGGCGCGAGTGGTGCTGTAGCAGGTCTGTTGCGGGTCCATGTGATTGGGCGTCTGGCGCGGATGATCCTGCTACCAGGGCTTCCAGATTTTATGACAAGGCATCCGGCATTGACCGTTCATCTCGGTGAGGGCGAACGGTTTGTTGATTTGGTGCGCGAAGGGGTGGACTGCGTTGTACGGGCTGGAAGCCTGTCGGACAGCGACATGATCGTCCGGCCTCTCGGCGTGATGGAGGAGGTGACGCTCGCCAGCCCAACCTATCTGGCGCGGCACGGAATGCCTGCCTCTCCTGACGATCTCGAGGGGCATCAGATGATCGGCTTCGTATCCTCACGTACCGGTCAGCCCCTGCCATTGGAGTTTACGCGCGGAGAGGATGTGATTGAGAGGTCACTCCCTGCACGTTTGTTGGTCGGGGGCGTGGATACCTATGCCGAAGCAGCCAGGCTCGGTTTTGGCATCGTGCAGGTTCCACGCTATGGATTTGCCGATGATCTTGCAAATGGCACCTTGATCGAGGTTCTCCCGGATTTCCCTCCAATGCCAACGCCAGTTTCGGTGCTTTATCCGAGCAACAGGCTGCTTTCTCCGCGTGTGCGGGTGTTCGTGGACTGGCTGGTGGAGATTATTGGTCCGAGACTTTGTCAAAATGCCGATGAGCGTTCCTACGCGGGTGCAAAGGCGAGGTAGAGCGAGATTGTTGCAATCGAGAATACGGTGGAGGCAAGTACCACACGTCCGGTAAGGGCTGCTTCACGATCATAGAATTCCGCCAGCATGAACGAGCCCGTTCCTGTTGGAAGTGCGGCAAGAAGCACGGCAATGTGCGTCATCGCAGGGGGCAGATGGAGCACTGGTGCTGCAATAATCCATGTCACCAGAGGCTGGGCGAGCAGCTTCAGGCCAACAAGAATGGCCGCTGTCGACGGGCGCGCAGATGCGGCACCGGCCGAATTTCCGGCGAGGAACAGACCGAGGGCGATCAGGGCGCAGGGCGATGCAGCTCCGCCGAGAAGCTTCAGAAAAGCATGCACGGGTCCTGGCAGGTGGCCACCCGATACCATGACCAGGCCACCAAGTGCTGGTGCCACCAGTAAAGGATTTTTCACTAAAGAAAAAAGGGTTTTTGCGACGATATCACGCGGCCGTGCTTCGGTTTGCAGTCCAGCCTCGATTAAAATGATTGCTATGACAAACAGCACACAGACCGTTACGATCGTGGCAATGAGAGTGGGGGCCATGCCGGTATTGCCAACAAGAGACAGGACGAGCGGGAAACCGACAAACCCTGTATTGGCGTAACTTGCGTTCAGTCCGTCAATGGCGGCATCGGCAAGGTGATGTCCTGTTGAAACCCGCCAGCACAGCGTCCCGGCAAACACGATAAAACAGCCAAGCGTGAACGCCGCAATAAATCCCGGTTCCCACAGATCGGTCATTTTTGCATTTGCCACGATGTCGAACAGCACTGCAGGCAGCGCAAGATAGACCACGAGCCGATTGACTTCGCGCGTGGCATTGGGACCCAGTGCGCCCGATTTGCGTGCGATCCATCCGGTGAGAATGAGGGCAAAGATAGGCAGGACGATCAGTAGATTGTTCAGCATCAAGGACCTCTGGAACTTACCAAAGGCGTGACGGTAACGGAGGCTATCGATATAATCCAATACTCATATGGTTTACGATCAATGCTTTCAGGGTATCAGATGGACACGCGACATATGCGGTTTTTCATGGCTTTGGCCGAGACGCTTCATTTCGGGCGGGCCGCCGAGCGAATGAACATGAGCCAACCGCCGTTCAGTCGTCAGATTGCGATGATTGAGCGTACGTTGGGCGTGAAGCTGTTTGAGCGAAACTCGCGCAGCGTGGCTCTCACCCCAGCCGGGAAACACTTCATGGAAGACTGTCGAAATGTGCTGGGGCAGTTTGAAGACGCCTGTCGAGATGTCAGGCTGGTTGCCAGCGGCATGAAAGGCGAATTGCGCTTGGGATTCATGATGCATGCTGCTCACAGTGTCGTGCCGGAACTTGTGCAGCTTTATGCAAAGGCAAGGCCTGATGTTCGCCTTGTCCTTGATGAACGCACGCCGACAGAGATCGATGAGATGCTGGTGGCTGGAACACTGGATGCGGCTGTAACATTTGATTGCGGATATGCGCCGCACCTGCAGACAGTGCTGTTGGCCAGAGAACGGTTACGCATTATCATGAGGGAAGACCATCCTCTTGCCACGGTCGGGCAGATCTATCCTGAGAAACTCCGCGAGGAGAAAGTCATCGCGGCACCCGCCGCGACAGCGCCGGCTCTGCGATCTGCAATTAACAGCTATTTTTCGGCCAAGGGAATTGTCCCGCATGTCGTGCTTGAACCGCGGTTGCAGCACACGATTATCCAGCTTGTTGCAAAAGGACTGGGCGTAGCCCTTATCCCTGCATCGCTGTGTACCGGAATGGGGACAGGGCTGATATCACGGACTTTGACAGACGCTCCCCAGCTTGATGTTGTTCTTCGTGCGCCGATGACTACAAAAAACCCCGCAGTTTCGGCATTCATGGAAATCGGGAAATCGATACAGCGGACTTCACTCTAAACCCACAAAATCTGTGAAATAAAGCCTGTTTCCAATTTCTTCGCTTTCCATACTCCTTCGTCATGAGTGGAATAATTTTATGATGTCTTCTGACGCCAGACCCAGACCAAGCAGGATCATGATCGCTCCAGATATATAGCTTGTTACAATGGACGCTCTGGGGCGGCTGCTTAATATTGTCCGTGCCCCAAATCCGACCATCAGATAGATGGATACGCAGTTTATTGTATGAACGCAGCCCAATATCGCGATCTGTAAAAAGATCGGCAATGATGACCCCGGATTTGTAAATTGGGGTAGAAGGGCAAGAAAAAACAGAAGAGCCTTGGGGTTCAGGCCGCTGATGGCAAACCCTTTGGTAATCCAGCGCCGAGCGCTTGTTTCGCGTTCATGTCCTTCTTTCGGTAGGGGAGGATGGCGCAAAAGGGAAATGCCCAGTTTTATGAGGTAGGCTGCACCTGCAAACGTCAGAAGGGTGACCGCGAGCGGCATGCCAGCGACAAGCGCACCGATACCACCTGCGACCGTTCCGGTAATGGCAATATATCCGAGGAACAGACCGAACACAGCAGGCACGACTGCGGCATGATCACGTATTCCGGCGGAAATGACATACGCCCAGTCAGCAACAGGGGTTGCGACAAGGAGGATGGAAATCGTCCAGAAAGCAAGAAGCGTATGCAAATTCATCAAACACGCATCGCTTTAGAAGGAAATTTACAAAGTTCCACGGCGTTTTCATGTGCTCTAATTATGTTCCTGATTGCCATCCATGTGATGCGAGAGAAGGTAGGATAGCGTAGATCTGCAGACATGAGGTTGCGTTTATGCCAACTGACCCGTTGATATTTGGCATTTGATTGCGTCGATATGATTATTTCTGATATAATATGTTAATGAAACTGGATACGATTGATCGGCGTATTCTTCGTGTTCTCCAAGAAGATGGCCGCTGCCCCAACAATGAACTTGCGAGGCGCGTTGGGCTCTCTCCATCCCCGTGCCTGCGCCGGGTGCAGATGCTGGAAGAAAGTGGTGTTATTGAAGGGTATGTCGTCATTGTGAATCCCGTAAAAGCCGGGTTCGGCGTGACAGCGTTTGTCAGGATATGGCTGACGGGAGAAGACGAGAGACAGTCCGAGCATTTCATCAAGGAAATCGGAAAACTTCCGCAGGTGACGGAAGCATACGTCCTTGCAGGAGACTGTGATTTCCTGTTGCGCGTCGTTGCGGAAGACCTTCCAGGATTACGACGTTTTCAGAGTGAACAGCTTGCACGCATCAAAGGTGTGCGGAGTATGAAAACGGACATCCCGCTCGTGAAGGTCAAGAACGCAAACTTTACGTAGTTTCTAAAATAACTGCGTTTTGATCCATTGATTGCGTTCCGTGCATACATTGTCACCATATGCAGTAAAGGATAGGCGTAGTCACCGTATATCATGCAGTTATTGCTTTGTTGTTTGCGGCGATTAGCCGTGCGGATCCGCACGTCATTCACCTCGATATCCCGCCAAGTAAAGCCCGGCAATAAATCGGGAAATTTCCTGATTGCGGTCATGTTTTTACCTGCATTGGTCCAGTGGACACACGGCAAAAAAGCAGAATATCAGGAAACCATTGTTTCCGTGATGAAGACCTGTTGATTATCTCCCTGCCACGACGGACAACGGCGTCACTGGATAGATCGGTTGGGACACTCATCAACACGGGCTTCTATCGTGGCTCTTTGGGAAAAAGGGCCGCAGACGCTCCATTTGTTCGTTCGTCAGCCAAAACAGGTCGCTCATCTCCAGTCACTTCACTGAGCCTGAATCAGATTTCCGCAATCAAATCATTAGGTCCTGATCCTAGCACTACAGTTGCATTTTGTGTCGTGAGTGAGCACGGATAGCGCTGGCCTGA
>NZ_CADO01000064.1 GCF_000285275.1 Acetobacter pasteurianus subsp. pasteurianus LMG 1262 = NBRC 106471
TTTTCCACTCCGATCGTGGCAGCCAATACTGCTCTCATGACTTCTGGAAAAAGTAGAGAAATCGAAGAACCGTTGATCAAACGGGGGAAGTGTCCTAATCTTGGGTTCAACGAGCAAGTATTGGTACTCGTAGCCTATGATTTTTACTCTGCATCTGAGGCAGAGCAATGGTATTGCGCTCTAGTTTTCTTCGCGGCGGAACTGCACCGCCAGATAGCAATCCAAAGCCTCCCATGCAGAGTCAATACAATCTCGTAGAACCATCAATACCTGTTCAGCGAGTTCCCAATCAGAACATAACTTCTTCAAGTAACGGCCTTTCGATCCCTCCATCTTGGCAATAAAAATCTCAAAGACCAATTAAAAACCTAAGGCTTTTAGAGTGCTCTCCTGGGTGGGAGAATAAAGATTACCCCACCCTTTTAAATAAAAAATATTTACATACCAAAATTTATTATAGCATTCATTAAATTATCAATGTCTATTTCATTCCCCTTTTCTCTCATAAAAAAACTTGCATAATCTATATTTGCACATTGGGCAATTTTGGCCATACATATTTGACCGACTTCATGTTTGTTTTGTAAGCAATGAAACTCTAGAACACGTGCATGCGGTTTACAAAACATAATATTCGTCATGCCAGCACCATGAGGAGCAATAATATATTTAGCATTCTCAAATATAGAAATTTGCTCAACCACAGATTTTCCCGTCAAGGTAATAGACGTATAGCCACGCTCTTCGAGTTTTTCTATTAAAAGGTCTTCATTTTCCATTTTTCTATGAGGCGTATCTTTTCGCGAAATATAAATTTTTTCTGGATAAACTTCTGACTCATTCTTTTTTATATGATTTCGCAAAAAATTTGCAACTTCAATCTGTTCGAAAAAATTACATGTATATGTTTCCAGCCCAACAGAATTTCCATAGTAAATTCCTTTATTGGCATTAATAGCTTCAAATGCTTCAAGCGAAATAAGTCTATAGTTTTTGAATTTAAAGAATATATTATCTATATACTCTTTTTGAAAAGTAGAAATTTTACCCACAACAATGCAAAAGTCCTCTATATTTTCTTTTTCAAATAATTGTGCTACTTTGTATAGGAAGGGCACAATTTGAGCAAGCCAGTGGTAGTAGTTATAACCTACAGATACCCAAGCATGAATAACAGGAACATTAATATTTTTAATTTCGAAAAACTTTGTCAGGCCTTTTTCATGGTGACCATTACCATATATGAAATGGGCTAAATATTCACTTTCTTCCACCCATCTGTCATTCACATATAGGCATCCGTTACCAGACGAAACACCTTTTTCTGCATAACAAATTTTAAAATTCATTGGCTTGAATTTTAATAAATCTTGCCATTGTGACGACACTTCGCCAAAACCAACCACTTCCGAAGAAGGTAATTTTTCTGGACTGGAAGTCTGATAAATTATCTGCCCAGTTTCCGACAAAGGAGCTTCTTTAGATAACGATAAAAAATTAAATGGAAAGTTAGTTATTTTTTTTTCTCTAAGAAGTAATACTTGAGATTGAACGGGTGCACTATAATACCCTTCAAAAACATAACACGCATACTCAAAAACAGGTTTATCAAAAACACAAGACCTTTTACTTCCTATTTGTGGAAGAGAATTTCTTGGGGCAGTATCTTTAACAATCCAATAAGCATCACTACATACATCAGGATTAAAGCCGTAAGACGAGACTGAAATAAATTTCTTATTTAATAAAAAATTTGAAAACTTTACTTTCCCACCATTAATATTATTATCAAAAAGGAAATGAAAATTCCTAAATCTATTTTCTTGTAAAAACTCATCACTTTCATAGTCTGGCTCAAAAAATAGCACCGTACTAAATTTGTTTACTAGCTCAGCTACCTTTTCTTCCCATTGAGAAAAAACCTGCAATTTAGTCAAGAAGAATGAGGTTAAAAGAACAGAATGAGAATATTCTTTAGCTATCTTCTCAGCCTCTTCTATACTACTGACTACTTTTTTCTCAAAATTACCAAAATGTGGCAGAAGATACTCTGCCACATTTAAAGAACAATCATATATTAAAGCAATATTCATAACGTCAGCTCTTGTATTCTACAGAAGCAGATCCAATTGGATAGTACGAAAAACCATTCTCAGAAAATTGTTGTTTGCTATAGATATTTCTAAAATCAACAACAATTTTTGATGACATTTTTTCTTCAAAATATTCCGGTTTTAATCTTCTGAACTCAGGCCATTCTGTTACAATTACCGCTGCATCAGCTTTATGTAAAACTTCATCTACAGTATCGGCATAATTTACAGCCTCAGGTAAGATAGAACGAGCAACACTCATGCCTTCCGGATCGTAAGCATTTACAATCGCTCCCTCTTTAACCAACCCTTCAACTAGAGGAATACTTGGAGAATCCCTCATATCATCTGTGCCCGCTTTAAAAGTAAGCCCCAAAAGAGCTATTTTTTTATCTTTTACAGAACCATTACAGGCTTCAATTACGCGATTAACCATACTTGATTTACGCTTGTCATTACTCTCAACAGTAGCTTTAACCAACGAAATATCACATCCATAATCAGCAGCAATATGTATCAGTGCAAGCGTATCTTTGGGAAAGCAAGAACCACCATATCCTGGTCCCGCATGTAGGAATTTTGCTCCAATTCTATTATCAAGACCCATCCCTTTAGAAACGTCGCTCACAACAGCTCCGGATCTTTCACAGATATCTGATATTTCGTTGATAAATGCCACTTTCATTGCCAAAAATGCATTTGAAGCGTATTTAATCAATTCTGCACTTTTTACACTTACGCTAAGTAATGGGTAGCCCGCATCAGTAATTGGCTTATATAGCTCTTCCATTTTTTTGCGTGCATTATCGTTTTCTGCCCCAATAACAATCCGATCAGGCTTTAGAAAATCTTCAATTGCGCACCCTTCGCGAAGAAATTCAGGATTTGAGACAACATCGATATGAGCGGAAGGCTTAATATTTTGAATTATTTCAGAAATAGCTTGCCCAGTTCCAAGAGGAACAGTGCTTTTAGTAACAATTACCAGTGAATGAGTAGCATTTTCCACAACATCACGCACTGCACTGAAAACATATTGCGTATCAGCTCGGGCATCTTCTTTCCTAGTTGGTGTCCCTACCGCAATAAAGACAACACTAGCGTCTTTTATCCCCTCCGCAATATTGTTACAAAAATTTATTCTACCTGCTTTGCGATTGGAATGAATTAATTTTTCTAACCCCGCCTCATAAATTGGGACACCACCATCAAGTAGGATATTTAGTTTTTCTGTGACACTTTCAACAATCGTCACATGATGACCAATTTCGGCAAAGCACGCTCCCGAAACCAATCCCACATACCCACCACCTATTACCGCAATTCGCATAATCAGTTATCTCTTTTCAAGAAAATTACTATTTTGAACTCAGTTGAGTCGCAAAAAACGCTATGGTTTCACGCAATCCATCTAGCAAACTCACTTCTGGATTCCAACTTAGAATTTTTTTGGCCAAAGAAATATCTGGACACCTTTGCAAAGGATCATCAACTGGCAAAGAAAGATATTCCACAGAAGAAGATGAGTTAGTAATCTTAATTACCAACTCGGCAAGTTGTTTGACCGTCATCTCAGATGGATTACCAAGGTTTATAGGACCGATGATCTCTGGTCCTGTTTCCATAAACCGTATAAATCCTTCGACAAGATCAGAAACGTAGCAAAAAGCTCGCGTCTGTTGACCATCTCCATATACAGTTATGGGTTGGTTACGAAGAGCTTGAATAATGAAATTGGATACCACACGACCATCTTCTGGATCCATTTGTGGTCCATAGGTATTAAAAATACGCACAACCTTCACTGGAACATCGAAGCGCTTGTTGTATTCATAACACAAAGTTTCTGCTACACGCTTACCTTCATCGTAACAAGCGCGAGGTCCCATGGTATTAACATTTCCGCGATAACTCTCCAATTGAGGCGAAATATTTGGGTCACCATAAACCTCACTAGTACTGGCTTGCAGCATTTTTGCACCATTACGGCGCGCCACCTCTAAAACGTTTAATACCCCCCAAATACTGGTTTTTAGAGTATAAATTGGGTCTTTTTGGTAATGCGGAGGTGAAGCAGGACAAGCCAAATTATAGATTTGATCTACTTTAAGGTCAAAAGGCTCAATAATGTTATGTTCAATGAATTCAAAATTTTCATTATTCAGAAACTGAGAAATATTCTTCTCACTTCCTGTATAATAATTATCCATACATATTACTTTATGATTTTTTTTTAAAAGATTACCGCACAAATGTGATCCCACAAAGCCCGCACCTCCCGTCACCAGGATTTTTCTTTGTTTATCTGACAAAAACGCCTCCTCAAGCTCGCTTGCTAATTATATATCGCCGAATGGTATAGAAGAACAGACTAACTATATGCCTATCAACGCTTCGCCAGTCTAGTGCAGTCAAAATATGGATGGATTTAATATGTTCCATTTCTTCAGTCGAAAAGAGAAACTTTGATTGAAGGCGTTTTGTCCTAATTTTGGGCCCAACAAACTGGTATTGATGGTTGTGAGTGATAACTTTTGCTCTGCATCTGGGGCAGAGCGGGGAACGTTATGGTCTTTTTCTACGCAGCGGCGCTGATCTAGACTTGTAACGTTTTTGTGCTGGTCAGGAAGTGATTATGCCACTCTTGCTTCGAAAGCAGGGGGCTAATACCGCCCAGATATGAATGGCGTCGACGAGGATTGTAGAAACTATTGATATACTGGAAGGATGGCAACAGTCGCCTGACGACGGGTTAGCCAGTTTTGCCTCCAGAGCCATTCCGCCTTCAGGCTTTTGAAAAACGTTTCGACAGCAACGTTGTCAAAACAGTTTCCTTTTCCAGACATTGAAGCCAGCAATCCATGGGCTAGCAACTTTTTCCAGAAGTCATGAGAGCAGTATTGGCTGCCACGATCGGAGTGGAAAA
>NZ_CADO01000063.1 GCF_000285275.1 Acetobacter pasteurianus subsp. pasteurianus LMG 1262 = NBRC 106471
CAAACTACAACCCTCACGTGCCACACTCAGAGCTTAACTGACGACACGCCGTAGGACGCCCGCTGACTGCGCAAGAAAGTAATCAATATGGTGATATTGTTTATGGTTGTGTGAAGCATGATACCAAGCATATGGGGCCTTACAACGGACCAAAGCAGGGCTGGGATGATGCCATGCGGCAGATTACATTCGATTTGGCGCATTCTCAGGAAACGACTAATCAATTAAATACAATTTACGAAAATATTTTAAATCAGCCTATCAACAACACTGCGTTGCAAAATGATATCAACGCCCTTGCTGGAGAGCAGACATCATTAGCAGATATTCGTAATGAGGTAGCCCATTCGCAAGTATCTCAAAATTATATCCTGAGTGTTGTAAGCGGTGTTCAAGATCGGCAAGCCACAGTTAACACAGATTCTGGTTTTCTAGCCTCAACCATGAATGACTTAGGAAATGGCACGAATACCATTACAAATGTACGAAACGGGTTGATTGGCTCTCAAGGGGAAGTGGGCGTTATCAACACGTATGAGCATGGCCTTTATAATGTTGATGCGGATCAGAATACAATCAACTGGGTCCGCGGCCAGCTTTACTCAGGAAAATCGATACAAGATGTACGCAATATCGATGCACATTCTGACCGCGAGAAAGAAACCCTCCTCCAGACATTACGTGATATTCAGTATCGTGCCGCCAGTGAAAGCACTGATGCAAACTTTTTGACTACCAATATGAATGCGCTGGGGAGCGGGCAGACAACTCTCTCTGATATTCGTAATGGATTGATTAATCTTCCCAACGAAGACTGGGCAATTAATTACAGTGAACAGACACTTTTTGGTCATGACGCGGATCAGGCCACAAAGGACTGGGAACGCGCAGAGATGCGTGATGGAAAATCCATGCAGGATTTGCATCAGATAGAAGCACATTCTGACCGCGAGAAAGAAACCCTGCTGCAGACACTACGGGATATTCAGTATCGTGCAGCTAGTGAAAGCACCGATGCGGGCTTTTTGACTGCAAATATGAATGCGCTGGGGAACGGGCAGACAACTCTCTCTGATATTCGTAATGGATTGATTTCTCTTCCAAACGAGGACTGGGCAATTAATTACAGTGAACAGACACTTTTTGGTCATGATGCGGATCAGGCCACAAAGGACTGGGCACGTGCAGAGATGCGTGATGGAAAATCCATGCAGGATTTGCATCAGATAGAAGCACACAATCAAGAATCTACAACAGAGCTTCAATCTGCTTATGCATTTGTGAATGGGCAGGTTATAGATAATGCGACTCTTGCTGGTTTTCAGAATGCCATGGGGAACGGTGAAAGCCGAGATGATGTTTTCAAACAAATTGTAAATTCTGCGTCTGCTCAATCTGTGATTGATGATGTCTATGCGGATTGGGGACAACTCCCACCAGACAGCTCGGCACTTCAAACCGCGCGCACAGCGCTTTATAACCTCTCCTATGCATGGACCACGACCGTCCAAAACCAGACAGCAGCACAACTCGCTACAGAAGCTGCTGCCTATACTCCATCCGTGTCTGTGTCATTCCAGGATCTCGTTAACAATCTTGCCTCCTCACCAAATCAGGCTGTTGGACTTGAAGCAAATCTGTTGACTAATCCGTATCTTGAATCTGGTGCTACTATTGATGAAGCCCGCACACTGATGACTGTTGGCGGAGTAAATTCTTTTGCTGCGTCAATTGATGAAGAGTCCGTTATAGTTGAGATCAAAGATTTACAACAAGATAACTCAAAAGTATGCGACCCTGTTCAGTTTCGGAGCGCCAAATCGATTGTCACCAATATCAGCAACGCGAACGATATCAAGCCTGCCAATCAAACCTTTGATATTGTAAACGGTAAAAACTGGAGTCAATCTTTTAAAGATAACGGAATTCAGTGGAAATCTGCCGGTGGTCGAAATGATGATCAGGGACTTCCATACGAAGCTTGGGTACAGCACCAACTCAATCCATCGCAAAATCCGAACGGTGTTGTTTGGCTTCAAAACGAAAAATCGAACTGGCGCACCTTTGATCATTGGGACGAAAAAGACGGTAATGCAATTAGTGACAAGACGATCGACCTGCAATTGCCATGGTATCAAAAAAACCCCACAGCAGTTGCTGCCCGTGTCATGGCGAGCGCTTATAAAATGGCAGGATATAATTATGATCAATCGAAAATTGGCTCCAATTCTTTCGTTTCTTTTGGCAAAGATGACATAAAAAAATATACGCTCAACATAGGTGTTCCCTATATTACTGACCCAGCAGAAATGACACCAGAACTGCAAAACGAATGGAAGGCCCTCTGCCGTGCATATCACAGAGCTAACGACATCATTCCCAAACAAACAGGAAAGTCAATTTCAATCCAGATTGATACGGTAAGCTGATCATGACTATGATACGAAGAAAGACTTGCAGCATCCGTCGAACGGATAAATGGATTTCCATAGAGTCCGAAGAGGTATAGTATGGTATGTATTTTTCTCGGAAAGGTCATATTGTTCATGCGCCAAGAGACGTCACGCCTGAGTGGATCGGACAGAATGTTCGTCTCGCTCTTCAAACCAGTGAGAGTTTCACTCCCATCGATGGAGGTTCTGTTAATGGGGACGCACTGATCGCCATGAAAGCAGCATCCAACGAACGTCGGCTAGCTTTCTGGGATGATATTACAGCATCGTATGGTTACAAAAGCCGTGACGTGGCTTGGAAAAAATTTGACCTTGTAGCTGCAGCATGGCGTTTTGAGTTGACGAAAGATATCGAATTGTTAAGCACAAAAAGTTCCCGTGGTGGCGCACATTCGGCGTGGCCCACAAACCGAAATGAGGGCCGTGTTTTTTCTGTTCCAATCGACGCTCCAGACAAGGACATTGGAGAGACAGTATTGAAAGCCTTTGCCAAGTGTGAAGGACCAGGAAAATCTACGGAACCACTGTTTCCTTGATCTCTGCCAAACCAAAATTCCAGATAAAGGGGGCAACCGTTGTGAGGCACCTTGGCTCTGGCGGAATCACCTTTCAGAAACTTTCTGCGTTGAAAGGAACAACGCCCCAGTTGCATGGCCCACAGACTTGGATAGAACATACGCTACCTAATCAGCGCGATAGCGGCGTATGATGCGTTCTGCGTTCTCTATCGCACGCTCCAGCTCCTCATAATTTATGGGTGCAAACGTGGACACTGGTCCTGGGGGCCGGATGTCCACGTCCTCCTCTGGAGGAGTGGTCTCCTGACTTTCGCTTTTTCTCGGCCGCCCGCGTTTCCTGCCGGGTAGGGGTCTTTTGGGAGGGCGTACGATCTCGCGGAGTGGTTCAAGTTCTTTCAGGGCGAATAATCGCCTTGCGGTGCGATGCGTGACTTCAACAATTAGACCATCTGACAGAAATCGTTCCAGATAGATGTAAGCCGCTTTGAGCGACAACCCCAGTTCGTCCGAGAGGCGCGTTGCAGATATCAGTGGGTATGCGGCAAGGATATCTATGACCTTATCGGCACGTGATGTGCTTCTCTGGGCACCTGATTGCAAGCGTGCGTGACGCCAGCTTCGTTCGAGTTTACGCGTACGGTTTTCTACGGCCGTAATTTCATCATTCAGACAGTTCAGGAAGCACGAGATCCATTCTGATGGTTCCCAGGGTGCATCCGCTATAAAAGCTCTGGCGCCAACAAGGGGAAGCGGAAAATGAAGGATATCCGTACGTCGCCAATGTCGGATCAAGGCTGCGCGCATTGGGGCACGGGCATGACCAGCTTCTACCCAGGCATGAAATGCAGTAGCAGCGCCAAGAAGAGGGCCTGATGCCTTGCTGTGTTCAGAAAGCCATCCCAGGGCGCTCTCTATCGCGTTGCGTTGTGCTTCATCTGGCTTAACAAGCCATTGGTATTGCGCAAAAGCAGCATGTGCCGCATCAACAGAGGACCCCCGCTCAAAGACATCAGAACCGAGTGGTACCACTCTCAAGCCCTCAAGTTCGGCGGCAAGTCGCCAGGGATCTATGAGGTGGCCATCGACAGCTGCACAGGCACGTGAGGCTTCAAGCCGTTCCCGAAAGAGGATGGCTGGGAGAAGAGGGTGATGACGGAGACGCTGATCAATGCGGCCGAATGCAATCGCCGTCTGGGTGAGAGCAATCATCAACGAGGCGGATCAATCACTCCAGCAATGGAGTTATATTCTCCAGTATCAACTGTAACATCGAAATGCATTTTAGCAGTTTCAAGGAGACGGGATGTCGCTGTTAACCAGCCCTCAACATCTGCCTGGGGTGGGGCTTTGGGAATCCTGCCGCCAGGTGTCGCATACCGGTAAGTGGTGGCATATCCTGTTAATACTTCTAGTGGACGAAATTCCGGCTTCCATGGATTTTCATCAGGCATGGTATCAAGTATCGCGCCTAATTGATGTTGTTGATGCCGGTTAATATGTAGTCCTTCGGCTGTCATCGTTGCGATCAAGAGCGCCTCAACCGCATAAAAGAGTTGATTGACTGCATTTCGGCTGCGTGTCTCAAGAAGTGTTTTTGCATCATGAAGGTAACAGCTTGCCAACCATATCTGCGCGCCGATTTTTTCGCAATGGGATCAGACTTTTCAGGCAACGCGAACACCTTCACGATGTAAGACATACGACAAAGTATTCGGCACGTTGATTGCTGAACGGACTTCGATATCGCGTTCAGCGACAACATCAGCAATCAAACCGGCGCTTCGCCCAATAGACCAGGTCGTAACGGGATTAAGATCATTATCAGTGGCCGTATTGGGGAGGACGAGGAAAATGTCCCAGTCACTATCTGACCGGTTTGTCCCATTGGCGCGGCTACCGAAAATCCAGACCTGTTTGGCCTTGAGTTGTTTTTTCGCGAGTGCGACAAGGGTCTTCAGCTTTGGTTCGCCAGCAAGCAGGTCATGCGCACGCTGATTGTTATGCCTTCTGCGCTCTACGGCGTTTGCTTGAATTTCTCCAGAAAGGGCACGTTCTCGTTTCTCGCCGATAATCATGGTTTGCATCTTGAATATCCGCTCAGTGTTCTAGTGTGCTTTAGGTTCTTTACCACATATCGCAGAAAGACGTCAGCTCTCTCAATTCTAGGACCTGTTAGGGCTTGATCCAGTCTGCTGCGGCAGCGATGTGGATGACGGCGAGGAACGCTGTTGCTGTTTTTTCGTATCTAGGTGTTTAGTCCCGGGGTTTGATGGTGTGATATTTTCACGAGAGTGGAAG
>NZ_CADO01000062.1 GCF_000285275.1 Acetobacter pasteurianus subsp. pasteurianus LMG 1262 = NBRC 106471
ATGTTGGGAGACTTGATGTAAGTCTGGCTCAACATGCCATTGGCAAACATGCGTGCAGCGGTTTCTTCCGCCGCCATGGCGCTGCCTATCTGCTGGCGACCTGCGCTGATAGGAGACATGCCCATCATGCCGTCCAGGCAATACCCCTTGATATGCAGGATATTGCTTTCTTCCAGCGTGAGCTTCTGCCCCTGATACGTGTAGGTATAAATCAGTTCACCTGTGGTATCGTCACGATTGACCGTCATGCGGTCAGGTCGCAGCGGATAGAGGGCCACCACACGTTTTACGCCAATATCGCTCCAGATCACCTGGGCAAAAGCATTTCCCCACAACATCAGGCAGGCCACCATGGATGACCAGAACTCTATGGCGCTCATATCCGTATTGGGGGATCTGCACAGGATGCGATACAGCGGATGATCCCGCGCGAGAGTGGATGACGTGCCATCTGGACTGCGCTGATAGAGCTTCAGCGGCATTGCCCCGATGGTGTCAGAGATCAGTCGCGTGCAGGCCCAGACCGTATCCAGCTGCATGGCGGTATTCACCGACACCAGCTTGCCGCTATGCGTTGGCCCACCAGCCATGAAGGCCCCTAGGCGCAGATCCGTAAGGGATACGCCTGTGACGGTCAGCGCCATTGCATTTGCAGCCTTGTACAGCAGCCCTCTAAATGGCGCTGGCATTTTCATGTCGTGATCAGACCTCCCTCAAGAAACGGGTCAATATTTCCCGGTGGCTCCGGGTTTCGGCTCATGCAGGCCACGGCATCAAACAGCGCCATCAGTGGGTCGATCTTTTTGCCGCCTGCCATCTGTTTGGTGATTTCGATATTGTTGCCCTTGGCCTGCGCCTTCGCGTTGCCAACCGCCCAGGCCATGATCGGACGCGCCCCATGGGAGAACGTGCCATCCGCCAGCTTGCGCTCCAGCGTCTTGATGGCCCCGGTCATTTTCCAGCCCTGACTGATACCGACAATCCGCTCCTGCTCAATGCCACGGGCATGCAGGGCAAACACGATTTCAGCCACGCCCGCAGGATCCAGCCCAACCATGGCTAGCTTGCCGGATTGGTCGATCATTTCCACCACGTCCGCCAGCTGCCGATTGTCGTCACGCATTTCCTGAATGATGACGAGATCACCCTGCTTCTGGAAATCCAGATAGCGCGGCGCTTCCTCCTTGCGATGCTTCAGCACGTCCTGAAACACCCAACTGCGCTGCCAGTGCAGCCAATCGCCACTTTCCTCATCCCGACCGAGCACAGCCAGAGATAGAAAATCGTCCAGACCGCCACCATCAATGCCGCAGACAATCACATCAGAGCATTCCAAAATCAGCTCCAGCGTAACCAGCGGATCACCCTGGCGTTCCCAATATTTGGCCCCTGCCCATGCCTTTTCGCGCAGGGACATGCCCATTTCCACGTTCAGGTGCTTGGCCATCCAGACGCGCAGCACGCCTTCCCCAGCCTCTTTGGCCTGGGCATATCTGTCCCGCAGGAACTCATCCGATACCGACACCCCCAGATTGGGGTTGGTCATGTACCAGTTATCCGGGTTGTGCTCGCCTTTCTTATCCAGAATTTTCTTGGGAAATTCGTAGATAACCGGCAGAAACCGGGGTGAATTGATCTTTCCGTCCCGCACGCCACGCGCATATTCCAGACGGCTCTTGAACACACCGGCAGGCTCTTCATCCGACTGCGTGCTCAGGTAAATGATGAAGCCTTCTGGACGGGAGGCGATGCCGCCAGTGGCTTCCATGAGCATGTTCTCAGCCGTGGGCTTCTTGCCGAACTCCCACAGCTCATCCACCAGAATGCCGGTGGCTTTCTTGCCCACAACGGAAGATCCATCTGCGGCTACAACCTTGAGTGTCGCCCCTGTTTCGCGGTGCGTCACGATGCGGGTGTAATCCTGCACATGGAACAGGGCATCCAGTTCCAGATCGGCCTTGATCATGTCCCGCGCAGGCTTGAAGGCGTTGTCTGCGGCTTCCTTGGTCGGTGCCAGGATCAGGAACTCGGCTGATTGCCGCCAGTTCAGGATCAGCACCGTCAACATCACGCCCGCCGCAATGGTGCTCTTGGTGTTCTTCTTGCTCACCAGCAGGAAAAACTCGGTGATCATGCGCTTTCCGGTTTCCGGGTCATATGAACCGAAAATGGCGGCGGCAAAGTCCTTCAGCCAATCACGGCAGGATTCACCAATGGTCGGTTCACCCAGCACGTCCACGATCTTCAGGGCATTGAAAACAGCCATCCCCTGCGCAGCGGCGTCCGGAAAAAGCGGATCACATGGCACAAGGCTTTCGCCCGCAATGATGCGCTTTTCCCAATCCCGGCAGGCCGTGCTCCATGACAGGCCAGCCTTGGCCGCAGGCGCTGCCTTGCGCCGTGTGGTAGCTGTTGCGGTCTTTCGCGCTGTGGTTGCCGCCTTGCGCTTGCGTGTTGCGGGCTTTTTCTCGGTTTCACTTGCCATTATTCACAACCAGTTTGGGGGAAGACATGCGCGAGAACTTGCCGCTGGCTGCTTTCTCGGCAGCTTCCCGGCGTTCTTCCTTCACGCCCTTCTTTTTTCCGGAACCCGTGACGCCCATCATCTGGATCTGCTTCAGCGTGCGCACGGTTTCCGCCCGCTCTTTCGTGCTGATGGCCTTCAACATCGCATCGCGCCGGCGCGATCCATTGTCGGTGGCTGTTTCCAGTTCAATCGCTTCGGAAATCTCGCCAAGATGCGCAGTCGTGTCCTCAACTTCGCCAAGCAGCCGCGACACCAGATTTTCGGTGCGTTCATCCAGATTGTTGGCCGTTCCACGCCCGGTGGATGGTAGTTTCTCCTGTGGTGGAGCGGGGTTGTGCTGGGGATTGTGCGCAGGTTGGTGCGCAGTTTTGGTGTTTTTGCGCACTTTTTGCGCAGAAGTGCGCACCCATCCACCGGACGCGATGCGCTTGCGCAGGGTGCTTTCGGCTACGCCATGTTTTTTTGCAATTTGGCGGTTTGACAAGGCTCCTGCGCGAAAATCAGTCTCTATCGCGTGCCAATCCGTGTCAGTTTTCTTGGGCATTCCCCACCATCCCGCGCAACAAAAGTGCGCACTTCAAAACGCTGGAACGAAAAATTTTTCACGCGTGCCACTGGCGCGGTTCAGGTGCCATGCGTCAGGCGCACTTTTACCCCTCCCCCTACCCGCTGAGCGCATAGCTGGGGGATGCCCAAAAATACACACTGATACACACTTTTTGCATTGCTCTTGGTGTATTTTTGTGTGTATGATTATGCGTATGGACAGCAGAGAGATCATCAAGAAGATCAAGGCAGACGGCTGGTATCTTGTCGCCACGAAAGGCAGTCATCAGCAGTTCAAGCACCCGACAAAACCCGGCCGGGTGACGGTGCCTCACCCTAAGCGGGATCTTCCACTCGGCACTCTGCGGAGCGTAGAGAAACAATCAGGGGTCAAACTGAAATGAGCGACTATATCGCCATCATCCACAAAGAGCCCGAAAGTGATTTCGGGGTCAGCTTTCCAGATTTTCCCGGCTGCATCACAGCAGGCTCTTCATTGGAAGATGCCCGGAAAATGGCCCAGGAAGCCTTGGAATTCCATATCTCTGGCATGACAGAAGATGGTGAGCCCATCCCTGCGCCATCGCCTTTGGATAAGGTCATGCAGGATCCGAACTTTGCTCAAGGTGTTGCCTTCATGGTTCATGTTCGGCTGCCTTCCAAAGCCGTGCGTGTGAACGTCACGTTGGACGAAAGCCTTGTGTCCGCCATTGCAGCTGTCAGCAAAAACCGCTCCAAGTTTCTGGCTGAAGCCGCATGGGAAAAACTGAACCGTAATCAGTCTGTATAAGCCTGCTTATTGCTCAATATTCCTGTTTATATCGCTCTGCCCGCGCCCGTGCGGTCTTGGCGGTATGGCAGGATCCGCAGAGCAACTGGACGTTGTTCTCGTCCAGCGGTGCGCCGCCGTCCTTCAGCTCCTGAATATGATCCCCAAAGAGCCGCGTGCCGGTGCGGCCGCATTGTTCACAGCAATGAGGCCGCTTGCGCTTGATGGATGCCATCAGGGCACGCCACTCACGGCTAGTATAAAAGCCGTCAGCGCGTTTGGGTGGCTCTTTGGCTATGCTGGTATCCAGAACACCCACAAGCGGCCTCATGCACGTCAGAACGGCTTTCTTGCGGCTGCTCATGTGGTGGCCACGTCCAGCTTGGACAGGTCGAACGTCACCAGTTCCCACTTGGCATCTGGCGATGGCCGCCGGTGCAACCGCACGTAGTCTTTGGTCACATCCACGCGCACGCTGTCAGAAATCGCCTGCATGCCGCGCTGCCATTCCTCATCGTCAATCTCCAGACGCCGGAGCGCGAGGATCTTGCCAACGTTCATGCTGCCCTGCTTGTCTACGTCAAACGCATCCAGCACCACAGCTTTCAGATTGGCGTTGGCGCCTTCAGACCAGCGGTTCAGGCAACCATGGATCAGCGTTTGCGCCGCCTGAATTTCAGGGCCAAACGAAATGACGTTGCCGACCGCCACAGTCACGCGCAGCGTGCCATCATAGCTGGTCAGGGTAACGTTGCCTTTCTCGCTGCCCAGCTTGGTGCTGTATTGCTCGGCCACCAGATCCAGAAAGGCGTTGATCTCCGCAAAGCAGAGCCGCTTGAAATCCATCATGAACTGCCGCACCGGCTCGGCTTCATGGTGCAAACGGCGCACCAGCTCATCTTGCAGCTTGTCAGATGGCCGAACATTCGCTTCCGGCACCAAGCGCCCGCGACTGTCCTGCATGAAACCGTCAGGCACGGTTTGCATTGTCATTCTCCATCGTTGTCAGAAACGCCCGCGCCGGTTGGCGTCAGGCCAGAAGGTCAGCGCCCGCCGCGTCTGCGCTGGCGTGGCTGTATCGTGTTGTCGTGGCCAGCGAACTGTGGCCGAGCTGGGCCTGCACCCAATGCACCGGCTGCCCCGCGTCCAACTGGTGTGACGCAAAAGCATGGCGCAGCCAGTGAGCAGAGACATCAGGCGGCAGGCCCGCTCGTTTTGCGGCCCGCTTCACAACGCGATCCACAGCGCGTTCATGAAGCAGGCCGCCATCGTGGCCGGGGATAACGGGCGCATCAGGCCCGACATCAGACCGCACAGCCGCGATCTCTTTCCACAACGATGGTGAAACCTGCACATGGCGGGTTTTGCCACCTTTGCCGAAAACCGTTGCAATGCCGCCCGATTGGCGGCGTGTCATATCGCGCCAGCGTAACGCGCAGGCTTCTGAAATCCGCAGGCCGGTGCCGTAAAGCAGCGCCAGCAACGCATGGCGGCGCGGATCCTTCTCACCTGCCAGCATGGCCAACACCTGCTGGCGCGAAAGAATGCGCTCGTTCAGATTGTCGCGGCCACGCTCCATGCGGAACGCAGCGCCCGCATCCTGCGGTAGAAAGCCCAGCTTGTGGCCGTAGGTCAGCAGCGATTTCACGGCGCTGATCTTGCGCCGGCGCGTGCTGTCCGCCGCATCGGCCATGCTGTCGTTCCATGCCTGAATGTCAGCCAGGGCAACATCTGCCATGGGCTTGGCAACAAAACGGGCAAACTCCGCAACGTTGGTGCGATAGGCCCGCACCGTGTTGCTGCTGCGGTTGTGCAGCCACGTTTTGACCAGCGGAAGATCCGCACGGTGAATGCCATCATCTGGCACTGCTGGCGCGGCTGATCTGGGCTGATCACCGCTAACCATTTGATTTCCCTATATTATCGGGTCATTTCCAACCCTCAAAATCCGTCAGATAACAATGATTATCTGACGGGTTTGGGGGGTGTTCTGCGGGTTATCTGACACCTTGGCAGGTATGCCGTGTCAGATAATACCGC
>NZ_CADO01000061.1 GCF_000285275.1 Acetobacter pasteurianus subsp. pasteurianus LMG 1262 = NBRC 106471
CGTCAATATGGGTCAGAAAACTCTTGCATAACGGACGGTAACCACAGAAGAAGAAATCCGCGTTGAGCATGTCTTTGCCGATCAGAAATCACAGACAGGGCTGTTCGTCCGAACAGTGGGTATCACCCGGGCCACAATGAGGATCGGCCTGGCCAATATTGTCTACAACATGCGCCGCTTCCTCTTCCTCGAGAGGTTGAATGCGGGCACGTAGTCACCCCGGTGGCGATACTCCCCGGTCTGCTCAAATCGCAGAGCAAAAATCAGGATAAGGAACCTGAAATCACGCACAAGAGCACTCAGTCAAAGGTTTTTCGAACCCTCCAGATGGTGATGAATGCGGATACTCTCCTGCACACATTACAGTGTCAAAAACACCTATTTATATTTCATAATAAAATTTATTATTTTATTTGTAGTTTATTTTTATAATATTTATATTAATTTATCGTGTAATTCGTCCTTGAAAATCACCAGATTTATATAAAAGGACAATTGTACATACAATACCAAATAAAACAGGAGGAACCCACATAAATATTGCAGATAAATTTTTTGTCGCCATAAGACTATGGGATAATTGAAGAGTATGGTCCAATCCGACCAATATTATTAAAGCTATAACTAAACCTGTACGATTTTTTTTCCTTTTTTGGCTCATCGCCAATGAAATTGATAACAAAGGAATAAAAATCAATATAACACTTCGTGCCAGTATAAAATGCATCTGAGAGTACATGTCAGAATACGGGACAAGATAATTTCCATTCTTGAGGCGTATAATAAGTTCCAGAAATGTTAATTCACGTTCATCATCTCCACGTGCATGAAATGCGCCCATATAGCTTTTCCCGATAAGAATTCGAGTAGCATGAGTAAAATATGTCGTAGAGGGAGAATCTTTTTTATCATCTGTAACAATATACCCATCATTCAAATCGATCTGAATATTTTGTGTTGCAGATGAAACATATATATTTCCTTGTCGAGCAGTAATATCCTGTTCTTTACCATAAGAAAGATCACGAATGAATACATGATATAATGTATCGCCGTTTGAATTTACATTGTCTGCGAACAAAGTTAGTTTCCCAGACGGACTCACAAATTTACCTGACTGAAGGCGGGGAGCCCATCCAGTATGGGTTGCTGTATATAGTGCCTTTCGAAAATCGTAGCGTGCATATGGTTGAATAAATCCATAGAGTAAAAATGTTATAATAGAAAAAACGACGCCAACTACAACAAATGGCCGGGCCAATTGCGATAGTGAAATTCCCATACTATTTATTGCATCTATTTCTTCATTTTGGCTCATGTTTTGCATAATGAAAAAGATACTTACGCATAAAGCCGCCGGAATTGCCAAACCTAGATAATGAGGAGTAAGCATAGACAACAATCTTACAAATATTGAAATTTTGTTGCTGCCTTCAGCCAGTATCCCAAACAACACTAGCAATCTTTCCAACAATAGTGCCGTCATTACGACAAAAAGGGACACAAGAAATGGATTTATAGTTTTTGAAAGCGTATATTTGCTTATTATTTTCATGTATACAACCCGATTATTTTATTCAAATCTCTCATCATATGCTATATATCATGAGATTTCTAAATAAAATCCTGTTTTGTTTATTGACGATTATTATATCTATCGCATCTCTGAATAACGTGGATACATTTCCAAAACATGTTTTACTACCAACCATGCTTCCTGCTGTACAGTAGAAAGAGGTAAAGAACTATCCAGATCGAATATGGGCGCACCATTAAACGTTAAAAGCGGCACATCTTTGATTTTGCGTGCCAATGATTCATAACGGTGATCAGGTTTCCGTGCCACCGCAGTCTGCAAATCTACGTTAAGTCGAATTACAACATCAGGTTTGAATGTCGCCATCCATTCATACAATTTCTGCTCAAGACGGGTTAGGATACTTACAAATTTCCCATCAGGATTACGAGCTACGAGACTAGGACCATCCATCGGACCTGGAATGACAGCCTGAGGATAACGGTCAGTTAATATTGTATATCCTTGTTTGTGAAAAAAACGCATCTTCAAGAAACGCATAACTCGTCGCATAGACAAGACAAAAACCACGAAAGCAGTAACTCCTCCTGCCCCCTTGTCAGAACGTGTAGCAGCTGACTTGTTCAAAATTTTCCTGTCTACCTTTCGTCCAACAAACGGCATTCGAGCTATAAATCTACCCCAATTCCCTGTTTGCTTCCCCAAGTGACAAAATCTCGTAGGACGATCCCTCTGCATCTGTTCTAAAATATAATTTCCCAAAGTGGATTTACCACTTCCATCCGCACCGACCACGGCAATGACGGCCGTTTTACGCCCTGAAATAGGACGTAGTTTTTTTATTTCCATCGCAAAATCTTTAATGTGATCTGAACTGAGCATCATAACTGAAAACTTTCCATAATCGCCTTATACTGGAGAAGATGTTATAGTGTGAGGCGGATAGGAAATTTTGCGCAGGTTGGCATCAATAAGCTTACGCAAGCGCACCGCAATGGGATCCGGCAGCAAAAATTTGTCCTTATGATAATCTAACTCACCTCTAATTTCTTTAAGAAGTAATTCATCGTGCATATCCCCCATCAAACCATTAATCGTTGCAAGATAGGCAGATAAGTTATTTAGCTGCTGGCTAGGACGAATGATACGCAAGGTGTCAACAAACGCCGTTCGTCGGCTAATTATTTTACGCAGCGAATGAAACTGTTGTCCCGTGACCTGTTCCCCGGAAGCCAGTGCTTTTGCTAGTTTTGCAATTTCAGCACACTGGAACTCTCTGAACTTCGGAGGATTGCTAGATAAAAAATTTTCAATACGTCTCTGTACTAATTTGAATGGCAAAGGTAGTAAAACGATCCATAAAACTGCCGCCATCCAGCATGTCTTGAACTTTTGCCCACTTTTGAAGGCATCCTGTAAAAAACCCATTTGACTGGTAATAAAATGAAGTTGCCACGGATAACGATGCCGCACATCAAAATTAGCACAACCAAAACGCATATGCTTAAAGCGAGCCCTGACCTCTTTATAATATATACGCTCATCAGGTGAAGCTTCCCGTCTAACGGCAATACGTGCTATCATTCGGCGAAAATCTGCTAAGTCGATACCACGCACCAGCAATTGCCATGATATTCGATAACACGCATTTAGTTCCTCCTGATTACAATCTGGCGTAACATCAGTTGGACATGCAACAGATAGATTTACTTCATCATCGGCCATAATATTATGAAAAAGAGCAGCTAACTGCTGGTCTGACGCTCTGGGAGTATCTAGATTAAACGACATATATGGTGTCCGGACATATCATTAAGCGCAAAAATAAAAAGATGTACGAGGTGTCAGCATATGCTGGCTCAAAAAACAGATTTTGACGCAAAAGTCGATACTTGTTTATATTTGATGCCTCGCGTTTGTCGCGCTATATGCCCTCACATCGCAATTAAGGTAACAATAAGTGAGAAATGATGCCTGAAAGTCTGCACGAGCCACAGCATCCATGTGTGGCGTTTTATGGGTTTATTTCTCGATTCCTGAACAATGTGAGAACTTTATTCGCATTGGCAGAATAAAAATGAGCGAAAACAAAGGGAAGACCGCATTTGCTCGAATTATGAGCAACACGACAACGATTGTCGTTGGACGTGTATTAAATGCGATATGTAGTTTTATCTACGTGCCATTAACCGTCCAAGCCGCTGGGTTAAACGGTTTCGGTAATATGCTTCTTATTACAAGCTACCTTATTTTAATATCTGATATAACGCACCTGCACTCATGGCAGCCATTAGTACATTATGGCACTATGTCTCTACGAGAGAAAAATTTTCGGGAATTTAACCAAATATTGACGTTTTGTATGCGTTCTGACGGTCTTAGTGGCATGATTGGAACGATTGTTGGATTATGCGGCATTGCTGTGTTCGGCAACCTACTCGCGTGGCCATCCGATATTAAATCTTTGGCGGAAGTTTGCTCCATTACAATCCTTTTCATGAACCGGGGATGGCCAGTTGGAGCATTACGTCTTCTTGATAAATTCAAAATAGCGACCACGATTGAACTCGTAGGTACCATAACTCGCACAGTTGGTAGTTTTATCGGGTACGAATATAAATGCGGATTATCTTTCTTTGTTTTTCTGTGGTGTTTCACACAGATCGCACTGTTCGCCATATATAACATTGTTGCGCTACGCTTTATCCATGAGGCTACCCGTCAACGTTTCCCATGGAAAGAGCTCTTCTTTCCAACAATACAAATCCCCGGAATATGGAAACTGACACTAGGCACCAGCCTCAACGAAATCTTGCAGGCATTTTTTAAGCAAATTTCGACCCTTCTCATTGGTGCGTGGATGGGAGCTGGAGACGCAGCCATCTTTCGCGTTGCCAGCCAAATTACAAATGCCTTAGCAAAACCTGCCAACATGATGATCCCTGCACTTTATCCAGAATTCATCCGTTCTCGAGACGATGGTAACGTGAAAGAATTAAAGTACATATTAATGCGTATTTACGCCACCATCAGCATTTTAGCAGTTGTGGTACTGACGGTATCCATCACATTAGGGAGCAATATTCTGAATTACATGCTGCATCATTCCATTCCCCAAGGGGGAATGTTAATTGCCATCTTAGCTACAAGTGCGATGATTGATATTTCTGTTGTTCCTCTAGAACCATTGTTGACAGTGATGGGTAGAGTATATTCAGTATTGCATGCGAAAGCATTTGCAATAATCGTTTATATGCCAGTGTTATTCGAACTTACCAAATATTTTGGAATATGGGGTGCTGCAGGATCCGCAGTTGTAGCATCAACAATCATGCTCTGGTGGTGTTCCATAGCTGCGACCAAAATTTTTGCATTAACGTATCCTTCGGAAAATACATGATAACTATTTAAAACATGGCAACAACATTAACTAGGACTGACAAATATATGAAAATCCATTACCTCGTGACTAGTCTAGAAAATGGTGGCGCTGAATTCGCGATGCCTGCTATTTTACAGACATTACGCAAACACAACTGTCAGATTCAAGTCACAGCTTGCGAACCAAGGGACATGAAAGCGGCTCCTAAACTAGAAGCAGCAAACATACCATATACCATCATGTTCGATGGTAAACGAAACAAGCTTACTTACATCTCATCATTTTTAAAAATTTTGCGTAATAATCGTCCTGATATTATTTGGACATCCTTGAGCGCTGCTACTCTTGTAGGGCAAATCGCAGGAAAAATTTTAGGTATTCCTGTCGTAAGTTGGAAACACAGTGCTTCTGTAAGAAGTTATACACAGCTTTTACGCAATCTAACGCAATTATGGATTGCTGATTCAGCGCTTGTTGAGCAGTTTCTACATTCCAAGATGCGCATCCCAACATCGCGTATCATGACTTGGCCGCTCTACGTTTGTGATGATTCAACCTATATCACGACATACTGGGATGGCAAACGTCCTTTACATTTGGGCAGTATGGGACGTTTACGGGAACAGAAAAATTATAGTGCTCTTATTAAAGGAATACAAAATTTTCGATTACATCATCCAAATCTAATAAATCGACTACGTGTCTCCATCGCTGGGGAAGGTCCATTAAAAACAATTTTGCAGAGCGAGATCAAACAATATGGTTTAGATGAAATTATAACCCTTATTGGCTATTGCGATGATACGTCCTCTTTTCTAAAAACCCTTGATGTTTACATCCAGCCCTCTCTTTTTGAAGGTATGTGTCTCGCAGCACACGAAGCTATGGCAATGGGATTGCCAGTAATCGCAACGCCAGTAGGCGAACTCGCGTTTAGTGTGATTAACAACAAAACAGGCTTTATAATAGGAAATAACGTTGAAAATGATCTTTCAAAAATACTTGAAACTATTTTTTCGCAACCAAATATAATTGCAAATTATGGAGTAAAGGCCAGAAATTTCGTAGAAAACAAGTACAGTAAAGAAGCATTTGATGCTGCAGCTATAAATATCCTAGACCGTGTTAAAACAACATTATTATGTTCATGATCAATTAACTCACATTAAAAAAGATCTAATCCAGATTTTGGCAGCGGTGAGATTGACGCGGAAATCTCACGGAAGGGTTGTACATCGGGTTATATTATGAAAAAGTCTATTTTGTGTAAAAGAAATTTTCGTAAGCTATAAGAAAAC
>NZ_CADO01000060.1 GCF_000285275.1 Acetobacter pasteurianus subsp. pasteurianus LMG 1262 = NBRC 106471
AGCCGTGCAGTTCGCCTCAATCATCATCCTGCTTAACTGACGACACGCTGTAGGTTGCTCCCCTTTTTTATGCCCTGCCCCAGTGGTTTCTGGGCATGGGAAAGGCAATAAAAAACGCCCGACAAAGCCGGGCGTTGAAAAGACTGCTTCGTGCAGAAACTAAACGTAGATTTTAGTTATTATCATCAAAGGCAATATTGGGATCTTCCTGACCAGCAGAGATCTGGTGAGGTGTTGCCGGGGCCTGAGCCAACTGCGTTGTCGTGCCTTTCTTGGCCCATGCCGTCATAACTTCCTGCTGCATGTTCCGTTCTGCACCAGGGTGGCGGGCGTAAATAAAGCCGTAGGTTGGATAGATGGATCCGAAACCACCGGAATGATTATTCAGCGCCACACGAACAGCAGACCAATCATTGTTGGGGGAAACGTCAATCACGGCCACGTTGCGGCTAATGCCTGCCTGTGCCCAATGTGACTGATCAATCATAATGGTACGGTTATCTACAACATTGCGCACTACAGCAACGTGACCCAAGGGCATGCGGCGTGTTGCGCGGAAGTTCAGCACACTGCCAGCTTCTGGGGCATGGCCACGATCATAAACGCCGCTTGCATTATGCCACCAATCCCGCGCATTGCCGTGCAGCATGACTTCAGATGCAGATTTGGCATAAGCAACGCACTGGATAACGTGCCCACCATGATACCCGGAATGATAACGCCCGGCAGCAGGGTGCCAACGGCCACCTGCATATCGGCCTGCAGCATGACCGGATGCAGAGAATACAATTTTATGCACACCGGTATGATGGGAAGCTGCATGATAGGTGCGGGCAGATGCAGATGCAGTAAAAGCAGAAACGGACAGAAAAGATAAAACGGCCAGCTTCAGTTTGAGAATTCCGGACCGTCCGTGCCGCATTGTGCTTACCTTTCCTGATCGCATTTGCCGTGAGTTGGGGTACTGCAATGTTCGGGTTCAGGTATTAAACATCCATGCAGATCAGGCAAGCGTTCATTGCGCACCAAAATCGTTAAAGTTACTCTTTGCTTCATTAATGGGTATCAAAAAGAAAAATTAGGATTTTAATCCTAATGCGCGTCACGAATTCGCCTGATTCCGTTTCATTCTGGTCTTTGTTCAGGAGAACAGGGAACATGCGCCAGTTGATGATGATTCGGAGGGTTGTTGCATCAATGCCACGCTTCCTCACATCACCAACTGGCAAATATTAAGGCTTATTTTGTAGTGGTAACCATGATTTCCACAAGGATGCGTGGGTCAGCCATCACAGCCTGAACGCAAGCGCGGGCAGGGGCCATGTTTTCTGGCAACCAGGCACTCCAGATTTTATTCAGCTTGTCACGGTCATTAATGTCTTTCACCCAGATCTGAGCCTGCAGAATACGGGTGTTATCTGTGCCGTGCTGTTCTAGCAGTGTGTCAATCTGTTCCAGCACGTCACGTGTCTGGCCTTCAACATCCTGATCCAGATTGCGAGCGACAACGCCCTGCGTGAAAATAAAGCCGTGGTATTCAACCGCAGCAGAAAGAATGGGGTTGGGGTTGGTGCGTAAAATTTTGCTCATGATGATACCTTGTTGAAAACAGACAAAACGACCGTTCAGTGAAAACTTGCGGTCTGTTTTGAATTGTCGGAGCGTGTGACCCTCTGGTCAACTGTCAGGAAAAGTTATCTGACGATATATTGCCAGTCGTTCTGGGGTATCAAAATCAACCAGCTCGTCAGCATTGGCTGGAATAAGGCGGATATCAGCGCCAAGATTGCGCAAAATCGCACGTCCGCCCTGATCCCCCGTAATCTGAAGCAACTTGCTGAATTGTGATGAATTCCAGACAACAGGATTGCCCGCCTTACCGTTGCGTACAGGTGCCGTGGCGGCAGGGGTGTAGTGATGCTGGGTTTCCATCAGTGTGTTCAGCAATGTTGTAGAAACCAGCGGCATATCGCCCAGACACATAAGCAGGCTTTGTGCATTTCCCGCTTGAGCAGCCCGAACACCTGCGTGCAAGGAAGCGGAAAGGCCTGACTGTGCATTCAAAACAGTTTGTAACTGTAACCTTCCTGTCTTGAGAGCATGGAGGAAATATGAGCGGATAACCGCTTCCAGTTTTGGCTGCTCTGGTGGCAAAAGCGCCAGAACAGTTTCCACTTTGCTGTTAAGAATATTTTTGAGTGTTTGAACCACCATGGGTTGCCCCGCCGCGTCCAGAGCTAACAGCTTGTTAGCGGGAGCTGTGCGAGAAGAACGGCCCGCACATAGTACGCAGGCCCATGTTCCTCGCAGGAATGAAGGTGTTACCACCCGCGTATATCTGCCAAGGGAGCATGACGGCGGGTGGCAACAATTTCTGCCATAATGGAAAGGGCAATTTCTTCTGCCCCTATTGCCCCAATAGCCAAGCCAACCGGGCCGCGTATGCGTTTAAGGTCTTGTTCGGTAAAGCCGAGAGTTTGCAAGCGTTGTAACCGGCTTGCCTGTGTTTTGCGTGATCCTAAAGCGCCAATATAAAAGGCTGGGCTTTTCAGGGCTGCTTCTAGTGTTGGGTCATCCAGTTTGGCATCATGTGTCAGGGTCACAATGGCGGTCACGGTATCAACCCCCAAGGCCTCCAGGGCTTCGTCCGGCCATTCTGTAATAAGAGTGGTGCCACTTTCCAAGCCCGGAAAACGGTCTGGTGTTGCCAATGCTTCCCGCGGGTCTATGACGATGGGAGAAAAGCCGGTTATCTGCGCCATGCGCGCCAGATACTGTGCAATATGTACCGCTCCCACAATAAGCAGGCGCGGAGGTGGAATAATGGGTTGCACAAACCATTTTTGCCCATCTGCTTCTTCTACAGTTGTGCAGCGCCCATCTTGTAGCTGGTGGAAGGCAGCTTCCTGCACAGATGGAGGAAGCCCTTCTTGGGTATTTTGTTGGTGAGGTTGTACAAGCACATGCTGCTTACCATCCAGATTGCGCACGAGTACCGCAGCTTTGCGGGAAGCTTGAAGGTCACATATCTGTTCCAGCAAATGTAGGGGCCATGTGCCCGTGGGACAGGCAGGGCTTTGAATAGCCTCCACCATAACATCCAGCTTGCCACCACAGGCCAACCCTACTTCCCATGCTTTCGCACTGCTGACACCATAGGAAATGACGGTTGGTGCTTGCCCATCCATAATGTCTTGGGCGTGCAGCATAACATCTGTTTCCACACAACCGCCGCTTACGGAACCTTCCATAAGGCCATTTTTGCTCATGACCATATTGCTGCCTGCAGGACGGGGGGAACTGCCCCACGTGCCTGTTACGGTTGCGATGGCAACGGCCTGCCCCTGACGTGCCCAGAGTAGAGCGTGATCAAGAGGCGTAACAAGTTGGGAAAAGAGGGCTGGAACTGTCATGCCTCAATCCTATATCACTCAGCACGCAGACTGCACATCAGCAGCGCAGCAGCGCTGGTGGTTAAATGTCGCATAATACGGCATGCTGGCAGGCTGATAGAGTGATTTGAAAAGGATGTATTCCATGACGGAAGCAAGAGATGGCCTGGTAGTTTACGTTGTTGCAGATGGCGGCAAGGTGCGTTTTCTGCATGATGCAGAAGGCGAAATGCGCGATGTGCAGGATTTTGATACGCGTGGCCATGAAGGTACACCGGGTAAAATGCCTTCCGGTTCTACCCCGGCAGATGATGCAAAAGATGCTTTTGCCCGCGTTGTGGCAGACCGCATGAACAGCATGATTGCTCATGGCGGTAAGGTTGATGGTTTTGTGGTTGCTGCTCCGGCACCCATTATTCATGAAATCAAAACACATCTAAGCAAGCCCGCAACGGCCAAGATTATCAAAACATTCACCAAGGATCTTACCAATGTGCCAGCGCATGAACTGCGTAAGCACTTTGATATTCCGGAAACAGGCTGGGTGCTGCCTCAATAAGCAGAACACTTTGTTGTATAAAAAACTGCCAGACACTGGTTCTGGCAGTTTTTTTTGTGTAAAACCCATCAAAGCATTGCTCAGATAATATAGAGAACAGGGGAATTAAGGCATGCAGGTCAATTACCCGGATATGCAGTTGCGTATCGTGCCGGTTACGCCATTTCGGCAGAATTGCTCTGTTCTGTGGCATGAAAAAACACGTAAAGCCGTTATTGTAGATGCTGGTGGGGATGCAGATGTTCTGCTTGATTTCTTAAAAAAAAATATACTGGAAGTGGAAGCCATTCTGCTCACGCACGGTCATCTGGATCATGCCGGAGGGGTAGCGGCTTTGTGCCGTGGGCTGGAAAATACGCAGAAAACCCGGCCAGATGTTGTTGGGCCAAATATTCATGATCAGTTTTTGCTCCAATCCATTGTAGAGCAAGCCCGTCATTTCGGGCTTTCGGATTTAGAAAATGCAGATGTTGACCGTTTTACCGAAGACGGTGAAAGTCTGAACTATCTCGGATGTACATTTCGTGTTGTGCATGTTCCGGGGCATACGCCCGGGCATGTTGTATTTGTGGATGAAAAGGCACGTTTTGCTTTTGTGGGGGATGTTCTTTTTAGAGGAACAATAGGTAGAACAGATTTTGCATACGGTAATAGCCAACAGCTTATTCAAGGCATAAAGGAAAAACTACTTCCTTTAGGGGATGACATTGTTATCGTGCCTGGGCATGGCGGGCTGACGACACTAGGGGCAGAACGTGCCAGTAATCCATTTCTGCAAAGATGATGGGACCAAGGAGAACAGATAAGGTGCTGACAAAAAAACTGTTGGGGCTGATGGCAGCCTGCATGATCGGCGGTGCCGCGGGTTCTCTATTACCTGCTTATGCAGAAGAAACGGGAGAGCCAACACAAGCGCAGGCTGAATTGCCGCGGGAAGAATTGGCTATAGTTTCCCCTAGTGGGCGGCATGTTTTTTCAGTTGAGTTGGCAAAAACCCCGCGTGAACAGCAGGTAGGGGAAATGTTTCGCCAGCATCTTCCAGAAAACTCAGGCATGCTTTTTGTGTGGAAAACACCACAACAAAGTGACATGTGGATGGAAAATACGCTGATTCCGCTGGATATTGTTTTCATAGATGCGGATCATCGTATTCAGGCCATTACAGAAAATGCAGTGCCACGTAGCTTGGCGCGAATTAGCAGTCATGGTCCGGTAGCTGCTACGCTTGAGCTGGCAGGGGGCGTAACAGCCAAGTTTGGCATCACTGTAGGTGATAAGGTGGAAGCACCATCTTTAAGTAAAAAGCTTTAATCAAGAGCCGTTTTGGCGGCTAAGATTCTTGCAGTCATCATGGGTAGGGCCAAAGGGTTGCCCTGCGGCGTAGGGCAATAAATTTTGACACTTTTGGTAACTGGAGCCGCCGGTTTTGTAGGCTTCCATGTCACGCAGGCTCTTTTGGCGCGTGGCGAACAGGTGATTGGGATTGATAATCTGAATGGTTATTATAATCTCCAGCTCAAGCAGGCGCGCCTTGCCCTGCTTGAAGCACAGCCAGAGTTTACTTTTTATCGTTGTGATCTGGGGCAACCAGAAAACTTGCAAGAGCTGCAGAAGAAAGCCCTCAATATAGAGGGTATCTTTCATTTTGCAGCGCAGGCAGGTGTGCGTTACTCGCTGAAAGACCCTTACGTCTTTGCGGATTCCAATGTGCGTGGGCATGTAGCAATGTTAGAATTTGCGCGTGAACTGCCAAATTTAAAGCACTTTGTGTATGCGTCTTCTTCTTCCGTATATGGGCGCAACCGCAAACTCCCATTTTCAGAAACAGATCCCGTAGATCATCCGGGGTCTTTTTACGCAGTTACAAAACGCGCGGCTGAACTGGCGTCATCGGCCTATAGCCATCTGTATAATATTCCCCAGACAGGTTTACGATTTTTTACGGTGTATGGTCCGTGGGGTAGGCCGGATATGGCCTATTACAGTTTTGCCCGTGCAATTACAGAAGGGCGTGATGTCACTCTTTATGAAGGGGCATCTTTGGCACGGGATTTCACATATATTGATGATGTGGTTACAGCTGTGCTGGCTGTGTACGAACATGCGCCCCCCGCAACAGAGCCGCGCGTACTGAATATAGGGAACCATCGCCCAGAACGGGTGAAGTATTTGGTGGAATTGCTAGAGCAGGCTTTGGGCCGTAAAGCCGCAATTCGTTATCTACCGCGTCCAGAATCTGATGTGGAAAAGACATGGGCCGATATTACGGCCATTCAACAGCTTACCGGGTGGGCACCACAAACCACATTAGAAGAGGGTATTCCTGAGTTCACCCGCTGGTTTCAGGCGTATGGGCACACTTTCAGTTAAGCTGATTCGTGAGGTGTAGAATCGGTTTTTGTGGAAAAGTTGTTATTTTTCAGTGTGTTGTATTTTTTC
>NZ_CADO01000059.1 GCF_000285275.1 Acetobacter pasteurianus subsp. pasteurianus LMG 1262 = NBRC 106471
CTCACTCGCAGGAGCGGAATACATGGTGCACTACTTGCGGGGGCAGGATGGGGTGGTCGTTGGCCACCTCTGAAGGCAATCAAAAGGCTTGAAGCCTGAGTGTTTGGCATATACAATAAGGGATATACACACAGGAGGGCCTTATGCCAGTTCCTAAAGTGACTCCCCGACCACGCGAAGTAAAACTGTTCTGGAACAACCGCAGTACCGGCCAAGCGCATCAACCAACGGTTCTTCGATCCCTCCTGTTGCACGCGGTCTGGCAGACCTTGTTCCACTCCGGTTGCAGTTGCGTGGAGATGAGTCCTTCAGGCCCTTTTCAAGAGGCAGTGCGCTGGCCTTTATCGCCGCACGTCGTGGCGAGGCTCTTGTGGAAGGGTTGCGGGGTCTTGCTGAGCCCCTCTCACTCGCAGGAGCGGAATACATGGTGCACTACTTGCGGGGGCAGGATGGGGTAGTCGTTGGTCACCTCTGAAGGCAATCAAAAGGCTTGAAGCCTGAGTGTTTGGCATATACAATTAGGGATATACGCACAGGAGGCCATTATGCCAGTTCCTAAAGTGACTCCCCGACCACGCGAAGTAAAACTGTTCTGGAACAACCGCAGTCAGGCAGTGCGGATTCCGGTTGAATTTCAAATGCCAGGAGACCGGGTGCTGATCCGCCGTGACGGTGAGAAACTCGTTCTGGAGCCAGTGAAAACGCCTTCTACGCTGAAGGAGCTTCTCATGGCATGGCGTGAAGAGCCGCAGCTCAGTCCCGAAGATGATTTTCCTGATATTCAGGACGTTGCCGCCACACCGGAAGATATTCTGTGAGCACCTATCTTCTTGATACCAACATCATCAGTGATCTGGTTCGCAATCCTTCCGGCTTATGTGCGCAACGCATTGAGCTTATCGACCCCGGCGATCTTTGCACGGTAATCCCCCCATAAAAAGAGTGACTTTTGAATGAGAATTTTCTCAGCGTAAGAATTGAGGAGCCACCTATCTTCTTGATACCAACATCATCAGTGATCTGGTTCGCGATCCTTCGGGCTTATGTGCGCAACGCATTGAGCTTATCGACCCCGGCGACCTTTGCACCAGCATCATTGTGGCTGCTGAGTTGCGTTATGGATGCGCAAAAAAAGGCTCTGCGAAGTTGTTAAACCGGGTTGAGAGCGTGCTGGAGTTTATCCCTGTGCTGCCATTCGATATTCCTGCTGACGGTGAATACGGTGGCATCCGTGCCGAACTCGAAGCCGCAGGGCAGACGATCGGCATGAATGATCTGCTGATCGCGGCTCACGCCTACACCCTCAAGGCGACCCTGGTGACGAACAACACACGTGAGTTTATGCGCATCCAAGGCTTGAAGGTTGAAAACTGGCTGGAGGATGGGACGTGACTGTCTTTTGCCCCTGAAGAAACAAACGGTCAGCATAACAAGAAGAACTAACCAGACTGTCTGAAAAGATGACGGTTTTACAGACAAAGGAGCGTCAGGTGCCGAGAGAGGTTTATCAGCCAGAGACGATTGTCTCTATGACTGTGGCGGAAGATGAGGCTGAAGCACAATTCGGCAGTCTCATGAAAGCAGTCCGGAGAGAAAAAAATTTCGATCCCTCTTTGCCCCTGACCATCACTGTCGAGCAAAAACCAGCGGGTTATGCGAAGTCCTTGGAAGAGTGCTATCACGTATCCTTGAAAATAGTGGCTTTGCTGGGCGCCAGGGTTTCCGGGATTGAGCCTCACGATCCGAAGCACGAAGACAGTTCAGACGTTCTGTGGCTGTCAGGGCATCCGGAGACGGAATTGTCTGCCGGACGCGCCATCTTCGTGACCCCCGACACATCCATGGAAAAGCACTGGATGATTGACGATTGCAACGTGAGCAAGGTCGGCAGGAATGGAACATACTGGACCGTTACAGTGCCTGGGTCAGAGGTTATCGGCATCGTGGAAAAGCTCTACGGCGGCAGTCCAGTTTGCGAGAGAGGTATGTCATGAATCTTGCCCGTGCAATCATGATCCGCAAGGAGCGGAAACGGCAACGCAGAGAAGGTGCATCCCGACGAGAGAGGCTGTCTGTCTCACCTTTGCTGTGGGACACCCTTGCAGCTGATCGGCAACTCCAGCGGACATGGAGGGCAGAAGGGGTGCCATTTTGGAAGCGGCTGCTCAGGGCATTCATAATTCAGGGCTAAAACCCATCTGAAGGTTGGTCGGTCGCATCATGGCCAGCCAACATCACACTATGAAAACGACAGACACCCCCTCTTCTTCCGAACGCCCAGCTCTACGGCTTTCAGGCCGCCGACTGTTCCAGTGTCTCATGGTGTTGGGCTGGACAGAACGTCTCGCGGCCGAGAGATGCGATATGCATCGCACACAGTTTCGACGTGCCATTGCCGGGACATCGTCATTGCCTCCAGATCTCTCAGCATGGTTGCTCGATCTGGAAGCTGCAATTCTAGCGCGTCCCTCACCCCGTAAACGATTGCATGACCCGGCTTTTCAGGAACACAGCCTGATCACCGTCTGAACCACAAAAAAAGCCGCCATAGGGCGGCTTTTCTGTGGGACAGAACTGATGCAGAAGACGCTTTCAGTGTCCAGAGAGATAGGCTTTGGCAATCACCATGCCCAACGTCACTGCTTCAGCTATGGTGAGGCCGACTGCTTGCCTGCGTTGGATAAAGCTATTGCTGGCTTCATATTTTCGCCCACCCGTGAAGATGAGCGCAGACGCCATACAGGGCAGGAGCAGTAACGCAAGAAGATCCATGTTGGCCTAATGCCCGAAAACGAATCCTAGCTTCCCGTCATCCATTACGTAGGGCGTACATGTGTTCCCCGGATGAACCTTAGCATAGGGTTTGACATATTTGGCTGGAACCCATCCAGTCTTGAATGCAAGGTTCATGCTCTGAACATAGCCATTCGTTTCTGGAACGTTCGTGGCTACGGGTAGAACACCAAGCGCTGGTGCTATCATCGGCGCTCCATCGCGAGGCTCAGTCTGGAGCGGGATGGGATGATCAAAATTCATCATGACAGAATCAGGCGCATCAAGCGCCATACAGACAGATCCCGATACCGGCTTGATAGGCTTATGTTCTGCAGCCATCACGATTACAGGCGTCATGTGCAAGATCGCCATTCCTAAGGCGAGACGTAGATGTTTCAGTGTCATGCTGTCTTATCCTACGAGCTGAGAATTGGAGAACTGGCGGCGGAGCCCATCTTTGCGGCGATGGAAGATTTCCACTGACCGACTGTTTCACCTGATGAGATTCCGTTGCTAGCAAGCTGGTTACTGGGAACATAACTGGACATCAATGCGCTGTCATTCGCAGTAGCGATTTGCGCGCCTCTCTGTGGGCCGAAATTGTAATAGGCTCGTGTGTCTAGGGCGGTTGGGTTGCTTATCCCAGCATTTTGAAGCGATGTTGCAGCATCCTTGAGATATTGTGCTGCAGCAACCGCCTGTGTGGCCGGATCTTGCTGGCCAGAAACGCCCGTGTTGGTGATACTGGATGCAAGGCTAGGGTTAGAGGCCAACGCTTTTTGCAGAGCTTCATTGTAGGTGCCGTTCGACATTTGAAATGCACCAGTAATGGATGAGTTGCCATTTGCTGTATAAACGTTACGACATCCTGACTCGACAACGCACGTCGCCGCCAGAGCATCTGGGTTGACCCCAAGGGTGCTGGCATTTTGGGCTGCTGCATATCCCCATGACTGGGAATACATCGATTGCAGAGCATCCGTACTGCTGCCGTTTGTTGTGGTTGTAGAGACTACGGACCCACTTCCACTAATCTGCTGTGTTGTTGAGGAGGTCGGTGGTGTCCAGCCTCCCATCCCAACTTCCTGATAGGTTGCATTGACCGTTGGCGGCAGACCTGCAGGGACATTGACGGTCTGTGCCAATGCAGGATAAATAAAGAAGGAAGAGCCAAGCACAGGCCAGACCTTCCATGCGGATCGTCTCTTTCTCACGAGCATCTCCTCTGGTTGCGATGCAGTGATTTTTCCCCATCATCATGCGACGGAATTAAAAAAAGAGAGGGTAGGGAAAGTGTGTCCATTATGGTCACACTTTCATGGAAGACGCCCCAGAACGAAACCGATGAGAACAAGCACCATTCCCCAGAAAATGATGAGGCCAGTGGATCGCCATTGATACCGGTCGGCGATCAATTTTGCCCGCCGACTGATCTCAGGTTGCAAGGATTGGAAAACCTTGCTGACGACATCCAGAATGCGTTGCTCAACCATCCGTTCGTTGATCTGGTTCAGCGCCTTCGCAGCATCCACACCGTCCTGCAAGGTCAGCTCGATTGAGCGGCGTTCTGCTTTAACCAGGACGAGAGCCTCATTCAGGCACATGGGCATCGCTTCGAGTGTGCGGTTTTGTGCCTCTAGCACGGCCAGTATGGCCAAGAAGAAACGCCCGTTCGCAGTATCCGGCCTGACAGTGAAGTGCTGAAGCGCATGCTTCAGCTCCTCAATTGCCTGCGCGGGAGTGGGTGGATTGTCCGGCTGTCTGTCGTTTTTCTGACTCATGGCTACTCAAAGTCTTTCGGGACAGGCAGACCTTTGGGCATGTCGGGAAGGAGGCTAGGGTCAATCTGTGCAAGAAACTCGGGAAAAGAGCGATGAAACCAGACTTCTGCGCGCATCCGGTCAAAAAGACCGCTGGGTGGATGGCCCTCGACGTTCTTGTCATCAATGAAGTCTGCGTAGGACATGCGGCGGTCCGTGATTTCGTCCATACCGTCCAACTCTGGCAAGAAGTAAATTCCGCCATCGTCATCTGACGCATCTACCGTGGCGTTCATGACTGCCGGTGTCTGACGGATTTTGTCGAAGTGGCTGTTGTTTGTGTAACCCAGCGGCAGCAAGCCACGGTTCATCACGATGATGCTGTGGCCGGGAAGGAAGCGCCGTTTCTCCTGAAGATCCTGCAGATAGTCCGCGTCAGCCAGTTCTGTGCCGAGCATATAGACCACAACGACCTTGATCCCCAGTTTGGACAGTTGCGGCACAAGAGGGGTGCCGTTGATGATTTCGTGGAAGGCCGTCCATCCGCCGCCGATATCGAGTATCACGTCCTTCTGTCGCTTCACCATGCCTTCGATCTGTTGCTCCAGCCAGGATTTCTGTTCCTTGAGATTGCCGGTAGCAGGTTTCTTTGCATTGGGATGGAAGTGCGAGATGGAGTGGGAGACATTCAGGTGATCCGTGTTCCAGACCTCCACATCGCCTCCTTGACGTGTAACGGTTTCAGTCAACGCATTCAGGAAAACAGTCTTGCCAGTGCGCTGCCGACCAACCGCAGTCAGGAGCACGGGGGGGTTTGTACGGGCAGGCTTGGCGGGTTTGGCCTGAGCTGGGTCCACTTTGGTTGCAGTCATTGAATCGTCCTCTTCTGGTAAGGCTCTTCTCAGTAAGGAGTGTGCCGTTCAGAAGGATTTCATCGTGTCATCATGCGACCAGATAGGATTTCTGGAAAAAAAATTCAAAAAGCCCGCTCAGTCAGAATATTGTTCTTCTTCTCTCTCACGAGGCGATTTGAATTCCAGCTCTTCGTCGGGAACATCCTCACCAGCAAGGAGGCGGTCATAAATGGCCCGTCTTTGCTTGATGATCTCCCGCAGCCCTGGGAGTTTTGCTTCCCCTTCCTTTGCAAGCATTGGAGCACCCTGACTGTCGTTCAGCCGGATCTGTTCTTTTGCCATCGTGAGGTCGAATTTCGCCTGACCAAGGGTGAAGCGGGCTTTGTCTATTTTCTCCTTCATAGTCTTGGAGGCGTTGGCCGGCAGTATGTCGCGCTTGACCGTCAAAGCCTGACTTTGTGGTGCTTGCTGGACGGGTTGAGCGTCAGGTTGGGTTATCTCCACGAATTCTGGTGTCCAGTCAGATGGCAGACGGCTGGGCATGATGGGCCTGTCGGCAACTCGGTCGGCTACGTCATTATTGCTCCTTGGTTGGGTAAGCTTACTAAGCGCCAAACAGACACGTTTCCATTTCCACTGAATGAGTTTGCGCCCAGGACGATCCGATACGATTGAGATCCCGTCTGCTCGGGCTGCTTCAGCTATTTCCTCCCAACTAATGTTGTCATCTCTCGCCTGGCGGATCGTTTCGTGATGCTCGAATAACCATCGATAGAGCTTACCAGCCCGGCAGGATGCATGTTGTTTCATCGTTCGGGCTCGGAGTTTTTCTATACCTTTTGACACGTTGCTCTCCTCCTTGTCGGAGAAAATTGCCTGCGATGATGCGACGAGAAAGCTCTTCACAAGGAAGAGGCCCCAACATCGACCTCATCTAGACCTAGCTCTGACCATTGATCTGCCCCTGCATTGACCTAACTTTCGACCTCACTCTGACCTATGATCTGTCCACACTTTGACCACACATATTTCAGGGCCTTCATACACCATTGCACCCTCAGTGCGGCGGCTTCGCCGCCAGGATTGGGCGAACGGAGAAAGGATGCCATTACTAATGGCTACCTTTGTGCTGAAACTTGGTTGCCAGAAATGATTCACTCGACTTGAATTTGCGGTTCACTACGTAAAATCAGTTAGGATGCCGGATAGTGGATTTGTGTATTTTCCGTCGCATGATGACACGATGAAATCCCTTCTGAACGGCACACTCCATACTGAGAGGAGCCGTACCAGAAGAGGACAATTCAATGATTGCAACCAAAGATGAGGTAACAAAGACAGGAACGATTGAGGCTTTGCCTATATTGACCTTCGAAGCAGCTTCAATTCGATCCATACAAAAGGACGGTCAACGGTGGTTTGTCGCTATGGATGTTTGCCTCGCTTTAGGACTCTCTCGTTCGAGAGCCGCTGTTTCTAGATTAGACGATGATGAATCTGCCTTCGTTTTGATCCCAACGGCTGGTGGGCCACAAAAAACCCATATCGTGAGCGAGAGTGGCGCGTATCATCTCACGTTTGCTTCCAGAAAACCCGTGGCCAAGAAGTTTCGGCGTTGGGTGACGGAAGAGGTCTTGCCACAGATCCGTCGCACGGGAGAATACCGGCCTGATGCAGGTGCGCAGGCCGACAATGGCTCACCCAAGCTTGAGATCAGCGCGGCAGATCTGCGTCTTCTGGCGGAGTTGAAAGAGGGTGATATCTATCAAGCAACCCGACACCTGGTGACCCGCATGAACGGAAAGTTCTCCGTTGAAAGAGCACTAAGCGAGGCCAAACGCCCGTGGTCCTATGATCTGGATATTCTGGAACTCATTCATCTGGTGAAGCTTGTGCAAATCAGTTGGTTTGCTCTTGGACAGAATAGTGAGAGGTCTGACCAAATGCGCCAGTATATGTGCCGTTTGTCAGCTGTGATGCGGCTACTTGATGATAAGCTGGGTACGGGTCCCTACTTTGAGCCGGTAACGTCTGCATCATCAGTAAGGTCATAAATTCTAGCATCGTGAGACTGGAAGGTAAGCTCTTGTAGTCAGGTTGTTAAATCTACTATCTTCCAGTCCACCATTACTCATGTTGGGACATCAGATGAACAGCCAGGACTTGATTGAACGTATTGTTGCTACAACGGATATTCAGAAGAAGGATGCAAAAGCGGTTTTGGAAACCGTTTTTGCTGCGATCACTGAGGCTGCCAGCAAAGGCGAAGAAACAACCATTCCTGGCTTTGGAAAATTTGTTGTGCGCCACACTGCCGAGCGCAAAGGGCGTAATCCGCAAACGGGCGCTGATCTGGTGATTCCTGCATCCCGTAAACTCGCCTTTACGCCAGCAAAGGCCGTCAAGGATGCTCTGACGGGAAAATAAGACCATCCGTGGCACCACAGAAGCGGCGGAATGATCTGGTGTTGTCAGATGGAGAGTTCCTGCAACTTCCTCTTTTTCCGGATGCCGTTTCTTTGGTGCGCATATCTCCACCTTGCAACATGTGGCGCTACTATGATCTTTCCATTCAACCGGATCTGTTCGGTGGCGCGGTGCTTATCCGCCGATGGGGCAGGATAGGGGCTCCCGGAAAGGTAAAACATGACCCTTTCCCAGATGCCGGCGCTGCAGCCAATCAGCTTGCGGTTTTATTCCGCAAAAAGCTCAAGCGCGGTTATATCGTGCGATCTTGACTGTTCTTCTTATCTGGGAAGTCTATATCCAGCAGGTTGTAACCAGATGCGGTGAGGTATTGTGGCACAATTTCTTTCAGGCTTAGTTTTCGTTTGTAGGGTGTTTACGGCTGCGATGACTATCTGCACCGGTGACAATTCGTGAGACTGTTCCAGGACTGATCCCGTAGTTCTGGGCTATTGCTTTTAACGTTTCCCCATTTTGACGCCGACGCACTATTTCATGTCTCTGTTTTTGTGTGATGACTGCCGGGCGACCCATTTTGACACCTAGTCGGGTCGCACGTAAGCGCCCTTCCGCAGTACGTGTTCTGATCAGGTCACGCTCAACATCGGCAAGTTCCCCCAATACAGCCAGCATCAGACGACGCAGTATCCGCCCAGGGTTCTGCTATGGAGCAGAATTGTGCTCCTTTCTGAGTGATTTCTTTGACAATTCCGAAGAGATCAAAGGTGCTTCTCGCCAGACGGTCAATGCGGGTGACAACATCGGTCTCACCTTTTGATAGGCTCTTGAGCAGTTTCTGGAGCTGGATGCGCTCTGCGTCAGCCCCACTTGCTTTTTCTCGGAATATTTTCGTGCAGCCATAATCTGTAAGAGATTGAATCTGCATGTCCAGTGTCTGACCGATTGTGCTGACACGAGCATACCCAATTTTATGAGACACTGTTTGCCATCCTGAAGTGACGATGGCCAAGGCATAACGTAGGTTAAAAGTGTGCGCAATTCCTGATTTGCGCAAACGCCGGGGGTGGCAATTTACAGATTCAACTACGAAGAAATTGTTTATATAGGTGAAACAAAAAATGCAACATCAAAATAAATAACGTTAGAAAAATATTGTCTTGATTGTTTTGCGCAAATCAGGAGTTTGGAGAATGGCAACAACAATCAATAAAAGTGGTATATGGGATTATTCTACAGACCACGTTGATAGTATTATTCTTGATGGTACATCTTCACCCATTACTCTTCAGATCAATACTGGGACGACTAGCTGGGGTGAAGGTGATAATGCCGGTTCAGCATTTACAGCGAGTGCAATTACTGTTGAAGGTAATGTAACTCTCGCCGGGAATGGCTATTTAGTGGATCATGGTGACCTTACCAATAACGGCTCGCTAACAATAACTAATCCTAATTTTTCTGTTAATGGAACATTATCAGGAAAAGCGGTTACGATTAAAGACGGTGGTGCTTTAACTGTGGGCACAGTCACGGCTCCAGTTTCTTTTGGTTCCTCGCCATCTAATCCTGATCTCTACAATACTTTGAAAATAACAAATAATAATCAAGTCCTGAAGGTTGAAAACCTTTCACCGCGTGATAAAGTTATTTTTGATGATGGTAATACATCAACTTTACATTTAAGTGATGATGGTACTCAGATACTTGATCAGAGTGGTACCGTTAAAGCCAATGTGACATTGGCAAAAGGTTACGATGCTTCCGATTATCACTTTGACGGAAATACATTAACAGTCACATGCTTTTTGACAGGCAGCATGATCCGCACATCCAAAGGGGATGTCGCCGTTGAAGACATCCAGATTGGTGATAAGCTCGTTGCATTTGATTGGAAAAACAATAAGGACATCGTGCGACCCGTCGTCTGGGTTGGTAAGGCCCGTGCCGTTGTCCAGCCTGAACTCCATGACGATGAGGCCGGCTGGCCTGTGCGTATCCTCAAAGACGCGATTGCTGATGGTGTACCCTATAAGGACATGCTGATTACTGCTGAGCATTGCCTATTCTTTAGAGATCGGTTTGTACCTGTCCGTATGCTGGTCAATGGTGTCTCCATCTTCTACGATAAATCCATTACCTCCTACGACTACTATCATGTCGAAACTGAACAGCATTCCGTCATCACTGCTGATGGCATGTTGACCGAAAGCTATCTCGATACAGGTAATCGTGCGTCCTTCCGTCAGGCATGCAAGATTGCTACATTGCGAGGTGCAGTAAAAAGTTGGGAAGATGATGCCGGTGCCCCGCTGGGCGTGGAGCAGTCCTTTGTGGAACCACTGTTTCGTGCTCTGGAATGGCGTGAAAATAGTGTGATGGGATGTCAGATACCCGACCATAATGCAGAATTGACTAACGATCCGGACTTACATCTGGTGACAGATAAAGGAGGCGTTGTGCGTCCGATGCGTAAGACGGCACAACACTACAGCTTCATGTTGCCGCCTGATACCCAGTCTGTTCGTATCGTATCCCGTGCTAGCCGCCCAGCAGACGTGATTGGCCCGTTTGTGGATGATCGTCGCTCCATGGGTGTTGCCGTTGCGGATGTGCATCTTCAGTGTGCCAAACGACAGTTTGATATCACGGCACATCTTCAGGAGGAAAAGCCTGCAGGGTGGTACGATACCGACTGGACAGACTGCGCATGGACCAATGGTGATGCAGAGCTGCCGCTAGGAGATCACCTGATCCATGGAAAAATGGGCATCCTCTCCATGACCATCCGTGCTGCAGGTCCTTATCTGCTCGACACAAAGAAAAACTCTGACATGAAGTTGCAGTCTGCCTAACAGTATCTGCATAGTCTGAGTCGTAAAGAGAGGGCTTTCCTGGGATCGGGAAAGCCTTCTTTTTTCTTTTCTGTCGCATCATCATTCCTGATCCTGAGGCTTCAATTTCGGGTCTACAGGATAGAATGTGATGACAAAGCCTTCGGAACCAACAACGGCAGAATGGCGTGCTCACGTTGATGAGCAGTTTGATGCGATCCATGAATCACTGCGTGCTCTGCATCAACGCCAGACGCTCATACTCGAACTGCTGACCCCAGAAGAACGAGAGGGTCCATCGCTGGATGATCTGCTGGCGCGAATTGTCACCCTCATAGCCGACCAAAGACCTGTTCTTCGCCGCATTGACCATACCACAGGCGCATCGCTGGATCTTCTTGAAGGACGTACGCCACGTTCTCACCCGGATGCAGCGGGAGAGGAAGGTGCAGAGGAATGATGACCTTTCGGAAAATCTCGGCGGCCTGCAGAGGGCGGATAATCTCTAATTACTATCTACAGGATATTCCTGATCCTGAGAGTGACTGCCGTCTGGATCCGACCAAGACGCCTGACAGCGACGGCGCACGTTTGACAAATTATTATACCGGTCGTGATGGTCGTGCGTCCTGGCGTCCAGATATGCCGTGGCGGGCTGCTGAGGCATTAGGCATTGACCGTTTCAAGCCTCCCACCCGAGAACAGCTTTCCCGTCTCTATGAAGCCAAACGGGCTGACAATGGAGAGGAGTGGTCGGCGCACCAGCGCAAAATTAGCGCCTATGATCTGACATTGGCCCCTCATAAGTCCGTCACACTGGCGGCAGAGTTTGCCGAAACTGATGCAGAGCGCGCCGCTATCTGGCATGCAATGCAGATCGCTAACGACGAAACAATGCGGTATGTTGCCCGTGAATTGGGACTGGCCAGACGGGGCCGGGGAGGGAAAGACGGCGCTGAAGAAGGTCATGTGACATGGGTGACTTACCGCCATACAACAGCACGCCCAACAGTCGAGGCGTTAGACCCTGAGAGCAATCAGACCTACCTGATTGATACGCCGGCTGGTGGTGATCCTCATGCCCATTTTCATAACACGATGTTCAACATGGTTGTTACAGACGACGGTCATGTTGGCTCTTTGGACACAAAACAGCTCCGGTCCCGTGTGCATGAGTTTGGTGCCTACTTCCAAGCTATTCTTGCTCAGGAATTGCGTAAAATTGGCATTGACCAGACGTATGACGCCAATGAACAGGCGACCGTCGTCTCCGCAGTACCTCAGGAGATTTCGGATTTTTTCAGCAAAGGTCGCCGCAACGTCCTGAAAGCTGCTCAGTCCTACGCCTCGGAACAAGGTCTAGAATGGGACCAACTGTCAATTGAGCGGAAGCAGAAGATGCTTTCTATGGCAGGACTGGCTGCTCGTTTGGGTAAGGATCTGGACGCTGACGACCACGATATCTGGAAGCGACAGGCCAAGGAGCTGGGTTGGGTTGATCAAAGCCTGATGGGACCGGAGATCGATCCGGGGTTAGATCGCCACCAGAGGCTTGATCAGGCATGGCGTTTCGTTGCCAGACATCTTGGTGAGGAATTTGAAACAGCCGCAGTTATCGATCACCAGAAACTGCGAACCTATGCCGCCCGTGGTCTTATAGCGACCGGTATTGAAGGCGGAATTTCTGACATAGATGACGTGGTTGATCTGACGGAAAAACGCGGTATTGAGGTTCGTGGCCAGAAGGTTCAACTCGTTATTAAGATGAAGGGCGAGCGTGAGCGTGTCACACATACTGAGCAAATCAGACTGGAAGAAGATCTCGCCATTCATATTGCTCGTGCTGCATCCGATCGGAGCGGGGCTCTCGGAAAAGAAGCCATTGAGGATGCGATTGCCCGCTCAGGTCTGGACTTTACCTCGGAGCATGGGCAGGCGCAGCGTAAAGCCGTTCATACCTTGGGGCAGAGCGGTAGGATAGCGATGCTTACGGGGGTTGCTGGTGCCGGCAAGACCACCCTTCTGAAGCCTCTTGTGGACGCATGGCGCAATGATACAGAGGCCAACCCATCAGGACGGCGCATCATTGGTGTGGCCAATGCGTGGCGCCAGGCCGATGCCATGAAAGATGCTGGTATTGAGGAAACCTATGCGCTTTCCCCATTTTTGGCCCGTATTGATCGGGGCGACCTCACGTTGGATGAGCATACCGTCATAGCTCTTGACGAAGTCGGGCAAGTGGCGCCGCGTCAGATGCTACGACTGCTTGAGCTGCAGCGTGATACGGGACTGACTTTACGTATGATGGGTGACAGAGAACAGGCACAGGCTATCGAGGCCGGTGATGCTCTTGAAATAATCAAGAGAGTGCTGGAGCCTGATGATCAGGCCGAACTCCTGTCCACAGTACGTCAGAAAACTAAGCGCAATCGTGATATTGCGGCTCTTTTTCGCGGTGAAGAGCCTAGTGATGAGCAGCTTAAAGCACTTGAGACCAAGGGCAAAGCCGTCGCCGCCGAGACTGATGAGGACCGTGATGATGACATCAGAAACCGTTTCCATACCGAGGAAGTCAGGCAGGCCATCGAGATGAAGCGCCAGGACGGCAGCATCAGTTTGGTCACAGGAGACCATCAGAATGTTCTGGAGACCATCGCTCAACACTACGTGTCCCGTAAAGATGCTCTAAAGGCCCAAGGCCCCAAGGCTGATGGGTCATTCAAGACGATCACCATGTCAGCGCTGACGAACAAAGATGCTGCTGATCTCAGTCTTGCGGTACGCCAGGTCTTGCAGAAGCGCGGTGATATTGGTGCAGACCAAAAGATCATCAAAGCCATTGATCAGCGTGGCGAAGAGTATGACATGGCTCTTGCTGCTGGAGACAAGGTGCGACTGTATCGTCGGGTCTGGGGGCTTGTTGGAGATAAGCGCACCTGGGTAGGGAATAACGGAGATATCTGTGAGGTTCTCAGTGCATCTGACAAAGGGCTGAAATTGAGGCTCGCGGATGGGCAGGAAGCACAAGTGGAATGGCGCCGGCTATCAGATCCTCGCTCAAATCGTGTTCTGTTGGGATTTGGTCATGCCATGACAATTGATGCCGCCCAAGGTCTGACCTCTGATGAACATATCAATGCCATGCCGCGCGGTGTCGATCTGGCGACGGGGTTTACAACTTATGTGGCGGAAAGTCGTGCCCGAGGAACAACCTGGACGATGATATCTGATGGTGCGACCTTTGAGGCGGTCAGGAACGGTCGCGCACTGGGGGATCAGGAACCTATCACGAGTGACCAGTTGTGGGATTATGTTGCTAAAAAAATGGCAAATAAGCCCTATAAGGCTTTGGGTATGGATCTGCCTTTTCGGAAGAAAAAAGATCGAGACAAGAGAGTCCGTGAACTCATTGAGATCGGCCGGAAAATAGAGAAAGCCCGTATTGAGGGCCGGGATATTGGTCGTGAGAACCAGATGGCGCTAAGAGGCCGCCAGATTAACGCCGCACATCCCGACTTGATTAGGCGGCTTGATAGTGAATTAAAGAAAATACTGGAACAAGCTCCCGAAGTGATGAGCCGTCAGGAAAAAGATATTCGTCATCAATACGCAAAAATCGTGACTATGAAACCTTCCGGCCAATCATCTCCCTCTGTGTCCTGAAACTTGCACCAGGCTTTGCTGATGTCATAATGACCTTGTAAAGCCTTGGCATAAAGGAAGCCCTCATGCTCTTTCTGGTTTTGTTCGTTTTCTTAGTGCTATTGGGTTTGGGCGTGGGCATTCTAGGCAAAATTGCTCGCATTGAGGATCCGGCATCGTCAGTATCAACATCACCTGTGTGATCTGCAGTAAGGGCAACTCTGTTCCCAAGACGAGATATGACTGCCGAGGAACTGGATCATCAAGCTGAGCTTGCGAATATCAAAGCAGATGCCGGAGCGCGTGAGTCCGTTATCAACGTGATTCAGGTGGCCGGTTCGTCCAGCCATAAGACTTAGAACGAGTTATTCAGCTTCCTATGAATGTGAGCCATAGTCTGAATATCAGATTAGGGCCTGTTAGGGCTTGATCCAGTCTGCTGCGGCAGCGATGTGGATG
>NZ_CADO01000058.1 GCF_000285275.1 Acetobacter pasteurianus subsp. pasteurianus LMG 1262 = NBRC 106471
GGTCAGAAAACTCTTGCATAACGGACGGTAACCACAGAAGAAATCCGCGTCGAGGGACAGAAGAAACCCCAGAACTATACGCGTATGAATATCCATCACCAGTGTTAGCCAAGGTCGACCGATGCTCGCACGAGTAACATCGTCGACTAGCATGAGATCAACCTTGGTATGGTCAATCTGAACGATATCCAAGGGCCTTTCTGCTTCGAGACCTCCTTGAATCTGATGAAAGCCAGCTTCAACACATGCCTTTCCATTCCGCCGACGCACTGTAGTTTTCAAATCACGCGCTTTTATCCGGGACAGCACTGTGTTGAAGCATGGAGGAACATGGCCATGAGCACGACAGTCCAAAACAAACAGTCCGTAAAACCGTTTTAACGTCAGTCGCTCTCGTTTCATAAAAAATCTGTCGATCGCCTGATCGATTATTTGTTCGATATGTGGGGGTAGCCGCCTACGTCCTTTACGGGGGCCGGGCGATTGTAAAGTCATGGCTGAAGTTGTTTGTTCCGCACGTAGTTTACGGATCAACCTGTAAACATGAGGAATGCTGATCTGAAGAAGCCGAGCAGCTTCGTTTACTTCACACAGGGATAACCGCTGTTTTTCAGAAAGGGGACGCAACACATCACTGCGCTGAACTGCAATCGTCCACGCTGTGTCCTCAACAGTATACACAGAGCTTTGCATGTGCACTGACCCCATGATGTTCTGACCTTCATGCGGCACCTGGACGTTTCTCTATATTACCCTAATTATCATATCAGGCTCGACTTCTGAGAACATATTTTAAGTCCAGATCGAAATTATTTAATTTCCCAGCCTGTCCACCAGATAGATGCCGACTTCACCATGCCTCATGGCCTCCACATCCGCTGTAAAGCTATGCAAAACAGTCATCTGTTCGTCGCAGATCCTGCGTCAGCCTGCGCGGTGGCGACACCGAGAATGCCGGGACGATATGGACCCTCGAATAGGTCCCCCAGCGCGTAGCGGGATTTCCAGGTAAGCCGCCGTTGCAAGGCGTGCCAAGCGCGATCGTGCACAAGATGGCAGCGCTGGCAGAGGGCACGCAGATTGCTTAACCGGTTGTTGCGCGGGTCATGATCCAGATGTGCAGCGGCCAACACCACCCGGGTTTCGCGTGCCTCGATCAGGTCAATGAGGTCCGGACCGCCAGTCTTACGCCCTTTGGTGTCCCGCCAGTTTCCCGTGCCTACATCGAACCAGAGACCAGAGGCCACCACCCGGATCCGCTGGCCATGCGGACGGCCACAGACCTGACACCGTCCCTGCGCTCGTTCAAACCTTACGTGTCGGCTGATCTGTGGCCAATCGGGAGGGTAAAGCCACCTGAGTTCTGGACGGATCGGCACAACATGCGTCCCTGAGAAATGTTACCTTTTGTTCTCATAGCATAATACGAAAAGAAATGCCGACACACGCTCGGATGACGCTCCGCTTTCGCCTCATTTGAGACAAACAGGGGCCGAATTGACGTATCTTGAAGCAGACATGGATTTCGGATCCCTTTACCGCTCTTGCCATTTTTCTTGACTACGGCCTGCTTGTCCTATAGACGAGTGACTACTCACTCATAAGAACGTATCGAGATGGCTAGACCCTTAAGCGAAGAAAAACGTGCCGCCATTCTGCGCGCCGCAACCGAATTGGTGGCAACCGTAGGTACAAGTGCTGCCACATCTCAAATTGCAAAGCGCGCAGGCATCGCTGACGGAACCTTGTTCACTTACTTTCCGACGAAAGATGACCTGCTCAACCAACTCTATTTGAGCATCAAATCTGCCCTGGCCGAAGCGATCATGACAGATTACCCGTCGCGGGCCGGGGTTTTCGAGCGTACCCGACACTGCTGGGACAGGCTGGTGAACTGGGGAGCAGAGCATCCCACGCAGCATAAGGCGATGCGGCAGCTTTCAGTGTCTGACCGAATATCGCGAAACACTCGTGATGCGGTTAATCTCGCATTCCAAGACATCAACACGATGATTCGAGATAACCTCAGCCGGGATGCTGCCGACGATGAATCTGCGGCCTTTGTCGGTGCGCTCATCACAGCGATGTCGGATGTAACGCTCGACTGTATCGCAGCCCATCCCGAGAAGATCGACCTGTATCGGGAGAGCGGCTTTCAGGTCTTTTGGAACGGCGTGAGGCCGTAAGTGTAATTGTCTTTATTAAATGAGTGAGCAATCAATCGAAAGGATCGGAAAATGTCTAAAATCTGGTTTGTGACTGGCAGTTCGCGCGGGTTGGGTCGTGACATCGTAGACGCGGCTTTGGCGGCAGGTGACAGCGTCGTTGCAACAGCGCGCAAACCGGCTGATCTTGATGCCATGGTTGCGCAATACGGCGACCGTGTATTCCCTCTTGCCCTTGACGTTACCGACGCCAGAGCCGCGCAGGCCGCTGTCCTGCGGGCGAAAGAACACTTCGGACGTATTGATGTTGTGGTGAATAATGCAGGCTACGCCAATATTGCCTCAGTCGAAGACATCACGATTGAAGACCTCACGCAGCAGGTCCAGACAAACTTTTTCGGAGTGGCCTATGTCAGCAAGGCCATTCTTCCAATCCTGCGTGAACAGGGGCATGGACATATCTTCCAGATTGCCTCCATTGGCGCGCGTATCGCAACTCCCGGCCTGAGCGCCTATCAGGCGGCAAAATTCGCGGTACGGGGCTTCTCTCTTGCGCTGGCGCAGGAAATGGCACCGCTTGGCGTCAAAGTCACAACGATTGAGCCGGGCGGAATCAGAACCGACTGGGCTGGCTCATCCATGAAAATCCCGCCAATCAGTGCACCCTACGAACAGACAGTCGGGGCGTTTGCCAAGATGATACGTGAGAGTTCAGGCCATCAGAGTTCGGATCCGGCCAGGATCGCCAGTCTGATTGTCGATCTGGCGAACCGTGAGGATGCTCCGACGGAACTGCTCGTCGGTGTGGACGCTGTTGAATATGCGAAGCAGGCTGCTGAAATCCTGTCAGAAAATGACCGTAAGTGGCGGAGCCTCTCGATCACGACTGCGGCAGACTGATACAGTATGACGGGACAACAAATGAAACGCGCACATATCCTCGTTTACACCTCATCTGCGACCAAGATCCCTCTTGTAGGAGGGGGAACGCATGATGTCGGCATTTTTCTTGGTGAACTGGTAGAGCCGATTGAACCCTTGATTCAAGCCGGGCATCTCGTAGAGTTTGTCAGCCCTGATGGAAAGGGCTGCGTGATTGATCCGGCATCTTACAGAATAACAAATTGGGGACTGTCCAGAAGCAGGATGGAGCATGCCAGAAATTTCTTTGAGACAACTCTCCAGGAACTGGGAGTTGGAAACCCGGTGAAACTGTCTGACATCCTTGCCGACAAAACCAGACTGAATAGCTACGACGTCGTTTTTATCCCTGGGGGACATGCTCCTATGACAGATGTTCTGCATAAGGACTGGCTGGTGAGTGATGAATACAACGACCAGACCGGTGAGTTGTTATTGCATTTTCATAAGAACAATAAAATTACGTCCGCCATCTGTCATGGATCTGCTGCACTTGGAGCGGCTCCCCAAGTGAATGGCAAATGGATCTATGCCGATTACAATATGACCTGTGTCAGCATGGCCGCTGAATGGCTGACGGAAGATATTCCGTTTTTCAATATAGGCGGCCATATGCCGGATTATCCGGTGCGTATTTTGAAACGACTTGGCGGCAAGGTTCATACTAAAATGCTCGGCAGAAGCAACGTAGTAGAAGATAGAGAACTGATTACGGGCCAAGATCCTTATAGTGCCAAGGAACTTGGAGAAAAGCTCATGAAAAAAATTGAAGTGAGACAAAACTTCTGAACGCAATAATGTTTCCATCCGATCACCAATAAGCCACGCCTGATCCGCGTGGTTAAAGGAGCCTGATTAGCGTTAATCCTCAAATGCGCAGATTGGCGGCGTGCCATAGAACCGGCTCAGGCGAAGGATTTACCGGGATCGTCAGTATGTATCAGATATTGTTCCCAAAGAGCAAAGATGTCCGCTTCCCCCCCATTGCTGACGTAACTTCCGCCAGAATACGCAGTTAAATTCTCACGAAATTAGCCTGCTATTTTTATCATTAATAAGTGGATTTTTATGACCTAGGTAGAACATTATCCGGATTAAATGGATTCATAAGCCGCTGATAAATAATAACTTTGATTATCATTATCTTCTGGTTTTCGACAGAGGTGTCGCGTTTCCCTAGATGATGACAAAGATCACATTGACGCTGCTTCGGGCCGTTTTTTGAAGCCTAATTGACTGCAAAATGTTCCCTCATTCCTGACAAAAAATACCCTGGTTGATTGCACTTGAATCTGTACGAACGACCGTTGGCACGCGCAGGTGGCTTGGCCACCTTTGCAAACGATCGTTTACGAATGTCTTCTTGAATTGTAAAAATGGACTCAGAAGGAGCTTCGTCGCCGTGGTGCCACCCAAACCTGGAAAAACACCCGTTGGCGGCCGTCTAATTGGCTACGCTCGCGTCTCCACAGACGATCAGGGCACCGACGCACAGTTGAATGAGCTACGCGACGCTGGCTGCACGATGATTTTCGAGGAACATGCCTCCGGTGCCGACCGGAACCGCCCTGTGCTTATACGCCTGCTAAGGGATATGAACGCTGGTGACACCTTGGTCGTGGTCCGGCTCGATCGTCTTATGTGGACGGCCGTTTAAGCGCAATACCTCACATTGTTCTCCCGATGTCATTTCTAAAACGTATTATTCTACCGGCTGGATGATGAATACCGATTTAACGTGAAGACCCGGTCAGATGCGCTCTTATGTCCGGCCTGTTTATGCGACTTTATGCGCTGGCCATCATGGGTGTGCGCTCACGTGTCAGGCACCAATCTGGTATCACGTGCTCAGGGGCACAGACGGTCGAACGGTATGGCCTGAACTGTTGCTGAATGACTGTCTTCCCATCACGTCGGTTCGTACATACTGCCGGATCTACCGGAGCAAGCTCCGGTGTCCATCGTTCTGCTGGTGCAGGTCAGCCTGCTGAAACACTGACACCAGCCGGACGATAGATCTCTTTACGTGACAACAACGCCCAGATGATACGAGCCATTTTATTGGCAAGTGCAACTGTTGCCAGACGCCTTGGACGACGCGCCATGAGTTCGCATAGCCACTGACCCGCAGCGCTATCCCACTTATGGGCACGATGAAGCATGGCCGTCGCACCAAGAACCAGCAACGTTCTTATCTGCCGATTGCCCGTTTTGGTAATCCTTCCCAGACGGGTTTTACCGCCGGTAGAATGCTGACGAGGCACAAGCCCCAGCCAGGCGGCAAAATGGCGCGCAGAGGCGAAAGAGCCAATATCCGCGACCGAGGCGACAATCAGAGAAGCCGTTATGGGACCGACCCCAGGGATGGTCATCAGCCGACGCGCATCCTCATCGCTTTTTGCACGCGCCCGGATCTGCACTTCCAAAGCATCAATGCTCTGAGCGACCTTTTCATAATGCTCAAATAACAACATGGCACTCTGCTTCATGGCAGCAGGCAGGTCGGCTGATGTCTCTATTTTTGCCATCAGTTCTGGCAGATGGCGTGTGCCCAGAGGGGCTATCAGCCCGAACTCGGAAGCAAGAGCCCGTAACGCATTACTCAGCATGGTCTGCTGTTTGACCAGAAGAGCGCGGGTAGAATGCAGTGACAACACGCCTTGCTGCTCTTCGCTCTTGATCGGAACACACATCGTATCAGGATGAGTCGCCGCCATGCAGATCGCAGCCGCATCAACAGCGTCGTTTTTCTTGCCTTTTTTGACAAATGATTTGACCCGATCAGGAGGAACCAGTCTGACATCATGACCAATCCTGCTGATCACCCGTGCCCAGTAATGCGCTGACCCGCAGGCTTCCAGAACAACTTCACATGGGTCAAGTTTTGCAAAAAATGCTGAAATTTCACTGCGACCAAGCTTGCGCTTGAAAACGCACTTTCCATTTGCGTCAGCTCCATGAGCCTGAAAAACGGATTTGGCAATATCAAGACCAATTATGCTAACTTTCATACGGGCGGTCTCCTCCTGATGGTCAGTGAACCTCCATCATGGCACATTGATGCTGCAGGGAGGCCGTCCACCCCATCTCGCGTTCAAATCCCGCCTCGACCGGTATGAACTTGAAAGCGTCATGCGTAATGATGATCGCGTCCCAGTTTTCTGTCGCCGCACGGGCAATGAAACGCTGGCGTTTGGCTTTGACGAAATTGGTTTCGTCGGCCACCATGATCCGGGCCGTGGGATAAAGCATGAGAAACTCACGCGCCATCTGTGCAAGGCAATGACCTGGCACCACAATCACGGCCTTGCTGATCAGTCCAAGCCGTTTCTGCTCCATCACGGCAGCCGCCATGGAGAAGGTTTTTCCTGCCCCCACAGCATGGGCCATGTAGGTGCGTCCTGAAGCGATAATCCGCCAAACCACGCGCTTCTGATGCGCACGCAGGGTAATCGCACTACTCGCTCCGGGCAGACGCAGATGACTGCCATCAAAGGCACGCGGCACAAGGTTATTGTAGGTCTCGTTATAGAGCTTTACGAGACGGTCCGAACGATCGGGATCCTGCCAGACCCATTTTTCGAACGCGCTCTTGATAGCCGCCAGTTTTTCTTTGGCTGCCTCGGTTTCCTGCGTATTGAGTTCGCGTCGTTCGTTGCCATTTTCATCGCGCCAATGATCCCATATTTTGGGAATGGACTGAGAGAGC
>NZ_CADO01000057.1 GCF_000285275.1 Acetobacter pasteurianus subsp. pasteurianus LMG 1262 = NBRC 106471
TTTTTTTTACTAAGGAATAATTTTATATTTCTAGAAATATACAAAATTGGGTAAATAATTAAAACAAATATAAAAAATAAAACAGACAATAATATAGAAATAAATTTCAAAGTTTTCAAAAAATATTTCACTTGATTTATCTTTACTTTTTGATCATTAAATTTATATTTTAGTTACTATTTTTGCGATAATACCTAGGGCTTCGCTAGTGAGTTTGCTTGCGCCAGAAGAAACCAACCTCTGGTCAAGTAAAACCTTTGAAGAAACAGTTTTAATTATGCTTATATTGCTTGTTTTTAGTAAATACCCAGCCATTGACGGCGATAAAAACTTTTTTCCAATTTCCACAGATGCTTTGCATAGTAAATTATACATATCTTACCTACCGCACACGTTTAATTGTGTTTTCCTACGTCAAAATGACAACATAGAAAGGTGACGGTATGGAGACCGTCACTTTGTCTCTTTAACTAAGGTGTTCGAGATGTATCGTAACTGAGGTTACGATTTAGGAGACGTGCTCCCTAGAAGAGCGATGAGAAACCCAATAAACATAGTAGATCTCCTTATTACTCAAAGTCAGAAAATGTTGTCTGACATATATAGAAATTTAGCTAAACATAAATGATGTTTCTATCATGGCAAAAATAAATTCAAAATTCTTTGCCGCTCTTATGCCTTCAAGCTTGTGGAGTTCTCAGAGGATTGGCTTTCTGTTGTTCTTAGAAAAATCCTCCTAACTGCTTAACTTGGTGCCGCTCGATCAATCTGTTTTTGGGGCTGGTAGGGCAGATTTCTGTTGTTTCTGAACGCCTTTCAGGCTGTCTCTAATGATAGCGTAAGCCGTGCTGGCAACCGACTTCGGAACTGGCACGCCAGCATCCGAGAGCTGGGTAATCATACTGACAAGACGCTCCGCGTCAGACAAGTCCGCCACCTGTCTTACTGCGTTGTCAGACACGTTTTGTCCCTGTTTTCTGCCACCTTTAACGTGTGAGCGAATGGCTCTGTCCAACCATTCCCCTATCGTGACCCCCTCTCGTTTAGCCGCAGCAAGAGCGGCGTTTCTGACTTCGGGATGAACGCCGCGGATTGACCACGGCTTCGGATCGTCTGTCATGTCTGACTCCACTGTATGACTTGTCTGGCATGAGTGGAGCATGGAGAGCGTCTGTCTGTCTGTCATGTCTGACGTTTTTGTCGGACTTGTCAGACATATTATGATGGGGGGAACAGGTCTGGTTGCGGGTTCTTCCTGAACTCAAAGTGAAGCCGAGAGACCTTTCGACCCGCCTTGATGGGGGTCCACTGGATAAGCCAGCCGTCTTTCTCGACCAGTTCTTTGACAGCGGGCTCGATGATGCGGCGACGGATATTGTTGAAATCAGCCTTCTGTTTCTCTGTAGCATCCATCGAGGCGCAGAAATCCTCAATGGTATATTCGGCTATCCCACTGTCCCGATAGTGCATGAGCAGTTCCAAGAGCCGCCATGAGTAGGCCGATCGGAGAGCGTTGGCTTGTTGCAGCTTGTAGGTGGTGAACTGGTTTTTTAGCCCCATGAGTGATGGAAGAAGGTCAGGCCACCATGACAGTTCAACCCAACCTTCATTCTCATGGTATTTACACCGACCTACCCATCGCATGTCATTGCGGATGGGTTTGAGTGGCTTTCCGGCTCGTGTGTAGGCGGGCTCGAAGAAAGTGATTTTACGGTCGAACAGGTGCTTTGCCGCATCCTGTAGGGCTTCGTAGGCTGTCCTGGCATCAACGGAGAATGTTTCTGCATATTCGGCTGCCGTGATCTTGGTGCGAGGCACAAGTGATGTGGGGACTGGTGTTGGTGCGCGGCTATCCAGTTTGGATACGGCCAGCATGACAATACGCTTCTCCGCCAGCGTCAGGCCGTGGCCTGCTCTTACAAGAGCATTACTCATTGTGACTTGGGGGTCATGCTTCGGAATTGTGGCGTATGTTTTGCGGCTTACTGTCGTTTTTGCGCTCAAATCCGTCACCTTCCGGGTTAATCCGCCTGTTAATTTTCATGACGGAAATATTCTAATCAGTCAATTTTATTTTATGACGGATTAACCCGGAAGGTGACGGATTTGGGGTGTTAGTAAGGGGTTTTTCCCCTGTGGATGACACCCGGAAAATGACGGATTAACCCGGAAAATGACGGATTAAACCCGGAAAATGACGGATTAACTGCTTGTATCTATATGAAATAAAAAGGTTTTTTTCACATAAACAAGAAGAAACAAGAAAGAAAGAAAGCAGGTGTGGGCAACTCCTGTGGATGACACCCGGAAAATGACGCATTTCATGTCATGACCTTCCCGAGTGTCGGCGCCTATGGCGGGCTACGCCGCTCCCGCTCCGCGCCCGCCCGACACCTGCACCGTCAGAAGAACCGGATAGAGAAAAATGCTCAGGAAACATGAAGCAGGCCGGGCGATCTCGCTTGAAGCCGTGCAGGCTTATGTCTTAATAAGAATTATTAATACCAACTAAGGTGATGCCATGAGCGAAAAACTTTCAGCCGGAAAGCAGGTAGTCAGTGTGCAGATGCCTGCTGACTTGGTGGATGCAATGGATCGGTATGGGGAATCCATCGAGCGGCCCAGATCATGGGTGATGCGGGAAGCTGTGGCATCCTATCTTGCCTATGAAGCCGAGAAAGATCAGGCAACACGCCGAGCCTTGGCCGATGTGGATGCAGGTCGGACGGTTAGCGCCGAGGCCATGAAGGCATGGGCAGACAGTCTTGACCAGGCTAACCCGCTGCCGCTGCCGGAGCCTGGGCGGTGAAATATGAATGGACGGCAAAGGCTGTATCTGACCTGCAAATATTGACCGCAGATTTTGACCATCCAAGCGCTGCCGCACGTGTCATGCGGCGACTGACGGCAGCGCCAGACGTTCTGATCCAGTTTCCTCGTATGGGGGGGCTGCTCCCGGTTTTCGCTCCCCGTGAGGTCCGGCGCTTCATCGTGGACGACTATGAAATTCGCTATGAGGTCACGCCGGATGCCCTGTTCATCACTGACGTTTTCCATACTCGGCAGGATCGCGAGACATTCCATTGAATGGCGGGGACTGCTGAGGTGAGGCCAAAATAGCAGCGCCATATAATTTTGTGACACGTCACGCTTTTATATTATAGTGACGTGTCACAAAATTAGAGGTCACCATGACGGACATGCCAGAGCCTAAAAAACGCGGTAGGCCTCCTCTGGGTAAAAAGGCGATGACACCAGCGCAAAGGAAGGCGCGGCAACGCTCTAAATCCGAAACCGCTCCTGAAGGTGCCACGAAAGAACAGTTTTGTGGCAGCCTGATCCGGGATCAGATTCCTTATTTCGTGACACGTCACATAATAAATCAAACGACATGGAAGCCAGAATACCGGCAGTTTTGGGAAGCGCTTGGTATCCATTCAGACAAGACCCGCAAGCAGGCTGAGGAGTGGTTTTTCTCTGAACGCTGGGCAAAAATAATTCGCGACAAGTCACAAAAATAGAAACAAGAGGAGATCTGTTTCCGCCCCGACTTGGCGCATCGCTCAGATTGGCCCGTAAATGGCTCAGGAATTGGGTGTGGGGGTGTTCTGGTGGCTTCTATGCTGGAGACGCTCAGGGGCGCGTTACGGGCCACATGAGGCCTTCACCAGAGGCGGACACGCACCATGTCCCTTTCTGGTCGGTTCTGATCTTGTAGCCTTCGATTTTGCACATGCCGAACGCCTGAATCTGCCCCATCCTGTCCATTTCGTAGGCCATGCGGCCTGATGGTGAGGATACGGCCCATTCCGCCAGTGCATTGCGCTGCTTGGCTTCCTGCTGCCCCTCAGCGAACCCTTGAGCGTATCCGGTTCGACTGCCCTTGATGTTCCCCAGAAAGGCCGCGCAGAACACGAGCGCGATGGCTCCAAACCCGCAGGTGATGAGCAGGGTGCGCCGGTCAGTTTTGATATAGCTGGTGACGGCCTGGGCTGCGTCCTCAACACGTTGCGCGGCTTTGGTGCTTTTGGCGTCCAGTGCCTCAAGTTGCTTCACCAGGGCTGGCAGTTTACCGGCAACGTCTGAATAGGCTTTATTCGACTTCTGGACGGTGTTCTTCAAATCCTCGAACGCACGAAGTCCTAGAAGGTCCGTGTCGTCTGGATCACTCATGGTCAGCCCTCATTCTGCGCTTGTGCTGGTCGAGGTGTGGTGAACCCGTGATCTTGAAAAGCCTTTGTGTCCTGCTCACGAGATAACCGCTTGAGAAGGGCGTCAATCACGTTCGAGAAGCGTTCATCACTTTCCGCCGCTTTGAGTAACGCACTACCCAATATGATTTTCTGACGGTCTTCAATTTTCCGCTTCTGCCTGTTCTCAGCATTACGGGCATCTTTTAGAGCGTTCCGTGCCTGCTCAAGCCTCTTTTCGGCATCAAGAACTCTCTGGGACTTGGCGGGCTGGCTTGTGCTAGTCATGTGCGCGAAACTCCTCTTGAGTGGAGCCATATCACAAATTGAGATTGCTTTGGAACCCTTCATACCGATAGGTATTAAGGGCGCACTTATGCAAACTCTGCGAGTTTGCGTGCGACAGGGGCGAACCCCTTGCAACCCCGTTGTGTCAGCGAGCCGATCCCGTGGCGATCTTCCACCTGTCCGTTAAGACCGTATCGCGTAGTACCGGCAGGAGTGCCGTTGCCGCTGCGGCTTATCGAACAGGTGACACGCTGACCAACGAACGCGATGGACGCCAACACGACTACGCCAACCGAACCGGGGTTGATGAGAGTTTCATCATTGCCCCGGATGGTTGCGAGTGGGCACAAAATCGCTCTGCGTTGTGGAACGCTGCCGAGCAGGCCGAGAAGCGTTCCAACTCAGTGACGGCCCGTGAATATGTGCTGGCCCTTCCTGCTGAACTGGACGCCAAAGACAGGGCAGGCCTTGCACGGTCTTTTGCCTCTGCCGTGGTCGAGCGTTACGGGGTGGCTGCTGATGTTGCCCTTCATGCCCCCAGTGCCGGTGGTGATGACCGGAACTATCACGCCCATATCCTTACCACGACACGGGAGGTCGAGCCGGGCGGGCTGGGCAAGAAAACCCGCATACTGGACGCCGCCAAGACGGGTGGGCCAGAGATCGAGAGCCTTCGGGAATTGTGGGCCATGCAGTGCAACGAAGCACTGGAGCGCCACCAGAAGCCCGCCCGCGTTGACCACCGCAGCTATGAGCGGCAGGGCGTGGACGAAATACCGACCCTGCACCTTGGGCCGACCAGCACCACGATGGAGCGCAAGCACAAGGCCGAGCAGGAGCGGAAGGGGGAGCCATATAAGCCCCAGACGTTCAAGGCTCAGGAGAACGAGCGCAGGCGCACCCTGAACGATCATGTGCGGGAGATGGTGCGCGAACTGGCGGCCACCGTCAGGGAGGTGGCCGAACAGGTCAAAAACGCCAAAAAGAGCGCTGCTCAAGCCCTTTTGCGGGCCGTTGGTGGTCTGCGGCAAGAGGAATTGGCGGAGCAGGCCAGACAGGCAGCAGAAGCCCGCAGACGCGAGGAGGAGCGCAAGGAAGCCTTGCGCCAGAAGGCACTCAGGGAGGCCAGAGAGCGGATTGTGCGGGAAGCCAAGGAGCGTATGGCCGACATGGCAAAGAGGGCGCAGAGATTGGCCCCCGATACCCGTGAGGCGTTCCTTGTTAGTGAATACCCATCAGATCCGTCTGACCGCGCCCTGAAGGCCCACAGGCACCCTCTGGGCACCGCTGGGCTGGACGCCGAGGAAAAGGCTGTCAGGGCGCATCTGAAGGTGCATCAGGAGCAGGAGAAGCGCCAGCAGGCCGAGAAAGTGGAGGCACCAGCGCGAGGTCGTGGGCGGGGTCGAGGTGGGCCGTCTCGTTCCCGGTCGAGGGATTACGACAGCGGCCCAAGTTTTGGAATGTGAGCTTACTTTTATGCTGGGGCTTGTCTGGCCTGCGTAGCGTTTCCACGCCCAGCAAGTAGTCCTGCTGTAGAAATATCTTTATCAAGTTCATCCCAGTGGATACCGGTATCACTTAATTCAAAGGCTTCCCGTTGCGTTGGTGTCGCGTGGAACAGACGCGAGAACCAGACAAGAGGAACGCCGATTACGCGACCGTCAATCAGCTCTAAGCTTTGCTGGATGTAAGTCCACAAGGGCGTCAAGACGAAGCTTGGCGGCTGCATAGAACACTTCAAAAAAATATCAGGTTTATGGAATCAAAATGTTGCATTTATAGAAAGATCGTTCACAATTATACTGTTTCTTATTATCATAAATTTCATTATTCGTTTTTCTATAATAGGAGATTTGTCAAAAAAATCTGAATAGTTATCATTACTTATTACATAAGAATTTTTTTCTGTTTCAGCTAAGCTAATTATATAATTATCAGCTTCTGTTTCTTTTGGTGCTATGTAAATTTGTGCATATTTAGATAAAGAAGATTCTATTTCTTTATCATTTTTCCCTGTACGTGTTTTTATAGACGCATCAAAAACAACGGTTTTTTTTAATTGTTTTGGAATTGTTTCAAGAAGCTTAATTAATGCTTTTGTATTTATAAAAGTTCCTTTATCAAAGCATATATTATTTCCATCTATTATTAGATGACTGATTATTCTGTTTGAAATTTCTTCTTCATGTTTAATTCGCTTTTCTAGTTTACAAATGGTTCTTTCTATTGAAGAAATTTTATTTTTTCTATCATAAATTACCTGGTTGGGCTTTTCATATCCAAATTTTATACCACATTTTTGATGTAATAAAAATCGTTCTTTACTGTTTTTTGCAAGAGATAGTTCTTTATCTATTAATTCTGCTGATTTTATATCAGCTTCAAATTTTAGCTTTTCAGAATATAGCCTTTTGCACTCAGATTTTGGACTGTTTAGGTCTGCACTTTTTGCAATGTTTTTTTTACTAAGGAATAATTTTATATTTCTAGAAATATACAAAATTGGGTAA
>NZ_CADO01000056.1 GCF_000285275.1 Acetobacter pasteurianus subsp. pasteurianus LMG 1262 = NBRC 106471
ATATCCGCAGAGTTCTGCGAAAAATCAATCAAACCGCTTTCTGATTCAGGCTCTAACAGCATTAAAGGTCTGATTGTGGTTTGCGCGAAAACGCCATGAAAAGACACGTAATAAGCGCAATAAACCCAACATATATGAAAAATATCGTAAGATTATAGTAGATTACCGCCACAAGTGAAACAACAGCACCCAGCAACGCAATAGCTGGCAAAACCGGGTACAATGGCGCCCGATAGGGACGAGACAAAGCTGGTTCTTTCAGGCGCAAGCGAAACAGGCTGACCATGCTCAGCAGATACATGGTCAGAGCCCCAAAAACAGACATTGTAACCAATGTGGCCGTGAGAGACTGCCCATTGATAGAGATAATGTCATCCGAAAAGATAGCTGCAATTCCGATGCTGCCACCAGCCAACGTGGCCGTATAAGGCGTTTTGAAACGTGGATGCAGTTTACCCAACACAGCAGGCAAGAACCCTGCGCGAGCCAATGCAAAGATCTGCCGACCATACCCCATGATAATGCCATGCAAGGAGGCAACCAGACCAAACAGCCCCAGCCACACCAGCATGTGCAACCATCCGCTATTGCTGCCCACTACAGCCTTCATGGCTTGCGGCAAAGGGTCATTCAGGTTGGCAAGAGTATGCCAATCCCCCACACCGCCAGCAAACAGCATGACACCAAACGCCAATGAAACAAGCGTAAGCACACCCGCAATATATGCGATAGGAATAGAACGGCGCGGATCTTTTGCTTCCTCTGCCGCCATGGCAACGCCTTCAATGGCCAGAAAGAACCAGATTGCAAATGGAACGGCTGCAAAAATACCGCCCATAGCTTCCCAGCCAAAATGCGGTGCAACACCCCAACCGTTCTGAAGGAAATGGTGCCATGAAAATGCGGGTGCCACGACCCCCATAAACACAAGAAGTTCGATAATAGCTGCAATTGTTACAAACAGCTCAAATGTTGCAGCAATATGCACCCCCACAATATTCAGTGTCATGAACACCAAATATGCCCCCAATGCCGCAACTTTAGGGGAGAGATGTGGAAACTGCACATTCAGATAAGCACCAATAGCCAACGCAATAGCTGGTGGTGCAAAAATAAACTCCACCAGCGTGGCAAGCCCTGCCAACAAACCGCCCCATCGCCCTAATGCCCGAAAACTATAGGCAAACGGGCCACCCGCATGCGGGATGGCACAAGTAAGTTCTGTAAAACTGAAGATAAAAGCCGTGTACATAATGGCCACAAAAACTGTGGCTACCAAAAACCCTAAAGTTCCAGCCGTGCCCCAGCCATAGCTCCAGCCAAAATACTCTCCGGAAATAACCAGACCAACAGCAATACCCCATAGATGGAACGTGCTGAGAGATTTGTTGAGATGCGTTGAACCCTCGCCCATGCTTCAGTACATCCTTTTGTGTCAGAGAATTATCAAGAAATTTTCGGTGTATTTTCGATTATTCCATTCTCTGGGGAAGAATCTTTCAAACCAATTCCTGTTTCTTTCAAACGCATGGCTTCCTGCATCAACCAGGTAAGTTTATCGGCCGCAGCAGACGTGGAAAGACCATATGTATGAATATTTGAGAGACAGTTTCTGGAAGAATCTGGACAGCCTACATAAGGCGCGTATGTCAGATACACTCCCATGCTGTCGGCAACACTTAAGCCCGGGCGCTCCCCAATCATCATGACAACAATTTTCGCACCCATTTTCTGGGCAATTTCATCACCCAATGCTACCCGGCTTTGTGTTGCCACAACCAAAGGTGCAATACGCCACCCGACCAACCGCTTGCACATGGCCCGATACAGCGGCAGAGCTTCCTTTTGTGTTGCGATAGAAGACAATCCATCCGCTGCAACAAACACCACATCCCATTGCCCATGAGGCAAAGCCTCAAGTGATGCAGCATTGAGCCTGCGCCCCAGATCTGGACGGCGCAAATACGTTTGCCGATCTTGCGCCTGGCTGGAAACGAAGATAACAGGCGCATCTCCCATTTCTGCCTGTAAATGCGCAACATCCAAAGGAATATGCACAGCATCCCGCGCTTTGGAATGAGATTCCTGAAATGCTAAAACATCTTTTGTGCATTGTGCATTTCCAGAACGACTCAAACCAATACGAGCCCGCGTGAACTGCCGCAAACCCTGCCATTCATCACGTTCTTCCGGAAGCGTTGAACCTGTAGCCAGTAGCTTTTTATCTGTCATGCTGCACCTACCAACTGCCCTAGTCGGGTTTGCCCCGGTGCAATTTCTCGCATGCGGTTGTGCTGGCTATCGTACAGTTCCATTTTCTCCAGCCATGCCGCAAATTCTGGAGCAGGTTTTAGACCTAACAAATTGCGCAATGTCAGAATGTCATGGAACGAAAGGCTTTGATAATTCAGCATCACATCATCAGCCCCCGGCACACCTATCAGAAAGGTAATGCCCGCTGTGCCAAGAAGCACCATCAGGTTATCCATATCATCCTGATCGGCCTCAGCATGGTTGGTGTAACAGGCATCACACCCCATTGGCACACCTAGCAGCTTGGCACAGAAATGGTCTTCCAAGCCGGCACGGATAATCTGCTTTCCATCATACAGATATTCAGGACCAATAAAGCCAACAACTGTGTTTACCAGTAAGGGATTATACGCACGGGCAACGGCATAGGCGCGTGCTTCTGCCGTTTGCTGATCCATACCATGATGCGCGTTGGCTGAAAGAGCTGCACCCTGCCCTGTTTCAAAATACATGACATTCTGGCCAACCGTGCCACGCTTAAGCCCTACCGCCGCATCTTGCGCTTCTGCCAGAATGGAAAGATTGATGCCAAACCCTTCATTCGCCTTCTGTGTACCAGCAATAGATTGAAAAACCAGATCTACCGCCCCGTCCTTATTCATGATTTCCAATGTATTGGTCACATGCGTAAGCACACAGGTCTGAGTAGGGATATCATAGCGCTGACGGGCATGATCCAACATATCCAATAAGGCCATACCATTTGCCACACTATCTGTAGCCGGGTTAATACCGATAACGGCATCCCCCATACCGTACAGCAAACCATCCAGTGTTGAAGCGGCGATTCCTTTTAGATCATCTGTAGGATGATTGGGTTGTAAGCGGGAAGACAAACACCCTTCCAGACCAATGGTATTTCTAAAACCCGTGATCACACGAATTTTGCGTGCAACACTCATTAAGTCCTGATTACGCATGAGCTTGCTAACCGCCGCAGCCATTTCTGGCGTAATGCCCGGAGCAACAGCCGCCAGTGTTGCGGTATCAGCTTCGTGCGAGAGCAACCAATCCCGAAACTGCCCGACTGTCATATGTGCTAGCGGTGCAAAGGCAACCTTATCATGCGTATCCATAATAAGGCGCGTTACTTCGTCTTCCTCATACGGAACGAGCGCAACATCCAAAAAGGTCTGCAACGGAAGATCGGCCAAGGCATAGCGCGCTGCAATACGCTGCACATCTGACTGTGCCGCAACACCAGCCAACTGGTCTCCCGAGCGTTCGGACGATGCAACTGCCAGCAACGTTTTCAGATCATCGAAGCTGTATGTCTCACCCCCCAGAGTGCACCGATACACCATTGAAGGAACTCCTTAGCTGCGCGCGAAAGAGATATGGTTCGCTTTCTGCATGCATTACAATCATATCTATTTCGGAATGATATCATAGGGAAATGATTTGCGACTTGACTGCGCGCTACATATTTTTAACATTTCATGACAAAGACGGCTGCAGCTTACACACTCGCTTCAGACAAAGGATTGCAATGTCTCCCCTGCCCGCCTTTTCTGCCTCTGGCGTTATGGCCGCCGCCGCTTCTGGCGCAGAAGGCTTTATTACAAGCCATGGTGGCGATATTGACCGCATTTCCGGCCGCGCAGGGTTGGCTCCAGGTAAACTGGCCCTACCCACAGATATGCTGAACCTGAACGCATATTGTCGCCTGTTTACGGAAGCCGCAAAGGAAACCCAGCACGGCAATTTGGGCCTATGGTTCGGGCAGCAGTTTCAACCCCAGACATTGGGGTTGATTGGGTTTGTGGCGCTTCTTTCCCCCACTGTAAAAGACGCCATTCATAATCTTGCAACGCACTTTATTTATCATCAAAGCTGCACGCACACGCGCCTTGTACAGCAGGGCAACCTATTGCGACTTGAATACGCCATTACAGACCCAACTATTACAGAACGCCGGCAAGATGCAGAACTCACGCTCGGCATGTTCTGCAATGTGCTGCGCTATGCTTTAGGCCCTGCATGGCAGCCAGAAGAGGTGCATTTTGCACATGCGCAACCCGAACAGGCACAGGAGCACCGAGAAGCCTTTCAGGCAGATGTCCGCTTTGGCCGCCCTACCAACGCGCTTATTTTCCGCGATATTGGTTTGGAACGCGCAATGCCGGATGCACAGCCGCATACGCTGGAAATTGTAAAAGCGTCTCTTATCTCGCTCGCCCGCAACGGACACAGTGCCCCTCATCCGCATGTTTCTTTTAAAGAGCAGGTTTTATTAGCACTTAAAGAAATTTTGCCAGAAGGTGGGCACCTCACCCTATTAGCTGCCCGCATGAATATGCCGGTTTGGACCTTGCAAAGACGGCTGGCAGACCTTGGAATATCTTATTCTGATTTAGTGGAAACCACGCGCTACAAACAGGCATGTGTTTTTCTACAACAACCAGAGCATGACATCAGCCAAATTGCCAGATTATTGGGGTATTCTGAAACCAGCGCGTTCAGTAGAGCATTCCGGAAGTGGAGCGGCGTTTCCCCGCGCACATGGCGCCAGCAATATATGCCGGCGCCACCTTTTATCTAATATCAAAATTCCTTTTATGAACTTGGAATTATCTATAAAGGTTGTCAAAAATTCCGCCATTTGAGAAATGGTCTTTTTGCAGCTTTGTCCACCCACCCAAGCTGGCAACATCAAATGTTTCTACCTTTGGAAACACCTGCCCATATTCTGCCAACACTGCCGGATCTACCGGACGGAAATAATGTTTGGCACCAATCTTTTGCCCTTCCGGGCTAAACAAAAACTCCAGATATGCTTTGGCAACAGCTTCTGTGCCATGCGCCTTTACATTTTTATCCACCAAAGAAACGGGAGGTTCTGCAAGAATAGTTTGTGAGGGCACGACAATATCAAACTGATCTGGCCCGATATCTCGAGCGGCCATCAATGCTTCATCTTCCCACGCCAGCAAAACATCACCCAGATGGCGTTGTACAAAACTGTTTGTTGCTCCGCGTGCTCCTGTATCTAAAACAGGAACATGCTTGAATAAGCTTTTCAAATACGTTTTTGCTGCATCTTCTGAGCCATTATTCTGATGCAATGCCCATCCCCATGCCGCCAGATAATTCCAACGGGCACCACCAGATGTTTTGGGGTTAGGTGTAATAACCTGCACGCCATCACGCACAAGATCTGGCCAATCCTTGATGTTTTTCGGATTTCCCTTGCGCACAAGAAAAACAATTGTGCTTGTGTATGGCGTAGAGTTGTGCGGCAGGCGTGTTTGCCAATCTGGTGCAATTAAACCTTTCTGCGCGAGCAAATCAATATCATAGGCCAAGCCTAATGTAACCACATCTGCTGGCACACCTTCCAGAACTGAACGCGCCTGTGCACCAGAGCCCCCATGCGCTGTTTTGACAGTCACACTGTCTTCTGGATGTGCCTGATGCCAGACATTTGCAAAAGCTTTGTCTACGTCAGCATACAACTCACGCGTGGGATCATAGGAGACATTCAAAAGATTGAAAGAGGCTGCCTGTGCCTGCCCAGCATGCACACCCAAGAAGGCTCCGCCCCCCAAAACTGCAGCCCCAACCAGCAGGCGACGACGAGAAAGCGAAAAGTCTTTGTTTTTCATGATTATGAGACCTTCAAACCAGTTTTTCAGAATGCCGCCTGCACGCGGCCAACAACTGCATTTCCATCGCGCCCAAACAGATTAACGCCACCCGATACACCCTTGGAACGCGTGACAATAAAGTGTGCGTAATCCAACATCACCTTGATATGTCGGTTAGGATACCAGTTAAACCCGCCCTGCCAGACCGTTTGCTGGTTGCCGTTAACGCCTTCTCCACCCTGATTTTCCGTGCCGTACAAGTCTGTCACACTCCAGCGTCCGCTTACTTCCAACGCGCCCCAGTGGCCGGTTGCTGGGTCGAAGTCATACGTTACACCGGGTGTAGTAAACGCTGCCGTTTTCTCACTATACACGCGGGGAGTTCCCAAAAGTGTATAGTTTGCTGCCACATACCAACCATCAAACCCAAGAGAGGGCAGATGCACAGTTTGCGCCTGATGGTCACGCTGTACGCCAATATGGTAGTATTCGCCTTTCAGCAAAAAGCGCTTCCATCGTAATGCCAACTGGGGCCCAGCAGCCCAGATTTGCGCAACATCTGTAAGCGCTCCGGAGGTAAGCAGGCTGGTTTCCCCCAGCGGCACTTCCATGTTGTCTGACAATTTCAACTGGCGGCCACTGCTATTTTCATTAACCTTGAATACAGAAGTTGCCCCGGCACCCACATGCACATCGATATCTTTTGAAACATAAGGACGACCAGCCGCGCGAATAACTGCACCTGTCTGGCTATCAACTATCGTGGTATCCTTAGAGCGGTCCCCAAACTTTTGGCCCGTAAAATACCCTGAAACAAGCCAACGTTTTTCATAATGCTCACCACCAACACTACGGCGTGTCGTCAGTTAAGCAGGATGATGATTGAGGCGAACTGCACGGCTGCGAGG
>NZ_CADO01000055.1 GCF_000285275.1 Acetobacter pasteurianus subsp. pasteurianus LMG 1262 = NBRC 106471
CGGTCTTCCCAGACTTTCGTACGCCTCGCGGCGCCCGAAACCCTTCAGGGAAGCCGAATGTCTGCTTCAGAACTGGCCTGATCATAAACTGCCACCATGGGAGCACGTATAGTCCTTGAATTTTCCATGAGGATTTTTCAGATTCTGACACGTGAGGATGAGGCCGTATAACTATTTCGGGTAATCTTCCGTCAAATGCAGAATCGACTGGCTGCGAAAAAAGTCAGGAGAACTAATTATCAAACGGAGAAAGTGCTTCAATAATTCGGCATTCTGAAATATTACCTCCCCCGCATGATTCTATCATCGTAGAAAGTTCATGGCGCAATGCGATGAGATCCGCAATTTTGCGCTCAATTTCTGCCATATGGTCACGAGCAATTCTATCAACTGTCTTACAATCCTGGGTTCCCTGATCCGTTAGGGATAATAGAGCTCTTACCTGGTCTAATGAAAAACCCAGATCCCGAGATCGACGAATAAAAGACAGTCTCGCGAGTGCCTCATCATCATAAGTGCGATAATTGCCATCGGTCCGCTGTGGCGGAGCCAGAAGACCGATCCGTTCGTAATAGCGGATCGTCTCGACTTTGGTATTCGTCGCCTTCCCCAAGGCACCAATCGATCGCATTCCCTGCCTCTTGACCCTGTAGTTGCTACAGGGAGCATACATTAAAACAGATGATTCGTCAGGGAGGCGCTGGATGGCAGGAGGATGCTGTGGTGGATGCACAGATACGCCGCTACCAATCAATAAATCATGGCGGAGAGCGCTCCTGATCGCGCTTTTTCTCAATGCCAGCATGTTTGCCGTTGAAGCTGGGGCTGGCGTGTCGGTTGGATCTGCATCCGTACAGGCGGACGCGATTGATTTCCTTGGCGACAGCGCCAACTACGCAATAAGCCTCAGTGTTGCCGGAATGGCATTGCGATGGCGAGCTGGCGCGGCCTTTCTGAAAGGCCTGACCCTGTTCATGGCTGGGCTATGGGTAATGGCCAATGCTGGGTGGATAGTAATGAACAGCAACCATCCGCCTCACCCAGACGCAATGGGCGGCATTGGTCTGCTTGCCCTCGCGGTCAATCTGGCCTGTGCCCTCATATTATGGACACACCGGAAAGGTGATGCCAACCGCCGTTCTGTATGGATCTGCTCTCGTAATGATGCGATCGGAAATGTTGCCGTTGTGCTGGCAGCTCTGGGCGTGTTTGGCACTCGTTCTGCGTGGCCGGATATTGCGGTAGCTGCCATCCTTGCGATGCTTGGTATTAGTGGAGGTGTGCAGATTATGCGACAATCGAGAGTAGAACTAACAGATAACAAATCAGATATATCACGACATATCAATGTATAAATCATATAATACTCTAGAATATATTAAGCAGGTAAGGAGACGCACACGCTATAATGCGGCATTCATTCTCCTGATTTTTCCCCTGCTCTGTGGCTGTACAAATAGTGATCATTCAAATATTTCGCCGGAATCAGATGTCCAGAAATTTTCCAGCCGTCAATTTACGGATGCCGGATTGCAAGAATTCATTACAAAAGTTCTCGGACCAAACGTATCGAGTCAGGAAAACGCATGGGGCATCACTCGCCTGACGCTTGCTACCTTGTATTTTCATCCCGATATCCTTGTAGCTAAAGCTGAACTGGAAACGGCTCGCGCTGGAATCAAGACAGCCGGTCAACTGCCCAATCCCAGTTTCACGGTGCTGGGTGGCCCATCGGCTCATTACGTCGGCTACGGCGCGTCAATACTGATCGAATTTTTCGGCAGGCGTTATCACCGTATCAAAGAAGCCAGATATCGGGCTGCCGTCGCGCAATGGGAAGTCATCAATACTGCATGGAAACTACGCAGCGACACGCGGTCTGCTCTTCTCGGCGTCTGGGCTGTATCCGGGCGCCTCAAGCTTGTGGAAGAGACTGCGGCAGCTAAACGCGAACTCTTTACCCTGGAACAGGCACGTTTTGATCAGGGGCGAGCATCCGCTCTCGAAATATCGCAGGTACGGACGGAAATGATCCATGCCGAGTTGTCTGTCAGTGATCTGCGGCGCGAGTATGCCGTCCGTAAGGCAGCTCTGGCAGGAGCAATCGGGGTTCCTGCCGAAGCACTTGATTCCATTGCTCTTGATACAAAAGCATTTGATGTCTGTCCCGACCTCATGGAATACCGCGATTCACAGGACATGAGATACCAAGCCGTAATGCAACGCGCGGATCTGCGGGAACTTCTTGCGTCTTATGACGCCGCCCGACAGGCTCTACGGGTCGAAGTTTCCCGACGCTATCCCGATGTCACCATCAGTCCCGCCTATAACTGGGATATTTCAAATCGCTTTGAGGTAAATCCCTCTCTGCAAATTCCGATTTTCAATCAGAACGAAGGCCCCATAGCTGAAGCTGTTGGGCAGGAGCATGAGGCGGCGGCTCGTCTCCGGCGTGCAGAGAACACGGTGTTTAAGTCCATCTCGCAGGCTACGGCCAATTACCGCGGCACGACATCAATTCTGCTACAGGCGGATGAACTTGCCAAAACCGTACGGGTAAGGCTGAACCAGATGCAGCACCGCCTTCAGTCAGGCGCAATCGACCGACCAACGATGGTTATGACTCATATAGAGCAGATTCAAGCAGAGACCGCTCTTCTTGAAGCAGAAATTCAGCAACGGCAAGCCATAGGTCAGATCGAAGATGGCATGCAGCAGCCCATTTTTGATCACACCAGTGCCGCGCAGGTTTCCGGCCTGCTTGAAAATAACCAAAGGAACTCACCATGAAAGCGAGGGCCTTCTGGCTGCCTCTTGTAGGTCTTTCTGTCTTCCTAGTTCTAAACGTGGCGGACATTGCTATTGCAGATGATGATGATCCACCAGTTTCGGTTCTTGGCGCAGAGGCGACCGTGACGGTCTCCCCGGAAGCAGTTACGAAGAGTGGCATCGCTTCTGCACGACCCAGCATCGTGCCTTGGAGAAAGTTGGTTCCCGCCTATGGTTACGTTCTGAACGCAACACAACTTATCACTCTTGTTAGTGATTATGCTGACATGAAAGCGCGGCTGGAGAGCATGCAGGCACAGCAGACGCTTGCCCGTGCGAAACTCGATCGTGACAAAGGACTGTATCGCGACCGGCAGAATATCTCTCAGGAACAATTCCAGGAGACAACAGCCAGATTTCAGTCCAACTCAGCTATGGTAAAAGCAGAACAGGTCCGGGTGAATAACGCACTTAATATTATCAGACAGCAATTTGGTTCGGTCATATCTGACGCTACCGAAAAAAATACAATTTTCATTACACAGTTACTTCAACAACGAGTGGTCTTGGTCAAGGTGACCCTTCCACCAGATACGGATCTACCAACCCCACCAAGTCAGGCGGATGTGACCGATTATGGAAACATGGGTGGACACGGGACAATGCTCCACTATTTGTCTCCTGTAACCATGACCGATCCTGCTATTCAGGGGCGTAGCTTTTTCTATTTTGCGTCGGCTGAAAGTCAGCTTGTCGCGGGCATGAATGTTTCCGTTCTCCTGCCTACCGAAGAGGAACGTCCCGGTATCCGGATACCTGCATCAGCTATTATCTGGCTGCAAGGTAAGTCGTGGATATACCGTGATAACGGACACGGAAAATTTACACGCCTACCCCTTACGACCGACGTGCCGGACCGAGAAGGTGGCTACCTGATCCAAGATACTCCAGGACAAATCACACACGAAACGCAAATCGTCGTAGAGGGTACGCAATTACTTCTGTCTGAAGAATTCCGAGCTCAGCTTGAATCAGGAGACGATGACGACTGATGACGGGACGTTCTTTCAGCCTTCAGGCAGCTATTATCGGGTTTTCGATCCGCTTCCGGGGCGTGGTTATCGCAACCGCATGTCTGTTGTTCTTCTATGGCCTGTATGGCTTGAGACATGCCAGCTATGATGTGTTTCCGGAATTCATTCCGCCACGGGTCACGATCCAGACCGAAGCCGCTGGTTTTACGCCGGAACAGGTCGAAACATTGGTTAGTCGCCCAATGGAAATTGCCCTGACCGGCCTCCCGGGTATTCAGCGCGTGCAATCGACTTCGATTCAGGGACTGTCAGTCGTCAACGTCCTGTTTGCGACATCGACCGATATTTATCGCGCCCGGCAACTGGTCGGGGAACAAATGAATGTTGTTGCACAGCAATTGCCAGCCGGTGTTCATGCTCCGACTATGACGCCACTGACCTCATCCGCCGGTCTGGTACTGGTGATTGGTCTGACGTCGGAACAACAGTCCCTCATGCAGTTGCGCACGCTTACTGACTGGTCATTAAGGCCGCGTCTGCTGGCGTTGCCTGGTGTGGCTGGAGTCAGTGTGTTTGGCGGGGAGCGTCGGTCACTCCAGATACAGGTACATCCAGACCAACTCATCTTGCATCATATCGGACTTGATGACGTCCTTGCGGCTGCCCAGGAAGCAACTGGCATACAGGGGGCCGGCTTTATTGATACCCCGAACCAAAGAGTCGTTCTTCAGTCTGACGGTCAGGCCCTGACGCCAGAAAGTCTGGCCCGCACTGTGATTGTCCGCTCTGATAATGGTGCTGTCACACTGGGCAGTATTGCCACTGTAACTGAAGCCCCTATTCCCGCCTTCGGCGCGGCCAGTATCGAGGGAAAGACAGGCATTGTGGTTAATATATGGGAACAGTACGGTGCCAATACGATGGCTGTGACCCGGGAAATCGAGGCGGCACTTACCGATTTCCGCCCGCAATTGCAGGGACAGGGGATTACATTGCATGCTGACCTGTTCCGACCCGCCAATTTCATTACGACCGCATTGGGGAATGCCACACGAGCATTGCTTCTGGGCGGTTTTCTGGTGGTTGCCGTAATCTTTCTTTTCCTTTTTGACCTGCGAACCGCTGCAATCTGTTGCGCCACCATACCTTTGGCTATTCTGATAGCCCTGTCGTTGCTGGAGACACTCGGGGTTACTTTGAATGCCATGACCCTGGGGGGGCTTGCTATCGCCATCGGCGAGGTCGTGGATGACGCCGTGATCGGGGTCGAAAATGTTACACGCCGATTGCGTGAAAACCGGCTTCTGGTCCAGCCCGCATCTACAGCGCGCGTCGTACTCGATGCATGCGTTGAAGTCCGCAGTGCAGTGGTTTACGCGACCTTTGCTGTCATTATCGTTTTCTTGCCTGTCATCGCCCTTCCCGGACTTTCGGGACGACTGTTTGCTCCACTGGCAACAGCTTATGTTCTTGCGGTCATGGCTTCTCTTGCCGCTGCTGTAACCGTTGTACCTGCACTCTGCGCATGGCTCTTGGCGACGCCTGGAGAAACCCGGAGAGAGCCCCCCCTGGCAGGATGGACCGCCAGAGCTTATGAACGTCTTCTGGCCAGATTAATGCGCCATCCCCGATTTGTTATAGGCGGGATGATCCTGACCACCTTGATAGGGTTTGCGGCCCTTCCATTCCTTGAAAGCGATTTCATTCCTGATTTCAAGGAAGGTCACCTTATCATTCATATGACGGCTGCTCCGGGGACTTCCCTGGAACAGTCTCTGAAATTAGGTAGACAGGTTACAGAAAAACTTCGTCAGCTTCCCGAAATCCGTTCGGTTGCTCAGAGAGTCGGACGCGCCTCGCTGGATGAGGACACGTATGGACCACATACCAGCGAGTTTGAGGTTGATTTGAATCAGGTGGATGGGAAGGCTTCCCGACAGATTGATGCCCGCGTTCGCAAAGCGCTTGACGGGTTCGTTGGGGCCAGTTTTTCTGTCAGTAGTTTTTTGACGATGCGCGTAAACGAAACCCTTTCTGGTTCGTCTTCGGCTGTGGCAATCAATATTATTGGCGATGATCTGGATGTATTGGATATCCAGGCAAATAATATTGTCCGCATGTTGCATCAGATACATGGCGCAACAGATGTCCGGATAGAAGCACCCCCTGGTGTTCCGGAACTTGCTATTCGGCTACGCCCTGCTGATCTGGAGCGCTGGGGGCTTCGGTCGGCGGATGTACTCCGATCCATCCATACAGCCTGGCAGGGTGAAACCGTGGGGCAGATATACGAGCGTTCTGCGGCTTTTAATGTTATGGTTCGTCTTGATGACGCAAGTCGTAATGATGTTGCGTCTGTCGGCTTCCTGCCACTGCATACTGTTCACGGAAACTACGTACCACTCCGCGCTGTCGCAGACATATATGAGACGAACGGTCGCTATCAGGTGTCACATCTGGGAGCACAGAGAACACAGACTGTCACCGCAAATGTTACAGGACGATCAGCTCAATCTTTCGTTCAGGACGCACGCACGGCTATAGCAAAAAATATCAAACTGCCTCTTGGAACCTACGTTCAGTTTACATCCGCAGCGGAAGCTGAATCACAATCACGCAAGGAACTGTTTATAAATTCCGGGCTCGCTGCCATAGCGGTCATGATTCTGCTCTCAATAATCACACAAGGATGGCGCAATCTCGCTCTGATACTCGTCAATCTTCCCTTCGCATTTGTCGGCGGCATTCTGGCAATCATTGTTTCCGGCACAACGCTAACTCTTGGGGCAACAGTCGGCTTCGTTACTCTATTCGGGATTACGCTTCGGAATTCGGTGATGATGATTTCGCATTTTGAGACTTTGGTCGAGCGGGAACATCTCACATGGGGAGTAACAACAGCGCTCCGGGGGGCCAGAGACCGCGTCGTCCCCGTACTCATGACATCGCTCGTTACGGCGCTTGGACTGGCGCCTCTGGCTGTTGATATGAATGCGCCTGGGCGGGAAATCGAAGGACCTATGGCAGCTGTCATTCTTGGAGGGCTCATGACATCAATGATACTTAACCTGTTTGTTTTGCCTATTCTTGCTGTCAAATTTGGTAGTTTTTCTGAAAACGAAACGGGAGTTCCGGAAACCTTGTTCAAGTGACAGGTATGGGCCACTGCTGCACAGAACTACTTGAAGATTATGTCCGATATGCCAATAGAACCCAGAATGAAAACTGCTTCCGTATCACGCTCGGCCACCATTCGGTCTGGCTCGACGCGGAAATCTCACAGAAGGGTTGTGCATCGGGTTAGATTATGAAAAAGTCTGTTTTGTAGAAAAGAAATTTCCATAATC
>NZ_CADO01000054.1 GCF_000285275.1 Acetobacter pasteurianus subsp. pasteurianus LMG 1262 = NBRC 106471
CTTCCACTCTCGTGAAAATATCACACCATCAAACCCCGGGACTAAACACCTAGAATCTAATATGACTATGAACTCGGCAATGTGACCGGCGACCCTCCACACACACTCTTTCCCCGAATATAGCCTACTACCCAACATTGAGTTTATCGATATTGTTTCTTAAAGCTGACGATTGTCCTCGTGTAAGCTTGGGCAAAACCAATGGCTGATTACATATTAAGTTAACCCTTGACCAGATATTCCGCTTTTCCCCAATTGCCGTCATTTTCCGTCGGGAAGAAGGGTGATCTGGTGTTGCTGCCGGAATAAAAAACCGGCACAGCTTTTCGGGAGGGGCGGTAAAGGCAGCGGGAACTTCTGTGACAGATGTTCGACCAGTGTGTGCAGAAATAACGGATTTATTCGCCGCATATCATGCGGATATAGCCTTGCGGTTTGCGGTAATTAAGCGCCATATTCTCCGCAAGGAGTGCAGGGAATATGGCGCGGTATATTTATCAGCACGGAAACTGGCCGGACTTTCGGTGGGACAAGGATACCATTGCCCATGAACTGGCCACGGTGCGTCATCGGCAGGGACGCCTCCTCGGCCGTATGGAAAGCCTTGGCTTCGATTTCAGGTCGGAGGCCGTGCTCCAGACCCTGACGGAAGATGTCATCAAGTCGAGCGAGATCGAGGGCGAAAACCTCGATCGTGAGCAGGTACGGTCTTCCATTGCCCGGCGACTGGGCATGGATATTGGCGCGCTGGCACCGGTGGATCGGGATGTCGAAGGCGTTGTGGAGATGATGTTGGATGCGACCCGGCATTATGCTGATCCGCTGACCGAGGAAAGGCTGTTCGCCTGGCATGCGGCTTTGTTTCCCACTGGCCGAAACGGCATGTCACGCATTCTGGTCGGAGAGTGGCGTGACGACAAAACCGGCCCGATGCAGGTCGTGTCAGGCCCTGTCGGACGGGAGAAGGTTCATTATGAAGCGCCGGCAGCCAGCAGAGTACCCGCAGAGATGCAGGTCTTCCTCAACTGGTGCAATGCCGGGCAAGCGCTGGATCCTGTGCTGAAGGCAGCCATCGCACATCTGTGGTTTGTTACCATTCATCCGTTTGAAGACGGAAACGGGCGCATGGCGCGGGCCATCGGCGACCTCATGCTGGCGCGCTCGGAACACACAGATCAGCGTTTCTATAGCTTGTCAGCCCAGATCCGTCAGGAGCGGAAGGATTATTATGCAATCCTTGAGGCTACACAGAAAGGGGATATGGACATCACGGCCTGGCTGCACTGGTTTCTGGGGGCTCTGGATCGCGCCTTTGATCGCGCTGAACTGGTTCTGGGAAAGGTCATCCAGAAGGCCCGTTTCTGGGATAATCTGGCCGGACAATCGATCAATGACCGGCAACGCCTTATGCTGAACCGTCTGCTCGATGGGTTTGAGGGCAAGCTGACCTCATCCAAATGGGCGAAGCTTGCAAAGACGTCACCGGATACAGCCCTGCGTGATATCAATGATCTCGTATCGCGCGATATTCTGGCCAGGGAGGCTGCAGGAGGAAGGAGCACCAGCTATGTGCTGGTTGTTCCCGAGACGTAAAACGCGGATCGATGCTGACGGACAGGCCGCTGATTGGGTATGATCGGCATTTAGGCCTGTATCCTTGCATCGGTGAGCGCGGATGAAATGCGCAGGGCGACCTGATCCGTCGAGCGTTTGACATTTTCTCGCTTCAGATGGGCGTAGCAGGAGGTGGTCTTGATGTCGCTATGGCCCAGCATCCGGCCAATCATTGTCAGGTCCGCTCCCATCTCCAGAGCATCCGATGCAAAGGAATGACGGAGATCGTGGAGCTTGACGCCATCCAGGCCTGCCGCCTTGCGGATACGACGCCACGGCTTTTGCAGGTCAGTGAGATATTCGCCAGCCTTGCGTCCGGTGATGACATAGGGATTGTCGGGCAGGCGAGGGGTGGCCTTCAGGACATCAACCGCCGCCTTGCCCAACTGGACAGTTTTTGCTCCGGTTTTGCTGTCGGGGAGGCGCAGTTCGGCTTCACCCAGCCAGACATGCGCCCACTGGAGCGTCTGGATTTCCCGCAACCGGCAACCCGTGAGGGCAAGTAGACGGATGGCCCGTGCCGCTTCGGGCATATCTTCGGCGGCCTCGTCGAGGCTGCTTCCTAGACGGGCATACTCTTCTCTGGTGAGGAAACGCTCGCGTCTTTCCTCCCGGTAGCGTTTGACGCCCCGGCATGGATTCACACCATCCTGGCGGATACCCCACAGATTGGCGAGGCTGAACATTTTTGACAGCACGCCCAGCGTCCGGTTGGCCTGATAGGGGATATGCCGGAAGCTGCCATGAAATTCGACGACTTCAGCCCGCGAAAGGTCAGCCATCCGCCAGCTTCCGAATTTCGCCACAATGAACAGTTCCACCGAGCGTCTGTACTCTCCCCGTGTTCTGGGTTTCAGGTGGACATCGACATATTCGTCGAGAAAGCGTCTGGAGAAGCTCGTGACAGTCATGGCCTTGCGATCGTCGGTAATCCCCCCATAAAAAGAGTGGCTTTTGGATGAGAATTTTCTCAGCGTAAGAAATGAGGAGATTCTGATGAAGAGTGATCGCTTTACTGACGCGCAGATTATGGGTGTGATCCGCCAGGCTGAGGGCGGCGTCCCGGTTCCTGATCTGTGTTGGGAGCATGGGATCAGCAACGCCACATTTTACCGGTGGCGGGCGAAATATGGCGGCATGGATGCTTCGATGATCAGTCAGATGAAGGCTCTGGAAGAGGAGAACCGTCGGCTGAAGCGCATGTATGCGGATCTGAGCATGCAGACGGATATCCTGAAGGAAGCCCTGGGAAAAAAATGAAGCGGCCAGCCCAGCGCCGGGAACTGGCCGCACAGGCTGTGGCGCATCATGGGGTCAGCATTGCGCTGGCCTGTCGGATTTTTGGGATATCCGAGACCTGCTTTCGCTATCGTCCGCGACTGGCAGCGGAGAACGACAGGATTGCCGCTCTTCTGGTGGGACTGACCCAGGCTCACAGGAGATGGGGATTTGGTCTGTGTTTCCTGTATCTGCGCAATGTGCAGGGACAGCTCTGGAATCATAAGCGGGTTTATCGGATCTATCGGGAACTGGAACTCAACCTGCGGATTAAATCCCGCAGGCGCCTGGTTCGCGAAAAGCCCGAAAAGCTGTCGGTCCCAGCACTTCCCAACGAAGTCTGGTCCATGGATTTCATGGCGGACAGACTTTTGGATGGACGTGCTTTTCGGCTCCTGAACATTCTGGATGATTTCAATCGTGAAGGACTGGCGATTGAGGTTGATTTTTCCCTGCCGGCCTGTCGGGTTGTCCGCTGTCTGGAGCAGGTTATGGAGTGGCGTGGCAGGCCAGAGGCTATCCGAATGGACAATGGCCCTGAATATGTCAGTCATACGTTGGTTTCATGGGCCGAAAAGCAGGGGATTACCCTGATCTATACACAACCGGGTAATCCGCAGCAGAACGCCTATATTGAACGCTACAACAGGACTGTCCGGCAGGAATGGCTGGAGCAGCATCTGTTTGAAAGCATCCAGGACGTACAGGAGGTCGCAACACAATGGCTCTGGACATATAATAATGACAGACCCAACATGGGAAACGGTGGGTTCACACCCGCCCAGAAACTAAAAGTAGCTGCCTGAATTCTCAGTCAGAACCCCACTAAAAATGGGGGGATTACCGTTCTCCTTTAGGGATGAGTATTCCCTCTCATCATGCGACCAGATTCACTTTTTTAGACGAATCTGGCGAGACTAAGTTTTTCGTCGCATCCTGTGACGCAAAGATAGGGGCTCACGGGAATAAGGAGACGAAACTGTTATGCAACATGGCGTCAATCCGAGTTGTGACGCGGTAAGCACCTGGGAAGATACTGGAATACAGGGTGAGCACCTGAAACTGGAGGAAACATCCACCAGCGTGGTGACATTCCGCACTCCAAGTTCACCAGAGGTGAGAGCGCGTTATAGGCAAATTGCCCAGGATGGAGAAGGAGACGTACCGCACCCCCGTTTTGGTGACGGATGGCGGTTGCGTGTCGATATCCTGAGTGAAGATGGCAGCATAGTCGATGGGAGCGTCTTTTTCAGACTGTTCCGGGGACCTGAACAGATCGTCAGACCATATTTGTTAGGGCTGATGACATGGGACGAAGACATGCGTCTTGGAGCGTTGATAACTGCCAGTTTACTGGGTTCCCTTGGATATGCTCAGGGAAAGATCAACCCGACAGAGAAACCCAAAGAAATCAAAAAGAGCGGCATACTTCCCCAACTTATTACCCTGATTTCAAACACGCCGCATGGGCCGCGTCCATCTGAAGCTCCGCATATGATGGAACTCATTCACGAAATTGCCGCCGTGCTCATGCAGGAAGTAAAGCGGCGGGTTGGAGAAATCGCTCCCCCACCACCTATGGTGAAATTCTGTCTGTGAAAGAACTTATTGTGAAATTAACGTATAGCCTGCCACTGGCAGCTCTTTCTGGTTTGATGGCACTGTCACAGCCGGCTTCAGCGCAAAACATGATCAGCAGCGGGACGAGCCAGTTTGCGCCAAAAACCACGCCACACGCTGTTCCCACTCTCTTTTCAGAACACCCGGCTTCTTTGGAGCAGTTGCTGAACTCTGGATATGAAATCCGTTCCAGCGCAAGTAGCGAAACAGGTTCATCCATGATTCTTTTCCGGCCGGCCCAGCCAGACCAGAAGGCATCATGGGTAAGGTGTGAATTGATTGGAGACAGGAACGGCAACGTTGTGTTGCGTTCGAGCCATAATGTTACATCAGACTGTCGCAATTTGAACTGAGAAGACCAAGCGTCTTGCGGTATTAAACTCTCGTTTTTAGTCAACCACACAGGTCCGTTATGACAACCAAGAAACCATCTCGCACCAAAAAACCAGTCGTATCCAAAGCTCCAGAAGATCCTGCACGGCATCGTTATACAGAAGAAGAAATGGATGCGCTTATTGATAAAGCGTGGCCAGAGGAAAAAGTGGAGGCGTATTTCCGAGCCGAGCGAGAAGATGCACCCATTCCTGTTGTGCATGATTTTGCCGTCATGAGGCCCCAGACAGCACGGCTGGCGAAGGCTCTGGCCGACATGTTTCCTGGCCAGTTCAAAGGCGTGGAAATCGGCGCATGGCCCCCGATCAATGCGGAAGATGGCATGATAGACGTGATCTATCTCGGTGAGAGCTGGATTGTGCAGCTTGGATATGACGGCTACGAGCCTTCAAGACTGGGATTTGTTAATGCGACATGTGACGGGCTGGACTACGAGGAAGCTCTGGAAATTGATTGTGGTCTCTACCAGCAAGAGGGCTTTGATACCTACGAGGCAGCGTTTCCGTTGACAGATGAAGACCGAGAGGAATTCATTGATTACATGCAACGCAATTTTAACCGACCGGCCGAAAAGGTCATTCTTGTTCGAGAAGATGATCGCGAAGCAAATCAGGCAAATGGGGATAAGGTCGTTCCTTTCCGCAAGCCCTCATGATGTTTTGCTGCTTCAGTTAGACGATCCCAGGCATGCTGGAGCAGCTCTGAAACAGAGTTGTTCCGTAGGTTTTCCAGTTCCTTCGCAAACGTTTCACGTGTGTGGACCACAGAGAGAAGCTCCGGAGCAACTTCTGCAGGCCCCGTCATGACAATTCTGCTGAGTGTCTGAATGCCAGGATCTATGTGACGGACAATCTCGTACACTGCGGCACAATGACTGGCATTCTGTCGCAGAGGGCTGTAGATTTTCTCTGACCAGCCAGAAGGCAAGGTTTGCTGCCAATAATCGTTGCGAACATCCCCACTCAATCGGCCTCGTAAGTGCTTTGTTTCAACGACGAGGATGCCAAGAGGCGTCAGAGCCACATGATCAATCTGAGTTGGGTTTCCTGATCGGGTTGGCAACACAATATCATGGTGACTGGGTAGACCATATTCAGCAAGAATGTTCCTGACGTCCGTCTCACCTTTGCGCCCCTGAATGTCAGATTTGAAAGCTTTCAAGAACGAGTTTTCTCGTGCAGACCGCATTGGAGTCCCGTATCGCCGACGCATTAGATGTCCCTCATTTCCTGGGATACACGCAACACTTTCTTGCGGCGCCTGGCTTCACGCTGGCGTGCACAAACTAACTCGCGATTTCGAGCATAGTATCGTTGATGCTTTGACATGTTATCGCCAGAGGTGCGCGGATAATGAGTTGTTTTGTGCGGTGAACCGTTGGGTGCAATGACAATGTTTTCAGTTTCGACAGGGGACGTCATGACCGAATGGTTCGACAGTTTGCTCTCAACAGACTGGGGACTGGATTTTCGCGGCATTACAAACTCCTCACTGATCGGGAACCAGTTTGGAGTGTGCTGATGCGACGAAAAATACTCATTTTTTCAGGAAAGAGACTTTTATGATGCCTTGAGCACACAGAACAACACGCTCGCCGCAATGGTGCGGCCTGGCGGCCCGCGCCCTTAATGGCGCGCCATTGCCCCGACCGGTTGTCTGTGCCCCACGAAATTGGGACCTAAATCAAAGGATCCCAATGATGAGTATATCCACAATATCAGTCCAGACACTCACTGGCCCAGCCTCGCTCCTCAACAGGCTCGTGAAAGAGCTTGTTGAGGGATACTGTCACTCCGAAGACATCATGTTTCTGGATGAAAAAACGGTTCAAGTCACACTGTATAACGGCTCTGGATCGCCCCTTCTCCATCATGCAGAAGCTCTTTCTGTAGAATATCCAGCACTGAATATCAGTGCCGTAGAATGGGTTGATTGTTTCGACGCGGATTTCTTCTGTGGTTACCGTCCGTTATGCAAGAGTTTTCTGACC
>NZ_CADO01000053.1 GCF_000285275.1 Acetobacter pasteurianus subsp. pasteurianus LMG 1262 = NBRC 106471
CCATTCTGGCACATTGCGATGCCGTGCGGGGAGGACGGCAACCACCCCATCTCAGAGCATTCTTTTTTCGGATCATGCCACTGTAAAAAAGAATAACACCCGGCAGCAACATAAGCGTTACCAAAACGGTTGAAACCAATATCCATGCACTATCTCCGCCAGACAATGCTGATGCCGCATCAGCAGCCTGCGCGGAGGCAAATGGCACAAGCCCACAAAGCAGGACAGACAGAAGAAAAATGTAAGGCATAAAGATCAATGCTCCCATTCCTGTATCAGGGCGACGTAACGATGGTTACATTTGGCTCATATGATGGTGCATGTGCTCTTGAGGGGTAAAATACATGAAAGCCATGTGCGACAGCCCTGCCAAGCCAATGCACACCAACACGGTAAAAACGGCCTTGCGCCAGAAAACTGGCAGTTGCATACGCCGCAAGCTATGGCCGCATGTGTTCTGTTCCGTTGCATGACACGACTGGCTGAAAAAACGCCGTGCAAATTTTGCCGGCAAGAAGCACCCCAGTAACGCAAGCAAGCAACAAATCATGATGCGTCTCTCCCCAGCCTGCCGCGCAGGTCAATGCGTGGCAGGCCGATGTATTGCGTAGTATTTTTATTTGGCGCTTTCGCAACAGCCTGCTTTTGCCAAACAGCTTGCTGTGTTCTTGGCCGGTGCAAGATCAATGCCCGGATTTACGTTAAAGAAACCGGTCGGCATCATCATAAAACCACAGGTTACAACAGGCTGAACGGGAAAGTCCTCCGTGCGTACAATGTGGTTGATGCCAAAGGTATGCCACACAACAAGGTTGGTATTCACCAATGGCCGGTTCTTCAGCACAAAGGAAGACAAACCATCCGTTCCGTCTGAGCGGTTAGCAAATTCCCCTGTGGGGAAGCGTTGCTCCGGGTCACGCGCGGTCACCCACAAATGGTTCTGGTTATAGTTTGCCCGCTTACCAGATGGAGAGTCCGGGTGGACCATGGGGGTAACCGGGTGTGTCGGCAGAATTTTGTAAGCTGTCGGCTTGCCAACAGAATTTTGTTTATTGGGGTTAATCACTTTCCAGAAACGGTGCGTATCCTGATTAGCCTTACGGCAGGCCTCCAGCTCGGATTTCAGAACCGTTTCTTCTGCATAAAACGCATTACCGTATGGATTTGTGGGGCCTTGTGGTTCTGCATATGTATTAACTTCGGTTACACTGTTTCCGGGGCCATCCAAGGCCATATCCATACGGGCACAGAAAATGTGCTGGTGGATCTGGCCTGCAACACCGGGTGAGACCTCATTGGCATATTTTCCGGGCTGTCCCGGTTCACAACCATTGGTATTGATAATACCGGTAGCCTTGGCCTCGAATTCGATGTTCCCGTCGGTAAAGAGATACCAGTTAAAGGAATAATCGTAATTGGCCACTGTTGCCACGCAAGAAATAACCAATTTACGCCCACGGCGGCTTTCGCAATGGTTGGTACGGAAATCAGTATGTTTCCATAGCAAACCATTGTCTTCTTCATGAATGCAGATGGCATTCTTAATGGTCATCACCTCACCGGACATGGTGTTCATGTGCCCATCAAGATATTCGATCACCCCCAGACAATCGCAGCCCAGTTCGAGCGAATTGGCAAGCTTGCCCACACCATATTCACCAATATCAAAAACATGCTTTTTGAAATGGGAATTATCTGGTGAACCATAAGGCACCACCATTTCCACAATAGAAGCACGGTTTATAAGGGGGCGGCCGTTATAGCTTATGTCATGCAAGGTTAGGGCTTCACGCGCATTGAAGCCAATACGAACTTTCCACAAATCCCATTCTAGTTCATGACCTTTGAGAGAAAATGAAACCCCTTCCGGCTGAACAATGTTCAACGGCTTAAAAGGTTGGCGTGGTTCTTTGATAAACTGCGCCTCGTAATTGATACAGGTAGACGGAATGGGAACAGGATTGCGGTCTTCAATCCGCAGCACCTCACCGGTGCGTAGGTCTGCCAGTACGTTCAACCCTTCTACGGGGTGAGCATAGAAATTGTCATCAGGGAAAGCTCTTACCCACACAAACGCATTGCAGAGCAACCGATCTTCCGTGCCGGGAAAATCAGCAAATAGACCGGGAGACCAAGGGTCCACACAAACCAAAGACATATCCGTAATGCCGCGTTTGTGGCAGGCATCAATAAAACCCGGATCAGCTTTAACCAGATCTTCAAAAGCATCAAATTGCTCTAATTGAAGCATGGGCTGTGCATCGGGAAACGCCCGGACATCAACAATTTTACCGGCAGTAAGAGAGACTGTAACCCTTGTTACCCCCGGTTTGTTATTGAAAAATACATTAACATGCGCCAGACGCGGCAAGCTTTCACCGGGTGCAAGAGCGCGCAATATTTCCGGATCCGGCTCCATAATCATCATGGTTTCAAAAAGCGCATGCTCGCCAAATCGTGCATCTGATTTTACAATACGAACGACAGCGCGAATTTCATCAGGGTTCAACGGGTCGAGTGGGTAACTGAAAGTCTCATTGGATGATGACTGGCAGGATGAATGGCCCATTATGATCACAAATCCCTGTTCTGGTTCTATTACAGTTATGTCCCTCGGGCAGATTGCCGGCGGGAAACCGGGCAAACTTCCCCTCCGTTGCAAAAATTGAAGGGCAGCATGTCTTTCCGGCGATGGAATGACTGTAAGGATGAACGTATCGATGTGGTAATGACATAATGCGCCATTCCAGTGGCATTTTGCGCCAAGACCCACGCAAGGAAATTGCCATGCCTCCGTTGACGAAATATTTTGAAATTGCATCTAGCCCAGTGCCTGTCATGCGCACGTCTATTCTGATGCTTATTATCAATGCCCTGCGTGATGCAGGCATAGACCCGCGAGAGTTGCTGGCACGGAACGGCATTGATCCGGATATTGCAAAAGAGTCATACAGCGTTGTTGAAATGGAACGCTATCTCAACCTGTTTGAGGAAGCCTCGGCCCTGGAGGGCAATAAAACACTTGGCTTTGAACTTGGCCTTACCTGCACCCCCGGCCAGATTGGACCACTTGGATTGCTTTTTCAGGCGCTTCCAACATTACGCAAAGCAGTGCTGGCGTTTGGGAACTACCTTTTTGCTGTACAGAGCCATTCTTCTCTAACCCTGAAATCGGACAATGATATTGCAGAGATAATATACAGCCTTGATGTGCCACAGCACTGGCCATGCCAGCAGGATGTGGAATTAACCCTTGCCCTGCTCATCAACCTCATCCGTGAACGGCTTGGGTCCCAATGGCGTCCTATACAGGTTGATTTCATGCATGCACCGGGCAAAAAAGCCGCCATGATCCGCAGACGTATTGGCTGCCCTATTTTCTATCGCCAGCCCCATAACCGCATTCTATTTGATGAACAGGATCTTGATGACCGACGCACAATGACAGACCCAGATCTGATCCGGATACTAGAACGCCATGTTTGTGATCTGATTGGGGAGGAATATGCTGCCCAGCCTTTCATCTCTACAGTTATGCTGGCAATCCGGCGTTGTATTCTGGCTGGCAATCCTTCTCTGGCATCTGTTGCGCGTGCGCTTTACACCAGCCCACGCACATTGCAGCGCCTGCTCGCGCGTGAGAATACAACTTTTCGCAGTATGCTTGATGCCTCCCGCAAAGAACTGGCCAATATTTTTGAACAGCGTGATGGGCTGAACCGAGATACATTGGCGTACCGTATCGGGTATAGCGATGGAAGCAGCCTATCACGCAGCCGAAAGAGATGGAAAAAGTAACTCTAAAGCTACCTCAAAACTGTGGCGCACGCTGCATCATGAGGCAAATCCATACCGTAGACATCATTATACCGTGAAGAAAATGCCTCACGTTCCAATCTCTCGCAATAATCAAGATATCTTATTAAAGCGCGTTCGGCACGCATTGTGCGGCCATAAAGACGTTTGTAATGCTGCCAGAGCATCATCACATTAACTGACCACGCATCATAGGCATGTGCTGCCACCCTTTCCCGGATAGTGGCAGGAAGTGCATCAAATGCTGCCCAGTCATCACCTGCATATCTTCTCCACATCTCATGCCGTAATGTCCGCTCATTATCGGCCATAACCTTACGCATCCGCCATTTCTCCTTGCCCCCAAACCGGGAATGGGTCAGGCAGATGGGCGAACAGCAATGGATTGAACTGCTGCTCATCAAACTCCGGCACAAGGCAGGCATCCAGAGCTGCGCCAATAGCGGCATCATCCATCTCTGCCGTGCCAATAAACACAATTTCCTGCCGACGATCCCCATAAACAGGGTTCCATTTCGACAGGATCATATCCTGCCACTCATCACTATCTGGCCACTGATTTTTGGGAATAGTTACCCACCAGCGGCCCATAGCTTGCGTGCGCACCAGTGCACCCGCCTGCCCAAGTTCACCCACCCATTGTGGGCGCGTTGCCAGCCAGAAATGCCCCTTCGCCCGGATTACGCCCGGCCACATAGAATCTATGAAGGCTTTGAACCGTTCCGGCACCAGTGGGCGGCGGGCACGCCAGACAAAAGTGTGAATGCCATATTCCTCTGTCTCGGGAACATGCTGCTTAAATTCGAATAATTCTTTGTACCATAGCGGATGTTTATGGGCCCGATCATAATCGAACCGGTGTGTATCCAAAATGCGCGCGCAAGGCACAATACCCTGATCCGTTTCGATAATGTCCGCATCGGCATTAAGGGCCTGAACAACCTGCCGCGCAGCCTCACGCTGCGCAGGCGTTGCGGTGGAAACCTTGTTCAGAACCACAACATCCGCGAACTCGATCTGCTCCACCAGCAGATCGACCAATGCCCTATCGTCGCCCTCACCTGCTGTTTCGCCCCGGTCACGCAGAAAATCTGTTGAGGCATAATCTTTCAACAGATTAACGGCATCCACCACCGTCACCATCGTATCCAGCCGCGCAATATCAGACAAACTCTCGCCTGCTTCGTCACGAAATTCGAATGTCGCCGCAACCGGAAGAGGTTCCGCAATCCCGGTCGATTCAATTAGCAGGTAATCGAAGCGTCCTTGTTCTGCGAGCCGCCGGACTTCCTGCAACAGATCATCACGCAACGTACAGCAGATGCAGCCATTGCTCATCTCCACAAGTGTTTCATTTGTGCGGGAGAGATCGCTGCCGTCACGCACCAGATCCGCATCAATATTTACGTCGCTCATGTCATTGACGATCACCGCGACTTTCCGGCCTTCGCGGTTATTAAGCACATGGTTAAGGAGCGTTGTTTTTCCTGCCCCCAGAAAGCCGGAAAGGACTGTTACCGGAAGTCTTTCTTGCATGACGGACACCATTCATTCGGTTACGATCCGCCAAATCTATATGTTGTGTTATAATATAACAATACCTGAGGAAATGGAAAGGTTCTACAAAACCTCTTAGTTTTGAGAGTATGCCTATTTTTCCTAGGGAGGATTTTGTGCAACACAAAAAGCCCCGCAACCGATTGGTTGAGCGGGGCTTTGGGATTGATTTGGTTGCGGGGCAGGATTGCTTCTCAAGTTGCAGAAATCACAAGTTGAGAACAAAGCAGGATTAATGGATTGTTTTAATGAACTTTTTTTGCCTGTGCCTGACGCTAACTGTAATCAATAAGCTTCTCCCCTTCTTGAAAGACTACGGATGCGCTTCATCCGGAAAACCGAAAAACAGGACAGCCACGCACTACCCCGGAAAGAAGATGCCCCTCAGATTCTTAAAGACTGGTAGGATAAACTGGCAAAGCTGTCGCACAAGGACAGGCATGCGCGATGGACACTGAAAGTTCACCAAAGCGGAGCGGCAGGATGACGGAACGATCTCGTTGACGGATATCGCCATTCCATTCTTTGGCTACAAATCCCATATTTCCATTGATTGGAAGTTCCGGTTGATCTGGAAATGGAAAGCAACAGATACAGCAGCCAGCGATGGCGTACGGTTGAGAGAAGGACTGCTCGACCGCAGTAATACAGCATTGGATGTCTGGGCAGACACGGCCTATTGCTCAAAAGCCAATAAAGCCTTCATGGAAAAACTGGGTTTTGTCTCCAAGGCTCATAGGGAAAAGCTGCATCTCAAGCCGATGCCCCGTCATATCCAGAGATCAAATGCCGGAAAATTTGTCCTCCGATCCCGCGTTGAACACGTCTTTGCTAATCAGAAATCACAAATGGGGCTGTCCATACGCACTGTTAGTATTGATCGGGCGACTATGAAGATCGGGCTTGCCTACATCGTCTATAATATGCGGCGCCTTCTCTTCATGAAACGTATATGCGCGCCAGCATAGCAACTCAGAAGGTAGCAAACTCCTTGAGAAGTAAAAACATGGTGAAAACTATCTACACAAATCTGTAACCATTACGCCCTTAGCCTCAAATTAGCAGCACAAGACATCATTTAACGGTTCTTCGATCCCTCCAGATGTGTCCATTCGCTGTAAGCGAATACTGACGAAACGGATGTCATTACTGCTGTTGGAACTGTATTCTCTTTCTCAAAGATTTTTTATAATTTCAGTTATCAATGTTTGGAAAGAGGACACTTTAGAAAGACCAGGTTGCATCACAACTGAACCAGAGCATGTTATTTGTGCCGTTATTGACGGTTGGGTTCTGCACGGTTCCGGCCTGGTTGAACGGGTGCGTGCCGTTAAGGGATTTATCCAGCCGGATTTCAGGCCGGATGGTAAAACCACCCAGAGACAGCCTTTTGTTCACGAACTCCGGACGGTAGGAGACACCCACCGTCAGTTCCCCATAGGTGGTCGGCAACGCGTTGTAATAGGGGAATGGCTGGTTGCTGAGTGCCTGCGTGAGCGAGTTGAAGCTGGAATATTCCGTAATGACCCCACCCGTGTTGTCACGGAAGATTTCGCCACGTGCATTGAATGTCAGCCAGGGGTGGATGTCGTAGGAAAAGTAGGTTGTG
>NZ_CADO01000052.1 GCF_000285275.1 Acetobacter pasteurianus subsp. pasteurianus LMG 1262 = NBRC 106471
CGGTCATCCACATCGCTGCCGCAGCAGACTGGATCAAGCCCTAACAGGCCCTAAATATTGCGTGCACCACAATGCAGCCATCTCCACACAAAAGATGCATCGCATTGACACCTTTTTATGTGCCTATAAGATATATATTAAATACATTTTATAGGATCTTCTCCATGCCTTCTCCGCTTGATGCAAAAACACTCTCAATTATAAAGGCCTGTGTTCCAGCTCTTGAAGCACATGGGCTAGATATTACGCAGGAAATGTACAAACGCCTGCTGTCCAACCCCGATATTCGGGACCTTTTCAACATGTCTCACCAAAAAGATGGTGAACAACCTAAAGCTCTTGCCCTGGCTGTGCTGGCTTATGCGCGTAACATTGATAACCTTGACGCTTTGGGCAGTATGGTTGAACGTATTGCCGAAAAACATGTTGGGCTGAATATTCTGCCCAAACACTACCCCTACGTAGCTGATGCACTTTTGGGAGCAATTGCTCAGGTGCTGGGTGACGCTACCACACCCGAAATTCTGGAAGCATGGGGCAAGGCTTACTGGTTCTTGGCAGACATTCTCATGGGCCGTGAAAAACAGATTTACGAAGAACATGCCGCAGCCCCTGGCGGATGGGTAGGCTGGCGCCCGTTTACGGTGCGCCGCAAAGTGCGTGAAAGTCATACCATCACGTCCTTCGAACTGGTGCCCGTGGATAACAAACCCATTATGAAACACGAAGCCGGGCAATATCTCAGCTTCAAGCTAGATGTTCCGGAGCACGGCTCACAACGCCGTAACTACAGCATTTCTTCCGAACCCGGCGCAGATCATTACCGCATTAGTGTGCGCCGCGCGGATGGTGGTGTGGTTTCTCAATGGCTGCATGATACCGTGCAAGAAGGGCAGGTTCTGGACGTTTCTGCACCAGCAGGAGACTTTACGCCCGGAACAGAAAAAAACAGCAAAATTGTTCTGCTGTGTGCTGGTGTTGGACAAACACCTTTTATTTCTACCCTCGGTGCGTTTCTGAAGGATGGAACCAAGCGCAATATCCACTACATCCACGGCGTGCACACGGCACAGGATGAAGCATTTACAAATTACATCTACACTTTGGCTGAAAAAGATGTTCTTGAAGCTGATATTTTCTATAGCCATTCTCCCGTGCCCTCAAACCGTTCGAACAAGAACGTAAAGCTGCATGAAGGCAGAATCACTGCAGAATGGCTTAAACCCCGTGTAGATATCACTGCAGATTACAATATCTGTGGGCCTGATAGCTTTATGCGGGACATGATTAAAGCTCTTACCGAAGCTGGCGTGCCAGAAAACCAGATCCACTATGAATTCTTTGGATCTGCAGCAGATGCAGAACTTGTAAGCGCTTAATTTTATAATCTTCTCTCTATTCGATTAAGAATAGAGAGAAGATTTTTCCAATCTTAGTCTGCACTTCTGGTGCGTTCCGAATGGCGCAATATACGTGAAAGCCAGTTACCCAAGGCCTGCATACCCGTCACCAGCACAATCAATACAGCGACCACCCCTAACATCACTGTTGTATTGAAGCGCTGATAACCATAGCGAATAGCCAGATCCCCCAAACCACCGGCACCAATAGTGCCTGCCATGGCTGATGCACCCACCAAGGTTACCAGTGTAACTGTTATGCCGGATACAAGCGCAGGCATGCTTTCTGGTAGCAAAACATACCGGATAACCATCCAGCGCGTTCCGCCCATGGCGCGCACGGCATCAACCAATCCATGATCGACTTCCCGCAGGGAAACCTCAGCAATGCGCGCAAAATACGGAATAGCGGCAATGGAAAGCGGGACAATGGCAGCAGTTGTGCCCAACGCACTGCCCACGACCATTCGGGTAAATGGAATAAGCAGCACCAGCAGAATAATAAATGGCACAGCCCGGATGGCATCAATCACCACACCAAGCAAACGTGGCAGCACCGGCAATGGATAAAGGCCGCCTCGCCCAGCTACAACCATAAAAACGGCTAATGGCAGCCCAAAAAGAACCGCAATAAAACCGGATACCAACACCATTATCAGCGTTTCGCCAGTGGCGTGCCATAGCAGATCAAGAATGAGCCGGGACATAGCCTACCACTTCTGCTGCATGACAATTTTGCTGAAGAAAGTTCATGGTTGCGACGGAAACATCCCCAACCTGTAAAAGAACATCCAAAACCTGATATTCTGCATCTTCGGCAGGAATAACGCGTAATAAGGAAGCCTGTGTCTGGCACATTTCCTGCACATTTTGCAGTAACGGTGCCATAATCAGGTTCTGATCCACCGTTAGTCTTACCACTGCGTGGCTACCTTCCTGCGGGCTACGTTCCATATTGGGGGGTAAAGCAGCTTGCAGGCTTGTTTCTTCCAAAATATCAGCGGGCAGACCACGTGCTATGATCCGACCATGATCCAGCACCAGAACATGCTTGGCCAATGCACGCACAACGTCCATTTCATGCGTGATAAAAACAATGGTCAGCCCCAATTCACGATTGATGCTGTTTAACAAAGCCAATATCGACTCTGTTGTTTCCGGGTCTAGCGCAGAAGTTGCTTCATCGCACAACAGCAAGGCAGGTTGTGCTGCAAGGGCACGGGCAATACCGACACGCTGCTTTTGCCCGCCAGATAACATGGCAGGATATTTATTGGCGTGATCAGCCAACCCCACCAGATCAAGCAGTTCTGCGACACGTTTTACCCGCTGATCACGTGGGATACCTGCAATTTCCAATGGCAAAGCCACATTGGCGGCAACGGTGCGGGATGTCAGCAAATTGAAATGCTGAAACACCAGCCCGATACGCCGCCGTAAGGGAATGATCTGAGATTCTGGCAAAACTGCCAGATCCTGCCCTTCCAGCAGAATACGTCCGGATTGAGGACGATCCAGCCCGCATAGGCACCGCAACAAGGTGGACTTTCCCGCCCCTGAACGCCCGATGATGCCAAGGCTATCGCCCTTGCCCACCGTAAAAGAAATATCCTTGAGGGCAGGCTGCCCGCCAAATGAGCGGGTAAGATGTTCAACCTGTAAAAGACTCATGACCAACCCGGCACAACCGCACCATGAAATGCCTGCGCCAACGCCTGTTTGACATTATCCTGCTGAAAAGCAGAAACAAGCTTGCTGACCCACGGTGCATTTTTGTCTGTTTCATTCACAGCAATAAAGCAGACATACGGGTTATTTTGCGGGGCTTCCTGTGCAATCCGCTCTTTCTGCAGATCAATGCCTGCTTTGTTGGCCCAATCTGTATTCACCACAGCCGCATCCATATCTGGCAGCGCGCGCCCCACCATTCCGGCATCCATTTCTTTTACAGAAATCTGGCGTGGATTTTCGGTAATATCTAATGCTGTAGGCACCAAACCGGCATCTTCCGCCACTTTGATCAGCCCCAATTTCTGCAACAGCAAAAGGGCGCGCCCCTCATTCGTCGGGTCATTCGGCACACCAATCACGGCCTTGTTTGGTAATTCTGCAACAGTTTTCCAGCGCCGAGAATACAAACCTATGGGAGACAGATAGGTGTTACCTACAGGCACGATATGGAAATTCTTGGCCTTGTTTTGCGCTTCCAGAAAAGGCCCATGCTGAAATGCATTTGCATCCAGTTCGTGTTCAGCCAATGCTTCGTTCGGTGCATTGTAATCTGAAAACGGGATGATCTTGAGGGTCAGACCTTCCTTGGCAGCGTTTTCGGCCACCACGCGCCAGACATCTTCATCCTCACCAGCAATAATACCGATGCGCAGAACCTGACCATCAGCATGTGCAACACCGTAGGGGGCCATCATGGCCACGCCCATTCCGGCAAGCATTACCCTACGGGATAAAAAGGACGAAGACATGATTTATAGTCCATTTCAGATAAATACGATTTTGTGTGTATAAACAGAAAATAACACGCAGATGTCAAGTTTATACGGGTAAGTTGCCTGAACGCTCCTTACCCTTTGAACACAGGCCCTTCTGGCAATAGTTTACCAGGGTTAAGAATGTTCAGCGGATCCAGCGTTGCTTTCAACGCCCGCATGACAGAGAGCGCCCCTGCCCCGTGCTCTGTTTCCAGAAACTCCAGCTTTCCCAAACCTACGCCATGTTCACCGCTGCATGAACCACCCATCGCCAGAGCACGTGCAACAATCTTGCGGTCAAGATCAAGCGCACGCGCATGCCCGGCATCGCTATCTTCTGTCATAATCAGAGTGTGGAAATTTCCATCACCCACATGCCCCAGAATAGCAGCCTGCAGGCCAGAAGCTGCAATATCCTGCCGAACGCCATCTATCAGATCTGCCAGGCGTGAAATGGGCACAATGCAGTCCGTGCTGATAACACGCGCTGATGGATCAATTGCCTTTGCTGCCCAGAACGCATTATGCCGCGCCTTCCAAAGGCGCGCACGTTCATCGGCCGTATCTGCCCACATAAAGCGCAAACCGTTATTTTCACGCGCAATATCTTCGGTCACACTCACCTGCTCACGCACAGATTCTGGTGCACCTGCAAATTCAAAAAACAGAGTTGTCAGAGGCTGCAAATCTGTGAGGCCAGAATAGCTGATACTTGCAGCCATCTGCACTTCGTCCATCAATTCCACACGGGCAATAGGCACGCCCATCTGAATAATCTCAATAGCCGTGCTGACCGCATCATGCAGATTTTCGAACTGGCAAATAGCAGCGGAAAGCTGTTCGGGAATACCATGCAGGCGCAACTGCACCTCTGTAATAATCCCCAACGTGCCTTCTGACCCTACGAACAGAGACGTAAGATCATACCCGGTGGAAGACTTGCGCACCCGCCCACCAGTGCGAATAACTTCCCCATTTGCCAGAACAACTGTTAGTCCAAGCACATTTTCCTTCATGGTGCCGTAACGCACCGCGGCTGTGCCAGAAGCACGCGTGGCGCACATGCCGCCCAAGGTTGCTTCACCACCCGGATCAACCGGGAAAAACAGACCTGTATCCCGTAACTGCACATTCAGCACTTGCCGGGTAAGACCCGCCTGCACGCGGCAATCCAGATCAGCCGGGTTAACTTCCAGCACCTCTGTCATACGGGAAAGATCAAGGCTGATGGCATGTTCTGGTGGCGTGACATGCCCTTCCACCGATGTACCTGCGCCAAATGCAACCACTGGAACCTGATGATGATGGCAAAGCTTAAGCGCATCGGATACATCCGCCGTGCTTTCAGCAAACACCACAGCCGCTGGCATGCGAGACACCTGCAAGGCCTCTCCATGGCTATGGGCTTCACAAACGGATTCATTGCACGAAACACGTTCACCAAACTGCGCTTTCAACTGCGCCAGGACAGCCTCAGCCCGTTTGGGTGCATCTGCATGAGGGAATGAAGTGTTTGTCATGCGCTATCCAGTCTTCCCGATAGATAGTGGTTTAAAATCGGCAGTCAAAGATGCCGCAAATATCAACGATTTGCTCTTGTATCTGAAATCAATGATGCGGTGAGATCACACGATGGCGTACAACCTCTCCTACAATCACCAGTGCCGGGCTTTGTATCTGCTGTTCTGCTACCAGATCTGGTAACGTTGCCAACGTGCCCTCACATACTCTTTGCTCTGGCAAAGTACCTTTTTCCACCACCGCAACAGGCCAGTTTTCAGGCAATCCGTGCTTAACAAGCTGGGCACAAAGCTGAGAAATCATTGTCAGCCCCATGTAAATCACCACTGTCTGATTTTTTAGGGCAATAGTTTCCCATTCCAAATTCAGTACACCATCTGCACGTGCATGCCCCGTAATAAACAGGCATGCCTGTGCACAATCACGATGTGTTAGGGGAATACCGGCATACGCGGCACATCCATTGGCAGCAGAAATACCTGGAACAATCCGAAAAGGCACACCGGCCTCTACCAGTGTTTCCAGTTCTTCCCCGCCCCTGCCAAATATAAAGGGATCTCCGCCTTTCAGGCGCAAAACCCGCTGGCCGGCCTGTGCACGACGCACCAGTTCATAATTGATATCTTCTTGCGGCAATGTATGGCGATTACGCTTTTTGCCTACAAAAACACGTTCGGCATCTCGCCGCACGTAATTCAAAATTTCTGGGCCAACCAGATTGTCATACAGAATAACATCTGCATCCTGCATAAGCCGCAAAGCCGCTAGAGTGAGCAAATCAGGATTACCCGGCCCGGCTCCTACCAACCAGACCTCGCCCCGTGCAGTATTTCCGTCTTCCAACTCCTGCAAGTTGCGTGTGGCTTCAGCCTTATCTCCAGCCAAAGCCGCACGTGCACCTTCTCCATCAAGAAAATGCTCCCATAGCTGCCGACGTGCAGAGGTATCCGGAATACGTTGACGCAGTTCATCCCGCATGGTGGACATAAAGTCCGCCAGACGGTGCAACCCTTCTGGGAGAACGCGCTCCACCATTGTTCTTAGCCTACGGGCCAGAACAGGCGCAGCACCTCCGGTAGAAATGGCTACCTGCACCTTCCCCCGTGTAACCAGTGCAGGCGTAATAAATGTAGAAATAGCCGGATCATCCACCGCACACACCGGCACATTATGTGTCTTACATAGAGTTGCGAGTGTTTGATTCAGATCTCGGTCATTGGTTGCCAGATAAACCAGACGGCAGCCTGAAAGACGCGGCTGCAAATCCTGCACAGATGTATCCTGCGCACAATGGTGTATGGCACCTTTATCCACCATACGCTCAAGTTCGGAACACAAGGAAGCCGAAAGCACTTCCACCCGCGCACCTGTAGATACAAGAAGCTGCACCTTGCTAGCGGCTACATTTCCGCCACCCACAACAAGAACCCGCTCGCCTTCCATGCGAAACACGACGGGAAACCAACCTGTATTTTCTGACAAACCTTGCATACTGCCTCTGCAAGCAGGCTTCTGCTCCAGATGCAAGGGCCCAGATACCTTAAATACAAAAAAGATTTCCAGCGCCTGACTTTTGAGGCGAAAAGCAACCAGAGAATGTATGAATGTTACTACGGCGTGTCGTCAGTTAAGCTCTGAGTGTGGCACGTGAGGGTTGTAGTT
>NZ_CADO01000051.1:0-3000 GCF_000285275.1 Acetobacter pasteurianus subsp. pasteurianus LMG 1262 = NBRC 106471
TCTCTTGCCTCTCTCTTATTATATCGTGTATATAATAAGAACACCGGGCGGGAAGGCGGGACCAGTCCCCAGCCGCTCGGTGGAGGGAGGGTAAACCCTATGTCAGATGTTTATCTGTCTGTTTTCGCCGGAGTATTCGGTGTTTTAACCTTTGTTTTCTTTGCCGCCGCGTATCTGTCGGAAGTCCCAGAGGCTCCATCAGAAGGCGTTCTGGAAAACCCGCGCTGTCTTCTTTGTGGCGCTCTTGCCTGTTGCTGTTTTGGCAGCTTCGTCGCGCTGATGTTCTACCTCACACTTATCAATCATTGAAGGAGCTCAACCATGTTCCCATCCATCAATCTCTCTGGTCGTGTCGGCAAGGATGCGACGCGCAAGACGTTCGGTAACGGCGGCGGATATGTGGTTTTCCGCGTAGCGTGCTCGAAGAATGTTCGTTCGCAGCAGTCCGAAACCGGCTGGCGCGAGCTGACCGAATGGGTCGAAGTCCGCGTCGATCTCCGGCAGGAAAAGCGCGCCGAGTATGTCGAAAAAAATGCGACACAGGGGCGGCAGGTTGAGGTCCGGGGTGATCTGCGTTCAGCCACGTTCCGGCCGCAGGGCGCAACCAATGATGTCACGATCTGGTACGTCGATCCGATGGATTTCGAATTCAAGGGCCGTCCCGTACAGCAGCGCGGGCAGGGGGCCGATGCTCCACCGGCCGACCAGTGGGAGGGTGAAGATCCGTTCGACCGGAAATAAGCAGGGGAGGGGAGCCGTCTTCGGGCGGCTCTTCGCTTGATTTTTCAGGGCTGTTCGCGCACATGCTATCGTGTCGTCGCGTGACGGGTTTACCCTCCCATATTTGCTTCGCAAGATGCAGACACGCGGCGACACCATCCCCATAAATTCTTGGTTCCGCTTGCAAAAGCGGCTATTATGACCGCTTACCAGTCAGGAGTGAGCGTGATGGGACAGACCCTTTCCGCCAGACCGATCAGCGCAGACGAATCCGCGCAGCGTCGTCGCGCCGTCGAGGAAGCCCGGGCGGCAAACTACCGGCAGGGATATGTCCATGATCCGGTTCTCGAAGAGGCGAACGAACGCTATATCCGGGGCGTAATTTCGCTCGAAGACCTGCGCCGCGAGATGCGCGACGCCATCCGGGCCGGTCGCTAATTCGCGGCCGCCATGAGTACCGGCGATCCGGGGCGCGGTTATACCTATCCCACCAATTCCAACGATCCGGATCAGCAGGATGTCTTGCGCAACCGGCTGGACCTGCGGTCGCGCGCGGCACTCAATCGGGCCGAATACAGGATCACCAGTGACCGCATGATCGACATCCGGCTGGGCTCAGGCCCGGCCGGTAATTTCGATGCGGCGCACCTGAAAGCCATTCATCAGCACCTCTTCGGCGAGATTTACGAATGGGCCGGACATACGCGCAACGAACGGCCCGTTGTGGATGGACGGCCGGTCGAGCCTATCGAATTCATGACCAAGGGCAGCACGACTTTCCTGCCGGGTTCGAGGCTCGATCGCGGACTGGCCGAGGCATTCCGGCCGATCCGTGATCCCGATGTCCTGAAGGGCTCTAACGTCGAGCAGTTTTCCGCCGTGGCCGGTCGCGTCATGTCCGAGCTTAATTTTGTCCATCCTTTCCGCGAGGGAAATGGGCGGGTTCAGGAAGCCTTCATCGCCACGCTTGGACAGAAGTATGGGCATGATGTCGATTTCTCCGTTATCACCAAGCCGCGAATGCTGGCCGCCTCCATCGCGGGTGCTGATGACCCTGCCAACCCGGCCATGCGTCATCTGGTCGAGGACGCGACGGACCGCGGAAGGGTGGCTGCCCTTCGGACAGCGTTCGAGCATCTGCGACAGCAGGGTGCGGAGCCTTTGGCCCAAGACGTACGGACCGCGCGTCCCGGCGAACAGATCACGGGCGTACTGCTCGCCACAGATACGCACAGCAGCAGCGTGAACACGGGCAAGGGCATCATCGTCGTACCGACGCAGGATCTCGGCCGCCAGAGGGCGGCCTCAGGCGACGATGTGACCGTGACTGTCAAATCCGGGTTCTCCGCAGCTGCGGCAGACCGTACAGCGCAGGAAAAGCCCGCCGCCAGCCAGCGCGCTGCAAGCTACTGGTCCGGCCAGGTGCAGAAAGGGCAGGGCGCGCGATCCAGCCCCGCAGGCGTTATGAAGGAACCGGACGCGCCCGCAGCCAAGCCGCGAGGCCCGAAGCTCCGCTAACCAGAAGGACCGCGCCCTGTTTCTTTCTCCCGAAACGCTCTGGTTGATTGGCGGCTCCTGCGTAATTGGTGCGGTCGTATGGCATGTCCGCCGCCGGCCGCTTGGCGAGGCAACGCTGGCGACGCTCTCGCCCGGCACGCCGGCCGAGAGCGTGCAGGAACTGCCCGAGCAGAACCAGACAGGGCGGGAAGCTATCCTGCGCAAACGCTATCAGCCTAAAGCCCTTCTATCGGATTGGGAGCGCCGTGCCCTTCTTGCCTTTCGGTCGCAGATTCCAGCCGGACACTATGTTTGCCCGCAGGTGCGGCTTGCGGAGTTGGTAAGCATCGTGGTCGATCCACGCCGCTTTCCCGAGGCGTTGAATCGGGTGGCCGGTAAAAGTCTTGATTTCGTGGTGATCGAACTGGCGACGGGGCGGCCGGTCCTTGCCATCGAACTCGATGACAGAAGCCACCAGCAGCGACAGCGGCAGGACCGCGACCGCTTCGTCAACGACCTGATGGAAGCCCTCAACATTCCGTTGCAACGCTTTACGCCATCGATGTCGCTCGACGTTTCCGGGCACTTCGTGCCCGGTCCGTCAGCGCGTCAGGTACTTGCGCGGCCAGCGCGCTAAGGCAGCCAGCGCCGCACACACTCCGCCCGCGATGAATGTCTTGTACGCGATGAGGATTCCAGCCGACCAGAGCAGCGATGAACCATGAATGAAGCAGAGCACCGCCAATATGGCGGCCGGGAGGGCGACGACAAAAACCCGAAGGG
>NZ_CADO01000051.1:3054-14661 GCF_000285275.1 Acetobacter pasteurianus subsp. pasteurianus LMG 1262 = NBRC 106471
CCAGAAGGGAGGCAAACGGGCGAAGCGCAAGCCGCAGGCCCGGATTGAGTGACATTCTCCGCATAGTCTGCCCTCCCTTATGATGACGTGTCCCTGACCTTATTTGTTGTCCTGTGCAGCAGGAGGCCGAGGCGGCTCAAGCCAGAGCGGCGCAGCACAGGCCTGTCGCCCGCCCTGATCGAAAGCATGAGCACGGCAGGCTGATAGGACAGCCGGAATGTCGTTATTCCGGACCAGTTCAATCAGGGCCGTCTCCGCGCCCGGGCCATGCTCCTGTAGCGCCGCGAACAGCGCACCCTTGTCGTAAAGACCGTTCGTCCTGCCGTTTTTCCAGCCCGTGCCGTATCCGACACAGGCCGCCGTGATGGCAAGCACTCCGGCAATGCCGCCCGCCATGAGCAGCGTCTTGAGCTTGACCGTGCGTTCCTGAACCTTCACCTGCGAAGCAGTCAGCTTCAGGAGTTGGGGAGCCAGTTCTTGAACGATTCCGGCTTTCTGGCCTTCAAGTTCCAGCCGTCCAGCTTCGACCGCATCGCTTCGCGCGCGATCGAGGTCCGCGCTGATGTCGCGATACTTGTTGAACGTCGCCTTGTAGAGCGCGGCCTGAGCACCCAGCGTCTCGGACATCGCGTGCAGGGCAACACCCAACGGATCATCCGTCAGGTGCGCCTTGGCAATCGCCAACTGTAGATCCTGTCTCGCGCTGGCGATCGCGCCTTCAAAATCGTCTGCCGGTTCGTCCTGGCTTACGGAAGCCATGACGTGATCCCAGCAAACCGGCGGTCCATCGCTTCGAGCCATGTCCGGACCTTCGAGCGGTCGAACATCCCGAGGGGAGGCGTGGTCAGGCCGTCGCGTGCGGCGCTGAACAAGCTCCGGCGGCTTTCGACGGCTGCCGCCGCATTGAGCCGGGGCATCCACAGCGGAACCGCGCCGTCCGTGACTTCATCCACGACCACGGCGCTTGTCAGCAGACGACCGAACGACTGGTCGCGGGTATGACCGATTTCCTTGGAGGCCTCGTTGAACACGATTGCCCGCGCGTCCGGTGAAAAACCACGCTCACGCAGCGTCGCGATCGGGGCCAGATCATCGACCTGCGATCCGACCAGCGAGATCAGGACGGGGACCGCACCGGCCTCGGCAATCGCTGACGCGAAACCCGGCATTTCGGCTGCCGTCTCGCGCAGTGTGGTATCGCCGCCGCCAAGATCGAGAACCGCTGTCGTCTGGTTCTCGACAGCGTATTCGATGAACCGCTGCATCCACTGCGCAACGCCTGCGGGATCGTCCGTGTTCGGTCGCGCCACGTCCTGAAAATACGACGAGAACGACGCATTGGTCGGGTCCAGGTCCGCCATAAGGATCGGCCGGTTGCCCAGCAGCGCACGTTCGGCCGCCCAACGTAGGAATGTGGTCTTGCCGGTCTTGCCGCGTCCGTTGACGAAGACGATTTTCGTCTTGCCGCTCAGGTCCATACCCTCGGCAATCATCGGCTCGGCTTCTTCGACCTTACGCGGCGTGAAGGGTTTCACGTCAAAGACGGGTTCCTGCGCGAGCGTCTGGTTCAGATCGAACTTCGCAGGCTGGACCGGCTTCTTGGCAGCAGGCGCAGGGTTTTTGTTGCCTGATTTCGTGTCGCTCATTATGATTCCTCAGTCTTTACAGGACGATTAGTTAGCATTGCTAAAGCATCGGCTCTTGAGCGTTTCGGCCGCTCAGGAGCCGTTTGCGTTTTTACCGCCTTTGGTTCGGCTGTCGGGGGTAAAGGGGTTCGCAGCGAGATCGGCTTGAACTCCGGTTCGCCTTCCATCCTTTCCGGGGCCTGTTCCAACCACGCTGGCGAGGGGTCCGCTGATGGGCTGATGGACGAGGCAGCAGGAGCCGGTTTCACGCCTCCCGGGACAACTGGCGTTCTCGCGGGAACCGCTCGAACTGTCGTCGCCTCTGACCTGTCCTTTCGCGCCTTGTACGCTTTCGCGCGCAAGATCGACCCCTTCATGGGCACCGCGGTTTTATACGTGATGCGCGCACGAGCCATCGCCCGGCCGACATCATCCCAAGACCAGCCCGCACTCACCATCGCACTAAGCTCCGGCTCATGAGCGCGTATCCACGGCATCACTTGATCCTGTGGGGTCCAGTCCTGGCTGAACCGATCCGCAGCCTCCTGCAATTCCTCTTCAGTGCGAGGACGTTTGCTCGGAACTCCACGGATGGTCTGTCTGTTGGCGTTTTTCATGGCTTGAGAAAAATTGCATTTTTCTTCCCGTCCGTCACCTTATTTTTTTATTCCGTAGCCTCTAGCGTGCCCTCTTTTGTAGCCTCTGCCGTATCCTCTTTTGTGTCCTGAGACGTGGCCTCTTTCGTGTCCTCTATCGTATCCTTCCGTGAGAGGTAGGAAGGTGAAGGGTGAGTGGCTTTTTTTCTACAGACCAAGTCATGCTAGACGCATGGGGTGAAAAGGTGCGAAAAGAGGGCACTGATTCCGGCGCATCGCCTTCCGATTCATTGCTCACGTTTTCGTGATAATGCCGGGAATAAGGAGCCCGAACCCTCATGGCGAAAGACACCGACGGGGCCTATCTCGCCCATGTTTCCGATACGCTGGAAGAGCACGGCAAGCAGCTCTCGGCCATTCAGACCGTCCTCGGGATGATGCTCGACACGCTTCAGGCGCAGACCGAAATGTTGACCGAAGTGCTGGCAGCCGCCAGAGACGAGCCGGGTGATTCTCCGGTTGCGCAGGCCCTCACCAACCTGACAGCCGCCGTGAGCGAGAACACCCAGGCCGTCAACACGATGGCCGAAAGCATGAACGATATGGCGTCTCAGCTTGTCGCTTCCGGTCACGAGGCGCCTGACACCCCGGCACCCTGATGCTGACCTATCGGACAGGCGCGGCCGGGGCCACGTCCGCCGCCAAGGCCATGAGTGAGCACCTGCTTCAGCAGACCCTTCCGCCCGAGATGGCCGTGATGGCGGAGTACTACGCGCAGGGTGTAAGACCCCCGACCCCGGCCGAGGCCGCTGCCACCCGCTATGCTGGCACCACGAGCGGGATGGATGACCTGGCCGACACGCTGGCAATGGAAATCGACCGCCTGCGAGAAGCCACGTCCGATTCGGACGACGTGCTGGCAGTCCGCGCAGCCGGAACCTTCGTGGCGGCCAATCTGATCGACCGGGCCAAAGCCGAGGAATTGTTGCAGCAACGCGCCGTGCCCTTCACTGCCGACGCACTTGATAGCGAGATCCGCAATGCCAGCGCCGCACGCGACTACAGCAGTGCGACAGCCGTCCCACGCCGGGACATGAATCCCGAACTGGCCGCGCGACTTGGGGTCGACCCCACGAAGGGCCTGACACCCGCCGAGGTCGCTCACCTTCTGAACGGGCAGCGAGCAGACGGACAGGATATTCCGGGGAAGACGAAAAGATCGGCCACGGAAGCAATCGGCAAAATCTTCGAGATGGATGAAAGCCGATTGCCCACGAGAACCGAACTGGAAGCCGTTCTGGCGGGCAAGACGGTTTCTGGCGGCGAGATACCTACCAAGAAAGCCGAACGGGCTGTACGGCGTTTTACGGCCGTCCTTGGTGCCGATGCGGCCAGCCTGACCAATGACCAACGCGAAAACATCCTGTCCGGGCGTATGGCCGACGGGCAGGAGTTGAGTGTGTCCGAATATCACGAGCGCATGGACACCAGTCGCGCCCGGATCGGGTATGTGGATTTCACCTTTTCCGCCCCCAAATCGGTTTCCGTTGCATGGGCATTCGCCCCGACGGAAGCCGAGCGCGGAATCATCCTTCAGGCACATCACGACGCGATCGCCTCGACCATGCAGGAAGTGGAAAAGGTGATTGGACGAGCGCGGAAAGGCGACGCCGGAAAAGATGGCTGGGACCCCGCATCCATCGGCTGGGTGTCCTTCGATCATTATACGGCACGGCCGACCGTTGAGATCATCCGGACAGATGACCAGGGCGAGGTCTTTACCGAGCTGCATACGCTCCGTCAGGGAGGGGGCCGGGTGCCAGGAGATATGCAGCTCCACACGCATACTGCCATTCTGAACGCGGCACTGACCGACGAGGGCCGCATGGGCGGTCTGTGGCTCGATCAGCTTAACGGCAAGGTCAAGGAGTGGGGAGCGGTCTATCAGGCCCACCTAGCGACGAACCTGCGCAAGCAGGGGGTCGATATGGTGCTGGACGAGCGCACGGAAATGGGCAGGGTTGCGGCCATTCCCGAGAGTGTCTGTGAACAGTTCAGCCGCCGCACGCTTTCAGGAACGGCCGCCGCGCGCGCCTATGCGGCAGGGCAGGGTCTTGATTGGGATACCCTCGATGCCAAGCGCAAAATCGGTCTTATCAAGCAGGGGGTGCAAGATCCACGCGGCGCGAAGTCGGACGATCTTACCGACATGGCCTCATGGCAGCACACAGCCGCAGAGATCGGATACAAGCACCGGAGTGTTCTCCGGCCCGATGAAATCGCACCCGAACGCGAACGGGCCGAGCGCCTGGAACACGCCTATGAAGCCGCGCAGCATGTCTTTGACAAGCAGCTTCAGCAGCGCGCATCTCTTGATGGTTCTGATGCCCGGATCGCCGCCGCCAAAGGATTGATCGCAGCGGGGATCGACACAGCGGCCGACATCAACGCCGTGACCGCAGCCATGCGCAACCGCGGCGTCCGCCAGCATGGACGGCAAACCTCCCTGATCTGGGGAGAAGTCAAAGACCCGGAAGGCAGAGAGCGGGTCGGAATCACGACCGCCCTTCACGAAAGCGAAGAGCACGACCTGATCCGCATGACGCGCGCGGCCGCGAAGGATCGCAGAGGCGCACTCACGGACAAGCAGATTGACCAAGCCGTGAAGGCCCATCCCGAACTCAGTTTCGAGAACGCGCACGGGCAGGCCCAACGCGCGATGATGGAAGATCTAGGGAAGGGCGGTCAGGTCGTTGTCGGAATCGGCGTTGCTGGTTCAGGAAAAACCACACTCCTGAAGCCGCTCGTAACCGCGTGGAAGCAGCAGGGTCGGGACGTTCACGGCATTGCCTTGGCCTGGCGACAGTCCGACGATCTGTCTGCTACGGGTATGGAAGTCGCCAAGACCCGCGCTCTGGAATCCTTCCTGCGCCGGATCGATAGCGGCAAGCTCAAACTCACCAAGAAATCCGTCGTCGTCGTTGACGAACTCAGCCTCTTGGGCACACGCCAGCTCAATGACATCCTCAGGAAGCGAGAGGACATCGGCTTCAAGTTGGTGATGATCGGTGACCCGAAACAGATGCAGTCCGTTGAGGCCGGCGCGGTTATCGAATTACTGCAACGAGGGCTGGGCAAGGAAAACATACCCCTCTTGGGGACATCCACGCGCCAGATTCAGCAGGAAGAGCGCGAAACCACCCTCATGTTTCGCAACGGGCAAACCGAGGAAGCCGTCAAGCGGAAGGCGGAAAATGGAACCCTGCATGTCGCACCGGGAGGCTACGAGGAAGCCATCAAGGCCGTGGTCGATCTCTGGGAGCAACGCCGCACGGAGAATGCCGAGCGCGACAAATACACCCTTTCGATCTCCACCCCGACGAATGCTGACGCCCACAACATTAGCCGCGCGATCCGCGATCGCCGGCGTGAGCTTGGGGAAATCGGCGCGGATCTGATTACCATCAAGGCACAGGCTACCGGAGAAAATACCTCTTATGACCTGCCTCTGGCACGCGGCGACAAGGTTCGCCTGTTCCAGCGGACGAATGCCCGCTTCCTCGACACCAATTCGGGCGGAAATCTCGGCCGCAACGGCACTGTGGTTGAAGTCCGCGACATACGCGAAGAGGGGCTGGTTCTGCGAGGGGCCAATGGCCGGAATGGGCTGGTGAAATGGGACTCCCTCAAGGATAAGGAAACCGGTCGGTTTCTGCTATCCTATGGGGACGCGATGACCACCAATACCAGCCAGGGAGTCACCGTCACCGAGCATATTTTTGCTATTCCGGCCGGGTCACGAAATGTCACGGCGTTCGGTGCTTACACTTCGTCCAGCCGACACCGGGAGCAGACCTTTATCGTCACATCGGATGGCGCTGAACGGAGCGAGATTGCCGGCAGACGGCCTCTCGGGGATCAGCGCACAATTACCGCAACCGATGTCCAGAAAAATATCATCCGGAACTTCGAGCGGCAGCCGGAAAAAGAGACAGCACACGCCCTTTTGGAACGAGCAGAGAATATCCGGCGTGGCACCGTACGCGCCATGCAGCAGACAAAACAGGGTCTGGAAGTGCGGGAAGGAGAGGGCAAACAACGTGCTACCTTGGCAGGCCGTTTCTCAACCCGCCGCCACGAACACCAGGCATCCGAGGGCCTTAAAAACACGGCTGAAGCCATGAAGAACCGAAAGGGTATGATGGATCGGTTGCGTGAAATGACGGAAGCCTTGAAAGCGAAGGTCAGAACCATTCTCGCGCGCAAAACCGATGCCAAGGCACAGGAAAAGCAAAAAAAGCGGCGTAGTGCGCGCCTATAAGGTAGGGTCATGTCTGCAAATTATGAGCGTCCCAAGCCGATTGACACGATCCATTACCGGAAAGACTGTATCTTCCGCATTCATTGTGGCTGCGGTCATTTCATTATTGAACCTCTCGGACAGTTTGCTGCTGCCCGTGGCATTCCAATAACTACTCGGATTTATAAGGTCATCGACCGCCTCAAATGTACAAAATGTGGCGGACGCCCAACAGCAGAAGTGACACGCTACTGACAATCTGGACCAAACTGCCTCGCAGGCGTATTGCCGCATTACGCTAAATATTAAAGCCTAGCGCCCCTCGCCAATACTCTGAAATTGCATCGCGTAGTTCCTTCGAAAACGAAGTCACCGAGGCCGCCGGAAGCTCCCGTGACCAATGCTACAGGCTTTCTCATAATGACCAACGGTCACAAATCAAGTTGAAGCTGGCTTGCCTGCTAACATGACATCTCGTGCCGCCATTGCCTCACACGGGATGTCCAAGCGATAGTCTCGTCATCGTGGGCATGGCAGATAATCGCCCATATCTGCGGAAAATCGATCAGACCACTTACTGATTCAGGCTCTAAGACCCGCTGAACCAGTTGTATCCCTGATCCTCCCAGTATCCGCCCGGGTAAGTGTTGGTCACAAACAATGCCGTGACATATTTCGGGTTCTTGAAGCCAAGTTTGGTCGGGACACGAATCCGCATCGGAGCGCCATAAGCGCCTGACAGGGCTTCTCCTCCGTAATCCAGCGTCATGATCGTCTGACGATGCAGCGCCGTCGCCATGTCGAGGCTGGTATAGTATTTGTCGGCACATCTAAAACCGACATAGCGCGCCGTCAGATCGGCTCCGATCGCCCTGAGGAAGACATGAAGTGGCACGCCGCTCCATTGTCCGATGGCGCTCCAGCCTTCGACGCAGATCAGGCGCGTAATCTGACGCTCCTGCGGCAATCTGCGCAGTCTGCGCACCGACCATGGCGTTCTGTCTGAGACCAGTCCGGAAACGTCGAGACGCCACGTGTCTGGATCGATATCCGGCACGTCCTCGATGCCGTAATACGCATTGAACGGAAACGGCTTGGTGATGCGGCTGGCGTCGTAAGTCGGGGCCAGCCTGTTTGGATTGAATAGGAGCGCCTGCACGCGATCATTGAATTTCGACATGGAGTGGAGGAGGGCATCCACTCCGTTATCGGTGGACAGAGAGCCGAGGTCGCATCCTCCGAGCATGGCAAGTGCTCCTACCGACAGGCTTTGCCGAAGAAACAGCCTGCGTTGCAGACGCTCCACCTCGGGACGGCGTGCATCAAGCAGGTCGCGCGCCTGCCGAACTGCTCGCGCTTTAGGGAATTGCGAAGGATCGCTCATGACGATCTCCTTGCTTCTTGAGGACCACGCGGGCGGGACAGAAACGGGCGCGCGAGCGCGTTACATCGGTGGCTTGATGCCGTCCTCGCCGATGATGATCTGCTTGGCTTCGACCGTCGTGCCGGTAACGGGGCCGAAGACGGCCACTCTGGAGCTTTTTTTCAGCAGGCTGCGATCGGCCGGTTCGAGCGAGACGACCGGAATGTTGCCTGGAAGCGCGACCTTCTGCATGCCACCTTTGTACGAAACCTGGATCGTTCGCCCATGATCATCGTTCACTGCGCGGACCATGCCGTTGGTCATCGAACTTGCCGCACTGGACGGGGCGAGCGCTCCGTTGCTCACCGAACTGACGGCGCCATTGGTCATGGAGCCCGATTTGCCGAGATCCCACGGGTAGTTGCCTTCGCCCATCCCGCGCAGCGCGTCGGGGAAAATGGTGACTTCAAGCGCACGCAACGTTCCGTCTGTCGCGGGGACGGCAGCAGTTCCGATATAGCTGTCCGACCGGATGTCATCCAGACTGGCTTTCTTGACGCCTGCGAAATGCGTGTCAGGCGCGAGATGCACGGTCATGTGTCCCAGAGGCGTGCGGACCGCTGCTTCGTCGCCGTCAACGGAAATGACGGTGCCGCGTACACTGGGCGGCATTTGTGCAAACGCCGTGCCGGTCGAGATGAGAACGGTCGCGGCTGCGATCAGAGAGAAGCGTGTATGAAACATCGTTTTACTTTCCAGAGGTAAGCCTGTGTGAACAGGTCTGCTTGTATGTTCGATGGTGGCGGGACGTGGGTTACATCCGGCTGAAAATTTTTTGGATCATTGACGCCTGATGTATCGGCCGAGATTTCATGATCGTATCGGCCCCGGATCAGAGGAAATCGAATTGCTTTGATGGACGGGGCGATCTCGCCCAAAAAGAGGCGATCAGGAACACCAGCGCCGACGACGCCGTATAGAACGCAATGTCGGTAAGGCCGGAGCCGGCGTTCAGGCGCGCGCACACGGCGAAGAAAATGCCCGCCACAATCGATTGAGCACCGATGAGGATCGCCGGCCGTCGGTCCGGCCCATCTCCCTGTGACCTCTGGCCAATAATCAGATGAAGGAGGCCGACAGAAATGGTCCATCCCGCAAACACGTTGAGGAAAGACCCGATGTCGTCGACGTATAACTCGGCCAGCGTTGCCACCAGGCAGGAAAGGCCAAAATTGACGAACCGGAACAGACTGGCGGTGAGCCCGTCATTTTGTGAGGGATCAACGAGATTGGCTATGGCATCCCATATTGGATAAGCGATCAGAAGAGCGCCTTCGACAACCGGACCTGCTGTCCAGTGCGTCATAGCCGCCCATGTCCAGGCAACGGCTATTGCAGAGCGCAAAAGGTAATGATTGCGCGGTTGCGTATCCTCTGTCGGCAGCGTCTCCTGGAGCAGAAGTCCGGGCGGAATAACCTGACTTTTCATGGAGCGTCTTCCTTCTGGTAAAGAACGACTTCAGGCGGAAGGTGGTGAGGGCATGCAGTGCCGGATCATGTCATGATGCGGAGACGTGCCGTCGTCCTTGCGCCTCTCCCGCAATCTTCGTTGACGCTTGGGGTGAGGTTACAGGCGACGCGAAATTATCCGTTGGCTGCCCGACGGTCATGTCGGTTTTGTCGCTGACCGCTTCGCCAGCCGCGCGAAATCTCGGGTATCTGCTGACATTCGGGGCGGCTATTCTGCTTTCTTTCCATCGTCCGGGATAAGGCGCCGACCGAGGATCATGCCGAACAGCGTCGAGGGCACGATCAGCACGAGGGCGATATGAACGATGAGGAACGCAACGATGAGTGTCATAAACACGAAGTGAAACCGGCGCGCGACGTCGAATCCGCCGAACAGCTCCGTCAGCCACCAGAACTGCACGGGCTTCCAGATCGAGAATCCGGAGGCGACCGTGACGAGGGATACGAGCAGCACACCGATATAGAGCGCGCGCTGCACGGCGTTGTAGCGGCCAGCCTCATGGCGGAGATGGAAGCGCAGCGCCAGCACCATGTCATGGACGAACGCGCGCGGGCTGGGCAGGGACAGATCGCGCCTGAAATGTCCTGAAGTCAGCCCGTATATCGCATAGACGAGGCCAGCGCCGCCGAGCGTCCACATGGCCGCCAGATGCCAGGCGATGGCGCCGCCGAGCCATCCTCCGAGCGTAATCGCGCGTGGAAAGGTGAAGGGCAGGATGGGGGCGGCGTTATAGATCTGCCAGCCGCTGCCGATCATAACGAGCATCGACAGCGCCCCTATCCAGTGCGTGATCCTGATGATGGGGGAAGGGGTACGTCGACTTCGGCGCATCGTGCGGTCTTTCGAAGGTATGATGCTGCTCCCTTCGTTCCGTGTCCGCGAATGGTTACAGGCGTGTGCGAAATAAATTCCGTCGCAACCTGTAACCACCGTCCGCGTCGGACCGAAGAACGGGATGACATGTCCTCATGAGGAGTGGTTTCATGACGTCCCGACGACAGTTCTGTTTTGCCTCGACGGCGTTTGCCCTGAGTGGATGTGTCGCAAATGCGACGCCACGCTATGCCGTGACGCATACGGTCGCCGAATGGCACGAAAGGCTGACTCCGGCGCAATATCGTATCCTGCGCGATGCCGGAACCGAAGCACCCTGGTCCAGCCCGCTCTTGGCCGAACACCAACCGGGGCGTTTTGCCTGCGCGGGATGCGATACGACCGCGTTCGATTCTAGCACGAAATTCGAGAGCGGTACGGGTTGGCCTAGCTTCTATCGTGCTCTGCCGGGCGCGGTCGAAGAGCGGCTGGATACGTCGTTCGGCGTGGAGCGGACGGCGATCAGTTGCGCGGCCTGTGGCGGCCATCTGGGTCATGTCTTCGATGACGGGCCCGCGCCCACCGGCCTGCGCTACTGCATGAATGGAATTGCCCTGACCTTTCATCCGGCGGAAGGATCGTCATCATGATGCGACCGGCGAAGTGGGGCTTCTGGATGTTCGCCACCGCCGCGCTCTGCGTGGCCTGTCAGGCGGCGGAAGCGCCTTCTGCACGTCAACTGCCGCCACCTGCGACATCTGAAACGGATACCATGACGCATCATGCATCCGCCGTGTTCGCCGGGGGATGTTTCTGGGGCGTTCAGAGTATCTTCCAGCATGTGCGCGGCGTCACCGCGACACGGGCTGGCTATGACGGGGGCGCCAGAGCTGACGCAACCTATGAAACTGTGAGCACGGGCGGCACGGGCCATGCGGAATCCGTGGAGGTCGAATACGATCCGACGGTGGTGAGTTACGGCACGTTGATGCGCCTCTTCTTTTCGGTTGCGCTGGACCCGACGCAGGTGAACAGGCAGTTTCCGGATGTGGGAAGCCAGTATCGTTCGGTGCTGTTCGTCCGGAATCAGGAGCAGGCGGAAGCGGCGCGCACCTATATCCGTCAGCTTGACGAAACGCATGTCTTCGCGCGCCCGATCGCGACGCAGATCGTACCCGACCATGGATTTTTTCCCGCCGAGGAGGAACATCAGAATTTCGCCGAGCGAAATCCAGGAAATCCCTATATCCTGACGTATGACTGTTGATTTTCACTGAGAACTGACCCGGGTTTTTCATCAGGAATTGACCCAGCCAGATGCTATTTCAGGCATAGTCGGGCGGGCGGTCAAGAAGAGGATTTATCCTTCCTGTTTTTTG
>NZ_CADO01000050.1 GCF_000285275.1 Acetobacter pasteurianus subsp. pasteurianus LMG 1262 = NBRC 106471
GCCGTGCAGTTCGCCTCAATCATCATCCTGCTTAACTGACGACACGCTGTAGAAAAACCAGAATGCATTTCTGCTATGAATTTGGCTACTTGATAGACTTGCTATAGCCAAATGTTTATTCTACACGCTTTGTTTATATCATTCAAAAGGGCGTGACGTTTTGCGCCCTCATGGACTTGGCTCAATGCATGATTCAATAAAAAATTATCATGCAAATAATTTCATCGTGAAATGGTACAGCATTCAGCGTGCACATACCGTGGAAAATATGAGAAAACTGTTACTGACAGGGAGCGTTCTTACCTGCGCCATACTGCTTTCTGCCCCCGCTCTGGCAGATGATGCGCAGGAACTGGCAGCCATCAAGGCGGAAATGCGCCGATTGGCCGCTCAAGTAGAAGCTATTGAATCCCGTCAGGCCAAACGGCATGCAGGCACCTCTGCCTCTACGCGTAATGTTGCCCACGGCACCACCTCACCTTCCACCCCACGTACCAGCAATAAACTTGCCACCGCTTACGCAAACCAAGCAGACCGGGAAGATCCTTCCATTCGGTTCTCACCAGATGAAGCTCCCGTCAAAACAGCATCCGACACACATGGAGGCACAGCCAAAGGTGGGCTAGGCTTTAAATGGCTACCCGGAGCCTCTGGATCCGATGTGGCGGCCAGCACAGATGCAGACGAAAAAAGCCATTCTTCAATCGATCTCTCATCTTCCAGCCCTACGGCCATTACGCAAACAGAAGTTGATAGGCTACCGCCCATTTTCAGTATTGGTGGGATATCTGTAAAACTCGGTGGTTTTATAGATATGTCTAATATCTGGCGTAGCTCCAACATGACCAGCGGCCCGGCAACGGGCTGGGGCAATTTTCCTTACGCCAACAGCCCCAACCACGGCTTGTCTGAAGAACGGCTTTCCGCCCAACTCAGCCGCCTGTCTATCTTGATGGAAGCCAACCCCAGCAAGTCTTCCCGCTTGCAGGCTTATGTTGAAAGTGATTTTGCAGGTTCTGGCAGCACAACCAACAGTGTGCAGATTAACGGTTATACGCCACGCCTGCGGCAAGGTTACTTTACGTTCACCCAAAAAGATTGGGGCTTGCACATTCTTATGGGGCAAGCATGGAGCTTGGCCACCAACTACGCCAAAGGCATTATTCCCCGCCAGGAAGAACTGCCCGCTGTTACAGATAACAACCAGTTGCCGGGTATTGTCTTTACCCGCGTACCGCAAATCCGAATTGGCAAGGACTGGAACCAGAAATACTGGCTGGGCCTTTCTATTGAGGACCCTCAGGCCACTGTTGGCTTCTCTTCCACCATCAGTTCTGGCAGCACCATTCCTGCTGCGCGTGGGCAAGCAGAAGGTGCCCGTGTTTACTATGCCAATACTGGGGGGATGTTACTGAACGCAGCAACAAATTATTCTTACAACCCTGTTCCAGACATGATTTTGAAGGCCGCAGCAGATACATCTTTCGGTCATTATGAAGTGTTTGGCCTTGCACGTTGGTTCCGCTCCCTTGCTGTAGAACCGGGTGCAACAACCACCAAAAAGCATACGCATTTTGGCGGTGGCGTAGGTGCGGGTATGACAGCTCCGTTGGGCACAAACCGCCTACACCTTACCGGTGATGTTCTGGCCGGTGATGGTATTGGGCGCTATGGGCCAACCCAGATACCAGATACAACATTCAACGGCCGTGGGCAGTTAACGCCTGTTCCCGAAATTATGGGGTCACTTGGCTTGGTGGGTCACCCCAATTCTTCTGTGCTGCTTTATACTTATGGAGGCGTGGAAGCTGCTGGCCGCAAACGTTATATTGGCGCAGATGGCAAACAATATGGGTACGGCGTAAACGATCTGGATCTGGCTGGGTGCGATGTGGAATTTGGAGTGTGTAGCGCACAAACACATACCCTTGCCTCCTTTACCGCTGGCGGCTGGTGGCATTTTTTGCAAGGCCGTTACGGAAGCATGATGGCAGGCTTGCAGTATACCTTTGTGCGCAAGTTTGCCTTTAAGGGGAATGATGGACATGGCAATAGCGTAGACCCCGCAACATCGGGCAACACTGTTTACGTTACTTTCCGGTATTTCCCATTTCAGTAAAGGCTTTTAGTTAATACCAAAGCTCTTCATCTTGCGGTAAAGCGTTGCACGGCTAATTCCCAAACCACGAGCAGCCTGCGTGACGTTCCCCTGAGAAACAGCCAAAGCTGAGCGGATAACGTTTTCTTCTGCTTTTTGAAAACTGATTTCCGAACCTTCTTCCAGTTCCGTTAGCAAATTGGGATGTTGGGCAATGGTTTGATCTGTCCAGCCCATCCATTCACGCGCAGCATGCGTTGCGCCCGTAATTTCCCCTTGGTCGTTAATAGAAACCAAAGGTGCAGAGCAGCCTCTAACAGAGCCCAAGGTAAGTATTTTTTGCCCCTCATAACTGTTACGGAAAAGCTGTTCTTCAATACGCCGACCAGATTGCGCAAGCGTTTCCATAAGCAATTTGTCTATGGGCTGTTCTGTTTTGCCATTCATGGAAGCGAGATTGAGAGCCCCTGCTACCCGCCCCTGCGCATCAAATATCGGCACAGCGTAACTGATCAGCAAGGAAAAACAGAAGCGCCAATGCGCGCCGCGCCCCAGAAAGATTGGGCATCTGTCCTCTACACAAGTGCCAATACCATTTGTGCCCGCAATGGCTTCGCTCCAGATAGCACCTTCACGCAAATTAAGGCGGCGACAAACAGAAAGGTGTGTTTCATCCGCACAACGCGCCAGAATCATGGCGTTTGGGTCAGCCAACAACACCATAAGGCCCAAGCCTTGCACCAAAGCAAAAAGGTGCTGCATTTCTTCCGAAGCTTGGCGCAAAAGCAATGCGGACCGGCTACTGACATGCCGAAATTCTGCACCACACAACACATCGGCCTTCCATTTTTGGGAAGGATCTAGCTGGTAGGATGTCTCGCAACGTATCCAGGATTTCTGGACTGTTTCTGCCGGACTTTCTGCTTTGGAATCAATACGCTGAGAAAAAGGCCGTGTATTCATCGCGGGGGGCTCTACCATATCCGACAAGGACATATTAAAGACTTTGCTAACGTTGCCTTCCTCTTATACATAAAAAACATAACTCTCATAGGGATATTGTGTATTTTATTTTTTACCTGCCTTCACCAAGTAAAGTTTTTGTTACTCAACAATAAAACTCACTGCCAAAGGTAAACGAATTTTATGTAATAGGCATTCGTTTCTGGTGTATTGCGCCCTTCAAGAGAGTGCGAGTAACGGGCTGTTAGCGAAAAGTGCTGGTTAATATTGTACATAAGCCCCGGCCCCAGAGCGATTTCACGGCTGTTGGAATTATCCAGATACTGGCGCAGCGTGTTATCCCGCGTTCCTGTTACATTCTGCCAGTCAAACGCAAGAAATGGCTCAAACTTCTTGGTCGCTTTCCAGCTAAAGCGCAGGTTGGTATAAAATACCACGCCGGGTGAATAACTGTGCTGGTCTTTTTGGTGTTTTGTAGACCCCACAACCGTGCCAGCATCACCATCAAAACTGAAGTGCTTCCATTCATAGTCAAATATTAAGCTGGATATATTAGACCAATAATTGGTGGATGTTGCATCCCTTGTACCATATGGCGTTTGCATAAAGGTTTGTATGCCAAAAGTACTATGCTTATTGGGCTTAAACCATGCAGCTGGCCCAACAATAGTTGGCCCTAACCCACCATAATTTGTGCCATCTGCCAGTTTGTAGCTTTCCGTCTGGATCAGCTCAAAAGCAAACCCAACATGGGGAATGGCTTCAAAGCTACGGAAATGCACATATTTTGTCATACCCGACCACGTGTGGCTGCCACCGGTGGGCGTGCGCTGTCCACCACTGCCATAGCTATGGCCTGCGGCATTTCCATCGCCATACTGCACAAGCACGTTAAACGGCTTGAAATCTACAGGAAGGTCATATTCATGGGGGCCAATAATACCCAACGTGATATCCGCAGCTCGCGCAGGAACTACGTGACACACGATCACAGTAGGCATGACGAAACGCACGAGGGAAAGCAGACGCTCCCCGCCTTCTATCAAACGCATATGAATATTCCGATAAGTAGAAGTAACAATCAAATAAACGCGTGATGCGGGGTTCCAGATAAACTGGAACCCCAATGTGTTAACGCGTTACTGAGCGGGAGAAGCTTTCTCACCATCAAGTGTGTAAGCGATAATGTAATCACCGCTTCTGGTGCCAAGGCCACCGTGACCACCGGCTGCAATCAGCACATACTGTTTGCCACCAGCTTCGTAGCTCATTGGTGTAGCCTGCCCACCTGCTGGCAGACGATCACGCCAGATCACCTTGCCGCTCGCCAGATCAAAGGCCCGCAGATAGTCATCTGCTGTGGCACCCATAAATACAACGCCACCTTTGGTAACAATGTTGCCGCCAATATTATACATACCGGTAGGCAGAGGCAGGTTGTTATGAGTGCGGAAAGGCCCCGTATCTCGCGTTGTGCCAACAGGGTGCTGCCAGACAATCTTCTTGGTAACCAGATCGATTGCCGTCAGCGTGCCCCAGACCGGCCCCTTACAGGGGATCTGCAGTGGGTTCAGCCACGGGTTAGTGAGCGCAATATAAGGTGTGCCGTAATCTGGAGAAACAGAAAGGGCATCACCTTTAGGTGCGGGCTCTTCCCCACTGCCAGTCCATTTTGGCAGCGTACCTGCCTGCTCCATTCCCGTACGTTTTTCCAGCTTGATACGGAAAGGCAGGTAGCTTGCATTGGCCAGCATGATCTTACGCTGCGGGTCAATGGTAATACCTTGCCAGTCTACAACACCGTAGAATGCAGGATAAACAATAGTTGTTTTGCCCACATGTGGTGGTGTGAACTGCCCTTCGTAAGCAGACTGACGATACTGGATACGGCAGATCATCTGATCCAGCAGCGTTGCCCCCCACATATCGGACTCTTTAAGATTAGCTGGTGTGAGAGAAGGCATGCCAACAGGATAAGGCTGCGTAGGAGATACGCGGTCATCCGGCGCATGGCCTGCTGTGGGAACCGGCTTTTCTTCCACCGGATACCCCGGAACAGGTGTGCCGGTACGGCGGTCCAGAACAAAGAACTCACCACGTTTGGTGCTCTGCACCAGTGCTGGAATTTGCTCCCCATTCGGGCCGGGCAGTTCAACCATAGATGGGCCGGAGGGAATATCCATATCCCACAGATCGTGATGCACGGTCTGGTAGGTCCAGCGGCGTTCACCCGTTACAATATCCAGCGCAATTGTGGCAGAGGATGTTGCATCGTCAAACGGACGGCGGCTTCCACCCCAGTTATCTGGCGGAGAGTTACCTGTAGGAATGTAAACAAGACCAAGGTTGAGGTCTGCCGTGTAAACACCCCAGGCATTGGGGGTATCACGCGTCAGTTCATCATTCGGGCCTGGCTTCCATGTTTCCGGCTGATGGCCTGCATCCCACGCCCAGGCAATTTCACCTGTTGTCGCATCAAACGCACGGATAGCACCGGAGGGCTCGAAATTGGCTTGGTTATCAAAAATCCACCCACCAGTGATCACACGGTTTTTGGCCACCATTGGGGGTGAGGTTACAAAATGGAACCCGTGCGGCACATGGCCCAGATACTGGCGCAGGGAAATAAAGCCGTGATCACCAAAATCTTCACAGGGCTTACCGGTTTCTGCATTCACGGCCACCATGCGCACATCGGCAACTGGTGAGTAAATGCGGTTACGGCAGCTTGTCTGAATTTCATCGGGAATATGGTAGTAAGACACACCACGGCAAGCCAGATAGACGTTTTTGTCCAAATCTGCCGTTGCGGGGTGCGGATCAAACTTCCACTTTACTTTACCTGTGGCTGCATCCAGCGCCATCACCCAGCTATGGGGTGTGCACATGTAAAGTGTATCACCAACCTTAATGGGCGTAAGTTCCAGGTTGAACTCATGCCCTTGATCTGGCCCAGCTACAGTGCCTTCGCCCTGCTGCTGCACATCCCCTGTACGGGTAACCCATGCACGCTTCAGATGCGAGATATTGGACGCTGTAATCTGCCCCAATGGTGTGTAACGGTCTCCACCAACGGTGCGGCCATAGGCTGTCCAATCCCCATCTGGAACACCTGCTGATGTTTCATCAGACTGACCGCTTGCAGTCATACGGTCTGCCGGTACAGTGCCGTCAATGGAATAAGAGCTAAAGCAGCTTGCCACGACAACAAGGCAGGAAACCACCAAGGAACCAAGAACTTCGCGCTTATCAGTCAGCCAGCTATTGCCCGAACGCCAGACACCCGGCAGCAGCAGCCAAACACCAAGCCCGATAAGCGTAAACAGGCGGACTTCCAGGCCCCAGATATTCAGCCCGACTTCGCATAAAGACCAGATAGTGGCCACAAGCAGCAAAGCTGCATACAGCCGCATAGCCAGAGCAGGCTTGCGAAAACCGCTAAGAGCGGCCCCCAGCATGACACCGCCAGCAATAATATAAAACCAGGAACCACCAAGAAACAGAAGTTCCGCGCCGCCAAAGAAGAGGAAAAGCCCCACAATGGCCAGCAGAATAGAGGTTATGAGCGAGAATAACCTCGCCTGACTCTCTCGCATACTCGTGCTCTTTCTACAGTTTCACGAGCCGTTACGACAGCATGATTTTAAGGCACCATACCCCCGCAGCGACCAATGGCCCTGCACAACACAAAAAGACGCAATATCGTCACACTTTTGTCCTGTTTTTCACGCGAGTTTGTAGAAAATGTTACCAACTGTCTCATACGTGAGACAGTTGGTGAGACGGCTGTTCTGTGAGTGTTCAAAATAGCATAGCCCGACATATTCAGGCAGATGCAGCATTCTTATACATTCCAAAATAGAAGATCAGAAAAACGGGAGATTATGTTTTTTATATCTCCCGTATTCTTATCACCTCTATGTTTTCAAGAATACTTTAGAAAGACCAAGTTGCATCACAACTGAACCAGAGCATGTTGTTTGTGCCGTTATTGACGGTTGGGTTCTGCACGGTTCCGGCCTGGTTGAACGGATGCGTGCCGTTAAGGGATTTATCCAGCCGGATTTCAGGCCGGATGGTAAAGCCCCCCAGAGACAGCCGTTTGTTCACGAACTCTGGCCGGTAGGAGACCCCCACTGTTAGTTCCCCATAGGTGGTCGGCAACGCGTTGTAATAGGGGAATGGCTGGTTGCTGAGTGCCTGCGTGAGCGAGTTGAAGCTGGAATATTCCGTAATCACCCCACCCGTGTTGTCACGGAAGATTTCACCACGTGCATTGAATGTCAGCCAGGGGTGGATGTCGTAGGAAAAGTAGGTTGTC
>NZ_CADO01000049.1 GCF_000285275.1 Acetobacter pasteurianus subsp. pasteurianus LMG 1262 = NBRC 106471
CCTAGCATCTGAACCTGCGCAAGAAGGGCACCGAGTGGATTACGCAATTCATGCGCCGCACTTGCTGCAAAAGCGCGTTCCGTAGAAAGTGCTGTTTTAAGACGGGACAAAAGCGTGTTTACCGCATGCTGGATAGAAACCAGTTCAACCGGCAAATCAAGTGATGAAATAGGGCTTAAATTGCCACTGCCACGAGATTGCATTTCATCATGCAAACGGTTCAAAGGTCGCAAGGCACGACGCACAATCAGCCGCACCAGCACCCAAATTACGGGCAGAAAAATCAGTATCGGCAAGACCGCTATGGCCGTAGCACGCCATGTGGCCCCTCGCCGATGCAACGTGGGTTCCCCAACCAGAACACGATAAGCCGTGGCCGTAGGTGCTGCAATATAAACCCTAAACAAAGGCGTATTAGAAAAACCTGTATGAATATCAGGCACAAAAGGCTCAACCGGTGCATTTTGAGAACGCAGAACAACATGGCCAGATTGATCAACAACCTGATACGCGAGTGTTCGTGGCCCCACATCGGGCACCCATGCCACGTTGTCTGACTGGGCTTTATGCGGCTGTATGGTGATGATAGCCTGCAAACGTTCGGATACTTCCTGCAAGGAATTGTCCAGACGTTCTGTTATTTCGTAACGCGTAAAACCGGCAACTGCGATACTAAGGGCAAGAAGGCTCAGCGTGACCACGCACAGAACACCACTGACAATCCGGGTCGCAAGGCTCCAGTTTTTCATGCGTCTGCTCTATCGGCCAGGCAATAGCCCCGGCCACGCACGGTTTTTATAACCGTATTGCCAACCTTTTTACGCAGGCGGCTAATAAAAACCTCAACCGTATTACTGCCAACATCCTGATCCAGCGCATACAGGGCTGTATCAATCTGCTGGCGGGAATAAATGCGTCCGGGCCTGCGTGAGAGCAATTCCATAATCGCCCATTCCCGTGCTGTTAACTCAAGTTCCATCTCGTTACGCATTACGGAACGGTTTTCGCGGTCAATAACAATCTCGCCTATCTGGTAGCTGGCCTGCCTGCGTGGCGTGACGTACCGGCGCGCGACAGCTGCAATCCGGGCAACAAGTTCATTCAGGTCATAGGGTTTGACAATGTAATCATCCGCTCCATCAGACAAACCTGCAATCCTGTCACTGATCTGGTCTTCTGCCGTCGTGATCAGAATGGCGGTATCAAAGGACGTGCGGCGGATCTCACGCAGCAGATCGCGCCCATTGCCATCTGGCAGCCCAAGATCCAGCAGCATAAAGTCGTAATCCACGGTTGCTACGGCTGCACGTGCATCTTCCAGTGTCATGAACCAGTCTACAGCATGCCCATCCTGCCTTACACGCTCCTGCACGGCGGCCCCTAGATCGTGCTCGTCTTCCACAATGAGGATACGCATCAGTTCTGAACCTCCTCTCGCATGACACGAGCATATAGGGATGGCAGCACCAGCAGGGTCAGCAACGTGGATGTCACCAACCCGCCAATCACCACACTGGCCAAAGGCCGCTCCACCTCTGCGCCTGCACTTTTAGAAAACGCCATGGGAAAAAAGCCAAGGCTTGCCACCAGCGCCGTAGCCATAACCGGCCTGAAGCGGGATTTGGCTCCAGCAAAAGCTGCCTGTGCCACGGCCATGCCACGCGCGCGCAATGCGGCAATTTCACTCACCAGCACAACACCATTCAAAATTGCCACCCCAAACAGTGCAATAAATCCAATACCTGCTGAAATACTGAAAGGCATTCCACGTAATGTCAGCATAATAATGCCGCCGGTTGCAGCCACAGGCAGATTGATAAAAACCAAGAGTGCGGGCCGGATTGCGCCAAAGGTTACAACCAGCAAAGCAAATATCAGACCAAGGGCAATCGGCAGAACAATTTCCAGACGTTGCACGGCTGAGTGCAGGTTACGAAATTGCCCATCCCATCGCATGGTATAACCCGATGGCAGATGCACATCATGCGCCACACGCATCTGCGCTTCGGCCACAAAGGAGGAAAGATCCCGCCCACGCACATTGGCCTGCACCACCATGCGCCGGCGTACACCATCACGACTGATACGTGGTGTACCGTCAACTTCATGCACATGCGCCACTTGTGAAAGCATGACATTCCCCTGCCCATCCATACGCCGGACAGGCAAGGCAGCAATAGCTGGCGCTGAAGCCACATGGCGGCCGTTCAGGCGCACCTGCGTGCTGATAATGGCATTGCCAACAATAACAGGCCGCGCACCAATATGCCCGCCTATGGCTTCCACCGTATCCAGAATATCCTGTACTGCCACGTTGCGGCTGGCAGCCTGTGCGCGATCAATGTCCACCACAACCAGCGGCACACTGCCATCACCCGCCGCTGCCACATCTGCGGCACCTTTTACATTTGAGATAGCCGCTACAACCTTGTCTCCCAGAGTAGCGAGTGTTGCCAGATCATCACCAAAAATCGAAACCGCAATCTGTGTTCTTACGCCAGAGAGCAGATCATCCATGCGCATCTGCACTGGCTGGCTCCAGGAATACAGCGCCTCTGGCAATTCTCGCCGCAGTGTCTCATCCATTGCAGCCACCAGCCCGGCCTGTGTGTGCGCAGTTTTCCAGGTGGATGGTGGATTAAGAAGAATAAAACTATCCGTTTCATTCACACCCATCGGGTCCGTGGGAATGGCGGATGTGCCTGTATTGCTGACAACTGTTTTGACTTCAGGAAAATGCATCAAAATCTGTTCCTGTTTTGTCACCGATGCAAGCACTGTCTCCAGAGATGCTGAGGGCAGACGTGTGGTGGTAACAGCCAAAGCCCCTTCATCAAGCTGGGGAATGAACTCCCCGCCCAGGCGTGTTGCAAGACCTGCCGACAACACCAGAACAACCAGCGTGCCTCCAAACAGAAGGCGCGGATGTGCCTTTCCCCATTCTGTCATGCACGTGTATGGCGCACGCAGGCGGGCAATCAGCCATGTATCGCCTTTAGGCCGTACGCGTGCCAGAGCCAGAGCCGCAATTACGGGAATACAAATGAAGCAGTAAGCCAGCGAAGCCAGAAGCGCCATAATAACCGTTTGCGCCATGGGCCGGAACATATGCCCTTCAATGCCCTTCAGGGTAAGAATAGGCAGATAGACCATAATGATGACCAGTATGGCGAAGCCCACAGGCCGCATGACCTGCTGAATAGATGAGACAACCAGCGGCATAAACGCGGCTTCTGGCTCCTCCTCCCGCCTTGAAAGGATATGCTCAATAACCACCAAAGAGCCATCAACAATCATGCCAAAATCAATGGCACCAAGGCTGAGCAGATTGGCTGAAATACCAAAATACCGCATGCCCGCCATGGCGCAGACAAGAGCCACCGGAATAACGGAGGCAATGACCAACGCAGCCTGCCAGCTTCCTATCACCACCACAAGCACTGCTATCACCAGCCCGGCACCCATCAGCAGATTATCGCGCACTGTGGCGATGATTTGCCCAGTGAGTGTGGCACGAGTGTAATAGGGTTCCAGCGTAACACCCGCGGGCAAGGATTGCCTGATACGTGGCAAAGCCTGGTTAATAGCTGCCAATGTGGCGTTGGAACTTGCGCCACTTTCCATCATCACCACGCCAATTACAATTTCACCCTGCCCATCACGGGTGACTGCGCCAAGGCGTGTGCGTGCGCCAGTTGTAATGTGCCCAAGATCTCGCAAACGTATGATGGAGCCATCGGCATTGGCGCGTACGGCAATGTTGCCAAAATCCGCAAGGCTGCTGATCAACCCACGCCCGACAACACTTTGCTGTTCGGCATGATGGGTGATCCACCCACCGCCTGATGCCGCATTGTTTGCATCTACCGCGCGATAAACCTCACTCACTGAAAGGTTGCTGGCAATCAGCCGAGCAGGATCCAGCACAACCTCATAGGTTTCTTCCGCGCCACCATTGACGTTTACATCCACAACACCCGGCACAAGCCGCATCTGCGGCACTACCGTCCAGTTCATGATCCGGTTGAGTTCCATAAGTGAGCGCCCTGCCCCCTTGATCTGGAACTGCATGATTTCACCCATGCCCGTTGCAAGCGGCCCCATGCTTACAGTAATGCCCGGAACAGATATGGAGGCACGCGCCTGCTGGATGCGCTCATTCACACGCGTGCGGTCAAGATTGATATCCGTGTCATCAGCAAACTGCACATAAACAACCGAGACCCCACCACGGGAAACAGAGCGCAGATCCGTCATACCGGGAATACCGGTCATGCTGGCTTCAACCGGAAAGGTGATCAGTTTTTCCACTTCCTCGGTCGCAAGGCCTGGCGCCACAACGGATACGAGAACCTGCTTTGGTGAAATATCTGGCACAGCCTCCACAGGCAGTTCCAGCACTGCCATCATACCTGCCGCCAATATCAGAGCCAATCCACCCAGCACCAGCATGCGAGCCCGCAGCAAAGCCTCCAGGTATTTACGGGCCATCAGTCTGCGTCCATTCCGGCCAGCCCGATGATTGATTTCAGGGCAAAACTGCCGTGGCTGACCACTGCCTCACCCTCTTTCAAACCTGAGCTTACAACCGCATGCTTACCATCATCCAAGGCTATATTCACCATCACAGGCCGGTAATGCGTTTTATCTACCTGCACAAATACGACGTTATGGACATCAATTTTCTGAATGGCATCTGACGGCACGACCATTCCCGTTACACTGTCACGCTCCGTCAGGCTGGCATCCAGCACCATGCCTGGAACCAACACACCAGTTGGGTTGGAAACACGGCTGATAACACGCACCAACCCTGTTTGCGGGTTGGCCATGCCATCCACTGTATCAATCCGGGATGTGATGGCACCATCGTTGGTCTCTGTGGTCTGTAATCCACCGGGCTGAAGACGTGCTGCCTGTTCCGGCGTAATGTCCGAAACAATCCACACGTCAGACAGATCTGCTACGCTCGCCACGTTTGTGGTTGGCGTTAGGTCTGCGGCAACAGATGTATCCAGCGTTTGCACCATACCATCAACCGGAGAGATCAGGGTTGATACCTCATCCTGCTGTTTCCGGCTGCTTTGTTCAGAAGATGAATTGAACTCCTCATTAAACCGATGACCCAATGTATCCACATCTGCCTGCCGGGCCCGCATGGTTGCATCTGCCTGCGCCAGAATATCCTGCCTGCGGCGCAGCTCTGCCAATGGAAGGGTTTGACCAACCAGTTGTTTTGCGCGCTGCACTGCGGCTGCGGCATCATTTCTACTAGCAATGGCAGCAGTTAACGCTGCACGCATTTGAATGGCTTGCAGCCGTGCACCATGAAGAGAATGATCCTGATAGCGCAACAGGGCCTGTCCTTTACGGACCGAATTACCTGGCTGCACCAAAACGTCCAGCACTTTGCCGCTTCCGGCTGGATGAATATACACAAGCCGCGTAGTATCGGGCATAACCCGGCTGATAACTGGCAAAATGCGAGAAACCTTACCGGATTTGGCAAAGATCACTGTAATGCCTTCATTTTTTATCGCTGCCATATCCAGCGCCACAACTGAAGGAAGTATCTGATCTTCGGCATTGGCGAGAGACTGCATGCAAAAAAACACAGCGCAATACAGAAGGATGCGCCCTTTCATGGTGTGACCCCCATGGCAATCATCATACGCAGCGTTGCGACATGCCACTCCACCTCTGCTCGAGCGTTGGCAAATTGCGCATTGCAGGCTGCCTGTTCTGCCTGCATGACAGTTTCGAGTGTTCCCTCTCCCACCTGCCAGGCATGTTCTTCTGCCGCTGCACGCTTTTGCATATTTGCGGCAGCTATACGTGCAGTCTGCCGGGCCGCTGTGGCAGCCATCAGCCGAGCACGCACACGGGATATTTCCAGATGCACCATGCGTCGGGCCTGTATTTCCTGACTATTGGCAGAAGCAAGCCTGTTGCTGGCTTCAGACATAATCGGTGTATTCCGGGCCTCGCTTGGTAGTGGGATGCTGAAGTTGACACCAACCCGGTCATCCCATGGGCTGCCATACTGTTTTTCATGAATCACATCGATGCCCACTTCTGGATTGGGCATAAAAGAGCGGCGGGCAAGCTTCATATTAGCTTGTGCAGCTTCAACATTTTTATGTGCGGCTTTTACGCGCGGATCATTGTCTTCCATATCACGCGGTTCCACAAACCGCACATGTGCCATATCTGCGCCATGAGAAAGATCAACCTCAACTGGCTGGGTAAATAAAACTTCCAGTTCAGCCTGAGCGTTTTCCAGATATTCCTGCGCCAATGCCTGTTCATTACGGGCATTTTCCATTTCTGACTGTGCTATCCGGCTTTCCGAAGATGAAGATTCACCCACATGCGCAGAATGGGCAATCAAACTATTTATCCTGCTTGCATACTCATACAGTTGATGTGCCGCCTTTAAACGTTCCTGAGCAATCTGCGCTTTGGCCGCCCCATCTAATATCCTTATGGAAAGCGACAGGTATTCAACATTTAGCTGCTCATCCAGAGATGCGGCTTCAGCACTTGCAACCTGACGTGTGGCACTTCCCTGCCCTGGTAACCAGAGTGGTACGGACACCCCTCCCTGATAAGTAGTGTACCCTTCATTACTCCCGATTGCATGGTCATCCATATATTCACCGGACAGAGTTGGTCCGCCAGCAAACCATGATCCTGCTGCACTGCTGCGCGCCTTTGCAGAATGATGGCCAACCTGCAATTCCGTACGCACAGGATCAACCGCCCAGGCCATATTAACGGCTCTATGAAAATCTATTTTTCTTGGCATGTTCTGGGCTTTTGCGGAAAATATGCCGAATAAAAACATCACAATACTTAACAGCAGGATTTCACGCATGAGGTTACACGCAGCCTCCTACGGAATAATCGGCTTGTTATGCGTAATTCGGGAGGCAAGGTCATTCCATAGATTGACCGTTGCCAAGTTGATGTCGCCTTTTATGGATGAAGGTGACTGGGTGCGTGAAAAAGACGTCAGGGCCATGCGTTCACCAATCACAAAACGCCCTTGCGAAAATAATGTGACGGAAAGCGATCCCAACCGCCCCTGCCCGGCCGGACGCTTAATAGACACCCGCATATGTGGTGGTGGCACAGCAATAGTATGAAATGCTTGGAGTTCTGTTTCTCCTACAGGACAGGCAACACTCTGCAAGACTGCATGCCGTAAAACAGAATGTGGATAGCCTGCATATGAGCCATCTATATGCAGAAGAATACCT
>NZ_CADO01000048.1 GCF_000285275.1 Acetobacter pasteurianus subsp. pasteurianus LMG 1262 = NBRC 106471
ACAGACCCAACATGGGGAACAGCGGGCTAACCCCCGCCCAGAAACTAAAAACAGATGCCTGAATTCTCATTCAACGCCCGACTAAAAATGGGGGGATTACCGTTCCTCGCGGTCATCCACATCGCTGCCGCAGCAGACTGGATCAAGCCCTAACAGGCCCTAAAACCAGAGAGTTTTTCGAACCCTCCAGCTTCACTACCTGCCCCCTATAACCATTTACACAACAAATACTTAAGTTTAATTAAAAATACACTTGGAACATTGATAAAATACTATCAAAATTATGATAATTTTCTTTTTCGTAATATTTTGTGTGTGAATAATCCAAAGAAATTCGTATGATATCCAAGGGATACCAATTTATATTTACGCTCCATATATTTTGCTTGCCCCCAGATACATCACTATTTTCTAAATCCATTTGAGAAAACCTTGTCGCCAGTTCTATGACTCCCATGGCATGGCAGAGGGTAGAGACTTTCTGATCACATGATGGAGAAGCAAAACTTGCAGATGTGGGTTTCCATGCTCGCGGCTTTCCAACCAATGTATATGCCGCAGTAATATACCATCCATAAAAATTTTGACGGTTTATTCTAGAGTTTTTATTTTCATTAACAATTAAATTATAGTATTCGCTACTTATTAATAGTTTCTTCCATGCAACAGCTCCCTCTAAACCAAAAGCACCAGAGCTCTTTGCTGGAATATTACCTGTCTTTATATATTTATCATTTAATCCATCGCCGTTTTCAGGTGTATCTGAAAATGATACACCTTCTTCCATAGAATTTTTATGAGACGGTCGAAAAACCCACTCACCTGATATACCTACATGCATAAGGAATTCTTGGGTATGTATCGGTAGAATCACAGATCTAAAAACAATTGCTCTTTGATTACCGTCTTTTCCCGGGCCAGCTGTCCCAGCCGTTCCAGAAATGGCTAAATGATAGTAATTTCCGTAAAATAACGCTTGCACTGCCTGACGATTTGCACCGGCGGCAAGTCCACGGGTAATTGTTGCAACGCTTGCCCGTTCAGGAAAAATGCTATCACCTCTGGACTGCATTGATGACAGTCCAAAACTCGGATTGAACACTCCGACAGAAAATTGAAAATGTTTCAAACCAGTATAGCTGGCAGCACCTTCGAATAGACGCATTTGTCCACCGGGAGCCGCCCCAAAGTCCCAAATGGCACCGATCTTGACCTGATTAGCTATATTAATTCTTACCCCGTTACGGATATGAGGGCCACTAGCAGATGGAGAAGAGTGCTGATTGCCATGTATATTACTACCCACCTCGAGTTGATCTTGTGCAAAAGGGTGGATAATAACTTTCCCTACAACGATATCTTTAACAGTTTTGGCAAAAGCATCGGAGTCAGAAAAATTCGAAACAATCAAAATACAGAAAATAAACTTTTTATTTTCCCACATAATTTTTCATATACTTCATATCATTTTCTTGTGGAACCGAGTTTACCAATATGTTTTTTTCTGTAAGATCAAGAAATCTTTTAGTTCCGGAACGAACAATAGATAAACCAATATTAACAAAATCTTTTTGTTTCCAAGGCTTTTCTTTTCCTAAAGACAAACATACAGCATAAGCTGCGCCAGCTAAGTATAAATCTAATTCTTGTACATTACGATTTTCTTCAAAACATAATTGTCCGATTTGTTCTCCAACATACTCAGGATCAAATCTGACTCGTAATGACATGACGTAAGACCCTTACTTGTTTCCATATGTGCACATTATCTAACGTGTTTTTGTTACAAAAAGACATTTTAAATTACAAATATTTTTTATGTTATTATAATACATGATTTGCGCAAATATTTTTGGGCAGAATTTTTCTGACAGGAGTATACCCGCAACATATCTGGCCATCCCATTCTTTGGTTATAAATCGTATCATTCAAAAGCCAATGAAGACTTCATAGATAAAGAGGGTTTCGTCTCGAAGGTTCACAGGAAGAAGCCGCGCCCCAACCCATGACTCCGTCATATTCAGCGATCCGATGCAGGCAAGTCCGTGATCTGATCACGCGTTGAGCATGTCTTTGCAGATCAGAAATCACAGACCGGACTATTCATCCGAACTGTCGGTATCATACGGGCCACCATGAGGATCGGGCTGACCAATATCATCTACAATATGCGACGTTTCCTCTTTCTGGAACGGGTCAGTGCCACAGCATAGCAGTCCAGAGCAGGAAGCCTTCATGCCAAAACTCGAAAAATACCAGCCAACCTTACCAAAATAAGAGTTCTTCGAACCCTCCATCTGATTGCACAGACCACACCGGTGCCAGCGTCCTCATAATATCAGGTCTTAAGTTGAACTGGAACCGGGGAGGTGCGTAACCGCCATAAAGGCACTTTCACTCTCTGCCTGTAGGCTCTCTTTCTGCGCAGGCAGAGAATGTATGGTCTTAAAACGTGGCGGAAAGGCTTATATTGAAGGAGCGACCCATGCCCGGCAGAGCACGAGTGGTGCCAATATAGCGTGTATCACCCAGAGAGAGACCACCCAGCGGCAGATAGTAGGGCTGGTTGAGCACGTTATCAATTCCGGCATCCAGCGTTAGCATCTTCCACGTGTAGCTGCCGCCAAGGTTCAGCAGGGCATAGCCTGCAGTGCGGGGTTCGCCACGTAGCCAGTCCACCGTGTCCTTGGGTTTGACAAAGTTCATCTCCACCCGGCCTGTCCAGTGTCCCACCGTTTCATGCACCGCCACCGTACCGTTAAGCGGCATCATGTGGTACAGGCCGGAATGCGTGACCTCATCCTGCCCACGCACCCAGTTGAGCACGCCGGTGACTTCACCCTTGCCATATTGCGCCGTGTCCCACAACGTGTAATGGCCAGAGGCGTTAATGCCGTAGGTCTGAGCGTTGTGATTGGCAAATTGCAGCAGATGATACCCATTGGAGAAGGTACGAAGCTGCACCACGTTAATGTAATTGTGTACGTAACTGTAATAAGGCTGCACCGTCAGGCCCCATCTGTTGGCGGCAGTGGGGTCATGCCAGTCCAGCGTCACGCTGGCCGTGTTAGCGATTTCTGACTTCAGATCCACGTTGCCCACATAGCCGTTACCATCGCCAAACCAGCCGATCATGCTGGAAGACATGGTGCCACGGCCCCACGCATAGCGTTCATACAGGTTGGGCGCGCGGGATTTACGGGCGTAGCCGCCTTCCAGCGTAAAGCTGTCTGTTACCTTCCAGCGGGCCATAGCGGTGACATCAAAGTTCACATCCGTCCGCCCCCGGTTGCGGGCGTTGAAGGCGCGGGCCGCCATGGCATCCGTCATGTTCATCATGCCAGTCCAGGAATAGGGGGCCACGTCTCCCGTGTTCATCATGATCAGATCATTGCGGAACCCCAGCAGGGTGGAAACGCGCGGCGTCCAGTGGGCTTCCCACTCGGCATAGTGGCCCAGCCGGTCGCGGTGACCGTTATTGATGTTGTGGTAGGTATCCGGCCCCATCATCATGCTGCCTTGCAGCGGTGGCCACCAGTCATTCAGCCCCACATGGTCAAACCCGCTGCCCAGTTTGAGCGTGTGGAAACGGCCGAGCGGAATGGTGGCCTTGAGAGAATAGCCCGCCAGACGGGACGCATTGTTCATGGGCATGCCGGTAGTGGCGGAATGGCCACCCTTGTCTGCCAGCATGTCCATGGCGTGGGTAATGCGCTGCCAGTAGCCACGGGCTTCAAACGTGCCCCAGTCAAATGATCCGGTATATTTGCCGTTTACAAAGGTGGAGCGGTTGTTGGTCATATCCATATACTGGTTGGCAAAGCCCTCGCGCGGGGTATCCTGTTGCCCCACGGTAATGGCCACCAGATGGTTGTCCTTGTGCAGGCCCACCGTTACGGCGTGATTATAGGTCAGGTAATTGGTGGAGTGCACGGTGCCCATGCCCGCGCCACCCCGATAATCGCCTGACTGATCATAAGAACCCGTATAGCGGATGCTGAGCAGATGGTTGGCAACCGTGACGGAACCGGAAGCCCCGTAGGCCCCGCCATTGCTGCGGTAGGTACCGCGCACCCGGCCTGTCACAAGAATTTTTCCCTTGCGGGCAAAGCGTGGGTCTGCCCGCTCCACATCAATGGTGCCGCCCAGACTGTCGCCCCCGCTGCTGACAGGGGTCAGGCCCGCAATGCTGGTGGCAGTCTGCACGCTGTCCGGATCAATGTAGGAGAGGGCGGGATTCATGTGGTTGGGGCAGGCGGGAGAGATGCGCACGCCATCCACAATAGTGGCGACGCGATCATCCGCCATGCCGTTCAGCACGGGCAGATTGGCCAGCCGCCCGCCGCCGTAGGAACTGAACCCCGGCTGGTTACGGAACAGCGAGGACACATCCGGGCTGGAAAGCCGGGACATGCGCTGTGAGCTAGCATCGGGCGAGGACGCGGTCAGCGGGGAATCGGAGAGGGAGGTTTCTTCTTCCTCATCCGTTGAGATATCCAGCCGGGGCAAGGTGACAACGGAACTGCCAGAGGCCGTGTTGCTTTGTCTGGCACTACCCTGTGCAGCCGTTGTTTGCGCCTGCGCGGCGGATATGGTGGGGGCCGCGTACACCGCGGCAATAACCCACGCCCACGTCGGCACGCGGCGTGGGTTGATAAGTGTAATCATGAGAACAATCCTAAAAACAAAGCGTACAGAACTCTTTTCCGGTTATGGGGCCGGAAAGGCGTGAAGAGGCTTTGGTTCAGGCAGGAGGCCCACATGAGGGGGGCAGACCAAGCAAAACGCTCGGCGGTGCGCGTGGGGTGGAGGCATGACTGCCACGCCGCATCCACCGCAGAACGGGTGGGGGCACCAGCATTACGGCCATGGGAAGCGCCGCTGGTAGCGAGAGCAGCGGACAGAGTGGACACCCATCCGCCCTATGGTGATGGCCGGAATGCGACTGGGTGGATTTACCCGCCATGGCCGCAGCCATGTGGTGGGCACGACCTACCGCACCTTCTGGTGAGGTAAGGCCCGAACCCTTCTGCCTTGTGTGAGACGATGTAGAGCCAGAGAACACTGCACCAGCGGGCGTTGCATCCAAAACGTCATCGGGGACGGAGAGGGAAGCGGCAATATCCATGCCCAGAAGGCGGACTATGGTGGTGCGGGGCAGTTCATCCGGTTGCGCAAAGCTCTGAAGGGCAAGCAGGCCGAGAAAGCCCACCAGTGTCACCACCACCAGCGGCCATTTCAGCAGCGTATGCAAAGGGTGGGTGGTGCGGGCCATCAGAGCAGCCGGAACTCCTGTCTGTGCGGGCCATGGTGGGCTGGCCCAAAGGTGGGGCGTGGCTTTGCTTTATTTGTCTGTGAGGGGCTTTGTGTCAAACGTGTGACTGCCGCAAAAGTGATCTTTCTGATTGAAGGCAACGGCCAGAGGTATAAAACTACGGAAAAAGCCCACACAGACCACGCAGAAAACGGGCGGAAAACAGGCAAACACGCGCACAGGGCGGCATGAGTAGCAAGGAGTCGCAGCCGTTTGGGCGCTTGGGTGTATCTGCCTTGCGTTGTGGGTATGGGCGGTTCAGGACCAAAGGATAAAGGAACGCGGACGGGTGAAACCGCACGGCAGACTGGGGCAGGATGACGGTGCATTAACGCCAGACGTGCGTGCGCCGGAAATCTGTCCTCCTCTGGCACCGCCGGAGGGGGCCGTGTTCTCTGCTCGCCAGAGCCGGACCAGCCGGGTGTGGAGTCTGGCTCTCCTGGCGGCAGTGGCCGGGCATGGGGTGATTACAGCCTGCCTTCTGGTGACATTGCACCCCAGACATCCGCCTGAAGCACCGGGGCAGAAAGCTGTGGAGATGGTGTTTGAATCTCCGGCCAGCAGGCCCGCCAGCGCCGCGAACCCCGCTTCTGTGACGCCGCCGCAGGAACCGCAATCTGTTCCCGCTCCATCTCCTGAGCAAGCAGAACCGCTCAGTGTGCCTCCTGCGGCTAACCTCTCTCATGCCGCGCAGCCCCCTGAGATGACGCCGCCAGATGAGGCGCTTGCCTCACTGCTGGAAGCGCCACCCACGTCAGCGGATGCACCGCCCGTACCGCCCATGACCGATATCTTGCCGCCTGTGAGTGTGCCCGCGCCTGTTGCCGCGCAGAAGGCCGCTCCCGCACATGAACACCGGCCTTCCGCTCCGTCTTCTCAAACGCCAATGCCCCACAAGGCGGCTGTGCCACCCCCACCCAAGGCCAGTCCGACTTCGCATTCTCCGGAGGGAGCGACACCTCCTGTTTCCGCTTCTGCTCGGGCTGCGGCCAGTCAGGTTCAGTCGGCTCCTGCGGCGTCTTCACCTCTTGCGGCTCAGGGCTCTGCTGCTGCGCAATCAGCAGCGGCATCGGTGGCGCATGTGGCCAAAGGGAGCGGGGCGCGCACGCTTACCTGCACCCCACCGCAGACGCATTATCCCCCCATGGCCCGGCATCTGCACGAAGAAGGAGAAGGCGTGGTGGAGGTCACTCTGGCAGCAGATGGGGGCATTGCCGCCACCCGGCTGGTGCAGAGTACCGGCTATGATGATCTGGATGCGCAGGCACTGGCCGCTGCCCGTGGGTTGCACTGTGCCGCACCGGCGTCCGCCCCCATGGTGGGACGGATTCCGGTGGGGTTTCATATTCGTTAGCGTAGAAAATAAAGTTTTTTTACTGCTATGTGTCGTGTTTGATACATTGAGCCCCCATCCCTGTGCAGTATAATGCCCCCGATTTCGATCAGGGGCGGCAGGCTCATGGTGTACACATTCTCATACGCGCAGCGGCATCAGTATGCAGACGCATATAACAAGATGATGCAGGCCCGTGGCTGGGGCGGGGAATGGTATGATGCGGGGTCTTCTCTTCTGAACCGTCCGGAAGAAGATGTGTTCGACCGCGAATACAACCCGCTTTATATTGTCTCCCTGAATGAGCAGGGGGAGCATGCAGCTTCTCTGCGGGTGTTGCCCACCACCGGCCCCACCATGTTGCGGTGTGATTTTCAGGCCTGTTTTGAACCGTGCCCGGATATTGCCAGCGCCCATGTGTGGGAGTGCAGTTGCCTGTGTGGCACAGCGGACAGCACCAGCCCGGCGGGCCGCGCCACCACCATTGAGACCTCCAAAACGCTGTGCAACAGATTACGGGCATTTACGGCAAGAGCATGATGCGTCTGTTCCGCCGTATCGGGTGGGAGCCCAATATTCTGGCGCAGACCCCTGTGGAAGAAGGCGCGTTGTGCCTTGGGCTGTGGGATGTCTCATCGTTGGCGCTGCGCCATATGGCGGAACGCCAGATGGAGGGTTCGAAAAACCCTTTGGCTCTGAGCTGTTTCTTCGGCGTTGATTGGGGATGGTGGAAGATGAAGCAGCCTGGTTTCTTTGA
>NZ_CADO01000047.1 GCF_000285275.1 Acetobacter pasteurianus subsp. pasteurianus LMG 1262 = NBRC 106471
GAAGCCTCATGCTACGCCGAAACGCTCATCCGTGAATTTCCAAAAGGGCTCTTAGCCTTGCGCTGATTTTGTACGTAATAGGCACTTTAACCATGGATGGCGCGGGGCTGATTGCCTCTACCGTATTTGGCATGGCGTTGGTTAATCTGCGTATTCCCGGCATGACAGAAATCCAACGGATGAAAGAAGCACTGGTGGTGCTGATTGTCTCCATCCTGTTCATCATGCTGACTGCCGATCTTACAAGGAGTGAGCTTGCTGGTTTGTCGTGGTCTATTGGGGCCTTAACATTGGCCGTGCTGTTTGTCGTGCGGCCTTTGGGCATTTGGTTGGCGACCATAGGTTCTAGTTTGAGCCGGGCGGAACGGCTGTTTATGGGGTGGATTGCACCGCGTGGTATTGTGGCGGCAGCAGTTGCTGGTGCTGCTGGTATACGCTTGCAGGATGCGGGTTACCCCGGAGCTTCTCAGGTTATGCCGGCTGTTTTTGCCGTTATTGCCTCCACCATGATTTTGCATGGTTTTTCCCTTATTCCGCTGGGTCGGCGGTTGCATCTTACGCTTTCCAACCAACCGGCATTGGCTATTGTGGGGGCGAATGACTGGTCCACTCAGTTGGCTATGGCAGTACATGCTGTGGGCACGCCTGTTTTGTTGGTGGATAGTTCTTTGAGTGATCTGCGCGCAGCCGAGCGCGCCGGTGTGCCTGTTTTGTGTGCCGAAGTTTTATCGGAAGAAGGCACGGAAAACTTGGAGGAACGCCCGGCTGATTATCTGATTTCAGCTACGCCGGATGCCATTTACAATGGATTGGTCTGTGCGCATCTGGCGCCACATTTTGGGCGGCAGAGGGTTTATCAGGTTAGCCCGGGCATAGCGCGGCTGGACCAGTATCGTGGTTTTAGCCGGGAAGCGCGCGGAAAGGTTTTGGGGCAGCCCGCTTGGAATTTTACCGTGCTGGAAGCACTGGTGAGCCAAGGCTGGCATTTTGTTGCGATAGAAGTTTCAGAAGATAATCAGGATTACCTTCTGAGTGAAAGCAGCCATTTCCTGTTATTTCTGGTGCTTCAGAAAGGTGCGGGTATTACCATTGTTTCGGCTGAGGATGAGCCACAACCAACCCTGACACCGGGTTACGTGGCAATAGGGTTGGTTGCGCCGGAACAGATAGCCAAGCCAGCTTAACGAGGTGGATGAATGGTTATTTCTGTAGCGCCAGAGGCCAGAACAAAGCGTAGGTCGGCTTCTGTTAGCGCAACACATCCTTCAGTCGGCGTTTTGTTGGGGCGTTGCAGGTGCATGAAAATGGCAGACCCTTTGCCGGGTTCTGCCGGGCTGTCATTATAACCAATCACAACAATCAGATCATACACGCTATCCTCACGCCATAGTGTTTCATGGCGGAAGGAAGATGGCAGTTGAATGTGCTGGTTGTAGCTGGCTGATGAAGGATCATCGCACCAGCCATCCTGTGTGCTTAATGGGATCACGGGCAGGGCGGCCTGAGGCTTTATAACCCGATCAGCCCGGTAAAAGACCTGCCTGAGGGGAAAGGTGCCTAGCGGCGTTGCCAGATCTCCTTCGCGCTTATGGTGGGTTACGCCATTCTTGCCGATAATGGCGCTCATGCTTTTGTGTCTGCAATGCAGTTGTGCATCCATATTGCTGTTTACTGTTGGCCAGACGTGTATCATCATAAACAATCTTACCCCTGCTTTATGGCTTTCGCGTGAGGTTGACGTATCATGCCGGAAATTGGTTTCGATACGATTCGTTGTGTGATCTGTAAAGAAGTAGGCCAAGGCAGCCGAGCCAGAGGGCTGACATAAGGAGACGATGTTCCATGACGGGTGCGCGCCCAATTTTGGTTGTAGATGACGATCAGGTCATTCGCAGAACACTGGCAGAGCAGTTGCAGCTGGACGGAGAATTTCAGGTTCTGGAGGCGGCAACATTGGCCGAAGCTCGCCAGAAGCTGAAGGAACCAGATGCACGGTGTGATGCCATTCTGCTGGACGTAACCCTGCCGGATGGAGATGGGCGCGATTTTTGTGCAGAACTGCGCAAGGATGGCCTGCGTATGCCCGTTATCATGCTTACAGGATCAGATGATGAATCTGATATTGTGAAGGGGCTTGATGCTGGTGCCAATGATTACGTTGCCAAGCCTTTCCGTATTGCAGAGCTTCTGGCCAGATTGCGGGCGCAGCTAAGACTGTTTGAAAACAGTGAAGATGCTGTGTTTTCCATTGGTCCATATACGTTCCGCCCTTCTGCCAAACTTTTGCAGGAACCAGCCAAAAACCGTCGCATTCGTTTGACGGAAAAAGAGACGGCTATTCTGAAGTTTCTTTATCGCGCAGGAACGCGCCCAGTGCCCCGGCAGGTTTTGCTGAACGAGGTGTGGGGGTATAATGCAGCGGTAACAACGCATACGCTGGAAACACACATTTACCGCCTGCGCCAGAAGATTGAGCCAGATCCAGCTCATGCCTCTTTGCTGGTTACAGAAGGTGGGGGGTATCGCCTTAATCCTGAACCAGAAGTTGCGACAACAGCCGTTTGATTTAAAAAAGCCCTCCTTTTATGGAGGGCTTTTTGTTGTTCGATCTGGGAATGTGGTTTGCTTTCCTCGCTAGATTATAAATTAGCAAAAACAGAACGATAGTGTGTGAACTATTGCGGGAGTTGGTGCGTAGAAGTTTGGTAGGGTTGCATTAATGTTAGACCTAAGTGAATAGTAATGAATCTGAATGATCTGGGTAAATGACCTGAAGGTGAGAAAAGATCATTGAAGTATCATGAATTGGAACCATATAAAATTAAGAGAAATAGTCTTATTATTGATGGTTCATATATTGGTAGTGATGTAGTATGAAAATTCGTTTATTCTTGATGTGCTCTATTTTTGCTACGCCTGCGTTTTCGCAGTCAAGCGACATGACATGGCGCAATCTTGATGTGTCGCCTGCATCAGCTACGGCTTCATTTCCCGGTTCTGTAGGGCGCCCCTTAAAGAGCATTATCAGCGATACAAAGAATATTAAAAATTATGGTGCTAAGCTTGATGATAGCCAGCTAGATGTTGATAAGGCTATTATTGACAATTTGTGGAGCACAAAACCGCGCGTGGTTGAACTTCCAACCGGAATTATATGGCCTCATAGTAATGGACATGCTTGGATCCCTAACTCCCCACAACAGAATATCGTTGTCAATGCGCATGGGGAGGTGAACTGGTGGCCCTCCTATCCAGTCACGGATTATGGGATAGGATTTCCTATTCCTGATTTTGGGGATGGTGTCACGTCTATTCTTTATGGTGCCAATGCGGCTATCGCAGTCAGCAGGGTTGATAATGATAATATTGGATTTAATACTTCATTACCAAACATCGCTTTTAATTATATGGCGGATACCACAAAAGAACACGGAAATGCCGGCACTCCCGGAATGTTAAACATAAACATTCACTCAGTGGCCGGAAAAAATAAACGTGGGATGATGGCCGGTGTTAACGATGTTTTCGATAGTCTCTCGCATGGTTACTATGGTGATGATGATGTTCAAAACTGGCACCATATGGGTATTTGGGGGACCGATTGGACATGGAGTAATATTCGGGAAGTAAATCAGTTTATTCCATTCTATTTTTCTACAAAAAAAGATGGATATTATAACCAAACTACCTACGTTAATGAGGAGGATTTCTCATCGGGGGGGCCAGAAAATGCTGCTTCAGCTTATGACCCAACAGCAGCTAATCGTAAGATGTTCTGGTTGAATAGTGGTTATGGAACGATGGGGAAAGGTCATCTAGATGCCAACGGCCACAAGGTGTCGAGCATTGCACCTGCAGTAAAGTGGAAGGCATATACACCCTATCATCGCTATCAAGAAATTATTGTTGTGGATAGCACAGGACAGCCCTGGTTATTTTATGGCTTAAACAAAAATTATAGCACATCCACAGGAAGTGGCGGAACAGAAGACACTTTAAGTGGCAGTTCCGAGCCTGCATGGAAGTTTATTAATGGCGCTACTACAACAGATGGAGATATTATCTGGAGATGTATTGGGCCGTTTACCGTTGATTTCGGTACCATTATTGGTGTGAGTGGTGAGAACGATCCTAAAACAGGTTGGATTGCACGTATTGGTACTCTGATGGAGGAAGATACGAATTATATATATAATGCTATCTTTGATATGTCGAAAGCTGCATTTGATCCGAATGTTACTCATATTTTTGCTCGTATGCAAAAAGATATGTATTTGGACCTAACAGCAAACGGAACTAAAGCCGGACAAAATAATCATTTACTTGGTTATTCTAATGATGGAACGGGGTTTGGCTATAAACTTAGTCCAGCGGTTAACGGGACCAAAAACACAACAACACCATTTCATGTAACTGATGATGGTGTTACCCATATTACAAGCCTTGATGTTGGATCTAAAAATGATGTGCTTAATTTAAGTAGTGGTCGCCAGATAGTGAAAGCAGAAAAGCTTGATGGAGGCCTTGGTGAGCATAGCCTTTCATTACGTTATACTGATTCAAGTGTGCATTTGTTTGTTGATGGCGTAGATTTTGGAAGTATCCAGACTAATAAAGCGGCTGTCGTAAAATCAAAAAGAGCTATTTTAGCTATCACAAATCCTCAAGAGGGGCAGAGCGTATATGATATCGACGATCATGTAGAAGTCACATATCGTTGTCCAACAAGGAGCTCTTGTGGATGGTTTCCTGTGCAGTATGGTGCAGCGCTAAGGCGTTAATTCTATAACAGTTACTTTTGAAAGTAATTTGTCGCTGCAACAGAGTAGTTGCTCAAATCCGGGGGACTTTGAAAAGTCTCTTGGATTTGAATAATCTTACGTAATTTTTTCCCCGTTCAAAAGCGTGCAAGACGGCTGTGGGGACTTGTAGATTGGGAAAGCTAACCTAACCAGACGGACAGTTCGAACATATAGAGAATATATGGCAGAAATTACGGGAGGATATTATATAAAAAAGCTGATCCGGGGGCAGTTTATGTGCGAATTTGTGCCAGTATGAGTTGCAGGCAGATATCTGGAATTAGGCTTTGGCTTGAAGATAATTAGAGATCTAATATTAAAGCCTTGGACAATATTGATTTGTAGGCCATTTTTTATAGTGGATTATTGAGTTTAATAAGAATAAATTGTGTTAACCTCGAATATGAGCATAAATACTCTAACACCCACAGAAATCTAGGGAAAACCGTGGTGGGTGCGACAGGGATTGAACCTGTGACCCCCGCCGTGTGAAGGCGGGGTAACTTTGTATCTAACTTATTGTTATGATTTGATTTTATTTCCTGATTAACATTCCGTGCTCCATATTTGCACCGTTACCCATTTATACCTAGCCATTCCATAATTTCCTCCCGATACTCATCAGGCATCTTCTTGGCGTATCTCGTCACCATGGTGATGGTGCGCCAACCGCCATCTTCTTTTAGGCGTATCAGATCCTTGTGCAGGCAGTAATGCCATGTGGCAAAGGTGTGGCGTAGGCAGTGAGGCGTAAGCTCTGGCACGAACTGCGTTTTTGGTTTGGTTGCGCCCTTGGGGATCCAAACGCGGGTATGCCCTGGCAAGTTTGCTTTGCGGTTGGCCGTTGCCCATGCTTTTTTTATCTGTCCGCCACCAGTTCGGCCTGTGTCGTAATATGCACGCCCAATGTCATTAGAGCGCACAATACCAGGCCGTGCATATCTGCGGGTAGGGCGGAAGACACGCCCAGCCTTTGGGGTGATATCCGCTAGAGCGTCCACAACCACAGGCGGCAGATCTATGTGGCGTTCGTCTCCTTGTTTTTGCCAGACCACAGCACGGTGGCCTTTGAGATCTACATCCTTCCATTCCAGTTCCAGTGCTTCGGACATACGAGCGCCGGTTCCTATGAGGAAGATGAGCAGGGGCTTTAAGTGTTCTGCAGCTGCGTCTACCAATGCGGTTGCTTCTGCCGGCCTCAGAAACTGCATACGCACTTGTTGCACTTTTGGTCGCTGGAAAGCAGGCTTGTTGCACCACCCACGAATAGCGGCAAATTCCAGGACAGCCCGCAGAGGTGTGAGCACGGCCCGAATTTTTGTGGCACCAGTGGCTTGAGCACCTTTGGTGAGAATGGCCTTATAGGCCTCGTCTAGTTCATTCTGCCCGATATTATCTAGCTTGATGGTGCCAAAGTAACGAAGAAGCCGGCTTAAATGGGTGCGGGTAGTTTCTGAACGTTCTTCTGCTTCCAGATAAGCGGCTACTGCGTGCGCGAATGTTACCGTTGCCCGTTTGCCGTAGACTGATTCCGCCCAGAGTTCCGCCTCGCGCTTGACGCGGTACGCTTCGGCTTGCTGGAGGACAGTAGTTCCAGTGCTTTCATATATGCTTTGTCCGCGGACAGTCCCGCGGATGTAGAGCGTCTGACTGTTCTTGCGGGTGACGAGTTTAAGGGGCATTCCAAGCTTTCCAGCAGGCGTTCATAGTCTCCATCACGGAAAACAATGCGTTTTCCAAATCGGCGGTGCGTAGGGCCACCTGCGTATTCTGGGGTAGCACGCAGGTGGTTCAGCAGTTTGTTCTTGCTTACAATGCCATGAAGTTTTTTCAGGACATCAGGGATGGTCATTAGGTCAGGAAGCGTGCCACTCATCACGCATTTTCTCCTGCGCGGGTATTCCACTTAATCGCTGCGCCTTCTTTGGTTTCGGCGCCGCCGCCATCAGCGTGGCAGGTATAACAGGCGACATAAAACCAATCTGTTTCACCTACGACACAGGCATCCTTGGCGGCGCAAAATGGGCACTCTTTAAGGTGTTTGCTCATGCTTCCAATCCTTCAAAAAACCATGTCAGCGGCACGTCCAGTGCGGTGGCGAATGTTGGCAGGAGCGTTGCTTTTATGGCGTTCTTGCCGGTTTCATACTTCTGCATCTGCTGGTAGGTGCAGCCTATGGCGTGGCCTAGCTGTTCCAGGCTCATGCGCAGTTCGTGGCGGCGCTGGCGGATGCGAAAACCCAAGTGCTTATCGTTACGGATACGCTTTGGCGCTTCCACCTGTGGTGGTGGTGCGTAGGTGCCTAGAAGCTGCTCCAGATCTATCTGTGCAGCCATAGGAACGTGTTTCCGCATATGCCGATAGCTGACAGCGCAATCCACAGCATGACTAGGCGCCGGGATGGTGCAGGGTTGCGCATGTTGGCGGCCTAGTGCTTGGCTGCTGAACATGGCATGCCATCTATTACGATATCTATACTATCTCCGCGCCCGACCTGAATGCCATTATTGATAATGTCTGCTATTTTTTCAGGCTTTGCATTTTTGGGAACATGCCTAACAGTGGCATCACCAAACACAATGGATGCTGCCCCAAGAATATAGTCAGGATTTCCAAAATGATTTTGGAAACACATGAAATCGTTTTCTTCCACATTGATAACCCCCAATCCAGCAACAAATGTGAAATCTGTATTTTCACCTGCTTCCATGATCTGCGTGCGAATATTGTCGTAAGTTATCTGCAAGCATTCGACGCGGAAATCTCACAGAAGGGTTGTACATCGGGTTAGATTATGAAAAAG
>NZ_CADO01000046.1 GCF_000285275.1 Acetobacter pasteurianus subsp. pasteurianus LMG 1262 = NBRC 106471
CAAAACGCAGACTGGACGCCATCGCAAAAACCGTCAATCAAATCGCCAAAACCCTGAAATCACGAGCCAAGCACATCAATCAAGGGTTCTTCGATCCCTCCACCTGTTCAGGACTGGGGGGCAGAGAACGCGGAAGGGGGAGGGGGCTGATCGTAAAAATCCACCCTCATCGCCACCTTGCCCATGGGTGTTACAAAATGAGGCTGCTGCGGTTCGATCAGGCCGGGGGTGGCGGGTGTCAGCAGAAGTTCAGATGGAGGGGCCAGATAAGTGAGCTTCAACTCCCCCTCAAGCACACGGATCACGCCCCACACACCCGCCTTGGTATTATGGCGCGTGCGCAAAGCAGCAGGTAGCGTGTCCTGATCGAATACGGGCGTGGAGCGATAGGGCAGGGCTTCGGTCATAGGTATCACTTTTCGGGGAACAGCGCCTCAAGGTGCTGTGTTGCGCTGGGGCATGGTCCGTTTGGCGTAAAAAGAGAGTGCAAGCTGCAAGCTTCTGGCAATGTTGGCTGCCTTGTCCTGTAGAACAGCGGCTACATCTGCTGGCATGTGTGTGGAGGTGGTCTCACCCCATAGTGCCAGCCACCGATCAAACAGTTCTGGCGTAATCCGGTCACGGTGCTGCATATGCACGGGCACTGGCTGGCCTTTGTAACGCCCGGTACCCAGCATGACGGAAGACCAGAAAGCCGTGAGCGTTTGCAGGTGCTCAGGCCAGTTGGTCACGGCATCTTCAAAAATGGGGCCAAGCTTGGGGTCCGCGCGCACACGTGTGTAAAAGGCGTCTACAAGTGTTGCCAGCCCGTCCTCGTTTAGTGGCAGCCTGCTCATAATATGAGCCTCCTTAACAGCCTGATGTTGAGCACAGTCTATCTGATGCGACTGGCAGAAAGGTTGCGTCAGCGCAAACCCGGCACGCCCCCAACGCAGTAGAAATATGGTGAGACAGGCAAATATGGCAATCTTCCCAAGGAGGGATGGATGAACGAACTGGCAATTGCCCGGGCACTGCACGTGATCGGGGTCGTGATCTGGATTGGCGGGGTCTCCATGGCGACAACAGCGGCTTTGCCTGCCCTGCGCTGTGGTGTGTTCGGGGCGGACCGGCTTGCGGCTTTTCAGGCTTTTGAGCGCCGTTTTGTGTGGCAGGCGCGCAGTGCTGTGGTTCTGGTCGGGCTGAGCGGGCTTGTTATGGTCATGAAAATGGACCTCTGGGCCCGTTTTGCTGAACCCGGTTTCTGGTGGATGCACGCCATGGTGGGGTTGTGGCTGGTGTTTGCCATTGTTCTGTTTATTGCGGAGCCTCTTGTTCTCCACCGGCGCTTTAATGTCTGGGCAAAGCGTGACCTGGATGCCGCTTTTGCCGCCTTGCATCGCGCGCATATTGTTCTGCTGGTTCTGGGGCTGGTAACCGTTTTTGGTGCGGTGGCGGGTAGCCATGGCTGGTCGCCGGTCTGATCGTATGCGTGACACAATACCCTGCGCGGCATAAGGGGTGTATGGGTCATGGCATGTCTGAGCAAAAAACGCCTTCGCAGAATACGGTCAGGGCCATATGCGCACTGGGTCTGGTAAAGGGGTTGCCGCCCGAAGTGGCAGCGCATGTTGCGTCTTTGGCGCGGGTTGATGTTCTGCCCGGTGGGGCTGGTGTGTTCACGCAGGGAGCGGTGGCGCAACGGGCTTATGCGGTGCTTGTGGGGGCGGTGCGTATCCGCCAGATCGGGAGCGATGGCGCGCAGGCACTCATGCGCATGATTGCACCGGGGGAGATGTTTGGCACCGTCGCACTGTTTACCGAAGGGTATTACCCGGCGGATGCTGAAACAGCGATGCCCTCGCATATTGCAAGCTGGTCAAAAGCGGACTTTATGGCGCTGACCATGAACTCCCCGCAAATTGCGATCAACATTATCGGCATGGTCGGGCAGCGGCTTGCCAATGTTCAAAACCGCCTGCGTGAAATGGCAACCCAGAGCGCAGAGCAGCGCATTGTCCATGCCCTGCTTATGCTGGTTGAGCAGAGTGGCGCCGTGCAGGCCGGGGCTTGTGAGATTTGTATTCCCCTGCGCCGCAGGGATGTGGCGGAACTGGCGGGCACAACGCTCTATACCGCCAGCCGCCTGCTGGCCGCGTGGGAGAAGGTGGGGCTTTTGGCCCGCTCCCGCCAGATGCTGGTTGTGCGTGATGCCAATAAGCTGCGCAGAATTGCTCAGGGCGGACTTCTTTAAAAACATTTTGAATGGACTGCACTCTTCGCAGAGTGTCTTGCTGCTGCATGGCTTGGCACCTTGCGCGGCCTGTGTGGCAAAAAACAAACAGCATCCTGCCAGGATGTCGCCTGCGCACAGAAACATTTTGACATCGGAATGATATGCCGTCATCCTTGGGTCAGATCTGGTAAATGTCAACGCTGGCATTCGATCCATAAGGTCATGATGATATCTACATTGGGGGCCAATGATGGCCTTCTTACCCATGGTGGGCGTGCCTGACGTTTAGTCCGGCACTAGGTATTAGTGTTATGGATAGAGGTTTCCTCAAAGCTGGTCATCCCCGCACTCTGCTTGCTGCTTTTCTTTATTTTGATGTGTCTTTCATGGTCTGGGTGCTGCTTGGGCCGCTTGGCATAGCCATATCACATGACCTGCACCTGAACTCCGGCCAGAAGGGGCTTCTGGTGGCCATGCCTGTGCTTGCAGGTGCTTTGCTGCGGGTTGTTGCTGGCGCACTGGTTGACCATTATGGCCCGCGCCGTGTTGCCATAGGCATGCAGTCCTTTGTTATTGCAGGGCTTGCCGCAACGTGGGTGCTGGCACCACATAGTTATGCCGGTCTGTTTCCCGTAGCTTTTGTTCTGGGTGTGGCCGGGGCTTCCTTTGCTGTTGCTCTGCCTTTGGCATCTGGCTGGTATCCTCCGCAGTATCAGGGCACGGCACTGGGTATTGCCGGGGCTGGTAATTCCGGCACGGCGCTTGCCTCCCTGTTCGCGCCCGGGCTTGCGGCCCTTTATGGCTGGACCAACGTGTTCGGGCTGGCCACGCTGCCGCTTGTTCTTGTGCTGTGTGCCTTTATCTATCTTGCCAAAGAACCACCCCGCCGCCCGAGTGCCGGCCTTGTGGCGTGGCTCCCGGTTTTGAAAAAAGCCGATTGCTGGGCCCTGATGTTCTTTTACGGCGTAACATTTGGCGGCTTTGTTGGGCTGGCCTCCTTCCTGACCATCTATTTTAATGACCAGTATGGTCTTTCCCCCGCAGTGGCAGGGAGCTGCACCGCGCTGGTGGTGTTTGCTGGTTCCTTTATCCGCCCGCTGGGTGGCGCACTGGCAGACCGTATTGGGGGCGAGCGTGCGCTGTGCATACTCTATGGGGCCGCAACCGTTATTTTTGGCCTGATCGGTTTGGGGCTGCCTACGATCTGGCTCGCGTTCCCCGCTTTTTTTGCGGGCATGCTGGTGCTGGGTCTGGGGAATGGTGCCGTTTTCCAGCTTGTTCCCACACGTTTTGCACAGCAGGTGGGCATATTGACCGGGCTGGTCGGCATGAGCGGTGGGGTTGGCGGGTTTTATCTGGCCTCCTCTCTGGGAGCCGCACGGCAGGCAACGGGGTCTTATAGTCTGGGGTTTCTGGCTTTTGCCGGTATCGCTCTGGTGGCTCTTGTCTGCGTCTCCATCTGCCGCAGAAGCTGGAACAAACCAGCCGATGCACATGGGTCTGACACGACCGGCCTTTCCGCAATTTCCTGATCTTCCTTACAGCCACGGATTATGACACGTGGCCTTGAACAAGAATCGCGTGCGCCCCAGGTACGCCCTTTTTCAGACCTGGCCAATCTCGGTTCATGCGGCTGTGCTGCTGGGCACTGTGGGGATACACCCCGCCTTGGCGCAGGCTGCCAGTGCTCCCGCGCAGGATACAGCCCCGACTGCACGCCAGACCATTGTGGCGGTGGAGAAAAACAACACGCCCAAACCCGCAAAAGCGGCGGGGCACATCCCCCATACACAGGATTGGGGGGTGTTCAACGCAGGCAAGCAGGCTGCCAGCGGCTTTGGAACAATGGCAGGCTTTGGGCAGGTCCGCTGGGCCGAGGACTGGAGTGATCTCGAAAACGTTCCGGTATCGAAAAGAAATAAGGACTGGTTCAATCGCCTTAAATACATACGCCTGAACAACACAGGCAGTATCTGGCTCTCCCTGAGCGGGGAGGAGCGGCTACGCTATGTGTTTGAAAACCAGCCCATGATGGGCACAGCAGGTAAAACCAACGCCAACCGCGTGCTGTTGCGCAACATGTATGGTGCAGACCTGCATCTTGGTGAACATGTGCGCGCATACGCCGAGTTTTTGTGGGGTGTGGCCGGTGGCTCCAATTACTACGGGTATCAGGCAGGCACACAGCGCGAGCGGCTGGACCTTCAGCAGGGGATTCTGGAGGTAAAGGGGCATCTGCTGGGGGCAAGCATGGGGGTTATTGGCGGGCGGCAGGTATTTGTGGATGCGCCGGTTTCCATGCAGTCGGCCCGTGACCTGCCTAACGTGCAGCAGACATGGGATGGCGTGCGGGGCTACGCGGTGTGGAAGTCCTTTCGTGTTGATCTGTTTGACTTCATGCAGACCAATAAAAAGCCGATTGATGTGTTTGCAGATGGCACAAGTTACAATGCCCGCATGTATGGCGCCTACACATCCACGGCACTGCCATCATTTTCTTTTATGAAGCAGAAGAGCCAGCTTTTTGCCGATGTGTTTTTTCTTGGCTACCTGTTTAACGGTGCCAATGCGGCCCTGCCTCTTGCTCAGGCAGGCAAGACGGAAGCAGGCTCCACCCGCCGGGATAATATAGGCGGGCGTTTATGGGGGAATGCCGGTCCGTTTGATGTTAATCTGACCGGGGTTTTTCAGGGTGGGCAGTTTCGTCCCGCGCAAAAGGATGCGCAAACCCGTCCGGTCCGGGCATTTGCGGTTAACGGCAGTATTAGCTGGAATGCAAAAAACCTTCTGGGTAAGCCTTCTTTCGGGATTCAGGCCGATGTGTTTTCCGGCGGGAATTACAACAGCAAGAATGGTGCAGTTGGCACTTTTGCAACACCGTATGTCGCATTGCCATATTATAACGATGTTACACTCGCCCTGACATCCCAGAACCTTGTGGGGGTTGGCCCGCTGATTACAGCCGCCCCCAGACCCAACCTGCGCCTGAGGCTGCACGTGCCTGCTTTCTGGCGTGAGAGCACACAGGACGCCGTTTACGGAACAGGCAAGACCTATGCCTGGCGCAATAACCTGCATGGTGGCTTTGTTGGTGTTTCTCCCCAGGTGCAGGTTGCCTGGAGTTTTGCCCCGCATTTTACATGGACGCACGATATTGCAGGTTTTGCTTCATCCCACGGCATGCGGGAGGCCGGGGCCAAAAGCGGCATGTTTTATATGCAGACCATGGAGTTCAAGTTCTAGGTCCGTATGCCATGAGCCGGGGCAGCTTTTGGCGTGATATGTGGTTCACTATTTATTTTATTTCGTGTAAGGAACTAATTGGAAGCATCCCATAACAGTTACCGTCAACGGCGGTGGTAACGGGTTAACGGCGAGTTGTTCAGGGGTCAACGGCGGCTCCTTGGCCTGAACAAGGCGTGTTTGCACACAGTGCAAACGCAGGAACCGTTCCATAATGGTGCAGCGTTTTTCCCATTCTGTTTTCTGTAACATGCGTCTTTCCCTGTGTGCACGCCTCCTGCGGGGGCGGTTGCACGCTTCCGGGCAGCCTTGCGCGCATATGGGCATTTGCGTTGTCACCCCCTGTTCCCAAATTGCGAGGAGTTACTGACCATGGCCACTACCGGCACTATCGTTATCATCGGCAATGGCATGGTGGGGCACTACTGTGCAGAACAGCTGGTCATGCACGGCCTGCACGAAAATTGCGCCATCCACGTATTTGGCGAGGAACTGCACGATGCATATGACCGCGTGCACCTGACCGAATACATGACCGGGCAGGATGCGCTGGCCCTGCGCCTGCATGCGGAAGATTTTCATGCAGCACACGGCATTACCCTGCACCGTGGGGTGCGCGTGAGCAGCATAAACCGGCAGGCACAGACCGTACACAGTGCAGAAGGCGCTTTGCAGTACACAACCCTGATTCTGGCAACCGGCTCCATCCCCTTTGTGCCTCCGGTGCCCGGAAATACCGGTACGGCAGGGCTTGTTTACCGGAATCTGGAAGATCTGGACCTTATCCGCGCAGCAGCACAGGGTGCTCAGCACGGCACGGTTATCGGGGGTGGTCTGCTTGGGCTGGAGGCCGCCAATGCCCTGAGAATACTGGGCCTGCACACAAGCGTTATCCAGCTTGGTGGGCACCTTATGTCTGCCCAGCTGGATAAGGAAGGCGGGGATGCGCTCAAATGCCGGATTGAGGCATTGGGGATAGATGTGCGCACCTCCCACGCCACAAAGCAGATTGTGCCGGGGCAGACCTGCCGGCACCGCCTGATTTTTGCAGACGATACGTTCCTTGAAACCGATATGGTGGTGTTTTCCGCCGGTATTCGTGCGCAGGACCAGCTTGGGCGTGAGTGCGGGCTGGAGGTGGAGGCACGCGGCGGTATTGTGATTGACCAGAGCTGCCGTACGTCAGACCCGGCCATTTTTGCCGTTGGAGAATGTGCCTCCTGGCAGGGACAGGTTTTTGGTCTGGTTGCGCCCGGCTATGCCATGGCCCGCACGGTTGCGTCCATTCTGGCAGGCGAGGAAGCGGCTTTTACCGGGGCAGACATGTCCACCAAGCTCAAATTGCAGGGCGTGGATGTGGGCTCCATTGGCGATGCCTACGGGGCAACACCGGGGAGTAGGAGCTACCGCTTTATAGGCGAGGCAGATGGCACCTACAGGCGGCTTGTGCTGTCTGGGGATGGTGCCCGTGTTCTGGGTGCCGTGCTGGTGGGGGATAATTCGTATTATGACACCATTCTCCAGTACGTGCAGAACGCGATCAAACCCCCGGCCGACCCGGCAGCACTTATTCTCCCGCGTGGGGAAGGGGCGGAACTGCTGGGGGCCGATGCCCTGCCCGATACGGCCATGGTCTGCTCATGCCATAACGTGACCAAAGGGGCGATCTGCGCAACAATAGATGCTGGATGCACTGATCTGGGGGAACTCAAGCAGACCACAAAAGCCAGCACAGGGTGCGGCGGGTGCGCCGCCCTTTTGAAAAGTGTTTTTGAAACGGAGCTGGAAAGCCGAGGCATTACGGTTGATCGCAGCCTGTGCGAGCATTTTTCCCATACCCGGCAGGAGCTGTATTCTCTGGTCCGGGTGCACGGTATCCAGACATTTGAAGAGCTGATGCAGCAGCATGGCCATGGCGGTCTGGGGTGCGACATCTGCAAACCTGCGGTTGGGTCCATTCTGGCTTCGGCCTGGAACAAGCCCATAACCGACCCGCTGTATATTCCCCTGCAGGACACGAACGACACGTTCATGGCCAATATGCAAAAGAACGGCACCTACTCGGTTGTGCCACGCATAGCCGGGGGGGAAATTACACCGGACAAGCTGATCGTGCTTGGTCAGGTTGCAAAAAAATATGATCTCTACACCAAAATTACCGGTGGGCAGAGGATCGACCTGTTTGGCGCGCAACTGCACCAGTTGCCAGAAATCTGGACCGAACTGCTCGATGCAGGGTTTGAAACGGGGCAGGCTTACGGCAAGTCCACCCGCACCGTAAAATCATGCGTGGGGAGCACATGGTGTCGTTACGGTGTGCAGGATAGTGTGGGCAAGGCCCTTGATCTGGAAAACCGCTACAAGGGGTTGCGCTCGCCCCATAAACTCAAGTTTGCGGTTTCTGGCTGCACGCGTGAATGTGCGGAAGCACAGAGCAAGGATGTGGGGGTTATCGCCACAGAAAACGGCTGGAACCTTTATGTCTGCGGTAATGGCGGCATGCGGCCGCGCCATGCGGAACTGTTTGCAACCGACATCGATTCAGAAACTCTGATAAAATATATAGACCGTTTTCTCATGTTCTATATCCGCACGGCCGATAAACTCCAGCGGACCTCTGTCTGGCGTGAAAATCTGGAAGGTGGGCTGGACGCGGATTTCTCACACTTGAGGCAATTTCGGGTCATTTTGTAGAATTCAGTC
>NZ_CADO01000045.1 GCF_000285275.1 Acetobacter pasteurianus subsp. pasteurianus LMG 1262 = NBRC 106471
CAGCCGTGCAGTTCGCCTCAATCATCATCCTGCTTAACTGACGACACGCTGTAGCATAAATTTAATGTGCTGATTTGGATACCAGTTAAAGCCACCCTGCCATACAGTCTGCTGATTACCGTTAATACCTTCCCCTCCTTGATCTGCAACACCATATAGATCTGTTACGCTGTAACGCCCACTCACTTCTAATGCACCCCAATGACCATGTAATGGATCAAAATCATAATCCACGCCCGGCGTTGTAAAAGCTCCAATTTTGGGATTGTATGCGCGCCCATGACCCAAAAGCGTATAGTTGGCCGAAACATACCAACCATCAAAACCTAGGGAAGGCAGTTCAGGGCCCATGTTCTGATGTCCACGTGAGACGCCGATGTGATAATATTCCCCCTTAACCAGAAGGTTTTTCCACCTTACTGCCAGTTGAGGCCCCGCAGCCCAGATTTGAGAAACATTGGTAAGTGCACCAGATGTTAGCAAAGATGTTTCACCCAGCGGTACTTCCATATTGTCGCTAAAGGTATATTGTCGTCCGTTTTTATTTTCGTTCACCTTGAAAGCGGCTGTTGCTCCGGCACCCACATGAACATCTATATCCTTGCTTACATATGGGCGGCCAGCAACACGCACAACGCCACCAGTCTGGCTATCGGTGATTGTAGTATCCTTGCTACGATCACCGAATTTCTGCCCAGTGAAATAAGCAGCTGCCAACCATCGGTTTTCCCAATGTTCACCACCAACACTAAAGCGTCCTACGCCACCTGCAATATTGCGCACCAAATCAACAATTGTAGGCCGCTCAAGAAATTCAAAGCCACTGGAACGTTCAGCACTTTCTTCTTCCATACGCGGCATAAAATATCCCACCGTAAGTGTGGTGTTCCGCAAACCAGTGTAGTTCAGATTGGCCTCAAACAACCCGACGGTTCCGTCAACTGAACTTGATCCAAAATCCGGTGTTACATTTACAACCCAATCCTTATAACGCCACGACATGTAAAGCCGCAGACGTCGTGCATTTTCAGTGAACTTATTAAAGTTCCCGGCACCCTCTCCCCGTTTTGGCCCAGCCCCCAGAAATCCGCCAAAATCTCCTTGGGCAAGCAGCCCTATTGAAAATGCATACGCTTTGTCCTCAGACGCTATGGTCGGACGTCCCTTAGGGAAACCAACCTGAATACCCCCAATTTGCATTGTCTCATTCTTGGTGGTGGCTACCTTGAAATCCGCCCAGGATTGCACTGGCCCATCTGATGTTATTAGGCGACTATCAACAGGCGCACGTGGTCCAGTTGGGCGAGATGGTTCTTCAGAAAAAACCGGAACGGGTTCTTCATGACCAGCCGTCGTAAGATGTACAGTACGAGGTACATGAACAGCATGAGAAATAGTCTGGTGAGAAGATGTGGCATGCTGAGCTCGGATTTCCCGTCTCATCGCCTGCATTTCTTGGCGCATCGCTGCCATTTCCCGACGAAGTTCCAGAACTTCTGGGTCAACTGTGCGTGCCAAAAGCGGCTGAGGAAAAACAAAACACAAGACTAAAACAGAAAGAATAACTTGATAAAAATAACTAAAATACAAAAAATATATACGAAAATATTCCACCATCATGATTCAATATTCCCGTTTTTAAAGATAATTTTCTTTTAAAATGAAGACATATTATTTTACTTATAGAGATATAATATCCCTGTATTCAGGGTGATTGCTGATGAAATGCAGAAGAAAATCACACTTGATACTGATTTTTACTTTTCTGCTTCGCGCTGCATCCAACACCGCACGAGCCAATCGGCTGCCCGCACCCTGCCCTTTCAGAGAGGCAGGAACTTCTGTATGCAACAGAACCAGAACGCCATCCCTATTGGCATAATCCACAAAAGTTTTCTGACCATTCTGCATCAGTTCAAACCGATGCTCAGCCGTATTATCAACAAGGTTGCACATCTGCATTTTCCTTTAATTGGCGTATCGTGAATGGCGAAGATCATAGACCGTCAGAAGCAGCACAACGACGGGCAGAAGAAGCCCAAAACGTGAGATATGCTCAATAATGGCTCCAAGCATTGCAGAAACAAAATAGCAAAGCCATGCAGCCCCGGGAAGAACAACTTCCTTAAGGGTTGGCTTCTTGGCCTCAAAACGGGAGCAATCAAGCCAAACGGCCACATAGCGCCCGATGAATGCATCTGAAAACTTGACCATATTATTGGTCACGACAAGTGTTTGCAGAGAAACACCACCAAAACGTGCAAGTGTTTCTCCCTGCATTCCCAAGGCCAGTGCAACCAATGGAAGCTCAACAACATGATGCAGCGAAGGCGAAAGGCGCGCAAAGGTGACCACAACAAGAACTGCTGCCATCAGCAACAGTTCCCAGTACGGCCATTTCATGTAACGCCGGATCAGGCTGGCACACATACACCCACAGAAGAACAAGCCGATTGCAGTTCCGGTAAGGGCTGCATTTTGCCACTGATGCAACGCAACAGATCTCCCGAATTGTACGGTATTTCCGGTCATGATGCCGGGATATATTCTCCCGACATCCATATAAACCGTGACCTCCACAAAGGCGACAACGAAGGTTAACGCCACTACACGCCGAAGAAGAACCGACAATGGTGCTGCGGGGCGCGCTGGCAATGTTGGGGACTGTGTTAAATCAGGCGTCATTTTGCCTCTGGTGCAGCAAATTCCTTACGCAATGCGGCCCCTTGCTCATCCAACTTGGGTGCGCTGGGCCGTTCATGCGGGTCATCATACCCGCTGATCTTTACCGGATTACCTGGCATCATAACGCCACCAGATTTAATCAGCATATTGCGCGCCGTTGTCTGCGGAAGGGCCGCGGCTTCCGCTATGTCTAATAATGGGCCCACTGGCACACCTGCTTTATGGATAACATCCAGCCAATGTGCGGCAGGCTGTTTGGAAAGCGCTTTTTCCAATGCTGCCTTTAGCGCATCATTATTAGCCATTCTGTCATGATTTTCGACAAAACGCGGGTCTGTCGCCAGTTCTGGCGCGCCAATGACGTCACATAAGGCCTTAAAGAGATGATCGTTCCCGCAACAGATCACGAAAGGCTTGTCCTGAGCCTGAAATACATCAAAAGGCGCCATGTAAGGATGTCGATTGCCAATACGTTCTGGAGCCTTACCCGTGGCAGACCAACACATCAGCGCATGCTGCAAAAATGCGAGGGTACCATCAAACATTGAAACATCAATGTGCGCCCCTTTCCCTGTGCGCTCACGTGCATAAAGCGCGCTCGCTATGCCGCAGAACATAAAAACGCCGCCACACAGATCAGAAAGTGATGTACCCCCTACCCGTGTTGGCGGCCCATCAGGAAAACCAGTAGCCATCATGACACCACTCATGGCCTGTACAATGGTATCGTAGGCAGGATAGTGCGCAAGCGGGCCTGTCTGTCCAAATCCTGATGAGGACGCATAAATCAATCGTGGATTGATCTTTGCCAGTTCTTCGTAATTAAAACCAAGGCGATCCATCACGCCGGGGCGGAAGTTTTCTGCCAGCACATCTGCTTTACGAACCATTTCCAGAAAAATAGCCCGATCACCCTCATCTTTAAGATTGAGGACAATACTTTCCTTTCCCCGGTTTACAAAAGAAAAGTAAAGTGACTGATCGCCAACATACGGACCATAGGTGCGTGTATCATCACCATGACCGGGCGGCTCAACCTTGATTGTGCGTGCACCAAGATCTGTAAGAATTGTTGTGCCAAATGGGCCATTCAGTACATGCGTAAGGTCAATGACGAGGAGCCCATCAAAGGGCCCCTTCGCTTTTGCTGCGGTGGTTTCAGTCATCATGCCACCTTATTTTGCAGCTTGTGTGGTGGGAGCAGCAGCGCCAGCCTTAACAGCACTTTGCGGATTCAGCTTGCTAAGATGTCCACTTTCCATGCCGACATGCGGATCAATAGCACAGTTGATCATGGCCGGCTTACCAGATGCCAGAGCGGTTTCCAGAGCCTGTTTCAGATCCGCTGGTTTTTGTGCATCGTACCCTGCGCCACCAAAGGCTTCGATAATCTTTTCATAATGCGCGGAAGCATCCAGCCGGGTCACACCTGGGTCTGTTCCATTCCCGCGGTTCACATCATCCCCCCGGTAAATCCCGCCATTATTGAAGACAATAACAACAACAGGTAGTTTGTAACGGCAGATTGTTTCCATTTCCATGCCGCTAAACCCAAAAGCACTATCACCTTCAATAGCTACAATGGGCTTACCTGTGGTAACAGCCGCGCCAATAGCATATCCAAGCCCAACGCCCATTGTACCCCAACTGCCAGGGTCCAGACGGCGGCGTGGCAGCTTCATGTCAATAACATTACGCGTCACATCCAGTGTGTTCGCACCTTCATTGACCAGATAATAATCGCGCCCTTCCAGAACCCCTTTGATGACATTGAGTGCTGTGAAAAAGTTCATTGGGTCTGTCACTTTTTCCAAGCGTGCAGTCATCTTGGCAACGTTCTGCTCACGCTTGGCATTTAGCTCCGCAAGCCATGCCGGATCTGCTTTCACGCCTTTACTTGCCACAGCGATATTCAAGGCTTTTACAGCTTCTGCAATATCGCCAGGAACAGGTGCGGCAATGGGTCTGTTACTATCAAATTCACTTGGATTAGCTTCAATCTGAATGAATTTGACAGTTGGAGACCACTGCGGAGCTTTACCGTGCGCCAGCATCCAATTCAGGCGCGCTCCTACGAGCAGAACCACATCAGCCTGTGCAAGAGCTAAAGATCGTGCAGAAGCCGCAGATAACGGATGTCCATCAGGCAGCAAACCTTTTGCCATAGACATAGGCAGGAACGGAATACCGGTCTTTTCAATCAGATCACGAATAGCCGTGTCTGCCTGCGCATACGCAGCGCCTTTCCCCAAAAGAATCAACGGACGTTTTGCGGCAGCTAACAGACTGGCCGCACGTTCAATAGCTTCATCCGTTGGGCGCTGCGGAGCTGCTGCATCAACAACCTTAACCAAGGATGCCTGCCCGACCTGCGCATCCACTGTTGCACTCAACACGGCAGCGGTCAGATCAAGATAAACAACGCCGGGACGACCAGATACGGCTGTGCGGATGGCACGTGCCACCCCGGTACCTATATCTTCTGGCCGATCAATACGGTAAGCCGCTTTTACAAAAGGCTTGGCCGCATTCATCTGATCAAGTTCTTCGTAATCCCCCTGTTGAAGATCAACAATGGCACGATTGCTTGACCCGCTAATCAGAATCATTGGAAAGCCGTTTGTGTTGGCATTTGCTGCTGCCACAAGGCCATTTAGAAAACCTGGAGCGGATGTTGTTAAGCACACACCCGGCGTTTTTGTAAGATACCCGGTAATGGCTGCCGCATAGCCAGCAGGCTGTTCGTGCCGAAAACTAATAAACCGCATGCCTTCCGCTTGGCTAAGCCGAGCCAGATCGGTAATCGGAATACCAACAACACCAAACATTGTGGAAATATTGTTGAGCTTGAGGGCTTCAATAACAAGATGGAAACCATCTGTCAGAGTGCTTGGTGCTGTCTGGTCTGTCATAATTCTTTCCTTATTCCTGCATAGGAAATGCTTAAAACAATGCCATGCAGGAACTTATATCTGGTATATTTAACACCTTAAGGTGCTGTCATTTTTCACAATATCCGGATTATGCGCAGGTAATTTTCTTATCACGCAGGCTTTTGATTTCTTCAGCTGTGTAACCAAGTTCAGCCAGCACCTCATCCGTATGCTGCCCTAGCAAGGGAGCTGCTTTAATTTCGGGCGTGAAACCGCTGAATTTAATTGGGTTAATCGTCAGGAAAGAGCCACGCTTGGGCTGCTGCACTTCAACAATTGTTCCAGATTCACGCAGATCCGGAGCTTCAGCAATTTCCTTCATGGACAACACAGGAGAGCATGGCACCCGATATTTAGCTAAATGTGCCACTGCTTCATATTTTGTTTTATCCGCAATAGCTTTTTCAATAGCGGCAAAAATTTCGAACATGTGCGTTTCACGCGCTTTAGCCGTATTGTATTTGGGATCTGTTGCCCATTCCGGCTTACCGATGGCTTCGCAAGTTGGGCCCCAGTCCTGTTCTTGCACAGTGCAATAAATATAAGCGTTATCGTCCGTTTCCCAGCCCTTACACTTCAGGATCCAGCCAGGCTGACCACCGCCACCAGCATTACCGCCACGAGGCACTGTGTCTCCAAATTTACCATTTGGATATTGCGGGTACTCTTCCAGATATCCAACGCGTTCCAACCTCTGTTGATCACGCAGTTTAACACGGCATAGGTTCAGCACAGCATCCTGCATGGAAACGCTGATCTTCTGCCCCTTCCCCGTCCGCTCACGTCCAAACAGAGCTGCCAACACACCAATCAACAAATGGTTGCCAGTATTACTGTCACCAAGGGCCGCAGCGCTTACCAAGGGGCCGTTATTGTTGCCCGGAGCCTGACCATCTACCAGTGGCGCGCCATTCCAATAACCGGTTGTAGATGTTGCTCCACCTGCACATTGTGCGACATTTTCATATGCACTTACCCCGGCCCACGGGGAGTTATCACCAAATCCTTTAACTGTGCCGTAAATCAGACGTGGGTTGAGCTGCTGCAGGTATTCCCACGTAAACCCCATACGCTCCATGGCTCCAGGGCGAAAATTTTCAAGAAGAATATCAGCCCATTTGAGACATTTTTCAAATACAGCCTTGCCTTCTGGTGTTTTTGTATTCAACTCAACAGAACGCTTATTGCAGTTCAGCATTGTAAAATACAGAGCATCTGCATCCGGAATATCCCGAAGCTGGTTGCGGGTAATATCGCCCACACCTACACGTTCAATTTTAATGACATCAGCACCATACCATGCCAGTAACTGAGCCGCAGATGGAACCGACTGCACTCCCCCAAAATCAATAACCTTAATGCCATCGAGAGGTTTGGGATTTTCTGATGTCGTGCTCATAATTTTACCTTCCCTCAGCCATACATTAAGCAATGGCTAGTAATTTCAATAATTACCGGACGCATGCCCTTCGTTAACATATTATAACAAATACCATAAAAAGCATGGTACTCTTTTGATACATGTCAAAAATTTGATAAATTATTTATTATATCATCCAAACGTCCTGTCACGCCTTGTAGAATTCATTCCACAAAATGTTAAGAAAAAATTTATTTGTAGAAATTACTTTGATATTTATGCACTATCAAAAAATTATTCTATGGTTTTATATATAATTTTAATTTTATCATTTGTTTTTGGCTATGTATTCATATTCTCTTTTCAGATGCAAAAAGATACTCATCTACAAAATATAAAATAAAATCTTATAGATTCAGTATATAACTCGTATAGGTATTCTTCATACCATATTAAATGATATCAAAGTCATTATTACTGCGCCGCGTAACAGCCCTTTCTTGGGTTGCAATATACAGAAAATGATAAAGCAGAATTGTAAGGAACTTTTTACCAAAATAAATGTTATCTTGGAGGCTAGTTTTCTCATGTAAGGATAATTTGCAATCAATACCATAACAACCATTTCCAGATTAGCATTCTGTGTGGCGAGTATATTTTTGATAATATTGGCCACTTTACTTATTATATCTGGAACAATTGGTCTTGTTTCAGCTTTCATAGTCTCTCTTGACGATGGACGAGAAGAAATAGTTCAGGCCATTAGCTACGTTGTCATTGCCATTGCTGTTTTTGATGTTGCAAAATATTTTATTGAAGAAGAAGTCTTACGCCCCAAGGAAAAGCAATCATTAAGTGAAGCCCGAGTCAGTCTTACCAAATTCATGACGACAATCATTATTGCTGTCTTTATTGAAGGATTGGTTGGCGTTTTTGAAAGGAGCGGTAAAGCTCCAGAGGATATTCTTTTTCCTGCTGCATTATTAATTGTCGCAACATTTATGGTCGTTGCGTTAGGCGTTTACCAAAAATTCAGTGTGAGCGCTGAAGGCGAAAAAAAAGAAAAAAACATAGCTGAATGATTTTTATAAAATCTTTAACAATAAAATCAGAAAATTTCTATACCAATCGATACAGAATTAACTTGCACTCTGGTACCTTCCTGCTCTGTAGGTGTTTAGTCCCGGGGTTTGATGGTGTGATATTTTCACGAGAGTGGAAGGA
>NZ_CADO01000044.1 GCF_000285275.1 Acetobacter pasteurianus subsp. pasteurianus LMG 1262 = NBRC 106471
AATAGAATCATACAGAAGACCTCAAAACCAGGGGGTTTTTAGAACCCTCCAGGTGTTGTTGTTCCTGACAAAACATTCGTGCCTGTCATCGCAAACAAAATTGCGAATTAAACAAAAAACACCCGGCGCTTTTTTGTGCCGGGTGCCCTGACTGTAATTAAGTAATCCTATTAAGCTGTAAAAATTTTTCTTATTTTTTATATGCCATAAATTTTTGAAAAACTTCAGAAACGGTAGTCGAAATAATAACACCTATACATATTACGCTAATAGTTTTTATATCTGAATGAAATCCGCCCAAGCTCAGCAATAATGTTGTTGCTGCTGCGGGAGGATGATTTGCTTTACAAAGGCCCTGCCCCAAGACTGTCAGGGATATCGCCAGGACACTCGCAGCCATACGGTTCCAAGTAATGTGGTCAATACTCATAGCAGCGGGGGCTGCCAAAGCGTCAAATATCCACAAAGAGAACACCGCAGCAATGATCCCGATTGCATGCCCTGCCAGTGTGTTCCAAACTCTTGAAGCGTCCTGTTGTGGCGTAACAATATGCATAAAAATAGTTGGCCCCAAACTAGGAAAAAGCAATGGGTAATGCGTAAAATACGCTAATGCCCCCATGACGCCTGTAGAGACCAGAACGGCAAATGTTTTAAAAATTATTTCCAAAATCATAAAAGCCCTCAGATTGTTTAGCCCGCAAGATAGAAAGTATTGTTATACTGTCAGGAAGGTTTTTTCCCTGTGCAGTTTCCTCCATCGGGCCAACCGGTGCTGGATGCCTGCGCTGTTGTGCCAGAAAACAAGTCAAACCCTTTAATTCGCGCTTTAGAGGCAAGCATAGCAATGTAGTTCTGCACGCCCTGCTTCCAACTATTATCTTCAAGGAAAATCCGAATGCGCTGTTTTTCTTCTTTATTTAAAGCTTCGACTTTTAGCTCAGCAGGAAACTTTTTTAAAAGCTGCACAATATGCACGCCATATCGTGTTTCTATCAGACCATCATAGAATTCACCTTCTTGGACAGTTTGAAGGGCTTTTCTGAACTCTGGCAAAAGATCTTGCTCTTGCATTATGCCTAAATCCCCCCCTCTACTGGAGGAAGGACACTCTGAATAACGTGCTGCTACTTGTTCAAAATCTGTGGCGTTATTTTTCAGGTGATCCAGAAACTCTTGCGCTCTTTTTTGCGCTGTTTCCACTGAACCCGGCATAGATTTATCTGCATATACCAAAATATGCCGCACATGCATGGCGGGACCAGCCTGCATATGGGCAATATTGGAAGCACTCCAGCGCTCAAGCTCATCATCCGTTGGCGTTGGCACCTCGACCTCCCGCTCTAGCAAAGCCTGAATGAGCGCTTCATCGGTCAAACTGTCTCCGCTCTTAGTGTCGAGCTTTTTCCGGGCTTCATCAAGCAGGAGTGTTTTTACCACCAGCGCTCTTGCGGCATCATTCCACTGTGCCTGAAGAGACGCTGTTTTGTGGTGCGGCATTTCTGCCTGAACATCCTCCAATGAAATAGCGGTGTCATTTACAAAAATTGTGTGACCGGTTTGATTGGGAGAACTCATCATGTTCGGGGCTCACGTCTCATCATTAGCGACATGGTGATTCTGGCGGACAATCTGCCACCCCGGCCGAAAAACGTACCAGATAGGAGCAGAGATAACATGCACCAACCGGGTAAACGGCGTTAGCAAAAACAACGTCATACCGGTTACCAGATGTAGCTTGTAAACCCACGGGATAGTGGTGAGCAGATTTGGCAGGCCTGACCGGAATGTCAGAACACCCCGGCACCATTCCCCTAATATTTCCATTGTGTGCCCATCTGAATGCATCATGGAGTGTGGCAACCCAAGAATTCCGAGCCAGAGTTGCGCATAGACAAACAGAAGAATGAATAGGTCAGTTGGGCGGCTGGTGGCCTTGACGCGCTTGTTAAAGACACGGCGGTAAATAAGCCCTGCGCCACCAACAGCAGCGAACACTGCAAACACACTTCCGGCACCGACAGCCAGCAACTGGTGGGCGTGAGCACTCAGGCCCAGCATCTCAGTCAGTTGGGGCGGGGTCAGAAGCCCCGCAGCATGGCCCATCATCAACCCCAGCACACCAACGTGGAAGCTATTACTGGCCCACTTCAGGGTTTTTCTTTCAAGGAACTCACTCGACTCAGCGCGCCATGAAAACTGGCTTCTATCGAACCGCGCCCAACACCCGATGACAAAGACCGACAAACATAGATACGGATAGATTTGGAACAGAAAGTACTCGACCCAGTTCATGCTCTTGCCTTCCCATGATCCTTGCCTGAATAGCCAGCACACGCTGCGCTACATGCCGCAGGTGAGGAGGCATGATCGAACGTGACAGGTTTTTCTTCATACCGCATATCAAGGGTTGCGGGATCATCCATCACGGCTGTGTCTCTTAAATGCGCGTGCACGACTTCTTTGTCAGGAAGGCGTTTGGATTCTTCCTGTAAAATTTGGAAAATACCAGAATATATAGACCGCCTTTCTTGAAGTCTTCTGTTCAGAACTGCAAGAATATCCACTATTTCTGTCAGAAGCTCCTGTGTTTTCTGAGGGTCACACACAGACGCATACTCTAGATAGGCGGGAAGAAAGTCTGGTAACTCGTTCCCCTGCAAATCCAGACCGGCAGAACGATATTCCTCTAACAGATCCACCATTGCTTGCCCGCGCATACGGGAATCCCCATGCACATGCTGGAAAAGGTAGAGTGATAAGGAGGGGGACATATCGAAAAGCTGCACATACTGGCTTTGCGCATCCAGAAGTGGTGTTTTTTCAAGAAAAATCCTGATTTCTTCGAAAGCTTTTTTCTGTTCTATAGAGAGACTGGAAAGCGAAATCAGCGTGCCTAATTCTACACTTTCCTGCTTTATAAGTTCATCAGGGTACCGAAGAAAAATAGCGCTTAACTGACAGAGGAATGACAGAGACTGAGACATTGTTATCCCCCTTTCACCGTATGACGACGAATTTCCGGTCTTACACCCTGCTGCCCCCATAGGCTGAAGCGGCTTTTCCCGGAGGTTGTGCTCTGATTAAAATGAAAACCCGCGATGCCGCGCTGATGGTAAGGGTCTTCTGCATCTTCTTTATGCGCGGTTGGCACAACGAAGCGATCTTCATAATTCGCAATAGCCAGAAGACGGTACATGTCCTGAATTTGCTGCTCTGACAGCCCTGCCCCCTGCAAGAGAGAGGCGTCACGTACATTCTCAATCTGGAAACGGCGCATATAGGCCCGGAGCGCCAGCAGCCGGTTAAGAGCCGCTTTGACGGGCGCTTCATCCCCCGCAGTGAGCATATTAGCCAGATATTGGACCGGTATACGTAGGCTGTTGATATCTGGAATACCATTCAGGGTTTCCAGACTACCAGCAGAAGCTGCTTCCTGAATGGGCGACAAGGGCGGGATGTACCAAACCATAGGCAGGGTGCGGTATTCAGGATGGAGCGGAAAGGCGATTTTCCATTCCTTGATCATACGGTACACTGGCGAGCGTTGGGCCGCGTCAATCCATGCGTCAGGTATGCCGTCCCGACGTGCCTGCTCAACCACTGCCGGGTCGTGTGGGTCCAGAAAAAGGTCGAGCTGCTGCTCATACGCATCTTCAGGGTTTGTTGTAGCCGCAGCGGTTTCAATTTTGTCGGCATCATACAGCATGACGCCAAGATAGCGGATACGCCCCACACAGGTTTCAGAGCAGACGGTAGGCTGGCCACTTTCTATACGCGGATAGCAGAACACACATTTTTCTGATTTTCCTGTGTGCCAATTGTAATAAATTTTCTTGTAAGGGCAACCGCTGACACACATGCGCCACCCACGACATTTTTCCTGATCAACCAGAACAATGCCGTCTTCTTCCCTTTTATAAATAGCACCTGATGGGCATGATGCAACACAAGTCGGGTTAAGGCAGTGTTCACACAGTCGCGGGAGAAACATCAGAAAGCTATTTTCGAACTTTCCATATATTTCTTTTTCTACATCACGGAAATTATAGTCTTTGGAACGATGTTTAAATTCTGTGCCCAGAGACTCTTCCCAGTTCGGGCCTCGTTCAATTTTATCCATGACCTGCCCGGTAATACGGGAATACGGCCGGACAGACGTAACAACCTGCTCGCTTTTTTCGTTCTGCAATGCAGCGTAATCAAAATCAAATGGTTCATAATAATCGTCAAGTTGGGGCAGGTTTGGGTTTGCAAAAATTTTCGAAAGAATACGCCATTTTCCACCAATTTTAGGGCGGAGTGACTCTCCCTTTCCCAACTGCCAGCCGCCATGCCACAGTTCCTGATTTTCCCACTGCTGCGGAAAACCGACACCGGGTTTACTTTCGACATTGTTAAACCATGCGTATTCAACACCGTCACGGTTGGTCCAGACCTGTTTGCACGTCACACTGCATGTATGACACCCGATGCATTTATCGAGATTAAGAACCTTACCTATCTGCGCACGTATCTTCACGGTTACTTACCTATAATGCAGGGAGAAGCAGGAAAATTACTCAAAATCATCTTCATCCCTTCCCTTTTTCGGTGGTGTCAAACCAGTTCACATCGTTCATTTTACGTAAGAAAATAAATTCATCACGATTAGACCCAACCGGCCCGTAATAATTGAATGACCATGAAAGATGTGCATACCCACCCACCATATGGGTGGGTTTCATGACAACACGCGTCACTGAATTATGAATACCGGCACGCTTGCCAGTAATTTCACTACCCGGCACATTGGCGGTGCGCTCGGCCGCATGGTACATAAACGCTGCACCAGACGGAATACGCTGGCTGACAACAGCACGCGCCACCAATGTCCCGTTACAGTTAAAAGCTTCTACCCAGTCATTATCGACAATCTTGAGCCGTGTTGCGTCATCCTCACTAATCCAGACAACCGGGCCACCACGACCAAGTGTCAACATAATCAGGTTTTCAGCATAGGTGCTATGGATGCCCCACTTTTGATGAGGGGTCAGGAAATTCAGCGGGATAACCGGGTTTCCGTTATCATGCGCAGCCCCTAAGGCCTCTGGCGTTGAGTGTGTTTCAATAGGTGGCTTGTATGTGGCAAAGGTTTCCCCAAAGTCACGGAGCCAAGGGTGATCCTGATAAAACTGAAGCCGACCTGTTAATGTACGCCATGGTACATATTCGTGCACATTCAGCCAGTTAGCGGTGTAGGCTTCCTGCGTTGACGAGACACCGCTCCATACCGGCGAGTTTATGACCTGCCGAGGCTGTGTAATGATATCTGCAAATGTAATCCGGTCACCGTCTCTTCCGCCCAGACGGTGAGAAAGGTCACGCCCGGTTTTGTCTGAAAGAGACTTCCAGCTTCTGGCTGAAACTGCACCATTTGTTTCCGGTGCCAGCATAAGTACCGTCTCAACCGCATCGGTATCCTGAAAAAGAGAAGACCTCTCGGGATATTTCACTGAGACTGACGGATGTGTCTGCTTAAGTTCCTGTATCTCTGCTGTTGTATCCCACTGTAACCCGTGGTCTGCGTTCCCCTTCTTTTCCAAACCCGGACCTAACGTAATGTAGCGATCATAGACCTCATCATAACGTCTTGGCACAATAGCAATCTGGGGCATTGTCTTGCCCGGTACACCAGCTATCGGGTGCTCTGACCGCCAGATCTCGTCACCATAAGGCTGCGCCAGCTCGGCTGGTGTGTCTTTTTGCAAGGGTGACAGAACAACATCTGTTTCACTCTCCAACTGGCCTTTTGCCAACCGTTGGAACGTCTCAGCCAAACTACGGAAAATGCTCCAGTCCGTGCGGGCTTCCCATGCCGGGTCAACAGCAGCCTGCAGCGGATGAATAAACGTGTGCATGTCAGACGTATTCAGGTCTGATTTTTCATACCATGTTGCGGTTGGCAAAACGACATCGCTGAACATTGCTGTTGTGCTCATGCGGAAATCAATAGTTGTCAGAAGGTCCAGTTTTCCTTCTGGAGCCTTATCATGCCATTTTGCAAAATCCGGCCTCTGGTCACTATCCTCGTTCATGACATTGTTAGGCGCGCCCAACAGGTGCTTCATGAAATATTCATGTCCTTTGCCGCTGGCACCTAGCAAGTTTGACCGCCAGACAAACATGTTACGCGGCCAGTTCTCCGGTGCATCGGGGTCTTCACAAGCCAGCTTGATGGAACCGGATACAAGAGCGTCCTTCACATATGTTGCAGGATCCTGCCCACTTTGAGCGGCTTTTTGACCGAGCTGTAACGGATTGACCGCAAGTTGTGGCGCACTTGGCAGCCAGCCGCGTCGTTCAGCCTGAATGTTACAATCAAGCACGGTTTGAGGCCATTTTTCAGGCGAGGCCAGAGGTGAAAGCTGCTCCCTTGGTGTTAACTGCTCATAACGCCACTGGTCTGTATGTGCATAGAAGAAGCTTGTGCCGTTCATTCGGCGTGGCGGGCCGCCCCAGTCCCCCGCAAACGCGACTGGCCCCCACCCTGCGGATGGGCGTAGCTTTTCCTGCCCCACATAGTGCGCCCAGCCGCCGCCGTTCTGCCCTATGCACCCACACAGCATGAGCATGTTCAGAATAGCACGGTACGTCATGTCCATATTGTACCAATGGTTGAGGCCGGCCCCCAGAATAACCATGGAGCGCCCCTGCGTAGCTTCCGCATTTCGGGCAAAGCCGCGTGCTACAGCAATACATCTTTCACGCGGCACACCGGTAATGGCCTCCTGCCAAGCGGGCGTACCGGGCACATTACTCTCATAATCCGGCCACGCGGTAGCGTCCGCAGAAAGCCCATAATGTGCGGTCATTAAATCAAAAACAGTGGCGCACTGGACATGCTCGCCTGTTTTCAGGGCTATGCTTCGTACCGGAACCTTACGGGCATGAACTGGCTCGGCCTCATTCAAACCAAAGCGCCCGTCTCCACCAAAATATGGAAACAGTACTGTGGCCATCTCTCCACTCTCACCCAGAGAAAGAGACGGTGTTAAGGGCGCACCTGTTACGGCATCAAATGGTTCAAGGTTCCATTTCCCCTCGTTTTCCCACCGAAAACCGGCAGACCCGCGCGGCATAGCAGGGCAGGCCTGTTCCCGGTCCCAAACCAGAGGCTTCCAGTCAGCTTCTGTGGTGTGGTACCGGTCATCCGCCAGATCAGCCGCGCGGAGCAGCCTGCCGGGTTTCTGACCTGCATCGCTGGGGTCCAGGATCACCAGAAATGGAAGGTCTGTGTACCGGGTTGCATAGTCCTGAAAATAAGGGACCTGACGTTCAAGATAGAACTCACGAAGAATGACATGCACCATGGCCAATGCCAGTGCAGAGTCCGTTCCTTGGCGAGGGTGCAGCCATAAATCTGCAAATTTAGCGACTTCAACATAGTCCGGAGCAATGACTACACTTTTTGCGCCCCGATACCGTGCTTCTGTATAAAAATGAGCATCGGGTGTGCGGGTCATGGACACATTGGAGCCCCAGACCAGCAGATAGCCCGAATTATACCAGTCAAGACTTTCTGGCACGTCTGTCTGGTCACCAAATGTCTGAGGGGACGCGGGAGGCAGGTCACAATACCAGTCATAAAAAGACAGGCATGTTCCGCCAAGAAGGCTTAAATAGCGTGTTCCGGCAGCGTAACTCAGCATAGACATGGCTGGAATGGGCGAAAAGCCCACAAGCCTGTCAGGCCCCCATGTTTTGATGGTATGGATATTTGCTGCGGCAATCAGTTCGTTTGCCTCATCCCAAGACACCCGAACAAAGCCCCCCAGCCCACGCTGTGCCTGATAACTCTGACGGGCGACCGGGTCGTTTTGGATGGCTGCCCAAGCTGAGACCGCATCCAGCGTCTTACGTTTTTCGCGCCACAACTCAACCAGCCGTTTGCGCACCAGCGGGTAGCGAATACGGTTACTGCTATACAGATACCATGAGTAGCTTGCGCCACGCGGGCAGCCACGTGGTTCGTGGTTGGGCATATCTGGTCGCGTGCGCGGGTAATCGGTCTGTTGTGTTTCCCACGTGACCAGACCACTTTTAACATAGATCTTCCAACTGCAACTGCCGGTGCAGTTCACGCCATGCGTTGACCGGACAATTTTCTCACTCTCCCACCGGGACCGGTAGGTATCCTCCCATGCCCGGCTTTCATCTGTATTGACGCCATGGCCACCCGCAAACTTACCTTGATATTTTTTGAAAAAGAGAAGTCTGTCGATGAGTTGGCTCATAGGGTAATCCCCCCATTTTTAGTCGGGCGTTGAATGAGAATTCAGGCAGCTGTTTTTAGTTTCTGGGCGGGGGTTAGCCCGCT
>NZ_CADO01000043.1 GCF_000285275.1 Acetobacter pasteurianus subsp. pasteurianus LMG 1262 = NBRC 106471
CCATTCTGGCACATTGCGATGCCGTGCGGGGAGGACGGCAACCACCCCATCTCGTTTGAAGGAAGATCTGGTGACGCCTGAGATGGCAGGGCATCATGTTGAAGCCATGATAGCGCGAGCACATGCCCAGAAACGTTTTATGGACGATGCGGGCTGGCGCTATGTGGTTGAGTTGTATGGTCGTTACCAGAGTTTGCTACGCGAGCAGAATGCTGCAGATTTTGGGGATCTGTTGATGTGGCCGACATTGGCAATGCTGCACAATGATACCTATCGCTACCGCTGGTCACGCCGTTTCACAGCCGTGATGGCTGATGAGTTTCAGGACGTCAATCGAGCCCAGTTTTTATGGCTCAAAATGATTTCAGAGGTGTCAGCAGAGTTCTTTGCTGTAGGTGATGACTCTCAAAGCATTTTATAAGTTAGTTGGAATACATCGGCTTGAATCTATACCTTCGTGTTGCAAAGGGAGGGTACGATGCCTGAGCCTAAATGGTCACGATATCCGCAGGTTTCTGAGAACTCTCAAGGATGCTTATGGCTTTCGTTGCTCGACAATCTTGGCCGTTCGCCCGCTACCATAGACGCCTATGCCAGAGGCCTGGAACAGTATCTGTTTTTTTGTGAGGCAGCAGGTGTTGCTCCTGAGGCAGCAACTTTGAGTCATGTTTCACTATTTGTAAGGTATTTACGTGGAGAAGACGTTCCTTTCCTATCCACTCGCGCTGCTGTGAGCAATGCTACGCTTCATCAGCGCCTGTCCGCCGTCCGACTTTGGTATGATCATTTGGTCTTTGAAGGAATCAAACATCGAAATCCGGTGCCGCGAGGGCAGGCGGTTGTAGGGCGCGGCCCACTCTCGGAGCATGTCGGGTTCAGGTATGGTTTGGTACGTCGTTCCAAATTACTGCCATATTTGCCATCTGACGAAGAATGGGCTAGCTTGCAAGAAATAGTCGCACAGGAAACAGTCAGAAATCGCCTCATGTTCGCCTTGGCCTACTATGGCTCACTGCGCCGAGAAGAGTTAGTAGGTTTGAGGGTGTCGGATATTGACCCTGCGAGACGTCTCCTCACTATTCGGGCTGAGACGAGTAAAAGTGCACACGCTCGAGTGGTTTGTTACTCAGCAGTGATTTGTCCTGTGTTGGCAGTGTATTTACATCGTCGACGCGGTGCGACAACCCATTCAGGTGCCTTGTTTCTGTCTGAGTCAGATCGAAACTTTCGACAGCCCATAACGAAGTGGTCATGGAGCAAAACTGTCAGACGTCTTGCCCTTCAAGCCGGCATACCGGCGTTCAGTACTCATACCTTGAGACATCTGAGACTGACGCACTTGGCCCGGTCAGGCTGGCGTCTGCACGATATCGCAACGTATGCCGGACACCGCAATGTTCAAAGTACGACACTTTATATCCATCTATCTGGTGAAGATCTTCTCCGTAAAATCGCACACTCGGTCGAACAGATGGATATGAATCTTGGTAACAGGGTCTTCGGAGGATAGAACAGTGGCCGAATATCAGGTTTCTCACATCCAGCCCGAATACAAATTCCACATTAATCTCGATGAATACGACAGACGGGCGACATTGTCTGCAGACGAATTAAAAGTTGTCAGACGTTGGAAAGAAGAAAATCTTGTTATTACGAAACGGCAGGCTCCGCGTCTTCATAAGCCTCTGACGGACATCCTGTATCGCAGCAATCTCGACCGCGCTAACAGCCATCGTGCTTTGAAGTATTTGCTTCTGACGGTCGCACACCAGGAAAAACCCTACTGGGGGTGGAGTGAAGACCTGTGGGTTGAGATTATCAATAATAGTCCTGTTCTGAAAAAAACCGGAATGGTACCGCAGTTGATTGCAGTCGCTTATCTTCTGTGTGGTTTTCGAAGCGTGTACAAAATTCAACGCAATGTGGCGACGGCTGTCGTTGCCCGATTGGTTTTTGGAGCGGAGATTGTTGATACAGAATGTGAGCGTCTGTTCTCGGCCCTAACCCGTGTCGGCTTCGTCTGTCAGACCGTTCGGCCCCTCGTACCATCAGTATTTGCTGCAGTTGCATTACAAGGCGAGAATCCAAAACTTGAAAGTTTTGATAGGAAGATACTGGAACATACACGAGAGTGTTACACAGGAAATCATATCGCCAAGCGGATTGGAATATTGTCAAACGGTTTGGCCGCAATGGGGCTTACATCGAAGGTTATTCATTTCCGGGCATACCAACCTCGTCATGGAACTGAAACTGATAATATCAATCCTGAGTGGATGACATGGTGCCGACGTTGGTTGGAAACAACAACCTTGCGAGAAGGGGCGAGGCGAGCAGTTTACAACACTCTGACCCGTATCGGAATCTGGTTGGGTCGCGAGCATCCTGAGGTCACAGGACCAGAGCAATGGACGGTATCGGTATGTGCCGACTATCTCGCCGCCGTCGACAGGTTACGTATTGGCGATTGGGGCGGTTCCACCTTTGATTATCGTCTGATCCCAACAGTTGGCCAGCCTCTACAGGCTCCAACGAAAGTTGCTTATTATCAGGTTATGCGTCGGTTTTTATCTGATATTCAGAGTTGGGAATGGGCGCAGCTCCGGTGTAATCCGCGATATCATCTCTCGACACCGAAGAATATTGCGAAATATCTTGGCGTAAATCCTAGGACCATAGATGATGCTTCTTGGCTGAAACTGACCTGGGCCAGCTTCAACATTGAACCAGACGATCTTTCTCCTGACTGTTTCTATCCATTCGCCCTGTTGCAGGCAATCGCCGTGGTGTGGACACATGCAGGCCTTCGGAGCAATGAGATCGCCCGACTTCGGGTCGGCTGCACGCGCGAGCAATCAGAGGATGTGGTTGATCAGTCTGGCAACGTCGTTCCGGCAGGGCAGGTCTGCTGGCTTGATGTTCCGGAAGGTAAAACTTCGGTCGCGTACACTAAACCGGTCGGCCATGCTGTTCATAAGTACATTACGGCCTGGATGAAAAAACGAGCGTCACCCCGTAAACATCTTGATCGGCGAACCGGTGAACATGTACATTTTCTCTTTCAACTTCGGAACAGGCCAATCGCGAAGGAAGTTTTAAATCAGACTGTTATCCCGCTTTTGTGCAAAAAGGCTGGTATTCCGATTGAGGACAGTAAAGGCCGTATTACAAGTCACCGTGGACGGGCTTCAGCCGTTTCTATGCTGGCCAGCGTTCCGCAAGGAATGACAATATTCGATTTGGCAAAATGGTGCGGCCATACGTCCGTTCAATCGACGATGAGCTATGTTCGGTCGAAACCTACGCAATTGGCGAGTGCGTTTGCCAAGGCGGATCAGGCGGCGCGGATGATCGAAATTGTTATTGATAAGGAGGTTATTGCGGCAGGCGCAACGAAGGATGGAGCACCTTGGAAGTATTACGATTTAGGTGATTCTTACTGTAGCAATGCGTTTTGGAGCACTTGTCCGCATCGCATGGCATGCGCACGCTGTTATTTCAATATTCCGAAGCCAAGCGCCAAGGGCGTTGTCCTGGCCGCTCAGCAAGCAGCCAATCGTTTACTGGAAGAGGTCTGGTTAAGCCCAGAGGAACGGGATGCCGTGTCCGGAGACGTTGAAGCATTGGAGGGAATGTTAAACAAGCTTCGAGATAAGCCAGCGCTGGATGGCCGAACGCCTGGCGAAATTTCGGCAACATGCGGTTCCCAAGTGTCTTCTCCGTTCACAGAATCAGAATGACCAGTGCCGTGGTTGGAGAACAATGCCAAACGGAAGCGCTGGCCGGCCTCGTGGAGCGGGTGACGTTCCACAATGCCGAGAACGGTTTCTGCGTCCTGCGGGTGAAGGTGCGGGGGCAGCGCGATCTGGTCACTGTCGTCGGCCATGCCGCCATGATCTCGGCGGGTGAGTTCGTGCAGATGTCGGGGCGCTGGTTCAACGACCACACCCACGGCTTGCAGTTCAAGGCGGAGTTCCTCAAGGCCAGTCCGCCGACCACGGTCGAAGGCATAGAGCGCTATCTCGGCTCGGGCATGATCCGGGGCATTGGTCCCGTCTATGCCAAAAAACTGGTGAAAGCGTTCGGCGAGGCCGTGTTCGACCTGATCGAGCAGGAACCGCATCGCCTGCGGGAAGTGACAGGCATTGGTCCCAAGCGGGCCGAACGGATTGTCGGTGGCTGGGCAGACCAGAAGGTGATCCGCGAGATCATGCTGTTCCTGCATAGCAACGGCGTCGGCACCTCGCGGGCCGTGCGGATATTCAAGACTTACGGGCAGGACGCGGTCCAACTGATCAGCGAAAATCCCTATAGGCTGGCGAAGGATATCCGGGGGATCGGCTTCAAGACCGCCGACCAGATCGCCCGTAAGATGGGGATCGCGCCTGACGCGATGATCCGGGTGCGGGCCGGGATATCCTACGCGCTTGGTGAAGCGATGGATGAAGGGCATTGCGGCCTGCCTGTGGGAGAGTTGCTGACCAGTACCGCCGAACTGCTGGAGGTCGCCACTCCTCTGATCGAGACGGCCCTCGCGCTGGAACTGGAAGCGGGCGACGTGGTGGCAGACAGCGTGGGCGATACGGGCTGTATCTTCCTGACTGGTCTCTATCGTGCCGAGCAGAGCATCGCCGAGCGGTTGCGCGCCTGTGCCATTGGCCGTCCACCCTGGCCTGACATCGACGCTGAAAAGGCTATGACTTGGGTGGAAGGCAAGACCGGACTTGCCATGGCGCCCAGCCAGCAGGAAGCGGTGCGCCTTGCACTGCGTAGCAAGGTGCTGGTGATCACGGGTGGTCCTGGCGTGGGCAAGACCACGCTGGTCAACGCCATTCTGAAGATCGTGACTGCCAAGGGCACAGACGTGCAACTTTGCGCGCCGACCGGCCGGGCGGCGAAGCGCCTGTCGGAAAGCACGGGGCTGGAAGGCAAGACCATCCATAGACTGCTGGAGACGGATCCGGGCAATGGCAGTTTCAAACGGGACGATACCAACCCGCTGACCTGCGACCTGCTGGTTGTGGACGAGGCCAGCATGGTCGACGTGCTGCTGATGCGCTCCCTGCTGCGCGCGTTACCTGACAGCGCGGCTCTGCTGATCGTCGGCGACGTGGACCAGTTGCCTTCTGTCGGACCGGGGCAGGTGCTGGCCGATATCATTGGCTCCGATGCTGTCCCTGTGGTGCGCCTGACCGAGGTGTTCCGCCAGGCGGCACAGAGCCGGATCATCACCAACGCGCACCGGATCAACGAAGGGAAGATGCCGGAGCTGAGCGCGGAAGAGGGATCGGATTTCTATTTCGTGGAGGCGGCTGAGCCCGAGGTCGGACTGCGCAAGTTGCTGGCCGTGGTGAAGGACCGCATCCCGGCGCGGTTCGGGCTGGACCCGGTCCGCGACGTGCAGGTGCTCTGCCCGATGAACCGGGGTGGGCTGGGCGCACGGTCGCTGAATATCGAGTTGCAGCAGGCGCTGAACCCGGCAGGCGACGTGAAGGTCGAGCGGTTCGGCTGGACCTACGGTCCCGGCGACAAGGTGATGCAGATCGCCAACGATTATGACCGGGACGTCTTCAACGGGGATCTCGGCGTTATCGACAAGATCGATGTGGAAGAGGGCGAACTGACGGTCTTATTCGATGGACGGGAGGTCGTTTACGGCTTCGGCGAGTTGGACGAACTGGTGCTGGCCTACGCGACGACCATTCACAAGAGCCAGGGCTCGGAATATCCGGTAGTGGTCATCCCGCTGGTGACGCAGCATTATACGATGCTGGCGCGGAACCTGCTTTATACCGGTGTTACACGGGGGCGGAAGCTCGTCGTGCTGGTCGGGCAGAAGAAGGCTCTGGCCATAGCTGTGCGAAATCAGGGCGGAAGGCTACGTTGGTCAAAACTGAGAGACTGGCTGGTGGGTACGTCAGGTACAGGTCATCTATCCCGCCTAAAGAAACCTTAAAATTGCTTTTTTGAGGTTGTGAAATTGTATTCCACATAAATTCATGGCGTGGGGCGAAAATAGGATTTATCCGGGGGTTTTCAAAAGAATTTCCAGACGCGCAGACATTTAAACTGGAAGAAAACTTCCGATCGACAGGTCATATACTTGATGCATCGAATGCAATCATCGCTCAGGATCAATCGCGCATTCCCAAAACGCTCTATACGCGCAAAGGGGCAGGTCAACCCGTTGAGGTGCTGCAGTTTTCCTATATGAGTGAAGAGGCTGATGCGATTGCCGCTGAAATTGGTAGACGTGCAGCATCTGGGTGCGCCTGGCATGATATAGCCGTTATTTACCGACAGAACAGGCTCAGCCGTGCCATTGAAGAAGCTCTGATCCAGGCCCGTGTTCCTTATGAAATTGTAGGAGATGTTGGGTTCTACCAACGTGTGGCAGTTAAAGATGCTCTTGCACTGCTCTCTCTTGCCGCCCGCCCGGATGACCGACAATCCGATGAAGCCTTCCGTCGGGTAGCAAATAAACCCACGCGCGGGCTTGGAGCCAAGGGGTTAGGAGCTATTGAGCTGAGAGCCCGTGATCAGGACATATCCTTATTGGCTGCTGTCAGTGAAACACGCCTCTCCCAAAAAGCTGCGGCCGCCCTGAGAGAGTTTGAGCGTGTGGTGAGGGAGATTGGCGCACAAGAGGATCTGACTGTCGGGGATCGGATGCGTCTCTTGCTTGAAGATACCGGTTATTACGACATGCTCCGAGCTGATGACAGTGATGAAGCTGCGACGCAGATGGAAAACCTCGCGGAGTTGGCCGACGTTGCTGACCGTTATCGTAAGATTGATCACTTGATGGAGCATGCCTCACTGGCTTCCGGCGCCCCAGGGGAAAAAGGTAAGGAGCGGGTGCAGTTACTGACAATGCACCGCGCTAAGGGTCTGGAGTTTCGTCACGTTTTTCTTCCAGCTTGGGAAGATAATCTCTTCCCAGGCACGAATGCTCGTAATCTGGATGAGGAACGTCGCCTAGCCTACGTTGCGCTGACGCGCGCTATGGAGCAGGCGACAGTGACCTCATGCGATTATCGGCAAGGAACATCCTCCATTCCCTCGCGGTTTCTCAATGATATTCCACCGGGCAATCGGATTTCACACTGGAACTGGCAGGTTGGGCAAGGAGCGATTCCCTGCACCAGATCTGCCTGGGAGCAAACACGACGTGAACTTGACGCACTAGGTTTGTGAGAATGGACGATAGGCCTGAACGACAGAGGAAGGCTCCAGATCTGGCAAAGGCAAGGAGTTGGGCGCATTATTGCTGTATATGTAACGCCGGTGCCGCATTCGGCGCAAACACACGGACTGGAGCAACCGAGTGGTATTGTCGCGAGCATAGGCATCTGATGCGCCCCGTGCCACCGGGGCCAATGCCTCGTGCTGCAGGCCGCAACTCATGAGCAAAGGGTTCCACAAGGGGCTGAAGCTCATGTTCCTGTTCCTGATATACGATGTGCAAGTTGATTGGGCCTACGGAAAAGAAACCTGTTCCAATTTGTTTTTCGCAGGAGAGAGCCCCACTCTAGAAGGTGAGTTTGGCCATGGGACTGTCCTGTGCAACACCGCTTATGCAGTAATGGACTCTCCAGTAACAAAAGGTCCGATCTGGTCGGCAGAGTATATCGTCGAAGAAAACCTAGAAGTTGCGGCTCGTACCAAGCGAGAAGGATATTTCTATCCGGACGCCCGGCTTCCTGCAGGATACCGTGGGGAGTTGGCCGACTGGAAGCATAGTGGCTGGGATCGAGGACATTTGTCCCCATCCGGTGACTTCGCCGGTCTGGCAGCTCAGCAGGAATCCTATGCGTTATCTAATGTTGTCCCACAGGCACCGGGTTTGAACCGCGGAGCATGGGAAGGAATTGAGGCCGCGGTTCGGGGGCTCGCGAATGCAGAGGGAGAGCTCTATGTTGTCACAGGAGTGCTGTTTTCTCATGAAAGACCCAGTGTCGGGACTGACAGGGTCATGATCCCATCAGGAATGTGGAAGGCTGTCTATGATCCTATTGCAGAAGGTGCCGCTGTGTATGTCTGTGCAAACACCAATCAGCCTGATTGTAAGATAGTCTCTTTAGAAGTTTTGTCCCGTTGGGCCGGTATCGATGTATTTCCGTCTCTGGCAGTCTCTATCAAACAGCACATCATGCCGATGCCCGCCATAGAAGAGAGCCCATATGCGGCAAGTGTCCGAACCGAACAGTCCAGAGCAAATGGATTTAGCTGGAATGATCGGCGCGTCAAAGAAGTGTTGCGTTTACTGCAGAAAGCACTTGGTCGATAGGTTGTAAATCTTTGTTATTTCCAGATAAAAATCCAAAACATTTTGAATTACCAGTGATATTTAACGTATTATTGATGGAACTATAGAGGGTGTAACAATGGAAAAAACACTTATCGCACCGGCAATCACTCATGAAGAATCACAGCGCCGCAGGCGAGCTGTCGAAGAAGCGCGGGCAGCTAATTTCCGGCAGGGCTATCGTCACGATGCCATTCTGGAAGAAGCTAATGAGCGCTTTATGCTTGGTTTGATTTCGCTTGATGATTCAAAAAAAGAAATGCGGCAGGCTGTTCTGAATAACCGTTGAGCGTTCCAGCATGTCACACGTAAACGTCCGTTTTCTCCTGGTGACTTATAGTTGCCCATTTTCGTAACAATTGGGTATACGGAAAAAAAAGCACATCAAGAGGGCTCTTGCTAGGTGTTTGGTCCCGGGGTTTGATGGGTTGGATTGATGATGAATCTTTCT
>NZ_CADO01000042.1 GCF_000285275.1 Acetobacter pasteurianus subsp. pasteurianus LMG 1262 = NBRC 106471
GCCGTGCAGTTCGCCTCAATCATCATCCTGCTTAACTGACGACACGCTGTAACATATAGTCATTTTTCAAAAGGCCCTACCTTGTTCGGTAGGGCCTACATTTTTTTAAGTCTTATTGGTACCCGCCGGTCTTGAGCGAGCATAGTCGGGAGATCCAAGCGGGCGAACCGGATGAATGGCAAATTCCGCGTTTGTGGTTCATCCTGAATAACGTCACGTCACGTATCGTCCAATGTATCGGCATATTCTCCGAATGCACTGTTACCTAAGTCAAAAACGCAGCTTCTTTGCGCGGGATTTCATTGGCTTGTCGCAGTTCACGGTTTTTGCTCTCCACAAAACCTGAGGCAATTCAAACTTGTCTGAAAGCCAGATAAAGCAGATCATCACACAAGATAAATATCTTCATGACGCAGGATGTTAGCAGTGAGCGAGAAGATCGAAAAGAATTGTCCTCCCAGCATGACAAGGCGCACGGTGATTGCTGCTGGAGCGATGGCTGGGGGCATGGCTTTAGGCGGCAAAGCGCGTGCCGGCAATTCTAGCCCGTGGCAGAATGGGGAGTGGCTTAACAAGCCACATCAAAGCGCAATCACTGCCGATGCGTTAGAGATGGTAACGGATAAAGGGTCTGATTTCTGGCGAGAGACCTTTTACGGATTTACACGTGATAGCGGGCATTTTTATGGACTCCATGCGCCGTCACGTTTTACAGCACAGCTGCGTATTCGCGCGGAATACGAGAAGTTGTATGATCAGGCCGGTCTCATGGTTCGTATTGATGAGAAGCAATGGGTCAAGGCTGGGATAGAACTTTCAGATGGGCGCGCCATGCTCAGCAGTGTTCTTACAGATGGCCGTTCAGACTGGGCGACAGCTCCTTATGAGGGCGACCCCAAAGATTTTTGGATGCGCGCAACTGTAGCAGATGGCGTGCTACGGCTTCAGGTATCTGCCGATGGCAAGATCTGGCCGCTTGTGCGTTTGGCGCCTTTTCCCAAGGCGGCGTCCTATCTGGTTGGCCCAATGTGTTGCACGCCGGAGCGAGAAGGTCTTAAAGTCTGCTTTTCTGATTGGCTGCTTACTCCGCCACTGGGCAAAGCATTACATGATCTGACATGATGCCTCATCGTAGCGAAAAACAGAAAATGCTGGCGAGTGATCTGTATCTCGCTAGTGACCCCGAATTACAGCGCGATATGGCGCAATGCGCCCAATGGCTTGTTCGGTATAACAACCGCAATGGAAATTTGTCTGAACGACTGGGAGCGGTTGGAGAGAACACCTGCATTCGCCCGCCTTTTCATTGTGATTATGGTTATAATATTTTCTTGGGCAACAATGTGTTCCTCAACTTCAATTGCATCGTGCTCGATGTAGTGCCTGTCAGGATTGGGGATGGAACACAGATTGGCCCCGGCGTGCAGATTCTGACTGCTGATCATCCACGAGATCCTGAATTGCGCCAAAAAATGTTGGAGTTTGGCCGCCCCATTACTATCGGTAAAAATGTCTGGATTGGGGGTGGGGCTATCATCCTGCCCGGTATAACAATTGGGGATAACGCTATTATCGGGGCAGGCAGCGTTGTCACGCACGATGTTGCTTCTGGCGTAACCGTGGCTGGTAATCCGGCGCGGCTTTTGCATGCTGGATTATAATTCTGGCATAATTCTTTACTTGGCTGGTGAGAATAGTGTGTGCACCTTGTGCTGAACCTACAGAGTCACGCCAAATGTGATTTTGTGTCAGTCATCTAAGACGAGCTGAAAAACTTCCAGATGACTGACACAAAGTTAGGCATATGCCCAATATTTTCCTAAGAAATTGGAAAAAATGGTATCAATCCATGCCCGATGACAGGGCATGGAAGGTTACTCAAAAAATCAAATAGTTTTCTTTTCGGCCGCTTTAGCAAATAGAGCGGAAATCGCATTTTGTGCTTCGGTTTGGATAGCCTTCAGATGCGCCTCGCTCTTGAAGCTTTCAGCGTAGATTTTATAGACGTTTTCCGTGCCGGAGGGGCGGGCGGCAAACCAGCCATCTTTGGCTGAAACCTTCAGCCCACCAATAGCTGCCCCGTTGCCGGGCGCATTGGTCAAGGTGCTGATGATCGGTTCACCCGCCAGTTCGGTCATGCCAATCTGTTCAGGTAACAGGTTTTTCAGGATAGCTTTTTGTTCCGGATTGGCCGGAGCATCAATACGCGCGTAATACGGTGTACCAAGGCGTTTGGTCATATCCTCATACGCGGCACCGGGGTTGCGCTTGGTGCGCGCCGTGATTTCGGCTGCCAGCAGGCCAAGAATGATACCGTCCTTGTCTGTGCTCCATACCGTGCCATCACGGCGCAGGAAGGATGCACCCGCACTTTCTTCGCCGCCAAAGCCCAGCGTGCCGTGGAACAGACCATCAACAAACCATTTGAATCCAACAGGCACTTCTACCAGTTTGCGACCGATTTCCTCTGCCACACGGTCGATCATGCTGCTGCTGACCACTGTTTTGCCCACACCTGCACCGGCGTTCCAGTTTTCACGATTGCTAAACAAATATTCAATCGCAACGGCTAGATAGTGATTGGGGTTCATCAGCCCATATTTGCCTGACACGATGCCATGACGGTCGGCATCGGTATCATTAGCGAAGGCGATGTCGAATTTATCCTTCATCCCGACCAGACGGGCCATGGCATAGGGAGAAGAACAATCCATACGGATTTTGCCATCCCAATCGGCAGTCATAAAGCGGAACGTCGGATCCACTTCCTTGCTGACGATCGTGGCGTTGATACCGTATTTATCGATAATCGGCTGCCAGTAATCTACAGCAGCTCCGCCCAGTGGGTCGATACCGATAGACACGCCGGACTCACGGATAACATCCATATCCACCACAGATGCTAGGTCATCCACATACGGAGTGATGTAGTCATGCCGCTTTGTGGTGGCAGCTTTCAGCGCATCTTCAAGGCTAACACGCTTTACGCCTTCCATCTTCTTGGCCATGTAAGCGTTGGCAGCACCTTCCACCACCTTGGTGATATCGGTATCTGCCGGGCCGCCATGGGGAGGATTATACTTGTAGCCGCCATCTTCTGGCGGGTTGTGTGATGGTGTAATCACCACGCCATCAGCCAGATCGCTACTACGATTACGGTTATAAGTCAGGATTGCGTGCGAGATGACTGGCGTGGGCGTATAGCCATCCTGCGCATCAATACGGACTTCCACGCCATTGGCCGCGAAGACTTCCAGTGCGGATTTCAGCGCAGGGCGTGATAGCGCATGGGTATCAATACCGATGAACAGCGGCCCAGTAATACCTGCGCTTTTGCGGTAATCGGCAATCGCCTGACTGATTGAGAGAATATGGTTTTCATTGAAGCTGGTGCTTAGGGAAGACCCACGATGCCCCGATGTGCCAAATGCTACACGCTGTGTTGCAATAGCGGGATCGGGCTTGCGGGTATAATAAGCGTCAAGCAGGGCATCGATATTGACAAGATGGGCTGGATCGACTGGCTTGCCGGCAAATGGGCTTATGCTAGGCATTCATTGCTCCCAAAATACGATATGAAAAAAGACACATATTCTCCCAATTTCCTTACAGGCCGGTCATGGCATCGTCCACCCGCAAACCATTCTCATGCGGGATGGCCTGATGGTATATGAGAAAGAAAATGTATCATGCCCGAACACTATGCACGGATTGTGGCAGTGGCGTTGCATGACATTTAAGGACTGCTTTTTTGCTGATGCTGCTCATCTCGAATAACGCGGCGTGAAACACTAAGAATAGCGCCGGTAAGGGCAAACCCTGTTGCCAGTTCAAGGCAATGAACAGCTCCAGAACTTCCTTCAGACAAACCAAAAACCAGCGCCACCAAGGCGGAGCCCAAGGCCCAGCCCATTGTGCGTGCAACAGCTAACATGCCACTGGCAGCGCCGCTGCGGGTGGTTGGGCCAGAAGTCATGACAGTAAGATTGTTAGGTGTTTGATAGAAACCAAAGCCAATGCCACATAGCCCCATACGCCAAGCCACATCCAGAAATGATGGATGCGCAGGCATAATGCTCAACATGGTTAATCCAGCAGCCAGAATTGTTAGCCCGATACTGCTTAAAACAGATGCCGGGTGGCGGGCCGCCAGTTGCCCGGCAAAAGGAGCTGCCACGGCAACCAGTAATGGCCAAGGCGTAACAAGCAGGCCAGTTGTAACTGCAGACTGGTGCATAATTGTTTGAAACAGAAATGGCAGGGCAACATAGGCCAGAATTTGTGCTGCATAGGCACAAACAGATGTAAGGATGGAAAGCGAAAATAGCGGAATAGCCAGAAGATCAAGTGGGAGCATAGGGGCCTTTTGGCGGCGCTGCTGCAGATACAGCATAATGGCGCACAGAAAACCTGCTCCGATTTCAATACCCGCCCATCTGGGTTCTTTTTGCCCCAGTGCATCAACGCCAAGAACGCCCAGCCCCAGAGCGCCAACATTCAGCAAAGCGCCCATCCAATCGAATGCAAACGAACGGCGCGGGCTATGTGGTGCAACCCGTAGAAAAAGCGGGACCGCTATAAGGCCGATTGGCAAATTGATTAAAAACAGCCAAGGCCAAGTGGCAACAGATAAAACTGCAGCGGCCAGTGTGGGGCCAGTAGCAGCGGAAATAGCAACCGCAAGTGCAATTGTTGCGAATGCCTTATGTAAAAGCTCTCGGGGGTAAACACTTCTCACAAGCGCACCGCTTAACGCAGCCATACAGGCTCCACCAATGCCTTGTAACACGCGAGAACCCACCAGAAGACCGATAGACCCAGAAAGCGCACAGGCGAGGGATGCCGCAGTAAACAGTGCCAGCCCAAAACCGTACACTTTTTTAAGGCCAAGGGATTCAGCTAATGCAGCAGCCGGTAGCAGACTGACCGCCACAGCGAGTTGATACCCGTTAACAATCCAGACAGTAAGTGTTTCGCTGCATGAAAGATCCTTTGCGATGGTAGGAAGGGCAATGTTGGCAATGGCGCCATCCAGCCCGCCCAACACAATTCCGAGCACAGCGCAGAGCATAACCAAACGGCGTTGAGTGTCAGAAACCGGTTGATTATTCATTAGAAAAAAGACCCCGCAAGCAACATATGAGCGGGGAACTGCACGTGAGGCTGCTTTAATATTGGAGCGTTCATGAAAGTTCCCGATTTCCTGATAATGAGCATGCAGCTTTGAGGCCTAAAAGAAAATACGGGCATTTCATTGCATTCGGCAATTCGTATTTATGGGCCACATATATCAAAACACTTTTGTAGCCCGTATTATTACTGCCTTATGCCGCTGCTGGAGCTAAAATTCGAGGTAGAAAAACTATGGTTCAGCACAACGCCATTGTTAAACACGATAGTAAGCGTTTTGCTTTTGTTGTTTGTTCTTTCACCAAGCATGCCTAGCCCCACAACATCCTGAGCGATGGAAAGGCCGTCTTCTCTGCCTGCTGTAAAACTGTAAACCCAGAACTCGTAGCCGTTTTCGTAACCTTTTTGCCCCGGTTTACCGTAAATTTGATGCACTTGGGATGCAGTTGTTACGCCATCATGAATATTCTGGTTAACTTCCATAAGAGTGGTATGTTTTATAGAGGCATCACCTGTAGAGGTGCAGGCGCTCGTGCTGGCAATAATAGCTATGGCCGCAGCAATTCTGATAATTTTCATTCTGTAATCTGTCCTTTTGTCTATGTATTCTGTGTATACTCCATTGTATTGCATCAATACAGATTATCTATCAGAATGTTGCGGTGAACGCGCTCAATGTGATTTTTTAATTAACTGAATATCCACTTAATTTACGGTCTGGATAATAGCGATTATTTGCCAGAAAGCCTGCTAGCCAGGTTATCGAAAGCAGGTTGGTAAATCAGTGTGGGCATGCGTGCTTGCATTGCGGCAGCATCGTCTGGATTAGCCTCAAATTGCCCTTTCCAGCGGATGAAGGTGCGCTCACCATCTGTAACCGGCAGGAGCTGGATGGTTGAACGATAGTTCCAGATTGGGAGCGCTGATTCAATGATCGAAAATGTTACGGCATAATCCGTATCGGATAGAGCCAGAAGCTGCTCACGAATAAGGCCGACATCGCCCATCTCAAGTCGCCGAATGGTACCCACGCGATCGCCCGGATCATCCCCTTCAATCCGGCAGCTTTTGACTCCCGGCAACCACTGGCCGATGGCTCCGAAATCCCGTACGAGGGGCCAGACGGATGCAATGGGTGCATTGAGAACACTACTGGCCATAACCTCTATCATCATATTTTCCTGATCTCTGTTAAGGCGTATTAAAGTGACTGACCGCCAGTTACTTCGATACGCTGACCATTCACCCAGTGCATGTTGTCAGACAAAAGGGCGGCAACAGCGGCACCAATATCATCCGGTTGCCCGACACGTCCCAGAGGTGTGATTTCTGCCAGACTTTTGTTGACCTCAGAGTTGTCTCGTACCAATCCACCGCCAAAGTCTGAGGCAATGGCGCCTGGTGCTACCGCATTGACGGTAATGCGGCGTTCCCCCAGTTCCTTGGCCATGTAAAGTGAGATTACTTCGGTAGCCCCCTTCATGGCGGAGTAGGGGCCATGATCGGGCAGGTAAAAGCGTGTGGCTGCCGAAGTGATGTTGAGAATACGTCCGCCATCGCAGATCAGCGGTAGAAGGGCTACTGTCAGCAGATACGGGCCTTTGAAATGAATGTTATATTGATTATCAAGCAGTTCAGATGTCGCCGTGTCAAAGCGAGTGTGAATGATATTGCCCGCGTTTTGCACGATGTATTTTAAAGTAGATCCGGAAAATTCCTCATCCAGAAGATTCCTGACCTACGCAGTAAATGTCGCAAAAGTGGTGTAGTCTGAAATATCCAGTTTCAGCATGCGCAGTTTTGCGGTGTCGGTGCTGAGTGCCGTTTTAGCGGCCTGTGCTTCGGCTTCGTTAGTGTAATAAGTGCCGATGACATCAATGCCTGCTGCAATCAGCTGTTTTGCAATACTATAACCGATCCCACGATTGGCACCTGTAACAAGGGCCACGTATTTCTGGTTCATAATCGTTTCCCTTTGGTAGGTTTGTGAGAGGCGAAATGAGGTTGCTATACTTAAAGAACAATCAATACATAAATGGGGTGAGGTAGGTCGTCAATAAATTATGGATCGACTGATACATATAAATCCACGGAGAATGGCTGGTGATAAAATCAGGGCCGTTTACTGGCGGAAGGAAACGCTCTTGGGGTGCGCCGCAAGACTATCCCAGATTTGCATGAGCGTTGTAATGGCGGCTTCCAGTTTCTTGGCTTTGTCACCATCTTTGGCTTCGCAGGCCATGCCGTGTAGAAAGGTTGTGAACAGGGTAGGGAGAGGCTCGGTAGCGGAGGAAGGGGACAATTCTCCACTTGCCACAGCTCGATCTACACAAGCTTTTATGCCCTTTCTGGTGCGTGCGCGTTCGGCTGCCAGAAGGGTCTGCACGGACTGGTTTTCTGGTGAACAATTGCTGGCCCCCAGCACAATCAGGCATCCCGTAGGGTGAGAGCGCGTTGTCTGCATGCGGGCGGAGCGTCGCAATGTCTGTTCAATAGCATCACGTGGCGCGAGTGTTTCGTCCCATAGAGGCGCAGTAACTTGCCCATAGGTTTCTAGATAGCGCTGCACGACTTCACGGAACAGCGCTTCCTTGGAACCAAAGGCAGCATAGAAACTGGCAGGCGAAATATTTCCCATGCAGACCTTGAGCTGGTTCAATGATGTCGGCTCATAACCCTGCATCCAGAACAACGTGAGCGCGGCATCCAGCGCCTTGTCCCGGTCAAACTCACGGGGCCGTCCTGTTCGGGCCATATCCTGTCTCCGTTCGTGTAAAAGTTTTTTATACTAATTGATACGGAAATGGATGGCCAGAATCACGCGCTGAAACCCCCATCAATGGTCTGCATGGCCCCCGTAATACCGCGTGCTGCGTTGCTGGCCAAAAACGATACATAGGCTGCAACATCATCTGCCGAGCCATGTTCCTTGATGGCCATGACGCTGTGCATGAGATCGGCTTGCGGGCCATTGGCCGGGTTCATATCCGTATCCGTTGGCCCCGGCTGGATGACGTTGACCGTGATATGGCGCTCGCCAAAATCCCGCGCTAAGCCGCGCACCATGCTTTGCAGGGCTGATTTTGTCATGCTGTAAGCGGCCAGTCCCTTGAAGGGGACGCGATTGGCGTTTGTGGAACCGATCAGGATAATTCGGCCCCCGTTAGGCATGGAGCGGGCCGCTTCAACCGCACAATGATAGGCGGCACGAATGTTGATATCTATCATGCGGTCAACGTCATCAGGGTTGAGTGTCAGTGGGTCTCCGGCAACGCATATTCCGGCGTTGAAGACGAAAATGTCGACGCGGAAATCTCACAGAAGGGTTGTACATCGGGTTAGATTATGAAAAAG
>NZ_CADO01000041.1 GCF_000285275.1 Acetobacter pasteurianus subsp. pasteurianus LMG 1262 = NBRC 106471
GAAAGATTCATCATCAATCCAACCCATCAAACCCCGGGACCAAACACCTAGCATTACGTGCCAACCAGCCCCTCTGGTTTGGCCCCGACAGCATTCTCACTGCGTCATCACGCATGATGATATCCGTCATTTGAGCCAGTGTTTCATGGCGATCAGCAGTTGATGATGAGAGAGTTATGATGGAAGTGGTTGCGGGGGCAGGATTTGAACCTGCGACCTTCAGGTTATGAGTTAGGGATTTAGGCCTACGCCCCTCCCCGCCCCAGCCGACAGAACTACGCCCAACCACGCGGAACCCCTTATTTTCCTTGAAAAACCGTCCCATCAGGCTACGCAGTTCTTGTACCGGCTACGCCCGGTTTTGCATTCATCTGTTTCCTATGTGTTTCCTGCGATGGGGACAAGCATGGCCAAGCTCAGCAAGAAAATTGTCACCGCTGCCGAACCGGCAGAGAAGGATTATTTCCTCTGGGACGACAGCATTCCAGCCTTCGCTGTTCGGGTATGGCCGTCCGGCCGAAAGGTGTACGTCATTCATTATCGCTCCGGCGGCCGCATGCGCCGCTACACGATCGGGCAACATGGGAACCCATGGACAGCCGATCTCGCGCGTGAAGAGGCCATCAAGATTCTTGCACGGGTTCATAGCGGCGAGAACCCCTCGGATGCTCGCGTAGAAGAACGCAAGGCGATGACCGCCAGAGAATTCAGCAATCGTTTCCTCGACGAATATGTGGATGTTCATCTCAAACCAACGACCCAGAGCGAGTATAAGAGGGCTGTGGATCTGTTCATCGTTCCCAAATTCGGGGCATGGCGGATGGCAGATATATCGCGTGCAGATGTCTTCGAATTTCACGGGGATATGCGACAGATTCCTTATCAGGCTAACCGCACGCTCGGCGTACTGTCCAAAATGTTCAGTCTGGCAGACCTCTGGGGCATTCGGACTGACGGTCTCAACCCGTGCCGCGGCGTTCAGCGCTATAAGGAAGAAAAGCGTGAGCGCTATCTGACGCAGGAAGAATATGCGCGCCTCGGCGCCACACTCAATAAAACAGAGGATATGCCGGAGGCCGTCTGGGCGATCCGTCTGCTCGTCCTGACAGGTTGCCGACTACGTGAAATCCAGACCCTGCAATGGAGCCACGTTTTCTTCGACCAATCCGAATTGCGACTGCCTGACAGTAAAACCGGAGCTAAAATCGTCCAGATTGGTCAGGCAGCGATAAACGTAATCAAGTCCATCCCCCGGTTGAAGGACAATCCCTATGTCATTACCGGACGGAAAAAAGGTGGCTATCTGACTGACCTGCAAAAACCCTGGCGCCGCATTCGCAAAGCCGCTGGCCTGGAAGGCGTCAGAATTCACGATCTGTGCCACTCCTTCGCTTCTGACGCACTGGAAATGGGTACCGACCTGACGATGATAGGCCGTATGCTGGGACATAGTGATATCAAGACGACCGCTCGTTACGCTCACCTAAAGCGGGAGAACGTGAGGCTCTCGACCAATCTTGTGTCCGAGAAGATCTCCGCAGCGCTTTTAGGACGCGGAAAATAATAAATATCGACTCAGTGCAATTGACGCATAATGATTGATTAGTTGCAGAATTTATAAAGGAAACAAGCACTCTGACCCTTGGCGGTTAAGGTCAGCTTACGCCTCATGTCGGACGTATCAAACCCTGTTTCTTTGTCCAGAAAGCGGACAGTCGGAAACATAAAAATTCTCGGTTCTTAGCTCGTGGTAGGCTATCGTTATTCCTGCATCCCCTCCCATAGCCCCCCCTGCTTCACGATAGCGGCAATAACGGCACGCAACAGCGAGCCATCGTTCAGCATCTGTTTGCCCATCTTTTCATGCGCCTCCATCAGTTCGATGGTCGCATTCAGTCCTTCTTCCTGAAGATCGGGTGAGTTGGCGAACTGGTCCTTGGTGTTGGCCTTTGCCTGCTCCCGCAGTTTTTCTGATTCTGCCAGCTTGGTTTCCAGCCCTGTGACAAACGCCACCTTGTCACCATCCGTCAGATCGCCCTCGAACAGATCATTGATCGCCTCAATGATGCGGGAAAGCTGCACCTTCACTTTATCCTGCGGTTGCCCCGAACCGGCTTCCTTTATCGGTTCCAGCCCGTCACCGGCTTCGTTCTTCAGCCCAAGCTTCTGCTGGCCAAGATCCTTCATACGATGATGCGTCAGACGCAAAGTCGTCGTGTCGATGGTCTCACGTTCACGGTCGAACTTCAGCAGCGGCCAGAGCATTTTCGCGAACAGGTACAGTTTTTCATAATCAGGATTGCCATAGTTCAGCATCTGACTGAAAAACTCATACATCCGCACGTAGGACGCCAGATCACTCCGGAACTGGATCAGGCCGTCAATCCGTTCCTTTGCTTCTTTCCGCTCCTGTGAGCCTTCCGGTTCATCCTGAACAATTTTCCGGGCATCACGATACCGGCCCAGCACACGGGAACTGACCGGCACGATGGCCGCATCAAGCTGCTGCTGCGTCGCTTTCGGATTTGTCAGGATACGGGCCACCCGATCCACTTCGGGCTGATCGTACAGCCCGGCGTCATCCAGCTTGTGGCGCAGGTTCACCACGCAGTTCGGATCACTGAGGTCCGCCAGTTCGGCCTTCGTGTAATATTGCTGGAACGCCTTGAGGATGTCTTCCGGGTCATTCTCGAAGTCGACCACGAAGGTCATGTCCTTGCCCGGATAGCAGCGGTTCAGGCGCGAGAGCGTCTGGACGGCCTGAATCCCGCCGAGCTTCCGGTCCACATACATGCCGCACAGCAATGGCTGATCGAAACCCGTCTGGAACTTGTTCGCCACGATCAGAATTCGCCACGGATCTTCGGCAAAAACCTCCCTCAAGTCGCGTCCTTTCAGCGCCGGATTGATGTTGCTTTCCGTAAAGGGCTCCGGACCACTTTCCGGGTCATCTACCTCGCCCGAGAATGCTGCAAGAAGCCCGAATGGATAATGCTTTTCCTTCACGTAGCGATCCATGGCCAGCTTCCAGCGCACGGCCTCCTTGCGGCTGGCCGTCACGACCATAGCGCGCGCCTTACCACCAAGGAGAGGCTGCACATTCTGGCGGAAGTGCTCCACCACAATCTGCACCCGTGCCGCGATATTGGTGGGATGCAGGCGCACCCACTTCATCAACGCCTTTTTTGCTTCCGAAGCCTCCACTTCCGTGTCATCCAGAATCTGTCCATCTTGGCTCAGGCGGAACGCCTGTTTCCAGGACACATAATTCTGCAAAACATCAAGAATGAAGCCTTCCTCGATAGCCTGCCGCATGGAATAGACATGGAACGCCTCAGGCTTATTGCCCTCTCCTTTGGGCTGATCTGGATGCGGCAAACGCCCGAACAGTTCCAATGTTTTGGCCTTTGGCGTAGCCGTGAAAGCAATAAAGGAAATGCCCGCGTCTGCGGCAATCCTTTGCGCCATTTCCGCCGCTAGCAGGTCTTCCGTGCTGATCTCCCCACCATCTGCAAGTTCTGCCAGTTCACCGGATGAAAGGGCTGCCTTGAGCTTGCTGGCGGATGTCCCGGTCTGCGAGGAATGGGCTTCATCTGCGATCACCGCGAAATGCTTGCCCTCGGTCGCCGCAAGCTGACGGATTTCCTCCAGCGCGAAGGGAAAGGTCTGAATCGTGCAGATGATGATTTTCTTGCCCGTATGCAGGGCTGCTGCAAGTTCCTGGCTCTTGCTGCCACTATTGCCGGAGATGGATGCCACCACGCCGCGTGTGCGCTCGAAACTCTCGATGGTTTCCGAAAGTTGCCTGTCCAGAACAGTGCGATCCGATACGACAATGACTGTATCAAACAGCTTGTGATTGTGCGCATCATGCAGGTCAGACAGAAAATGTGCTGTCCACGCAATGGAGTTTGTCTTGCCCGATCCTGCGGAATGCTGGATCAGATACCGTTGCCCCGGCCCCTCTTCCAGAATGGTGGAAACCAGCAGCCGTGTAGCGGCAAGTTGATGATAGCGCGGAAAGATCCAGCCCGAGATCTTCCCCTTTTTCTTCACCGGAATGATGTAACGGCCAAGAATATCCAGCCATGAATCTGGCTGCCATACCTCCCGCCACAGATACGCCGTGGTGCCGGGATTGCCTGCACCACCATCGTTCCCCTGATTGAACGGCAGGAAACGGCTGTGCGCGCCATCCAGATGGGTGCACATCATCACGTCACTGTTGCTGACAGCAAAATGCACGACCGCACCACCCGGCACCGAAAGCAGCGGCTCAGCAGGCTTACCGGGCGGTTTCGGCAGTCGGTCGGTGCAATACTGCTCCACCGCATCCTGAACTGACTGAGTGTAGTTCGATTTCAGCTCGGCGGTCGCCACCGGAACGCCATTCAGAAACAGAACAAGATCCAGCTCATTGCCGTTACTGGCCGAATAACGCACCTGCCGCACAACGCGCAGGCGATTAGCATCGTAACGATGCTGCAAATGCGGATTCATCGTCAGGGCCGGACGGAACTGACAGATCTTCAGCGTCTTTGTTAGCCCGATAATGTCCAGCCCGTCACGTAGGACGACGAGCGCCCCCCGCGTGTTCAGCGCATCCCGTACACGCTGGCATAAAACAGCACCAGCCGAGGCTCCATGCGTTTTCTCCAGCGTCTCCCACGCCTCGGGCTCACATTCGCGCACCCACGCCAGCAGATCTTCGGGAAACAGAGCCTGCGCCACGTCATACCGCGCGGCAGAGCCTTCTTCATAGAGCCAGCCGGAGCGCCCGAGATACTCGCAGATTTCGGATTCCAGATGGTGCTCTTTGTGAAGATCGGTCATTCAGCTGCTTCCTCTATGGGAAGAGCATCAAGCTGACGATTTTCCCATTCTTTATAAGTGATCCCAGAGTGGGCCTGATGCCACTTGTCCGGGCCATTCGCGGGGCGTCCGTAGATGATTGATGCAGCCGCACTTGGGCTGGAAAAAGCATAATCTTTCACAAATACAGCGGACTGACCCTCAGATCTTATAACACCGCCTCTCTCCAGTTCATCACGTAGTGGGTGGTAGCTCGTTCCTTCCTTCCCTTGCCAACACGGATAGAGACGAGAACCGGTTAGAACGATAAATTCGCCATCCTGTAAAACAGCATGCGCCTCGATTTCATATTTCGGATATATGAGAGTGAACTCTGGCTCTGAACTTTGTTCATTTACCGCGACAGCTTGTCTGGTGGCAGCATAAGTCGTCGATCCTGCCGGACGGCTGCGCTGGATGAACATGTCCACCCGGATGGCGGGCAGAACCACCATCAGACTGGCAAGAAACGCCTCCATCTTGGCAATATCCGCTTCCGTCAGACCCGGCGGCTTCGGGGAGTTGCCGTTCTGCAGTGGCGTATGCCCGATCTCCCGCGCCATGACGATCAGCCGCGCTTCCAGATACTTCACATGCGCCTTGTTCAGCCGGTTCGCACTGGCGGAGACCAGAACAGCGGTTTCCCACCAGTCCTTGTCACTCGCCGCCGCGTGCTGTTTCAGCCTGACGCCAAGATCCTCGGCCTCCCCGATATAGGCGAAGTCCTGCCCGTCCTTCTCACCCAGCAGCAGATAGGCCCCGGCGTAACTGGCTTCTTCCCGTCTGAGCGCCTCGGTCAAGCGCGTGCGCGGCGTGACGAAGACATGCCCCGTCCAGTTGAAGAGTTCGGCGGTGATCATGCCGTCCGGATGACCGTCGATATAGAAAAGCTCCAGAGAGCGGCCCTTGGTGTCGATCATGCTGCGAGGGCCTTGCTCTGGGCACGAACGTCGATCTTGCCGGTGACGGCGGCGGAGATGAGAGCGGCACGGCGTTCTTTGAGGAGGTCCAACTCATATCTTATCTGCTGTTCGAGGCTCTCAAAAGCAGACGTCTTCCTGTTAATATAAGCGCATATTTCCTTCTGTTCATTCAGGGGAGGAACTGGGATAGCGCTTGCACGCAGTCTGTCAGCTCTTATGCCACTTGCTGTCGACCCGCTGGCGCGGCTTCTGAGTTCCTGCCTGCCGATATCAGATAAATAATATGCTCTCATATAAAAATTGGACATCTTTTCATCGAGTTTAAATAGAATCATTCTCTGACCGGGAGATATTAATTCATCTTCTACGATAGCAACTTCACCAAGTGGAGCTTCCGTAGTTAGAATCACATCTCCTTCCCTCGGAAAACCGCGTGTCATTCTCCTGTTATATTCTTCCTCTGTTATAAAAACAGGATCTATAGAATGATCAATTCGACCATGCTTTATGCATGATGCTGTAATAAGTGGAATACCACTTTCGACTTTATTAGGTGTAACACCCCGGTAATCCACAAAATCTCTAACCACTTTATTGAGTGAAAGAATCTCCCACCCTTCCGGCACCATCCCGATCCACGGGATGCCTGAGTCCTTCATGGGGGCGTTGGGGTTCAGGCCTTTTGTGACGGCGTGGGAGATGACGGCCTGCCGCTTTTCCGCAAGGAGGGCAATCAGCCGTTCCTGTTCGGCAATCAGGGCGTCAATCTTCCCGCACTCACGGTCCAGAAAGCTGGCTATTGCCTGCTGTTCAGGGAGTGGGGGAAAACAAACATGGAACGACGCCAGACTTTCCGAAGATAATTCGAGAAAGGTCGTTCCCTTCCCAAGAATCTGTAGTTCAGGAACTGCTGAGTAAAGAAGATAAAGAAAGAAATTGGATAATATGACTTTAGTAGGAATAAGGGAGCGACAGCCTTGATTGGTACACAAAGGCACCCCAGAAAGTCCAAGACTTCCTATCGGCGCACGGGTTGAAATAATGATACTATTTTCAGGAACAATGCTGACAGCACAGCTTTCTGCACCTTTTGCAGAAATATATCTTTTTGAGTGCGTAATAGTCTCTGGCCGTTCTGAATTTAAATCCGCTGGTGTGATCCAAGTAATTTCACCATCCCAGAAATCACTTTTATCAGATTTTGGAGTTGCTCCGTTTTTTAGAGAGAACAATCGTTTAAGTGGCTGGATACCCCAGCCAACCGGGATCTCCCCGATCCACTCAACCCCACTGTCCTTATAAGCCGGATACTTCTGAAAGCTCATGCCGAAAGCTCCCCAAGCATCGTCATAATTTTCGCGGTCACCTCTTGCAGATCCGCATCAATCTCCGCAAGCGGACGCGGCGGCTCAAACACATAGAAATACCGGTTGAACGGAATTTCGTAGCCGATCCTTGTCTTGTCCTCGTCAATCCACGCATCCGGGGCATGGGGCAGGACTTCGCGTTTGAAGTAAGCGTGAATGTCTTCATCCAGCGGCACGTTTTCTGTATCGCGCAGGCTGCTGTCGGGCACGGGCTTGCCCTTTGCCTTGCCGCGCTGACCAAGGACGATATTGCCGTCCTCATCACGCTGCGGACGCTCCACGGTGATGGTCTGGTAGCCAAACGCCTCATTGCGGAAGATGCGGCTCAACGGCGCAAGCCTGACTTTGCCGCCTTCGGGGCCTTCCGGTGGTTCCGCGCCCTTCATCACGACCTCACGCGTCTGCGTGCCATCGGCGGCGATTACGGTGGCAAGCTGCGCCTCCTGCGCGTCGCGGAACAGGCGCGTGACGAGGGTAATGTCGCCCTCTCCCATTTCCTTGCGCTTGGAACCGAGGCTTTTCCGCATTTTCTGCCAGAAGGACGAGGCGTCGATCAGTTGCACCTTGCCCTTGCGGTTCTTTGGCTTGCGATTGGTGAGCACCCAGACATAGGTGGCGATGCCGGTGTTGAAGAACATATCAGTCGGCAGCGCGATGATGGCTTCGACAAGATCCTCTTCCAGCACGAAGCGGCGGATTTCGGACTCGCCGGACCCGGCGGCGCCCGTGAACAGGGGCGAGCCGTTCAGCACAATGCCAAAGCGTGAGCCGCCGTCCTTCGCGGGACGCATCTTGTGGACGAGATGGAGCAGGAACAGCATGGAGCCGTCCGAAATACGTGGCAGGCCAGGGCCAAAGCGTCCATCATAGCCTAACTTGTCATGCTCAGCGCGGACGGCTTTCTCGACCTTCTTCCACTCCACGCCAAAAGGCGGGTTGGAGAGCATGTAATCGAATTTATAATCTGCCAGTTCATCATCGGACAGGGTGTTGCCAAGGCGGATGTTGCTGACGTCCTGATTGCGGATCAGCATGTCAGCCTTACAGATGGCATAAGATTCCGGGTTCAGTTCCTGCCCAAACATGGTCAGGCGTGCATCCGGGTTGTGCTCGAGCAAGAACTCTTCAGCAACGGAGAGCATACCGCCGGTGCCAGCTGTTGGGTCATAGATGGCGCGCACAGCGGCGTTGCCGGGGGTCAGCAGGCTGTCATCCTCGGCAAAGATTAGGTTCACCATCAGTTTGATGACTTCGCGCGGGGTAAAGTGCTCACCTGCTGTTTCGTTGGAGGCTTCCGAGAACCTGCGGATCAGTTCTTCAAACACCTGCCCCATCTGGTGATTATCGACGGCTTTGTCGCTAAGATCGAAACTAATGAATTTTTCGAGAACCAGATAAAGCAGATTGGCTTTTGCCAGGCGGTCTGTTTGCTCGGTGAAGCGGAAGTGGTTGAAGATATCACGGGCTGCGGGCGAGAAGGCGTTGATATAATCAGAGAGGTTCTGGGTCAGGTTATCTGGATCGTCCAGCACGCCTTTTAGCGTGACGTTGGATGTATTTACGAACTTCAGACCAGCAGCTTTCTCCATAAAAGGCATGGGATCGATGCCTTTGCTCTCCCACTTCTCCTTTTCCTTCAGCACCTTGTCACGGGTCGGAGCCAGAACGGCATCAAGGCGGCGCAGAACGGTAAAGGGCAGGATGACTCGACCGTATTCGGCTGGCTTGAAATCGCCTCGCAGGAGATCGGCGACCTGCCAGATCATGGAAGACAGAGAAGCGGTCCGGGGTGTCGTGCTCATAAGAAAATCTGGTCCGATATCGAAAGTGTGGAATCACTGGTTTTGAAAATGTTGCCGGAGCCAGACCGCGAACGCATCTTCCTCCATTGCGCCAGACGCAAGAGCCACCATGGCTTCGACAGCTTCCGGAGCGCCGACCTGCACACGAGTGCCGTTCAGCCGCAGGAAAAGGACGCAGCAACTCCAGGCTGTCCGCTTGTTGGCGTCGTTGAAGGGATGATTGCGAGCAATGCCATAAGCGTAGGCAGCAGCCAGAGTCGCGATGTCCGGCGGATCGGATTCCGCATAGTGCCAGCGGTTTTCTGCGCGGGCCAACGCGCTGTGCAGCAGATCTTCGCTTTTGAGCCCGTGGGTTCCGCCGTATTCCTTCAAGGCCTGATCGTGCATGAACAGCACCGCGTCAGGTTCCAGAAACTCAGGCACATCCGGCATCAGCGTTTGGCCAGCTCCTGAAGAACGTCTGCCTGCTCACGCAGTGTCTCACGCGCCATCTGCATCTGGCGTTCAAGCCTGAGATTACGTTTCACGAGCTTGATTCCGTCGGCCATTTCGACCAGCGTGAGTTCCTGTCCGACCTCCAGACCAAGGCGAATACGTGTTTCCGCTGGAAGGGTAACACCGACAGAATTGCCCTGTTTGCGAACGACAACCGTTTCCATGAGCTCAGCTCCGTATTACGAACGGTAATACGTAACAGAACTTACTTAGGAGCGGCAAGCCAAATATCGAGTTGTCACTGTGTCAGCTATGACGCTCATCCACCCAAAACCGGACCTTCCGCTTCCCTGAAGGGTTTCGGGCGCCGCGAGGCGTACGAAAGTCTGGGAAG
>NZ_CADO01000040.1 GCF_000285275.1 Acetobacter pasteurianus subsp. pasteurianus LMG 1262 = NBRC 106471
TTTTTCATAATCTAACCCGATGTACAACCCTTCTGTGAGATTTCCGCGTCGATGATTGCCAACATGGGGCTGGCATGGTCGATCGGAGCATTGCTACCACTTGAAAAATTGGTTCCGATGCCCCTTTGGGTGCGTCCTGATGGGACCGTGGACAGCGAAATATCGATGTCGCGCTTGCCGAAGACGATGGACGAAGCGGTCATCAACTCAGCGGTCTGGCAGTACGTGCGACTGCGTGAGGGTTATACCTACGCAACAGCCCAGTATGCGTATGACACCGTGTCTCTCATGAGTTCGGATCAGGTGCGCGACCAGTATCAAAGCTGGTTCAATTTCCCAAATCCGAAGTCCCCGCAGGTGACTGTCGGTAAGAAAGGCCAGATTGACGTCGAAGAAGTGTCACTGGCGCCAATTGGTAATAGCGTCATTCAGGTGCGTTTTCGACGTACTGTGTCGATGGATGGTCAGCGACCACAAGTTACGACCTGGACGGCAACCGTCCAGATCCTGCGCCTGACCGATCTCCCCGCTAAAGCACGTCTGAATAATCCAGGCGGTGTGATCGTCACGTCCTATCAGTCGTCAGAGGATGGGGTATAATGAAGTATCTCGCTGCTGCCGCATTCCTCGCGGCGACATATTTGTCTGTGATGCCGGCTTTTGGAGAGCAAGACCCGCTACCAAGTCGGCATGATACCAGAATGCGTTATGTCCCGTACGTAGCAGATCAGGTTGTCCACCTATCCACGGCTGTAGGGGCGACGCTCGTTATCGGGTTTGGCGCACATGAAACTGTCGATCGCGTGGCGGTAAGTGATAGCATTCATCTGAAAGCCGCTCCCGCCGGAAATTATCTGTTTTTCAAGGCCACCAATGGTCTGAGCCTTCAGCCGGTTGTCGTTCTCACGCGCAACGACACAGGTCAGGAGCGCAGATATGTTTTTGAAGTCCAGACTGTTACGGGGGCGTCGCTCGCAAACTCAACGGACGGAGTTTACTACAGCGTCCAGTTTACCTACCCGGCGGATGAAGCAGCGGCGCGCCGCGTGGCGGCTCTTGCACGACAAAAACAAGAACAGGCCCAAGCGGAAGCGCGCGCAAAAGTACTAGAACTTCAACTTGCGCATGAACGAATGGAGCGGGAAACAAAAGATCCAAATTTTGGAACAAAAAATTGGAAATACATTGCTAAAGGTGATCGCTCCATCACGCCACTGGAAGTATGGGATAATGGAAATATTACCATCTTCCGGTTCCCGGGGAATGTACGTCTTCCCTCTTTGTTCACCATAAACCCGGATGGCAAGGAAGCTACGGCCAATTATAGCGTGAAGAACGATCCGGCTGGGTGGGGCACGCTGATGATCGCCGACCATTTGGCTCCGGCGTGGCGTCTTCGGGACGGAGATACCGTTTTGTGTGTCTTCAATAAGGCGTTCGATCCGGTCGGCCACAATCCCGGCACAAATACGATCAGCCCGAACGTGGTCCGTACGCTGAAGGAGGCGGCCCAATGAGCGAGAATCAGACCAATGATAGCCCGGTCAATGAGGGTGGCTCTCTCGTATCTGGAAATAACCGCCGCGAACTGACTGCGTGGCAGAAGGTGGGCATTGCGGCGTTGGTTGTAGTGGTACTGCTTGGCTTCATCTGGTTGCGTGCTCTCGACAAAACGAAGAAGCTCAATGAGCAGCAGCCAAACCTGCCTGTAGTGTCTCAGGGACAGAAGCTACATAGCGCACCGCTCACAGCTCCTCCCGCTCCGGCTCTTCCGATGCCCGTGCCACCGCCACCACAGGCGTCCCGTGGGTTCTTCCCGACGCCTCAAGAGCATCACGAGATGACGCCGGCCGAGAGCCCAATTTTTGCTGCTTCCGGTAGCAGTGCGGGCAGTGTCTCGTCGTCTGCTGCGCCAGCCAGTCCACAAGCGGTTGTCGCCAATGGTGGGGAAGCTGCCCATCAGGCAGGACCGCAGGATGATAAATCCCTCGCTGTTCGTCTGAAGCCGACGGTGCTCGACCAGGCTAAAGCACATATGTTGCCGCATCCGGATTTTTTGGTGACGAAGGGCACGATCATTCCGTGCATTCTTCAGACCAAGCTAAACACTCAGCTTGCTGGCTACACAAAATGCGAAATTCCCGTGGACGTGCGGAGCACAACAGGGAACGTGGTCCTTATGGATAAGGGAACGATCGTCACGGGCGAAATGCAGCATGGTTTGATGCGTGGTGAAGATCGGGCATTCGTGATCTGGGACAGGGCGGAGACCCCGGAGCATGGCATCATTGAACTGGACTCACCCGCAACGGGGGAGTTGGGTGAGAGCGGCATAAAGGTGACGGTAAACAATCACTGGTGGGCGCGCTTCAGCAGTGCCATCCTTTTGAGCGTGATCCAAGGTGGCCTGGATGCAGGGGTGGAATTGGCATCGCGGGTTGGTAGCAACAATAGCGGTGCGTATTTCAACTCTTTTCAGTCAAATGGTCAGACTGTCGCAAATACAGCATTGCAGGCTGACATAAATATTCAACCGACAGGCGAAAAAGCACAAGGAAAAACGGTCGCAATATTTGTCGCTCGTGATCTCGATTTTTCTGACATCTATGATCTCAGGCCCACGGTAGGTATCAATGCTCAATGAAGCCGCTGTTCAGCTTCGGTTTCTGATGCAGCCGCTTGCGGGATGGCTCGAAGACCCGACAACGGAAGAGGTCTGCGTCAATAAACCGGGAGAAGTCTTTGTTCGACAGAGGGGTATATTCACTCGGCATCCCCTTCCTTTGACCTTTGCGGATCTCGAAGATATCGCGATCTTGGCGGGTGCTCTGCGCAAGCAGGACGTGGGAGAGCGGCATCCACTGTGCTCTACGGAGCTGCCGAACGGCGAACGTCTGCAAGTGTGCTTGCCCCCGACCGTACCGGCCGGCACGGTAAGTCTGACGATCCGGCGGCCAGGCAGTCATGTCGCCGCTCTTACCGCGGTCACGAAGCGATATGACATCTCGCGCTGGAACCGCTGGGACAAGCGGACCGAAGCCGAACAGCGACGGCATGAAGAGGTTTTGAAATGTTATGATGACGGAAATCTGGAAGCCTTTCTGACGGCATGCGTCCGCAACAAGTTGACCATCCTGCTATGCGGAGCGACAGGGTCCGGCAAGACAACCATGTCTAGGACGCTGATCTCGGCGATCCCCTTGGGTGAGAGACTGATAACCATAGAAGACTCTCTGGAATTGATAGTTCCACATCCTAACCATGTGCGGCTGCTGTATTCCAAAGGGAGCACAGGGATAAATACGGTTGGGCCGAGCGATCTACTGGAAGCGTCTTTGCGTATGCGTCCAGACCGTATTCTGCCGCAAGAGTTGAGGGAAGGCGTTGCGGCCTGGACCTATCTTAATGAGGTTGTCTCAGGGCATCCGGGCTCAATTTCCACCATTCACGGCGCCAATCCCGTGCAGGCATTTAAGAAATTATTTGCCCTTATCAAAGGTTCACCTCAAGGCGCGGCTCTGGAAGACAAGACCCTTGTTGAAATGCTCTCGGCTGCGATTGATGTGATCGTGCCGTTTGAGACGATGGGCGCGGTATATTCCATCGGAGAAGTATGGCTGGCTGCTGATGCGCGTCGGCGGAATGAAACCGTGGCGGACCTACTGTCAAAATACTGAGGGTGTCGATATGGCGTTTGAAACCAAGTCGATTGTCCTGACTTCAAGGATTGTTTTCAGTGTAGCGATAGTTTTGGTGTCGTGGACTGTCGTTGCATCAGTCGTATTCTTAAAAGGAACGGGTTTGTTGGGCTCGTTCGCGCATCCATTTTATCAATGGTGGTTATATTTTCTTTACGGCCGAGATAACCCGGTCGTTGTGCTGTGGCTCAAGATCGGCGCGGGTGCGGGCAGCATTGTGGTGGTGTTGATACTGCTGGCAGTGGCTTTGCGGCGTGGTGCAATTGGTCCGTCGCTTCGGCGTTCCATCTTCAGTCGAAGGCAGCCGCCGATCCGTGGCGTGACTGAGAATCACGGCTATGCCGACTGGATGACGATGAAGCAGGCCAGGAAGCTCTTTCCGTGCCCTTCTCCGGACTACGGGGGGGTGGTTGTTGGTGAAGCATACCGTGTCGATGAAGATCCGCGCGCAAAAATGCCTTTTCATCCTAAAGATCCAAAGACTTGGGGACAGGGCGGGCGGGCTCCACTGCTTATAGACCCCTGCGAAACGGGGTCGACCCATAGCCTCGTTTTTGCCGGACCGGGATCGTTCAAATCAACATCGGCAGTCACCACACTGACGACATGGACAGGATCAGCAGTGGTCCTTGATCCAAGCACGGAATTGGGTCCAATGCTCCGGCCGTTCCGTTCCAGGACGCTGGAGCATCAGGTTTATGAACTGCGGCTCGGTGGAGATATCGGGTTTAATGTTCTCGACTGGATCGACATTCATTCTCCCGAAGCTATTACAAATATACAGGATGTCGTGTCATGGATCTGTCGAGAGAGTAGTTCAAAAAAAGACAATAATAATGAGTTTTTTGATAAGCAGGGCCGAAACCTTGTGACGTGTTTATTGGCGCACATGATGTTTGATCCGGATCTACCAGACGAAGAAAAGACGTTGCGGACGCTGAGAAGCGGGGTTTGCACGCCGCAGGAAGAAATGAGGAATCTGCTCAGCACGATTCATGCGAACAGCCCGTGCGCCTATGCGAGCCAAATAGCCGGTGCGCTTAAAGGACTGGTCGATGAAACATTTTCGGGTGTGTACGGCAACGCCGATGACAAGACATCTTGGCTCAGTAATCCCGCCTTTGCTGACCTCGTGTCCGGAGACAGTTTTCGGTCGTCCGATCTTATCGACGGTAAGACGGATATTTTCGTCCAGTTGCCCTTGCGAGCCTTGGAAAACACACCGGAAATCGGCCGCACAATCATTGGAGCCTTGCTGAACGCTGTTTATGAGGCGGATGGTCATATCCAGAATCGTGTCCTTTTCCTGCTGGATGAGGTTGCCCGTCTTGGGCGGATGCGAATCATGGCAACAGCGCGGGATGCTGGTCGGAAATATGGCATCACTCTGAGGCTGCTTTACCAGTCGGTCGGCCAGCTTGAAGAACAATGGGGGCGCGAGGGAAAGCGCGCATGGTACGAGGCGGCTGCACATCGGACATATGTTGCGATCTCTGACCTCGATACGGCCAAGGAACTGGAAGAAACCTTTGGTCAATATGGCGTCATGGCGACATCCGAGGGCAGCAACTCCGGCACGTCCGGAAAGGGGTGGGAAGCCAGTAACCGCTCACGCGGTGCGAACTCCAGCTACCATGAAATCAGTCGTCCGCTGATCCGTCGGGAAGAGTTGCTGAATGACACTAGGGTGGATGAAGCGTTTGTGGTGGTTCGGGGTGGCCGCCCATTGCGCTGTGGAATGCCGATCTATTTCCGACGGCCCGAAATCAGGGAAAAAATTGCAGCCAATCGGTTCAATAAGCTTCCTACCTGAGCGTTGCGGAGCGCTCTGACACAGTTGAGGCTGCTTCGCTTTATGATTGCGAAATGCTGGCCTCAACAGCGAGAGGGATGAAGTTGGGTTGCCAAGGGCATGGGGAGGTAAGTGCTTCGTCGCCAGGATCAACTATCAGTGCGTTGGTGACTCTCCGTTTGAATTATATAGATGTTCGGTCTAATTAAATCAGTATGAATCCTGCCACTCCTTCCCGTCGTCGCGGACGTCCACCGAAGGCAACGGCCGGATTCAACGAGACGCGCGCATCACTGGTGCGGGCTGGCTTGGTAGCGCTGACAGAGAAAGGTTTTTCCGCAACCGGTCTCGACGAGGTGCTAAAGGTGGTCGGGGTACCTAAAGGCTCGTTCTATTACTATTTTGAAAGCAAGGAGGCTTTTGGCGCCGAACTGATTGATCACTATGGTCATTATTTCGCACGCAAGCTGGATCGGTTCTTTGCCGATGATGGCCTCTCGCCGTTGGATCGGCTGAAAGCTTTCATGGTCGATGCAGAGGCAGCAATGGAGCGCTTTGCGTTTTCGCGCGGCTGTCTTGTTGGCAATCTGGGGCAGGAGATGGGTGCGCTTCCAGAAGCCTTTCGTCAGAAACTGAGTGATATTTTTGCAGACTGGCAACGGTGCACGGCCCTGTGTTTGCGCGCAGCGCAGGCAGCAGGTGAGATCCGCAACCATCATGATGCCGATCATCTTGCCGCGTTTTTTTGGATCGGCTGGGAAGGAGCAGTTCTCCGCGCCAAGCTCGAACGCAACAGTACCCCACTTAGAACCTTCGCAGAGGGATTTCTTGCGATGCTCCGCACCTGATCCCTTTTTTTCGGCAACACTAGACGATCGGTCTAATTATAAAGGAGGCACGGCACTATGAGCACATTTCGGGCGATCGTGATCGAGAAAAACGACACGAGTCAGATCGTTGGACTGAAAGATTTCAGCGAGGCGGATTTGATGGACGGAGACGTCACGTTTCGAGTGACGCATTCCACGGTCAACTATAAGGATGGCCTGGCTCTGACAGGCAAGGCTCCGGTCGTCCGGCGCTTTCCCATGATCCCGGGCATTGATGGTGCTGGCGTAGTTGAAGCATCAGGTCATCCGGATTTCCGCGTCGGCGACCAAGTCATCCTGAACGGCTGGGGAACGGGTGAAACACATCTCGGTTCTTATGCCGAGAAAAGCCGTGTCAAAGGGGATTGGCTCGTACCCTTGCCTGCCGGGCTGACGCCAGCCGAGGCTATGGCGATCGGCACTGCGGGCTACACTGCAATGCTCAGCGTTCTGGCGCTGGAAAAGCATGGATTGCAGCCATCTGATGGGCCGGTAATCGTCACAGGTGCTGCTGGCGGCGTGGGTTCAGTCGCGATTGCCCTGTTGGCGAAGGCTGGCTGGCACGTCATCGCTTCGACCGGGCGGGCAGAGGAAGCAGATTATCTCAGGAGCCTCGGAGCGGCCGAAATCATTGATCGTAACGAACTTTCCGGCCCCATGCGTCCGCTCGGCAAGGAACGGTGGATCGCGGGCATCGATGCTGTGGGCTCACATACGCTCGCTAATGTGCTGTCGATGACCCGATACGGCGGTGCAGTTACGGCTTGTGGCTTGGCGCAGGGAATGGACCTGCCTGCATCGGTAGCACCGTTCATCCTGCGCGGCGTCTCGCTGCTTGGTATTGATTCGGTAATGTGTCCGAAGCCGCGTCGCCTTGAAGCCTGGGCGCGTCTTGCAACGGATCTCGATCGCGAGAAATTAGGCGAGATCACCGCGACGATCCATCTTGAGGACGTCATCACAGCCGGCCAAGATATCATTGCCGGAAAAGTGCGGGGCCGACTGGTTGTCGAGATTCAGAAAAGTTGAAAGGAGATGGAGCGGCGATTGCGATCGCCGCTCAAATCAGATCCTGCAACTGTTTCAGGAATTCCGCGATGTTCGCCTCATCGCGCTTGTAATAGGTCCAGGGGCCTATGCGCTGCGACGTGACGAGCTTGGCGCGTTGTAGTGCTGTCAGATACAGCGAAATGGTCGACTGAGACAGGCCGGCCCGCTCCTGTATGATGCTCACGCAGACACCTACCTGCTCAGGATCGACTTCCTGTTCAGGGTAATTCTTGCGAGGGTCCTTGAGCTTCGCCAAGATTGCCAGTCGGGCGGGGTTGTCCAAGGCCTTCAGTGCGTCGTTGATATCGATGCTCATGATCCTCCATATAGCGAGAAATGCCAATATAGCAATATCTCGTTTCCTTTGGGATGGACCTAATTACGCTGGAAGTGTCAGAAGCCGTGTCCAGATGTCTGGACACGGCCTGAAATCCCTAACGCTGATAGGTGGGATAGTCAGTATATCCTTTGTCGGTGCCGCCATACATGGTCGTAGGATCTACTGGATTGAGCGGCCAACCATGAGCGATGCGTTCCGGCAAATCGGGGTTTGCGATGAAGGGACGCCCGAAGGCAATCAGATCGCCCCAGCCTGCCTTGACCACGCGCACGCCACGCTCGGGAGTGTACCTGCCAGCATAGAGAACCCGGCCGCTGAAGTTTTTCCGTACGTCCGCACGGAAGGATTCAGGCAGTTCCGGCGCGTTATCCCAATCCGCCTCGGCAATCGAGACGTAAGCGACCCCAACTTTTTCGAGAACCTTTATGGCCTCAATGTAGGTCGTGTGGGGGTCTTCCTCGACAAGACCAAGATAGACGCGGTCCTCGTTGGTGGAAGCGAACAGGGGAGAAAAGCGGACTCCCATTCGCTCTTTACCGACGACATCGGCAACCGCCTGTGTCACTTCGGCCAGGAATCTCAGTCGGTTTTCCAGTGAGCCGCCATATTCATCCTCGCGCTGGTTGGTGTGGGTAGAGATGAACTGGTTTATCAGATAGCCGTTGGCGCTGTGGATCTCCACGCCGTCAAAGCCCGCATCAAGAGCATTGCGCGCTGCTTTGGCATAGAGCTGGACGAGTTCCTTGACCTCTGCGGTGGTCAGGGCGCGTGGTGCGGACGGTAGTGTGAGAGCACCCTGGCCCGGGCCGGTTTCAACGAACACTTTGACATTTTCGGCCGGGATCGCCGATGGCGCGACCGGAGCGGCTCCACCAGGCTGGAGGGAGGTGTGAGATACGCGCCCCACATGCCATAATTGCAAGAAGATGGTTCCTCCCTCGGCGTGAACGGCATCGGTGATCTTGCGCCAGCCCTCTACCTGTTCGGGACTGTAGATGCCGGGTGTCCACGCATATCCCTGTCCGCGCGGTTCGATCTGTGTCCCCTCGGTCACCATGAACCCTGCACTGGAGCGTTGGCGGTAGTAGGTCGCCATCAGATCATTGGGGATGTTTCCCGGCTGGGAGCTGCGAGAACGTGTGAGCGGGGGGAGAACGATCCGATTTCTGAGGGTATACGGACCCAGGGTCAGACTGTCGAAGAGAACCGAGTTTTGCATTTTGCTAGTCCTAGATATTTAGAAACATCAATATATGAGAGCGTGAAAGGCCTCATATCCACTCGGGATCAGAACAGTCCGGCAGAAGCCTCGTTGAGCCGGCTGCGGGCATCAAGCGCTAATTTTTGGGTTTTGCGTTCAATGCCTGACCTTTTGTAACCACCGAGGCGCTCGGCGTCGGTATCGAGCTGATTGGCAAACTTCACCGGGCGTCTCCTTCTGTGGGTGAGTGACACTGCCAAACATAACTACACATCGAGATATGTCAATACCTAGGTTTCAAGATTTAATCTGGCTACTCTCCGTGTGCCATCACCCGACCCTGACAGCGAACCCGTTGCCTCGGCCTTCGTCCAGCGGCAGCGTCTGGGACAAATATCCATTCGCCGGGTTGTTCAGGTAAGCGATGTAGTCTGGATCAAACGCATTTTCGCCGAAGATCGCTGCGCCGGGTGCCAGCCGGGGTTCGATCAGTTTCAGAACTGGCAGATAGAGCGAGAACGCACCGTCGAGTAGAAGAAGATCAACCGGTCCATCAATATCGCGGAGCGTTTCAAGCGCATCGCCTTCACGAATATCCACCAGATCAGCTAAGCCTGCTGCATCAAGATTTGCCCGCGCCTGTGCCACCTTGGTGCGTTCCATTTCGCTACCGATCAACTGCCCGCCACCATTATCACGAAGGGCCGTGGCCAGATAAATGGTCGAGATTCCCATCGACGTGCCGAATTCTACGACCCGACGGGCTTTGCAGGCTCGTGTCATCATGTAGAGAAACTGACCGTAGCGCGGCGAGACGGTAATCCCCCCATTTTTAGTGGGGCATTGAATGAGAATTCAGGCAGCTGTTTT
>NZ_CADO01000039.1 GCF_000285275.1 Acetobacter pasteurianus subsp. pasteurianus LMG 1262 = NBRC 106471
GCGCGGCCTACGGCCGCCCCGATCGAGCTTAGCTCGATCTCCCCCCCCGGCATCTCCCTGCTCGCCCTTTCAGGGCTGCGCTAAACAGACACGCCTATGGCGTAAAGTCATAATCTGACGATGCGTTCCCGCATCGTCTTTCCACCAACACCTTCTTCTCCCGCGTCGGCGCCTTTGGCGCCCTACGGGGCTCCCGCTCCGCGCTCGCCCGACGCCTGCAACACCAGAAGAACCGGGCAAGACCGTAACCTGCCCAAGACACACCAGTGTTCAGGCGAACATTCAGCGGCTCACGTGTTGCAGCATGCCCGCCCGACGCCACAGAATGGCCGTACAAGCGTTACCAGGTGTGATAGCTAGTTTAGAGCGGTAACGGGTATTGCACCTTGTAAGCCCCTCCCAGAGAGCTTACCGCAATCATAAATGTACTCCAGCGCGAAATCCAAGGGGAACACTGTGGGGATGGAAAGAGGACCGTTAGATTCTAATGGTGTTGCATTTGTGTAGACAAATGTCTATCTTCCCTACATGAAGATTGCGGGTTTCGACTGGGATGACGGTAACTGGCCGAAATGTGGCAAGCATGGTGTCTCCCGTGCGGAAATCGAGCAGGTTTTGCTGGGAGAACCTGCCGTCATGACTGACCCTCACCCCGGTGAGCCCCGGATGCGGGCCATCGGCAGGACTGAGGCCGGACGTTACGTTTTTCTGGTCTTCATATTCAGGACAATCAGCAACCAGACCAGGTTACGTCCCATCAGTGCCCGTTACATGCATCAGAAGGAGATCGACCACTATGAGCAGCAAAAATAGGTCTATGCCCTCGCTGCACAGTGACGAAGCGGCCGAGGATTTCGTCGCGACCGCCGATCTGACCCGGTATGACCTGTCCGGTTTCAAGCCCATGCGCTTTGAGATCGAACCCAAGGCGGCCGCCCTCAACATGCGCCTGCCGGCGTCTCTGCTGGACGCCGTGAAAGCCAGGGCGAAGGCAAAGGGCATCCCTTACACACGCTATGTCCGGATGCTGCTGGAGACCGATGTTGCACAGATGCGGTAAAGCGTATTCCGATCAGAACAGAGGAGATCGGGCGATGTAGGTACGCTCGGAAATCACTCCGCGCGTCATGGAGGGAAAGCTCCCCATGTCTCGCACCTATCATCACAGCCGCAAATACGGTCGTAATCATCGCTGGGCCAACCGGCCGGATCGCTGTGGCTATGGAGGCTCACGTGAAGCCTCTGAATCTCCCAACTGGTACAGCTATCTGCACGATATCCGTCCTGGCCGTCATCATGACAGGCGTGTTGCTCGCCTGATCATCAAGGGCGACCTTGATCCTGTCGAGGCGGTCTTTCTGTATACCGGAACCCGGCGGCCCCACGAATATTACTGGTAACCTCAGCGCGGGAATGAGAGATCGTTCCCGCGTTCTGTTTCCGTCTGGATTTTTAGGCCAGTTTGGACCTGCGTCCACGTTTTTTCTCCGGTACGTGCGTGACCGGTCCCTGATCTTCAGCAGTGGGGGCCGTAACATCAGGTGTGGTCCTGACGGCCCGCCCCAGCCCGATTTCCTGGGCCAGGGCAGAGCGTCTGGCTGCATAGTCAGGAGCCACCATTGGGTAGCTTTCAGGCAATCCCCATTTCTCCCGATACTGTTTTGGTGTCATGCCATAGGCGGACTGGAGATGACGCTTGAGCATCTTCAGCTTCTTCCCGTCCTCCAGGCAGACAATGTAATCCGGAAAGACCGATTTCTTCACAGGCACGGCCGGCACCAGATCCGGTATTTCGGTCGTCTCCTGTCCCAGGCTACCGAGCGCCTGAAACACTGTGCCAATGAGGCCGGACAGGGCGTCCGCCGGAACCGTATTGCTGCTGACATACGCCGTGACAATCCGGGTCGTCAGTTCCCGCAGCGTGTCCGTTTCGGATGATCGTGTCTCGTGGTCAGTCATGGTCGTTTCCGCCTGTTGTCCTGTCATGTTCACGGTCTCTATCAAAGGCATGCAGCCCCGCTCGTCTCCAGCGTGTTTTCAGATCAATTGGAGTGGTCTCATTGCCGCCCTGAAGCTGTCCTGCAATATCCAGGAAGGCCCCGAGCAGGGTGGCCCGGTCATCATCGGTCAGATCGACCAGTCCTGCCTTCTGGACCAGGCCTCCCAGTTCGATCAGATGATGGGTGCGTTCCCGTCGCGCCTTCGCCCAGTCGCGCATGTCGGTGCGTGCCTTTCGTGCCTGATGGCGATGGATCAGGGCTGTCTGCTTCCTGATCCGTCTTTCAAGCGCCAGCAGATCCGTTCTGATCGTTTCCGGTTCCTTTCCGGCTGCCCTTTTTTCCGCCTGCCTGAAAGAACGCCGCTCCCCGTTCGGTCCACCTCGCGACGGCTTCGGGTTTGCCGTCCGCCTGTTCGACAGCCGCAAGCAGTACCCCGGCCAGCGCCTCGATTGACAGGGTATCGGCTCCCGTCGCTTCGACCAGTTCGCCGAGCTGGATGGTTCTTTGCGCCTTAAGCTGCTTCGCCTTTTCCTGAAGAGCCTTCAGTTCCGCATCAATGTCACGTGGCTTACGCATTTTTTGCCTCTTGTCCTGCTGATCTGCGCCATACTCTACCACACAGGCGAGAACCGCGTCACTCATCCAGAGTAATCAATCCTTATGGCGCAGTAAAATATGAGTGCGCGCTTATACGTCACTGCGTGACGTGCGCTTAAGTAGTGTGATATGATTGCGTCCATGGCGATCTATCACCTGCATGCAAAGGTCATCAGCCGCGCCACTGGCCGGAACGCCGTGGCGGCGGCGGCCTATCGTGCGGCGTCCCGCCTGCATGACGTGCGACTGGATCGCGACCATGACTTTTCCAATAAGAGCGGCGTGGTGCATTCCGAGATCCTGCTGCCCGATGGCGCACCGGAACGGTTTCTCGATCGTTCGACCCTATGGAATGAGGTCGAGGCGATCGAGAAGCGCAAGGATGCCCAGCTTGCCCGCGAGGTGGAGTTTTCAATCCCGCGCGAAATGACCCATGCGCAGGGGATCGCGCTGGCACGGGATTTCGTGCGGGAGCAGTTCGTGGAACGCGGCATGGTGGCCGATCTCAATGTGCATTGGGATATTGGTGAGGACGGACAGGCGAAGCCCCATGCGCATGTGATGCTGTCCACGCGGTCCGTGGATGAGAACGGGTTTGGTGCAAAAGAGCGGTCGTGGAATGACAAAGAACTCTTGCTGACATGGCGGGAGCGATGGGCGTCACTTGCCAATGAACGGCTGGCCGAGCTGGACCTGGACGTGCGGATCGATCATCGGTCGTTCGCGGCACAGGGGATTGACCTTGAGCCGCAGAACAAGATTGGTCCGGCCGGGATGCGCCGGGAAGAGCGGGGCGAGGATGCGGAACGGGTCGCTGATCATCTGGAGATCGCGCGACGCAATGGGGAAAGGTTGCTGGCCGAGCCGCATGTGGCGCTGGAGGCGCTGACCCGGCAGCAGAGCACATTTACCCGGCAGGACATGGCGCGGTTCGTGGACCGGCAGACGGTGGACGCTGAACAGTTTACGGCCGTCATGGTTCGGGTGGAGGCATGTCCGGAGCTGGTCGCGCTCGGGAAAGACGGGTACGGGCGGGAGCGGTTCTCCACGCGCGCGATGATCGGGGTCGAGCAGCGTCTGGAAGAAGCGTCGCTCGCGATGGGGCTGTCCCAGGGGCATGCGGTGCCGCTGGCGGTGCGTCGGGCAGCGATGCAGCATTCCGGTCTTGGGGACGAGCAGGCGCTGGCGGTGGGCGAGGTCACGAAGTCCCGCGACCTGTCCGTGGTGGTCGGCTATGCCGGGACGGGGAAGAGCACCATGCTGGGTGTTGCCCGCGCGGCATGGGAAGAGGCCGGGTATCGGGTGCGCGGGGCGGCGCTGTCGGGGATCGCGGCGGAAGGTCTGGAAGCGGGGTCCGGGATTGAGAGCCGGACGCTGGCGTCCCTGGAGCGGGCGTGGGGTCGTGGGTTCGACCTGCTGGAGCGCGGGGACGTGCTGGTGGTGGACGAGGCCGGCATGGTGGGGTCACGGCAGATGGAGCGGGTTCTGTCTGTCGCCCGCGAAGCCGGGGCCAAGGTGGTGCTGGTGGGCGATCCCGAGCAGTTGCAGGCGATCGAGGCGGGTGGTGCGTTCCGGGCGGTGGCCGAGCGGGTCGGGTCGGTGGAAATCACCACCGTACGCCGGCAGCGTGAAGGCTGGCAGCAGGCGGCCACGAAGGAGTTGGCGACCGGGCGGACAGAGCAGGCGCTGGGACGCTATGAGGCGACTGGCCTGGTGCGCGGGCATGACACGCTGGAAGAGGCGCGGGGCGGGGTGGTGGCCGGGTGGGATGAAGCCCGTCAGGCCGCGCCAGAGGACAGTCAGATCATGCTGGCGCACCGGCGTGTCGATGTGCGGGCACTGAACGAGGCGGCACGCGCCATCCGGCGGGAGGCGGGTGAGCTGGGTGACGACGTGCTGGTGCCAACCGCCCAGGGCGAACGGGTGTTTGCGGACGGGGAGCGGGTCTACTTCCTGCGCAATGACCGGGAACTGGGGGTAAAGAACGGCACGCTAGGCACGGTGCGGGGCATCGAGGGATCGGCCGAGGCCGGGGATCTCGTGCTGTCGGTGCAGCTCGATGGGAAGGAGGGTGTCGGGCGTGGCCGGGTCGTGTCCGTGTCGGTGGCGGATTATGACGCGCTGGATCATGGTTATGCGGCCACCATCCACAAATCGCAGGGTGTGACGGTGGACCGGGCGCATGTGCTGGCGACGGGGAGCCTGGACCGGCACGGGGCCTATGTGGCGCTGTCGAGGCATCGGGAGAGCGTGTCTGTCCATTGGGGTCGTGATGATGTGGGCGACCGGGACGGGCTGGTGCGGCGGCTGTCACGCGAGCGGCTGAAGGATACCACGCTGGATTACCCGCATGTCCGGGATCGGGATACCGGGTTCGCGCGGCGGCGCGGACTGTATGTCCCCGAGAGCAAGATCGTGGTGGAGCGTGAGAAGGCCGCCTCTGGCCCCCAGAAGGACAGGCAGACCGAAGCTGTCAGTACGCCAGAGCCGGCACCGGCACAGCAGAAACGCGGGATGTTCGATGGGCTGGACCTGTCCGTGCGGCCGGGGCGTCGCACGGCGGAAAAAGATGTGTCGGCCGGGATGGATGCGGGGGACGGGAAGAGGGAAAGTGGGGTTGCGCGTGAAGCTCCCGCCTCTCCCTTTGCCGGGTTGCGGTTGCCGCGTGTCCAGCGCGAGACGTTACCTTCCATGCTGGATGGGTTTGTGCCGGGAAGTGATCCGTTACACCAGGCAGTGGAGCGGTATGCGCGGGCTTGGGTGGATGCCGAGCGCATGGTGCGGCAGGAACTACCCGTGCTGGAGCACCAGAAGAAAGCGCTGCTTGAGGCCGGTCGGGATCTGGAACGGGTAAGGCGTGGCGGTGAGGCGGATCTGCGGGTGGCGCTGAAGCATCAGCCGGAGATCCGGCAGGCCCTGCATGGTCTGGAAGGTCCGGCACGGGCGCGCAAACTGGTCGAGGGGCTGGAGCATGAGGACAGGGTGCGGAAGAGTCCGGATCTGCGGGCGGCGCGGTTTGTGAAGACCTGGGACGGGCTGAGCCGCGAGCAGCGGGGTGTGGCGCTGAAAGAGCTGAAGCGGGATGCGCAGCTTGAGTCCATCCTGCGGGAGAAAAGCCGCGAGCTGGGTATCCGGAAGGGATCGACGCTTGATCACGGGTTGCATCCCCATCAGCGGGAGCACTCCCTGTCGCGCTGCAGGTCGCGCGGTATGGATATGGGGATGTAGAATTTTTCTGGAAAGATATCGTATTTATATTTATGATATCATTTCAAGAAATGAGGAGTTCTGTCATGTCCTCTGTGGTTATTCGCAATCTTCCGGAAGAGACGCATCGGGCGCTGAAGGCGCAGGCCATGCTGCATGGGCGCAGCACGGAAGCGGAGATCCGGACCATTTTGGAAGCGGCCGTTCGGCCGCCACAGCGGGTCCGGCTGGGCTCGCTTCTGGCTTCCATCGGTCGAGAGGCCGGTGTGCGTGAACAGGATGTCACGGCCTTGCAGGTTCGCGATCAGACCCCGGTCGAGCCGATGTCCTTCGAATGATCCTGCTCGATACCAATGTGATCTCGGAGCCGTGGAAGCCCGTCCCGGAGCCGCGTGTTCTGGCCTGGATCGATGGACAGGCGATCGAGACGCTTTTCCTGTCGGCCGTCACGGTGGCGGAGCTGCGTTTCGGGATCGGGGCGATGCCGGCCGGTCGGCGGCGTTCTGTGCTGCATGAGCGGCTGGAACAGGAGGTATTGCCTCTGTTTGCCGGGCGTGTCCTGTCGTTCGATCTGGCGGCGTCCCAGGCCTATGCCGAACTGATGGTGCGGGCCAGGTCAGAGGGTCGGGCGATCGGAAAGGCGGATGGCTATATTGCCGCGACTGCCGCATCCCATGGTTATGCTGTGGCCAGCCGCGACGTGTCGCCTTTCGAGGCGGCTGGTGTGCGGGTTCTCAATCCGTGGGAGGATGTCTGATGTCCGAGGCAGATTCAGCGGCGCAAGCTTTCGACGATCTGCGGGCCGAAGTGTCGGTGCTCCGGCGTAGCGTGGAAGCGTTGCCCCAGGCATGGCGGGACAACCGGCCACCGGATTACACGGAGGATCTGGCCCGTGTCGTGAAGGCCATGAATGCAGTTGGTGCGCGAATGGAGGCGATCGAGGCCAATCCGACGCTGAAAATGACGCCCCAGGCGTATGGGCAGGGGATACGAGAGGAAGGACTGGCCGCCAGTCGGAGACTGGAAGGGGTCTTCGAAAAGGCGATCGGAGAGGTCCGGAAAGAGCGGCAGGCGCTGGCGTCGATTATTGGTCAGGCCAACACTCGACGCGATCAATGGTTCTGGATGCTTTTTATCGGAATTATGGCGTTTCTGTTTGGGGTGGGGATCGCACCGCCTCTCTTTAATCACATCACGTGGAAGAATTTTGATGAGCGTGTGGCTTCGTTCATTGTTGGGGGGCAGGATCGGTGGGAGTCCGGAGCTGCGATGATGCGAGATGCACGGCCCGAGCAATGGAACAGCTTTATGTGGGAGGATCGGCTGGTGCAGGACAATATGCCGAAAATCAGGGACTGTCGGATCGCGGCGACACAGGTCGGACAGCCGAAGTCCTGCGTGATTACGATTAAGCCTGATGCACAGTAGTATTTGATGAGGAATAAGTTTTCATAAGGAAAGGACTTTCCCGGCAAAGGGAAAGCCCCAACATTATTTGTCCGGTTAACCGAGATTAAGCAGAATGTTTTTTCATGTCAGAGTTTGGCTTTGTGTTCAGCAGATAGGGGCCTGCGGCACGAATAGTCATGGAGAGAATACCCATTTTCCCATGTGTCAGGTGATCACCTAACGGGAGTTCAGCATTCCCATTGGTCCATGCGCAGTCCGTCCAGTCGGTATCATGCCAACCCGCAGGTTTTTCGTCCTGAAGGTGAGAAGTAATATCGAACTGCTGTTTGGCACATTGAAGCTGCACATCTGCTACGGCCACGCCCATATAGCGACGATCATCGACAAACGGGCCAATCACGTCTGATGGACGGCTAGAACGCGAGACGATCCGCACAGACTCTGTATTTGGTGGTAGCATGAAGCTGTAGTGATGCGCGGTCTTACGCATGGGACGGATCACAGCGCCTGTCTGAGTGATAAGATGTAGGTCAGGATCCGTTGTCGTTTCGATTTTTGTCGTCGAGATCTTGGTGCCCACAACACTGTTTTCACGCCATTGCAGAGCCCGGAAGAGCGGTTCTACAAAGGAGCGTTCCACGCCCAATGGCGCACCGGCATCATCGGCCCAGTTCTTTACCGCTCCGCGCAGAGTTGCGATTTTGCCTTCCTGACGGAAGGATGAACGGTTCCCGGTATCAAGATAGCTTTCTGTGAGCATGCCATCAGCGGTGATGACAGAATGCTGTTCTGTTTCTACGTGATAGTAATCGTAAGAAGTAATGGACTTGTCATAGAAGATAGACACACCATTGACCAGCATACGAACGGGGACAAAACGGTCTCTGAAGAACAAGCAATGTTCGGCAGTAATCAGCATGTCCTTGTAAGGAATGCCATCGGCAATGGCGTCTTTAAGGATACGCACAGGCCAGCCAGCTTCATCATCGGGCAGGCCGTGCTGGACTTTGACATGCGCTTTACCAACCCACACTACAGGGCGCACGATGTCTGTATTATTCCGCCAGTCAAACGCAAGAACTTCATCACCGATCTGAACGTCTTCAACTGCCACCTCGCCAACCGTGGTGCGGATCATGCTGCCCGGCAGGAAACAGACAACAGCTAGAGAGCCATCCGCTTCTTTCTCCAGCTTCAGCGTAGAAGAATCATATCCACTCGCGAGCGAGAAGTTTTTCCATGTAATTGTTTGAGTGTCGTCAACAATGGTCAGCGTTCCATTGTTGTAAGAGATTGATGGTGTCCCGGTAAACGTGACGCCATCAAGGTCAATCTTGTCGGTCCCATTAAAACCTGTCACGGTTGGAAGTGATGTCAGGCTTTGCGCAGTACCCAGCGTAACGACATTGCTGTTCCCGGAGAACGCAATCGTCCCGGCCATCGAGCCGATGCTGACAGAAGAGCTGTTAGCAACGCTAACAGTTCCCGTTTTTCCCGTAATGGCCGTTATGGAAGCCGTGCTTTTATCGACCGAAATGAGACCGTTTGTAGAATTATGTACAGTGCCATTGATCGTAATGTTACTTCCGTTTGATCCGGTAATGGTGCCGCTTGTGCTATTATTAATATTCCCCGATGTATTTAAAGTTCCAGAGCTGAGACTGATAGTCCCACTGGTAGCATTATCAATGCTTCCAGCTGTGAGCGCTCCTCCACTATTGATAGTAATATTTCCGGTTGTGGAGTTATCAAGGCGCCCGGAAGTGGAAACCGTTCCGCCGTTGATAGTCACGATGCCATACGTGGAGTTGTTGAACGTACCCGCTACAGACAGTGTTGCGTTCTTGTCGACAGTCAGACTTCCGTTGGTTGAGACATCGAAATATCCTGTCGCCTTGAGAACGCTGCTCGTCCCGAGAACAATCACGCCTGAGGTGTTAGCACGTACGTCGTCGACAGACGACACTGTCCCATAGTTATAAAATGTGCCGTTCGTTGAGACGTCGATATCTGCTGTAGAGGCTGAGATCGAACCGTAGTTCGTAACACTACCTGAGGTTGTTCCGTCAACCACATTACCGAGGCCAGTGTAGGCGACAGACGCATCGGAGTTGATTACAGCTACACGGCCTGTAGACACATTAATCTTACTTGTATTTGTGCCTGAAAAATATGTCGTGCCGTGTGTTACCGTTGTGGGCATGTGTCATTACTCCCTTTCCAGGGACGATTCCCCGGACGCTGAAGAATTCAGCTCATATTGATGCTTGCTGTCCTTAGTTTATTCATGTCAACGCTTGATTGCAAAAAACTGACAAAAGCGAAATCCAATGACTCCAGAATGTGAAATCCAACAGGCAACCGATTTTCTGCGGCAGGGGGATGCTGAGGCAGCCTTTGACTGCACAGGGAGGCTGCTTTCCCTGCCACTTGCGCAGGCTCTCACCACCGATCAACTGATGGAAGTCAAAGCCCTCAGAGGCATCGCCGCTTATAATACACGACGATTTGATGATGCTGTAAGATCTCTCACACCTGTCTGCGCCACCCCATATGCCAATGCGACCTTACTTTCTGCACTCGCACTCGCTTACTGGATGCTTAATCGGGTGGAGGAAGCCTTTGTCGAAATAAGAAAATGTGTCCATGTCGAGCCGGCCAATACCGGCCATCTCCTCCATGCAGCACGGATCGCGACAGATCTTAACAAGTTCGATCTTGCTTTGGGTTACCTGCTGCGAGCCCAAGGCCAGGATAGCAAAAGCGCAGAGATACACCTGGCCATGTCTCGGTATCTGCTGGCTATTGGTGAGTACCAGCCGGGGTGGCGCGAGTATGAATGGAGGGATTTTCTTCCAAACCCTGGAAACGAACTTCCACCAATGACCTCCGCACCATGGAACGGAATGAAGATTCCAGGAGGTTACATTCTTGTTATCTGCGACCAGGGATTTGGAGATTGCCTGCAATTTGTTCGTTTTGTTCCTCTAGCACGAGAACGCTGCGAAAAAATTATTCTGGCATGCAGCAAGGAGCTCTATCCCCTTTTGCGTAACATGGCAGGAGTCGACTTTGCCTTTACGCAGTGGGCGGACATCCCGCCACATGCGGCGCACTGTCGCCTATCTAGCCTCCCTTTTCTTTTGGGCATCAATGACGAATCCCAGTTTTCTCCAACAGAGGCCTATCTGTCAGCTGACACAGCCAAGGTTCTGTCGTGGAAAAAAGTACTGGAGGAAACACGCCCTAACCTTCCTGCCTCCGCCCCGAATATCGGACTTATCTGGCAGGGACGCACCACGCATCCAAACGATGTACGTCGCTCACTTTCCCTAAAGCAGCTTCTACCCCTTGGCGAAATAAAAGGATGTCGTTTCGTCTGCCTTCAAAAGCCTCTCCCGGAGAAGGATATTCCTCTTTTGGAACACTTTAATGGCATGCAGGACTGGTCAGAAAGACTCTGCGATTACAGTGAGACAGCAGCCCTGGTCAAAAATCTTGATTTGGTCATTTCAATCGATAGCTCGATTTCCCATGTCGCAGGCTCGCTCGGCGTGCCTGCATGGGTTCTGCTGCCACAGGCGTCTGATTGGCGCTGGGGCGTTTCTGGAGCGCGAACAGCCTGGTACCCAAAGACGAAACTCTTCCGGCAACCTTCACCTGGGGCATGGGAGCCAGTGATCGACGAAGTTGTAACCGCCTTGCAGGAGCGACTGTGGGTTGAATAAACTATAGTCAGATTGGGACAGACCGGAGCCACGGTGTATCTGTAAATATCAGCGGTAAATGGCACTGAATTGCAGTGCTAATTGGCGTGCCTGGCTCGTATCGGAGCAATCGGGCGATACGTTGGACGGCTACGTTTTCCGTAGGTCATGCTGCCAGAACGGACGTAACAGGCTGACGCCCAAGTGTCCGATAAACGGTTGGTCGCGAGATCGAAAACAGATCAGCCAGGTCACTGATGGAATAGTCGCCAGTATCGTACATGCGGCGAAGTTCCTTCTGCTGCCGATCAGACAGCTTAGGCTTTTTTCCGCGTAGTTTGCCCTTGGCACGTGCGACTGCCATCCCTTCACGGGTCCGGAGCTTGATGAGGTCTGCCTCAAATTCGGCAAAGGTGGCGAGAATGTTGAAAAACAGTTTGCCCATTGGATCGGATGGGTCGTGGACACTGGTGCCAAGTTGGAGCTTCACGCCACGGGCGGCCAGACTATCTCCGATAGCGCGCGCGTCCGGCACGGATCGGGCTAGCCGGTCTAGCTTTGGCACCACCAGTGTATCCCCGCTGCGCACAGCCGCCAGCGCCTGATCGAGCCCTGGCCGATCCCGGTTCGTGCCGGTGAAGCCCTTATCGGTGTAGATCCGATCAGCAGAAACACCGAGCTTGAGCAGTTCCTGTTTCTGGACTGCAAGATCCTGTTTGTCTGTCGAGCAGCGGGCATAACCGATCAATATGTGTGTCATACGGGAAAGTGTAACGTATAAGGCCCCGTGACTGCAAATTATATGGTACCATTCATATGAGACTCAGCAACCGGCTGTTTCCCGTGGGTTGCGTGACCGGTGGGAGCAAGTCCGTTCAATGATCCTCTATCGGACAGGGGCGATCACCATGGCAGATGATCGAGTGCTAGGAACCGACAGCACCGAGGTAGCAATGCGTATGGCCGTGTTGCGACCATATCTGATTGATAACGTGCCGTTGACGAAAATTGCAGTGGATGCGGCCATCCCGATCCGCACAGTCCGGCGTTGGATTGCACGCTACCGCCTTTCCGGTCCCGCTGGTCTCATGCGTCCGACGCGACCTGATGCCGGTACGCGCACCTTTCCTAAGGAAATGGTCGAACTGATTGAGGGAATGGCACTTCTCAAGCCACAGTCATCTATTGCAACTATCCATCGGCGTATCGTTATGCTGGCCGCCGAGCAGGGATGGCGGAAACCATCCTATGGGAGCGTTCGGAGTATCGTGCGCGAAATCAATCCGGCAATACTGACCTTGGCACACGAAGGGAGTGCAGCCTTCCGGGACAAATATGAACTGGTGCATCGCCATCGGGCCTCTCGGCCCAATGCCACATGGCAGGCTGATCATACCCAGCTTGACATCCTGATCCTGGATGCTGGCGGCAAGGCAGCGCGGCCATGGCTGACGACGGTGATGGACGATTATTCGCGGGTGGTCGCCGGCTACATGGTGATGCTGGGCGCACCATCCGCGCTCAACACCTCGCTCGCACTCCGGCAAGCGATTTGGCGCAAGGCCGATCCGATGTGGCCGGTATGCGGCATCCCCGACGTTCTGCACGTCGATCACGGATCGGACTTCACCAGCCTTCATCTCGAACAGGCATCGGCTGACCTTCACTTCCGTCTGATCTACTCAGGCGTTGCCCGTCCGCAAGGTCGGGGCAAGATCGAGCGGTTGTTCCGCACCATCAATACCGAGTTGCTGCCGGAGCTTCCAGGCAACCTGCGGAACGGGAAACCGTCCTCGCCACCTCGCTTGTCCCTCGCCGAACTGGACGCCACGATCGGGGATTACATCGTCTCAACGTACAATACTCGACCACATAGCACGATCGGGGTGCCCCCCGCCAAAGCGTGGTGTGGCGATGGATGGCTGCCCCGTATGCCCGAGACCGTGGACGAACTGGATACGCTACTGGTCATGGTTGCTAGGCCCCGCACAGTTCATCGGGACGGCATTCGTTTCGAAGGACTGCGATACTTTGATCCGACACTCGCAGCCTATGTCGGCGAGCCCGTGATGATTCGTTACGATCCCCGCGATATGGGTGAGATCCGGATTTTTCACCGCAATACCTTTCTCTGCCGGGCCGTGAGTGCAGACCATGCCGGAGACAGCATCACCCTGAAAGACATACAGACTGCCCGCATAGCCCATCGTCGGCATCTACGAAACCAGATTGCAGAAAGAAAGGCCCATGTAGCCGACTTTTTCCCCTCTCCTGTCTTTCGTCCCACTCAGCCAGCGGTGCCGGTAACATTGTCCGGCACTGAAGCCAAAGGACGGCAGAAAGGGAGACGTCTGCGCATTTACAGCGAGGGGGACTGATGCGGACAGCACGTACTACCAGCTTCATAGCGACCCAGGAGCATCGTCGCTTCAGTGAGTTTGCAGATGCCGTTCGCAAACATCGCTATATTGGCCTGTGTCATGGACCTGCCGGGGTCGGGAAGACGCTCTCTGCCCGTCGATACACCCATTGGCACGTAGTTGGGAAAACCTTGGAGGAATGGGGACCGCGCGGATCGGACCAAGCAAAGGTCAATGCTCACCTCGCAAAATCCCGAGCCATCTTCTTCACCCCCACGGTCAGTTGCAGCGTGCAGGAGTTGAGACATGACGTGCCGGCACTTATTGCCTGTGCTGAGATCTGCATTGATGATCATGTACGCCCCCATATCCAAGGCCAAGCGAGGATCATCGACCACACGACCCGCTATATCGAACTGCTAATCGTCGATGAGGCGGAGCGGTTAAGCATGACGGCGCTGGAATGGTTGCGTGACCTGTTCGATCGACAAGGTATCAGTCTTATCTTCATCGGTATGCCCGGGATTGACAAACGAATGGCGCGCTACCCACAACTTTTCAGTCGGGTGGGCTTTTCCCATCATTATAGACCCCTCCAAGAGCAGGAACTGACATTTGTGCTGACAAGGCGTTGGCGCGACCTTGGTCTTTCACTCGACGGTGCTGATTTTACCGACGCTCAGGCGGTCGCTGCGATCGTGCGGCTGACCGGGAGTAATTTCCGACTGTTGCATCGTCTTTTTGTCCAGATCGAACGCATCATGCGCCTCAACGAGCTGACCGTTATTACTGAAGATGTGGTCGAGGCTGCCCGTAGTACCCTTGTGATCGGTGTCACTTAGCACTGACAGTGCCTGCCATCTATCGCTGATATTTACAGTATCAAGGGCTGCATGGTGGTTTTTCCGGGAGGGTTCAAATGGGACAGCGCGCGGTCATCTATTGCCGGGTTTCCACGGCCGATCAGTCCTGCGCGCGCCAGAAGGACGAGCTGACGCGGTTTGCCGAACGCGCGGGCTATGAAGTGCTGGGCGTTTTCATGGAGACCGGCTCTGGCGTCCGGGTGGATAGGGCCGAGCGTCGCAAGGTCATGGCACTGGCTCAGGCCCGTGAAATTGACGTTATTCTGGTGACGGAGTTGTCCCGCTGGGGGCGTTCGACCATTGATCTTATCTCCACGCTTCAGGAGCTGGAGAGCTATCGTGTTTCCCTGATCGCCATAACGGGGATGACGTTTGACTTAGCGACGCCGCATGGACGGATGCTGGCGACGGTTCTGGCCGGGATTGCGGAGTTCGAGCGGGATCTGATCAGCGAGCGGGTGAAGTCCGGTCTGGCCGCTGCCAGGGCGCGTGGGAAGGTTCTCGGCCGACAGAAAGGAGAGCGGCCGAAGTCTGACCGTCTGGCTCCGAAGGTTCTGGCGCTGGTGGCTGAAAAGCGGAGTTATCGGTGGATCGCCCGTGATCTGGGAATCAGCAAGAACACGGTTGCTGCCATTGTGCATAGAGAAAGGTGAGTTTATCGGCCGTTGAATATGGGTTGCTTTCTGTCGTTCTCTATTGCCGGTCTAGTAGGTTATCGCGTATGACCACATGCAAACATGCGGTCATGTAAGGACATTCACATGCCAACAATAGCGATTATCAGCCAGAAAGGTGGGGCCGGAAAAACCACTCTGGCCTTGCATCTGGGGGCTGCGGCTGAGGATGCTGGCCATACGGCATTGGTGATTGATGTGGACCCACAGGCGACAGCGAGCCAATGGGCCGCATGGCGTAAGGATGCTCCGCCGGTTGTGATCGACAGTGCTCCGCCGCGCCTCGCAGCTAAGATCGGACAGGCAATGAGCCAGGGTGCTGAGTTCATCGTGATTGATACTCCGCCTCACGCTGATAGTGCGGCTAGTGCTGCCGTTGAAGTCGCCGATTTGGTGTTAATTCCATGTCGGCCGAGTGCATTCGATTTGGCAGCGATCAAAACTACTGCCAGCCTTATAAAAATGCGTGGCAAACCTGCCTTTGTCGTTTTTACAGCGGGAAGTCCGACCGCTCCGCGTATGTATGAGGAGGCCACACAACTCGTAGAAAGCTACGGGCTGAACGCATGTCCACATATTATCGCTGATCGTGCAGTTTTTCGTCATGCGGCGGCGGAAGGGAAAACTGCAATGGAAATAGAGCCAAAAGGCAAGGCCTCTGATGAGGTAAGGCTGCTTTACAAGTGGACATGCGGGCATGTAAACATGCAATCATCGAGAAAACGGAGAGCTAGTGCATGAGCCGGAAGGGGTCTCTACTGTCGTTGCGAGATCGTGATCCTACAATGTCGCCGGTTGTAGCCACATCAGAAAGCAAGGTTGCTGCCACCAATGTTGTTGGCACAGACATCAAGCCGGTTGCGCCGAGCCGTCAGGGTAAGAAAGCCATGACAGGCTATTTTAGCCCGGAAATGTCATTTGCCATGCATATGACCGCCAGAAAGCATGGGATGAGTTTACAGGATGCGATGGCCGACGCGTTTAACGACTGGCTACGCAAGATGGGAGAAAGTCCTGTGGGCAAGTAGGCATGTGTACGTGCGACCATGTTTGCATGCAAGTATGTACACATGCTTGCATGTGCTGAAATCAGCGTATTGGGCTGCGTTCGTGCCGTTTTTTGCAAAAGCCAATAAAGGCTCCGGCAGGGCTTTTAAGCTCAGGTTTCCCCATGTCGTGCCACCATGAAACCCATTCGTCATGGAGAGCATAGATGTCATATCCTGGCGCAACGGTTTTAGCGTCATGCATGGTTTCGGGGTCAATGTAGGGGGCATCCCTGACAGGGATGATAACATCGGCCTTTGTTTTAAGGCTTAAACGGTTGCGAAACAGAATGATGTCGTCGGCCATTGTGATGGCATAGTCAGGAAAATGAGCATGGCTGGTGTCATGCGCACAAACTTTCTTAACCAAGGATCGAAAGACGCGAAGCGGGCTATTCGAGCCGCATTTTTTTTGCAGCAGTTCTAATCCGATCTTCCATTCATCTTTCATACCGCAGTGTTTGCGGGCTAGTTCGTACATGCGTCGTTCGAACGGTTTACGAAGTCGGAAATAGTCTCGGTGAAGTGTTAGGACGTTCTTACTGATGACTGAACGATAGACCCAATCTGACAGAGTGATTTCAAGATCAAGCATTCGGCCATCAAACGTCTTACGGGTGATTCTAGCTTCTTCGATCAAACCGAAAATTCGCGTTTCTTCAATGCCGCCTGTTTGAATGTTGGTTCGCACGGTTGTTCCGCGCAAGCGTGTCAACGCGTCGGTCAGTAGTCTATAACCTGCTCCGCTGGTTTGACGATTGGTAGCGACCAGCATGTCATAAGCTTGAAGGCGGAGTGTTCGGCCTGGTTGTTCTCCGTGGTTCATTTTCGCAACGAGCTGAGAGATGCAGTAGATCAGGATATCCTTGTCATGGATCGTTGCCAGCCCTTTGCCTGAGGGAATAATCTCTATGATATTCCCATTGTGTTCATAGCGTCGCATCCGGTTGTCTGGCTTGGTCGAAAGCGAAAAAACTGGATGCTCCATTGATGCCATATCATCTTTGGGAATGGCATCGAGCACGTCACAGATGAATAGATCCTGATTGGGGTGGCGTACTGGAAGAAGGGGCGTGCGATCATCGTCTTCCATAGCCAGAGAAGGTGCAATGTCGAACAAAGAAGGAGAAGATTCTATCGTCATTTCAATTACAGATAACTACTATCGTCACTTCACATACGCAAGCCAATTATCGTCATATTAGATTCACTCCTAGCTTATCGTCATTTCAATTACACATGCTTGTTATCGTCATAATGGATTCAGTTTATCGTCATAGTGGATTCAGTTTATCGTCATAGTGGATTCACAAGACGATGGAATTTTTCGATAAAACCTTTATTATTCAACACGTTATCTTGATCCGAAAAATCCGTAACACTATTTAAACACCTATTAAACACTCTAATCCTTGTGGATAACTTTTCATTCTCTGCAATTTCCAATCAAATTGAACCCAAGCACCGCCTCTTGGGGGCTACGCCCCCGCCGGCTCCCCGCCCCCCGC
>NZ_CADO01000038.1 GCF_000285275.1 Acetobacter pasteurianus subsp. pasteurianus LMG 1262 = NBRC 106471
AGCCGTGCAGTTCGCCTCAATCATCATCCTGCTTAACTGACGACACGCTGTAGGCCTGTCAGAAAATCATTTACGTATCGACGTGCTTGATATGCAAAACGTCACGAGGGAGTGTTGCGATGTCCGGTGAAAAAAAGCCTGTGAGTAAGGTTCGTTCTTCTCGTGTAAAAGTGGCGCGTAAAAAGGTTATGGCTCCTGCGGTGTCAGAAGTACATGAGCCAGCGGTGGTACCTCAGGTTACAGAACAAGTAGCAGCGGCTCCTGTAGCAGAGCCTACACAGGCTCCTGCGGCAAAACAAATTGCATTGGCACTTCAGTCTCAGGCGGGTATTGTGGAACAAGAAGCTGAAAAAGAACGTCGGGCCGCTATCTTTTTTGATAGCCAGTGGTACCTTAATGCTTACCCAGATATCCGTGAGGCGGGCGTGGATCCGCTGGACCACTTTCTGGATTATGGTGCAAAGGAGGGCAGAAACCCGAATGCGCTGTTTGATAGTCTTTCCTATTTGCGGGTAAATCCTGATGTGGCCGGATTTGGGCCAGGGCCTTTTATCCATTACATTTGTTATGGTTTTCAGGAAGGCCGCCCACTGCGGTAGTATGCTCTAAAGTTTCAAAAAATGGCGTATGGTTTAATAACCATACGCCATTTTTATTTATATTATACACAAGTAATTTTATACTTCTTCCACAACTTCTATGTGGGATGGGAATTCTACTACTTTATTTTCATCTAAAATAAAGTAGTGGATATTTTCTGAAACCCAATCTTCCCGGAAGTCGCAATCCTTATAAATATTACGGCATGGTGTATTATCAGGAAGATCATGGATAGATGCCGTTATACGGACATCTCCATGTTTTTCCCGAACATGGCTGACAACATCAGCAACAATGCTTTTTTCTACCTCCATACCCAAAACGCGGCAGCTCATGACAAACTGTACAATTTCGTTATTGCGTAGGTAAAGTACACTCACCAATCCATAGTTTGTGAACTTGTCCTGCACTGTTGCAACAATAACCTCTCCGCCCTCTGTAAGAAAACGAGTGAGTTCTTCAAACGTCCACCGTTTGCCAGAAGTGTTGAATTGGTTGGTTTTGTTGGTCAGTTCTAGAGCGCGTGCCAGTTCTGGTTGTTCGGTATCTGTGATGTAGGTGAGGGAGACCGTGCATTCCAAGGATGCTAAAAATTCTTCACGGTTCAGACTGGCACGCGTTTCTTCACGCGCAATTTGCCCCCGGATCATGGTTTCCCGTTGGGCAGATTCCTGTGTCAGACGGGCAACCTGTGTTTCAGGTGACCATAAAAGGATACGGCGTGTGAGATACGGGTTGCCGCCAATTGTGCGAATTTCAGGAAAAGCCGTGTTAACAGAAGCACGTTCTACTGGGTTGTCATCTACAAACACAACGCTTTTGGGCTTGATATTGAATTCCTGACAGATAGCAGCGATGTTTTCTGGCTTGGGAACCCAGTTGATTTTAACAGAGGCAAAATCTTCCAATTTGATAAACTGAGGGTTGATAATGTCATCCCACCGTTCGCGCACATAGGCTTCATCATTTTTGGAGCAAATGGCCACCAGAATACCGCGGGCGCGCAAGGTCTGTACGGTTTCCCACAAGCCTACGGGCCAGCCATCTGTGCGTGGCCAAGGTTGTACTTCTGGGCGGTAATGTTCGGCTATCTGGCCGCGCCATAGAGTATTATCCAGATCAAAAATAACGGCCTTGACCTGATCTACCTGATGCACTGTGCGGTACGCTGCAACAATTTGGCGAAAGATGGTTTTAACAAATTCTTCCCGATGAATGGGGTAAATCGTTTCCAGTGCAGGAATGGGTTCGTTGCGCTCAATCGCACCAAAATCATCCCAATCCTGAAAAGACAGACCGCCATGAGTATGGAAGTAAATAATGTCATCCAGCACATACCGTTTGCCCAAGGAGGAGACAACGGAATCAACATCCAGCACATAAGCATTTTTATAACTGGAAATTTTCCGGGCCAAATGCATGTTCAGGCGCCTTACCATATAGGTAAGATCTGTTTCTGTGCCTTGTGAGAGCAGGCTGGAAGCTGTGCTCATCTGCGGAGCCATGAAATTGGAGACAAATGTCAGCAATCCATGTTCGCGGTTATACAGCAAGGCGGCATCCAGCATGACATCCAGTGTGTTGAAAGCATCGTTGAGGATACTTTCTGCAAAAGCCGGATCATTAAGTTGAAAGCCTTCCACCACCCGATCACTTAAAACGGTGCGAAGTGGAATTTGTACATATTGCAGATCGTACTGATCGGTGGGCGCTGGCGGAGCTTTGGGTAAAATACTTACAAAGTTGTAAGGGATATAATCAAAATCGATATCCGGATAATATCCCTTAAAGGCCTCCAGATATAAAGAGGTTAAACATGAACCAACAAGAAGAATACGATTGATCTTGCGTTCTGTTTTTTTGAGATCTGTGGGGAATAAAAAATCCGGAGATGTAAGCGGAAGATTATTTTTTGTTGTTGTAGACATAAAGAACTCCGACAAGATAGCTCTTATTTTGTTTAGGTTTGCAATGGAGGGATTACTTGTTCAGCAAGAGGAGGTAAGTAAGAGCGTGAGGCCTCATTGAGGGTTTATAAAAATTTAATTCATGAAACACGATGAGTATCTATATAGTCTTCCAATGAACTGAAAGAAAGTATTTTCAGGCAATGAATTCATGAGAAAATTGCAAAAGTGTAGATAGATATAATAATTTTCATGTAGAAAAATAGTTAACTCTTGTATTTTTCAGCATAAAATTTTATGTTCAAGGCAAGCACTTGTAAATAGCGATAGCATTCAAACGGAAAATGCAATGGTAAGTTTGACCGCCTGGAATAAAAAAGATATAAAATCAATAATTGATTCGGGAAAATTCGATAGCGAATTTTATCTTAAAGAAAATCCCGATGTAAAAAAATCTGGTCTTGATCCAATTATACATTATGTTCTTTACGGTGTGCATGAAAACCGTAATCCTAATGATAATTTCAATACAGAAATATATTATAACCTTTATAAAAATGTTATCGGGAAAAACGAAAACCCGTTTGCACATTATATCAGAAATAATGACCATCTATTTTTCTTTGAAAAAGGTCTGTTGCAAGAATATTCTTATGTTTCCATTACGAATGCTCTCAACAGATTAAAGAAATATCCGTTCTTTAACGAAGATGATTACGTGCGTATGAACAGCGATGTTTCATCCGCAAGTATGCCAACGGCCCGCCATGCGTTGCTGTATGGTATTGGTGAAGGGCGAGAAATTTTTTCCAAGCGCTCAATTGTTCGCTTTTTGGGGAATGAGTGTAAGCACGATATTAATTACAAGATTACCGATAAGGTTTACGGCAAGAACTTTCCTAAAACGATTGGGGTATTTTACCATTCCGAAGGTAATTCCTTTATTCAGGAACTGGCAGAGTGCCTCAGCGACTATCTGTGTGATGCCGGCCTGAATTCCAAGGTACTTACTGAAAAAACGCCAGAAGAAGAAACCCCTGAGCTTTGCATTTTCTGTGCTCCTCATGAATTCTTCTTTTTGGATGGAAACGAAATCTGGAAGCGTGATGAGATTATTAGAAAATCCATCATGTTTAATACAGAACAACCTCAGACACTCTGGTTTACACGTGGGATCCTCTACATTCTCATGTCTGCTGGGGTGATGGATCTGTGTTATCAGAACCTCAAATCCTTTTCTGATGTCGGGCTGCCGGTTTTCCACTTTGATCCACCGGTAAAAATAGAAGCTTGCAAGCTTACCGATGCAGACAGAAAGCATCCGTTGTTCCGTATTTTGCCAGAGGGGGCCAAAACAGGTTCCTCTCCCTTCCGGCCGATTGTCGAACGCGATATTGATGTCAGCTTTTTTGGGAATGCTTCCCGCAAGCGTGAAAAATTCTTTTCGCGTTCAGCGGCCTTCTTTTCCAACTATCAGTGCTTCTTCTATTACCGCAAGGCGGATGGGCCCATTCCGTCCTCCGGTATGTACGATATTCTTTCACGCCTCCCGCGCTATGTCGCAGAAAATTCCAAGGTGGCGTTAAACATTCATCGTGATGATAATTGCTTTTTTGAATGGCACCGGATTGTCAAGCAGGGCATGGCTTCCGGCACCATTGTTGTTACAGAAGAATGTTTCCCGCATCCGCTGTATAAGGCAGGTGAGCATTTCTTGGCGGAAACGCCACGGCATATGCCCAATCTGGTAGAATGGTTGATCAAGACGGAAGATGGGCAAAAAGAGGCCGCCAGAATTCAGCAGAATATTTTTGATGTTCTGCAAGATGAAAAAATATTCAATTCCAAGAATATCGATCTCAAAAATTACATTTCTGCTGTGTGGAGCACTGTGAAATGAGCGTTATCAAGCCATGGGACCCCAGCCCGGAAGTTATTTTTTCCTATAAGAAAAAATCCCGGAAACCTAAAAACCTGATTACGGTCTGCGTTACCAACTTCAATTATGCTTCTGTTATTGAAGAGTGCCTGGATAGCATTGCAGATCAAACGCATGCTGATCTGGAAATTGTGGTTGTTGATGACTGCTCCCAGCGTGATGATTCCGTTGATGTGATTGCGGAATGGATGGAAGAAAACAAGCAGCGTTTTTATAGCCTGCAGTGTTTGACCAACCCGCGTAATCAGGGGCCATCGTTTTCGCGCAATATGGCGTTTGAACATGCGCAATCAGAGTATGTGTTTATTATCGATGCCGATAATACCATTTACCCAACTGCGCTTGAAAAAATCTACACAGCCCTTGTGCAGGGTAAGTTTCCAGCGGTTTATACCCAGATTGAAGAGTTTGGAGATCGCAAAGGTATTGGCCATGCCGATATCTGGGATGCCGCACGCATGCGCAAGAACAACTATGTGGATGTGATGGCGCTTATCCGTAAAAGCGCATGGGAAAAGGTTGGCGGCTTCTCGCACATTGAAGAAGGCTGGGAAGATTATGATTTCTGGCTGAAGTTTATTGATGCAGGGCTGGAGCCCGGATACCTGCCAGAAATTCTGTGTCGCTACCGTGTGCATAATTCTTCACGCACAGCAACGGAAGCATTGGCCGCACATTATGATCTGGAATTGGTGATGGAGTTCCGTCATCCAGATCTGGTTGAGTAATCAGATTTTCCAGATACGGTGTTATAAAAAAGAGCGGATGAAAGTCCGCTCTTTTTTATTTTCAATATGCAACGGTTAAAACACACTATTAAACGCAACTTGGGGTGAAACCGAAAACCCGGTGTTGTGGCCAGCAAAATAGGTTGAAACACCTGCAATCACCCCAAAACGGGGGGACCAGTTGTATTCAACAGCAGGGGCTATCAACCAGTCTCCTGAAGAGCTGTTAATGCGGTCTATGCGTTCTATTTTGCCGCTTGTAGGCGTGCGGCCTTTAATGTGAGATCCATCGGCCCAGTCTCGCGCCAGATCCATGGCCAAAACCCATTTCTGGTTGATGCCAAATTCCAGAGAAAACCCGCTTTCCCCATACATGCCGGGTTGTGCTGTGCCACGGAACCCAACTTCTGTACCGTAACTGCTGACATTATGCAGATGTGCGGTTGTAAGCGCGCGGCGGAAGGTGCCCCACATACGCAAGCGCAATTCATGCTGCCCCGGCAGGGTGTAAGTAGATTGTTCCGTAAAAGCCAAGCGGAACGTATAAACGCCAGAACCAACGCCATCTTCAGCCCGGCCCAGTCTCTGATAATTGCCGGTAGGAAAACCAACCCCGGCAAATACACTGAGCGCTGGAATATAGCGTGCAGGATCTGCATCCAGATAACGCCACATTAAATCAACAGGCAGATCTCCAAATTTAAGCCCGCTACTGGTGCCAGCTTTCTTCTTCCACAAGTAACTGATGGTAGGTGTGACCTGAATACTGATGGAATCAGTGATGGAGTATTTATACAGCGTAAAATTGGAAACAGATTGCTGACGAGGGTGGAGCGGATGACTGTTGCCGTTTGCATCCAGATACCCCACCGGCAGATTGTAGCTGACGTAAGGTTCCCACGCGAATACACCAGCTTTGGAAAGCGCACCAGAAGGCGAAACGAGAGACCCCGTATACCATTGCGGGCGTGCTTCCCCCGGAGCTTGAGACCCGGCAGCGGCACTGTTGCCTGTATCTGCGGCATGGGCTGTGGAAAGGCCGACAGAAAGCAACAATGTGCCTACCAGAGAGCGACAAACAGCAGGACAACACTTAACGCCCGCGCGCGGCTGGAGGGAGGAAAACACACTGGCTGCCTGAATCATGATCTGTCTGACCCTTCATGGGGAACCAAAAAATCTTCCGTCAACACAACAGAAGGAACGGTTTGTGGCACGGCGTCATGTTCCGGAGCGGAGCGCATGCGGCGCCAGCCCCATGCCAGCGCCAAAGCCAGCAGGGGAATGGCGCATATCGTTGCCGTTCCGGTTGGGTAATCAAACGCCATCAGCCCAACGATGCCAATAAAGAAGGCGAGAGCCAGCCACGAAGTGAAAGGCGCTCCCGGCATCGGGAAAGAGGTTGGAGCAATTTCTCCGCGGCGGATTTTTTTGCGCAGTTGGATCTGGCACAGCACAATAAAACACCATGTGCTGAGAATACCCAGTGAGGCCAAACTGAGCATAATTTCAAAAATTTGGCTGGGGATGAAGTAATTCAACACCACGCCCACCAGATAGATGGCCACGGTGGAAAGAATGGCCGCAGAAGGCACAGCCTGTTTGTTCATGCGGGCCAAATAACGTGGGGCAGCGCCATCCAGCGCCAATGCACGCAACACGCGGCCAGTAGAATAGAGGCCAGAGTTCAGGCTGGAGAGAGCTGCGGTGAGCACCACAACGTTCATCACACTGTCTATACCCGGCACACCTAACTTAGAGAGGAAGGTAACAAAGGGGCTGACACCTGCTTGATACGTGTTCCACGGTAGCAGCAGCACAAGCAGCGTAATGGTGCCTACGTAAAAAATGGCAATACGCCAGATAACGTTGTTAATGGCTTGCGGCAGAACGGATTTAACATCCTCACATTCCCCTGCTGCAGTGCCAATCAGCTCAATACTGGCATAGGCAAACACAACGCCTTGCACCAATACCAGTGCCGGCAAAAAGCCGTGGGGAAACATGCCGCCATTTTCGGTAATCAGATGCAACCCGGTTGCGTGCCCATCTACGGGGTAGCGCAAGGCCAGAATAACCAGCGCGATGACCAGAAATCCGCCCAAGGCCAGCACTTTGACCAAGGAAAGCCAGAACTCCAGTTCCCCAAACCATTTTACGCCGGTCAGGTTCATGCCGGTTATCAGCACAAGGGCTAGCAGGGCAAAAAGCCATTGCGGTACGCTGGAAAAAACAGGCCAAAAACGCATGTAAAGCGCCACGGCTGTAATATCCACAATGCCTGTTACGGCCCAGTTAAAAAAGGCCATAGTGCCGGCAATATAAGAGGCTTTGGGGCCTAAAAATTCCCGCGTGTAGGAAACAAAGCTGCCACTGGTGGGGCGGTACATCACCAGCTCCCCCAATGCACGCAGCATCAGAAAAGCAAAAACACCACACACCAGATAAACCAAGGCGAGAGACGGCCCGACTGCCTGCAGGCGAGAGCCAGCCCCTAGAAATAACCCGGTGCCGATAGCCCCGCCCAGCGAGATCATTTGGATTTGCCGCTTACCCAAACCACGATGGTATCCATCTTCAGTGCGTGCGCCTGCATTGGCAGGTGTATGCCCGTCTGAGGTGGGGGAAGCAGTCATCTCGTCAACCTTGATTACAAAATTATGTCACAACCGATTGGTATCGGGTGCATTGGATTTTGCAGGTTGTAAAGATGAAACCGTTAAATAATCGCAATTAAATACGAATATCGAGTAAGAATCGGACTGAATCGTATAAGGAATATGCAAAATCCAAATCAATATCACAGCTGATAAATATATATTCTTTGTTTTGGTATAGAAATAAATTAAATATAAGTACTATGATTTAGGATAAAAACGTTATTTATTTATTATCTATGAAAGTAAAGAGAGCTGCGTGGCAGCTTCCTGATCTTGCGGGTTTAAAAGAGTTGAAAGGGTAATGCCTAAAAGCCTTACTGGCGCGCGCACTGGCAACAATGGCGCAAGTAACCGGCACGCCATTTCGGCCAGAATTTCCTCATCTTGTACCGGATCAGCCAAGGAGAGGCTGCGCGTGCATTGGTCGAAGTCTGTATAGCGTAGTTTGAGGGTAATCGTGCGGCCTGTCAGGTTCCGTTTCTGGCATCCGGCCCATACTTTGCTAGCCAGTTCACGCAACGCCGCATGTAATTCGGCTGGAGTGCGCAAATCCTGCTCGAATGTGACTTCCTTGCCGAGCGATTTGCGCGGTCTGTTTGGTTCTACCGGTCGGTCATCTTTGCCGCGGGCAATGCCATAATAAAAAGCTGCTGCCTTGCCAAAATGCTGGCGCAAAATATCCAATGAAAAGCGGCGTAAATCTGCCCCAGTATGAATGCCCAGCGTGCGCATCCGCCGGGCTGTGGCAGGCCCTACGCCATGAAAAGCATTTACGGGCAGGCTGGCCACAAAATCTTCCCCCCGGTTGGGCGGAATAACAAATTGTCCATTAGGCTTGCGGTAATCTGACGCCAGCTTGGCCAGAAATTTGTTGTAAGACACGCCTGCCGAGGCCGTAAGCCCTGTTTCACGCAAAATGGCAGCACGTATTTCTTCCGCAATGGCCGTGGCAGAAGGGCGGGGCAGGAGCGGATGCGTCACATCCAGATAGGCTTCATCTAACGAAAGAGGCTGAATAAGGGGCGTATAACGCGCGAAAATAGCGTGAATCTGGGCAGAAACAGCACGGTAAACATCAAACCGCGGTGGCACAAAAATAAGGTGTGGGCATTTGCGCTGCGCTTGTACCGATGGCATGGCAGAACGTACGCCAAATTTTCGGGCTTCATAGCTGGCGGCGGCAACCACACCGCGTTCTTGGCATCGGCCCACCGCTACAGGCTGGCCTTTAAGCGCTGGATTGTCCCGTTGTTCAACAGATGCATAAAAAGCATCCATATCAATATGGATAATGCGGCGTACAACTGCTGTCATCACCTAGCTATGCTAGCAGAAGACTGCTCAAAAAGGAACAAACAGAAAACAAACTCGGCTGAAAATTCTGCCAACCGAGTTTGTAAATTGAAACATCAGGCGGCTTTCATTGTGCCCTGAAGCTGGTTCCATTGGGCAATGTTGTGCTGGGCATCCTTAACAAAAGCAGAACGGCGGATACCGTTTAGAAAGAGGTTTTGCACAATCCTACCCATGCCTTTGGTCGGCCGCCGGATCTGCATCAACAGCACGATGCGTGTGTCTGATGTATTGTTGTGCACATCATGCTGGTACGTATCATCAAACAGCAGGCACTGCCCATTGTGCCACACCAGTTTTTGGCCTGCGACACGAATCCAGCAGTCATTGGCATTGCGAGGCACGGAAATTCCCAAATGGCAGGTTATCAACCCTTTGGTTACGCCATAGTGTGGGGGAATAACGGCACCAGGTTCCAGCACCGAGAAAAAGGCGGAATTCAAATCTGGAATACGAGAAATAAGTTCTGTCGTTTTAGGCATGCGCGCGCAGTTTTCCGGAACTTTCACGCCATAGCCGTACAGGAAAAAGGATTTCCACCGTGTATCTGGGGCAATCCGTGTGTGATCAGGAGAAAGAGCCCGTAACGGCGGAATAGCTGTTCCCGCAGCATTCAGGGTATGAAATTCGCGGGCAATATCCTGCCAGTAACGCTGTAGAATCTGGGTCCACGGAAAAATGTCCGGATCTAACACCGGCGTATTGGGAATGAGAGAATCCCGCGCAATAAGCTTGTTAAAAACCGGGCGCAGGGCTTTTCCGATCCGTATGAGGAATGGGCGCTTGTTGGGCTGAGAAGATGGCAGATCTTTCATGGTTTCTATCTGTGTTCTTGCTTGGGGAAGCGCGAACGAAAGAGACCTGCCTTGCCACAGAACTTTCAAGAAAACGGCGCAGAAGGTCTCGCCTTACAAGTAAGGGAAAAACGCTTCCTGAGATTCAGTGTCACGTTTTTCCTTAGAAAAAATTATTATCCTGATCAAGATACCGGAAACCCTTGCGAATGCTGGTATTTTGAGGTGGCCCGTTCCTGCCAGTGCGCCACCATTTGTCTAGGTTGCATGTCCAGATCATGCCAGCGGGCGAGAGAAAGTGCTGCCGTGGCCGGGTAAGCCCCATAAGCGGATGGGCGTTCCGATACCTTGGTGGGCACAACACGGCTGGAACTGTGAGATGGGGTGGTTGCCGTCCTCCCCGCACGGCATCGCAATGTGCCAGAAT
>NZ_CADO01000037.1 GCF_000285275.1 Acetobacter pasteurianus subsp. pasteurianus LMG 1262 = NBRC 106471
ACAGGAGGCTGGAAAATCATACGCGCTTGCGCTACACTGTGTCTGCATCGGGTTCGTTTATTGCTTATGAAAATTTCTTTTCTACAAAACAGACTTTTTCATAATCTAACCCGATGTACAACCCTTCTGTGAGATTTCCGCGTCGAACCCGAGCCAACCCGCAGTGACACGTTTCCAACCCCTTGAAACAGCAAAAAGAATGCGACGTGCTGTCTTCCGGTTAGCGTCTGAGTTCCCGGAATTGGTTAAACAATCTGGGAACTTGGTACGACGAATTTAACCTCAATCTTCTGTCTTCTGGAAGGGGTTTATTATGGTTATCATGTCAAAAATCCTCTGGCCATTCTGCATATCTTCGGACAAGAGGGTTTCAATGCCATTTTCTATGGCACAGGCCAGAATCATGGCGTCATAGGTCTGGAGCCCATACCGTTCGATGATGGCCCAGCCACGGCTGTAAACAGATTCTGTGATGGGATGGATTGTGACCAGCCCCCGGAAGTCCGCAATCAATGTTTTGATGTCGTCCAGTGGAAGTCTGGTTTTACGCCTGAGTGTGTTTGTGGCTTCGTTAAGTGTCTGAACCGAGATATGGCAGTCCTGATGTAGGAGAAGGCTGTCCGCAATCCCGGCCTTTTCTGTTCCTTCTTCCATCATGGCATACAGAAGGATGTTCGTATCCAGAAAGAGAGACATTAGCCTTCGGGGCGCTCAAACCGAAACCCGGAAGGCAGCTTCTTTCCAATCTCTTTTAGGGAGCGGAGCGCTTCTTCCCGGGATTTCAGGCGTGTGAAGACGGCATCCACATTATCGCCTTCCTGCAAACCGAGTTGCTTGACGATATGAGAGGGAATGCGCACGGCAAGGCTGTTACCCCATTTAGAAACCTGCATAAGAACCTCCTGCGCAATGGTATCCAAATAAAGATAATGTATATCCATTATCAGGGTCCAATGCAAGATTTCTCTTAACGCCTATGTAAAAGGGTTTCCTGCCACGGGAAATTCTAAGCCATCAATTTCGTATGCCGATAGCCAAAATAGCTTTTGCGGAGAACGGATAACTTGAACGGGATTTATACTCTATTGGGATTAGCGATTGGTCCTGACTTAGCTATAACGTCGAATATCCATTTTAAATGATGCTCTTCAAGATAGATTTGCGGGCGACCTCCGTATATCTCTGGATCGCTTTTCATGGTTCCTGAAAGTTCTACAGGCATATTTTTAGATAAATATTCCTCTGAATTTCCACTTGTATGTTTAATAATATTTGATAAATGGCAAACTATAAAAAGATTATCATTTGGAATATTTTTTAATGCAGGGTCTTTTTGTCCGAAAGCCTCTAATGCACGCTTAAGTTTTTCATAATTTCCAAGATTTACAGGTTTTGTTTTTGGATTTTCCTGATGATGCCATTTATAAACTGAAGTTTCCCAGTAATGATACGCGGTAAGCACAAATGAGCGGCGGAGTTCCAAAAGTGCTTCCTGAAGACGTTCGATATCTAACTCGAGGATTTCGTTCTTTTCCCACAATACGTCTCCGTCTTCGTCACGCTCTCCGACAAAAACACCGCCCTCTTCGTATGTCTTCAATTCCATTTCTTTGGAAGAGATAGCCTCTTGAAGGCTGTTCTGGCCGCTTCGAGCCGCTAGCCGAATACAATCCAGGCCACTTTGATATATGTATCCGCGTTGACTGAAGACGAATGGGAGTTTGGTGGGCATGTCTATTATGCAACATGAAAAATCGTAATTAGACAGTATAAGGAAGTCGAGCTTGCTAGTCGGTCAGTTTCTAGGTGGATGTTCTGCTTTCTTCCGCCCATGATCGCCATAGTTACAGTTCTCCCTGACCAGCCCAAATGGGCGCGAACTGCTCTGCCTGACGCAGGATGTGTTTGACCGCTTCTGCCTCCATATCGGGCGGATATCCATAGTGACGGAGCAGGCGTTTGACGGAAGTCCGCATCTTGGCGCGTGCCTGCGCCATGACGGTCCAGTCCACTGTGGCATTCTCCCGAATGGTCTTCACCAGTGCTGTGGCGATAACCCGTAGGCTGGGGTCGCCCATAGCTTCCTTGGCGCTCTGGTTCTGGGCCAGCGCGTCATAGAACGCGATTTCTTCCTGTGTCAGGCCCAGTTCTTCGCCCCGGTCGCGGGCGGAGGCCATGTCACGTGCCATGCGGATGAGTTCATCCAGAATTTGAGCGGACGTCAGGGCGTTGGCATGGTAGCGGGCGACAGCCTGTTCCAGCCGTTGTGAGAAGGCTTCGGCTTCCGTGATGTTGGAGCGGGTTCGGCTGCGTATCTGGCCTTCCAGCAGTTTTTTGAGCGCTTCAATGGCCAGATTGCGCTGGGGCATTTCCCGCACTTCTTGCAAGAAGGTGTCCGAGAGGATGGAAATATCAGGCTTTCCAATGCCAGCGGCTTCCATGATGTCGATGATATCAGTGGAAATGACGGCTTTGCTGACCAGTTGCCTGATGGCCAGTTCGCGTTCCTGCGCACTGCGCCCATCGCTGCCTGTGCTCACGCTCTTGACCAGTGCTGCCCTGACAGCTTCAAAAAACCCGATTTCATCACGTAGCTTTGCGGCCTCATCACTGGCAGAAGCCAGCGCAAATGCGACCGAGAGCGCCTTGACGGCATCCGGGTAGCGTTTCTGGGCGGCCTTACGCTCTTCGTCATTTTTCGCGGATGCCATGGCGCGTTGCTGCTGGCCCAGAATATGGTCAAGCGCTCCCGCCATGATGGACAGCTTGGCCTTGGGTGTCGCGCCGTCCTGCAAGGCGGGGCGGTAGTCAAACCCACCCGCCTGACCGGGATTGAACATGGCCCGCACGACTTCGTAACGCTCCTGCAAGGCACGTATGGCCTCGCCCTCGTCAATGCCGACCTGTTCACGATCTCCGGCGGAGTATTCGCCCAAAGCTGCCTTCAGGTTCTGGGCAAGACCGATATAGTCCACCACCAGACCGCCAGGCTTGCCCTTGAACACACGGTTGACGCGGGCAATGGCCTGCATCAGCCCGTGTCCACGCATGGGCTTGTCCACATACATGGTGTGCATGGACGGAACATCAAAACCCGTCAGCCACATATCGCGCACAATGACCAGTTTGAGCGGATCGTTGTTATCCTTCATGCGCTTTGCCAAAAGCTCTCGCCGAGCCTTGGGCTTTTTACCAATATGAGGCTGGAACGCTGCGGGGTCGGATGAACTGCCGGTCATCACCACCTTGATGGCGCCTTCATTGTCATCATCACTGTGCCATTCAGGACGAAGGCGAATAATCTCATCATAGAGCGCCACACAGATCGCCCGGCTCATGCCCACGATCATGCCCTTGCCTTCAAGAGCGGTCAGGCGGTTTTCAAAATGGGTCACAAGGTCTTCGGCAATCCGACGCAGGCGGGGTTCCGAGCCGACCAGAGCTTCTACGCGAGAGTATTTCTGGCTAAGCTTGTGCTCCTCGTTCTCGGAAAGTCCTTCGACAATATCGGCAAGTTCGTCGTCAAGCTCTTCCTTGAGGTCTTCATCCAGTTCGATACGCACAAGGCGGCTTTCGTAATAGATGGGCACGGTTGCGCCATCCTCCACGGCCTGTGCGATGTCGTAAATGTCGATGTAATCGCCAAAGATGCTACGGGTGTTCACGTCAGCATTTTCAATGGGCGTGCCGGTAAAACCGATAAAGGACGCATTGGGCAGGGCATCGCGCATATGTTTGGCAAAGCCGTAGGAGACCTTGCCCGTCTGGCGGTCGAATTTGGCTTCCAGCCCATACTGACTGCGGTGCGCTTCGTCCGCCATGACCACCACATTGCGCCGATCGGTCAGCATGGGCAGGCTGGTTTCGCCCTCTTTGGGCTGGAATTTCTGCAAGGTGGTGAAGATCACACCACCCGAGCTGCGCCGGAGCAGTTTTTGTAAATCTTCCCGGCTGTCCGCCTGCTCCGGTGTCTGGCGCAAAAGGGCCTGTGCGCCGGAGAAGGTGGCGAAGAGTTGGTCGTCCAGATCATTGCGGTCTGTCAGGACAATGATGGTAGGATTTTCCATCTCCGGGTGGCGGGCAATCACACCAGCATAGAAAGTCATGAGCAGGCTTTTGCCTGACCCCTGCGTATGCCACACCACGCCAACCTTGCGATCTCCGCCTGGGGCAGAAGCCCGCACGGTCTGCGCCACGGCTTTTCGACAGGCATGGAACTGGTGGTAGCCTGCCAGAATTTTGATGGGGCTGCCGTTTTTCTCGCCAAACAGCACGAAGTCATGGATCAGGTTGAGAAACCAGCGAGGCGTAAACACACCGCGCAGCACGGTTTCCATTTCCTCATGATTCTTTGCAACCAGTTCTTCCCCATCCACAGTGCGCCATGGCATGAAGCGGTCACGGTCGGCGGTCAGTGAGCCAATGCGGGCCTCGGTACCATCTGAAATCATCAACGCTTCATTGAAGCGGAACAGCGAGGGAATAAGGCTGCGGTAGGTCTGGAACTGGTTCCAGGCTGAATCCAGCGTAGCGTTCTCGGAACTGGGGCTTTTAAGTTCTACAACGCCAAGCGGCATGCCATTAACAAACAGCACAAGATCCGGCCTGCGGTTGGCCTCGTCCTTTTCAACAACGAACTGACGCACGACCAGAAAGTTATTGTTCTCCGGGTCCTCAAAATCCAGCAGACGTACTCGATCACCAGACTGGATGCCATCTTCACGCACCACATCCACCGGCACGCCATTAACCAGATAGTCATGCAGGCGGCGGTTTTCATCCACATGGTCGGGCGTGTCTTCGCGGATCAGGGCCAGCAGAGCTTCATCCTTTGAGGCCTGTGATAAATGCGGATTTAGCCTGTCTATTGCTGACCGCAGGCGTTTTTCCAGAATGACGTCCGATAACGAGGCACGCTCGGGTTTTTTACCACCGGGAGCAATGTCTGGCCCCCAGACAATGGTATAGCCACATTCGCGCAGAATATCGCAGGCCCAGTCTTCAATCTCGTTTTCGGACAGAAAGCTCATGCCGCGTCTTCCACCATCTTTTCGGCATCCCGGATGCTGATCTCCCCGGACATTAGCTTGGGGAGGAGGAGGTCTCGGAGTTGAGTGAGGGAGCGTGTTTCACTCTCATTAGTAATGATTTTATTTCTCCAATTCTCCACGATATTTGCGAAAGAATGGATTAGAACCGCAGGGGGATAAAACACTTCTAAACGATAAGCATTGTCGCGATTGAGGCCAGGAACTGCTGCATCAGTATTCATATTTTCAAGCCCCAATGTTTCTAGTAAATAAAAACAGTATGACAGTGGGAACTTGCTCGTGACATAAAATACTGTGTCAATTGGAAAACAGGTTCTGTTTTCCCAATACAATGCACCGACAGTTCCTTTTCGTCCCACAATAATTGTGGGTGTTGTAACCAGTGCTTCATTATGAAATCCTGTTACACCACCTGACCCGTAAACAGGAATTTCTCCTTTTATGCGTTTTTGTGTGGGTAGGGATTTGCCATAGTTAAATTCCAAGATGTTGTGCAGTCGCCGTAATTCCCACCCCTCAGGCTTCCCCTCATCATCCAGCCTGTTGGGAAAGAGTTTCCACAGTTCTGGGGAGAGGTAAGGGGCTTCTCCGGCCATTTTTGCCCGTGTCGGGCCAAAATCGACAAACCAGTCCCGAAACAACGCTCGCGCCATGGCTTCCAGCGTTTCGTTCGTCCGGCGGTTGAGGTCTATTTTGTCGTCCAACCTACGTAACAGACTGCCAATTTTCTCTTGTTCTTTGATAGGAGGAGCGAAAAATTCATAATCTCCTATCTGATCTAGACTAATATGCGGAATTGTTGTTCCGGTTTGAACTGAAAGTACATAATTTGTAAAATTTCTTGATCCTATTATATATGGTAATATATATTTATGTATATCTGGTAGAGAGCGTAATCTGGCGACGCGCTGTACTAGTAGTGTCCTATCATTTTCATGGTGTATTACTGAATATTTTAATCCGCTAGATATCCAAGGACGATCCATTGCGATGACGACATCATCTTTTTGTAAAATATATTGCGATAAATGAGATGATTTTTCAATGGGCCAAAATTTAACACCATTCCATTGGAGAAAGCCTTGCCCAATATTGTCACCTCGCAGGAGTTTAATACCAGTGTCTGAGTATTCTGCGCTTTTAAAAGGGAATCCAACTTGAATTTCTGTGACATCTTTAAGTCGAAATTTATGAGTGAATATAGTCATTTTTTGAATATCTTACTCTAAAAATATAGAAACAGGATTTATCAAACCCTGAAAAGCTTGATCTGATGAAAATTGATCGAGAATATCAACTTTCCACGGCAGATCAGACTCTGAGAATGCTTCCTCAAGTCGTGCTCGTGTTTCCAAAGACAAAGGTTCATCACCCATAATAGCCAGATCAAGATCAGAAAATGGCTTGGCCTTGCCTGTGACACGCGAGCCAAAAGCCCGGACTTCACGGTCGGGCACAATCTCGTTGAGTATGCGCAGCACAATGGCCCGCTCTTCGGGCGTGATGTCGATCTGCCCTGTCACGCCGTGCGCTCTTTCAGCGTGGCCAGCAGAAACTCGGCCTCTGCAATAAAATCTGGAATGGTGGCCACAACCTGTTTGGCAGTGGCCTCGTTGTAAGTATGGCTCGTCAGGTTGCGCATTTTGCGGAATACGCTCCACTGGGGCCATGCGCTTTTCAGCAGCCCGGCCTCGTTGGCGGAGCGGATCATATCCGGAAAGCCCATGCGGTCATATTCCTCGGGCGAGGCTGAATTGGCTTCCAGAAAGCGCTTCAGGGTCTTGTGGCTGAGTTCATAGGTAAACTCGAACCGCTGGATCAGGCCATCCCGCAACTGCTCATCGTCGGGTTGGGCAAGGTGGCGTGCCCAGCCTTCCTTCAGCCGGTCGAGAGCGCGTTCCAATGGGGTAAGATACAGCATTACGCACTCTCCTTCTGCACGATCAGCTTGAGGGAGGCGGTAATTTTCGCGTTCAGTTCTTCACCCTGCGCAAACTGCTCTTTCAGGGTCTTTTCAAGAGCCGCAAAGCGTTCGGTAAACGGTACACTGTCTTCCTCGGCTTCCTCTGCCCCCACATAGCGGCCCGGTGTTAGCACAAAGCCGTGCTGTTCCACCTCGTCCAGTGTCGCGGATTTGCAGAAACCCGGAATGTCTTCATATGTGCCCGCGTCCTTTTCACCACGCCATGCGTGGTAAGTGTCGGCAATACGAGCCACGTCCTCGTCCGTCAGTTCCCGGCGGGTGCGGTCAACAAGCTTGCCCAGTTTGCGGGCGTCGATAAACAGCATTTCCCCGCGTCGGTCCCGCCAGCCCTTCGGGTTCTTGGTGCGGGTCAGGAACCACAGGCAGGCCGGGATCTGGGTCGAATAGAAAAGCTGGCCGGGGAGGGCCAGCATGCAGTCCACGACATCGGCTTCCACCATGCGGCGGCGGATATCGCCTTCGCTGTTCTGGTTGGAGGACATGGAGCCATTGGCCAGCACCACACCAGCGGTACCATCAGGGGCCAGATGCCATAGGATATGCTGAAGCCACGCATAGTTGGCATTGCCCGCAGGCGGCTTGCCATACTGCCAGCGCGGATCTTCCTCCAGCGAGGCATTCCACCAGTCCGACACGTTAAAGGGCGGGTTGGCCAGAATATAGTCAAAGCGCAGGTCTTTCAGCTCGTCACGCAGAAAGCTGCCCTCATTGTTCCAGCGAATGTCCGCGCCAATACCCCGCACGGCAAGGTTCATACGGGCCAGACGCCATGTGGTGTGGTTGCTCTCCTGCCCGTAAATAGCAATGTCACCGAGCTTGCCACCATGGGTTTCCACAAAGCGTTCAGACTGCACGAACATGCCACCAGAGCCACAACACGGGTCATACACCCGGCCCTTGTAAGGTTCGAGCATGGAAACCAGCGTACGTACTACGCTGGACGGCGTGTAGAACTCACCCCCGCGCTTGCCTTCGGCTCCAGCAAAACCACCAAGGAAGTATTCATACACCCGGCCTAGCACGTCCCGCGCCTTATCGTCCGTATCGCCCATGCCGATATCGGAGATCAGGTCGATCAGCTCACCCAGCATGACGGTATCAAGGGCCGGGCGTCCGTAATCCTTGGGTAGCACGCCTTTGAGCTGTTCCGGGTTGGCCTTCTCGATGGCCAGCATGGCACCATCAATCATCTTGCCGATATTGGGCGAGCGGGCATTGTCCTTGAGATGAGACCACCGAGCCGTCTCCGGCACCCAGAAGATATTCCCGGCCAGATATTCGTCAGGATCTTCCGCTGCTGCCGGGTCTTCCAGCATCAGTTCAGCATGTCGGGCTTCAAACGCAGTGGAGATGTAGCGTAGGAAGATCAGGCCAAGGGCCACATGTTTGTAGTCTGAAGGCTCAAGGTTCTTGCGCAGCTTGTCCGCCGCCAGAAACATCTGCTGTTCAAAGCCCAGTGTCGCGGTCGCTGCCTTGGCCTTACGCGCTTTGGTAGTTTTCTTAGGAGCAGAGGCATCATCAGGGTTTTTACGTGGACGACCGCGTGGCATGAAACTAAAGCCTTAATATGACAATAAATTAGAGCCGCATTTTGGCCTATTCTAGCCGTCTGGTCGAGTAGGAAGGGCGGGATTGTGGGTTTCCTTTACAAGATAACCGTCATAAGTCGACGTACTGATCGTATTGGTATCAAGCTTATCGGCGAACATGGAACAGATCCTGCAAATGCTCTCAAATCCTATTGCTCGTGAAATCAACTTGCGGAGAAAAGCTGAACTCCATTGATACGATAAATGACACAGATAAGCGGTCTCGTAATAGTACATTCAACGGTGAGCTTCTATTTGATTTACTCTATAATGCCATTAACTTCAAACACCGTCTTTTTTCGAAAATCTGCCCCCTTCCCCATACCTACTTGCGATAATTCCACTTATCGCAAGTAGATGGGCTCCCGGAAAAAGGAAGGTTTTTGTCGAAAACCAGAAGATAATGATAATCCGCCGCTGACTACCGTTTTTTCTGCAAAAAAAACCACTTAATCGCGATAAAAATGCAGAAGATAATGATAAAAATCCATTGATTGACGATAAATTAGACATGAGACGCTACACACCAAACGGTGCACTTATGAGGCATCGTCCCCATGATCTTACTTTCGGATGTAGCCACATCACATAAGTCTCTGGCGTGAGTGGTTCACACGCAATCTGACATTCTGAAGGATCCCAGAAAACCCGGTCCTCAAAAAACTGATGATCAGACAATACTACTGAAACCAGCATGATGATGCCGACTGCCAGCGGAACTGGCAGCATGGCTGGCGTATAATGGAAAGCGGCTTTCCAGTCTGACTGCTTCAGCATCCAATAAAGCGGCGGTTGAGGCCTCGGGAGATAATCGATCGTGATCAGTATCATCAACGTAAGCTCTTCAACAATTGTCGTCAGACGGCGTTCCCTGCTGACGCCACGCCATTGTGCGCGAAGTGTCTGCCCGACAAGACTGCGACAGAGATCAATGCTCAGAGCGTTCACGCACCGGGATATTGTTCTGTCTATCGTCAGACCCCAGGGAAGCTGATCATCTGATGCTTCCCCCCACAAATTGATTTTATCGCCTTTGACGGCGCACAGCGGCTGCATCCGACCTTTGTTACTGAGAAAAAGACATCCCTTGCCTATTTTATTGCACCGTGGACAGGCTTCTTCCAGAACTCGCCGATGCCGTTCGCAGAACACTGCCGCACCCGTTCGCCATGACCGCCGCTCCCAGGGCTCATCTCCCTCCAGCAGATCTTCCCGCACACACTGCCGACACCAGACGGGGTGATCCCTAACCCAGAGACGCCCCTGTGGCGTCCCGCAGCGCATTACCTTGATTGAGCGTTGTGACAGGCCGGTCATGGCCGCAAGCGTACGATCCGCCTGAGGCTGCAGACAGCAATCCAGTTCCCTCGCTCCTCGGAGAGAGTATCCGGCATGAACAGCAAGATGATCGGCGCGGAGATCGTAGCGGGCAGCCAGTCTAGCTAACCATGAGGAAAACACTTCTGCTCTGTGTGGAGACGGGATGATTGGAAGGGATGACGGTGTCCTTTCTTTACCCACGACGAGATTTCCGTCGATGTCCCCCCATCAACACAGGTGCTTCAATACCGTCCCAGACTTCTTCGTGCTCGAAAGCCTGATAATCAAGACACTCGGTTCCAGAACGAATAGCCCTGATGGCAGCCCGTTCAATCGCCTTGCACGTGCCAAGAGTAATACCTCCTGTGCGCCCAACCAGCATTTGCATCAGTCGCCGGGAGTCGACAGGAGACGGTTCTCGCAACGGCAGGCTCCAGATCAACCGTGTCACAAAATGACTGAAATCCTCACCATTTTCCCATGCAGGCAGTTCCAAATTCATAAAGCGGTTTCGCAACTGATCATCAGACAGCAGAGCGTGCCGTGTTTCCGGCACGCCGATCCCTACTAGAGCAACCCGTAACTCGTTCGACAGCCAGCGCAACAATTGCAGAAACAGTCGTTGCTGGCGGGCCGTACCCGCCAAAACAGAATTCAGCTCGTCGATAACAATGACTTTGACCTGCACCTCGGCCAACACGCGCAGAACCGTTGACTCGCGTGGTGCCGTTGTCTCGACGCGGATTTCTTCTGTGGTTACCGTCCGTTATGCAAGAGTTTTCTGACC
>NZ_CADO01000036.1 GCF_000285275.1 Acetobacter pasteurianus subsp. pasteurianus LMG 1262 = NBRC 106471
CTGAATTCTACAAAATGACCCGAAATTGCCTCAAGTGTGAGAAATCCGCGTCGACCAGCCACGCCCGGAAATACTCGAAATCCACCGTCTCCTGCAAAACCTCAAGCGGATCGCCCTCTTTGCTCAAGGCATCAAGGTGATCGCTCAAACTGAACAGGGACTTGGGATCCATGGCAGGCCTCCGTGATCGCGTAACTTCAATGAATCACCATAGCCGTCCAAACGCTACCAATTTTTGCGGGTCTCCAGCTGATGCGGTATTAGGTTTCTAACTACGCAGACATAGGCTAAAAAGGACGGCAAAGGCTATGATTAAAAACATACCAGGATTTGAGAAGATTTCTTCTATTTTCGATCTTTTTGAAGAGATCGCTATGCTGGTTCTTACGCTCGGCATCATGGTCGTCGCGGCCCTTGGTCTCATACATGTGCTATACGCCGTTTTTGAAATGCTCCGAACAGCAACCCTTTCCCCGACCAATCCTGTGGTTCTACAGAGCCTTTTTGGTCTGTTTTTTACAGTCCTGATTGCACTGGAATTCAAACACTCTATTCTTGTCTCGCCCGACACACCCTCGCACAGCATGGTCAGAATGCGGTCCGTCCTTCTCATCGGTATGATGGCGACCGTTCGCAAATTTATTGTCCTGGATCTCAGCGGCCTCGACGTCATGGAGGTTCTGGCACTCTCGGCGGCAATCCTGGCCTTGGGGATCGTCTATTGGCTCGTTCGTGGCAATAATAAAATAACGAGTTAACTCGGAGATCTCAGCATTTTAATTCTAGAGATAACGTCCGCTTTCGGAGCATTGTTTGGCTCTTTTCTATGTCTGACATGAGGGCGTAAGCGGTAGGTCCGCTTTTTCTAGCAGCTCCCCCGGGGTTTGGGTGGCTGCGGAACAGAAAACCTACACAAGATTTACAACCAGTAAGTCTATCGAATGAGAACCACTTCAACGCCGATTGCTTCAGCAATTTCAGCCCATGCCCGATCTGCCGTGACCGCAGGGAGATCCAATTTTTTAGCTAATGCCAGACAGGCGCGGTCTCCGTGGCTGAGACCGACCCGCTTGGTTGCATCGCGCATTAATCCGGCCGTCAGAGCCAGGTTGTGATCAAGAGGCCGCACGTCTAGGCGCAGAGCTGCGATAAGTTCGGATATTCCTTCGGCCGGGACGCCTTTATCAACAGCCTTAGAAACGATTTCCTGCAGGTTAACGGCGGAGATGGCTGCATCTCTCAGCCAGCGCCGAGCTTCTTCAGCTCCCGTTTCTTCGTTCAGGTCCGCAAAGACAGCGGACGTGTCGATGACGCAAATCGGCATCAGCGCTGCACCTTATTGTCATGGTTATCCAGCGTATTTTCTGCGCGTCGTTCAGCAATGACTTCGTCGGCAATCGAGGTCCCGGCCGGGACATATTTTCGGAACAATGCTCTGGCTCGATCAAGCGAGGCATCGGGTGTTATCAACCGAACCTCCCCGTCCACGATCTCCGCCATGACTTGGCCGCCTTTTTCGACGCCAAGTGACTTGCGCAGACCCACCGGCAGGACAAGTCGGCCATTCGGCATAACATTGACACGAATCATATTACTGATCTCCGGCACCATAAGGTTAAGACCTCAGTCGAGGTCATATTTACAATGTAGGTCATTTTATGCGTCATTGCCATAAGTTCCTCCTGTCCGAAAACGATCGTTTACGGACAGGGGAAGAACGGTCTGTCCGTAAATTACCTTTACAGTGTTCCGGACATAGTTCATATTTCGGACATCCTATTCGGACGAAATGAACCCTATGCCACGCACCTTTGCCTATGTTCGCGTCTCAACAGTCGGGCAAACGACTGAAAACCAGATTCAGGAAATTGAAGCAGCCGGTTTCCGGGTTGAGCCGCGTCGGGTCGTTACCGAAACAATTTCCGGAAGTACCTCCATCGCGCAGCGGCGTGGCTTCGCCCGGCTCATGGATAGGTTGGAGGCTGGAGATATTCTGATCGTAACCAAGCTTGATCGTCTTGGTCGCGATGCGATGGATGTGAGCACCACTGTTAAAATGCTGGGGACCATGGGAGTGAAGGTCTACTGCCTCGCTCTTGGCGGTGCTGATCTGACCAGCTCGTCCGGCACAATGACGATGCAGGTTCTGAATGCTGTTGCACAGTTTGAACGGGATCTGTTGATCGAGCGGACACAGTCCGGTCTCAGGCGAGCAAAGTCCGAAGGGAAAACTCTCGGACGGCCGTCCGTACTATCAGAGAGTGATAGGCAATGCGTCCTCAAGGACCTGGCGGAGGGTATGAGTGTGTCCGCACTCGCCAGAAAATTCTCTACAAGTCGGCAGACCATTATGCGGGTTCGAACTGAAAACTCTCCCCCCGGTTCCTCCTAACTGCCGGTCTGCTTACGCCTCATGCCAGACATGCGACATAGCGATTTGATTTCCGCATAGCGGACAGGTTGGAAATAAGTTTCAAATATTCATTAAACGGTGGTTTTCGGAACATCCAAGAATGACGCATTTTACCGTCGTGAAAGCCGTCCGCTAGTGTTAATATCGCCGTCAAGTTTTCAATGTTCCGGATGCGTCCATGAATCAACGCATAGGATACGCCCGCGTATCGACTGATGATCAGCACCTCGACCTTCAACGCGATGCGCTCCGGCAGGCTGGGTGCGGCGAGATTTACGAAGAGGCAGCCAGTGGCAAGAATACGGCGCGGCCGGAGCTTGCACAGTGCCGCAAGGCTCTGCGGGCAGGGGACACACTTGTGGTGTGGCGATTGGATCGGCTCGGGCGCAGCCTGCCTGACCTGGTGCAAATTGTGACCGATCTTGAGCGGCATGACATCGGCTTCGAAAGCTTGACAGAAAAGATCGAAATCAGCAGCGCGGCGGGCAAGCTGATTTTTCATGTGTTCGCAGCGCTGGCCGAATTCGAGCGTGGCTTGATTCGAGAGAGAACGCATGCGGGCCTAGCCGCCGCTCGTGCCCGAGGTCGGGTCGGTGGGCGCAAGCCAAAGTTGGGGGAGAAGCAAGTTAGGGAGATCAAAGCCCTTTTACGCGATCCTGACATTCAGGTCTCGGAAGTGGCGCGTCGGTACGGAATCTCTCGTACCACGCTCTACAAGTATGCTGGGGTGATTAAGCCTCGCGAAAAAATTAGTCAGAAGTAAGCGACGGTGTCCATGAAGTTAATCCAAAACTCCGGAACACAGCGCGTCATCGACTTGATAAGGCCCCACCTCAAGCACGGCAACCGACTCGACTGTGTAACGCCTTCTTTTTCTCTCTACGCCTTTGAAGAAATTCGGGAGGCGTTGTCCGCTCTGGATCGAGTCCAATTGATCGTTCCTTCTGATAACGAGGCACTTGAGCTCTTGGGTACTGAGGGTGATCGCGCTGCGCGCAATCGTCTGCAGGCACGCTGGTTGGCCAATCAATGCGCGAAATGGATCACTGAGAAAGTGGAGCTTCGGCGGGCATCAAAAGGGGTGCCACAGGGGGCTGCCGTTATGCGCGGGCCGGACGGGGCTCCTGCGCAAGTGATTCTGGGTTCTTTTGCCTTCAACACGTCTGGCCTTGGCCTGACGCCGGGCAACCCGCTGAACCTGATCCAGGCATCAGAAACGGCCGACGAAGCCGCGCAGCTTGCCCAATGGTTTGATCACCAGTGGACAGGCTTGCACGGTGCTGATGCCACCGACGCCAAAGGCCAGTGCAACGAGACTGAGTTCATCGTTGAAGCACTGCGGGCCCTAGGTGAGCACCGCGATCCCTTCACCATCTACACCTTGATGCTGCATCGCCTGTTTCAGGGCAGCGGTGACGAGATGGACGAGGAGCGCATCGTCAAGTCCGCCACCGGCATTCGCAATACCGTGGTGTGGAAGAAGCTCTTCAAGTTTCAGCGCGACGGTGTGGTGGGTGCCATCGACAAACTGAGCCGCTTTGGTGGTTGCATCATCGCCGACAGCGTGGGGCTGGGCAAAACCTTCGAAGCCCTGGCCATCATCAAGTATCACGAGCTGCGCAACGACCGCGTGCTGGTGCTAGCTCCCAAACGCCTGCGCGACAACTGGACGCTTTACAAGGCCAACGACAAGCGCAACATCCTTGCGGCTGATCGGTTCAACTACGACGTGCTCAACCACACCGACCTGTCGCGTGATGGCGGCCTGTCGGGTGATATCGACTTGTCTCATGTGAACTGGGGTAACTACGACCTGGTAGTGATCGACGAGTCGCACAACTTCCGCAACAAGGCCACGCACAAGGGCAAGGAATCGCGCTACGACCGCCTGATGCGACGCATCATCCGTGAAGGTGTTAAGACCCGCGTGCTAATGCTCTCCGCCACACCGGTGAACAATCGCTTGGCCGACCTGCGCAACCAGATTGCCTTTGCCACTGAAGGCGATGACGCCGCCCTGATGGAACATGGCATCGCCAGCATCAAGGCCACGACCCGAAAGGCGCAGGCGCAATTCAATCGCTGGCTGGCACTGGACGAAGCTGAGAAGACCCCCACCCAGTTGGTGGAGATGCTGGGTTTTGACTACTTCACCCTGTTGGACCATCTCACCATTGCCCGCTCCAGGCGGCATGTGGAGAAGTATTACGGCACCACCGAGACCGGCCGCTTCCCCGACCGACTGCCGCCCATCAACATCAAGGCCGACGTAGACCTTGCGGGCGAGTTCCGTGCCATCCGCGACATCAACCAGGAAATCCGTCGGCTCACCCTCGCCAGCTACGCGCCGCTGCGCTATGTGCTGCCCCACAAGCAGGCGGCCTACGACGTCAAGTACAACACCCAGGTGCGTGGCGGCGAAGGTTTCTTCCGGCAGGCAGATCGTGAAGAAAGCCTGATCCACCTGCTGCGCGTGAACGTGCTCAAACGCATGGAAAGCTGTGTGTCGGCCTTCACCCTGACCGTCCAGCGCCAACTCAAGGATGTAGAGAACACGCTGGCACGCATCGAATCCCATGCCGAAGCGCTAGAGGAAATCGACATTGCCGACGTCGATATCGACGACCCAGCGTTCGAGGCCTTGCTGGTCGGCCGCAAGGTCAAGGTGCTGCTGGGCGATGTGGATCTGATTCGCTGGAAGCAGGACCTACTGGAAGACCGCAACCGCCTGGCGACCCTGCTGGCGGCAGCGCGCCAAGTGGATGGCGCGCGCGATGCCAAGCTGGCAGCCTTGCGCGACATGATTGCCCGCAAATGCGCCCAGCCCATCAACACCCACGATGGCAAAGCCAACCGCAAGATCATCGTGTTCACCGCCTTCTCCGACACGGCGCACTATCTCTACGCCCAACTTGCCCTCTGGGCCAGGGATACGCTGGGTATGCATTCGGCGGTCGTCACAGGCAGCGCCGGCATTCAAACCACCATGCCGGGTTTAAGTAAGCACATGGGCAACGTGCTCTCGGCCTTCGCGCCGCGCGCCAAGGAGCGCCCGCAAGACCTGGCGGGTGAAGGCGAAATCGATCTGCTGATCGCCACCGACTGCATCTCAGAAGGGCAGAACCTGCAAGACTGCGACTGGCTGATCAACTACGACATCCATTGGAATCCGGTGCGCATCATCCAGCGCTTTGGGCGTATTGACCGCATCGGCTCGCCCAACCAGCGCATCCAGCTCGTGAACTTCTGGCCCAACATGGAGCTGGAGGAATACATCAACCTGGAGCAGCGCGTAAGCGGCCGCATGGTGCTGCTCGATGTCTCGGCCACTGGTGAAGAAAACCTGATCGAGCAGCAGTCCGGCAACGCTATGAACGATCTGGAATACCGGCGCAAGCAACTGCTCAAGCTGCAGGACACGGTGATCGACATGGAAGACCTGTCTACCGGCGTGGCGATCACCGACCTCACCCTGACGGACTTTCGTATCGACCTGGCGCAGTTCCTGAAAACGCAGCCTGGCAAGCTGGACACTCAGCCGCTGGGTGCTTATGCAGTTACCACCACGCTGGATGCCGACATTCCGCCCGGCGTGATCTTCTGCCTCCACGCAGCAAAGCCCGCCACAACGTCCGACTACCCGCTCGCGCCGCACTACCTGGTGCATGTCGGCGATGACGGCACCGTGTTGCTGCCATACCCGCAGGCCAAGCGCATCCTTGATCGCCTCAAGCGCCTGGCACTGGGGCGCGAACGGCCGGATGACAGTGCCTGCGCGCGCTTCGACAAGGCAACCAAAGGTGGCGAAGACATGCGCCACGCCCAGAAGCTGCTCGCTGCGGCGGTGGCCTCCGTCGCCGGGAAGCAAGAGGAACGGGCCGTGGCCAGCCTGTTCACGCCCGGTGGCACGCACGCCATGAAAGGCGAGTTCGCCAGCAGCGGCGACTTTGAGGTGGTGGCATTCCTCGTTGTGCTGCCGGATCAGCAAAGTATTTGATTACAAGGACCAGCATGAGCTTTCGCACCGCCGAACCTGCATTGAAAGATGTCCTCGATGGAATTGCATCGGGACAAATCCAGCTTCCTGACTTCCAACGCGGTTGGGTGTGGGATGACAACCATATCCGGTCGTTGATCGCGAGCCTCTCTCTGTCCTACCCGATTGGCGCAGTGATGTTCCTGGAAGCAGGCGGCGTGCCATTCAAGCCCCGCTTGTTTGCCGGCGTAAACTTGCAGCCTGCGCCTGCTCCCAAGACCCTGGTGCTTGATGGTCAGCAACGCCTGACCTCCATGTACCTGGCGCTGCGCAGTGGTCAGCCGGTGCCGACACGCACGGAGAAAGGCGCGAGCATTCGCCGCCTGTATTTCCTGGACATGGCCCAATGCTTGGACGAATCGGCAGACCGCGAAGAATCTGTTCTCTCGGTGCCGGAGACGCTACAGCTCACTTCTGACTTTGGCCGCAAGGTCGATCTGGACGTCAGTACGCCTGAATTGCAGTTTGCCCAGCGCTTGTTCCCAGTCGCCCTTCTGTTTGATGCCGAAGGCTACATGACCTGGAAGATGGGGTTCGCGCAGCACCACGCACAGAACCCTGAGGCGACCATGTTCTTGATGCGCTTTGATCAAGCCATCTGGCTGCGCTTCCAACAGTTCAAGGTGCCCGCCATCGAACTGACCCAGGACACGCCACGCGAAGCCGTGTGTCAAGTCTTCGAGAAGGTCAATACCGGCGGTGTCACGCTAACGGTGTTTGAGTTGATGACCGCCACCTTCGCTGCGGATGAATTCAACCTGCGCGATGACTGGGATGCGCGGCAGGAGCGCCTGACCGCCAAGCACGATGTGCTCACGGCGGTGGATGGCACCAGCTTTCTCACCGCAGTCACGCTGCTGGCCAGCTATCGGCGGCACAAAGCGCATGGCACATCCGTCAGTTGCAAACGCGCCGACGTGCTGAAGTTGCCGCTGGCGGACTTCAAGGCATTGGAAGCCGATTTGGAGAAAGGCTTCAAGCGGGCTGCCGAATTGCTGGCAGAGGAAAAAATCTTCGATGACCGAAGCCTGCCGTATGCCACGCAGCTTGTCCCTTTGTCGGCCATCTGTGCGTATCTGGCAGACCGCACGACGCAACATGGCGTCAAGCAAAAGCTGCTGCGCTGGTACTGGAGCGGCGTTCTGGGCGAGCTGTACGGCGGCGCCAACGAAACCCGTTTCGGCATGGACATCCAGGATGTGGTCGCCTGGGTCGAAGGCGGCAGCGAACCGCGCACGGTGCGCGACGCCAACTTTGCACCGACGCGCCTGCTGTCCCTGCAAAGCCGCCTCGCAGCCGCCTACAAGGGGCTGGCCGCCTTGCTCATGAAACACGGTGGTCGGGATTTCGTCAGTGGTACGCCGATCGACCTCAACACCTACTTTAACAACGCCATCGACATCCACCATGTGTTCCCCCGTGCCTGGTGCGAAAAGCAGAAATTGCCCAAGGAGAAATGGAACAGCGTGGTCAACAAGGCCCCTCTGGCCGCTGGCACCAATCGTTTCATCAGCGGGGATGCGCCCAGCGTATACCTTGCCCGCATCCAGAAAGCCAAGCAGGTGGCCCCCGATAGCCTGGACGAGTTTCTGTTCTCCCACGTGATTCCGGTGCCTGCGCTGCGCTCGGATGACTTCGACGCGTTTATCTGCCAACGCGCTACCGCACTGTTGAAGCTGATCGAGCAGGCCATGGGCAAAGCCATTGCCGGGCACGACAGCGAAGAAACGGTCAAGGCATTTGGAGCGGCACTCTCCTCATGAACTGGTCGGATATCGTCAGTGCCCTGTGTCTTCCCGATAGCGCGCGGGTGGGGCAGCGTGTGCCCAAGAAGCTGTTGCTGGAGAACGGTGCGCCTACGGCGTCTGACAAGCGCTTGATCAACGAGGCGATTGAAGACATTCAGTGGCTGGCTGCCCTGAAGCCCAACACCGTCGGCGTGCTTGATTACTGCGACATGCAACGCGAATATCTGGAGGTCGCGGTACTGGCCGTCACCTTGCGCGGGGACATCAAGCCAGCCAGCCTTTCACGCCTTGCCGAATTGGTGCACCGGGCCGTGCCTTATCCAGTGCTGTTGCTGCTGGTAGATGAGCCGACACTGATCCTTTCGTTGGCGCATAAGCGCTGGGCGCAGAACGAAGCAGACAAGGTCGTGCTCGACGGTGACTTGGTGTCGGCCGCGTTGTTTCAAACAGCCGATGGCACATCTGGAGCTGATGCGAAGGAGGCTTCCGGCATCGAGCGGGATTTCATGCAGTCGCTTGCGATTACGCGTCAGCCCCAAGCTTCGCTACATGCCCTCTATGAAGGCTGGATCGTATGCGTGCAGGCCCTGCACGCAGCGCGACGGACAGGAATCTATCAAACCACTGCAACACCCGAACAGACCGCGGCGCGACGACAGGCATTGATTGATTGCCAGCGGCTGGAAGGCGAAATCAGTCGCCTGCGGGCCGAGGCGACCAAAGAAAAACAACTGGCGCATCAGGTGGAACTGAACCTGACGCTCAAGCGCCTCCAGGCCGAACTGGCCGCCGCACAACAACAGCTTTGAAGATTGAATAAATGACGGAGAAGATCATGGAAAAACTCACGGCAGCCAGCCCCGAAGCCCAGTCCGCTGACTTGGTGGCGGGCAATATCGAGCAACTCAAGGCGCTGTTTCCGGAACTGATTACCGAGGGCGCGGGCGGTGCGGCGGTGAATGTGGACGTGCTCAAGGCACTGGTGGGCGATGCCAGCCTCACCGATGCCGACGAGAAGTACGGCCTCAATTGGCATGGCAAGCGTCGCGCGCGCCAACTGGCGCTCACGCCCAGCACAGGCACCTTGCGCCCCTACCCGGGCCCCAAAGAAAGCGTGGACTGGGATACCACCCAGAACCTGATGATCGAGGGCGACAACCTCGAAGTGCTCAAGCTGCTGCAAAAAAGCTATGCCGGCAAGGTCAAGCTGATCTACATCGACCCGCCTTACAACACCGGCAAGGATTTTGTGTACCCGGACAATTTTCAGGACAACATCAAGAACTATCTGGAGTTGACCGGCCAAATCGAAGGCGGGCAGAAGATCAGCAGCAACACCGAGGCCAGCGGGCGGTTTCATACTGACTGGCTGAACATGATGTATCCGAGATTGAAGTTAGCAAAAAATCTTCTTAAAAACGATGGGTTCATCTTTGTTTCAATTGATGATTCAGAAGTGAACAACCTGCGGCTTCTTCTTGACTCGATATTTGGGGAAGAGAATTTTGAGGGAGTATTTATTTGGGAAGGAGGAAGGAAGAATGACTCTCGACGCATTTCAATCGGGCATGATTACATTGTCGTATATGCAAAAAACTCCGCACTTCTTCAGGAGTTGGATGTTAGGTGGAGGGACAAAAAATCTGGGCTGGAGGAAATCTACGCTAAGGTAAGCGAAATAAAAAAGATATGCGGAGATGACTTTGGTGCTGCATCAAAAGAACTTCAGCGTTGGTTTAAGAGTTTGCCGGAAGGGGCGGAAGCCAAAGAGCATTCGCACTATAAATTTATTGACGGCAAGGGGATTTGGTACGGTGATAATATTTCCAGTCCAAATCCTAGGCCAAATCTTACGTTTGAGTGGAAAGGCTATCAGCCCCCTGAAAATGGTTGGCGCTATGATCGCGACGCCATGAGAAAGTTGGATGAAGAAGGGCTCTTGCTCTACCCAGAATCAAAAGAAAACCGCATTCAATACAAACGATATCTGCATCACACAGAAACCTGGTCGCCATCTTCAGTTTTTTATAAAGACCGTAGAGCTGCATCTAAAATTCTTAGTGCTTTGATGGGGCAAAGTGTATTTGATTTTCCAAAGGATGTGGATGTAATTGCTCGTTTGATTCGAATTGCGACATCAAAGGATGATTTGATTCTAGATTTCTTTGCAGGGTCTGGCTCTACTGGGGAGGCGGTAATTATTCAGAATATTACTGATCGCTCAAATCGAAGATTTATTCTGGTCCAATTGCCTGAGTATTTGGATATTAATTCTAAGGAACAGAAAAGTGCAGCAAGTTATTGCGACTTTATTAGAAAGAATCGCACTCTTGCAGAGCTGACTAAAGAGCGTTTACGCCGTGCTGGTGCTAAGGTCAAAGCCGATCACCCAGATTCGCAGTGCGACACGGGTTTTCGTACCTTCAAACTCGACAGCTCCAATATCCGCGCTTGGAACCCGAAGCCTGATAACCTAGAGGCCACACTATTCGCTCATCAGGATCACTTGCTCGAAGGCCGCAGCGAGGCCGATGTACTCTATGAACTGCTGCTCAAGCTCGGCCTCGACCTGTGCGTGCCCATCGAGAAGCGCAACATCGAAGGGCTTGATGTGCATGCCGTGGGCGGCGGCGTGCTGCTGGCTTGCCTGGCCGAAAAGATCACCCGTGAGCAGGTAGAGCCACTGGCTCAGGGCATCATCGCCTGGCACACGAAACTGGCAGCCGCTGGAGATATCACCTGCGTATTCCGCGACAGCGCGTTTGCCGACGACGTGGCCAAAACCAATCTCGCCGCGATTCTGGAGCAGCACGGCATCCAGAACGTGCGCAGCTTGTAAGGGGGCTCGCCATGAAACTGCACTTTGAGCCCAATCTCGACTACCAGATGCAGGCCATCGACGCGGATTTCTCACACTTGAGGCAATTTCGGGTCATTTTGTAGAATTCA
>NZ_CADO01000035.1 GCF_000285275.1 Acetobacter pasteurianus subsp. pasteurianus LMG 1262 = NBRC 106471
GCGGTCATCCACATCGCTGCCGCAGCAGACCGGATCAAGCCCTAACAGGACCTAAAACAGATTTGCCACAAGGCAATAAAGTCTGAACTTGCGTGTTGTGCACAATGTCATGAGTTAAATCGTAGTAATGTGGAGACAATTGTTCTTACAAATAAGCGGCTGCGCTATCCATTGCATGGATTGTATGGGATGTAGTGCAATACAATCTTGTCGAATATATGGAAGCCGCCACGCATGTCAGCCTATCCTTATCTGGCACACTGGAAAGAAGAAATCAGTCAAAGCCCGAATGCCATTTACCTGACACTTGCTGATGCCTTGGCTCTTTCCATCCGGAGAGGTGATTTGCGGGAAGGGGATAAACTTCCCCCGCAAAGAACGATTGCAGATTATCTTGGTACCAACCTGACAACTGTAACGCGTGCATTTACCGAGGCAAGGCGTCGTGGTCTCATTGATGCAACCGTAGGGCGGGGAACCTTTGTGCGCGTCGGTGCCGGTGAAAGCCATTGGCGCCATACCGGACCTGCGGTGGTTGATCTTACCATGAATCTGCCGCCTATTCCTCAGGATCCACCGCTCCAGCGTATTATTCAGAGTGATATCTCCGCTATCTTGAAGCAACAGGATTTGAATAGTCTCATGTCCTACAGGGTAACTGGGGGCACGATTGAGGAGCGTCAGCTTGGCGTAAAATGGATAGCACCTGTTATCGGTCAGCGGCGCATAGAAGAAGTTCTGGTTTCTCCCGGTGCGCAAAGCGCATTAGCAGCAATCGTCAGCACGCATACCCAACCAGGAGACGTGATTGTAACGGACCGTGTTGCCTACCCAGGGATCCGAACCATTGCAGCGCAATTTGATCTTATTCTGGTTGGTGTAGACAGTGATGCTGAAGGCATGATGCCAGATCAGCTAGACCGAGTGTGTTCGCAACATCATCCACGACTACTCTACTGTATTCCTACCATTCATAATCCGACTACAGCGACAATGTCACTGCAAAGGCGCAAGGATATTCTAGCAGTGGCGCAGCGTCATCATGTGCACATTGCCGAAGACGATCCTTACAGCCTGTTGACGGATGAGCCACTGCCAGCGTTGGCAGCTCTGGATCATAGTCGGGTCAGTTATATTGCTACGCTTGCCAAAACATTGAGCCCAGGCCTGCGCACAGCCTACGTCGCCTTGCCGAATGCAGATATGACCCGGCGTGTGACAGCTGCCATTCGGGCGATCGCTCTGACAAATGCAGGTTTATTGAGCGCGCTTACTGCGCGGTGGATGCAAACGGGACAAGCGGAAACGATTCTTCATGCCATCCGCAAAGAACTTCGTCTGCGGCAATCCATTGCGCGAAAGGTTCTAGGGGAAGGACACTGCATGAATCCGAACGGTCCACATGTCTGGCTGAAATTGCCTGACTGGTGGGGCAGTGCGGACTTTGTCGCTTATGCACGCCGACGTGGTCTTGCTCTGGTCCCCAGCACAGTTTTTACAATCAGCGGTGAGCCACCACAGCGCGCGCGTATCGCGCTTGGCAGCGCACCAGATGCAGCAAGTCTTGAAGAATCTTTAAATGGTGTGGTGTCCGTTCTTCAGCATAAGCGTTCTCCCGGTTTCGCCGATATTGTATGACATGGTTTTGGGTTTGGGACTCAACGGACTCATTTGATTTCGTTGAGTCTCGCCTGAATGTCCGAAAAACAAAAAAGTGCATCATTCACGAATGCGTGATTAAAAAATAACGATAAAACAGATAGTTACGAGCGTCATTTGGAATTGTATGTCTTGAATATTATTTTTGTATGTTTCTGTATGCCTTTGTAAGGCAATAAACTGTTAAACTTGTTTTATTTGTACTTATTTCTAAGTGCATACAATATTTTGTCATTTGGTTATCTCGTGTCACGTTCACTTCGGCACAGCGGTCAGTTCCGGTTTCTGGCTGGAGATCGCATCACACGGGAGAGATATCATGCCAAAAGTCGAACATGCACCATATCAGGATGGTGATTGCTTCGTTAATTATGAAAACAAGGTTTTTGAAGACGTCAAAGCCAAACCAGGCGAAAAAGCTCTTATTACTTTTCATACCGTCGCCAATGAAGGTTCGGTTGGGTTTGTAAATCTGCTTCAGGCCACACGTCTGATCCGCAAAGGCTTTGAAACATCAGTTCTGCTGTACGGACCAGGTGTTACTCTTGGCGTGCAGCGCGGTTTCCCACGTCTGGGTGATGAAGCCTTTCCTGGGCACATGAACTGCAACAAGCAGATTGCAAAAATTATTGAAGAAGGCGGCAAAGTCTATGCCTGCCGTTTCGCGCTTCAGGCGCTCTACGGATACGGTGAGCAGAACCTGATCCCAGGCATCACGCCGATCAATCCGCAAGACGTGCTCGACATTATCCTCCTTGCGCGTCGTGACAACGCTTGCATCCTCAATACCTGGACTCTCTAAAGGCCAAAGGAAGGACCGCAAGCCATGTCACGTATCGTTCGCGCTGCTGCCATCCAGATCAGTCCCGTCCTCGGCGATGACGGTTTGGGGACAGCCCGGAAAGTCTGTCAGGCCATCCGTGAAGCCGCCGAAAAAGGTGTGAAGCTGGCGGTCTTTCCTGAAACCTTCGTGCCCTATTACCCCTATTTCTCGTTCATCCAGCCAGCTTTCCGTTTCGGCGGCGAACATCTGGAACTTTATGAACGCGCCGTCATCATTCCTGGTCCGGTGACGGACATGGTTGCCGAAACCGCACGTGATACCGGCATGGTCGTCGTGCTGGGCGTGAATGAGCGGGATTTTGGCACACTCTATAACACGCAGATCGTCTTCGACGCGACAGGTGAGATCCTTCTCAAGCGTCGCAAGATCACCCCAACTTATCATGAGCGCATGGTCTGGGGGCAGGGTGACGGGTCAGGGCTCAAAGTGGTGGAAAGTGCAGCTGGCCGCATCGGGGCATTGGCCTGCTGGGAGCATTACAATCCCTTGGCGCGCTACGCGCTGATGACCCAGCATGAAGAAATCCACTGCGCCCAGTTTCCCGGTTCACTGGTGGGGCAGATCTTCGCCGATCAGATGGAAGTCACCATCCGTCATCACGCTCTGGAATCCGGCTGTTTCGTCGTGAATGCCACGGGTTGGCTGACGGAAGATCAGATCAAGGATATTGCGCGAGACCCTGCACTTGAAGGGCCGCTGCGAGGAGGCTGCTTTACCGCCATCGTCTCTCCCGAAGGTAAGCTTCTGGCCCCGCCTTTGACGGAAGGTGAGGGGATGGTGATTGCCGATCTTGATTTCGCTCTTATCACCAAGCGCAAACGGATGATGGACTCTGTAGGGCATTATGCACGGCCTGAACTGCTTAGTCTGCTTCAGGATCGGCGGCCTGCCCGTACCGTTCATTACGTTGGTGAAGCCGATCCGGTTTCCACATCTACAGATGAGGCTGCGTCATGACCATTCCGACGCTCGGTACACTTTCTGGTCGCAAGCTCGTTACCGATCTCCAGTCCTTCGGACTGCAGATCGGCGAGCAGACTGGCGGCATTGCCCGCAAGGGAGGCGCTGGTCCTTCGGATCACAAGACGATCACCATTGCGGGCCAGACCGTCATGGTTCCGGTCTATACGTCTGGCGCGCAGCATTCACCGTTTCAGGCCAGCCCGCCAGACCAGCACGGGACGAGCATGCTGCTATGCGATGGGCGGGCAGTAGGTACGATCCATTTCCCGGCTGCCCCGCGCTTTTACGGGCTGAGCACGGCAGACGGTATTCCCTACTGGAAGATCGCGCTACTGCATGGCCGTGACACGCTGGCGACCACGGTGCACCAGACCTGCATCCGCTATGCCGACCGGCGCACATCCTGCCAGTTTTGCGCCATTGGCCAATCGCTGGAGGCGGACCGGACGATCGCTTACAAGACACCGGCGCAGCTTGCCGAAGTTGCCAAAGCTGCTGTGGAACTGGACGGCGTGCGCGACATGGTGCTGACGACCGGCACGCCCAATGTGGTTGATCGGGGTGCTGCCGTGCTGGCGGAGTCAGCGCGTGCCATCAAGGCGGCGGTGGATCTGCCGCTTCAGGTTCAGTGCGAGCCGCCACGTGATCACGGCTGGTTCCAGCGTTTGCGGGAAGCCGGAGCCGATAGTCTGGGTATGCATCTCGAAGCTGCCACGCAGGCAGTGCGTGAGAAGATCATGCCGGGCAAGGCCACGGTCAGCGTCGATCGCTACATGGACGCTTTCGCCAGCGCCGTGCCGATCTTCGGTCGTGGGCAGGTCAATACCTACATTCTGGCCGGTCTTGGCGACAGCCCCGAGGACATTCTTGCTCTCGCCGAGCGTCTGATTGCGCTCGGGGTCTATCCCTTCGTGGTGCCGTTTGTGCCCATTTCCGGCACCCCACTGGAAAATCATGTCCCGCCTTCAGCCGAGTTTATGAAATCCGTGCTGGCACCGCTTGGGCGGATGCTCCGGGAAGCGAACATGAAATCCACCGATATCCGGGCCGGGTGTGGACGTTGTGGCGCCTGTTCCTCGCTTTCGGCGTACGAACAATGAGCACGATCCTCGAAGGCATGGAAGATCGGCCGTTCATTCCGACGGAATATGTTGTGCGCCTTGCCCGCACGCCATGGGAGCGTGCCGGTTATCATGCGCTCCGCCGTGAAGTGTTCTGCAGTGAACAGCATGTTTTTGCAGAGGATGACCGCGACGCGATTGATGAGGGCGCCATTCCCATCATTGCCGCCTGCTGCATGGCGGGGATGCCGGACCGGATCGTGGGAGCAGTGCGCATTCACGAAGCAGAGCCCGGTGTGTGGCGCGGTTCCCGGTTGGCCGTGCATGCTGATCACCGCAAGCTGGGGCGGATCGGGGCGGAACTCATCCGCATGGCCGTCAGTACGGCACACGGTCTGGGGGCTACACGGTTTTTGGCCCAGGTGCAGGAACAGAATGTGCTGTTTTTCCGTCGCCTGCACTGGAAAAGTCTCGGCGTCATTACGCTGCATGGCCTGCCGCATCACGACATGGAGGCTGATCTGTCACGCTATCCGGCGCACGGTCTCGATCAGACCTGGCTGCTGCGTCCGCAACCCCGGATACGACAGGTGGCATGATGGCACATGAGCTCACCACACTCCTGCGCACGCTTCGTATGGGGCGCTCTCTTGCGGCTAAGCAGGATATTGCAGAAGTTAGCGCGATTTTAGGGACAGGTGCCAAAGCTATCCGTCTTGGGGATGACTGCGCCGCGATCCCGGATGGCGATGGCTATCTCCTGCTGGCCAGCGAGGGCTTTCAGGACAGCTTTGTCCGCTCAATGCCGTGGTTTGCCGGGTATTGCGGCGCGATGGTCAATGTCAGCGACATCGCTGCGATGGGCGGCCGTCCCGTGGCGGTGGTGGATGCGTTGTGGAGCGATACGTCCGAGGCGGCCGCGTCCATCCTGACGGGTCTCCATGACGGTGCGAACACCTACGGTGTGCCGGTTGTTGGTGGACACACCAACATGCGCAGTACCCATAATTCGCTCTCAGTGGCAATCCTTGGTCGTGCCCGTCATCTGCTAACCAGCTTCGACGCCCAACCGGGCGAGGTGCTGATCGCAGCCATTGATCTGCGCGGTCGCTGGCACGATCCGCATCCGTTCTGGGATGCCAGTTCCGGGCTGTGCGGCACAGAGGGAGCGGCCCGGTTGCGTGGGGACATCGAACTTCTGCCCACTATTGCCGAAGATGGCCTGAGTCGTGCTGCCAAGGACATCAGCATGGCCGGTCTGCTGGGGACCGCTCTCATGCTGGCCGAATGTTCAGGCATCGGCATGACCATTATGCTCGATGACATTCCACGGCCTGAGGATGCTCCGATGGAGCGCTGGCTGTCTGCATTCCCAAGCTACGGATACCTGCTGACAGCGCGTCCCGAAGATGCCCACGCGATCATGGCCCGGTTTCGTGGACGTGGCATTACTGCTTCTGTCATCGGGCGGTGTGAGAGCACGCAGCGGCTGGATGTCATATGGGCGGACGAGAAAGAAACCTTCTGGGATCTCGCCCGGTCCTCACTCATGGGATTTGCGCCATGAGTCTGTCCATTGGCATTCTGACCCATTCGACCAATCCGCGTGGCGGCGTGGTGCACGGCATGGCGCTAGCGGAAACTCTGTGTGACGCGGGCCACGACGCAACGCTGATCGCACCGGACGTGACAGGATCGGGTTTCTTCCGCAAACCCCGTTGCGCAACCTGGTGCATCCCAGCCGCGTCTGTACCTGATCTGCCGACACTGGTGGAGCGTCGTATTGGCGAAATCAGAGACGCATTGCGCGGACAGCATTTTGACGTGCTGCATGCGCAGGATCCGATCAGCGCCAATGCTTTGGCCGATCTGGTGCAGGAAGGGCGGATACCGGGCTTTGCCCGCACGGTCCACCATCTTGACCATTTCACGCACCCGGTCCTTGCCGCGCGGCAGGAACGGGGGATCAGGGCGGCGGCCGAACTGTTTACCGTCAGCACAATGTGGGAAGATGTCCTCCGCAACGGCCATGACCGCGAAGCTCCGGTCGTGGGCAATGGGGTTGATCCCGTGCACTTTTCGCCCGTAGCAACCGCGCACGATGCCGCGTTGCGAGCGCGGTATCATCTGCCTGCCGGTCAGCACCTGATCCTGTCCGTGGGCGGGATCGAGCAGCGCAAGAACACGCTGCACTTGCTCGACGCATTTCTGGCCCTTCGTCGCGAACAGCCTGATGTGCATCTGATTGTGGCAGGCGGGGCCTCGCTGCTGGATCATTCTGCCTACCGCACCCGATTCATGGCGCGTCTGCGCGAAAGCGGTGCGGCCGATCATGTCACCATCACCGGGCCAGTTGCGGATGAAGACATGCCTTCATTCTACCGGCAGGCGGACGTGTTGGCCTATCCATCCGTAACCGAGGGGTTCGGACTGTGCCCTCTGGAAGCCCTGGCTTGTGGAATCCCCGTGGTGGTGCCAGCCGCACCACCTTTCACGGAACATTTTTCGGCAACAGATGCGCTGTGGTGCCAACCGGCGCACCCCGACACCTTGTTCATAGCGTTGCGCGACGCCCTGCGCGTCGAAAGCCGTGACCATTTCCGGCTCAGCGGCCCTGCAACAGCCCGCCGTTTCGACTGGGACAGCGTCGCCAGTCGGCATCTCCCCGCATATCGGCGTCTCGCAGCATTGCAGCACGCTGACGTCCCGGCTTCAGGAGTTTTGTCACCATGCCCGAAATGACCTTTCGCGTGCGTTGGCCCGATGGGAACGAGACCGACTGTTACTCCCCATCGCTGGTCATAAGGGACCACTTCACACCCGGTCAGGATTATCCGGTCCGGGAGTTTCTTGAAAAGGCGGACACGGCTCTGACCCAGGCGAGCGAACGGGTTCGTGCCCGTTACGGCTTTCCGTGCAGTCGCGCCCTTGGCCAGCTGCACGTCATTCAGCAGAGTAGTGCTCCTTTCCTTAATCGACCCGATGCGCAGGTGCGCGTCCTGTCTTTCAGATACTGAGACGAAAAGAACGACCATGACACAGAACGAAAAAAGCATTCCTGTTATCATCGTGGGCGGCGGACAGGCTGGGCTCTCCCTGAGCTGGTATCTCTGTCGCGAAAAAGTGGATCATATCGTTTTTGAATCCAAGACCGCCTGTCACTCATGGGACGATGAGCGCTGGGACAACTTCTGCCTGGTCACACCGAATTGGCAATGTGAACTTCCCGGCCACCCATACAAGGGAAAAGATCCACACGGCTTCATGGTGAAGCAGGAAATCATTGAATACGTCAAAGGCTTTGTTAACTCGTTCAATCCCCCGCTGCGTGAACACACAGCCGTCACCTCCATCACACGTCATGAGGCCGGTGGCTATCGTGTGGTGGCGGGCGGTGAGACCTGGCACACAAAGCATGTGGTCATCGCCTCGGGAGCGTACCAGGATGCGGTGATCCCCGGATATGCGAGTGCTATCGATCCATCAATCTTTCAGGTTCACTCGCAGGATTACCGCAATGCGGCCCAGTTGCCTGAAGGGGCTGTCCTGGTCGTGGGCAGCGGTCAGTCCGGTGCACAGATCGTCGAGGACCTGTTCCTTGAAAAACGCAAGGTCCATCTGTGTGTCGGCTCCGCCCCGCGTGTCTCACGCTTTTACCGTGGCCGTGACGTTGTGGACTGGCTGGCGGATATGCACTTCTATGATTTGACGGTGGATAATCACCCCTTACGGGAAGGGGCGCGGGATAAGACCAACCATTATGTCACCGGCCGCAATGGGGGGCATGACCTTGATCTGCGTCTTTTTGCAAAAGAAGGGGTAGGATTGCATGGTACGCTTGAGACAATCCGTGATGAGGTTGCGCATTTTCTTCCAGATCTAAAGCAACATCTCGACGATGCGGACAAGACCAATGCAGACATCAAGAAATCCATTGATGCCTATATTGCTCGCGAAAACATCAATGCACCGACGGAAGCGCCTTACGTACCTGTCTGGCAACCTGATGGAAGCAACACGCCGCTCGATCTGAAGGCCGCTGGAATCACATCGATCGTCTGGTGCATCGGCTTCCGTCCGAACTACCGCTGGATCGATGTGCCCGTCTTCAACGGTGCTAACAAGCCGGTCTGGCATCGGGGCGTGACGGATGCGCCGGGCTTTTATTTTCTTGGTCTGCCATGGCTGCATACATGGGGCTCCGGGCGGTTTTCCGGCATTTCCCGTGATGCTGCGTGGCTGGCCAGCCAGATCACCGGCAAAGACGTGCCCATAGCCTGATCGGAGTATGCGCCATGCTTCCATGGACAACTTATGAAGCGATGTATGATGCGGCACTGAACCAGCCAGAGGAATTCTGGCTCAGTGCGGCGCAGCGTATCACATGGAAGCAGGAGCCTGCGATGGCCTGCCGGGAGCGAACAGACGGTTGGCATGACTGGTTCCCTGACGGCACGCTCAATACCTGCCACAATGCCGTAGACCGGCATGTGGAGAATGGTCGCGGTGAGCAGGTAGCGTTGATCTGGCATTCTTGCGCCACCAAGGAACAGCAGGTCGTGACCTATCGCGAACTGCAGGACAGGGTGGCCGGATTTGCCGGCGGCCTACGCCTGCTCGGAGTGGAGAAAGGCGACCGCGTTCTGATTGCCATGCCGACCATGATCGAGACAGCCATAGCTATGTTGGCATGTGCGCGGATAGGGGCTGTGCATGTTGTGGTTTTTGCCGGTTATGCCGGACCGGAGTTGGCACGACGGATTGATGATGTGGCTCCGAAAGTCATTATCATTGCCAGTTGCAGCTTTCAGGGACAGACGCCCATTCCGTCTGCCCCTGCTCTGAATGATGCACTTGCTTTGGCAGCGTACCGGCCACAGGCTTGCGTGATTGTGCAACGCGCAGCATGTCGGACATCATTGATGCCATTGCGGGATCATGATTTCCATACGCTGGAACAGTCCGCGCCTGTAGAGCCCGTCGTGCTACGCTCCGAAGATCCACTCTATATTCTTCACACATCTGGCACGACGGGGCACGCAAAAGGCATTGTGCGTGATAATGGCGGCCATGCTGTGGCTCTCGCCTTGTCCATGGACGTGATCTACGGCTGCGAACCCGGTGATACCTTCTTTACTACATCGGACCTTGGCTGGGTTGTTGGTCATTCCTATGGTGTTTATGCGCCGCTGATCAGCGGCTGTACCAGCGTAATCGTCGAAGGCGGTGCATCTACTTCCGCCATTCGCACGCTCTGTCATGAGCATGGAGTGAAATGCCTGTTTACCACGCCCACTCAGATGCGTCTCATGCGACAGGAGAGCCGTCATCTGTCAGAGGTGATCCTGCCCGCTCTTGCCCGTGTTTTCGTAGCTGGAGAGTATGCGGATCCGACGTTGCTGGAGTGGGCTCGATCCTACTTTCGCACACCTGTGGTCAATCACTGGTGGCAAACGGAAACGGGATGGAGCATCACCGCGCATTTCTTCGGTCTACCCGAACGTGAGCCAGTTTCTCTCATGAATGACATCGGGCGGCCTGCGCCGGGATTTCGTCCGGCCATCGTGCCCTCCATACCCGGTGAGCAGTGCGGGGAGGTCGTTCTTTCGCTGCCGTTACCGCCTGGGTGTCTCGCTGGAATATGGAAGAATGGGGCTATCCGTGTTCCGTCCGCTTATCTTGATGAAACGCGCAGGTATTACCGCACCTTCGATGAAGGCATGATTCAGGCCAACCGTGCAGTTCATATGCTCGGACGTTCCGATGATGTCATCAAGGTTGCAGGAAGGCGGATTTCCGGCGTGCAGATCGAAAAGATCATCGCCACCCATCCTGCCGTTCACGCGTGTGCCGTGGTCGCAATTCCAGATGAACTGAGAGGGCAGCGACCTATCGCTTATGTCGTTCCTGATTCCGAGGCGGAATGTATGCCTTCTTCCGAGGAAATCGTTGCGCGGATCAACGAGGTCCTCGGGCGTTGGGTTGGTCTGAAAGAAGTCCGCTTCGTCGGGCGATTGCCAACCACCGTATCCGGAAAAATTACGCGAAAACGCTTGCTGGTGTCCTAATGGTACCAACATGGCCTTCTGTGTAAGGGGCGACCAGATCTTAGATGGCCTGACCACCGGAGACTTCAATCCGTTGTGCATTCACCCAGCGATTGTCCTCGGAGAGCAGCGATGCGATCATGGGGCCGATATCGTCTGGCAGTCCTGGACGTCCAAGCGCGGTTACTTCCGCGATGTGGTGAGCAATCTCGGGGTTATCGCGTACCATACCTCCTGAGAAATCTGTCTGAATTGCACCTGGCGCTACTGTGTTAACAGCAATGCGGCGCGGTCCGAGTTCCTTGGCCATGTAATGCGTCATGACTTCCACGGCGCCTTTCATAGCAGCGTACGCAATCCAGCCAGGATAGGCAAAGCGTGTCAGTCCAGATGAGATGTTCACGATCCGGCCACCGTTCGCGATCAGCGGCAAAAGTGTCTGCGTCAGGAAAAATGGACCCTTGGCATGTATGCGGTAGGCAGCATCGACGCGGAAATCTCACAGAAGGGTTGTACATCGGGTTAGATTATGAAAAA
>NZ_CADO01000034.1 GCF_000285275.1 Acetobacter pasteurianus subsp. pasteurianus LMG 1262 = NBRC 106471
TGGATGAATCAGAAAAACAGGTACAGGTTCTTTCTGCCTGATTTTAAAAGTTACTCTTAAGAACAGGCTCTATCTCTTATGGGGGTAGGGCCTGTTTGTTATTTGGGCAGGTTTTTCCAGCTCTCCAAGGCACGCAGGCGGCCCAGTTTAAGGTCCACAATCGGGGCCGGATACTTTAAGTGCTGCGTGCTTTTCCACGGTGTGTGAATGGTTTTGTTATCCAGCGCCGCCAGTTCCGGCACCCATGTGCGAATATACTGGCCTGCTGGATCATATTTTTCAGATTGCCCCACCGGGTTGAAAATACGAAACCACGGTGCGGCATCAATGCCCGTGCCAGCGCCCCATTGCCAGTTCATGGCGTTTACGGCGGCATCTGCATCCAAAAGCTGGGCGTAAAACCAGCGTTCGCCTTCTCGCCAGTCTGTTAGCAGATGTTTGGTTAAAAAGGAGGCCACAACCATGCGCACGCGGTTGTGCATCCAGCCCGTGCGGGCCAGTTGGCGCATTCCGGCATCCACCAGCGGAAACCCCGTTTGCCCTTGCTGCCACGCAGCCAGGTCTGCGGCATCTGCGCGCCACGGCATGTGGTCAAATTCCGCACGCAGGTTGCGGGTGGCAAGGTCGGGCGTGGTGAACATCTGCATCCACGCAAAATCACGCCAGCCCAGTTCTGCCAAAAACTTTTCGGCAGCGGTGGCTAGGTGTGGGTTTTGGTGTTCAGCATGGCGTATGGCGTGCCAGATCTGCCGTACAGAAATCTGCCCCACCCGAATATAAGGTGAAAGCAGAGATGTACCATGCGGGGCATCTGCTCTATCGCGCTGTGTTTCGTAATCTGCCAGTGCATTTTCTATAAACCGGTGCAGGTTGGCGTGGGCGGCTTTTTCTCCACTTGTCCAGCCGGGAGGCAGAGCAGGGGGCTTTGTGCCAACACGGTGCAGGCGCATACCATCGGGCAGCGTAAGGGTGCGGGCGGGCGCATAGTTTTTGCCGCGCATATCTGGAGCAGGCAGTGGGGGCGGCGGTTCTGGCAAATTCCGCGCTGCGCGCCACCATGCTGTAAACACACGGTAAGGCTGGCCGGCCTGTGTGCGTATGGCCCAGGGTTCAAACAACAGGCGGCCCGTGCAGGAATGTACGGTCACGCCCTGTTTTTTCAGGCTGGCATGCACATCCGTATCTGCGGCAATGCCGGGAGCATCGTACCGGCGGTTCCAGAACACATCTGTGGCATGTACGGCCTGCGCCAATGTGGGAACAGAAAGCCGCGTTGGCCCGGAGAGCATAAACAGGGTTTGCCCCTGTTCGTGCAAACTGGCGGCCAGTTGGGCACAGGCCGCCTGTGCCCAATCTGCAATGCGGGTGCCAAAGGCATCCTGTAAAGCGGCATCCTGCACATATGCGCACAATACGGGTTGCCCGGTGGCACAGGCTGCGTGCAGGGCGGGGTTATCGGCCACGCGGTAATCATCTCGCAGCAGAACCAGAACAGGGGCGGGGGAGTGTGCATCAACCATATGTCATGTGGTGCCGGTATAGAGGGGCACATGCAATGGGGTGGGCTCTATTTTTGTAACGGTGCGGGTTCTGATGGTCGCTAGAGTGTGAAGGTACCAAGCTATAGCCATGCGCGTTGTTGGTGCCATAATGTATAACTGTAAACACGGCAGGAAAGGCGATTAGCCATGTCAGATTCTTTATCAGGCAGCTGCGGTGCCGGTGGGTGCGGCCCGCGTGGCCCGCTTACGCCAGAGCAGGAGCAGATTCTGTTTGGCCACGGAACGGAGTATCCCGGCTCCAGCCCGCTGAACCATGAAAAGCGCGAGGGTGCGTATCATTGCGCGGCCTGTGGGTCTTTGCTGTTCCGTTCTGCCACCAAGTATGAAAGCGGCAGCGGCTGGCCTTCCTTCTGGGCGGCAGAACCCAATGCCGTTGCTACGCATAAGGATACCAGCCACGGCATGGTGCGCACAGAAGCCCATTGCGCACAGTGTGAAGGGCATCTGGGCCATGTCTTTCCCGATGGTCCGCCCCCAACAGGCCAGCGCTATTGCATGAACGGTCTGGCGCTGGATTTCAGGCCAGATCCGCAGCGGGCAACATCTGCTGGTGGCGCCACTGCTATGGACCATACAAGCGGCTGGGCATCTTGAAAGCGTTATGCTCCCTGCTTACGTAAAGGGGCATGACAACACACGCTCTGGCTCATACCGGGTTTTCCTCTTTTCATAGTGGGCAGTCTACTAACGGGCAGCCCTCTGCGGATGCATTGCGCCGCCTTAAAAGGGTGCGGCGTTTTGCGTGGCTGCTGGATGCCGCCATCAGGCTGCCCGGCACCCGCGTGCGCGTAGGGGCAGATGCCATTGTGGGGCTGGTGCCCGGCGGTGGCAGCACGGTTATGGGCCTGCTTTCCTTTTATGTGGTGTGGGAGGCCTGGCGCATGGGCCTCCCACTCAAACTTCTGCTGCGCATGGTGGGCAATATTGCCATAGAAGCCGCAGTGGATGTGGTGCCCGTGGCGGGTGATTTGCTGGACATTGCCTTTAAGGCCAACATGCGCAACGTGGCCGTTATGGAAAACTGGCTGGGCGTGCCGCCCTCTGCCGCGACACGTAAGAAGAAATAAGCATCATTTTATAAAAATATGATTGTTTATAATAAGGGCTGCCCAGTGGGTGGCCCTTTTATGTATCTGGCACGTTAACAGGTAAAACAGGCAGGGTGGGCCGCCACGTTTAGCCTGCGTTGCAAGAAAAAAGGGTGTGGGCGGCGCCATTTTGCAGCACAACGGCACAAATGCCGGTGGTAGGCAGAAGGTGCAATGCGCCCTCCGTTCTTCCGCCCCGCAGGCAGGAGAAAACACGCCGTGCAACCGCCAGATAGCAGCGCCCCAACCCCATCCACCATAACGCCAGCCGCTTCTGCGCCCCATGTGCCAGAGGCACCGCAGCTTGCGGGGCTGGAGGCATCTGTTCACAAGCTGGAAAACACGGTGCGCCGTTTTTACCGGCTGGCAGTTATGGTGGTTACGGTTACGGCGGCAGGGCTGTTTGTAAGCTCCGGCGGTGCGGTGGTGATGGTGGTGTTTGCCTCTGCCCTTGTGGCGGTGGTGCTGCATGCCGCGGCGCGTGTTCTCTCGCGCTTGCTGCATATTCCGCAGTGGCTTTCCGTCATGCTGTTTGTGCTGGTGCTTGTGGGCGCGCTTTCCCTTGTGGTGCATGTGTCCGGCCCGGAACTGATGGTGCAGCTTTCGCACCTGCATGAGGCCTTAACCAGCGAGCGCGATGCCCTGCACAACATGCTGGACAGCAATCCGCTGGGCCATGCCGTGCTAGACCACTTTCCGCGTTTTCTGGGTGGCAACATGGTGCCCGATGGCCATGCGGGCACAGATAACGGCATGGATTTTGCAGGCTCCATGACCAACGTGCTCACCTCCACCTTTGGTTCGGTAGGGACCATGGTGGTGATTATTATTGCCGGGGTGTATTTTGCGCTTTCCCCCCACCTGTATGCCAATGGCATTTTGCGCATAACGCCTGTGGCTTACCGCAGCACCATGCGCACCGTGCTGCTCACAACCGGCCACGCCCTTACCGCCTGGGTGGCAGGGCAGATGCTGGATATGACGGTTGTGGGGTGTTTGACATGGAGCGGCCTTTCCCTGCTGGGTATGCCGCTGGCGCTGCCTTTGGGGCTGGTGGCGGGGCTGGCCAATTTTGTGCCGTATCTGGGCACGTTTATCGGGGCCGTGCCCGCGCTGCTGATTGCACTTTCCGTCGGCCCGCGTGAGGCCATGATGGTGGCGGGGCTGTATGCCGCCATCCAGACGTTTGAAGGGTATGTAATGTCTCCCTTCATTCAAAAACGCGCGGTGCGGATGCCGCCTGCGCTTACCATTCTTTCGCAAACAATTTTTGGTGCGTTTTTGGGCATGTGGGGCTTTATTTTTGCCTCCCCCATTACGGCAGTGCTTCTGGCTGTGGCCAGCCGCCTTTCCGCACCACTTCCGCCGAATGAAGAAGTGTAACTTTACCCCATGCGCGGGGCAAAACCGCTGTTTTTTACACTTTCCCACTGGTCATAACAGAACAGGACATGCAAGCTGATGGTGGCAAGAAGTTCCGCAGGAAGGAAACCCCGCATGTCTACCACGCCGGATGCGTATCAAAAATTTCGTCATCTCAGCCCGTTTGAATTGAAAGATGAACTCATAAAACTGGCCTCTGGCCGTGCCCAGCGCGCCATGCTGGATGCCGGGCGTGGCAACCCCAATTTTCTGGCAACGCTACCCCGGCAAGGGTTTTTTCAGCTTGGCATGTTTGCTGCGGCAGATTCTGCACTTACCTTTTCCTACATGGCTGAAGGCGTGGGCGGCGTGCCCCGGCGTGAGGGCATAGAGGCACGGTTTGAGGCCTTTTTGGCAGATAACCAGAACGTGCCGGGCATTTCCTTTTTGCGCCGTGCCGTATCCTATGTGCGAGACCAGCTTGGCCTGCCGGCAGATGAGTTTTTGCTGGAAATTACATCCGGTATCTTGGGGTGTGATTACCCCACACCGCCGCGCATGCTGCGTTATACGGAAAAAGTGGTACGCCATTATCTGCTGCACGAAATGGCAGGCGGTACCATGCCAGAAAGCACAACAAACCTGTTTGCGCTGGAAGGTGGCACGGCGGCCATTAGCTACATTTTTGCATCATTGCGTGAAAACGGGCTGATCAAGCCGGGTGATAAAGCGGCCATTGGTATGCCGGTGTTTACCCCGTATGTGGAAATTCCCGAACTGCGTGATTACCAGTTGCAGGAAGTGGCCATTAACGCCAGCCCGGAACAGGGGTGGCAATACCCGGATGAAGAGCTGGACAAGCTGCTTGATCCCTCCGTTAAGATCTTTCTGGTGGTCAACCCCAGCAATCCGCCATCCGTGCGCATAAGTGATGAAGGGCTGGCCCGCATTGCCGAGATTGTTAAAAAACGGCCAGACCTCATTATTGTAACAGATGATGTGTACGGCACGTTTGCAGATGATTTCCGCTCCATTTACGCCATCTGCCCACACAACACTATTCTGGTGTATTCCTTCTCCAAGTATTTTGGTTCTACGGGCTGGCGTTTGGGCGTTATTGCCATGCACGAGCAAAACGTGCTGGACGAGGCCTTGGCCGCATTGCCAGAAGCCGAAAAGGTGGAGCTGGACAAACGCTATGCCTCGCTTACGCCAGATGTGCGCGGCCTGAAGTTTTTGGATAGGCTGGTGGCAGATAGCCGCACCGTGGCCCTCAACCACACGGCTGGGCTTTCCACCCCGCAGCAGGTGCAAATGGTGCTGTTTGCCCTGTTTGCGCTGATAGACGGGCGCGATGCGTATAAAAATGCTCTCAAACGCCTGCTGCACCGGCGCGAACTGGCCCTGTATCGAGACTTGGGCGTAAAAGCCCCGGATGATGCTGGCAGCACGCATTATTACACGCTGATTGATCTGGTAAATGTGGTGACCCAGCTTTACGGCACGCGCTTTGCCCGCTGGTTGATGACGCGCATGGATTACCAGACAATCCTGTTCCGTATTGCAGAGGAAACAGGCGTTGTGCTGCTGCCGGGTGATGGTTTTGCCGTGAAACGCCCCTCGGCCCGTGCCTCGCTAGCCAATCTGAACGAGTATCAATACGCAGCCATAGGGGCCGCCCTACGCCGCATGGCCGGTGAGTATTATGACCGCTATCGGCAGGAAAAAGGGCTGAACAGCAAAGGCGAGTAACTTTTAGGGCCGCAGGAAAAAAGCTATTTTTACTGTGCAGCTCTAGAAAGATGACAAAATAAAAGAGGCCCTGCTTTTATAAACAGGGCCTCTTTTTGTATCTGAAAGGTTTAAGAACCTATCAGGCAGAATGTCTCTGCACGTTTTCCTGCACTTCTGCCGCAAGCGGATAGGAACCCGTTGCCTGAAGGGTGATGGAAAGCATGGCAATGTCGTTATGCTCTGTTTGTGCATCTAGCGGCAGGGTGGCGTTGCCGTTTGTCCATGCACATTCGGCCCAACCCGTATTATGCCAACCAGCCGGTTTGTTAGGCTGAAGATGCGCCGTAATAGGGGTTGCACGCTTGCGGGCAGTTACAAGCTGAATATCGGCTACAGCAACACCCAACTGGCGGCGATCATCCACAAAAGGCCCAATGACATCTGCCGGGCGGCTTGCGCGTGAAACAATCTGAACAGACCGTGTGCCCGGTGGCAGCATAAAGCTGTAATGCTGGTTGGCGCAGCGCACAGGCCGAATAATCGCACCTGTTTGCGTAACCAAGTGCAGGTTGGGGTCTGTGGTTAGTGTGCCGGGTGCGGCGGGTGTCTGGCTGCCAGCTACATGGCTTGCACGGTTTTTGAAGTTATCAAAAAGCGGTTTTACAAAATCAACATCCACACCCAATGGGGCAGTGGCATCTTCTTCCCATGTGCGTGTTTTGCTGTGCAACTGCACAACCTTGCTGTTCTGGCGGAAGCTGCGGTGGTTGCCTGTATCCAGATAGCTTTCTGTCAGCACACCATCAACAGAGATAACGGCATGTTCTGCTGTTTCCACATGGTAATATGGATAAGAGGTGATGGACTTATCGTAAAAGATGGAAGCACCGTTTACCAGCATACGCGCAGGCACAAACCGCCCGTTAAAGAACAGGCAATGTTCTGCCGTTACCAGCATATCCTTGTAAGGCGTGCCGTCTGCCAAAGCATCTTTTAGAATGCGTACGGGGTATCCGGCTTCATCATCCGGCAGGCTGGAATTTACAACCGTAAAAGCTTGCCCGGCCCACGTAACCTGCTGTGTGGTTTCTGTGTTGCTTTTCCAGTCATATACAAAAATATCTGTACCTGCCTGAATGTTTTCTACAGCAACAGAACCCTGCGGGGTGCGCACCATGCTGCCTGCCAGAAAACATGCGCCAGTATCGCTTTGTTCACCAAACAGAATGTAGCCATCGCTGTAGGTTACGGTAGGGGCGGGCTCTACATTGGCGGCGGAAGATGTTGCATAGCCTTTAATGGTCACAACCGTGGTGGTTTTACCATCAACGGTGGACTGGATAAGCAGATCATCTCCACTCACGGCAGTGGACAACGTATCATCATTATAAGATGTGCTGGAGGCAATCTTGATCTGGTCTCCATACACAAAGTTTTCGACATTCAGGGAATCCCCTGAAAGATCGCTTAAAGATGTGCTGCCAATAACAAGTTGCCCACCGGGGATGTTGTGGAAATCAATCTTGTTGCCACCATCAATATTGGCAATGCCGGAGAATATAACCGTGCCGCCTTCAATATTATAGCGCCCGGCATTGATGTTGGAATAATTGGTGCCGGCATCTAGCACGCCACCTTTGTAAATATTGTAAACAGCCTGATTGCCGTTGAAATCATGGCCAACGGATAATGTACCGTTGGTAATATTATAAACAGACTGGTTGCCATTGAATTCATTGCTGATGGTGAGCGTACCGCCATCAATGTTTACGGTGCCGCCTCCTGCGTTGGTAAGATCAGTTCCAACAGAAACAGTTGAATCACCCGTAATGTTAATGGTTGCGGCATTCAGATTGAGATAAGCTCCAATTTTCAGCAAAGCCCCATTGGTAACATTCAGAGTTGGGCCTGTGCCTAAACCAGATGTGGCGTTATCTGGCGGAGTGTCAAAATCTTGAGTGCCGCCGCCATTATAATTGAGCCAGCTTGTGTCGGAGGAAATGGTTGTTACGTCATCTGCCATGTTTTTAAGCCTTCTAATATGCTGGTGGCTTAAAACCAGCCAATTTGGATAAGAAGTTCCTAATTATTTTTGCACCAATACATTAATATTTTCTAAACAACAAAAGTTATATAAAAATTCACAAAAGTTAGGAATTTTCCTCTTTTTACTTAAGGTGTTTGTTAATCTTAAATAAATTTATGAAAGATACTTAAAATCTATCCGAATATTAGATATGTGATAAATGTGAATCAGGCATGATTTTTATAAAAACCCATATATCACAACGCGTTATAAAATATATATACACTTGTTTTATTGGTCTTATACATATGGTGTTGTCTGTATATTGCAAAATATAAAAAGCGGCCCAGATGATGGACCGCTTTTCTGAAAAGTTCTTTTTTAAAACTTTTAGATACTACCCTGAGTATTTACTCGTTATGGCCAAAAACCGGGCGCGTGCTTTCAAACAGGAACCACGTGCGGCGTTCGGTTTCATCAATCCAGTTTTCAATCAGGCTGGTTGTGGCCACATCTCCGGCATCGGATGCAATGGCATGCACGGCGCGCAGGCGCTTGGTAAGGGTAAGGTTATCTTCCCGCAGTTCTGCCAGCATGTCCTCTGGGGTCACGTACAGGGCATCGTTATCAGAAATTTTGGTTTTGCGGGCAATTTCCCCAACCGAGTGCAGGGTGGTGCCACCAATCTTGCGGGCGCGCTCGGCCATGGGGTCTGTCATGGCAAAAATCTGCTGGCTCTGTTCATCCAAAAGCAGGTGGTAATCCCGAAAATGGCGGCCGCTCATATGCCAGTGAAAGTTCTTGGTTTTAATATACAGGGCAAATACATCGGCCAGAACTTCAGACAAGCCACCTGCTACGGCCTTTACCTTATCGGCCTTCAGGTCTGTTGGCGTGCCAAGATATTCCTTGATATGGGCTTCTTTAGCTGCGGCTGCTTTTGCTGTGGTTGTGCTCATGGTCTGAACGAACCTCCTGTTTTCACTTTTTGGCAACACCACACTGGTTGCTGCCAAGTGCTGCCTTTACACGTGGTACGATAAAGGCATGGTGCAAGGCCTGACATGGAAAGATCACAATTCTCACATCCATGTGAATGTCAGGGTGCAACGTGTTCAGGGGTATCAAGTTCCGTGCGCAGGGGGCGGGTTAAAAGCTGCTCCTGCGCTTGTGGCAGCGTGATCCTGCCTTCCAGAAAAGCGGCAATGCAGGCGGTAATGGGCACATCCACCTTGCGCTGGTGGGCCAGCGCCAGAAGGGCATCTGCTGTGGTTACACCTTCTGCCACGCCGGGCAGGGTGGCCAGTGCGGTTTGGGTGGCGTTACCGCGGCCAAGGGCCAAACCCATCTGATAATTGCGCGATGCCTCACCCGTGCAGGTCAGCAGCAGGTCTCCCAACCCGGCAAGGCCAGCCAGTGTGGCGGGTTGTGCACCCAAGGCCACGCCAAGGCGGGTTATTTCTGCCAACCCACGGGTAATAAGGGCCGCGCGGGCGTTTTCTCCCAACCCGGCGCCAATGGTAATGCCCGCCGCCACGGCAATTACGTTTTTGGCCGCGCCCCCAAGCTGCACGCCGGTAATATCTGCGCTGGCATAAAGGCGCAGGCGCGGGGTGGAGAGCAGATCCACCAGTTTGCGCGCCAGCTCCATATTGGCGGAGGCCACAACCGATGCTGCCGGAAGGTCTGCCGCAACCTCGCGCGCAAAGTTGGGGCCAGAAAGCACAGCCCCCGGCACATCTGGCCGCAGCCGGTGCAGCACATCCAGCGGAAAAGCCAGCGTGCTGCGTTCTATGCCTTTGCAGCACAGCACAGCAGGCACGCCCGCAGGCACCAGCGGCAGAACAGAGGCCATGTGTTGGGTGGGAATAACCATAAGCGCGCAGGCCACATCTGCCGGTGGCGGCGCAGAGGAAACGGTTATGGAATCTGGTAGCGGAAAATCTGGCAGGCGCGGCATGGCGCCAGAGGGCAGGCGGGCAGGGTTACGCGCCCACAAATAAACCTGCGCCCCGGTGCGGGCGGCGTGCAGGGCCAGCGCAGTACCCCATGCGCCAGCGCCCATAACCAGAATACGGTGTTTCATTCTTTAAGCGGTGCCAGAACCCTAACCAGGGCGCAAGCACGATATAAGGCCGTAGCCTGTGCGCCTTAGGCAGACAGCGCCACACCAGCATTAGCCGGCACCATGTGGGCCGGAACTTCGGCCTTTTTCATGTGTTTCAGGCGGGCTTCACGCAGCAGGCAGACAACGCCTTTTACGCAGTTCCCACACTGGGCCTTGCAGTTGCGTGCGGCATAAATTTCACGCGGGCGGGTGGCCCCATCCGCCACGGCAGCTTCAACGTCTTTGTGAGTGAGACGATTGCAAGAGCAGACAACCATACGCAGCACCTTTGTGGTGGGTGATCGATTCTGTGTAAGACCTGATCACAAATAAGAATGAATCGCAATTATTTTTTTGCAAGAGGTTCTCATTTGCTTGTGTTCTGCCTGTGCATATGGGGATGGGGTGCGCCTATTTGGTGTGTGATTTTTGCAATGTTCGTATCAAATTTATGCATATGCACAAAAAAATAATAAATTTCATTCATATTAAAAATATAAGGAGCGCATCTTAAAAAAGCCTTTATTTAAAAAGCGAGGATGCGTGGATAAAAATATAACAAGAACATCGTATGTTCTCTTCCTGCTGTGCACGTTCTTTTTTATTTACAGAAACATGGAAGGCCTTGGGTATCTGCCCTTTGGTGATGAATCTGGCCATTTTTTAGGTGCCATTGCGCTGCACCGTGGGGATAGACTTTACCAGGACTATATAGATGCCCACGGCCCGCTGGTTTTTACGCTTTCATGGGTGGCGGGCCATTTTGTGGGGTGGTCTCAGGTCTGGTTGATGCGCCTGGTTTCCACCGCATGTGCGGCAGCGGCTGGGGCTGCGGTCTTTTTCTCTCCGCTGTTGCAGTTGAAATGGCAGCGTTATCTGGCTTCTGCCTTGTGGTTGGGGGCAGTGGGCAGCGTATGGGTGGTGCAGGGCCTTAATCTGGATGATTACTGGACAATAGGCGGGGCGCTGGCTGTTATTGCGCTGGCCATGCTGGCAGTGCCGCTTGCATGTGCTGCTCCTGTTTCGCGCATGCAGGCTTTTATGGGCGGGGCTGCCTTGGGGCTGCTGCCTTTTGCGGCTTATCCGTTCGGCCTGTTTTCCGCCGCGCTGGCTCTGGCTGTCTTGTGCGTGTTTCTTTCCGCCCCCCGGCAATATCAGGCCCCCGTTGTGGGTATGATGTTAGGGGGTGTGGCTGCTGTTGCCATCATGCTGCTCTGGCTGCTGGTATATGGTGATATTGGCGGCATGGTTGCGTTCCATTTTATCGCCAATCAGCAGTGGTACGCGCATTATATTCCAATGGACGTGAACCAGTTCTGGCAAAGCCTGCGTTTTTCTTTGGCTCCAGATCGTATTGTTCAAACAATAGCTGTGTGCATGTTGGCTGTGGGTGGCGCGTTGCTGCTGTTATACGGGCGGCATAGGGTGGCGGCGCTGTTTATCCTGCTTGGCATACTTAGCCTGCAGGCGCGTGGCAGTGTCGGGTTCCAGAACGGCTCATTCCTTATGGCGGCCTTGGGCCTTGGGGCTTTGCTGCTTGTGCGCGTGTTGGCATCCAAACCCAAAGTGATGGTTTTTGTGGCCGTTGCCTGTGTGGCATTAACGGTTGTTGGCGCGCGCCATGCGGTTTCATCCCCATTTGGGCAAACGGCGGCGCAAAGGCATGCGGTAGGCTGGCACCGCTTTAGGGAAAACCCCACCGTGGGCTTTGCAACACTTATTCGTAAATATGCGGCCCCGGATGAGCGTATTCTTGTTTTGCCGTATAATCCCGATGTTTATATTTACGCCAACCGCCTTTCCATGAAGAAATATCACGCCTACCTGCCGTGGGAGGCCGATTATGCGGCCCATCCGTGGCATGGATATACGCGCGATATTTGCGTGGATCTGTCAAAGGATGAACCCCCGGTTATCTATTATGATCACTGGGTTGTCTGGGGTGCGTATCCGGCAGAAAAGTTTATGCCCTGTTTTTTACAGGTGCTGGAAAAAGACTATACGCAGATGCCGGATGATAAGTTTGTATATGTCAGAAAAGATCGGCTGGCCGCGCAGCAGCCGTAAAGGCATGCGTTATTGTGCATGAGTCTTACCCCCTATCTCTGCCATGCAGGGTAGGGGGTATTTTTTGGCCGGTTCGGCTTACCCGTTGGCCTTGCCCGTTGCCGGGTGATCTGCCGGAACGGGGAAGATCCGGTCATACGCCATGTTAAATACAAACGCATACACCAGATAGAACACGGCAATGGACATGCTGAGCGAAAACGCTGTCAGCACGCTTTCCTGCAGGTACCATGCAATGGCGGGCAGCAGCACAACCTGCAATCCGGCTTCAAACAGCAGTGTGTGCACAATGCGTATGCGCACTGTTTTGTGCGTGGTGGCATAAAGCCGCGCCATTACGCGGTCGAACACCACGTTATAAAGGTAGTTCCATATTGTGGCGGTTATGGCGCTGCCAATGCCAATAACCCCCATGGAGGATTCGTGCAGCCCAAACAGTGTGCTGCCGGTGGGGATAACAATGGCCAGCGCGATAAGCTCAAACAGCAATACGTGGCGCACACGGTCTGCCGTGCCGCGCGTGCCCACAGCCGGGGCTGTTTGTGCGGTGTGATGATCTGCCATGGCAGAGGAGGCCGAAGCGGCCTGAAGGGAAGTGAATGTTTGCGTTGACATGCGGCGCAATCTATCGTCACCCCGGTTAAAGGAAAGATAAGAACCATCAGGAAAACAGATGGATGAATGTCTCGCTCGAACAGCTTGAAGCCTTTGTTGCCACAGCAGATGCGGGCTCATTTTCCGCAGCAGCCCGCCGTTTGGGGCGTGCGCAATCTGCTATCAGCACGCATGTGGCCAACCTGGAAGTAGATCTGGGGCTGGAATTGTTCCTACGCACCGGGCGCACACCTGTATTGACACAAGAAGGTGAACGCCTGCTGCGTGAGGCCCGGGTGGTGCTGGACCGGCGCGAACATCTGATAGGCGTGGCCCGCTCTTTAGAAAATCAGGTCGAAAACCGGCTGGTCGTGGCTATAGATGAACTGTACCCCGAATACGCCCTCGGCCCAGTTTTTGCCGAGTTTGCCGAGCACTTCCCCTACGTGGAAATGGAAATCCTTTTCCCGCTGATGGAGGATGTCGGCCAGCTTGTGCAGGAAGGGGCCGCGCATCTGGGGGTGATGTGGCAGCAAACACGTATGCCGCCAGATCTGGCGTTCCGCACCATCGGGCGGGTGCCGCTTAAACTGGTATGTGGGCGCAACCACCCCTTAGCCAAATGCGGCCCCGTAGCGTGGGAAGATCTTAAGCGGTATCGGCAGATCATGGTGGCCGCCCGTGGGCAGGAGCGTGAGCGCCAACATCTGCGCGTGGCAGGTGAGGTCTGGTGGGTGGAAAGCCACTGGGTGATTCTGGAACTGGTGAAGCACAATATCGGCTGGTCATTTATCTCAGACCATATTTTGGCGGCCTCTCCCGCAGCGCCAGATATTGTTACGCCGCCCCTGGCGTTTGATGCCGGAGACAGGCCCGTACCCCTGGCTGTGGTGTGGCATCACAAACGCCCGCAGGGCGCGGCAGCGCGCTGGTTACGGCAACGTCTATGTGCCTCGGAGTCTGTTTTATATAAAGGGCCAAAGGGCGGTTGATGAATATACGATCAATGGTAATGGATTGATATTTAATAAAATATGGAGCCGTTGTAACAAAACAACACTCCCACTTTAAACCACATGTTTTGTCTTGCGGACGAAATGAGAAACGCTATGATACCGAAACATTCCGGTATCGAGAGAAACAGTTCGCATGTCTCTTCAAAAAGTCCCTCCCTCCCTGCTGCGCGCTCTTCTGGGCAGTGCAGCCATTCTGACCATGGGAGGAACCGCCGCCAAGGCAGCGGAACCCGTATTACAGACCGAGCAGAGTGACGTTATTACCCTGCCACCTTATTCTCCCCACACCATTTTGGTGGAAGATGCGGTTTACACCCACAACAAGGATGGCCGCGTTTATGTAGTGGATGCCGATTCCGGCAAACTGCTGGGCATGGTGCAGGCCGCCTATAACGGCAACATGGCCCTTACGCCCGATGCCAAGCGCATTTACGTGGCAGAAACCACGTGGGAACGCGGCAACCGCGGCGCACGGAACGATCTGCTGGCCGAATATGATGCCAGCACGCTCAAGCTCACATCCGATGAAAAACTGCCCGCCCGCGCGCTGGTCACCCCTAAAAAGAACGACTTCGCGCTGAATGCCGATGGTTCACGTGCCTACGTGTATCAGATGAGCCCAAGCAACGCGGTGGAAGTGGTGGACAATACCGCCCATAAAGTTACGCAGACGGTAGAAATTCCCGGTTGCGCGCTGGTGTATCCGTGGGGCAATTCCGGCTTCTCCTCCCTGTGTGCAGATGGCACGCTGGCCAATGTCAGCCTTGGGGCAGACGGCAAGGTGGGCATGACGCACACTGCACCGTTCTTTGAACCCGACAAGGACGGCATTTTTGAACAAAGCCCCACTGTTGCGGCAGATGGTACGGCTTACTTCATCAGCTACAGCGGCATGGTGTACCCCACCAAAATGGGCGAAAACAGCACGGTAGAAAAACCGTGGTCCTTGCAGGAAGGTGCGGGGCTGAAAGCTGCGCCCGATTCCTCCAAGCCGTTTGAAGTGACATGGCGCCCCGGTGGCTGGCAGATTGCTGCCCTGCACAAGGCATCTCATCAGATGTATGTGCTGATGCACAAAGGCACGTTCTGGACACATAAAGATAACGGCACGGAAGTGTGGGTGTATGATACGCAAACCCACAAGCGCATCCGCCGCTATCCGCTTAAAGTGGCTAGCAACCTTGTAGGTGTCACGCAGGATGAACACCCGCTGATGTTCACCGCCAATGAAGATAACGGTGATTTCTTTGTGTCCGATGCGCTTACGGGCAAGCCCCTGCGCACCATGAAGGCCCTTGGCACATCCCTTATCTTTACGGTTGCGCCGGGTGAAGGATGAGCCTGCTGGCTGAAACAGCCCCGCTTGCTGCCCTGTGCGCAGGGGGCATTGGCACCATGTTTTTGGTGGCTGGTGTTTCCAAACTGCGTGGGCATGATGCGTTTTTAGGCACGCTGGCCTCTTACCGGCTTTTGCCCTCATGGTCATACGAAGGTGTGGCATGGGGCTTGGCCGGGGCAGAGGTTCTGGCAGGTCTGGCGCTGTTTTCCGGCTTTGCCGCCGGGTTTGGCGGTTTGGCTGCTGCGGCCATGCTGGTGGTGTTTGCGCTGGCCATGGGCATTAACGTAGCCCGTGGGCGCACCAGCCTGTCTTGCAGGTGCACACCCGGTTTGGTGTCTGAAACCCTGTCATGGAAGCTGGTCGCCCGCACCGTGCTGTGCGTGCCGCTGGCGCTGGCCCCATGCTTTGCATCTGGCGTTTCTGCCTTTGTATGGGGGCAGGGCGTTATGGCGGGTGTGGCGCTGTATCTGGTGTGGCTGGCACTGGTGGCCCTGCCGCCAGAACGCGTGCCCGGATCTGGCGGAGGGCAGGAAGCATGATGCTGTTTCTGTACATCTGGCAGGGGCTGCTAACGGTTCTGGCCCTTGGGCTTGCCGTTATGCTGGTGGCCTTGGCCCGCCAGATTGGTGTGCTGCACGAACGCCTTGCACCGCTGGGGAATCAGGAAGCCAAGCCGGGGCTGGATGTGGGGCAGATTGTGCCGCGTCTGGTTTTGCATACGCTACAGGGCCAGCCTTTTGTGGTGGGGGATACCCTGCCCGTAGGTGCCAAGCAGCTTTTGCTGTTTGTAGCGGCGGAATGCCCGGTGTGTAAGCGCGTTATCCCCATTGCACGGCAGGTGGCTGCCGAACGTGGGCTGGAGCTTATTTTTGTGGGCGATGGCCCCGAACCTGAACTGAAAAGCATGGTGGCGGCCCGCCCGGAAATGCAGGGTGTTCCCCTGATAACCGGCGTGGAGCTGGCCCTTGTGCTGCAAATTAACCGTATGCCAGCCATGGTACTGCTTGATGAACGCGGCACCATTCTGGCCAAAGACCTCGTGAATACCCGGCGTCAGATCGAAGGGCTGCTTGGCAACATTACCGCCACACCCCCGCAGGGTCTGACCGATACAGGAGCAATGTCTCATGCTGCCGTCTGAAAACAAGAACTCCGCAGAACAGGGCACCCTGTTTGACCGGTTGACCGAATCTCTGCTCCGCCGTTTTGCGGGCAAAACATCCCGCCGCGGCGTGGTGGCAAAGCTGGGCGGCGTGGCCGCTGCCGTGCCGCTGTTTCCGCTGCTGCCGGTAAGCCGCGCCAATGCGGCTTCTTCCTCCGCAGCCAAGGCTGTGGCCAAGGCTACAACGCCGTTTGGCTCCAAGGCGCAGGCCAAAGATGCCAATGCGTGCGATTACTGGCGGTATTGCGCCATTGATGGCAACTTGTGCTCCACCTGTGGTGGTGGCGTACATAGCTGCCCGCCGGGCACAGCGCCTTCTCCCACATCCTGGATTGGCAGCTGCTACAACCCGCAGGATGGCAACTCCTACATGATTGCCTATCGTGATTGCTGTGGTCAGGATTCCTGTAACGAAGTTACCTGCCTGAACACGGATGGAGACCAGCCTTCCTACCGCCCCATGGCCAATAATGACATCATCTGGTGCTTTGGCACGGGCACGTCTGAAATGTACAACTGCTCCACAGCTGCGGTGATCGGGAAAGCTTCCTGATCATGTTGCGTGCTGTTTTCCGCCTTGCCCTGCCTGCTGTTGCAGCGTGTGCAACACTGGCTTTGGCAGGCGGGGTGGCACGCGCGGCAGATGCCGTGCCGGGGGCCACAAGTTTAAACCCCACGCAGGTTGCCTATCTTTCACACTGCGGGGGGTGCCACGGTATTGCAGGCGTATCTGGCCCAACCTTTGTGCCTATGCTGCGTGATAGCGTAGGCAGCTTTGCCTGCACGGATGAAGGGCGGAAATATCTGGTGCAGGTGCCGGGTGTTTCCATGTCCCTCATTCGGGATGATCAGCAGTTAGCCGATGTCATGAACTTTGTGCTGATTGATCTGGGCGGCAAAAGCACGCCGTCGGGCTTTAAGCCCTATACAGCGGCAGAAGTGCATGAATGGCGCCAGCATCCGCTTTCCATGCCGGATTTTATGGCCAACCGCGCCCATGTGCTGGAGCGTTCTTTGGCAGCGTGTCATCGCGGCAACAATGGCGCGGCTGCAACAGTAAAGTAACACGGCAAGCCCTGTTCTGCAGGGCTGCTCTCGGCTAGATCACGGCTTAGGTGCCACAATTATTGTAAAACAGAAGCAAACCCGCCTCCTGCCGCGGTTGTTTGTGGATAATGGGAGTATCAGGGAGCATGCGTTTGCGCCACCGTTTGTCCGCCGGTATGTGTTTTGCCCTGCAACTGGCAGCACTGCCTGCATTTGCGCAGGAAAAAACCACCCCCGATGATGCCGAGCGCCCTTTGGCGGTGGAAGAAACAGCAGCAGAAAAAAAGCAGGCCCAGAAGGATGAGGTGAACCTGAAAAGCCCTTCCAGCCACTCATGGTTTGATGATGTTGAAGGCCATATTGTGGTAGAAGCCGGCGTAAACGGCAACCCATGGACCAAAACAGGCCGCAACTGGGCGCAGTCTTACGTAGATAGGGCCAACACAGCCACACTGAACCAGATTACCGGCACGCTCTCCCACCCGGTAACAGAACTGGGCGATGGCTACGGTCTGGGTTTTGTGTTCGAGGTTCTGTACGGCTCCGATGCCCGCTTTAACCCCACCATTGGTATGGGCGATGGCAACCTGACAGGCATGTACCAGTGGACGCCCACTCAGGCGCATATTGATGCCCACCTGCCGTGGCTGACCAAAGGCGGGATAGACCTGCAGATTGGCCAGCAATACGGGATTCAGGGTTTTGAAGGCACAGATGCGCTGGAACGGCCTTTTTATTCCTACAACTATTCATCCGATTACATTGTGCCGTTTGAAACCGTGGGTGTTCTGGCCACATGGCACATGACAGACCACGCAGCCCTTGTGCTGGGTGTAAACGCCGGTAACTCCACCACCTTTGGCCATGCCAAAAACAACAGCCGCCCCAAAGGGTATTTTGGCTTCCAGTTTACAGAACTTGCAGGTGGCAAGCTGGATGTTGCCGCCATTGGCTATTTTGGCCCGCAGCAGAGCGTGTACGCCATTGGGCGTGAAGCCAACCACGATATGGAATATATCGGAGACCTTCTGGCCTCCTACAAAATTAACGATAAAACCACCGTCACCCTGAACGCCACCTACTTCCATGATGATTACCTGCGTGATGATGTGTACGGTGTGACCGCCTATTTCGCGCATGATTTCAGCGATGAGCTGACGTTTAACGCGCGTGGTGAAATCTTCCGCGATAACAATGGCGGCGTGGTGGGCAACAACACATCCCCCATGTCTTACGTGAACGAACTGCGTGGCCAGAACTATCCGTATGATTACGCACCCGGCACCACCTATGGGGAACTGACGGTGGGTGTTACGTATCGCCCTGGTTTTCTTAAGCTGCCCAAAGGCTCTTTTTCCATCCGCCCGGAAGTGCGGCTTGATAAATCCCTTAACGGCACACGGCCCTTTAACCGTGTTTCCCCCACGGATGATCCAAACGTGAACTATGCCAATAACGGCATGAACAACATGTTCTGGTTCAGCTGTGATGCCATCTGGGCATTTTAAAAACCCGCTACGCCACTCCACCACCGGCACAACGCAGAGGACCAGCCCGTGCAGAACCTGATATACGCCAATGCTGCCCTTACTGTTGTGCTGCTTGCGGCCTGCATTGTTATGGGCCTGATGCTGCGCCGTATCCGCCGCCTGTTTCAGGAAATTGCGCCGGTGGGCGCGCTTACCAGCTCTCGCGGCCCGCAACCGGGAGATACCTGCCCGCCACAGCCTTTTCACACACTGGCAGGGGGCGTGTTGGCGCTGGCAGGGGGTGCCAAGCCACGGCTGGTGCTGTTTGTTTCTGCAACATGCCCGATCTCTCGCAAGGTTATTCCCATCGCACGCAACTTCTGCGGGCGTGAAAATCTGGAGCTGGTGCTGGCGGGGGATGATGCCCCAACCATTCAGCAGCACTTTGCTCAGCAAACCAACACACCTGCTGCTGCGTTTATCAATGATCCGGCGCTGGGCCGTGCCTTGCAGGTAGATAAACTGCCCGCCGCATTTTTGTTCGATCAGCAAGGCACGCTTATTGCCCGTGGGTTGGTGAACAACCGCGAGCATCTGGAAAGCCTGCTGAACGCGTGGGAGAGCGGGTTCAGCACGGTGCAAACCTACATGCAGCACACGCGCCGCAACCGCGCGTGATGTTGAATGTGTATTTGTAAAATATTTGGCGACCGTATTATAAATAATCGCAAATAGTTTTTATTGACTCTTCTGCTCATAACTTGCCAGATTTAAATTAAGTTCTGGAAAAGAGCAGGAGTGCCACCATGACCGACTCCTTTCATCTCCCCAAAATCTCTCTTGAAGGCCTGGAGAAGATTATTATCGCGTACAGCCATGTGCCCGATAACCCTACCTTGGATATACTTGCGCGCCTTACCAAAATGGGGTCTGCCGCCATTAGCAGAAACAATAAGTTTCTGATGGATATCGGTATTATTGCAGGTGCGGCAGACAAAACAGTTACCCCCTTGGGCCAAAAGCTGGGGCATGCGCTGGAATACGCCATGGGGGCCGATGCACAGGCATATTGGCGGAAGGCTATCTCCAGCAATTCTGCCCTCATGGCGCTGATGACCACGGAACACCTGCAAAGCGGCATGAGCGAAAAGGATTTATCCGCGCATATTCTTGATGTTTCGGTGCATAAAAAACATGCGCATACGCAAACAGGTGCGCGATGCCTGATAGATATTCTGCTGGAAAGCGGATTACTTGTGCAGGATAAAGACAAACTTACGGCCGCCCCGGCCAAAAGCACAGAACAGCCTGAACCTGCCGCCCAAGATCATGGGCAAATTTTCGGCCTGCAGGCAGAGGATTCCGCGCCAGATACCAAGGATAGCACACCACAGGCCACACTTACGGGGGTGCCACTTGCAGGGCAGACTACAATGCACCCGGAACTGCCTTCTATCATGTTGAATCTGACATTGCCGGAAACGGAAGATCTCACGGTTTATGAAAAAATCTTTCGTGCTCTAAGGGAAAACCTTTTGGGTTTGCCGCCTTTACCCTAAGGCGTGTTCGCTCTGTGCAAAGCTGGCATGAGCGCAGCCCTGTGCAACCTCTGCGCCGGGTAGGCGTTGGGGATAGCATGTGGCATGGTTTTACACGCAAAACCAGCATGTTACCGTTTAACGCCAGATTCAGGAGAGCACGTTTTGGGTATTCCCGATATCACACTGCACGATGGTCTTACTTTTCCCGTTATTACCTTTGGTACCTACAAGCTGAACGGTATAGCTGGCATGGAAGCAATGGTCAGCGCATTGGATGTAGGGTACCACGCACTGGATAGCGCCTTTAATTATGAAAACGAAGGGGCCGTAGGCCATGCTGTACGTCAAAGCGGCAAAAAGCGGGAGGACCTGCGCATTGCCTCCAAACTGCCGGGCCGCCACCATGATTATAACGAGGCGCTGACAACCATTGAGGAATCCCTCTACCGCGCGCAGCTGGATTATTACGATCTGTATTACATCCACTGGCCCAACCCCAAGGTTGGCAAGTATGTAGAGGCATGGCAGGCGCTTATTGAAGCCAAGAAACGCGGCTATGTGCGCTCTATTGCCGTGTGTAACTTCCTGCCCGAACATCTGGAAAAATTGCAGAAAGAAACCGGTGTTCTGCCATCCATCAACCAGATTGAGCTTTCGCCCTACTTCCCGCAGGATGATATGCGGGCGCTGCACAAAAAGCTGAACATTCTTACGCAGTCATGGAGCCCCCTTGGCCGTGCCAACAAGCTGCTGCAGGATCCGCTGATTCAAAAAATTGCCCAGCGGCTTAACAAATCCACCGTGCAGGTTATCCTGCGCTGGCATCATCAGCTTGGCTGTGTGCCTATTCCCAAAGCAGCCAGCAAAGAACATCAGATTTCCAATATGGATATCTTTGATTTCTCCCTGACAGAGCAGGACATGAAGGACATGGCAACCCTTGCCCGCCCAGATGGCCGCAGCCACGGGCAGGACCCCGCAACATACGAAGAGTTCTGATTTATCATGGAAGCACTCCGTCTGGCGCAGTTGCAGATTTTCTGCGCCGTGATGGAGGAGGGCTCGGTGGTTGCGGCCTCGCGCCGCATGCACTGCGTGGCATCCAACATTACGGCGCGACTCAAGGAGCTGGAACAGCTTTTGGGGCAGGATCTGTTTGCGCGTGAAAAGGGGCGGCTTATTCCCACGCCAGAAGGCCGCCTTTTTTACCATGAGGCAAAAGAGGTTGTAGAAAAAGCCCATAGCCTTGCAAACTTTTTTCAACCCGATGTGCCGCGTGGCATTTTGCGTATAGGCGCGCTGGATGTGGCCTTGGCACATTTTTTGCCTCAATACATGCCTGCCTTTATGGCCGCCCACCCGGATGTAGAAATACGCCTGCTGCGCCGTGCCAGCTATACGCTGGAACATATGCTGGATGATCAGGAACTGGATCTGGCCATAACAGATGGCCCCATTGTGCATCCACTTCTTGAAAGCCGCTTTGTTTTTACAGAAGAACTGGTGCTGGTGGCCCCGCAGAATATCCGCAGTTTGCAGGATATTCACTGGCCCAGTACCACGGTGCTTCTGTTCCATACAGATTGCTTTTACCGCAGCGCGTTTGAACGCTGGATGGCAGAGCAGGGCTTTGTTCCCCGCGCTATTCAAACAGTGGAATCTTACGATGTCATTCGGGCCTGCGTGCGCGATGGTATTGGAATTTCCTGTTTTCCCAAAAGTATTTTTGCGCATAAAGCACCGGATGATGTGCGTGTTCTTGCCGTGCAGGGGCTACGCCCGGCCCCGGTTTACTGCGTATGGCGGCGTAATGGTGCAAAACCTTTGCTGCACAGGTTTATCAACACCATTTGCCCAGCAGAGGCATACTAAAACCATTCACTTTTTGTAAATGGTTTACTGATATATCATTACTTTTAATGAACGTATGTGTGCGTCATACTGCAAACAGAATTTTAGAAAAAAGGAGAACATCTCATGGCTGATGTTAAACAGCAGGATCTGTTCATCAATAATGAATGGGTAAAACCCACATCTGGCAATTACACACCCATTAAAAGCCCCGCTACGGGGGAAGAAGTTGGCCAAGCCGCAGAAGGCAACCCGCAGGATGTAGATAAAGCCGTGGCTGCCGCAAAAGCCGCCTTTAAGGGCTGGAGCAGCAAACCTGCCAGCCAGCGGGCCGATTATCTTTACGCGCTTAAAAACCTTGTTGAGCGGGATAAGGAACGTCTGGCCACCATTATTACATCGGAAATGGGCAAACCCATTAAGGAAGCCCGCGCCGAGGTAGATTTTGCCGCTGGCCTGTTGCGCTTTGCTGCGGAAAATGCCCGTAGGCTTCAGGGGGAAATCATTCCCGGTGAGCGTGAAGGTGAAAAAATCCTGATCGACCGCGTGCCGCACGGCGTAGTAGGGGCCATTGCCGCATGGAACTTCCCGCTGGCTCTGTGTGCCCGTAAAATTGCACCAGCACTGGCTGCGGGCAACACCATTGTGCTCAAACTCGCTGATGGCACACCGCTTTCTGGCCTGGCACTGGCCGAACTGGTGCAGGAAGCCGGTATTCCCGCCGGTGTGGTAAATGTGGTTACGGGCAGCGGCCAAGGTGTGGGCGTGCCACTGGTGGCGCATAAGGATACCCCGCTTATTACCATGACAGGCTCTACCCCCGCGGGTAAGAAAATCATGGCAGCCGCAGCCGAACATCTTAAGGAAGTGCGGCTGGAGCTAGGTGGTAAAGCCCCATTTATTGTCATGGAAGATGCCGATATTCCCGCAGCGGTAGAAGCCGCCGTTACGGCACGCTTCTTCAATGGCGGGCAGGTGTGCACAGCCAACGAACGCACCTATGTGCATGAAGATGTGTATGACCGCTTTACCACGGCGCTGAAAGATCGCATTGCCAGCCTGAAGGTGGGTGACCCCATGGATGATGCCACAGATATGGGCCCCAAGGTAAACGAAACCGAGCTGGAAAAAGTGGATGGCATTGTGCAAAAAGCCATATCACAGGGTGCAAAGCTGGAACTGGGGGGCAAACGCCTAACGGGTGGCGCCTTTGATAAAGGCACCTTCTACGCCCCTACATTGCTGACAGACATTACCCCGGATATGGACATTGTGCAGGACGAGGTATTTGGCCCCGTACTCTCCCTTATCAAGGTGAAAGACTTTGATGAGGCCCTAACCCGCGCCAATGATAGCCGCTATGGGCTTTCCGCCTATCTGTTCACCAATGATCTCTCCCGTATTCTGCGTATGGGCCGGGAACTGGACTTTGGGGAAATTTACGTCAACCGTGGCTCGGGTGAAGAGCCGCAGGGCTTCCACCACGGGTATCGTGAAAGCGGATTGGGGGGTGAGGACGGCCAGCACGGGCTGGAAGCCTATGTGCGCACCAAAACCATTTACCTGAACGCGTAATATCCAAACTCTGCCACGCCACATACTTTAAGCGTGGCAGATACAAAAAACCGTGCCGGAGCAGAACGCACCCGGCACGGTTTTTTTGTGTTTTCAGGAAAGATTAGTCCTGATCTTTTTTAATCTGCTCAACCTGTTTTTCCAGATCATGCGGTTGGGCGGTGGTAAAGTGTGTCATCACAAACGCGGCAATATCTGCCAGATCACGGTTGCTGAGGCCACCACCTGTAAAGTGCGGCATAATCTGCACGCCTGTTGCAGTTTGCAGGCCGCTACCATTTACCAAAACCTGTATCAGGTTACGGCCATTATCCGCACCCAATGAGCGCCCGCCCGCAATGCTGGCAAAGCTGCTTTGCCGCCCGGTACCATCGGGCAGATGGCACCCCGCACAGGCTGATGCATAAAGCCGTGCGCCACGGCTGTTCTGTGGCAGGCTGGCATCTCCGCTGGCCACATTGCGGAAGGTTACGGCATCCTGCGGTGTGCTCACGGGTTTTGTGCTGCGCAGATACGTTACCATAGCCTGAATATCCGCCGGGGTAAGGTAGCGCAGGCTGTGGCCAATAACATCCGCCATATCACCAGATGCCGTGCCGTGGCCATCTGCATGGCCGGTGGAAAGATATTGCGCCAGTTCGGCATCTGTCCAGCCGCCAATACCGGTTTTGCGGTCGGACGAAATGTTATAGATGCGCCAGCCATTTAGCATATTGCCGCCAAATGCCTTGCTGGTGGAAAGCCCAAAGGTGAGCGTGCGCGGGCTGTGGCAATCTGCACAATGGCCTGCACCTTCCACCAGCCAGCGGCCACGGTTCCATTGGTCGGATTTTGTGGTGTCATCCGGGTAGGCAGAGGCCGGGCCGTTTACGATGTTCCAGAAAATCATCAAACTGCGTATGGAAAAAGGAAAACGCAGCTTGTTTTCTGGTGCCGCGCTGGCAGATGTAGGCAATGTGGCCAGATAGGCCCGAATATCACGCACATCCTGATCACTCAGGCGGGAATACGCAGGGTAGGGCATGGCGGGGTAAAGGTGCTTGCCGCCGGGGGAAACACCTTGTTTTACGGCAGCAACAAATTCCTCATCGCTCCATGTGCCAACACCATGCTGCTTATCTGCCGTAATGTTGGTGGAATACACCACGCCCATGCCTGGCAACTTGAATGCCCGCCCGCCCGCATAGGGCATGCCGCCGGGGGCTGTGTGGCAGACCTCGCAATCCGATGCACGGGTGAGGTACTGCCCGCGTTCTACCGGTGTGCTGCCGGGTGTGCCGTCTTCCGCAGCGTTGGCATGGGCCGCGTGTGTGGGCAGGCATAAGGTTGCCAGCAGCAGGGCTGCCAATGCGCCTGTGCCAGAAAGGGAAACACGTTTTGCGGATGGGAAAGAAAAAGCGTGTGTCATGGTCTTATTCTTTCCCTTCCGTGTTGCGGGCAGAAAGCAGGGGCAGGCTGCGGTAACGCCGCCCCTGTGCCGCCGCCATGGCGTTGGCCAGCAGCGGGGCTGCGGCTGCGGTGCCAACCTCACCAATGCCGCCGGGGTCTTCCTTGCTGGGCATCACCACCACATCAATGCGGCGTGGGGCCTCGTTCATGCGCATCACGCGCCATGTATTGAAGTTTTGCTGTTGTACACGCCCGTTTTCCAGTGTGATCTCGTTATACAGGGCGGCGGAAAAACCAAAAATCAGCCCGCCCTCTATTTGCGCAATCACCTGATCCGGGTTGATAACCTGCCCGCAATCCACGGCTGCGGTCACGCGGTGGATAATTACTTCATCCGGGCTGGGCATTTCAATTTCCGCAATGCTGGCCATGTAGGATCCAAACGCAAACTGCAGGGCCACACCGCGCGCCCGGCCTTTGGGCACGGGTGTGCCCCAGCCTGCATCTGCTGCCACACGTTCCAGCACTGCCAGCGCACGCGGGTTGTTCTGCACCATGGCGCGCCGATAGGCTACCGGGTCTGCCCCCGCGCGGGCGGCCAGTTCATCTATAAAACCTTCCACCACAAACAGGCCGCGCGTGCCACCTACACCGCGCCACCATGCGGTGGTGATGCCGGGGGCCTCGCGCCGGGCAAATTCCAGCCGATATGCAGGGTAGGTGTAGGGTGTTACCACCGTGGCAAGGGAGAGGTCTTCATCATACCCATCCTTTGTCAGTTCTGGCGGGTCCCACCGCGCCACCACGGCCGGGCCGACAATGCGATGTTGCAGTGCGGTGATATACCCTTTGTCATCCAGCGCGGCGGTGAGTTTATCAACATAGGCCGGGCGATATCTGTCCTTTGTAATATCTTCTTCTCGGCTCCAGATAATTTTCAGCGGGTAGGGCACCTGTTTTGCAAACTGCACGCATTGGGTGACGTATTCATGCTCCAGCCTGCGGCCAAACCCGCCCCCAATATACTGGCTGTGCACCGTAATCTTGCTGGCAGGCAGGTCAGTTATTTCGGCTGCGGTATCTCGCGCGCGCTCGGCCACCTGCGTGCCTGCCCATACATCGCACCCATCTGGCCGCACATGGGCGGTGCAGTTTATGGGCTCCATAGGGGAATGGGCCAATAAGGGCTGCTGATAGGTGGCTGTGTAGGTGGTGCCAGATTTGCCAATTACACCCGGCGCATCTGCCTTGGCGTTGGCCACAATGGCCGGGCCGTTTAGCCCTGCGTGCAGATCATCATAAATGGTCTGGGTGGTAATGGCCGCGTTTTTTCCAAAATCCCACTGAATATGCAGGGCTTTCAGGCTCTTGCGCGCGGCCCAGTAATGCTCTGCCACCACGCATACGGTATCTTTATTATCCGTTACCAGCACAGCATGTACGCCATTTATAGCCAAGGCGGCATTGCGGTTCATGCTGCGCACAGTGCCACCCTGCACGGGGCAGGCGGCCACGGTGCCAATTTTCATGCCCGGCACCTGCACATCCATGCCAAAGCGGGCGGTGCCATCTACCTTGATCTGGCTATCCAGCCGATGGTGCTTGCGGCCAATAAGCGTGTAATTGGCGGCATCTTTTAATTTTGGCTCCTTGGGCACGGGCAGTTTGGCGGCAGCTTCTGCCACATCACCAAATGGCACGGTGCGGCCAGTGGGCGTATGCACCACGGCCCCGTTGGCGGTTGTGCAGCTTTCTGGCGCAACGCCCCAGTGTGAGGCCGCGGCCTGTACCAGCATGGTGCGCGCTGCCGCACCGGCTTGGCGCAACGGCAACCATTCTGTCATGATAGAGGTGGAACCGCCGGTAATTTCCGCCCCGCCACCGGGGGGTGCGGCCTCTATCTGCACAGCAAAGGGGTCTATCCCCAGTTCTTCTGCCATCAGCATTACTGAGGATGTGTAAATACCTTGACCCATCTCGATATTTGGCAAAATAAGGGTGATGGTATTATCTGCGGCAATACGAATAAACGCATTGGGTGCAAAGGGGGTGGCAACATCTTCCACCAGCACGCCGGTGCCTGCCTGCGAGGCCTGAGCCGCGCGCCCGCGCGCTGTGGGCCACAGCGTTGCCAGCAACAATGCACCGCCCGCTTGCAGCACGCGCCTGCGGCTGGTTTTTAACCGCGTGGTGGATGAGGGGGAATGTGTGCTCATGCCAGTTCTCCCGCTGCGTGGTGAATGGCTGCGCGAATACGCATATACGTGCCACAGCGGCACATATTGCCAGACATGGCGCTGTCTATCTGTTCATCCGTGGGGTTGGGGGTGGTGCGTAGCAGGGCCACGGCGGCCATAACCTGCCCCGGCTGGCAGTATCCGCACTGCACCACATCCAGTTCCACCCACGCAGATTTGATGGCTCGTACAATCGGGTCTGCCATATCCAGCCCCTCTGGCGTGGTAATGGCGCGCTCTCCCACCAGCCCAACGGGCAGGTTGCACGCACGCACGGCCTTGCCATCTACATACACGGTGCAGGCCCCACACTGGGCAATGCCACAGCCAAACTTGGCGGCATTCAGGCCCAGAATATCGCGCAACACCCAAAGTAACGGCGTATCGGCATCAACGTCCACGCTGTGCGGCTGGCCGTTTATCATAAGGGTTGGCATGAGGGGGGCTCCTGCTAGGTGGTTTTTGGCGTATGAAAAACCAGCCTAACATTTTCGGAACGGAAACGGAATCTTATTGAATATATATACAGAAATACAGACAGCTATCTTGAGCCAATCTGCCCTTTGCGCCAGTGCAGCAGGGCTTGTGCGTGGCGCACAATCTCGCCCACAGGCAGGGGCAGGGTGGCGGGTGTATAGTGGTCTTCATGCGCAACGCCGGTTTCCACCTTGTCTGCCCAATACGGCAAACCACCCTGAATACACATGGCCAGAAAACACGGGTTGAGATGATGGCTGGGCACTAGTTCATACACTAGCGTGTCGGGCTGGCACCATGCCACATTGGCAAGGCCTGCCCCCAAAAAGCCCATTACCATATCGGCCTGTGCAAACAGGTCTATCTGTTGGGCTATGGGCAGGCGTTCGGGGCGCACGCGGGTAAAGCCGAGTGTGGTCAGCGCCTCGGCCAATTCGGCCTCGTTGGGCATATGGCGGTTTGTGGCTTCGCCGCGTTCCAAAAACAGGTAGCGCCCGCGTGTGGGCGTGGTGCTGGCGGTCTGACGCAACGCGGCATAAGCTGCAAGAGATGTTGCGGATGCCGTAAAATCCGTTTTGCCACGCACAAAATCTGTATACACCACGCGGGGGAAGGCATAGCGCGTGCCGGGGTGGGTGATCAGCCGTCGTTCTGGCGCAAGCCCTGCAAGGGTTACAAACTGTTCCTGCCACGGGGTAAGGGGTGGCAGCAAAAACACATCGTTCTGCCCAGCATGTTTTAGAAAATAGTAAAGGGCCGGAACCGTGTGTGCCACCCAGTGATAGTAATTGGTGTTCCAGTGGTCAAACCCGGCCCATGCGGTGCAATGGTGCTGCTCCACCGGTGTGTTGGTGGGGGCTGCGTGCCAGCGCTCTAATGCGGCAAGGCCTTGGGTGTAAACCGTATCATGCAGGGGGTGGCCTTCCCATGCAAACAGGGCCAGTGCGGGGTCAAACACTGCGGGGCCAAAGCTGTAGCGGTATATGGGTGGGGTATCTGTGTGCCAGTCTGTCAGCAGGCTGTGGGTGCCATCGGGCAGGGTGCCGCCAAAGGCAAAGTTTCCCCCCATGCGGGGTGAGGTTTCAATGAGCCCCCGGCCTCCAGCAGCCTGAAATACACAAGGAAAAGCAGAAAGAGACACAGACATGGCAGGGGGCTTTAGCGTTTGGCAAGGGTGTGCCAAGTATAGGGGTGGGGCTTGGGTTCAGGCAATAGGGCGGAACTTTGGCGCGCACAGTATGCAAGGTAGAGCGGATGCAAGACGGTTCCTATAACGAAGTACCAGTTATCAGAACACCGGTTTTCAAAACTCCAGCGGATGATCTGGCCTATTGGCAGGCCAACCCGGATGTGGCCGCGTGTGGGCTTTCTGCCCCCCAGCATTATGCCCAGCATGGCCAGCACGAAGGGCGGATGCAGGCTGCCAATCAGGATCTGGTGGCCGCCATGCGTGAACGCAAGCTGGAGCGCATTGCCTTCCGCCAGAACCCCGTAACACCGCGCACCTATGGCCAGCCCGCCAATTACATGACAGACGCCATAAGGCAGGAGTTCCATATTCCGCCTTTTCCGCCTATTTCGGCCCATAATTACGGTGGCTATATTGCGGGCCTGCAAAAAGAACACCCGGACTGGATGTTTTTGGATGTAGGGGCCGGGCTGCGTGATACCGTAACCGAGCAGATGGTGAATGTAGATGTGTTTCCCGCCCTGAGCACCGATGTGGTCTGTGTGGGCGAAAGCCTGCCTTTTGCCGATGCCCAGTTTGATTTTGTGCTGTGTGCCGCAACGTTGGAACACACCAAGCGCCCGTGGGAGGTTGCGGCTGAAATTTGCCGCGTGCTCAAACCCGGCGGCATTGTGCGCATAGATTATCCGTTTTTGCAGCCGGTGCACGGTTATCCATCACACTACTTTAACGCCACACCTGAAGGGAATATCAGTCTTTTTGAAAAATGGTGTGATATCCAGTACTGCATTGTGGAAGACCATTTTCATCCCATCCACGCCCTGCGCTGGATGATGGAGGACTGGAAAAACGGCCTGCCAGATGATGCCAAAGCCCAGTTTGGCAACATGCGGGTGGATGACTTTTTGTCCTCCCCCATTCCGGACATGATGCAGCAGCCTTTCTGCACAGAGCTCAGCCCCGAAGCCAAAAAGGTGATTTGTGCGGGTTCTACGCTGGAAGGTGTTAAAAAGCAGGGCCCGCAGTTTTATGGTAGCCTGCGCGAAGAACATCTGGCGCAGGAAGTGCAGCAGGCCCGGCGGGATGTGGAGATCATGCGGGCGTCCTCATCATGGAAGCTCACGGCCCCGTTGCGCAAGGTTGTTGGTCTGCGGCGCAAATAAGGGCCGCTGCCGCATTAACCGAAAAAAATAGGGAACACATAAAGCCACAGGCTCGCAATCAGCAAAGTGCCCGCAATAACCATAGGCAGCACAATAGTAAGCATCGGCCCAAAGCGTGAGGGCCGTTCTGGCGGTAGTCCGGCTGCCTGATTAACCTGCGCAACCCGGGCATCAATTTCTGCGTCTATGGGGTCTTCCTCTGTCCAGTCTTCTTCTGGCGTGGGGGAGGGGGCATTTATCATGTGTGAGCCTTGTGCTGAAGCGGAAAAGGGCAAGAGAAAGATGTAGCGTATGTTTATGTTGTATGGGGGAATTGATTAAAGAATATAAAGGCTTGATACGAGAAAAATATGAGGCAGCACCCAAAGGCATCTTCTCGTAATCTTGCGTGATCTGGGAATCAGCAAGAATGCTGCTGCTATTGTACAGAGAAAAAGATAAAAAATACCATCATGTTTTTATATTAACACAACAACATGATGGTATTTTTTTGATCAATTGAATTCAAATAAATTTTTCATTTCTTCAATTAAATCATTTTGTTTATCAGAAAAGTATTCGTTTAATATGTTATTGAACACACAGCTTGGAGACATATATTGATTTTTGTGTTTAAATTTTAAAATATTTTTTGATTCCAGCATATCAACCCCAATTTTTTTTGATTTATTTACAATATTAGAAAAATTAAAACAAAACATATAAGTGCCGTCATCCCACAGTTCTGTTTCTATAGAATCTTTTTGTGGAGTTTCGAGAAATACAAATGGACTAGTTAAATATTTTGACTTTGACATATAAAATATTCCGACATCACCTTTGTTTATTTTACTCGCCTTGGTTTCTAATGTTCTGATATTATTTTGATCTTTCTTTTGTGGAATTCCCCAAACATGATATTTTTGTCCAATCTGAAAGTTTTTCTCATTTGTTGATGAGAAAAGGAATAACTGCATAATTTTATCCTCAATTTAAGTTATTAATGCTTCTATCGCAGCAAGTTGCCGCGCAAAATCAATGTCGACTAATGTAAGGAATTTACCTCACAATAAGGTCTCATTCTTCTGGTAGGTTAGAATCGCTTTGGGCTTACTGGGCGTTATAAATCAGAGCAGACAGCACATTGCCTTCTGCAATGGTTTGCCAGTTCCTGTCATAGGTGCGGCCATTTTCGTAATATCCCAGTGTATTCCAGTTTCTGTCATATGCTGTGGCCCTATCGTTATCATCTTCAATATAACCGAGGGTTTGGTAGTTCCGGTCGTAAATGGTCTGGCGTGACATGGTGTTAAGCCTTTCTTTCAGAATTTGAGTTTTTTCAGGATGGTGCGGGCTCCAATCTCATTGGGAGGAGAGACGAGACCGCTTGTTTCCATACGATTCAGATAAGCGAGAGCCTGATCATAAGAAATATCCAGTTCTCGTTGCAGGAAGGAAGCCGAAGGCTTTTGGTGCTGCATTGTCAGCTTGAGCGCGCGCTCATAGATTCCTTCATCTGTAAGAATATCCTCTAGAAAAATGTATTGAGATGTAGAGGTGCAGTACAGAACATCTGCAATGATGGCTATCGGCACACCGCGTGCTTTCATGCTGATGTAAAGTTCCACCATGAAGTTGATGTAGTTGTTTTTGGCGGCGACAATCTTGCGACTGTTGGAATTGCTTATTGCGCAGAGTTCAAAAAAGCCTGTTTTCGGGATTGCCATCTGCCCCATGAGAAACTTTGAAAGAATATCTTTCAGATGCTGGCAAAGCTCAGATGTTGTTTTACTTTTTCGCTCCATAGAAATAATGTTTTTATGAAGGAAAGTATGAAAAGCCTTATTTTCACCGCCTTTAATACGATTTTGAATGAAGTTTTCATAATCTTTATTGTCACTTGGTTTTTTGTAGTATGGCATTTTTTAAACCCCTGCTTTGAATTCAGTGAAAATGCGAGATTTTCATGAATTTTAAAAGTATAAATTATATATATTTACAACATAATTTAAAAAATAAATTATTATAACTAATATAAGATGTTAATTGATTTTAATTCCATAAAATTCATAGAATTTAATAGAGTAAGCATGAGATGTATTCCTCATATACTTGGTGTTGATGATTTTTTTTATCAAGAAAAACCAATTTCGACAATGTTTAAATTTTTTTCATAAACTCAAAAAGTAATGCTTATTTTTATTCGTTTCTGAAACGGAATGTTTTGCGAGCAGCATATCGGAACTGGATACTGCAGAAGCAATAGTTCTGGAAATCATGGCTGCAGTATTGAAAAACCAAATACTGATAAACAGGAACCTTTGCGTATTACGTCTCGTGAAGCCAGGTGGGGTTTATAGTGTGCCATTACACTAAACCCCTTTCAGATTGGCCCTCAGAATGGACGATACAGCTAGGTGCTTTACCGTTTCTGCCCGGTTTCACGCAGCAGAAAGGTTAGCACGCCTGCCAGCACAATACCGGCCAGGCCAAAGCTAAAGCCTTCTGTAAAGTCCGCCCCGTTGAGTGGCCGCCCATGCCCCAGATGTTGCAAAAATGCGGCAAACAGCGGAGAGACAATGGCGCTCATAACAAACACCAAAAAGTTAATGGCCCCTGTGGCGCTGCCCTTTACATCATCCGCATTTACTTCCTTGATGATGATGTAGGGGATCATGGCCGCACCGGAAGAAAAGCCCAGCAGCAAGGCCAGCACATAAGGCGGAAAGGTGTTGCCCGGCAGGTAGATAATGGCCGCAACCGTAAGCGCCATAACAATAATGCCACCCAGCAGCACGGGTTTTCTGCGCCCGATCTTGTCCGTTAAATAGCCAAGGGCAGGGCAGCCAAACATCCAACCCACAGGCACCATGGCGGCCCGCATTACGGCCTCGTGGTACCCAACGTGCCAGCTTTGGGTTAAAAACGTAATGCCCCATGTCATGCTGCCCACGGTGGTCGGTAAAAACAGCAGCCCCGCACACAGCCCGCACAGATAGGACTGCGGGTTGGTGAGCACGCTTTTATACGGCGCAAACATGGAGCCAGAAGCCGGGGCCACATGCGTGGTATCTGCCTTTTTTTCCTGCGGGGTCATGACAAACAGAAAAACGGCTATAAGGGCAATAAGCAGCCCGGTATCAATCCAGTAAAAATGCCAGTTGATAACACCATGAATCAGCCATGCTACGGTAGATTGCCCCATGGCGCCACCCAGCATGCCCGCGCACTGCGTGGCCCCCACAGCCGTGGCCAAATACTTTTTGGGAAAACCCCGCGCCGCCAGATAAACCGCGCCCACAAACGCAAAAGCCGAGCCCGCACCCTGCATAAGGCGGCCAAGGCTTGCCATCCATTCTTCCCCCCAGCCAAACAGGCAGGTGCCCACGGCCAGCACCAGCGCCCCAAACGAGATGGTATATTTGGCCCCCCACCGGTCCACCGCCGCGCCCGAGATAATGGAGCAGAAGGAGTAGGTGTAATAATACAACCCGAGTAAGGACCCCAAACCCACCGTTGTCAGCCCGAAGGAGGAAACAAGCTCGCTCACCATAACGCTGGGGGCGGGGCGTGTAGAGTATTGCAGAAGATAAAAAACCAGGCACAAAAACCATGCAATAATATAGGGTGTCTGGCTTGAAGTTGTGGGCTTGCGTGTTGGCGGCGGCGGGGTGTTAATATTGGCAGGCATATTTATCTTCCACACTCTTTTACGTCATCAATAAGAAATATTCCGAAAATCTATATATGATTTTTCATTCCCATACACTGACAACACTTATCCGGTCTGACGTGATCTGCTGATAAGAGGCAACACAATTTTCAGAGACATCTTACCCCTTAACATAGACGTGTCTTGGCTGAAATTGATGTATGTCTTTTGGGGTGTGAGAAGGTGTTAGGGGCGCTGTACGCTCTCTATATACAAGAATTTTTAAAATATAGATTCATACTGTTCTGAAAATAGGTATCTAATATTAAATAGATATGCAGATTTCCTGCGCACTGTTGGGTTTGGCGTGCCAATGCCGCTATCTGTAGCGTTGATGCCCAGCATTGCTACGGCAGCGCGCTGCGTTCATGATGCAGCAGGGAAAAGATACAACAGGATGATTTGAGATGACTGATGATGAAGCCCGCATGCTGGTTGGCACCGAGCTAGACCCGCAAAAGCTTTATATGCAGGTTGAAGGGCTGAAAGACGTTTTAAAACTTGCCGTAAGCGGGCTGCCACCACAGAGTTTACAGAACTTGCGCGAAGCCCTTGAAAAAGTGTGCGCAGGCAGTGTGGAAATTCCCGGAATGGCCGAAGCATTAGAGATAGTAAAAGAACATTCAGCCGAAGCACCGCACCTGCAATAAGGCGCATGAATGTATCAAACAGGCCCTATCCGTAAAGATAGAGCCTGTTTAAAGATAATGTGAAAGCAGCAGATATTAGGCCGAATATGCTTTCAGCTCTGGTGTGTGCTGTGTGTTCACGCAGTAAGGTCCTGCCGCGCGAATGGTCATGGAGAGAATGCCCATTTTTCCATGCGTAAGATGCTCACCAAGTGGCAATACGGCATCCCCATTGGTCCATGCACAATCTGTCCAATCTGTAGCATGCCAGCCTTCGGGTTTTTCTTCCTGAAGGTGGGCTGTAATGCTATGTGCCTTTTTGGCGGAAAGCAGGCGCACATCCGCAACGGCTACCCCCATGTAACGCCGATCATCCACAAACGGGCCAATAGCATCTGCCGGGCGGCTGGCGCGGGAGACAATGCGCACAGAGTGTGTATTGGGTGGCAGCATGAAGCTGTATTGCTGGTTACCATGCCGCATTGGGCGGATGGTAGCACCTGTTTGTGTAATCAGGTGCAGATCCGGATCATGGGTTGTTTCCATTTGTCCGGCAGATGGCAGGCAACCAACAACGCTGTTTTCACGCGCTTGAAGGGCACGGAACAGGGGTTCAACAAAAGAACGCTCAACGCATAGCGGTGCGCCAGCATCTTCTTCCCAGCTTTTTGCGGCGCTATGGAGTGTGACAACCTTGCCTTCCTGACGGAAGGAGGAGCGGTTACCTGTATCCAGATAGCTTTCTGTCAGCATACCATCTGCGGTGATGACGGAATGCTGCTGTGTTTCCACATGGTAGTAATTGTAAGAGGTAATGGATTTATCGTAAAAAATGGAAACACCATTCACCAGCATACGTGCAGGCACAAAGCTGTCTTTAAAGAACAGGCAATGTTCTGATGTAATCAGCATATCCTTGTAAGGCACGCCATCACTAATGGCGTCTTTAAGAATACGCACAGGCCAGCCTGCTTCATCATCAGGCAGTTCAGCACGTACGTTAACGTGTGTAGTGCCAACCCACACAACCGGGCTTACAACTTCCTTATCATTGCGCCAGTCAAAGGTTACAACTTCATCCCCAATCCGGATGTCTTCTACAGCTACGTCACCACGAGGTGTGCAGATCATGCTGCCAGCAAGAAAGCAGGCGCCGATGTAGGTGTTGCTATCAGAAACAGTGATTTTCAGGGGATTTGTGTCATTGGTGGATGTGTTAACAACGTAATCACCGTTGTTAAGTGTAACACCTGACGCAGGAGAAACAGCGAATTGCCCGATTACATTGCTATTTGCATCTTTAAGCGTGACAATTTTTTCTGAACTATCTGTTCCAAAAAGACCACCATTTTCAATGGTGTAAGATGCAATCGTGCTTGTTGTATTCTGGAGCTCAATCGTATCCTTGGAGGGATCGTAATTTTGGAAAGTCGTTGCGTTTATTTGACCGCTCGCTAGAAGGCTGATCAGCGTTCCCCCACCGTTAATAATAACAGTGCCGCCCCCGGTGCCAAAATTGACTGTTGAGCCTTCTAAAACGCTAGCCAGTGCAGAGCCGGTATTTAATGTGCCCCCATATTCAACATTAATTGTTGAACCGTTTAAAACACCAGCAACAGAACTTCCGCTTGTTCCTGTAAGTGTGGCCGCGCCCCCAATAATATTAATGGTGGAGCCCGTAACAAGGTTTGCCAGACCAGAGATGGAAGTGGTGCCGCCAATATAATATGTGGAAATTTCTGCAGCACCCGCACCAATAATGAAGTTTCCTGTTGCACCAGGAGTGCTTACAAAAGTTTGGGCACTTAATGCGCTAATGAGAACACCAAAATCACCAGATCCTGGGGTAAGAACGTAACCACTTCCAAGAAGTTGGACTAAGACAAGGTCAAGGCCCGGATTAATGTTTGTCTGGTCTAATATAACGTTCCCGCTGGAATCAGTAATTTTCACATCCCAGTCAGTAATGCCAGATCCATATGGCTGCGAAACTGTCCATGTTGTTTCGACAATTTTGTTGCCGTTGGCATCCAGAATTGGGTTGCCCTGAGCATCCGTCTCATAAGTGTAATAAGTGCTCATAATATTAAACTCCGAAAATCTAAATGCCGCAAAAGTGCGGAGCTAGCCGATTCTGACGCCAAGATTCGCTTGTAAAATTTATTTCAACTACCATATTTGGTCAATAAAAACGCAAAAGTTAGATAAAAAAAATCATTAAAATATACAAATAAAAACGTATGTTATAACGATATATTATTGGATAAAAAATAAATTATATAGTTAATGTCGAAAAAATAACAATACACTCAATAAGTAAAAAAATTATGATTTAAATTTATATTTTAACTTTTGAAATTTAGATATGAAATGTTTTTCTGTTTTGGGTGGGTATGGTTAATCTCTATGCCAAAACTTTGATGGCATTACTAGCAATATTCAGCCTGCTGCCAGGGCAATGGTGGCGAGGACAACGCTCCCGCCATCACCAACCATGCTGCATGGCTATTTGAGAACTTCTGGCCTATCGGATCACGCGCACGATTGGCGTTGGCGCTGTTTCTCTATACCGGCCAGCGGCGGAGCGATGTCATTCGCGTGGGGCCTGCACGCGTGAAGAACGGCAGCATTGAAGTGGTGCAGATCAAGACGGGCAAATACCTGCTGATACCGGCCATAACACGCTCTCAGAAGTGGAGCGTTACACCAGAGAAGCCAATCAAAAATTGCTGGCTGAATCTGCATGGAAAAAGCTGGGAAGCATGAGCCCAGAACGGTCTAAAAAAGGCATGAAAAAAGAGGGGGGTGTGAAAACTTTGTGAAGAAAGTTTACACTTTCCACCAAAAAACCCAATAAAAACAAGAGGTTGAACAGGAGGGTGGTGGAGCTGAGGGGAATCGAACCCCTGACCTCCTCATTGCGAACGAGGCGCTCTCCCATCTGAGCTACAGCCCCGCCTGTTCCATAGATTTTTGGGTGTATAGGGCTTACCAATTTGCTGTCAAGCTGTATTGTAGGCGCCCAATGGCAGATATGCGGGCATGCCATAAGGGTGTGCCCGGTTTTTCAGCAAAGCAGGATTTGGCGTTCGTGTTTTTCGTTTTCATGCTGCTGATGCGGCTTCTGGAACTGTATAGCTGGGTGCTTCTGGCAGCCTGTATTTTTGTAAACCTGTATGCCTTTGGCATTCTGGATAGCCGCAACCAGATTGTCTGGAAAATAGGCGTGTTTCTGGAACGGATAACAGAACCCGTGCTGGCCCCCGTGCGGCGTATGCTGCCAATGCCGGGCGGCATGGACTTTAGCCCAATGGTGGTGCTGCTGATTATCCAGTATGTGCTACAGCCGGGGCTGGTCAGCCTGTTTCGTGCGCTGATGTATCATTAAATTAACGTGCGGCGGCTGGCGTTGGCCCGGTTTGTTAAAAACGGAGCAACCGCCATGCCACATCTTTTCCGCACATTGGGCCTGTTTTGCGCCACCATAGCCGCCACACCTGCTTTGGCGCAGGATACGCCGCCCGCTACGTCCGCCCAAATATACACCGGCAGCATGGCCGGTGGCCAAGGCACCCTTAAACTGGTGCAAACGGGAGATGAAACCTTTGCCGAGGTTGCTGTTGTAGGGGATACCTGCGCAGGCTCGGCCGAGGGCGCAGCCACCCGCCACGGCAACACATGGGTGGTAACAACAGACCCCGAATATAACGGCCAATCCTGCCGCATCACCTTCCGCATGGGGCCACATGGCGTGGTCAGCAGCGAAGAGCAGAACTGCGCGCCCTATCATAACGGGGCTTGCGCCTTTACCCACGCGCAACTGGCCCGCGTAGCGCAGTAAGGCCACGCTTTATACGCATGTGGGCACAAAAAAACCGCCGGGCCAATAAGGCTGCGGCGGCTTTTTTACAGCATGGCAGGTCAAAGCCCGCCAGCCCACATTAGTGGTGAGAAGAAGACGCGTTCGGGTCTTTTTCAATGTGGGTCAGGCTGTAGCTGCACATCACAATAACCGGAACAATAAAGGCGATAACAGCAGAGCTCATAGCTGCAACGTTCATGCCCAGGAAGTACAACATCAGATCCAGGCCCAGCAGCGCAATGCACAGAAACATGCCCATCCCAAAAACCCCTTATATAGTGTTCCGGCGGTAAAAGGGTTGCCGGGCCGGTGCCATATCCATGCATCTCAAGCCCCGCAGATTCCACCGGAATCATGCCAAATCAAAACAGCGTCACACTTACTCTTTTGCCCCGCGTGGTCAACCGCTATCTGGGCATGGCGTTGTGGCGGGTAATGCTGGTCTGCTTTTGTACGGGTTGTGGGTGGCTGTGGTGGCCCCAATGTTTAAGGTAGGCTTTACGCAAATAGGGAAAGAAATTTTATGTCTGAAAAAACAGAAAACCATACCCACCATCTGCCATCCGCCACGGATATCAGCCGTGAAATGGAGCAGGTAAAGCGGGAATACGATATTGCGCTGAAGGACCGGCCAGAACACGCAAAAGCTCTGGGTGAACGCCTGCGCAAGCTGGAAGCCCAGTTGCAGGAAGGCGCACGCGGCAAGGCATGAAGCCCCCATAACATATCGGGCGCGGGGTATATTCCCGCCACCCGTATGGCTTTAAACGCCCGGCCTTAGTGCTGGGCGTTGCTGTTTGGGGCAACCGTTGTGGCAGGGGTTGTTTCCTGCGCCTTGGCCGCCCAAGCTGCGGCCACGCTTTGCGGGCCTGTAAGTGTTTGTGCTGCCGGTGTGGCCTGCACCGCAGGCGTTGCGGCGGAAGAAGGCGTGCCAGCAGAATCCGCCTGTGGGTTGAGAATGCGCTGCGGGGCTGGCTGATCATAAACCGAATGCAGCGCACGCCTTTGGGCCTCTACGCTGGGTTCATGAAAAGCCGAAACCGGGCCAAACCCAATCAACCTGTCACGGAACCGGTTGGTGGAGGCCACGGGGGAGCGGATGCAGCCTTTTACAACCGTAGAGCACGCGCCATCCGTGCCAATCATGCGGTCATTATCACCGCTGTAATGCAGGTCATACACACGGCCATCCACCATCCGCAGGCTGGCCACGCAGGTTTTGCCCGCACCGCCAAAGGTGGTTTGTGTCATGTTCACAAATGTCTGGAGCGGAAACAGCGAGGAATCGTTGGTGGAAGGCATGTTGACCGAGCGCACGTACTGATAAACCGTGGTGTGCTCATCTATCTTCTGCGTTTTGTCGGGAATACCCGCGCAGGCCTGTAAGTCCTCATTTGTCATGCCAATTACGGCCAACTGGCCCTTATGGGCGGTGCGGCTATCTATATATCCGCAGCCTGCCAGCGTGGGCAGCAGCACCAGCGCGGCAAGCCCGCGTGCACGGTAAAACAGGGAGGCAACAGAGGCAGAAGAAGGCAGGGAAGGGCAGGGCAGAACGGTCATTACTCTTGTTCGTAAAAGGGTGGGGTGGCGTTCAGGGCGGCGCGTTATGGGCTTCGGCGCGGGCAATATCCAAATACAGCAAAACCAATAGCGGCAGGGGCCAGATAAAAGGCAGCGGCACATGCCACGCCATGGCCAAGGTGCCACACAGAGCCCCAGCCGCAAACCCCAACCAAGAAAGCCCCGGCAACAAAGCCGCCCCCGGTGGCGGGGGTTTAACAGTGCTGCCCGGCCAGCGCGCCGCCAGCGATGTAGCCAGTGCCGAGGCACATTTGAGCAGGTTGCTGGTGATCACAATGGTCTGGATAGCACTGCCAGAAAAGCGGGCTATCGTTTCCCCCTGCACGGCCATAAGGGCGGGCAGCAGCACAAGGGCCAGCGTGTGGTGCCACGGCGTAAGCATGGCAATTTGCGTGGCCCCCAGCAGCACGCCCACACAGGCTATGCCAATGGCCGCCTGCCAGCGCAAGCGTGCCAGAGTGGCCAGCATGGCCACCACAAAAAACGTGCCTAAAATACCCAGCAACATCAACGCATGCGGCCAAATGCCGCCAACAAGGGCGGCGGCCAGATGGGTTGTGTTGCCTGTCATGGCAGAGGCAAACAGCCCGCCCAGATATACAAAGCCCAGCGCATCTACATACCCGGCCAGAAGGTCCAGCACCAAAATGCGCCGCGCAGAAACCCGCACGGAGGAGGAAGTAGAAAGCTCAGCCATATTCACCCTTCAGCATACAGCGCCCTTACGTAAAATCCACCCGCTGCCTTTGTGCCCGCTGCGGGGGCTAAGGGCCATTCACAGGGGCGTAAGCCTGTATCTGCACAGAAATGGGGGTGGCCGTGGGTGTGGATATCATGCATCTATGCGCAAGTTTATGCGGCATGGCCCGTGCGGCGGGCCTTGCTGGCAGGTGGGGTTTTTCCGTATTCTGCGGCCAGACCAAAGCAAGGAACAAAGTAGATGTTGGGATTCCGTCCTGTTTTTCTGGCGTTGGGGGCCTGCACTGCCCTGTTGGCCGCGCCCCCGGCGGCTTATGCGGCGGAGAAGAACCCTCATTACGGGCTGCAAATTATGAAGATGCGCCCCGGCCCAGCCCCCATGACAGCCGCCACAGCCGCCCCCGGCATTTTGGATTACGATGGCATACCCACCGTATTGGGCACAAATGCGGCCAATGTGGGCGGGCTGATGTATTTTTGCTACCACAACAAGCTGATAACAGACACCACGGTTAAAAAACTGGGGCGCGAGCTGGCGGAACTGCCAGATGTCCGCAACTCGTCCGATTACGCATGGGGTGGCATTGGCATGCTGCGCCTTGGCCCGGACCAGATGTTTGATACCCGCACCCTGAACCGAGACCAGCGCGAGGCCGTGTGCTCCCGCACAGCCCTTATGGGGCCAGACCTGCTAAAGGCCGCCCGCAATGGTGATGCCGCACCGGGCATAGATAACCAGCGTGCCTCGGATGAAAAACCCAGATGGCCGTCTGAACCCCCGCCGCCTATCCGCGCACCAGTGGCCGCTGCTGCGGCTGTTCCGGCGGGTGTGGCTGCTACACACAGGGTTTCCGCGCCTGCGCGTGCGGTTTCTGCCCCTGTTGCGCATGTGGCGGCACCACGCCCGGCTGTATCAGCCCCGGCTTATGTGGCCCCGCGTGCCGTGGCGGCCACGCCGCATGTGGCCACACCTTCTGCGCCCGCGCCGCAGGTTGTTTCTGCGCCGCCACCGGCTGTTATGGTCCCCACACCTGCGCCAGCACCCAAGCCGGTGCCCTATACGCCGCTGCCCTCGCAGCAGGCCATTCAGGATGAAGTGGCCCAAAAGGCCGAAGCGCGGGAAGCCGCAGCACAGGCCGAATTTGCCCGTCAGGCTGCATCACAGGCAGGGGCGGTGCGGTAAATACGCGCCAACCACAGCCCAACACACAGGCAGGCCCGCTGGCAGCAATGCTGGCGGGCTTTTGCGTTGCGGGCCTTGCGGAATGGGGAATGTATGTCTGTTTTGATAGAACAGTTTAAACAAAGTTTTAAGTACACAGGCCGCCTGTCTGTTTCCGATTTTCGGAGGTGGAGCGCATGGCTGCTGCTGATATTTATACTTACATATATTGCACATTTATATGCAGTGCATGTGCTTGATAATTATGGAGGCTCTTCCATTAATGCCGTAACTGGCGTGTTTGTGTTTTATGCCACGCTTTTACTTGTATATGTGTTTCTCATGTTTGCCATTACGTCCGCTTTGATCAGGCGGCATCATGACATGGGCCGAAACGGCTGGTTTTCTGTTTTGTGGTTTGTTCCATATATAGGCGTGGGTTATTGGATTTACCTTTTATGCGCCAAAGGCACGCAAGGCCCCAACGCCTATGGGCCGCCCGCATAGCCCACCCTCCTATATTCTGCCTTGGCCCACATTCCGCCACTGTTTGCAGGTTAGTGTGGTGGTGTTGAACAAAGCTGCTGCCATATCTATTTGCTATAGAAGTTTGGCAGATGCCTGCCCCAAACCGGCAGGCGCTAGAAAAGACGGATAAAAGAATGCGTAAGATTGTAACCCTGGGCCTTGCAACCATTATGGCCGCCACCATTGGCAGCGCCGCAAACGCCAGCGAACCAGGCGGCTGCCTGAAGTACGGCGCAGCCGGTGCCGTGGGTGGCCATATGGCCAACCATCATGGTGTGTTGGGTGCGGCGGCCGGGTGTGCTGCGGGCATGTATCGCCGTCATGAATACCGTAAGGAAGCCCGCGCCAAGGCCGCGCTGTATGATAAGGAACACCCCGGCTCAAAGGGCACCTATCAGCAGAAAGCCACGGCGTATGATGTGGAACATTCCACCACACCGGGCACCATGCAGCCCAACCAGCAGCAGCCTAATGCTGCCCCGCAGGGTGGTGAAGCCCAGCCAGAAGGCGCACAGCACCTGTAATACGCTGCATTTTATGCCCGCTATGGGGGCCTGAAACGCAAAGCGGCCCCGCTGCCAACACCCCGGATACGGGGCAAGGCGGCGGGGCCGTTTTTTATGCGCGGGTGCTGGGCTTAGGTGTGGTTGGGGTCTGCGTGGTCTGTTTCACCATTGTAGGGAGATGTTAGCTGCGCGCGGGCTTCACCCTTGGGGTAGGCGGCGGTGTGCAGGTTGAGGTACATCTTGCCATCATGCAGGGCTTTTTCCTGCTCGGCAGTTAAAATGGCGGTGCCAGAAAACGGGCTTTTAAACGGGCCTTTCAGGGTGATCATATGGTCTGCTTCCTGCCCCGGATCTGCCGGACCATGAAAATGCGCTACCGTCACCGGGCCGCTCAGCCCATCCCACGTAATGGTATAGCGCAGCTCATGCGTGGAAGGAAAAAACACCGCATCCACCTTGCCGGTGGGGTGAGATGTGGCGCTGTGCTCGGTTGTAAAATCACCGCCAAAGCGTTCGCTGCGTTCAGCATGGGCGGTAGAAACCAGCGCGCTCACAGCCGCCGGAGCCACCGTAACCGCAAGCGTGACCCCCAAAGCCACCTTGCGAAACACTTTTTTGCTGGCTGAAATCATACGAAAGCGCCCTTTCAAACATAACAAAGATATCTGTGCGATATGCCTATAACGGCCCGCTTTGGCAGAGGTTCCGGCGCCATTACGCGGGCAGGGGCACGTATTTGCGCCACATGCTGCCAATATGGGGCGTGCGATAGGGTGTGTCAGGCCCGCTGCCTCTCACGCTCGCGTGATGGACAAAAGGCCTGACACACCCTGAAACTATTGTGCGAAAAGGTTAAAACACCTGCCGCAGGCGGATGGTTTTGCCGCCGGAGGTTTGCAGCACAAGGTGTGTGCCATCTGTTGTCCAGCCGGTTACGCTGTTCAGCAGTGGGCGGAAGGTGTTTGCAATGTCGTTCTGTTTGCCGGGGCAGGCCATTAGCGTGCTAATACCGCCTGCGGGCATGGGCGTTACGCTGCCCTTTGGCCCAAATACCAGCCCGCCCACATAGCGGTTGCAGCCATCCGAGCCGGAAATCTTGCCTGTATCGTTAATGTCCAGCGTGGGGGCAAACATGTCTGCCGCCGGGTTGGGGTTTTCATCCGTGGCGCTGTCATCCGTATCGGGCACAAAATTGCCGCCGCGCAGCCTGCGCCCATCCATGGCGGTCACCACCCAGCGCGTATCATTCAGGCTGTTGGGGGGCACCAGCACACCGCCGCACCCGTGCAGGGTTTTGGTGGCGGAGGTAAGGGTGACTGTATCTGTAAACACCTGCCCGGTCATGCTATCTGTGCAGGCAGATGCGGTGAGGGCGGCTTTTACGTCCGATGCCTCATAATACCGGGTGCCGTTTTCAGAATAGGCATGGCGGATCACGCGGGCCATGCGCGGGCCATCCGGTGTTTCAACAGAAAGCGCACCATCAGCCAACGTCATGTTCCAGAAGGGCTCGTTCCCGCGCGCTTCATACACCCCTTTGGGGCCGGTGGCGGCCACCGGGGTTTCCTTACCCTCTGGCGTTGTGGGGGTGCGGGGTTCTGCACAGCCAGCCAGCGCCGCACCCGCAGCGCACAGCGCAAAAAGGCCGGGGCGGAAAAAAGGGGCGGAAAAGCGCATGGCCGGGTGTCCTTCTACTTCAGTTGCCCCTTGGCAGCACAGGCACGCCGGGCGGTGGAAAATGCGTGTCTGTATCTGTGCCGCATAATGCCAGAACTGTTAAGGGGCATGTATGCCACAACCGGGCTGATGTCGGGCGTTTATGGGGGTGCTGAAGTATCTATTGGCGTTGAGAATCATTTGACACGAAAATAAGATAAGATATATCTAACAAAATCGTTTTATAAATAATTCCAACAAGAGTGCTTCATGTCTTCAACAAGTGATATCCCTGCTTCAGGATACAATATCCTTAACTTTGCCCACATCACCACATCAAACAACATATCCACTGTTTCTAATATTCAAAACAGTGTTAAGGTAACTTTTATTGATTCAACTCATTTCACTATTGATGGTACGGAATACACATACGATTATACTTGGGGTGGAAAAGGATCAACGCAAATAATATTGGGGGATACTACAGGTGGTTATTTTCTATTAACAGATGCAAATGTTAATATATCAAACTATACATATACAAACCATTCAATGAATGGAAATATTTCCAATTATTGGCAAGTAAAGGAAAAGGGAACGCACTCGCACATAAAACTTGATTACCAAGATCGTGGGTTTGACCCGTGCTTTCTTGCAGGCACAGAAATCTCGGTAAATGGCGCAACCCGCAAGGTTGAAGATCTGGCGGTGGGTGACCGGATTGATGTGCTTGTAAACGGTAAAACAGAGCAGAAAACCGTAACATGGGTTGGTAAATCAACCAGCGTTGCCGCGCCTTTTCTGCCGCTTGATATGGCAGGGTACCCGGTGCGCATTGTAAAGGATGCGCTGGCAGAGGGCGTGCCTTTCAAGGATATGCTGATTACCCCAGAGCACTGCCTGTATCTGAACGGCTGCTTTGTGCCGGCACGTATGCTCGTAAACGGCCAGTCCATCTTTTACGATCAGTCCTTCACGTCTTACGATTATTACCACGTTGAAACCGAAGATCACGCTATCATCACCGCAGATGGTGTTCTTACGGAAAGCTATCTGGATACCGGCAACCGGCGCAGCTTCCGCCAGAATGGTGATGTGGTGGCCATGCCCCGCACCCGTAATCTGACATGGGATGATGCCGCAGCCCCCCTGAATGTCTCCCGCGCTTTTGTGGAGCCATTGTTCCAGCAGTTTTGCGCACGTGCCCAAGGCATGGGCCTGCCGCTGCGCACAGAAGCACCGGTTGTGACACATGAAAGCAACCTGTATCTGACCGCAGGTAATGGCCGTGTGATCCGCCCACTGCGGACGGAAAAAAACCACACGCTGTTCATGATCCCCGCTGGTATTGAAACGGTTTATATCCACTCCAACACCAGCCGCCGGAATGAGGCGATAGGGCCATTTGTAGATGACCGCCGCACTCTGGGCGTTCTGGTGGGGAATGCCAGCATTTGCCACGGCAACACAACCCGCACCCTTACATCCTATCTGCATGATGAAGATCTGGCAGGGTGGAACAATGTGGAATTTTACCCCATGCGCTGGACAGCGGGTAATGCCTGCCTGCCTCTGGGCCACAGAGAACCGGGAACGGTAGCGCTGCTCGCGCTCCAGATTCTGGAAGCCGGGCCTTATATTGTCAGCAATGTAGAGCCGGAAGAAACCGCCCTGCGGGCCTGATGGCATCACCCTGCTCCATACTCTGGGGCAGGTTTTTTTTTATACAGTACTCTATGCCAGCCTTTGGTTGCCCGTGCGCTCAAAACAGGGGTGTTGGCCCCTTGAGCGCACGCTCTGCCTTTCAAAACAGGCAGAAAACACCCATTCCAAACCGCAGCCGCAAGCCACATAATGCCTAAGGGCAGCCGTGCATGCGCCCCGGTTGCATGCCTATGCACAGTATGGGAGGAGAAGGGCAGACCTTACCAAAGGATGCCCCATGCCCCAGCCCAGCGGATATGACCCCGAAGAAACTGCCGAAATTGGCACAGATGCCGGTTATGTTTATGTGCTGACAAACCCGGTTATGCCGGATTTGATAAAAATAGGCATTGCGCGGGATGTGGCCGCCCGCATGCGTTCCTTGTATCAATCTGGCGTGCCGGTGCCGTTTGAATGTTTTTATGCCAAGCACGTAGCCAGTTGTCGGCAGGTGGAAGCTGCGCTGCACAAGGCGTTTGACCCCCACAGAGTTAATGCCAGCCGCGAGTTCTTTCGGCTGGACCCCGAATGTGCCCGCGCCATTCTGGATGTGATACCTGGTGAGGAGCTGGATCTTTCAGAAGATGCCGGTGCACAAGATGAAAACGATGTGGCTGCCCTAAACAGGGAACAGCGCCGGGCAGAGCGGTTTAACTTTGGTATGGTGGATATTCGCCCCGGCGCAGTGCTGACATGGGTGCGAGACCCTTCCATAACCTGCACTGTATATAATGACAGGCAGGTGGTGTTTGAGGGCAATGTTGTTAGCCTTTCCGATGCAGCCAAAACATTGGCCGCACGGGCGGGATCTCAAAAGGTGGCGTTCCGTGGGCCACTTTATTGGAAGTATCAGGGTAAAACCTTGCAGGAATGGCGCACAGAGCGTGAAGATGCAGAATAGAGAAGCATGAAAATACAGGGTTACAACTTTTTTTGCGATATGCCGGATGATGCGCGCTACCTGCGCCGTGCCCAGCCGGATGAGCGGTTTATTGAAGAAAACATGATCTTCATTTTGCCAGACAGGCTGCGCAAGTTTCGGCGCAATTTGTGGCATGTGCGGCGCAACCCCGGCCCGGTGCATATTTATGTGCCGCTGTTCAGGGTGGAAACATTGCTGGAGAGTGACCCCCTGCCGCCAGAATACGGCCCCCCGCAGGATGTGTTTCCGTTTTATACCCACACCACCCGCAGGCGCGGCCGCGCGCTGGATTACTACGTGCTGTTTATCTTCCGCGATAAGGAATCCTACGTGCGGTGCAACGCCGCCTTGCCCGTGCCATAACGGCATGTACTACGCTTAGTCACACAACAGGAGTTTCAGCCATGGCCCAGCAGCGTTTTTTAAAAGTGTATTTTACACGGGCAGGGCTTTTGGCCGCCAGTGCAACTCTGGCCGCTCTGTTGCATGGCCCGGCACAGGCCGCCACCAAAGCGCCGGATGCAGATACAACGCTGCTGGACACCCTGCATGATAAAGGCCCCGTTGGCCCCGCGCAGGCAGGTATTACCCAAATAGACCGTAAAAGCGGGGTGATCGAACACTGGGGCTGGCAGTGCAATTTTAACAGCGCCACCAACAGGCCGTTTTTGTGCGGCGTGCAGCAGAACTTTCAGGTGAACGATGTTCAGCACCACGTGGTCAGCACCATTGGCAGCATGCAAATTGCGCGGGCCGTGCCACCCAACAGCACAGCGCGGCTTTCTAATGCCCCATACAGAATTATCGTGCGGGTGCCGCTTGGCCTTTCGCTGAACAAACATTCCTTTCTGGGGGTGGATAACGCCCCCCCCGTACCGCTGGAATGGCAATATTGCGATAATAAAGGCTGCGTAGGGCAGGCCACCTTTACGCTGGAACTGATGGACGCCCTGCGCCGGGGCAGCATTGGCCACCTGATGTTGGCCAAGCGTGATGCCGGGGTGCTCACGCTCAACTTCCCGCTTGGCGGGCTGGCTCCGGCGTTGGATGCAGCAGATGGCTGGGCCGATAAGGATGGCGGGGTGTCTCCTTAACGCCACAGTTGCAACTGCAATCTGTTCTCATGTGCAAATTTTAGAGAGCAGCCTTTCCGTGTTTTTCCCATATGGCGGAGGGGCTGCGTGTGCCCTTTTGCAAGTAATAAAGGCCGCCCCACAATGCAGCTTTTCAGCCCTTGTGTGGCGCTGTGTTGCGGGCGGTATATCTTGCCAAAGCCCCAGAATATTAAAAGATAGTTTATAAAATATCAGGCCCTGTTTTGGGGGCGGATACAGGCTGTGCACGCGCCTGTTTTGCACGGTATGGCCTGCGCATTTATGGCCCCCAAAATCTCCCCCAAAACCGCTTTATAACGGCAGAAAGCCGCAGAAATCTGACCGCCATTTAATCTTGCAAATGATTCTCAATGTTGGTAACTGCCCAAGCCTCAGATCAGCAGGAACCACGGGGTAAAAACGGGTATGCACCGCAACAAGGTTATTTTTTGTGCGCTTCCCCTTACATTTTTCATAAGCGGTAAGGTTCTTGCAGCAACCCGGACACCCACATTCGGGCAGTCTCAACAGGTTGGGGCAACGGCAGCAAAACAGGGCAAGGCCGCCAACAAGGCGCCAACATCCGCCGTGCATGTTGAAGGGGTGGAGGTGCGCGCGCGCAGGGCGTCCACCATGGCGTCTTCCGCCACCAAATCCAACACACCGCTTATTGAAACAGCGCAGTCTGTAACAGTGATTACGCGCGATGAAATGGATGTGCGCGGTGTGCTCAGCCTTAATCAGGCCATCCGATACGCGGCGGGCATTACGTCCGATCTGCGCGGCGGGGGCGTGGGCACGCGGTATGATCAGTTCATGCTGCGCGGCTTTACCGTGCCCACCTTTTTGGATGGGCTGAAGGTGCAGGATAGCCCCACCGGTTACGCCACACCGCAAACAGATACCTCCCGCCTGGATAGGGTGGAAGTGTTAAAAGGCCCGGCATCCGCCCTGTATGGGCAATCCAGCCCCGGCGGGCTTGTGGCCCTTTCCAGCAAACTGCCGATAGACAAACAATTTTACGGAGATATTACCACCACAGGCGGCAGTTTTGATCTGTACCGTGTGGATGCCGATGTAGGCGGTTATGCCACCAAGGATGGTTCCGTGCAGTATCGGCTATATGGCACGGTGAATGGCCAGCACAGCCAGCTTGCCCGCACGGGCAGCCGCCGTTTTTCCATAAGCCCCGCCTTTACCTTTGGCGCCAAAGGCCCCACCACGCTCACCCTGCTGGGCAATTATCAGTATGATCCCGAAAACGGCACCTATGGCGGCGTGCCGCTTGTGGGTTCCCTCAAGCGTGCCTCATACGGTTACCTGCCACGAAACTTTTATGATGGCGACGTGCCTTTTGAAAAGTTCAACCGCAGGCAGGGAGGCATCACCTATATCCTGAACCACAAGTTTAATGAGGACTGGAGCTTTAGCACCCGTGGCCGGTACGATGATGTCAAAACCATATACCGCAGCGTGTATGATAACGGCTATTACGATTCAGACCCCACAATGCTCAGCCGTTCTGCCTTTGGCACCAACGAGCACACGCATAATCTGGCATTTGATAGCCAGTTCAAGGGCCATGTGCGCACCGGGCCTGTGACGCATGACATGATGTTCGGCTTTGATTACATGCAGCAAAGCGCCACAGAAGCAGGTTATTATGCCTCTGCGCCCTCTCTGAACGTGCTGCATCCTGATTACCACATGACCATGCCAGACATGGGCAGCCCGTATATGAACTACCGCACGGATTCACACCAGATTGGCATGTACGCGCAGGATGAGCTGCGCTGGAAAAAGCTGATTATTACAGGCAGCTTGCGGAATGACTGGTACCGTTCCCACCAGATAGAATCTGTAAGCCATTCCAGCAGCAATGAAAGTCCGCGCCAGATTACATGGCGCGCTTCTGGCCTGTATCACTTTGATTTCGGGCTTGCGCCTTACATCAGCTATTCCACATCCTTCCAGCCGCAGTCTGGCATTGTGTCCAACAATGGTGGGCAGAGCTTCCGGCAGGCAGATCCCTCCTTGGGCAAACAGCTTGAAGGCGGCGTGAAGTATCAGTTCCCCGGCACATCCGTGCTGCTTACGGCTGCGGGCTTCCATATCGAGCAAACCAACGTGCTGGTGGCAGTGGGGAATCTGGGTTACAATGTGCAAAGTGGCAAGGTGCATTCAGATGGTTTTGAATTTGAAGCCCACGCCCAGCCCTATAAAAACCTGATGATTACCGCTGCCGTAAGCGTGCAGAAGGTAAAGGATGATTCCACCGGCAAGCCGCTTATGCAGTCTGGTAAAGGCAATGCCTCTCTGTTTGCCTATTACACCATGCCCAAAGGTGTGATGAAGGGTTTTGGCTTTGGTGGCGGCCTGCGTTATTCCGCCCCAAGCTATGGGGGGCAGGCCTCCTACGGCAGCGTGCATGTGCCGCAATACACGGTGTTTGATGGCTCCATCGGGTATGATCTGTCCAACCTTTCACCCTCCCTGCGTGGGTGGAGCGTGGCGGCCAGCGTGCGCAACCTGTTTGATAAAAAGTATATCGGCAACTGCATGGCCTATGCCTCTTACGGGCAGGAATGGTGCTATTATGGAGAGCGCCGAAATGCCCAAGGCAGCATTGGCTTTAAGTGGTAAGCCAAAATTTTTGTAAAACAGGCCAACCTGCCTGACACATTTAAAAACCCCGCCCACCGTAAACCAGTGGGCGGGGTTATTTTTTACCGTGTGCGCGGGGCCTTGCCCGGTTGCGCCGCTTTTACAGGTGGCAGTGCATTGGGGGCGGGAAACACCATTTGCGCCAAGCGGTTTTCATCCGCTGGCAGGGGGGTGTGCCCCGGCTCCGTGCCGTTTTCACGCAGCAGAAACGCTATTACATCTATGTTGTCCTGCGGGGGCAGGGTGCCCGGTGCCATCAGCGGCATGGCGTGGGTGATGTAAGCGTACAACTTGTTGAGCGATGTATTGGCCCAGCGCGCCACAAACAGCCCGCGCAAGGGCGGCATATCATGCGCGCCTTCCAGCGCTGCCCCGTGGCACATGGCGCAGGTGCCTGCGTAAATCTGCGCCCCGTGGTCTGCCTGCTCTGCGGTAAAGCTTGGGGCAGCAGGGGCAGGCGGTGCCGCAGGGGCGTGGCGCGGGGCGGCAAGGGCGGCGTGAGCCGTGGCCACCAGCCCGGTTGCGGCTAACAGGGCCGTGCAAAACCCTCTGGCCTTTTGGGCCTGTTTTGCAAAAATGGGGTGCTGTGCCATGCCGTTATCCTCTGCGGGGCCGAAAGCGGGAGAACAGATCTTCAAACACGGCCACGGCCTGTTCGGCCTCTGCACGGTTGGGCTGTTCCATACTGTTGCCCACGCCTTCCAGTTCCCCTAGGCCGGAAAGGTTGACGCCCTGCACCATCAGCCCATCGGATTTGGAAAGCATGGCAGCACCCTTGTAGCGCACGCCATAATTGGCAGCGGGTTGCGGTGGCAACCACGCCGTTTGCCCGCGCACGGGAATAAGAGATTTATCACCCCACAAATCCCGCGCTGCATAGCCGGTGCAGTTAAACACCACACGTTCGGGCAGGTCTGCCACCTCGGATGGGCTGTGGAACTCGCGTATCTCAATACGCCCACCTGCCTGATAGAAGTCAGAAAGCAGGGCGTGGCCGAACGCGCCAAAATTATAAATCATAATGGGCTTGCGCCGCGCATACGCCACGGGGAAGGGATTGTCCGCCCCGGCCAGAAGCTCGGCTGCGGGAATAATATCCTTTATCCTGTCTGCATATTTTGCAAATTCGGCCTCGCTCTGCGGTACGCCGGTAGAGGCATAGGAGCCTTTGCTAATGTCGGGCGCGGGTTCGGTATGGTCGGCCTCATCCGGCGGGGTGTCGGAGAGAAGGTAGTTGTCTCTAAAGTCCACCGGGTTGCCGGGCAGGCCCAGATATTCCCGATATGTTTGCCAGGAATACCGCGCCATGCGCTCCCACGTGGCGGCAAAATCTGGCGTGGCGGCGGTTATCAGCGCAATGCGTGAATCCGGTGTCCAACTGCCATTGGCCCGAACAGAGCGCGTATGCGGCAGCATGTCCCGCGCATAAATGGTTACGTTCATGCCCGCGCGCTGGGCGGTTATGGCGGTGGTGAGGCCAATAATGCCGCAGCCAATTACGGCTACATGCTTTTCCATCAGCGGGGCGGCGCGTTCCACCGCCATGGCGGCAGACCCCCATGAAAGAGACCACCCGCTGCCGCCGTGCCCATAATTGTGCACCACAATTTTATCTGCCACCGGCTCTATTTCCAGCCGGGGGCCAGCGGGGCGGAAGGGGCGCAGGCATACCTTAATGTCCATTATCTGGTCTGCATGCACGCGGGCGGGCGTTAGGGCTGGCACGGTGCCGGGCGGCGCGGTGCGGCCCATGGCCTGTGCGGCCTCTGGCACGCTGGCCCAGCTTTTGCGCCCGGCGGCCAATGCGCCGGCAGCCAGAGAAGCGGCAAAAAGGTTTCTGCGTTTCAAAAGGTCTGTCCTCTATACGGTTTCTGTTTTGTCGCGCAGCGTGGCGAGGGGGCAACATAGCAGGGCAAGGGGGTTTCCAAAACCCACATATCAGCCGGTGCGGCTGTGCTCTGCCGCCAGTTCGGCCAGTGTTTGCGGGTCATCATGCGCAATGTCATCTGCCAGCGCGTGCAGGGTGGTGGTGCAGTCCAGCACAGCCAGCGGGCCGGTGGTGAAGTAAAGCTGCGCCACAAGCGGGGCAATCTGCCCGGCGCAGTTTTGCAAAACTGTCACAATTTGGCGCACGGTGGCGGTATCCTGCGCAAGCTGGCGGGCCATATAGGCACGTGTGCCGGGCAAGGGCGGCCAGTCCTGCGTGTTGGGCAAAGGCTGCTTGCGCGGGGCGGAAGGCGCTGGCGGTGTGGGCATAATCGGCTTTCCTGCAAGGTGGGGTTTCTTGCACGGTTAGGCAGGACTATGGGGGTGGAAAAGATGCACCACACCCCGCCGTATGAGGAAAGACAAAGATGTTTGCAGTTCTTGGGGCCTCTGGCCATGTGGGCACAGCCGTTACGGAATATCTGTTGCAGCAGGGGCAGGCCGTAACCGTTGTGCTGCGTAACCCCCAAAAAGCTGCGGCATGGGCGCAACGCGGGGCCAGCGTGGCGTTGGTGGATGTGCACGATACAGATGCACTGGCGCAGGTGTTGCAAAAGGCGGATCGGGCCTTTGTGCTCAACCCACCGGCCAGCCCCGCGCTGGATACGGATAAGGCAGAACGCGCCACCGTGCAGTCCATCCTGCAGGCGTTACGCGGTGCAAAGCTGGAAAAAATTGTTGTGCAATCCACCTATGGGGCGCAACCGGGCACAGAGTGTGCAGATCTGGGTGTGTTGTATGATCTGGAGCAAGGTGCCCGGCAAACGGGTATTCCGCTGTGCTGTGTGCGTGCCGCGTATTACATGAGCAACTGGCTTTCTGCCGTGCCCGAAGCCCGCACATCCGGCAAGGTGAGCAGCCTTCTGCCCGCCACGCAGCCCGTGCCCATGGTGGCCCCGCAGGATGTGGGGCATCTGGCAGGCCAGCTTCTTATGGCCCCGGTGCAGGAAGTGGGGGTGTACACTATAGAAGGCCCCACACCGTACACCGCGCAGGATGTGGCACAGGTTTTTGCGCACATTCTGCAACACCCCGTGCGGGTGGAGGACATACCGCCCACCGCGTGGCTGGCATATTACAAGGCCAATGGTTTTTCAGACAAAGCGGCCCGATCTTACGCAAATATGACCGCAATTTTCATAAACCAGCGGTATGATCGCCCAGCAAACCCCGTAAAGGGTGTAACAGATCTGGCATCCTACCTTCGGGCAGAAATTGCAGGTTGCACCCCATAAACAGGCCCAAGGATGCGCGTGGCACATGCAGATACAAACGGTTTTCCTGCTTAGCGCGGCCAGTGTGCTGTGCTCTGTGTCGGCACGCGCGGCGGATAAATGCCCGGGGCTGACAACGCCAGAAATTGCGGACTGCCAGAAGCAGGTGCTGGATAAAGCGCAAAAGCAGATGGCGCGCTACATTGCCGCGGCAGAGGGGCGCATACGCCAATCGGCAGACCCAGAGCACGCTTTGGCGGATTTTCATACCGCGCAGCAGCATTGGGTGCAGTATCAGAAGGCAGAATGCAACGCCGCGTATGAGGCATGGTCTGACGGCACAATCCGCTTCAGCATGGCGCTCACCTGCATGCTACGTCTGACCCATAGCCGCACCATGGATATCTGGCAGATGTGGTTGACATACCCCGATAGCACGCCCCCCACACTGCCCAAGCCCGTTTTTACAAACGAAGGGTGGTAAGGTGGCTGCGTTTTAGCGCCGGTTCATGTTTCTGCGGGTGCGGATACGTGCGTGGCTCTGCCGAACTTCCCGAATAACGGCATAGCGCATCATGCTTTTTTCATAATTCTTGCGCAAAAGAACAGCGCCTATGCCAATTATCCCAATAGCGGCAACAGTCAGATACACTGAAGCAATCAGTGAGAATTGGGCGAAGGAAACCTGATGCTGCAAAAATGCCCCCGGCAGCAACATGCTCAGATGGAACAAGGGGGAGGCCACGCTTTTGAGCAGATAAGCGCACAACACGCCTTCCACCACAAAAGTTGCATACAGAAAGCGGCGCAACTGCACAGGCATTTTCTGCCATGCTGCCGATGGCCTGTTGTGAAATGTGAGGAGAGACTTCATGCGCTGAAACATAGCCCAATGCCTTTTGCTAGAGCGTGTTGCACTCAGTTTTGCATATCATCTGCCAATTAAGGCAAGAGCAAGGCCATGTTGCGGGGAAGGCTTGCGCGGTTTGCAAGTATTTGCAGGTAAAATATCAGTAAAGCCGATATAAAGAGCCAGCACATTTCTGCACTGGCCCCCTGTAGTGTTTTTAATATATCGGTAATTTGGGCGGGTTATGCCGTTTTGGCAGCCACATCCTGCGCGGTGTCGTCCAGCAGATAAGGCCCAGCCGCACGGATTTTAACGGACAGCATGCAAATGGCCCCCTGTGTATGCTGTGTAGGCAGGGGCAGGGCGGCGTTGCCGTTTGTCCATGCGCAATCTGTCCAGTCTGTTGCGTGCCAGCCTTCGGGCTTTTCGGCCTGCAAATGTGCCGTTACAGCCTGATGTTTTGCGGCTGATAGCAGGGTAACTTCCGCCACAGCCACACCAAGGGTGCGTCTGTCATCTACAAACGGGCCAATTGCATCTGCCGGGCGGCTGGCGCGGGAAACAATGCGCACCGCCTGCGTGTTGGCGGGCAGAATGAAGTTGTAAGTATCGTTCTTGCAGTTTGCGGGCCAGATGGTGGCGCCACGTTCTGTTACCAGGTGCAGTTCTGGCACGTGCGTGGTGTGCGGTGCCGTGTATGCGCCCTGCGGTGCGCGGGCCGCAATCTGGGTGAAGATGGTTTTTGCGGCATCCCAATCCACACACAGCGGGGCGGCGGCATCTGCCTGCCAGCTTTTGGGTGTGCCACCAAGCTGGATGACGTTGCCTTTCTGGGTAAAATTGCGGCGGTTGCCTGTGTCCAGATAGCTTTCTGTCAGCATGCCATCGGCCATAATCACGGCGTGGTCTGGGGTTTCAATGTGGTAGTAATTATAAGAGGTAATGGATTTATCGTAAAAAATGCTGCTGCCATTTACCAGCATACGGGCGGGAATAAACATGCCGTTAAAGAACAGGCAGTGTTCTGCGGTTAACAGCATGTCCTTGTAAGGCACGCCATCGGCAATGGCGTTGGCCAGAATACGCACGGGGTAGCCTGCCATATCATCGGGCAGGGCCGGGTTTACGGTGCAGTGCGCCATGCCAGCCCAGCTGAGTGTGCTAACGGAGGCCACACCATTGGCATAAGTCAGCACTTCATCCCCGGCGTGCAGATCCTGCACGGCCACCACACCTTTGGGGGTGGCAATCATGCTGTCTGCCAGAAAGCAGACTGTTGCTGAGCCATTTGCCCCTGGGGTGGCAATTACCCGGAGAGACATGCCGGTGACGGTAGAATCTGGGTAGCCAGAATTAGAAACCAGCCCCCAGGGATCTCCCGCTAATGTAATGGTGCCCAGTGCAGTACCATTACTATCTGCCAGATGTATGATGGTTTCTTGATCGGGCTTTGCCGTAACATCTACTTTACTATTCGCTAAGGAAACATTGTCTGCCGTGCCAAACGTCAGAATGTTGCTAATGCCACCTCCAAAATTTCCGGTAATTGTAAGAGAGAGCGGGTTGGAGGCAGACAGGTTCTGCAAATCCAGATTGCCGCTTGTGCCCGTAAAATCAATGGTGCTGTTTAGTGTGCTGGATGAGGCATCAAATGTAACAGTTTGGTTGCTGCCAATGGTAATTGTGGATGTCGCCATAACAGATGCTTTCTAAATATAAATTAAGTTTGAAAATCCCTAATATGTTTGCGTTCAATAAGGAAACCAAAAACGCGAAAGTTAAAAATGTTTAAACTAATAAAAAGTGAGGGAACCTTTCATCGCGGGCCATAACACGGCTGTGTGCCGCAGTTTCTGGCCATGTTGCGGGGGCGTGTGTAAAACAGGCTGTCTCTCTCACTATGTTTATCAATATACAGTAAGGCTTGTAGTATGACCTGGCACAACTGGGGTGTGTTCTGCGGCATTGTGTTCTTTCTGTGCGCCATACCCGGCCCTAACATGCTGCATGTGTTGGCCAGCGTGGCGCGGGTGGGCATGGCGCGCGGGGTGGCCACCATGCTGGGCTGCTTAAGTGCGGTTGTGCTGGTGCTTGTGGCCTCTGCCGCCGGGCTGGGGGCAGCGCTTGCGGCATCGCCCCATCTGTTTGGCGTGCTGCGCATATGCGGCGCAGTGTATCTGATCTGGCTGGGCATACAGGCGTGGATGGAAGGCGGGCAAACACCCCCGGCCAGCATATCCGCCCCGCAGGTAGAAAACGCCGTGCAGGGCAGCGCATGGAGCCGCTGGCGCAAGGGCTTCTGGGTGGGGCTGAGCAACCCCAAGCTGTTGCTGTTTGCGGCAGCGTTTTTCCCGCAGTTTATTGCGCCCCATGCCCCGCAACTGCCGCAGTTTGTGGTGCTGATAACCACCTTCGCGCTGCTGGAAATGCTGTGGTACGGCGTTTACGCCATAGGCGGTTACACACTGGCCCAGCAGCTCCAGCGCCCCTCCATCCGCCGGGTGTTCAACCGCATAACGGGCTGTGTATTTGTGGGCTTTGGGGCCGTACTTTTACGCGGGCGCGCATAAGGCGGCGGTAGGGCAGCCATTCGCTGCGTAGAGTGTGCCCGGCGGCCAAGGTGCGCCATAATACCGCATCAACAGCCCCATTGTGCGGGCAAAAATAAGGATAGCCCCATATGTCTCAGCCCAAAGAATCTGCCCTTGTTGCGCAGGCATTGCAGAGCATTTTAGAAAAATCTGGCCAAAACTGTGTCACCCTGCCGTGGGCAGATGTGTATGCCATTGCAGACCGTAAGCACTGGACAGACAAAGCCCATGAAGAAACCCGGTACGAACTGCATGATCGGGGTATTACAATAGGTTACGGCAAGCACTTTGTTATTGTGGCAAAGGATGAAGATTTTGCCCCGTTGAAAGGTGCATCCGCGTAATTTTATAGCACCCTAATCTTGCGTGCCCCAGCGCCACTTCCACCCGCCTTGGGTGCGCGTTTTGCACACCCAGAAAAAGGCTGCTGTGGCCGCAAGATTAAGCACCATCACCACGCCTACGGTTAAAAGGGGCCTGTGCAGAGGCACAAAGGACAGGCCAAAACTGGAGCCCAGCGTAACAGCCAGAAACAGCCCCAAAGCCACCCAACCCTGCCACGCAATAGGCAGGCCTGCACCATAGCCAAAACGCCGGGCGGCAAACCACGGGGTGGGTGCGGGCGGCGGGTTTTTATGTGGGGTGAGCATAACGGTGCCTTTTATGCCAAAAGGGTGTGCCTGTTATTTTTACAAAAAATGCAGCGGCATAAAAGCATGATCTACCAAAAGTGATTGCGCCCGCATGTCTTTCAACATGCTTACACGCTGGCCACCAGCGGGGGTGTTTGCAGCGCCTTGCCATGTGTGGGCTGTTCAACCGCGTAACGGGCCGTACTTTTGCGCGGGCGCGCATAAGGTGGCGGTAGGGCTGCCATTCGCTGCGTATATTGTGCCAAGCCGCCCAGTTGATTACGATACGCAATAACACAGCACCCACAGCCCTCGTTGCGCGGGCAAGATGAGGATACCGCCGCCACATGTCTCAGCCCAAAAAGGGATGGCCCAAAAGCTGGCCTCTGGCCGTGTTGTGCTGCTGTATTATTCTTACGCTCTCTATTGCCGCCTTTAGTGTGGGCGTGGCCTTGGTGCTGGAAAACAGCGTGGCGGGGCCGCTATGGCTGTTTATTGCCGCCATTACCTATTACATCGCCGATCAATCCATAGAATGGAAGAACAGGCCCGGCGGCGGAAACTAAAACCCCCGCACGTTGGGCAACATGCGGGGGCAAAAGTAGGCGTTAGCCGTTGGCGGCAACTGGCAGCGTAAATGCAACCGGCGTGGCCAGATAAGGGCCAGCCTGAAGCACTTCCACCGTTAGCAGCGCGGGGCCGCGTGCCGTGGTGGTGCCCAGTGGCAGAAGGGCGTTGCCATCTGTCCACCGTGTTGTGGGCTGGGGCATATCCTGCCAGCCATTTGCACCATCTTCTTCTGCCAGATGCGCGGTTATGTCTGCGGTGGTGCCAGCAGAAAGCACCGTTACGCGGCCCAGCAGCACGCCCAGCACGCGGCGCTTATCTACAAACGGGCCTTCCACATCACACGGGCGCGCAGCGCGAGAAACAAGGCGCACGTTCTCCACCCCGGCAGGCAGCATGAAGGAGATATTGCGCCCCATGGCCCGCAAAGGCCGAATAACCGTGCCCGCTGCCGTAACAAGGTGCAGCCCGTGGTTGTGGGTGATGTCCGGCTTGGCGAGGGCGGAAATATGGCCTGCAATTTTGGTTGCACGCGCGGCCAGCACACGCCAGATGGGTTCTACCACATGGCGCGCAGTGCCCAGCGGTGCGGCCGCGTGTTCTGCCCAGTTTTTGGCCTTGGCCCCAATGGTCACAACATTGCCATCGGATACAAAATTGCGGCGGTTGCCTGTATCCAGATAGCTTTCCGTCAGCATGCCATTGGCCATGATAACGCTGTGTTCTGCCGTTTCCACATGGTAATAGGCGTATGCGGTAATGGAGCGATCAAAAAAGATGCTGCTGCCATTTACCAGCATACGTGCGGGCACCAGCATGCCATTGGCAAAAATGCCGTGTTCCGCCGTAACCAGCAGATCCTGATACGGCACACCCGGCGCAATGGCATCGGCCAGAATACGCACGGGGTAGCCTGCCATATCATCGGGCAGGGCGGGGTTAACCGTGGCCTGCGCCATGCCAGCCCACACCACCGGGCGCACATGGGTTACGCCGTTTACAAACGTTAACACCTCATCACCCCGGCGGATGTTTTCCACCGCCACCACACCGTTGGGCGTGGCAATCATGCTGCCTGCCAAAAAGCAGATCACGCCTTGCCCGCTATCAATGGTGACAGTCTGGGTTTCATCCCCCGTAGGCGCATCCGTGTAGGAGCTGTCATACGTAACGGACTTGGGCTGAACGGTTTGGCCCGATGTCGTGGTCAGGCTCACATTGCTGGCGCTGAGTGTGGCGGTTGCAACATCCTGCCCGTTCACGCCCAGCCTGTCTCCCTCTTTCAGGCCTGTAATGGAAACACCTGCGGCCGGGCTGCCTCCTGTTGAACTTACTGGCAGCACCACCGTGTTGTTGCCCGTGCCAAACACAACAGTAGCTGTGGGCCATGTGCCGTTGCCAAACGTGGCGGTTGCGCCATTGTTCAGCGTAAGCGTGCCATTATATTGAAAATTGGGCGTAAAGGTGGAGGACGTGACCGTAATGGGGCCACTGTAGCTGAGCCCGCCATCATATGAGCTGACATTGGAGCCATTGGTAATGTTCAGTGCCCCAGCCGTGGCGCCGTTGGTCGTGCCGATGACAATATTGGAATCATCAATGTTCAGCGTGCCGCCAGAGGCCACATTGAACATGAAGGTATGAGTGTGCCAGTCCTGCGTGACATCCTTGACCGTGGCCGTGCCGCCGTTGTTGACTGTCAGGCCGTTATTTGTTGTCAGCGTGCGTGAAATGGTGGCGCTGCCGCCGCTATCCACCACCAGAGAGCCAAATGTCAGATTGCTGCTGCTGCTGGCAATGCTCAGCTTGCCTTGTACGTCTATGAGCAAAGACCCCAGATCCGTCACGGTTGACGGAATGGTAATATCTGCTCCAGCGGGAATGGTGAGCGTGCCAGTGGTGTTGGCATCTGGCGCATTGGGTGCGGGCTGGCCGTTATAGAGCCAGTTGCTTACGTCGTCCCATACCCCTCCTGAAGCAGGACCAATCCATGTATAGGATGAACCAGTTGTCGAAGCCGTGTTTGTCATAGGTGGGTATAGTCCTGTGCGAATACAGTAAAGCCATTCAACAAGCACATCAGTACTTGGTGTTTTTGTTCACTTTAAGGCATTGTTAGGGCGCGTTTAACGCATTTGGTGGGATGTGTTTACGCAACAGGAAACAGGACCGCAAGGGTCTTGTTAAAGAAAATGTGAGGTTTTAATGAACTCTTAACGCGATTGTTGCAAAAAAGCCGCAGCACTTATACGCAATGTGCATACCACACAACGCGGCCCAGTATCTGCACGCGGCTGGCGGGCAGGGTGCAGGCAGAAAACCTTTTGTTCTCGCAGCTTATCTGCACCACGGGGCGGGTTTGGGCATCAAACGTGCGTTCTGCCCAGCGGCACACCACGCTTTCACCATCAAACAGCACAAAAAGCCCCGGTTCTGCCAAGGTGGTGCGCTGTGTATCCATCAGCACCAAATCCCCATCACGCAGCAGGGGTTCCATGGCCTGGCCCTCTACATTCAGGGCGCGCAAATCTTCGGCGCGGGCGTTCAGGCGCTGGGTTATCAGGCTTTCTTCAAAATATTTGGGGCTGCCCAGCAGTTGTGCCTCATCATACCGGCCAGAAGTGATGCTGCGCTGCGCCAGATAAGGCACCATCACATAGCCCGGTGGTGCTGGCACTGCGGGCATGGCGGGGCGAGGCTGAGTGGTGCTGCGTGTCCGTTTGATCTGCGCCATATCCAGCGCCAGTTGAGGGGCGTTTTCTGGTTTTTCCCGGCTGGAAAACCCATGCACGCGCAATGTGTCACGCGGGGTTTCCTGCGGGGTAAAAGGCGGGGGCAGGTAAGGGGTGCGGCGTTCACGCAGCATCAGCCCCGGCTGGGCGTGGTCCACACCGGGAAACAGCAGATCCCGCGCGGTGCAGCCCAGCACCGCAGCAATGCATTCCAGTTTTTCTCCACCCGGATTGCGAGACTTCCCCTTAAGAATATCGCGCACATAGGTATCGCCCACACCAGCCTTGCGGGCCAGTGCCTTTTGGGAAAGCCCAAGGTGGGCCATCCGGCGTTCCAGTTCATCTGCTACGGGTGATCTTGTCATGGTTCCGCACTATTCCACGCCGGGGGTATGTGTGCAAAAGGGGATATATCCCTCTTTTTTGGGTTGACGCTGCGGGAGTGGTCACCATAGCGTCCGGGGCAGGCCATGTTTTGGTGGTGTAAATGGCCAGCCACCCAGCAACCACGGATACCCCATTATGCCTGTTCCCGGTTCCATTGCGTTCAATGTTTTTTCAAACACCATTTCAAATCATAATGTTTTGCAGTTTCCTACCCTGTTGCGTGCCCCCAAAAGGGGTGGGGTTATGCCCCCCAATGCCGCCGCACTGCATCAGGCTGCGCCAAAGGGTGGCACCCCAGCCCTTAACGGGCAGAAAGAGCCGGATGAAAAGGTTTCTAACACGTTAAAAAGGTGTGACACATCACAACATCACGCCGAATCCGCAACCGCTTTGGTGCTGCCGCCGCAGGGGGGTGTGAACGCGCGGGCCTGCCAGCAGGCACAGCGACCCGGCACATCGGCGCAGGTGGTGGCCAACATGGTGGGGCTGCGGCGCAAGGGCTATTCCTTCCGGCGTATCGGGCGGGAAGTGGGCCGGTGTATGGAGGGCGTGCGGCAGGTGCTGATGCGGTATGAAGATGCCCTGAAAGCCCAAACCCCCGCCCACGCGCCCCAGCCCAAAGGCTATGCCGAACTGGTAAGAGACCCCGAACCCCTGCCCGCAGGCCACCCCATTGCCATGCGCGGGCTCTGGAAAGGGCTGGAACACTGGCAACCCACACAGGCCCACACCCCCACCACATGGCAGCAGGATGAAGCCGCTTTGGCGCAGGCGCTACTGTGGAACGGAGGTGCCGCTTAATGCCCCGTTCAGCCTCATCCCCCGCAACGCCCGCAGCCACACCCGCCAGCACGCGGCGCAGGTGGTCCAAGTTCTGGTGGCAGGACCATGAGCGAGATCCGGCCTTGCGGTTGTGCAGCCTGGCCGCACAAGGGTTGTGGATGCGCCTGCTATGCCTGATGCACGAGGCCGAGCCCTACGGCCATTTATGCGTAAACGGCAAACCCCTGCACCCGCGCCAGATTGCCCAGATGGTGGGCGTAGGCCCCCAGCAGGTGCGCCGCTATATGGCAGAGCTGCAAGATGCCGGTGTGTATGCCACCACGGCGGAGGGTGTGCCGTATTCTCGCCGCCTGGTGCGAGACCGCGCTGCATCCGATGCCGGGGCCGCGTGGGGCCGCACCGGGGGCAACCCGCAGCTTAAGCCCGATACCCCCGCAGCCGAGGCAGGGCAGGGGATAACACCCCCACCCAAAGCCAAGGTTATGCTCCAAGAAGCAGAGGCAGAAACAGAGGCAGAAGCAGAACATCCCCTCACCAAGTTCGGGCCGGACACGGATGCGCGCACGCATCTGTTCAAATCTGGTCTGGCATTTTTGAAAAAAGCCACCGGCAGGCCGGATCGTTCTGCCCGGGCCATTCTGGGCCGCTGGCTGAAGCTGACGGGGGATGATGCCGCCGTGGTGCTGAACGTGCTGGCAGAATGTGCACGCTTTAACCCCGCCGAACCCGTGGCGTGGATAGATGCCACTCTGCGCACCCAGTTGCAGATGCGCCCCGCGCCAGAAGAACCCACCAGCCAACACGCCCGCCGCATGGCCGCGTGGGATGGCGTGCCGGATGTGGAGGGCGTGTAAGTGCCGCAACGGGCGCAGATACACCTCGGCAGTGTGCAAGGCGGCACGGCCCAAAAGGGTACAGAACCGCAGGCGCGGGCATATGGTACGCGCTTGGCGCAGGCGCAGGGTGCGGGGGGCATAACGCACCCGCCCCACGGCGGAGGCTACACGCCCGCGCCACCAGATATACAGGCTCTGTTTGCCGCAAGGCGTGAAGGTGTGGCGTTAACTGCGCAAGACGTACCACCCAATATGGAGGCCCAAGTGCAGGCGTGCTGGCAGCGTGTGCAACTGGCCATGCAGCCGGTAAGCCAGCCTATTGTGGCGGCGTGGCTGAAAAAGCTGGGGCAGCTTGTTTCCAACCCACCGGGGGCGGCCGATGCCGCAGCGCAATGCCGCGCCATTTACGAAGTATGCGCCGATATACCAGCCGGGGCGTGGTGCCCGCAGGCGCGTCTGGCATGGGCGCGGCAGCCTGCGCGCAATGGTTACCCCGTAGGTGCCCGCTGGCCAGCCCCGGCGGAATTGCGGGCTGTGCTGCTACCTTTTGCCAACACCATCTGGCGCGATGCCCACGGTTGCAAGGCCCTGCTGGGGCTGCACACACGCACGCCCTAACCCACGCACACTTTGCAAACACCCTTTAAAAACACGGAACACACATGAAAACACAGGCCACAGCCCAGCACACAACATCCGCCCCCGTTGGCCTTATGGCGCAGGCCGCGCTCAACAAGCCACGCCGCACAGTGCAGGGCTTGTTACAGGCAGGGGATATTACGCAGGAAGCTGCCGATGCCGCAGAGCGATGGTGCCGCAACTATGTGTTTGGCTATTTTGATTATCTGGAACACACCACCCCAACCCCGCAGGGGCAGACTGTGCGGCATGATGCGGTATCCTGGCAGATGGTGCGGGCCAAGGCCATGGCGCGCATTACGGCGGTGCGCGATGCGCTGGGCCTGTGTGCACACCAGCGTTTGCGCATGATGCTGGTGGATGATCTTTCCTTCCGCGCAATGGGGGAGGCGTTGTTCCCCAATATTTCCAGCAGCTCCGCCCAGCGCAAGATTGCGGCGCAATGTGCCCTGGTGCTGGAGCAGCTTGCCGCGCTGGAGGCCTCGTTCCGCCGTGCGGAGCAGGCCAAAAAGGCCGGAAAGCGCAAAACAGCGCGTGCAGAAAAGGAAGTTTTGCAGGCGTAAGCCAAAAATACGCGTGCAAGAAAAAAGGAGCCGATGCACTCGCACCGGCTCCTTTTTTGCAAAGCGTATGCTGTGCTGTGCGATTTTTTACGCCAGAGCAGCCTGCGCATATATCTGGCCAAGCCCCTGCAACGTGGCGGGCAGTGGCGGCTTGGCGTGGCTTGGCTTGGCTGTTTGTCCCCCATGTCTGCCAGATGCAGGTTGGGCTGGGCATCTGCTGCACATGCAGGAACTGCCTACCCTACAAAAATGTTTTCTACGGTTGCATCACCTTTTGGTGTGCGGCGCAGGCGCGCATGGCATGTGGCATGTATAACATTGCCCGCCCCCGCAGTGTTAATGGGCGAGCCAGCGTTGCTGAAACCTGAAATGTTATTGAACGTTAGGGAACTGCGGCCGGATTGAAAGGGGAAGCATCAGGCTGCCGTTTCTGGTGCGTTTTTAAATGCTGTACCGGAAATAAAGCATATTTCTGATTCTTATATGTATATCATGCAAAAACGCTGATGAGGTGGTGTGTTTGGCTTTTTTTCAAAAATAGTAAAATTATGAAAAAGATATTTATATATAAACAAAAGTTTCAAAATTAAAATTAAGACATAATTGAAAATGGGCTGTTTTTGGTACGGATTGTTTCTATATGATGAAAGTGGTGCTATAAGGCCGCCAGAAAAGTCTGGAACTTTTTTGAAAAAAAAGGAAATTTTATCAAATTTCATATCTGAACATTATCTGCACATGGAGGTGATTATGAGTATAGGATATGTGAGTGCAGATTGCCCATTTGTAAAACAGGATGAGCAAAAGAAGATTTTAGAAGAATCTGGATGTCAGGTTATATTCACAGGTTCTTTTTCAAAAAATGGGTCGTCCTTTTTGCAATTTGTGGCACGGCAGAAGGTGGGCACACACATTGCTGTGGCGCAAATGGATTGTATTGTAAGCAGCTGGCGGCATTTGCGTGATATTATCCTGCAGGTTCAGAACCAGAACTGCGCGCTTATTTCTGTAAAAGAGCCGTGGGTGAACACACGCGCAGAACGCAGCACGCTTATGCTGGAAATTTTGGACGGGCTGGAAGAACTTGAAAAACGCTTTATACGCCAACGCATGTCTACAGGCCGGCACAAGGCCATGTCTGCCGGGTGCCGCATGGGGCGGCCCTGCAAATTAACGCAACTCCAGCATGAGGCCGTGGCACAGGCGCGCGCCAGAGGCCATACTTTGCGTGAAATTGCCAAGGAATATAATGTAAGTATCAGTATGATTTCGCGGTTATTGAAAAAGATACCCCGTAAATCATAAACTCATGTGTTCAGGAACGTGGCCCTATGTGTTGTGGGGGCCATATTCCTGAACGCGCTTTGTTTAAAAAAATATTTTATATTACTTGTGGTTTTTACGAGGGCCGTGGAAATCATGCGTCATGTACGGAATGGTATCCAGAATCTGGATAGACAGCAGCCCCATTTTGTTTTTGCTGCGCTCTGATGTCATGGGCAGGTGGGCGTGGCCATCTGTCCAGCGGCCGGGCTCACCATCATGTTCATGCCAGCCGGGCAGGTCTTTCTCCATATGTGAAGAAATCTTGCGGGGCTTTCTGTTTTCCTGAAGGGTAATTTCCCCCACGCGCACGCCCAGGCGGCGTTTATCCTGCACATAGGGGGCAATAACATCTACCGGCCTGCTTGCGCGGGAGGAAAGATGTACTTCATGCACATTTGGCGGCAGCATGAACATGGCCAGATTGTTTTGTTCACGCATTTTGCGGATAAGCTTGCCGGTATCCGTAATCAGGCTGAGGTCATGCTCATGCGTTATTTCGGGCGGTTCAAACAGGCTGTGGCTCAGGCCGCGGCTTTTGGCGCGGGCCAAAAGGCGGTGGTATAGCGCGCCCACAACTTCGCGCTCTGTTACCACGGGGGCATCTGTGCGGGTGTGCCAGTGGGTGTTGTTGGGGCAGGGGGGCAGGGCGCTGGCTACCAGCAGGCCTTCGGCCACAATAATGGCGGGGCCATCTGTTTCCAGCGGGTAGGCGATGTAGCGCTCAAACGTGTGGTCGTAAAAAATGGAAAGCCGGTTGACCAGCAGGGCTGCGGGCACAAACTTGTTTTCAAAAAACAGGCACTGGTCTGGTGTCAGCAGCACATCCTGCGTGGGCAGCCCATCTGCAATGGCATCTTGCAGCACGCGTATGGGGTATCCGGCCTCATCTTCTGGCAGGCCGGGCAGCACGCACACATGCTGAGCCATAACCTTGGTGATGGGGGCAGGCATTTCTGCCATTTCCGGATCATACGTTACCAGCACATGGCCGGGGGTAAGGCTTTGAACAGGCTGCGGCCCGCTTTGGGTATGGATGTTGGTATTATGGAGAACGCCCGGCACAGAGGTATCTGGATGGCGTGCGGAGGCACCATCGGGAAGGGTCTGATCGGATTTGTCGTGAATGTCATGCACAACCGCATGGCGGGGAAGCGCTGTCATTTCTTCCTTCTGACTTACACCACGGAAAACAACTTCCGTATCTGTGCTTCAACATAAAATGTTCCTTGATCCTGACAGGACAAGGCGCATCCAGAACTTTTTTTCAAAACCTGAGAAATAAGGCATACATGCCTAATGTATGTTGCAACTGCATTCATCAGGCCTTGATTGCGCCATACTGTACCAGCCATAAAAAATTTGCCAAGCTATAAAAGCAAATAAACCATGCCGAAGCTTAGTTTATCATTTTACTATGTTGTGTATATGTAAATCTAACTTAAGTAAAAATAAAAATAATATAAATAAACGCAAAAAGTAATTTTCTTATTTATTGAAATTTGTACAGATTTTGTGCGTCGTTGTCATGAAAAGTGCATTTATGCAAAAGACACGGGCAAGCTAAAAATTGGAAAACTGAAAATTATAACAACAATCTGAGGATTTTTTTCCAATGCGGGGCGGTCTGTAAATATTTCTTTAACGCGATTATCAATTTGTTATAGGTGCCCTTTGCAATCTATGTAATTTAAGTATATCTGAAATGCATTGCCGTTATGGTTAGCAGAAGCCTTCCCCCCCGCCGTTATGGCAGGGGAAAAGGACTTGGCTGTGGTGTTAGTAAATATCGAAGTCGTTATTGCCGGTGGAGGAAAAAGCCATGCGGCGTTCTGTAAGATCCAAAATCCACGAGGACATGTCAGACCGGGTGCGCGGCGGAAACGGCAGCCGCTTGAAGATGGAGCGCATGGAGTAGAACTTTTTATACATCCACTGAATGCGGGCTTCCATTTCCTTGGGGGAGCAGTTCTTGGGCCAGATCTGGCAGATTTGGCCGGGCCAGCGGTCAATTTCTGGCGCGTTGATAATACGGCCTGCCTTTTCCATACGGTTAAACAGCGCCGTGCCCTTGGTGGGCGTAAGGATGTTGAAATACGCCGCAGGCACCTTGTGTTCTTCCAGAAAGGAGATGGTGGCGCGGTAGATATCGTGATCTTCATCATCAAAACCGAAGATGAAGTTGAGCGAGTAGCTGATATCGCGCTGGCGCAGGTTTTCAAACATTTCGTGGTAGCGGCTGGCTTTGTTCCAGCCTTTGCGCATGCCGTCCAGAATATCCTTATCAATACTTTCAATACCGATATTCACGTGCATCACGCCGGATTTGCGTGCCAGATCGAGAAATTCCTTATCCAGACACAAATTGGAAGACCACAGGGTAGACCAGCGAATACCCAGCGGCACCAGCCCTTCCATCAGTTCCATGGCGCGGCTTTTCTTGCCGCCAAAGTTGCTTTCACCAAAAAAGAAGTGGCTGCCACGGTTCTTGATGAGCTTGAGCTCATTCACCATTTCGTCCACCGGGCGCCAGCGGTAGCGGCCACCAAGGTAGAACCGTTCGGAGCAGAAATCGCACACAAACGGGCACCCGCGGGAGGACTGCACCGCAAAAGTGCGGAAGGGGCCAAACTTTTTAAGGTCCAGCAGGTCATACCGTGGGGCGGGCAGGCCGTTCAGTTCCTTAAGCGGTGTGGCGCGGTAAATGCTTTTCAGCCGGTTGGCTGCGGCATCTTCGAGCATTTCCTTCCAGATGGGTTCGGCCTCACCCACGCCCACGGCATCTACGTGCTCGGCGGCTTCTTCGGCGTTAAAATACACATGGGGGCCACCCATAATTACTTTTACGCCGCGTTTACGAAATTCCTTGGCAATATCGTAAGCGCGGTAGGAATGGAGGGTCCAGGCCGTAAGGGCCACAACATCCACCGGCGCATCAAAATCTATATCTTCAAGCTGTTCATCCAGCAGCGTGACCTTCCACTCTGGCGGGGTCAGGGCGGCAAGGTACGGCAGGGGGAGCGGGACCATCTGTCGGCGCTTGGTTTTGAACAGCGTTCGGTCCGTAGGGGCTTTATAATGCGTGGGCTGAATGATCAGGAGGCGTAGGTCATTTGCTGGCATGTGGGTATCAGGATCTGCTGAATTAAAAGAAAAAACGGGCAGATGGTGCCCCTTTGTTACAGAATATACATAAGCAGGGGTGGGGGGCTGTCCACCTCCGCTCAAGCATGGCGGATGTGTGCCCACCGTAACCAAACGCAGCCCCTAAGCTGGCCTGCGGGGTGGCGGTAAGGCGCGGCGTGCGCCGTAATAACAGGGATGCACGCAGGGCATGGATTTGGCATATCCATGCGCGCACTGCAATGCGGCGGGGCCGGGCTTTTGGCATGGCTCCCATGCCTGCAAGTGGGGTCCGTGGCGGGCTGATCTTGCGCGGGGTGTGGGGGCCAGCAGGGGCCAAGGCAGGGCGCGGGGTAAAACCTGCGTGTAGGGTGGTGTTGCAGTATATATAAGGGGCATTGGCATATGGGCTGGCGGCGTAAAGGGGCGGGATGATTGGGTTTGGCTTTTTGCGGCCTGTTATGCAGGCGGCGGCGCGGGGTATGGCGCGCGCATATGTGCAGCCCTCCGGCGCGGTGCCTGTTGTGCTGGCCCGCATAAGCCAGCGCCTTGCCCGTGTGGCGGCGTGGTTCTGGCCCGGCAGTGCGGCCCAGCTTGTGGCCCCGCCCAACAATGCCGGGTGGCGGGCAGATATAGATGGCCTGCGCGCGCTGGCTGTGGTGGGGGTGGTGGTGTACCACGTCTTTCCCGCCGCGTTGCCCGGTGGCTTTGGCGGGGTGGATGCGTTTTTTGTAATCTCCGGCTTTTTAATTAGTGGGCATCTGGTGGCGCATTTTGGGGCGGGGCGGTTTTCTGTGGCCTCGTTTTTTGCGCGCCGGGTGCGCAGGCTGGCCCCCGCGCTGTTGGTGGTGCTGGCCGCCACCCTGCTGGCCGGGTGGTTTACCCTATTGCCCACCGAGCTTGCCGCCGTGGGGCAGGATGCCGCAGCGGGTGCGGCATCTGTAGCCAACCTGCTGATGTGGCACGCCCAAGGCTATTTTGACCGCGCAGCGGTGCTTAAGCCCCTGTTGCATTTATGGTCATTGGGGGTGGAGGAGCAGTTCTATCTGGTCTGGCCGTTGGTGCTGGCGCTGGGCTTTGCCGCACGGGTGCGCGCAGGCGTGCTGGTGGGGGCCACGGGGGCGGCGTGCTTTGTATATAGCGTGGCGTGCAGCGCGTGGTGGCCGGGGGCCGGGTTTTATTCTCCCTTTAGCCGAGGCTGGGAGTTCATGCTGGGCGCGGGCCTTGCGCTGCATGGTGTGGCGGAGCGTGGGCCGGAGGGTGCCACCTCGGTGCAGAGTGCACCTGCGGGCATGGGCCGCATGTTGGCGCGGTGTGGCACTTTACTACGCACAAGCCGGGCGCGGAATGGCGCGGGTGTTTTGGGGCTGGCCTGTGTGCTGGCCGGGTTTGTGGTGCTGCGGCCGGGTGTAGGCTTTCCGGCACCTTTTGCGCTGTTGCCTGCGGGGGGTACGGCATTGCTTATTTGGGCGGGCGTTGGCGCGTGGGTAAACCGGCACGTGCTGGCTGTGCGGCCCATGCGGGCGGTGGGGCTTATCAGTTACCCGCTGTATCTGTGGCACTGGCCGCTGGTTTCGTGGTTTCATATTGTGCGTGGGGCTGGGGTTATTCACAACAGTGCGGGGTTTGCGCTTATGGGCGCGGCACTGGCGCTGGCGTGGCTAACCACCAAGTGTGTGGAAAACCCGTTACGTGGCGGGCGTTTTCGGCAAGGCAAAACGGCGGCCCTTGTGGGCGGCTTGGTGGCCATATGCACGGCGGGGCTGGTAACGTGGCACACGGCAGGTTGGCCCGCACGGTTTGCGCACACCCCTGCGGGCACGGATCTTTCTGCCATCAATCTGGCGGTGCGCGATGGCATTTTTGCCCCCACAGCGCATATGCACATCACGCACGAAAACGGGCTAACAATCGCCTCCATAGGCCATGCGGGCCACCCCATAATGTTTACGGGGGACAGCCTGCTTTTTCAGTGGGGGCCGAGGGTAGAGGCGCTGTTGCAGCAGGGGCAACTCAAGCACACGGTTATATTTGTGGCAGGCCCCAGTTGCAGCCCCTTTGCGGGCGAGGTTTATGAAAAATCCTTTGCGTATTGCCGCAATATGCAAAACGTGCAGCAGCGTATCATGCAGCAGCAGAATGTTCAAGCCGTGGTGGTGGGGGCGTTCTGGCCGCGCGTGCTGTTACACACACCGGGCACACAGGCACAAAAACAGGCAGCTTTTGTGCAGGATATGCGCAGCCTTTCGGGCAACGGTGCGCGGCCCGTGTGGCTGGTATTGCCCACCCCGGCAGATGCACGCTTCAGCCCCGATAAACTGGTAGCCCGTAGCCTAACGCATATAGGCGTAAACACCGCCTTGCTGGAGCAGGGTATTCCCACCCAGCAGCTCCGCAATGATACAGCGGCGGATACGGCTTTTGTGCGCGCCCTTGCCGCACAAGCGGGGGCAAAGGTGCTGGATGCGTGGCCCGATATCTGCGGCACCGGCCCGGCCTGTGCGGTTATTACCCCGCCAGCCACGCCCAAATATGCAGATGACAAGCATTTAAGGCCCGGCTTTGTGCAACAGCACGCCACGTTTTTGGATGATGTTCTGGCCCGTTAGGGCGTGTTCCAGCCCAGCCAGAAATCCGGGGCATCGTTCCACTTGGCCAAGGTGGGGGAAAGGTGCCTGCGGGCCTGAAAACAGCCCATGGCAAAACCTGCCGTGCCATCGCACGAATCATTACGCTGGTGCACGGCACCCTGCATCCAGAACAATGCGCCGCGCTTGCGCTCACCACTCAGCCCGGCAATCCAGCGGTTCCAGTTATGGCGGGCGTTCTGCCCTTCATGATACGCCGTCATATCCTGCGCGGGGGCAGGGGGCATGGCCATTGCGGGTGGCATAAGCTGTGTGCCCGGTGCCGGGGGCGCGGTGTTAAGCGCGTAGGTAACGCCCGGCGGCATGCGCCCACTGGGCGGAGGTTCCAGCGGCACGGGGCCAGCCAGCAGCAGCATGGCAAAGCCTGCCGCCGCAATGCCCACAAGGCTTACCAGCCCAAAACGTATGGCGCGGGTTGCATCCGATGTGTGGGAAATGGGCTCAACCGAGACAGCACGCAGCGCTTTTTCTGCTTTTTTCTGGCACCGGGCGCTGCAATACGGCGCGTAGGTGTTGGTGTGGTAGATACGGTCACACCATGCACAAGCTTTGTCCATGACCTCCCCATCACCCAATCTGCCAAGATTTTCTGTCACGCGCGGCGCACTATAACAGTGTTCGATATATTTGCCAGTCCTGATTGGGAACAGTTCTTAACTGTCTGTTCACATACCGGTTTGCTTTGTTTTGACGGGCTGCGTGGTCAGCCCTAATTCCGGCTTATCATCCCAAAAATTGTAAAAACCAAGGACATTCCCATGCCTATAGCAGTGCGCAGGGCAGAGCTGGCCTGTGGCGCGGTTTTGCGTGGCAGTGGCCGATGGTGGGTTGTGGCGCAGGCTGTGCCCACGGGTGTGGTGATGTGCCCGCTGCTATGCACACCGCAAGACCATCACCGGGCAGATATTTGCATAGGTTGGGCGCAAGCCCTGCTGCTGGGGTGCCCCGCGCAGGCCGTGCTGCGCTGCCGCCCGGTATGGCGCGGCACTGTGGCGGGGCTGGCCTGTGTGGGCCAGCTTAACCCGCCCACATGCCAGCGCATGGTGGCCGCCCTTGCGCGCGAACACCACCACCATCAGCACGAAACAGACCGCCCGTTTGTAGCCCAAGGCAGGGGCGTGCGGTCTGGATCTTCCTTTGTTCAACAGGGTTGGATATGTGGCCATGCCCCGCAAGACAGCAGCACCCGCGCAGGGCGCATCAGGGCCATCAGCTTTGGCCCCGATGGCGCGCCGCAAAAGGCGCAGCACAAAACCCGTAACCCCGCTGGATATCTTCACCCGCATCATGCAGGGGGATGAAAGCATAACAGACCGCCAGTTTGATGCCGCCAAGGTGGCCGCGCCCTACATGCACCCCAAGCTTTCGGGCCTTGCCACAGATGCCCTGCCACGCCGCAGCGCAGATGCCTTTACGGATGAGGAACTGGCCGCCCTTGCGCAGGAAAACGGCGTGCACCCGCAGGCCTGATTTTTGTAGCTGTTATTTGGAAAAACCCTTTCATGCCCCACGCTCGGCCCGAATGCGCACGCACCATGCAGGCGGGCCGGGTGGCGCGGGCGGAACTGGCACGCAGGCAGGCCGCACGCCAGCATGTTCTGGATTTTGCCCGCTATACGCTGCCAGATTACAAGGCAGGCGCGCATCATGCCCTGCTGGCCCGCACGCTGGAACAGGTGGAGGCCGGGCGCATTGCGCGGCTGATGGTGTTTATGCCGCCCCGGCACGGTAAATCGGAGCTGACATCTCGCCGCTTTCCCGCATGGTATCTGGGGCGGCACCCCAAGCGGCAGATTATCGGGGCCTCCTACGGGGCCACGCTGGCGCAGGATTTTGGGCGCGATGTGCGCAATATTGTGGTGTCCTCCCGCTATGGGGCGTTGTTTTCCGGCACTCGGTTGGCGGCAGATAGCAGCGCGCGCGATGTATGGCACACCGCACAGGGTGGGGGGTACACCGGCATGGGTGTGGGCGGCGGGCTTACGGGCCGTGGCGCGCATCTGGCCATTATAGATGACCCCGTAAAGGACCGGCAGGAGGCCGAAAGCCCCGCCCGCCGTGCCGCCGTGCTGGACTGGTACCGCGCCGTGTTGCGCACCCGCCTGATGCCCGGCGGTGCCATTGTGCTGGTGATGACACGTTGGAGCCCGGATGATCTGGCAGGCCGCCTGCTGGATGACATGCACAACAAAACCGGCGAGGCATGGCATGTGCTGGACCTGCCCGCCCTAGCCACCCAGCACGATGCACTGGGCCGCAGACCGGGGCAGGCGCTATGGCCGCAGGCGTTTGATACAGCGGAACTTGCGCGTATTCGCCAAGCAGTGGGGGAGCGGGAATGGGCCGCACTTTACCAGCAAAACCCGGTGCCGCTTTCTGGCAATCTGTTCCACACCCACATGCTTGGGGTGCAGGAGGCACTGCCCGCAGCCTCCGGCCCCGCCGTGCGCAGGTGGGACCTTGCCGCCACCCGCCAGACCGGCAGCAACAACCCGGATTGGACAGTGGGCGTAAAAATGCACCACCTGCCAGATGGGCGCTTTGTGGTGGCGGACATTACCTGCCTGCGCGGAGACCCCGCACAGGTAGAAGCCGCCCTGCTGGCCACCGCCGCGCGTGATGGTGTGGGGGTGGACATTGTGCTGCCGCAAGACCCCGGGCAGGCCGGTGTGGCGCAGGCGCGGTACCTTACCGGCAGGCTGGCCGGTTACAAGGTGCGCTGTGTGCGTGAAACAGGAGATAAAGCCACCCGCGCGGCCCCATTTGCCGCGCAGGTAAATGCCGGCAACGTGCTGCTGCTACGCGCCCCGTGGGTGCATGCGTTTATGGAGGAACTGGCAGCATTCCCCGCCGCCACGCATGATGACCAAGTAGATGCCGCAGCCGGTGCTTTTGCCGCACTGGCAGAGGCACATCCCCTGCCGCGCTTTGGGGCGGATTTTTTGGCCCGTATTTAGTGTGCGTGCTGCTGGCGCAAGGCCTGCTGGCGGCGCTTTTCTTCCTCACGCTGCTGGCGTTTGCGGGCGCGTTCTTCCGCCATGTTGGCGCCCAAATGGGCCTCGCCCCGCTGTTCGGCCAAACGGGCCTGGCGTTCACGCTCTGCATGGCGGGCGCGGCGGGCTTCATCCCACTGGCCGTAGCAGTGCGGGCAGGATACGCCGGTTTCAAACTTGGGGCTGGCTTTATCTTCCGCCGTAATGGGCGTGCGGCAGGCGTGGCACAGTTCCAGCTCACCGGGTTTAAGGCCGTGGCCTACCGTTACACGCTGGTCGAACACAAAACATTCACCCCGCCACAGGCTTTCTGCCTCTGGCACGGTTTCCAGATACTTCAGGATACCCCCTTGCAGATGGTACACTTCATCCAGCCCTTCGGCCTTGGCAAAGGCGGTGGATTTTTCACACCGAATGCCACCGGTGCAGAACATGGCCACACGCGGCTTGCGGCCCTTTGCCAGAAGTTCCTCACGGTGCTGGCGGAACCATGCAGGAAATTCCCGAAAGGTTTTAATCTGCGGGTCTATCGCGCCTTCAAACGTGCCTACGGCCACTTCGTAATCATTGCGCGTGTCTATCAGAATGGTGTCGGGGTCTTTTAACAGTTCGTTCCATTCTGTGGGGGGTACGTAGGTGCCCACAATGTGGTTGGGGTCTGTGCCCTCCACACCCATTGTCACAATTTCCTTTTTCAGCCGCACCTTCATGCGCAGGAAGGGCATTTCTGGCGCGCGGGAGAACTTCACCTCAATATCCGCGCAGCCGGGCAGGGTGCGGATATGCGCCAGCACGGCCGCAATACCGGCATCTGTGCCTGCAATGGTGCCGTTAATGCCCTCGGATGCCAAAAGCAGAATGCCCTTTACCCCGTTGGCGGTGCACACATCCTGCAACGGCCCGCGCAGATCAGCCGGGTTTGCAAATGGGGTAAAGCGGTAAAGGGCCGCCACGCAAATGGGCAGGGCTGCGTTTTCGGTATCGGGCGTGGGGGCAGTGGGCTGGGCAGTCATGCTCGGCAAGTTCCTTGGGCTTGTTGGGTGATTGCAGATCATCCGTTCCGCGCCACGGCTTACAGCACCGCAATCAGGTTGCATTTCAATGCCGCCCATTTACCCGCCCGCAGCGGGGGCAGACAAGTTTTTTCCGCGCTTACCATAGGTTTTTGGCGGCGGAGGGGTGTGCATGCCGTGCGGGTGCATATGGGTTTGTGTCTTTTGTAAAAACAGGTTTTTCCAATTTTTAACTTAAGGGCAGGGTATGTCTGGTTTGTCTTTTTCTTCCCGCGCTCGGCTGGGGTGGTGGCAGCGTTTGCGCGGGCGGCGTGCCCCTGTGGCCCTGCCGCGTAAGGAGCCGGTGCTGCCCCAAGGGGCCTTTGCGGCAGATGTGGCCAAGGTGGCCCCGGCAGCCATGGCGCGGGCAGATGTGTTTGCGCCGTATCGGCCCCCGCGCGGGGTGCGGGCCAATGGCAGCACCGCCCCGCTGGCCATGGATAGTGCCGCCGCACAAAACGCCCCCGGTTTGCTGGACTGGCTGCGCAATGCCGTGGCGGATGGGGTGGTGTTTCCCGGTTATGCACGGCTGGCGGAAATGGCCCAGCGGGCGGAGTATCGGCACATGGTGGACACCATTGCCACCGAGGCCACGCGGCAATGGCTGGTATTCACTTCCCGCTCCGGGCAGGGGGCGGGCAAGGCAGACCGCATCAACCAGTTGGAGGCCGAATTTACCCGCCTGAATGTGCGCGATGTGCTGCGCCGCATGGCGGAAATGGACGGCCATTACGGCATGGGCCTGCTGTATGTAGATACCGGGCTTTCCCCCGTGGCGGGTGGTTTGGCATCCCCCTTGCTGTTGCGGCCAGAAACTTTTCGCAAGGGCAGTTTGCGCGCCTTGGTGCCGGTGGAGCCGGTTTGGACAACCCCCGCCACGTATGAAACCGCAAACCCGCTGCACCCGGCCTTTTACAAACCGCAAAGCTGGTGGGTGCAGGGCACGCTGTTGCATGCCACCCGCCTGTTGCGGTTTTGCGCGCGGGAGGTGCCGGATATTCTCAAACCCGCTTATAACTTCGGCGGGGTTTCCCTTACGCAAATGGCGCGGCCCTATGTGGAAAACTGGTTGCGCACGCGGCAGAGTGTTTCGGATTTGCTGAATGCGTTTTCCATTGTCGCGCTGTCCACCGATATGGCGGCCTATGCGCAGGACCCTGAAGGGCTTTTGGCGCGGGTGGAGGCGTTTAACCGCTTTCGCTCCAACCGGGGCACGTTTGTGCTGGATAAGGAGCGCGAAAAGCTGGAGCTTCTGGCCGCGCCCCTTTCCGGGCTGGACAGTTTGCAGGCGCAGGCGCTGGAGCAGATATGCACCGTGGCGCAACAGCCGCTGGTAAAGTTTGCCGGTATTTCCCCTTCCGGGCTGAATGCCTCGGCTGATGGCGAGATCCGGGTTTTTTATGATCGGATCAGCGCTTATCAGGAATCCTTCCTGCGCCCCAACCTCACGCACATTTTGCATATGGTGATGCTGAACCTATGGGGCGCGGTGGATACGGACATTACGTTCACCTTCCGCCCGCTCTGGCAGATGGATGAGGCCGAACAGGCAGAAATAGACGCCAAAAAACAGAGTACGCCACCATGAACACACGCAATACCGGGCAGGCCTGCGCCAGCCCGCACGCCGCTGTTGCGCCCGATACGCAGCTTTTGGCGCTAGATAGGGCCAGCGTGCGCCGGGTGGATGCAGATGGGCATTTGCACATTGCACACTGCATTCTCTCTGCCGCAACCGTTAGCCCCTATTATGGGCGCGAAATTCCGGGTGCCGCTGCGCTGGGCCTGAAAGATGATGTCCTTTACAGCGTTTTTCGCCCGCCAGATGCGCTTATGCAGGCTGCCCCCAGCCTGCGCGGCAAACCGGTGCTTATGCAGCATACCCCCGTAAGCGCGCAGGATCACCCAGCCAGCATTACCGTGGGCGCGGTGGGCAGCGATGTGCGCTTTACCTCACCCAACCTGACAGGCAGCCTGACGATATGGGATGCCTCAGCCATTAAGGCCATAGAAAATGGCACACAGCGCGCGGTTTCTGCCGGGTATCGGTACACGGCTATCAAACAGGCGGGCACCTATATGGGCACGCCCTATACGCTGATAATGGCGGATATTGCCTTTAACCATCTGGCCCTTGTGGCCCAGCCCCGCGTGCCTTCCGCCATTATTGGCGATGCCGCACCAAACCCCAACATGCCTTTTAATAACAGGAGCTTTCAGGCCATGCCTGATCAAACGCCCATTACCGTTGCGGCCATGGATGCCGCCATTGCCCAGGCAGTGCAGCAGGCGGAAGAACGCGCCGTGCGCCAGATGGCGGACCTGCACACAGCCCGCGCTGCCGTGCGCCCCTTTGTGGGCGATGTGGCCATGGATAGCGCCCCCGCCATTTACGCCTTTGCCTTAAAGGAAGCGGGTATTGATGCCACGGGCGTGCCCGAACAGGGGCTGAAACCGCTGTTTGAAAGCTTTGCCCGCATGCAGCCGCGTGCGGGTGGTGGTGCCCCCGTAATGGGGCAGGATGCCGCCGCCACACAGGGCTTTCGGCAGCGCTTTGGGCTGGAACGCATTGGCGTGCGCGGCTGAAGCCCTTTTTCCTTTTTGCATGATACAAGGCAGGTAAATGTCTTTTCAAAATCAGGTTAATATCCAGCCAGCGCCTGCTGTGCCGGGTGATTTTGCATCCCTCAACCCCACGGCCACCTTTCCGGCGGGCGAGGGCGCATTGGTGGCGGCTGCCGGTGGTTGCACAGTGGCTGCCTTTGGCTGGGTGCAGGCCGATGGCGTAAGCGTGGCCAACATGCCGCCCAGCGGCAGCACCACAGCGCCCGATGGCTTTGTGCATCGGGATCTGACAGCCCAGATCACGGATTTTACGGCATCGGAAAGCATGGTTATTCCGCAGGGCTTTCCCGTAACGCTGTTTACGGCGGGGGATTTCTGGGTGCAGCCCACCACGCAGGCTACACCGGGGCAGGCAGTTTTTGCCAGTTTGAGCGATGGCACCATCAAAACTGCCGCCACAGGTAGTTCCGTAACAGGTGCGGTGGCCACAGGGTTTTTTGTAGCTTCCGCCGGTGCTGCGGGTGAGCTGGTTCGGATTTCTACATGGATGCACGCATAATGCTAACTTCTCATTCAGAACTGGCGGAACTCAACCGCCTTGGCTTTGTGGTGCCCGATGCACGCGGCCTGATTGGCGCAGAACATCTGGTGTCAGACAGCATGGCGCTGGATGCCCAGCCCGCGCTTTCCACCACTGCCAATGCGGGTATTCCGGCCTTTATGTCCGCCTGGGTGGATACGGGGCTTATCAAGGTGGCCTTTGCCCCCATGCGCGCGGCCGAACTGCTAGGCGAGGTGCGCAAGGGGGATTGGGTTTCCAAAACCGCCGTCTTTCCCATGTTGGAAACGGCCGGGCAGGTTTCCTCCTACGGGGATTGGAACCAGAATGGCACGGTCAGCCTCAACCCCAGTTTTCCCGAACGCCAGTCCTACCATTATCAGGTGTTTGTGGCGTGGGGTGAGCAGGAACTGGCGCTGGCCGGGCAGGCACGCCTGCAATGGGCCGCCAGCCTGCGAGAGGCCGCAGCGCTTAAGTTGAACAAGTTTCAGAACCAGACATACTTTTTTGGCATCAGTGGGCTGAAACTGTATGGCTATCTGAATGACCCGCGCCTGCCCGCTGCCATTACGCCCGCCACCAAAACCGCAGGCGGCACGGCGTGGGAAAACGCCACCCCGGAAGAACGGCAGGATGACGTGATTGCCCTTATCAACCAGCTACGCAAACAAACCGCCGGGCTGGTGGATACGGATACGCCAATGGTGCTGGGCCTTGCCCCAACCCGCATGGGGCTGCTGACACGCCGCAACAGTTTTGGCCTTTCCGCCCTGACGATGCTGCGAGAAACCTACCCCAACCTGCGTTTTGTGCAGGCTGTGGAATATGGAGATGCCGCCGCCAACGGCGTGCAGACCATGCAGATCATGGCCGACCATGTGGATGTGCAAAAAACTGCCGAAGCCGCGTTTACAGAAAAACTGCGTGCCCATGCGGTGGTAACCGAGGCCTCGGCATGGAAGCAGAAGCTCTCTCAAGGCACATGGGGGGCCATTATTTACATGCCCGCAGGCATTGCCACCATGACCGGCCTGTAAAACACACAGCCCGCGTAACGCACACTCCTGCATAAAAACGGAAAAACACATGGCAACATCATCAACAGTTACCGTTGGGTGCAAACTGCCCAATGGGCTTGTGCTGGAACTGGCAGGCCAGAAGCACGAACTGGCAGGCGCACGCACGGCCAAGGCAGGCGGGTATGGGCTTACCCCCGTGCCAGCAGATTTCTGGCAGGCATGGGCGCAAAAATATGCAGGTTTTCCCCCGCTGGAAGCCGGGCTGATTTTTGCCCAGACCACGCCAGAAAAAGCCGCAGGCCAGGCCAAGGAACAAGCCAGCCTGCGCACGGGTATGGAGCCACTTAACCCCGCAGCCCCAGCCCCCGGCATTACGCCCGCGTAAGGCCAGAACTTCCGTTATCTTGCAGCATGTAAAAGGATGTTTTCCATGCCGGAAAATCAGCCAATGCAAGCGGCTGCCTTACCTTCTGCCTGCAACATGGCGGAAGATGGGGCTGTTGTGTTTGATGCCGCAGCCTTTAAGGCATGCTACCCAAATCTTGTAGCCAGTGCGGGGGCAGATGCCGCCAGCGCGTGTTTTGCCCGTGCAGGGCTGTTCTTGAACAACACTGGCACATCCCCCGTGCGCAACCCGGCCAAGCGGGCAGAATTGCTCATGCTCATTACAGCGCATCTGCTTCAGCTTGGCATCAATAGCGGGGCGTATGCCACAGGTACGGGGGATGGCACTGCCGCGCTAGTGGGGCGCATTACCACCGCGCGTATGGGCAGCGTGCAGGTGCAGGCCGATATGGGCACGGTTTCCCCCACACAGGCGTGGTGGGTGCAAACACCTTATGGCGCAACCTTTTGGGCAGCATCTGCCTTTTTGCGCATGGGGCGCTATGTGCCGGGCTGGCCACAAAGAGTGGTTTCCTGGCCATGAATGCGCTGTTTAACATGGCGCTGGGGGCCACGGCGGCCTTGTTGCCATCTGTGCCCGCCATATTGCGCGTGAACACAGGATACGAGACCGCGCCAGATGGTAGCACCACGCCGTGCTTTATGGATATTGCCGTAACAATCAGGGTGCAGCCCGTGCCCACGGCTGAACTGGTGCAAACCGATGGGCAAAACCAGAGCATAATTCAGCGAGAAATCTATATGCCCGGCACCATTTGCGGGGTGGACCGCACGCATCAGTTTGGGGGCGATGTGTTTGTGTTTGATAACGCCCACTGGTTGGTAACGGCCCAGCCCGAGGCATGGGGCGGGCAATGGTGCCGCGTGCTTCTCACCCAACAGGTGGCGGCATGAGCACCCAGAGCATGCAACAGCCAGATGAGGCACAGCTATTTGCTGCCCTTCGTGCCTTTGTGCTGGAAGTTCTGCCCGTAGGCACAACCGTTTTGCAAAGCCGGCAAAACCACACGCCACCGCCACGGGGGATGTTGGTGCTTATCACACCGCTTTCTCGCCAGCCTATTGGCACGGGCAGCACACGCTATGGGCCGCAAAGTTGCACCCTGTTGCGGCAGGAGCAACTAGCCACCCAGATAAGCCTTTTTGGCACAGGTGCAGCAGATGCCGCGCAAACGCTACTCACCCTCTGGCGCGATGCATGGAACACCACGTTTTTTGCAAACCGTGCAGCACAGCAACACGGCATGCCGCGCCTGGCCCCCTTGTATGCAGATCACGCCGAATGTCTGCCGTATGTAAACGCGCAACAGCAATACGAACCCCACTGGCAGCTTACCCTGCATAGCCAGCTTACTTTTTCCATCACCCTGCCAGCCGCCACAGCCACCGCTGCCACAGTGCACAGCGTGGCCGCAGACAGGCTTTGAAATGCGAGTGAAACCTGCATGATCCTTCCTGTTTCTTCCCTTGTGTCTGTCACGCCGGGTGTGTTGGCGGCGGGGGGCACCACAAACCTGCTGAACGGGCTTATATTTTCTACAAACACAGCGCTTTCTTCCGGCCTTTCCACATTTACAACTGCGGCAGAAGTGGCAGCCACATGCGGCGCGGAAAGTATTGAAGCCAGTATGGCCAGCATTTACTTTGCGGGCTACACCAATGCGCAGGATCTGCCGCAAACACTGCATTTTTACCAACTGCCCGCCACCCCGGCAGATACGGATTACACCACAGCCCTTACAAACGCTGCCGCCGCCAGTGCAGACTGGTGCGCCTTTGCCTTTGCGCAGGAGCCAGATGCCACGGCCAAAACCGCCATTGCCGCATGGATGCCCACAAACCCCAACCGCTACTGGGGCATTGTGCAGGATAGTGATGCCAGTATTTTGCAGGCAGAATCTCACTGTTTTGGCAGCACCGTTGCAGCGCAGGCCACGCCGGGGCTGACATGCCTGTGCAATACGGATGGCAACGGTACACTGGCTGCGGCCCTGTGTTTGGGCTGGGCGGCCAGCATAAACCCGCAGCGTAATGCCGGGCGCACCACGTTGATGTTCCGCAACAATGGCGGCGTTACCCCGGCGGATATTACGGCCACACAGGCGCAGGCCTTGCTGCAAAATGGATACAGCTTTTGCGGGTCCTACAAAAGTGGAGATTCCACATTCAGTTTTCTCAACAACGGGGCCGTATCCGGCGCGTTTGCGTGGGCAGACAGTTATCTGAACCAGATCTGGATGACATCCTCCTTCCAGTCCGATCTGCTCACGCTGTTTTCTGCCGTGGGGCAAATTCCCTATGCCGTGCAGGGTGATACGCTGCTGGCCACCGCTGTGCAGAACACCATTGATACCGCCGTGGCTTTTGGCGCTATCCAGCCCAACGTCACGCTTTCTGCCGCGCAGGCGCAGGTGGTGAATGCACAGGCCGGGCGCAGCATTGCAGATACGCTGGCCACACGCGGGTGGTACCTGCTGCCCGGTGCTTCCACCGCATCTGCCGCCACACGGGCCAAACGCGGGCCGGTGCAGGCGCGGTTCTTTTATATGGATGGGCAGTCTGTCCAGTCTATCTCTTTGGCTACGGTAGAGGTGCAGTAAGCATGTCTGATTACGATATTACAGCCGCCAACTCGGTTTTTACCATTACGGTGCCAGGGCTGTACAACACGCCCATTACGCTGGAAAACTATGCCGCCGACCGGGCTTTTGAAACCACCGCACGAGATCTAGCAGAAACGGCCATGAGCATTGATGGCTACCTGAACGCAGGCTGGATACCCACACCCGTGCGGCAGACAATCTCCCTTGCCGCCAGCAGTGAAAGTGGACTGGTGTTTGAGGCCATTGCCGCCGCCCAAGATGCACAGCGCGGGTTGTACCGGCTGGGGGCGGAAATTCAGCTTCCCTCTATCGGGCGCAAATACACCATGGTGCGCGGGCTGTTGCAGGCTGTGGCCGTAATGCCCAGCGCAGGCCGTGTGCTGGAAGCCCGCAGTTTTGAAATTCTGTGGGAACGCGTGTTGCCTGCTGCCCTGTAAAACAGGTGTGTTTTTAAAAACAACAGGAAAGAGCAGGCATGAAAACCGTGGAATACACGCATCCCCTACCGGGAGAAGATCAGGGCAAGGTATTTGTGCTGACACGCATGGATGCCTTTGCCGCAGATAGCTGGGCGCGCCATGTGTTGCAGGCCGCCATACGCGGAGGCGCACGCGTGGGAGCGGATATGGCAGAGGCAGGCCTTGCCGGGCTTGCCGCCTTTGGGCTGGAAATTTTTGGCTTTATGGAAGAAGCCGATCTGGATACCGCTTTGGCGCGGCTGATGCAGTGCGTTAAAATGCGGCCAGACCCACACCGGCCAGAAGTGACACGTGCTGTTATTTCCGCCGATTTTGCAGAACCCGAAACACTAGGCATGGTGCGGGCCGAGGCCTTTAGGCTGCATGTGGGTTTTTTGCGGGCCGCCGCGCACCAGCTTTTCCCCATGGTGGCGGCTTTGCTGGGGGACGAGGCCGCACAGGCCCCGTTGTAAACTGTGTAAACGTCTCGCCTGCCATGGCGGCAGTTGTGGCATCCGGCCTTGCAAGTTTGCATGACCTGAAAACGGTTTATGACAGTGAAGATTTTTACACGCTTGTAGAAATACTTTCTGTACGCAACTGGAACATGGCGCACACGCCCGCGCAGGAAAGCCCCCAAACATGGCCCAAATTGTAAACATATTTCCCAAAAGCAAGGCGCGCGCAAAGTTGCCTTTACTGGAACGCCTGCACCGTGTGCTGGAACGCTTTTTGCAAAGCCAAAAGCACACAAAAAAGACCAGGAACAAAGGGATTTTGGCATTATTGCAGCTTCTGCGCCAATACAGCATGGGGGCGGGAGGTGTGCCTTTGGGTATGAGGGCGCAGGAGCCCGTGTTGCCCGTTGTGCACGCTCTGCCGGGGGGTGCGCTGCCTGTGTTTGCAGCCAGAACTGGTGGTGGCGTGCGGCATAAGGTGGATGTGGGGTCTGTTAGGGGTATGCCTGACAGGCAGAAAGGTATTTTACAAAATAATCCTTCTGTATCCCGGCGTGTTATGTTGGCGTCCAGCACAGCATCGGTTGCGGCGGAAGGCGCTTTACAGGTTACGCACCCCAGAAAGACCCGCCAGCACAAAATCAAAGATACGGTGGAGCTTCTGGCGCGCAGGCCGTTTTTTATGCCGCCTGTACGTGCATCAAGGGGCAGAAGGTCTGTGCCCCGCATACTGGCCGCCGAAAAGAAAGGTGCCTCGGTTGTCACGCCTATATCTGCCCGTCCCGCGCTGGTGCGGAGGCAGGGAGTGCTGCGTGATACAAAAACCCTTGAAAGCACAGGTGGTTTAGAGAATATTCTGGTGCATGGGCGTGGCTTTCAAAGTGTTTCAAAACAGGTCGTGCATGGTGGCTTACGCACCTCGCAGCGTGTTGCTATGCCGGACAAAGCCCAACCTGTTGCGCGCAATATGGTGGGGGCATTTTTGCCGTCATCTCCGCTTATGCGGGCGGCTGTTCAACCTGTTGTGCCAGTGGCGCGGCCTGCTCCGGCTGCGTATGAGCCGCAAACATCTGCCAGAGCGTTTGCAACACCTGCTCCACACCCCGCACCCATGCCATCGCGCGCAGCCATGCAGGGGCTTGGTGGGGGAGATAGCGCCACTTTGGCAGCACTTTCCACGCTTGGTTCCATTTAAAAACCTGTTTCCTGTTCAATAAAGAGTTCTGTTTCATGCCCATGTTGCCAGTCAGCCTGCCATCTGTGTGGAATATTCCTGTGGCAGCGGGGGTGCCTGCCCTTATGGGGCAATCTGTTTCTGCCGGGGTGCAGGCTTCGGCCTCTGTTACGGTGGGGAGTTTGCTGGATGATCTGCAAATTACGCAGGCCGCCAGCCAGTGGGGCATTTTTACGCAGGACGGGCAGCGGGTTTTAACATCTGCCCATGTGCTTTCTGCCGATATGCAAACGGCGTGGCGCATTGCAGAAGCTCCGCTGGAGGAAGGTGCATTTTTATCTTACAGCAAGGTGCGCATGTCTCGGCAGCATCGGATTGTGATGGTGTGCGATGGGTCTGAAGCCGGGATGGAAGATGCCAACGCCACCAGCCTGGCGTTGGATGTTCTGGCCGGGGCGGGGCAGGCGGGCGCGCTGTATGTGCGGGCAGGTTTTTTTGCCACGCTGGAGGCATTGGAGGCCGATACAAACCTGTATGCCGTAATAACCCCGGAAAAGAAATACGATAGCGTGAACATTATCGGCCACCGTTGGATGCGGGAGGCCCGGCAGGGCATTACCATGCCGGTTGTAGAAATTGCCTTGCAGGAAGTGCGTATAACCGGAAGCACGCAGTTTGCCAGCACACGCATGCCGCAGGGCCAGCAGATACAGTGCGGCGGCATGGCCTATGCCACCACCAGCACCGCCAATGCCGGAGAAATTGCATGAGCAGCACAGATACCACACTGGTGCAGGTGCCCATAAGTGCTGTGCCTGCACAAATGTTTAAGATCACACTGGCAGAACAGACACTTCAGATAGCCCTGCGCCAGCGGTCCACCGGCCTGTATGCAGATATCTGGTGTGCAGGCGCGCGCGTGCTTTCTGGCGTGCTGTGCCAGGACCGCACATGGCTGGCGCGCACTGCCGCCACCGGCCTGCCGGGAGATCTGGCGTTTATGGATACCCAAGGCACGCAGGACCCGCAAAGCACAGGGCTTGGCACGCGCTATGTGTTGCTCTGGCGCACCGGTTGGCCCGCATGAGCGGCACACAAACTACAAAAACGCCAGATTGGGCAACGCGGGATGTGGAGGTGACGTTCCGGCTGCTCAATGGTGTGTTTGGTGCGGCGGATGGGGTGGATACGGTTACCCTTTCTGGCTTGCAGGTGCAGGCGGATATCATGCAGGCCCCATACCCAACGGGAGAAACAGCGCAGATACGCATAACCGGCCTACCCCCGGATTTGATGAACCGCCTGAGCCTGAGCGCGCCAGACCCCACCAGCCAGAGTGCCAGCGAGGTGCTGCTGATGGTGCCAGATGGTACTTCTGGTGCGCAGGCCCTTGTGTTTCAGGGCGGGGTTACGCTGGCTTTTGCAGATTATAGCGCAGCGCCAGATGTTGCCTTTGTGGTGCAGGCGTTTTCTACAGTTCTGCCAAACGCACTGCCTGCCGCGCCCACCGGGTTTAGGGGGGCTGTGCCATTGGCGCAGGTGTTGGCGCGTATTGCCGCACAGGCCGGGCTGAATTTTGAAAATAACGGCCTGAACACCGTGCTGCATGATCCGTATTTTCATGGCACGGCGGGGCAGCAGATCAGCCAGTGTTGGAACACACAGCCTTTTCAGGCCGCATTGGGCCGGGGGCGTTTGGCGGCATGGCCTGCCAGAACGGGCGGGGCTAACGCAACGGTGGAAACATCTGCCGCCATTGTGGTTTCAGCCAGCACGGGGCTGGTGGGGTATCCCACATGGTCTGCCGGTGGGGTGGCGCTGAACATGCTGTTTAACCCGCGTATCAGCTATGGCAGTGTACTGGCATTGCAAAGCCAGTATCAGCCCGGTGGGGGTGGCACGGGGCTGTGGCAGGTTTTGCAGCTTCGGCACAGTTTAAGCGCACAAATGCCAGATGGCCCGTGGTTTACCCATGTGGTGGCGCAGGCTGTGGGGGCAGAAAATTCATGACGTATCAAAACAGTTTTGCATCCGGCTTTCCGCCCAACATGCCTGCATCCGGGCAGGCGGTGTTTGACAGGGCAGGTGCTGCGGCATCGGATTACAACGCACTTGTGGCGGTTATGCGCCGCATGTTGGTGGAGGTACGCACCGCCATACCGGTGAAGGTATGCGCGGTTTCGGGCGCAGGTTTGGCCCCCGTGGGGTTTGTGGATGTGCAGCCCATGGTGCACCAGCAAGATGCCGCAGGCCAGACCACGCCGCATGGGGTTTTGTATAACGTGCCGTATTTTCGGCTTCAGGGCGGCAGCAGCGCTGTGGTGCTGGACCCGGCAGTGGGGGATATCGGGCTGGCCGTGATGGCAGACCGGGATATCCTGAACGTTAAAACCGCGCGTGCCGCCGCACCGCCCGCCAGCTTTCGCCATAACAGCATGGCGGATGCGCTGTATCTGGGTGGTTTTTTAAACGCGGTCCCCAGCCAGTACATTCAGTTTACGCCCGATGGGGTGGTGATACACACACCCGGAACGGTGGAAATATCTGCAAAATCACTCAAGATTTCAGGAGATGCCAGCATAAGCGGCAGCCTGAATGTGGGGCAGGATGTGCAGGCCGGTGGTGTGTCTCTTACATCGCATGTGCATGGCGGGGTTATGCCCGGCAGTGGCAGCACCAGCACCCCGCAGGGTTAGGAGAAGCACATATGAAAACCTTGTTGCTAGACCGCGCAACGTGGGATCTGGCCGTGGATGCGCAGGGCAATATTGCCGTGGCGGATGTGCCTTATGCTACCGCGCAGGATGTTTCCAGCGCGGTGCGCGTGTTTAGGGGCGAGTGCTGGTACAACACGGCCCTTGGCCTGCCTTATCTGGCGGGTGTTTTGGGGCGCAACCAGTCTGCTGCTTTGTTTCGGGCCGATGTGGCGCAGGCTGCCCTTGCCGTGCCCAACGTGGCGCGCGCCACCTGTGTGCTGGCCAGCCTTGGGGCAGACCGCAAACTCAGCGGCCAGATTTATCTGACATTGGAAAACGGAAGCACAACCCTTGCCAGTTTCTGAAACCTCACTTGCCGCAGGCACTACATCCGTGCCCGCGCCCACGCTGGATGATACCGGCTTTGTGCTGCCGCAGGAGGCAGACATGCTGGCCGGTGTTCTGGCAGATATCAACGCCGCTTTTGGCAATACGCTGGATACAGACCTATACACCCCACAAGGGCAGTTGGCCACATCGCTTACCGCCATTTTGGGTGATGCGTATGATCAGATGCTGGCCGTGTTTAACGGGGTGGACCCTGCGCGCGCTTCTGGCCGGATGCAGGATGCCATTGGCCGCATTTACTTTATGGAGCGCAAACCCGCCACGCCCACGGTTGTTATATGCCAGTGCACGGGGGTGGAGGGCACGGTTATTCCGCAAGGGGCCTTGGTGGCAGATGCTGCGGGCAACACCTACGCGGCAGATGCCGCCATTACGCTGGATACCACCGGCACAGGCGCTGGCACGTTTTCCTGCACCACGCTGGGGGAGGTATCCTGCCCGGCGGGCAGCGTGCGGCTGTGCCAGTCTGTTGCCGGGTGGTCTGGCGTCAGCAACGCCGTGGCGGGGGGAAAGGGGCGCGAGGTAGAAGGCCGCGCGGCGTTTGAAGCCCGCAGGCAGGCCGCCGTGGCGGTAAATTCCGTGGGGCCATTGGCTGCCATTCTGGCCGCCGTGCAGGCGGTGGATGGCGTAACAGATGCATATGTTGCAGATAACAGCAGCAATGTTGCGGTTACGCAGGGTGGCATAACTCTTGCGCCCTATAGCCTGTATGTGTGCGTAAATGGCGGCACGGATGCCGATGTAGCCTTGGCCATTTTGCGCAAAAAACCGCCCGGCTGTGCCTATACCGGCAGCACCCGTGTAACGGTAACGGATACATCTGGCACCTACACCACACCGCCCAGTTATACGGTGGCGTTTGAGCGTGCGCAGCCCACGCCGCTTTATGTGGTGCTTACACTGGCAGCAGGTTCTGGCGTGCCTAATACGGCAACATCTGCCGTGCAGCAGGCGGTGCTGGCGTGCTTTTTGGGGCAGGATGGCTCGGCCCGTGTGGGCATTGGCGGCACGCTGTATGCCAGCCGGTTTTATGCCTGTGTGGCGGCGGTGGGCAGTTGGGCGCAGGTGGTGGATATTCGGGTAGGCACGGCGGCCAGCCCCACGGGTGTTACGGCGCAGGCCGATATCAACCAGATTTTCACGCTGGAACTGGCCGATATTACCGTGGAGTTTGCCTGATGCAGAATGTGGGGCAAACGGTGCTTTCGCAATACGCATGCTCGCCCAGCCTGAACGCGCTGCTGGAAGGCTGGAACCAGTGTTTTGATCCTGCACAAAATATAGAAAACTGGTTTGCCAACATATGGAACATAGAAACAGCCCAGGGCTACGGTCTGGATGTATGGGGCCGCATTGTTGGGGTATCGCGCGTGTTGCGCATGGCATCTGGCCAGTATTTAGGCTTTGCCGAGGCCAATGATCTGACAGAGCAGGGTTTTAACACTGCCCCGTGGTATGCGGGCCGTGTTGTGGTGGGTGATTTTACAAATTGCAGCCTGTCCGATGCCGGGTTTCGGCAGCTTATTTATGCCAAGGCGCTGGCCAATATTACAGATTGTTCCGTGCTTTCGCTCAACGCCATTTTGCGCACGCTGTTTGCCGGGCAGGGCGATGCATGGGTGGAAGATAACACCAACATGAGCATGACCTACGCCTTTGGCTTTGTGCCAACAGATGTGCAGGTTTCCATTATCGAAAACGCCGGCGTGCTGCCGCGCCCTGCCGGGGTTGCGGTTTCCTACAGCATCAGGGGCTGAAGAACTTATGAAACAAGCTGATATTTCCGGGCGGTTTACAACGCCTATTGCGGCCTCTGCCGCAGCGGCCAACTGTGCGGATATTCCCGCAGCGCAAACCACGGCGGGCGATGGCTCGGCCAGCATGGCGCTGGGCTTTCCGCCCGAAACCTTTACGGAACGCGCAGCCGGTGGCGTGCCCCCGCGCGGGGCAGATATGAACGGGTTTTTAAAAACACTTTCCGCTGCCATACAGGTTTTGCAAACAGGTTATGTTGGCCCGTTTGATGCCAGCTTTGCCGCAGCCATTGGCGGCTACCCCGCCGGGGCCGTGGTGGCGGGCAGCGTTGGGGGCACATTTTGGGTTTCCGGGCAGGATAACAACCTATCCACCCCCGGCGCGCAGGGGGCAGCGTGGACAAACCTGTTTAACGGGTTGCTTACATCCGCCCAAGCTGCACAAAGCTTTTTTCCGCTCACAGGCGGCAAGATTAGCAATGGCTATTACGATAGCACCGGCACATGGGGCGGCAGCGGCAGCAATGGCGCACCGCAGGCGGGTGATATTCCGTGGGGGCCGCAGTTTATTTCCCGCTTGGGGTATAGCGCCACCATGAAGGCGCTGTTCTGCCTGCGTGATGCGTTTGAACAATACGCTTTTGCCAGCGTGCAGCTTACAGATGCCGCAGGCGGATGGCATGAATGGCAGTTCCGCCAGGATGGTTCCATCCATATGCCAGATGGTGCGGTGGTGGCCACGCAGGGCTGGGCCAACGGCGTGTTTCAGCCTGCGGGCAGTTATGTGGGGCTGGGCACGTATCAGGCCGATTTTGCCACGCAGGATGGGCGCGTCATCAACCTGCCATACGGGCAGCGTATTCAGTCCTTTTCCGTAAGTATTCAGGATGGAGAGAGCATTACCTTTCCGCAGGCGTTTGCGGGGGTGCCTACATCCGTGCAGTTGCAGTGCATGCAGTATGAACAACGCATGACACTCGCCATGCCAGAACAGCCCCCCACCGCCACAGGTATTGGCGCTGTGGGCGTGCGCTACGTGGTGGATGATCACGATGGCGCGGTTTCCACCCCCATTACGGTGTGGGTTACAGCTATTGGGCCAAGGTAAAAAATCATGACATGTTCTTGCAATACTGCCAGCACGGCGTGCGCCCTTCTGCCAGATGGGGCCGTGCTGGCGCCGGGGTGGCAACCCGCCAGCGCACGTGTGCTGCCGGTTATGATTGCACCGGGCCTGTGCCTGCGCGGCCAACTGGCAGAGCAGGTGGTGCAGGCATGGCCTGCGCGCAGCAGTGCAGATGCTCTGGATTATACGCTCACCCCCGCTGCATGGCTGGAAGGCACGGGCGATACACTGGCCAGTGTTACAGCCAGTGTGCCCACCGCCACCGGGCAGGATACGGATCTGGCGGTGCTGTGGGTGACCATTATTCAAGGCATGGCCTGCGTGTTTTTGGGCAGCGGCCCGCCAGATACGGTGCAGACAGTGCAGATGGTGCTGCACACCGTGCAGGGGCGCAGTGTTACGGCAAGCGTGCAGCTTTACATCAGTGCAGAAAGTGCGGCCACGCTGCCGCCGCAGGTGCCCACTTTGGCCGATGGCACGCCCATACCGCCCAACGCGCTATTGGCCCCGCAAGGGGTTATCACCACCCCCACGGGCCAGCCCTATCTGCTGGCCTGAAGCATGGTGGTGGGAGCCAGCCCTGCTGCCCGCAGGCGGACAAGCCCACAGCGCTGTGATACAGTTTTGCCCAAAGAGATGACCTGCCAGCAAGGCGGGTATTTGAGGCAAAAGGTATAGAAATGAAACCCAAACAACAGAAACCTGCCGATTCATTTGTGAACCGATTTAACGAGAACGTGGCTGTTAAAATGACAATCATGTTCGGCAGTATCTGGTGCGTGTATGTGTTTTTCCTGTTCTCTCTGGTGCCAGCGGTTGTGCCCCAGTGGCAGAACACGCTGCTATATATCAGCAACTGTATCCAGCTTGTGGCACTGCCCGCGCTGATGGTGGGCAACGCGGTGCTCAGCCGTGGGGCAGACCGGCGCGCGGCGGAAGACCATCAGGCCCTGCTGGAAATTCTGGGCGATGTGCGTGAAGAACTGGCAGACCTGAAGGACAAGACAGCCGGTTTGGCGCGTTCTGCCAACGAAGCCTTGCAACGTCCTGAACTGACAGACGTTTCCATTTCGGATCAGACGATCGTGAATATGGATGAGGCCGGGCAGCCGCAGAATAACGCCTGATCTGGCATCCGGTTTTGCGGTTTTCTGGTTTGCATTCGTCATCAGCCTGTCTGATCAGACTGGAAACCGCTCATGCCGCCTTTTTTCAATCCGCTGGCGCTGTTTGCCATTGTGATCACACTGGCAACAGCTTTTGCCATTATCAACCACCGCTACCTGCACCTGCCCACCACTATTGGCATTACGGCACAGGCTTTGGGGGTGGCCACGATTTTGCTTTTTCTGGAGCAGGCCGTTCCCATGCCCCGCATGGATGCCGCCCGCGCGGTGCTGGATAGCATAAACCTGCCCGCTACCTTGCTGGATGGGGCTTTATCATTCCTGCTGTTTGCGGGCGCGCAATCGGTAGATCAGCGCGAGCTGTGGCAGAACCGTTTTTCCATTCTGGCACTGGCACTTTTGGGCACAATGCTGGCCGTGGCCCTGTTTGCCGCAGGTATGTGGATGGCGTTTCCGCTGGTGGGGCTTGCGGTTTCCCTGCCGTGGTGCGTGGTGCTGGGGGCCATTCTGGCCCCAACAGATCCGGTTTCTGTTGTGGGCATGTTGCGCCGTTTGGGGCTGCCGCCCAGAGTGCAGGCCATTTTTGCGGGGGAAAGCCTGTTTAACGATGGCGTGGGCGTTGTGGTGTTTGCCGTGGCGGTGCAACTGGCAGAGGCCGGCACCATTGGCCCGCTGGGGGATTTGGTGTGGCAGATGGTGCAGGAGGTCGGCGGCGGTCTGCTGCTGGGCTTTTTGTGCGGGTGTTTGGCGGTATGGTGCATCCGGCTGGTAACAGATGCGCATCTTGAACTGCTTATTTCCATCTCCCTTGCCAGCGGGGTGTACAGCCTTGCCAAAATGCTGGAAGTTTCTGGCCCCGTGGCAGCCGTTACGGCGGGTTTGGCCTTGGGCATGCCCCGCGCCTTGGGGGCGCTCAGCCAGCACGGGCAGCGTGAAATCCGCAATTTCTGGATGATGGTGGATGAGGTGCTGAACGCCTGCCTGTTTGTGCTGATAGGGTTTTACGTGCTCAGCGTGCCCATACGTGTGCCGGTATTGCTGGCGGCTGTTCTGGCCATTCCGCTTTCCATTACCGTGCGGGCGTTAAGCGTGCTGCTGGCCATGCTGCCGGTGTATTTGCGCGATTCACAACGCTGGCGCGTTTTGGCCATTATGACATGGGGCGGCCTGCGTGGCGGTATTTCCATAGCCCTTGCGTTAAGCCTGGAACACGGGCCTATGCGTGATGTGCTGCTTGCAGTGTGTTATGCGGTGGTTGTGTTCACTATTTTAGTGCAGGGGTTAACAATGGAGCGCGTGGTGCGGCAGGTGCGCCTTGGTACGGCAGAAGGATAAAGCCAGATGTCCGCCTTAATACAACGTGAGGTGTGCTGGTGTGCGGCCCCCAAGGTGCGGCGCTGTTGCCGCCAACGGTGGTGGATGGCCTGTGCGCTGGCCTCTGGCACGCTGCTTTCTGGCATGGCGTGGCCGGGTGGGGCTGCGTGGGCGCAGGCTGTTTCTGCCCCACCTACAGGGCAAAAAGCTGCCCAGCATACGGCAGCACCCGCAACGGCACATGCAGCCCCCACAGCCCCCAAAGCGCCGGGCGCGCCGGTGCAGGCTTCTGCCCGCCCGCAGGTGGTGATTGTACGTGCCAACCCGCTGCATGCCAGTGCCGGGGGCGGGCTGATACACCCGCAATCTGAACCACAGGCCCAAAGCGTGGTGGGGCAGGAATACATCCGCCTGCAATCCCCCACCGCCACGGCGTTTGAGCTGGTGTCTCAATTACCGGGCGCGAATGTAAGTGGGTCAGACCCGTTTGGGTTTTCACCGCAAACCAATATCAGCGTGCGCGGCATGAATGGAGATGCCATAGGTTATGTGCTGGAAGGCATGCCGCTAAACGATATTGCCTATTACACCGGCTACCCCAGCCAATTTGCAGATAGCGAGAATTACGAAAGCATTGCCCTGCAACAGGGATCTCCCGATCTAGACAGCCCGGTGATGAACGCCGCGGGCGGGTTGATGAAGCTGCGTTTTCGCACACCGGCAGAAAAGGCGGGCGGGCAGTTCAGCGCCTCCTACGGTTCTTACGATACCAACCGCGAGTTCCTGCGGCTGGATACGGGCGAGATCGGGCACAATACCGGCCTGCGGGGCTTTGTATCGTATTCTCATAGCGCCACGGATAACTGGCGCGGCGCCGGGCGGGATGAGCGCCAGCATGTTGATTTCAAGCTGGAGAAAACATGGGGCCAAGGCAACAGCGCGGGGCTGTTAGGATCTTGGAACCAAGCGGTGGACAGCTACTACCCGCAGGTGAGCAAGGATGACTGGCGCACGTACGGCATAGGCGGCCCCAATAATCTGGACAGGCACTTCCATGCTGATGATGATTACGGCGGGTTGGGCTACTGGCGGCTTTCCCGCCAGCCGGAACGCACGCTGTATCTGGCCGCACCCTTGCAGTTTACACTGGCGGAGGGGCTAAGCCTGCATGTTACACTCTATGCACAAGGTGCGTATGGTAATGCCGCAGGCGGCACGCAGTTGCCTACATCCGGCCTGTATAATGGCACGCAGGCTGTGCCCGATGTGCTGGATCTGCCCGTAACGGCAGATGGCTACAGCACGGTGCGGGCAGATTACACACAGCGCAGCTTTCGCTCCGGCTTTACATCTGCGCTGGAATGGAAGCGCGGCGTGAATGATCTGGTGCTGGGCTACTGGTATGATTACGGTGATGACACCGAGCGCGAAACCTTTGCCGCCGTAAATGGCAGCGGCAATGCGGGCAGCATATGGGGCGGGCGGCCCATTACGCTGGCCGATGGCAACATGCTGCTGGGGGCCAGCAACCACACTATCTCGCAAACCAATGCGCTGTTTGTGGGAGATCGGGTTTCCCTTTTGCATGATCGGCTGTTGCTGACAGCAGGTTTTAAGGAAGTGATGTTCTCGCGCATAGGCACAAACGCCGTGCCGGGCGCGCCCTACCACGCCAACATGAACACCGCCGTGCCCCTGCCGCGCTTTGGCGTGCGTTTTCAGATTACGCCGGAACATCAGGTGTTTTTCAATGCCACCACCAACTTCCGCACCCCGGCAGAACCCGCCTTGTATGATGCGTATGACCCCACATCTGGTGCGGTAACGCAAAAAGGCACATCCAGCCTGAAAAACGAATACTCCATAGCGGAGGAACTGGGCTACCGTTACGCAGGCAGCCGCGTTGTGGGCAGCCTGACGTTATTTAACTATAATTTCACAAACCGCCAGATTGCCACTTTGGCCATGATAAATGGTGCCCCGGTGGAGTCCACCATCAACGCGGGCGGGCAGACATCTCGCGGGGTGGATGTGGAAATAGGTTTGCGCCCGTGGCACCATATCAGCCCATATCTTTCGGGCGAATATCTGCACGCCACCATTGATAATGACCTGTATTCGGGCGGAGACCTGCTGCCCACACGCGGCAAGCGCGCCGTGCGCAGCCCCACGCTACAGGCCGCCGCTGGCCTGACCTATGATGACGGGCACTTTTTTGGCGTGATGACCGTAAAATATACCGGCCACCAATATGCAACGTTCATGAATGATGAGCGCATGCCCAGCCATGTTACGGGCAATCTGGCGCTGGGGTATCGGATGGATGATGTTTCCGTGCTGCATCGGCCGGAGTTCCGCATGAACTTTATTAACATCACCAACCAGCATTACCTTTCCGGCGTGGCAGACCCCACCATGAACGCGCATGACACGCAGGGCCGCTACGGCACCACCATAGCCGGGCAGGCCCCGGACTATTACATTGGCGGCGGGTTTGCGGCATTGTTTACAGCCTCCACCGGGTTTTAGGCGTGGCAGATATTTCCCCCCAGAACACGGCGCAGTTTGGCGTACACGGTGTGCAGGAAAAGCGGGATTGGCCCTGCCTGACGCTTGATGAAGTTTGTTCTGTGCTCGCACATTTTGCCAACATGCCGCCTGCGCGGGATGTTGTGTGGCACAGCATGCGCCCGTTTTCTGCCGCCTGCGTGGTGCAACTTGCGGGGGAGGTTTCTGCCAGCGCCGGGGGTGCCAACGTAGGCGGGCAGGGTGCGCGGGCGACAAGCTGCGTGCTCAAACGCCATGCGCGTGCATTGCGTAGTGCGGCCATGCTGGAGCAGGAACACGCCTTTATTCGCCATCTGGCCAGCAAGGGGCTGCCCGTATGCCCCGCATTGCCCTTGCGTAACGGGCACACCGCGCTGGAACTTGGCAACTGGACGTACGAGGTTTTCCTCCCCGCCAAGGGGGAAGATACCTACCGGGATGTGATGTCCTGGAAGCCCTATTTCTCCACCGCGCAGGCCCATGCGGCGGGGGCGGCGCTGGCGCAACTGCACAAGGCCGCGGCGGATTACACAGCCCCGGAACGCAGCGCATATGTAGCGGGTAAAACCGCCCCGGTGGTGTCGTTGGTTTCCAGCATGTGCGTGGTGGGGCAAGTAGATTTTACAACTGCACTGCAACAATGGGTGGCACGGCAACCGGGGCTGGTGGCGGCACTGGCCAACCGCCCGTGGCAGCAGGATGTGGCGCGGGATGTTCTGCCGTTTCATGAGCATCTGCGCCCGTTATTGCCCGGCATAAAACCCGCTTGGGGGCATGGAGACTGGCACCCTTCCAACCTGTTCTGGCATGCAAACACACCTGTTACCGTGCTGGATTTTGGCATGGCAGACCGCACCTGCGCCGCGTTTGATGTGGCCGTGGCCATAGAGCGCGCCATGGTGGATTGGCTGGCTTTGCCAAGCTGTAGCGCAACAGCGCAATCGGTGCGGCCTTTGGTGGTGTGGGACCAGCTTACCGCGTTTGTGGCGGGGTATCAGCACATTCGGCCTTTAAGTGCGGCGGAGCGTGCGCAGGCGGTGGCGTTTCTGCCATTGGTGCATGTGGAATTTGCGCTGTCTGAAACAGCATATTTTGGAACACTTCTGCAAGATCAAGCCTCGGCCGAGGTGGCTTATACCGAGTATCTGCTTGGCCATGCCCGGTGGTTTGCGCAGGCGCAGGAGGGGCAGGAACTTCTGGCCCGTTTGCCTGCCTTGCTTGCGGGGCAGGCGTAGTGTCCGGGCTGGAATGGCTGGCGGCCATTACCAGCGCTTTGGGCGTGTGGCTTACGGGGCGCAGAACGGTGTGGTGCTGGCCGGTTATGCTTTTGGCATCGGTGCTGTATGGCGCAGTGTTTGCGCAGGATCATTTATACGCAGATGCCGCTTTGCAGGCCGTGTTTGCAGCTTTGGCGCTGTACGGATTGTGGTGCTGGCTGCGCGGAGTGGAAGAAAGCGGGCAGGTGCGTATTGCCACCACAACGGCTCAAACCCTGTTGCGAGATACCGGCATAACAGCCGTAGTCGGTTTGGCATTGGGGCTGGCCCTGCGCGCCATAACGGATGACCCCATGCCCCTTTCCGATGCCGGGCTGAGCGCGTACAGCGTGTTGGGCCAGATATGGACAGCCAAACGCTACCGCGCCTGCTGGGTGCTGTGGATTGTAGTGGATGTTTTGTATGCGCTGCTGTTTGTACAACGCAGGTTGTTTGTAACCGCCGTGCTTTACGCCGCCTTTATTGGCCTTGCCGTGCAGGGCTGGCGGCAGTGGCGCGGTGTGGCGGCACGCGCCCCGTAAAAAACCGCGTTAAAAAAGAAAAAAGCCGCGCCCCGGTAAACAGGGCAGCGGCCTTTTGCATGTGCAGGATATTGCCAGATTGTAAAATACGTTCTGATAATATCCTGCGTTATATATGGTAGTTTTTAGTAACCGCCGGGTGCGGCGTATCCGGGTGCTACATAACCGGGGGCAGCGTAGCCCGGTGCTGCGTAGGTTGGCGCGGCATAGGTGGGGGTTGCGGGGGTGGCAACGGCCCCAATGGTAGCACTTACAACACCGGCAATAATGCCCGTGGTAAGGGATGTTAGCAGGAACTGGTTGCCATAGCGCATCCAGTAATAGCCAGATGGCGGGGCATACAGGCCGCGCTGGCCCTGCCAGTTGCGCACAATCCAGCGGTCATTACGGGGGCCATCGTAGCGGTCTCCCTTGCGCCATGTGCGGTTCATGTCAAAGTTGTCACCACCGCGTGCGGGGCCACCACGGCCGCCTCGGTTGGCGTTGTGCATGGCTGGGCCGAGGCCACCACGCTGGCCGCCGTGCATGGCACCACCACCGGGGCCACCGTTGGGGCCGCCCTGTGGGCCACCACGGCCACCGGGGCCGTTAAACTGTGGTTCGGCATGAAGGGGGGCGGATGCACACATCACACCCATCATGGCAGCGGCTGCAAGATAACGGAATTTCATGTCAAACCTCTATGCTTCAATACGTCTGTTTTTCACATACGCTTGTGGCAGAATTACGTTCCTGCTTTCAAACACATATATAAGGGGCAAGGGCAGGCGGCATGAGTGAGATGCAACGCAGGGCATAAATCAAATTAACATAATGTATGTCTGCCAGCCTTTATTTTGTCTCAATTCTTTCCTAGCTTCATTTTCGACACGCACTGCCAAGTGCGGTGCCAAACATATTGAACGAAAGTATTGTTAACGATGAAAAAAGCTCTTTTCCTGCTTGCTGCTCTGGGTGTTGCTATGCCGGTTGCTTCTCATGCAGAAAGCCACCATCACAAGCACGAACACAAGCACAACGAAAACGGTGACAACCAGAACGGCCGTGGTGACGAAAACCGTGGTGATCGTGGTGACCGCGGTGATCGTGGCCAGCAGGGTGGTGAACGCGGCGAACGCGGTGATCGTGGCCAGCAGGGCAACTTCGGTGGCGAACATGGTGGCCCCGGTGGCGAACATGGCGGCCCGGGTGGTGAACACGGTGGCCCGAACGGCGGCGACAACAACAGCAACTAATCTTGCTGCATGTGGCCCTTACGGGCTGCATACGGAAAAAGGCGCTCCATTTGGGGCGCCTTTTTTTATGGCCGCAAAAGCCAAACCGCCCGCAATGGGGCGGCAGCCTTTGGGTGTTTTAGGCAAACACCACAGTGCGGTGGCCGTTGATCATGACCCGATGCTCAACATGCATCTTCACCGCCCGCGCCAGCACTTGCGATTCCACACCCCGGCCGGTGGCAATGTAATCTTCCACCGAGAGGTTGTGCGTAACCCGCGCGGTTTCCTGCTCGATAATCGGGCCTTCATCCAGATCCGCCGTCACGTAATGGGCGGTGGCGCCAATCAGTTTCACACCACGCGCATATGCCTGATGATATGGCTTGGCCCCCTTGAAGGAGGGCAGGAAGGAATGGTGGATGTTGATGACCCGGCCACTTAATTCTGCGCTGAGCGAATCCGAAAGCACCTGCATGTAGCGGGCCAGCACCACTAAATCAGCCTTTGTTTCCTTTATAAGGGCGCGCAGCTTGTCTTCCTGCTCGGCCTTGTTCTGCTTGTTGACGGGCCAGCAGTAATAGGGAATGCCCGCCTGTTCTGCCGTGGCAGCGCTATCTGTGTGGTTGGAAACAATGGCCACAATATCCGCCTTAAGCCAGCCCACACGCACCTGATACAGCAGGTTGAGCAGCGCATGATCAAAGCGGGACACCATGATGATAATGCGCGGCAGCACGGCGGCATCATGCAGGCGCATGTTCATGCCAAAGTGTTTGGCCACGGGGGCCAGAACATCATTTATTTCTGCCAGACCACCCGGCGCGGGCGCATTAAAGGCCAGCCGCATGAACAAAGTGCCAGATTCCCGGTTGCTGAACTGGTGGGTTTCGGTTATGTCCGCACCTCGCTCTGCCAGAACGGATGTAACAGCCGCAACAATGCCGGGCTGGTCCGGGCAGGAAAAAGTAAGAATAAACTGCATGCGCTGGCGTATGCTCCTTTGTTCTTCTACTGGGCCTGTATAAAGGGCGCGGGGGGCGCAATGGGCCTCATCTTGTGCCAGTGCACAGGGGGCTGCGCAATAGCTTGTGTTACCACCTGTTTATAACCGGTGGGGCGTTGGGCAAATTGTGTGGATGGCCTGTGGATGAATCGTGGCAAGCCCGACTCGTCATGTTTTTTTCAGGTCAAGCTGATTCTCTGCTTGTCATAAAACGAATCCCTAAAAATCCCAGAAAACAGCCGATTCTGAACGTTTGTTCTCCTGCTTTGTCATAAATCTTATCCACAGAAAACGGGGAGAGAATGTGGGAAAAGCCTGTGGATAGTTTTGTGGAAGGCAGCGTGCCTATAGTGTTTTCCCGCGTTTCCCGCTTTGTTCTCTAGCCTTGGGTGTGCCGGTTTTTTTTATGTGCGGTGGGCCAGATGGGCAGCCATGTAGGTGGCTAGCACCACGGCCTCGTTATGTGCCACATCGCGCGCGCCAAATAGCAGGGTGATGCGGCCTTTGCGGGCCAGATCGGCCAGTTGCTGCACAGCCTGCGGGTTGGCGTTCAGCTCTGCCGTGTAGCGTTGGCAAAAGCCTTCCCACTTTGCGGGGTCATGCGCAAACCACTGGCGCAGGGCGGTGGAAGGGGCAATGTCCTTCAGCCACAGGGTGAGGGCGGCGCGCTCCTTGCTGATGCCGCGTGGCCACAGCCTATCCACCAGCACGCGGGCGCCATCATCTGGCTGGGTGGCTTCATACACACGGCGGATGCGGATATCGGGCTGATGGGGCATTGGGGCCTCTGGTTGCGGTGAACGCATGGGGGTTTTGGGCCGTTAGTTAAGATGTGTTTTTAAGGTATCTTAAAGAGATGAATGGGCATACCAGCCCATCATGGTGTAAAAGGCCCCATGCGTCTGACACTGCACACAGATTATGCCCTGCGCACGTTGCTTTATCTGGCCGTGCACACCAACCGCCGCGTTTCCATTAAGGAGATTGCGCGGGTGTATGGCATTTCAGAAAATCACTTGGTCAAGATCATTCATCATCTGGGCCGGGGCGGGTTTGTAGATACACTGCGCGGCCGGGGCGGTGGGCTCATGCTGGGCCGTGCGCCGCAGGATATCTGTATTGGCGATGTGGTGCGCCATACGGAAGATGATATGGCGCTGGTAAGCTGCATGTCGCCTTCCCCCGGTGTGCCGGGCAGCACGGAATGTCTGCTCTCCCGCGCGTGCCATTTGCGCGGCGCGTTGGGTGAGGCGCTGGATGCGTTTATGGCGGTGCTGGATAGCCGCACCTTGGCAGACATGCTGCACACGCCAGAGCGCCAGATCTTGCAGGATGCCGAAGCCAAGCTGAGCACGCCCACACCCCCGTAAAACCACCACCCAAGATGGTGTTTTGAAACTTGCCCCGCCTTGCCCTACAGTTGCAGGCACTGCGGGAAGCATGGCGCACGCCCATTGCTGCGGCTTTCCTGCTTTGGGGCTCGCCCCGTTTCATGCACAAAAAAGGGCTATGGGTATGACACGCAAGCAACCACAAACAGTTTTGGTAACGGGTGCCACCGCCGGATTTGGGCATGCCATTGCGCTGCTTCTGGCCCAGCAGGGCTACCGCGTTATTGCCACAGGCCGCAGGCAGGAAAGGCTGGAAGAACTGGCCGCCCAAGCCAAGGGTGAAATCCTGCCGTTTAAACTGGATATGACAGACGCCCCCGCTCTTGCCGCCCTGCCGCAAAGCCTGCCCGCAGGCTGGCAGGAGGTAGACGTGCTGGTGAACAACGCCGGGCTGGCGCTGGGGCTGGAAAAAGCGTGGGAAACCAACCTGCAAGACTGGCAGCGCATGATAGCCACCAACGTAACCGGCATGGTGGAAATTACGCGCGCGCTGCTGCCGGGCATGGTGGCGCGTAACTGGGGGCATGTTGTGGCCCTTGGCAGCACGGCAGGCACGTATCCTTACCCCGGTTCCAACGTGTATGGGGCCTCCAAGGCGTTTGTTGAGCAGTTCATGCGCAATTTGCGCAGCGATCTGCTGGGCAAGCAGGTGCGCGCCACCACCATTGCCCCCGGCCTGTGCGGCGGCAGTGAGTTCAGCCAGGTGCGGTTGGGAGATGCCACCAAGGCAGAGGATGTTTACAAAGGCACGCACCCGCTTTTGCCCGAAGATATTGCCCAGACGGTGGCATGGGTTTTAAGCCTGCCTGCACATGTAAACATCAACCATGTGGAAATGATGCCCACCTGCCAGGCCTCTGCCGGTTTGGCGGTGGATCGCACAATGGCGGAGTAAGGTTTCCTTTATGTCTTTCTATTCCTGCCTGATCGTTATGCTCGGGGGCGCGCTGGGCACACTGGCGCGCTATTTTGTTTCTGTTCTTACTGCACCCATCAGCCGGTATATTCCGTGGGGCACCATTATTGGTGTGAACATGGTGGGCTCTTTTGTTATCGGCTTTTTTGGCACGCTTACGCTGGCATCTGGCCGGTATCCGGTATCGGAAACCACGCGGCTGTTTGTCATGCTGGGCATATGCGGCGGATACACCACGTTTTCCTCCTTCAGCCTGCAAACGCTGGACCTTATTCGCGTTGGGGGCTGGGGCCGTGCGCTGGTGAACGTGGTGCTGTCTGTTACGCTTTCCGTTGGCGCGGTGGCTGTGGGGCACATGCTGGCATCCCGCATGAACTCCCACGCCATTCTGGTGGCGCAAACCAACACGGAAGAAGAAGTGTAGGCTGGTTTTTGCGTCTGTTTTCAAAGGGAAAAATGCGGTAAGGTTGGGTTAGGTAATTTTTTATGCTGCCGGATATCCAGACATTTAAGCGAAGGCATACAAACAGATGGCTGAGTCAACCCTTACCGTTTCCAGTGGGCAGACCCTGAGCGGGCACACCATCAACGTAAATGAAATTGTAAAGGTGGCCAAAGGTGGCACCGTTGTAAATACGGTGCTGGACCCCACAAATACCAATGAGCAGAGTGATGATGTTGAGACAGCCGAACTGGACGTGCACGGCTCTGCACTGAACACCCAGATCAATGATGGCGATGTGGAGGTTTACAAGGGCGGCGTTCTTTCCGGCGCAACAGTGGGGAATGACGGACAGCTTACTGTGGATCTAGGCGGCAGCGCCACCGATGTGCAGGTTGAAAGTGCCGGGATTGTAACCGTTGGATATGATGAGGGCGGCACGTTTAAAACCTCTGCCGTGCTAAGTGGCGGGACCATTTCTGCTGGCGGCAACATATTTGCCGAGGCAGGCAGCATTGTAACCAGCGTAAATGTTTTGGCTGGCGGGTACATACAGGCATCAGATACGGGCGGCACCCTTTCTGGCAACACCATACAGTCCGGCGCAATGGAATATGTGGATTCCAGCGGTTCCGCCACGCATGAAACAATCCAGAGTGGTGGCTTTTTCTTTGCAGAAAGTGGCGCCAATGTCAGCGATGTAACCGGTGCGCTGCCCGGTTATGCCGTGACCACAGATAATGATGTGGTGCTGCAAACACATATTGCAGCAGATGGCATGCCCTTTTCTGGTGTGGATCTTTCTGCTCTGCCAGCAGAGCTGGACCAGTCGGTTGAGGTGTATGTGACATCCGGCGCAGAAATTGATTCCTTAAAACTCGGCTCCCTCAATACAGATGACAATTTTACAGATGTTGAACTGGAAGGCACGCTAAGCGGTGTAAGCCTTGCTACGGCATCTTCTGGCCTGTACATTCACACAATCACCACCATAACGGCATCTGAAAACGCCGTGGTGGAAGGTAATATTAATGGTGGCGAGCTTTCCACCAGTTCTGGCGCGCAATCAACCTTACTTGTCTCCATGGGTTCCGGCACCACGCTGGAAAACGCCACCGTAAGTGGAGGCGCATCAATATACGGGGATGAACAGGTTGTTTCCAACCTGTGGGTGAACAGCGATGCCAGCATTGTTGGCTCTGCTACAGTGACATCCGGCGGGTCTGTAAGCGTTGTCGGTGGCACTGCCAACGGTCTGACATTTACAGCAGGCTCGCAGGAAGAGTTGTTGGGCGCGGGTGGCACACTCAGCGGGCAAATCTTTCAGGACGGAAGCGAACTGAATGCCCAGAACTCCGATATCTACCATGTTTCTGGCTCCACCACCTCGGTTCAGTCTGCACCTGCCAACATTGTCGGCAACACATTTGCCAGCCACACCACCGCAACACTCAGCGGTGAGGACACGAAGTTTGCAAACAATACCGTAAACGGTGGTTCGGTTACCGTTTTGGGCTCCAGCCAGACATTAACCAGCAACACCTACACATCGGGCGCTTCCATCGCATTGGAAGGTGCCGTTACCCAAACAGCAGATACATTGGGCAGTGGTGTTACAGAAAATGTGATGAATGCCAGCGATACCCTGCAAAATATCACGCTGCAAAACGGGGCTTCGCTTCTAATTGACCACGGCAGCGCCAGCCAGGTTACAACACAAAGCAATGTGTCCGTTTACGTGGGGGCGGATGCCTCGCTTAGCAACACCACCATTGCTTCTGGCGCCACACTTCAGTTTAACGAAAACTCCAATCTGCAAAATGATATCTTGCAGGACGGGGCTATCCTGACACCGCAGTTTGATGGCGGCATGAGCATAAGTGGCAGCACGTTTACGTTCACCAACTCAGACACCGGGCAGGTGGAAACGCTGCAAATAGAAGGTGGGTCTGGTGACTATACGCTGGTCACTCTGGATGATCAGGGTATTTATGAAATTGAAGATGGCACGCCCTGCTATTGCCGCGGCACGCTGATAGAAACAGACCGGGGCGAAGTGCCGGTAGAACACCTGCAAATTGGTGATCTGGTGCGCACGCTGGAACATGGTTTTCGCCCCATACGCTGGATTGGCCGCCGTGCGTATTCCGGCCAGTTTGCTGCGGGCAACCCGGATGTGCTGCCGGTTATTTTCCGCCGTGGCTCCTTGGCGCAGGGGCTGCCCCGGCAGGATCTTTCCGTTTCCCCACTGCACGCCATGTATCTGGATAACGTGCTGGTGCCTGCCGTGGCATTGGTGAATGGCACCTCCATTATGCAGGCAGAGGCCATGGATGAGGTGGCGTATTTCCACATCGAGCTGGAAAGCCACGATGTTATCTTTGCCAACGGTGCGTGGTCTGAAACCTTTGTGGATGATGAATCGCGCGGCATGTTCCACAATGCGGCGGAATACGCGGCACTTTATCCATCAGCCCAAAAACAGCCTGCGCAGTATTGCGCCCCAAGGGTGGAAGAAGGCCCCCGGCTGGAGGCCATTCGGAAACGTCTGAACGCCCGCGCTGGCACGCGCCCACGGGCACAGGGGCCGCTGGAAGGCTATATTGATACAATCACCCGCACCCGTTTGACAGGCTGGGCCAGCAACCCAGAAAACGGTGCCCCCGTGCGCCTGCGTGTTCTGGATTGTGGCGTGGTGCTGGGTGAGGTTGTGGCCAACCAGCCCCGTGCAGATATGGCAGATGCCGTAGGCTTTGTGTTTGAAGTGCCCGGCGGCCTGAGCGTGCACGAAAGGCACGTGCTGGAAGTGCAGCGCGTGGATGACCATACAGCCCTTGGCAACAGCCCGTGGATGCTGGATCTGGCCCCCGCCAAACCCGTGCAGGCTGTTCTGGCCCGCACCCCCGCAACGCCACTGCTGGGGTATGTGGACTGCGCAACGCGTGAACGTGTGGCAGGTTGGGCGCACAGCCCCGCCACGCCGGATGAACCCGTAGCCCTGCAGATTCTGGATAACGGGCAGCTTGTGGTGTCCATTGTGGCCAATGGTCTGCGGCCAGATGTGCGCCGCGCTGGTGGCTGCGCAACAGAACGCTGCGGGTTTGATGTGCTGCTGCCAACCGGCCTTTCCCCCTTTACCCGGCATGTGCTGGAAATCCGGCGAGAGAGCGATGGCGCATTGCTGGGGGCCCCGCATGTGCTGGAAGCGGTAGATGCGTTTGACCCCACAATGCAGCAGGCTATTGCGCAGGCGGTAACCGCCGCAACGGGAGAGGCCGAACAGGCGCAGGTGCTCTCCTTCCTGCTGGGGCAGGTAGAAAAACTAACGCAGGCCCACGCACGCGCACAAAGCGGGCAGGATATGCGCAATCTGGCCGCTGCCCGTGCCCGCCGTGGGCAGGGCATGGCCCCATTGCCTGTGCGCAAACGTGCATTGGTGGTGGATACATTGCGGCCCGATACCGGGCGGGATGCGGGCTCTCATGCCGTGCTGTCCCATATGCGGGCACTTGTGGCCCTGGGGTATGATGTCAGCCTTGTTGCGGCAGATCAGATGGATGGCGCAGCCACGCTGGAAGCCCTGCCTGATGTTACGGTGTGCACGCTGCCATTCTATTCATCGGTAGAAGATGTGCTGCGCCGTCAGGCTGGTAGTTTTGATGTGGTGTATCTGCACCGTATGGATACCGCCACGCGTTATGCGGCGCTGGCACGGCGGCACCAGCCCAAGGCGCGGGTGCTATATGCGCTGGCCGATCTGCACTGGCTGCGTCTGCTCCGGCAGGCGCAGGCACAGGGGCGGCCAGAGCTTATGGCGCGTGCCCGTAAGGTAAAACAGGCGGAATACAGCGCCATGCTGCTGGCCGATGCGGTGATTACCCATTCCACCGCCGAGGCCGAACTGCTGCGGCGTGAACTGCCGCAGGTGCGGGTGCAGGTAACACCGTGGGATGTGCCGGTGCGTGCGCGTGTGCCGGGGTTTGCGCGGCGAGATGGTATGGTGTTCGTGGGCAATTATGCACATGCCCCTAATGCTGATGCCGCGCGCTGGCTGGTGCAGGACATCATGCCCCGCGTATGGGCCACCAACCCGGATATTCGGTGCCTTCTGGCCGGTGCCAGCATGCCCGCCCAACTGCGTGCCCTTGCGCGTGATGGTGTGGAAGTTCTGGGCCATGTGCAGGATTTGCAGGCCCTGTTTGATAGCGTGCGCCTAAGCGTTGCACCGCTGCGTTTTGGCGCGGGTGTTAAGGGCAAGGTGCTGGATAGCTTTGCTGCCGGTGTGCCCTGCGTGCTTTCCCCTGCCGCGGCAGAAGGGTTGGATCTGCCGCAGGATCTGGCCGCTTTTGTGGGGCAGGATGCAGATGCATTGGCAGCAGCCATTGTGCGGCTGCACCAGCAGGCCAGCGTGAACAGCAAGGCCAGCCGGGCCGGGCGGGTGTTCATGCGGGCTGGCTTTACGGCCCAGCAGGTGCAGCAGGCTCTGGCTGCCGCCATTGGTGCGCCCGTGGCCGCACGGCAGGCCGGATAAGCCACAAGAGCATACAGCCCTGAACACAGCGTAAAATCAGGCACAAAAAAAGCTGCGGCCCGCAAAAGGGAACGCAGCTTTTTTTTATTTAAGCCCCGGCGGAAAAGAGTGTTCTGCCAAGGTTAAACGCAACCTGTTAGGGCTTAGGCCGGAACCTTGCAGCCAATGCACAGCTTGTTGCCGTCCGGGTCCCGCAGGTAGGCCAGATATAGTGGGCCTACGCCGGTCTGGCGCACGCCGGGTGGGTTTTCAATGGCCTGTCCGCCATTGGCAACACCAGCCTTGTGCCATGCATCGGCCATGGCGGGGGAGGCAGCTTCCAGCCCGATGGTGCCACCGTTGGCCGGGGTGGCGGGTTTGCCATCCAGCGGCTTGGTGACCACAAAGCGCTGGCCCTGCTTGGCATAAACCAGACGGCCATTGGGGTGAATTTCCGAAGGGGGAATATCCATGGCTTCAAAAATGGCATCGTAGAATTTTTTGGAGCGGGCAATATCGTTACTGCCCACGACAATATGCGTAAACATCAGATGTAAATCTCCGTCTGTTTTGACGGAAGCGAGCTTACGCCGCCATAGTAAGAAGGAGAAGGGCCGCTAGCTTATGCCCGCAATGCGCGCAAACTTGCGCTGGCGGCTGAAGAACAGTTTTTCTGCAATCCAGAACACAGCGCTCTGCCATTTGCCATGCGGGTTAACGCCAATGGTCTTGAACACCATGTTGGCCACGCGCCGCAGGTGCTGGGGCTGATAGTTCTTCATGGCGCGGGACATATACGCCGCAATGCAGCGCGTGTGGTCATACGGTATGTTTGCGGGGTCGTTCGTGGTGTAGTAGGCGGATGCCAGCTCGTCATCCTCGCTTTCCGTTACGCGGCCCAGGGCAATGCGTGCGCGTTGCAGCGTGCCAATGTTTTCGCGCTTCAGGTAGCGGTTCATGTGGTCATAAAACAGTTTGAAGTGGCGGAACTCATCCGCCGCAATCTGCTTGCACAGGGCCTTGAGCACAGGTTCTTCCGTGGCATCGGCCAGTGCGGAATAAAAGGAGGACGTGCCTGTTTCCACCATACATCGGGCAATCAGTTCCCCCGTGCGGGAACCACGGACAGATTGCTCCACTTCCAGCGGAATCTGGTAAAAGTCCCGGTAACGCTGGAAGGCGGCATGATAATCCCACGTGGGGTCTGCCAGCATGGCCCAGCGGCCCAGCGCATCACCGTGCTGTACTTCTTCTATGGCCCAGTGGTCTGCGGCTTCTCTAAAGTCCGGGTCATCACGGAATACGTTGTTCAGGTAAAGCGCGTAATCCACGCTGTTGCGTTCCACCACCGAGGCCGCCTTGATGGCAGGCACCAGTTGCGGATCTACTTTAGAGGGATCAAACTGATCCCAAGGCAGTTGGTCGATCTGCCAGTGTTTCATAAGCCCGGGCCTCCCTTTCCTGCCTTTTTTACGCGTATGCGTGGTTTATATGCCGTGCAGGCCGGGTTTGCGCCAGAGCCAAGGCATGAAAAAACCTGATGGCCGGATTTCTAGACCATCCGGCCTTGGCGTGAAAAGCTGAAAAAACCCAAACAAGCCAGATAACACCCAAGGTGTGCTCTGGCTGCCGGGGCATAACGCGGCAGGGGCTTATAAAGCTGCCGCGTGGTGTTTAGCGTGCTGTGGGGGGCACAATTTCTGGCAGTTCATCCCCCGGCTGTGCGGGCGGCAACTGGCGGGGGCGGCGGTTTTCATCCAGCGCCACAAAAATAAATTCACCTTCCGTTACCTTGGATGTCAGATGCGTGTGGCGGGCGCGGCGCCATGTTTCAACATGAATGGTAAGCGACGTGCGGCCCGCGCGAATAATGCGGGTGTAAATGCTCACCTCATCCCCCACTACCACGGGTTCCATAAAAACAAGGCTGTTAATGGCAATGGTGGCACACCGCCCGTTGGCCCGAAAAGCCGCCGTGGTGCCGGCTGCAAGATCCATCTGAGAAACAATCCACCCGCCAAACACGTCCCCCGCCGGGTTGGTATCTGTGGGCATGGCCACCACGCGGATGGTGGGGATATCTGTGGGGATTTGCGAATTCTCTGAACGGGGCATGCAGTACTGTTCCTTCTGGCAGGAGCCTTATGTTCTGACTTGCAGGGAAGAAGCCGCCCTGCACGAAAGCATTGCCCGTAGGATAGCCCGTAAACATGGCGGGATGCAGCTTCAGTTTTTCGTGATCAAACCTGCCTTGAGCGTAGAGCGGGTGGCGGTGCGCTTACGTATGTGTAGCATTTTCATAACATCTACGTAAATTTTTTTAAAACGTTTACTATTTATAAATAAAATCAAAATAAAAATGAAGTCACCGCCCGTTAATACTTAATAAATAGTTAACGGGGTTGTCTTTATCCAATAAGGATTCCACGTGTCATGGCCATCAATCTCCTGTTTGATAGGGTAATAGATTACTCGGTTGAGGATCTGCTCAACCTTAACGTAACCGGCAACATTCTGATCACGCGGGATATCAACACCCCGGCGGGAGACCCCGTGGTGGTGAACCTGAGCAACCTGGCCGATGTGCAGGCGCTCAGCAGCATTGTGGTGGAAAATGGTGCCACAGTTGTAGCCGGTGGTGGCTTGGCCTCTGTTGGGGCCATTAAGAACATTACGGTAGATGGTGGCACGCTGGAATTGGGGGGGAATATTATTTCTGCCAACGTGCTCAGCTCCATCAATGTTGGGCCAGAAGGCGGCAACATCAAGGTGGATAGCTCTGGCGTGGGCGTGGGTGTGCTTTCCAACGTGGTGACGTTTGTTGATTCAAACGGCAACTCAACCAGCACCATCCCCAAAAACTTTACGGTAGATTTTCCCGATTCCCAAAGCGTGTGGGGATATTATGATCCGATAACCAACACCACCACGGTGGGGTTGGATCTGAATATTGCTAACGTCATTGACGTGTCGCTTGGCCCAAGCATCAAGGTCTCTGGCAACCCGTTCGGGCTGACATGGTATATTCCCAAGGAATGGACAAACACTTCTAACCCCGATAGCGGCCATGGTATTCTCATCTGCTATCTGGCTGGCAGCATGATCCGCACTCCCAAGGGGGATGTAGCGGTGGAAGACCTGCGCGTGGGTGATACCGTGCAGGCCTATAAAAACGGTGCGGCAGAACCCACAGAAATTGTATGGGCAGGCCACGCACAGGCAACAGTCAACTCCAGCTTGCCGGATGATGAGGCCGGATACCCTGTGTGCATTGTAAAGGATGCCATTGCAGATGGCGTGCCCTACAAGGATATGCTGGTAACGCCTGAACACTGCCTGTATTTTGATGGCCGCTTTGTGCCAGTGCGTATGTTGGTAAATGGCAGCAGCATTTTTTATGATCGCACCTTTACATCCTACACCTATTACCATGTAGAAACGCCCGAACATGCCGTTATCATGGCCGATGGCATGTTGAGCGAAAGCTATTTGGATACGGGCAACCGTGCCAGTTTCCGTAGCACTGGCGTGGTGGTGGCCAGCATTGGTGGCAAGGTGCGCGATTGGTCTGTAGATGCCGCAGCCCCTTTGTGCACGCAAAAAGAGTTTGTGCAGCCTTTGTTTGAAAAAATTGCAAACAGGCACACGGCAAAAGGGCACACACCTGCACAGCTTGCGCAGCGTGAGTTGCTGACAAACCCCGATATCTGCCTGCACACCAACACGGGCAAGCGTATCCGGGCCATAAAAATGCAGGATGGGCATTACACCTTTATGCTGCCAGCCAATGTGCAAAACGTGCAGATTGTCTCCCGCACCAGCCGCCCGTGTGATGTGGAAGGCCCGTTTGTAGATGATCGCCGCCAGTTGGGTGTGGCTGTGGGGCAGATAACCCTGCGAGATGTCCGAAATGTGCAGGAAATTTCAACCCATTTGCAAAATGAAGCACTTCCCGGCTGGTACGCGCTGGAACAGAACGGCACAGCCCGCTGGACCAATGGCAACGCCACGCTGGATCTGAACGCACGCCCAACATCTGGCATACGGATGCTAAGCGTGCAGGTGCTTGCGGCAGGCCCTTATCTGGCATCAAACACGCCAGAAGAACAGCTTGCCAAAAGTGCCTGAAGCCAAGGTGTAAAAGCAGGGTGGTTTGAAAAAAAACCTGCTTTGCACATGAAAAAAACGGGGCATCGGCTGCCAGAGTGCAAGCCGGTGCCCCATTTTTTTGTGGGCCGCGTTAGTTGCGGATGAGCATGTAGTTCACCGTCACATCAAAGTTGATGAACTTGTCTTTCATATCCGGCGGCACGGGCGGCAGTTGCGCACCGTGGAACATGCCTATTGTTGCGGAATCCAGATCGGAAGAGCCAGACCCACTGGTAAGGAACACTTTGAACACATGCCCCGTGCGGTCCAGAATAACATGCACAGAGGAGGGGCCTTCATCCCCCCGTTCTGCTGCTTCTGGCGGATAGTACAGGTGGCGCTGGATCCATTCATCAATTTCTGCCGCGTAATCACTGCTCACACCATGCACTGTGGTGCGGGATGCGTAGTGGGCGTTCAGCTCACCATTTTCCACCATCGGGCCAATGGAAAGGTCAATCGGGGCGCTGGAACCACCGGGGCGGCCACGCTGCTTGCGGCGCGGGGCTGGGGCCTCGTTAAAGGACATATCCATGGGGTGATCCAGCGGAGATGGTTTGTGGTGGCTGGGCCGGGGCGTGGGTTTGGCGTGCGGCGTGGGGCGCGCAGGCTGCGGCGCTTTGGGCTTGTGGCCCGTAACCGGGTGCGATGGCTTGGTTTCTGTCTTGTTTTCCACCGGCTTGGGCAGCCCATCATCAGATGGCGGCAGAATGGGGGCGGAGGGCGCCTCCTCTGCCGGGGGTGTGGGCGTGGGTTCGGCATCTGCCGGGGTTGGGGGTTCATCACTGGTCTGGGCGGCGTGCTTGGCCTCGTTCCCGCCCCCGGCATCGGGGGATTGCGCGCCCACCATGCCGCTGGAGGCCTGCGGTTGAGAGAACACCATTTCCACCCCGGCGGCCTGCTGCGCGGCATCGGGGGAGCCTTGGGGCTTATGGTGCGTGGCCTGATACAGCAGGGCAGCCAGTAGCAGTACATGCGCTAGAAAAGAGGCCGTAAGCACAGGGCCCAGTGTGGGGTCTGCGTATATTTCCTTGCGGATAAGCGGGGTGGACGTGCCCCGAACATTCACGCCCCGCGTGCGCGGTACAGGTGCTGCGGGAAAAAGGCGTGCGCGCACATCTTCCGTATCGGGTTGGGATGTGCGGGAGCTGGCGGTGTTTTCCGCAGCACTGGTGCCGCTATCAGGCAGCAGCCGGGGTTCCTGTCTGGCAGGATGGCGGGAAGAACTGAACCTGTCGATCATGACCCGCCCGTTATTCTCCACCTGTTCCGCAGGGTTTACGCATACCGGCCCCATGCCAGTGTGGTGCGTATTGTGTCATGGCTGCTGCTGTGGTGCCAGAGAGAAGTTTGCAAGAAGTTTGCCACACCGCAGGCCATGCCGGAGCACGGGCCATGCGGTGTGGGGTTGGTGTGAGGCGTTACCAGATTTTTACGCGCTGATCTGGTGCAAGGTAGAGCTTATCTGTGGGTTGCACCTTCCATGCATCGTACCATGCATCAATATTGTGCATGGGCATGTTCACACGTGCCTGCGGTGGGGAGTGCGGGTCTGTCACCACCAGACGACGGATGGTTTCTTCGCGCAGTTTTTCACGCCACACCTGTGCCCAGCCAAGGAACACGCGCTGGTCCCCCGTCAGGCCATCCAGCTCTGGCGCGGGCTTGCCTTTAAGTGCGGCATGGTACGCATCCAGCGCCAGCGTAAGGCCGCCCAGATCTGCAATGTTTTCACCCATTGTCAGCTTGCCGTTTACGTGCACGCCGGGCAGCACCTCAAACGCATCAAACTGCGCGCCAAGCCGGTCTGCCAGTTTCTGGAACCGGGCGGCATCCTCCTTTGTCCACCAATCATGCAGGCGGCCGTGTTCATCAAACTGGCGGCCTTCATCATCGAAGGAGTGGGTCATTTCATGGCCGATCACGCCGCCAATGGCCCCGTAGTTTACGGCCATATCCGCCTTGGGGTTAAAGAACGGCGGTTGCAGAATGGCAGCCGGGAACACAACCTGATCAAACAGCGGGTTGTTGTAGGCGTTCACGGTCTGGGGTGTCATGTCCCATTCATCACGGTCCACGGGCTGGTCCAGCCGTGCCAGCCAGTAGCGCCATTCATACGCCACACCGTTGCGGGCGTTGCCGTATACATCGCCCTTATGCACATCAAGGCTGGCGTAATCGCGCCATTTGTTGGGGTAGCCTACCTGAATTTCAAAGTTTTCAAGCTTGCGCAGCGCGGCCTGCTTGGTGGCGGGGCTCATCCACGTATTGTTGCGCAGGCGCACACGGAAGGCATCTTTTAAATCCGTGGTCAGCTTTTGCATGGTGGTGCGGTTTTCTGGCGGGAAGTAACGCTGCACATACACCTTGCCCAGCGCCATACCCATGGCGGAGCTGGTGGCCTGCACGCCGCGCTTCCACCGTGCGGGCAGGGAAGGCTGGCCGGTGAGGGATTTGGTAAGCGCAAAGCGTGCCTGCTCAAACCGGTCTGGCAGGTAGGATGTGGCGTTTTCTACCAGATGCGCGGCCAGCCATGCCCGCAGCGTGTCCATATCCGTATCGGCCACCACGCGGGCTTCTTCCGTAATGGCGGAGGGTTCACCCACAATCAGCACGCGCTTGTCCAGCCCCTGTTCGGGCAGGCCTGCGGCGGAAAGCCAGATGGACCATTCAAACCCCGGCGCGTTTTTGGCCAGATCGGCCACCGTCATCGGGTTGTAGGTTTTTTGCGGGTCGCGCAGGGTTTCACGCGCCCAGTGGGCTTTGGCCAGGCGTGTTTCAAACGTCACAATCGCTGTGGCGGCCTTTGCGGGCTCTGGCCAGTCTGCCAGCGTGAGCGCCTTTTCCACATAGGCCTGATAGGCCTTTTTCTTGCTGGCGAATTCCGGCTTCAGGTAATAATCGCGGTCTGGCAGGCCCAGCCCGGCCTGATCCAGATTAAGCGCATAGCGCGTGGGGTCCTTGGCATCCGGGTTGATACCCAAAGAGAACGGCGAGAACTGGAAGTTACCGGGGCAGGAGCCGGTAAGGGCTGCCAGATCAGACGGCGTTTTAATGGCGCGAATGGCGTCCAGATCTTCCTTGAGCGGGCGGGTGCCAAGGCTTTCTACCGCAGCCTCATCCATATAGGAGGCGTAAAACGTGCCCAGCTTTTCTTCAATGCTGCGCGGGTTTTCTACCGGATGGGCGGAAAGATCATTCAAAATACCCTGCACCCGTGTGCGGGAAAGCTCGGCCAGCGCGTTGAACGGGCCATAGCTTGTCATGTCTGCGGGAATTTGCAGGTGGTCCAGATAGGTGCCGTTGGCGTAGCGGAAAAAGTCGTTTCCCGGTTTTACGCTGAGGTCCCGCCCTTCCAGATCTACACCCCAAGAGCCAAAGCTGGCGGGGGCTGGCTGCGTTGTGGGGGCAGATGGCGCGGCAGCATGTGCCGGGGCAGGAACGCCTGCGGTGGCGCCAACAAGGGCAGCAGAAAGCAACAATGCGCCACGTAGGGAGGAACGGGAGAGGAGCTTGGACAAATGGAGTCTCCGCTTTCTTTCTTCTGGGGCAGGTGTGCGGGGCAGGCCCACCCACCTGAGTGTTCGGAAACAAAAGAATATTCCGCCCCACCTTACCTCTGGCATGGAAGGCTGCCTACCCCGTGTGGTGCGGGCAAGTATGGGTTGGCCGTAAGGGAATGAATTTTTCTGCCAGCCCGCATGTGTGCTTGCATCTTGCAGGCATCCCCCGCATTAGGGGGCTGAAACACACATATATGTTATGCGTTGCACGTTATGCGGCGGCCCGCAGGTGCACAAAAGCAAGGGGTATGGCGTTATTTCTGGCCGATCAAGAAACAGGCAGCGTGTTGCCATAGGGCAGGAGCCACACCAGAGCAGGCGTGTTGCGGCGCAGCGGGCGCGCGGTGTTTTGCGCTGTGCCGGGCTTATGGCGCTGGGCCTGTGGCCCATTATGGTGCAGGCCGCCCAACCCGATGTGGCAGAGCACCAGCCCCCGCACCCCCATGCACATGGGCAGCATAATGCAGGTGCACATACCGCCCACCACGCAGGCCCACCCGCTGCGGTGGAAGCCCGCAGCAGCACATCCGTGCAGGTGAACGCCCACCGGTATGATTACATGTTTCAACCCGCCCAGCACGAGCCAGATGCCACCACGCACCTTACGGCGGAGCTGCTGCGCAACCGCGATATCACCACCCTGCGCGGGCTGGAGCACGTGGCCCCCAACTTAACGATGCAGAGCATCAACGGCACGGCTTCTACCAACTTTTACCTGCGTGGTTCCGGGTTTAATGACTTTACCCAGAACAACATGCCCACCGTGCTGACCTATGTGGACGATGTGGCCTACCCCTACGCCGCCATGACAGACGGCATGATGTTTGATCTGGCCAGCGCCAGCGTAACCCCCGGCCCGGTGGGGACGGAGCACGGCCAGTCCACCACGGGTGGGGAAGTGCATTTGCGCACGGCAGACCCAACGGATACGTGGCATTTTGGGGCCTCGCAGGATATTGCCTCCTACGCCCGCAGCCGGAGCGAGGCCTATGTTTCTGGCCCGTTGGCCAAGGGGCTGGATTTTCGGCTGGCGGGGCAAACACGCCAAGGCGGCGGCTGGCAGCGAGACCCCGAAAATGGTGATCACTTAGGTGATGCCGATTTATGGGCCTTGCGCGGCAAGCTGCGCTGGCGGCCGGATGATAACACCACCATTCAGCTTGGCGGCCATTTTGTGCAGGACAACAGCGAGGTTGTCACCCCGCAGGCCGTGCACCGCATTATCGGCTCCACCCCGCTGCCCGATTACGGCATGGGAACAGATGCGCAGTGGTCCTCCAATTCCACATTTGACAAGCTGATCGGTCGGCGTGATGGACTAAAACCCAGCGAGCACAACCAGTACTGGGGCGCGGATGTGCATATCATCCACGATTTCGGGCCGGTGACGTTTACATCCGTCAGCGCGTTTGAAACCGAACGGCGTGGCGAATACACAGATCAGGACGGCACAGCACGGCAGGAGGCCGATACCTACCGCACCATAGATGGCAACGTGTTTACGCAGGAAGCGCGGCTGAACGGCTCTGCCCTTGGTGGGCGGCTGAACTGGGTTGTGGGCGGCTATTATCAGCGCAGCCAGATGAACCAGCGCTTCTTCTTTAACTACACGGATTACGCCGCGCGTGGATACATGATGTCCACTTCCTTCGGGCAGAACCAGCAGAGCGTTTCGGAATTCGGGCATGTTAGCTACCGGCTGCCGCATAACGTCACCATCTGGGCGGGGCTTTTGCATGAGCTGGATGACCGCAGCATTACGGGCCTGACATCGCAGATCTTTGGCGGGGCCACGCATAACTTCCACGCAGAAAGCACGGCCTCCAACCAGTTTGCGGGGCAGGTGGGTGTTTCTTGGCAGTTCGTGCCCAATGCCATGCTGTATTATAAAATGAGCAAGGGCTTTAAGCCCGGCGGCTTTACGGCCAACAATACGCAGGTGCAGGCGCAGCTAGACCCCTTTCACCCTGAAACCGTGCTGACATACGAGCTGGGCTTTAAATCAGACCCCATACCCAACCGCCTGCGTATTAACGGTGCGGCGTTTTATAATGATTACCATAACCAGCAGGTTGTGGGCACGGTGCTGATTCCCGATTACGGCCCGTTAAGCGAGATTACAAACGCTCCCAAATCTGAAAGCTGGGGTTTTGAGGCCACGCTGGAGGCCAACCCCATAAGCCGCCTGCACATTATGCAAAACATTGGCTGGCAGCGCGGGGATTTTCAGAACTTCCCCAATGTGGACCGCACCGCCACCAACGCCTATTACGCCCAGCACGGCACATGGAACGCCATAGAGCGCAACTTTGCCGGGGTGGATAACGGTTCCCCCAAACTCACCTTGAATGGTGAGGCCATGTGGCGGCAGCCTTTGGGCAAGGGGTATCGGCTGGATTTTGGGCCGGATTGGCAATACCGGGGCAGCCAGGCCATTGTGGTGGGCGGCACGGGGTATGAACGCCTGCCATCCTACTTTTTGCTGGGCGCGCATGTGACGTTCCGCCCGCCTTCGGGCAAGTGGGAGGCCACGCTTTACGCTCGCAATATTCTGGACAAACGTTATGCCGAAAGTGGCGGCATGGCCACCACCACGTATTTCTATATTCCCGGTGAACCACGCTTTATTGGTGGCCGTGTTTCCTGCGGGTTTTAAGTGGAAAACCAAGTATAACAAGCGCGTGATTCACGTTTTAGAGAGAAATAGGACAGAACTGGTCACTAAAAAACTATTTCTTATTTGCGGGTAACGCTGCTTGTATTGCCTCCGTTCTTGTTTTCTTCAAACGGAGGTCTGGTTATGGCCGGTAAAAACGGTGCGTGCCTGATGGCTTTGGCGTTGCTTTTGGGGGCGTGCAGTTCTCGCATTGCGCTTAACGAGGCCTCCTTTCCCATTCAGGATCTGCCGGTGCAGCATTTGGTGCAAACGCCGGTGGCCTATAGTTTTGCACCGGGTTTTGCCAAGCAGAATGCGCAAATAGCGTGCAGCCTTGGCGTAAATTACACCACAGACCTTGGGGCCTCGGCCGAGGAGCGGTTGCAGCAGGCTATTCATTCCAGCTTTGCCCATGCACAGCAGGACACCCCGCTCTCTCACGGTTATACGCTGGCCCTTTCCCTGCAAACGGCGGATGAGCAGGTGAGCGTTAAAGGCGGCATGTGGGATAACAAATACACGGTGGACACCACCCTTAAAGGCACCGTGCAGGTATTGACGCGGAAATCTCACAGAAGGGTTGTACATCGGGTTAGATTATGAAAAAGT
>NZ_CADO01000033.1 GCF_000285275.1 Acetobacter pasteurianus subsp. pasteurianus LMG 1262 = NBRC 106471
GAGGCCGGTCTCTCCGCTCCGCACATCGTCGGAACCGCTCTAAGCGCGTTGGGCGTTGATGTTACGGAACAGATGGCCTGATTTGATATGGCACGACGTCGTGTTGACCAGCTCCTTGTAGACAGGGGGTTGGTTGAAAGCCGCACAAAAGCACAAGCTCTCATTATGGCTGGGCTTGTGTTTTCTGGTGAAAAACGCGTAGCCAAGGCTGGAGATCAGGTTCCGGAAGATGCTCCGTTGCAAGTGCGTGGGCAGGAACATCCTTGGGTGTCTCGTGGTGGTTGCAAGCTGGCCCATGCCATTGAGCATTTTGGTCTTTCCCCGGAAGGGCGGATTTGCTTGGATGTTGGCGCTTCAACCGGTGGGTTTACAGATGTACTTCTTACCAACGGTGCTAAACATGTTTACGCTGTTGATGTTGGGCACGGACAATTAGCATGGAAATTGCGGTCTGACCCGCGCGTAACTGTGCTGGAAAAGTGCAACGCCCGATATCTGGATAATACAACCATACCAGAAGCCCCTTCCGTGGTTGTGTGTGATGCCAGCTTTATCGGCCTACGCACGGTGCTTCCTGCCGCGCTGGCTCTTACCACAGAAAATGCTTGGGCTGTTGCGTTGATCAAACCCCAGTTTGAAGCCGGGCGTGATCAGATAGGAGCCAAGGGCGTTGTGCGTGACCCTGCGGTGCATGACGCCGTTTGCGAAACCATTTTTTCTTGGTGGAGCAACCTTCCCGGCTGGAAAGTTCTGGGAATTGAGCCCAGCCCTATTACCGGGCCAGAAGGAAATAGAGAGTTCCTTATCGCGGCTCAACGCATCTAGCGGATGCTACGGATTGTAACACTAAATTAAATTTTCAGGTTTCCCTGCCTTTTTTGCATGGCAGCACATCAATTTTTTTGCCACATTTCTTTGTGATCATTCCATCAGTTATCACCAAGAAGAAGGGCAAGCATCTCATGCGCAAAATTGCAGGTCTGTTTGGCGTCGCCTGCCTTGCATTTACAAGCGGCCATGCACTGGCAGCTCCAGTTTTTCATTCTGCATCCCACGCTTCTGCTTCTGCCCAAAACATGCAGGCAACGGAAGTTGGTAATACGCTTTTACGCGGGTACGAGCAGGACGGTTTGATCCTGCATGATGATGTACGCGCAGGCACGCTTTCGATCCAGGCAGACCCAGCGACACTGCAAGCGCATGATTCCAATACGAACAATCGTTATCGGCTGGCCATGAAAGATGTTCTTTCTGCCGCGGCAACATATGCGTATCTGTATTTTGGACAAAACCCTGATGCGCGGGAAGTTACTGTATCTGCCAATATCCAGACAGATGGCTTTACACCTGCGAGCGCAAGCTCCGCAGATACAGCAGAACCTGCCATGACTTTGGAAATTGCACGGCCAGCCTTCCCGATTTCTGCTGATACCAAGCCGGATTCATATTCCGCGCAAACCATTGGCATGATTTTGGATGGCATGGACGCTTCCAAAATTACCATTGCACCATGGCTGCGCTCCGCCCTGAAAGAAAGCAATTAACGTGTAAGGGCCACGCCCAGACAGCATACTGATGCGCATATATAAAAGAGGCTGGTATCTATCAGCCTCTTTTTTTGTTATACCCGCCTTCCTTTCCCTTTATGTAGCAGCATATCCGCAATGTCTTCCCGCACTTATACTTCCACATCAGCTGACGCTAACAGTTCAGCCCTTACCGATCTGAACGCGGAAGAACGTTCACGCATTTTGGCCAAGGCTGCGCTTTTTAGCCCCCCATCCGCCACTCTATCCGATGGACGAAGAGACCTGGTTGGGCTTTCACGCGATGAACTCACGGATATTCTGACAGAAATTGGTGAAAAACCCTTCCGCACCAAACAGCTCTGGCACTGGATTTATCATCAGGGTGTGACAGATTTTTCTCGGATGAGCACAATAGCCAAACCTCTTCAGCAAAAATTGGCTGAACGGTTTATTATTGGTCGCCCAGAAGCTGCTACAGTTCAGACATCATCGGATGAAACACGTAAATTTCTGTTCCGTTTTCGTGATGGGCAGGAAGCCGAAACTGTTTACATCCCTGATCGGCGGGAAGACCGTGGCGCCGTCTGCATTTCATCGCAAGTAGGGTGCACACTTTCCTGCACCTTTTGCCATACAGGCACGCAAAAATTGGTGCGCAACCTCGGGGCGGCAGAAATTGTCAGTCAGTTCATGGCTGCACGAGATTCCTACGGAGAATGGCCCAGCCCCAAAGGCGAAACGCCTCGCCTTCTCTCTACCATCGTGCTGATGGGGATGGGAGAACCTCTTTACAATTATGAAAATGTCGCCAAAGCCATGAAAATTATCATGGATGGTGAAGGCATTGGGCTTTCTCGTCGGCGCATCACACTTTCTACGTCCGGCGTTGTGCCGCTCATGGATCGGTGTGGCGATGAACTCGGAATCAATCTAGCGGTTTCCCTGCACGCAGTAAGGAATGATCTGCGTGATGAAATTGTGCCGCTAAACAGAAAGTACCCGATTGAGGAAGTGTTGGCGGCGTGCAGGCGCTACCCTGCTGCCAGCAATGCCCGCCGCATTACATTTGAATATATTATGCTGCGCGGCGTAAACGATAGCGAAGCCGATGCGCGGGAACTTGTGCGCCTGATTTCTGGCATTCCGGCAAAAGTAAATCTTATTCCGTTCAATCCGTGGCCGGGTAGCGATTACAAACCTTCCACGCGGGAACAGCAAAACCGGTTTGCAGAAATTGTTATGAATGCAGGATTTGCCTCCCCCATCCGCACACCTCGTGGACGAGATATTTTGGCAGCCTGCGGGCAGTTGAAAACGGCAAGTGAACGCGCACGCGCAAGTTCTGTACCTGTTTCGGAATAATTTTTCCGCATAAACAGCCCTTGGTGGGCGAATGCACTCTGGTTACGCGCCTCCTGCAGTGATAGGAGGAAAGCCATAGTTACAGATTTATATATCAGGAGATCTGCCTCATGGGCCCGACTTCCGCCCGGAAAGACGTCAAAAAGGTTGTTCTGGCTTACTCCGGTGGGTTGGATACATCTGTTATCCTCCGCTGGCTCCAGAACACCTATGGTTGCGAGGTTGTTACCTTTACGGCTGATCTGGGCCAGGGGGAAGAACTGGAACCAGCCCGCAAAAAAGCGGAAATGTTTGGCGTAAAAGAAATCTTCGTTGAAGATCTGCGCGAAACATTTGTGAAGGACTTTGTCTTTCCCATGTTCCGGGCCAATACCCTATATGAAGGCCAGTATCTTCTGGGCACATCCATTGCGCGCCCATTGATTGCACAGCGCCAGATTGAAATTGCAGAAGCTGTTGGCGCAGATGCCGTGGCACATGGCGCAACCGGCAAAGGCAACGATCAGGTTCGTTTTGAGCTGGCATATTATGCCCTCAAGCCAGACATCACGGTTATTGCTCCTTGGCGGGAATGGGATCTGACATCCCGCACGCGTCTGCTTGCATTTGCTGAAGAAAATCAGATCCCGATTGCCAAAGACAAGCGCGGTGAAGCCCCCTTCTCTGTAGATGCCAATCTGCTGCACTCTTCGTCCGAAGGGAAAGTTCTGGAAGATCCTGCTGTTGCTCCAGAAGAAATTGTGTTTCAGCGCACAATCTCTCCAGAAGCTGCTCCGGATAAGCCCACAGAAATCACCATTGATTTTGTAAGCGGTGACCCCGTTGCCATTAACGGCGTGGCTATGTCTCCCGCGACATTGCTGACCCGTCTGAACGAGTTGGGCAAAGAAAACGGCATTGGCCGTTTGGATATGGTGGAAAACCGCTTTGTTGGCATGAAATCCCGCGGGATTTATGAAACACCCGGTGGCACTATCCTGCTGACAGCCCATCGCAGCATGGAATCCATCACGCTGGATCGCGAAGCCATGCATCTTAAAGATAGCCTGATGCCGCGCTACGCTTCCATTCTGTATAATGGCCTCTGGTTCTCCCCAGAACGGCGGATGCTGCAGGCTCTTATCGATGCCTCCCAGCATTCTGTTACAGGGCGTGTTCGCCTCAAACTATACAAGGGCAACGTTATCTGCGTTGGGCGTGAAAGCCCGAACAGCCTGTATGATGCCCGCGTTGTGACGTTTGAAGATGATGAAGGCGCATACAACCAGCAGGATGCTCAAGGCTTTATTAAGCTGAATGCTCTGCGCCTGCGTCTGGGTGCGCAGATCGGGCGTAAAGGTGGTGCCCTATAAGGGTACCACTTTTCCACCATCCATCAGAAGGTGTTGAAGAAGATCATGATCCGTCGCTTTTCTCTTATCCCCTGCATGCTTGCGGCCAGCTTGGCCGTATCTCTTACGGCATGTGGCTCCCACAAGGAAGAACAGGAACTTACGCCTGCTCAGCAGATGGAAAAGCTGCGCTCTGCACCTGGCGTAACTGTTCTGAAAGATGGCCTAGCCTATAAAGTGCTGGAATCTGGCCCCAAGGATGGTGAACAGCCACGCCCGGGTGATGGCATGATGCTTATTTATGAAGGGCGACTGCCAGACGGTTCTATCTTTGATAGCTCAGACCAGCATGGCAGCGGCGCTTATATGCAAATGCCTCTTGCTGGCCTGATTCAGGGCTGGATGGAAGCGCTGCCTCTGATGCATGTGGGCGATACATGGATGCTGTATGTTCCCCCAGAACTTGGGTATGGGCATAAATCCATGGGTATTATCCCTTCAGATAGCCCGCTGATTTTCCGCATCCAGCTTTTGGGTGTAGAACACGCGCATAATTCGCCCTGATATAAACTCTCCTGATAATGCGGGTTCTTGAAGTTCAGGAACCCGCTTGGGTTTCTGCCCATGCTTTCTTCACGCTTTGCGTATCGCCTTTTATGTGGCGGCATGTTGCTTTTTGTAGCTGCATGTTCACCTAAAAGCGGCTCCAGCCTTTACGGCACCAATTGTGGCATTTGCCATCATGGCGGCGATGGCATGCCGGGCTCTGTTCCTCCACTTGTAAACCGTATTGACCAGATTGCCAGCACCCCAGAGGGCCGCAAATATCTGGCTGATGTACTTATGAATGGCGTAAGCGGGCCTATCAAAGCCAATGGTGCGGCTTATAGCGCAGAAATGCCCCCTTTCCGCTACCTTAAAGATGAAGAAGTAGCGGCTATTCTGACTTGGCTTTCACAGCGTGGAAACCTAAAACCTGCCCCAACAATAAGCGCGGCAGATATTGCAACTGCGCGGGCTGATAGAAAATCAGCTGGCAAAGTGGCAGGCGAACGGGAAGAGCTGGATCGCACACATCCAATCCCATAATCTGTTCCCATAACATGTGGTGATACTTTTCTTATGCAGCGTATTTTTTCTGGTATTCAGCCCTCTGGCATTCCTCAACTAGGTAATTACCTTGGGGCAATTCGAAACTGGGTTAATTTGCAGGCAAACTATGAGTGCATTTTCTGCCTTGTAGACATGCACGCTATTACCGTGTGGCAGGACCCGGAAAAACTACGCGAACACACCTTAACACAGGCTGCTATCCTGCTTGCAACAGGCATTGATGCTGATAAGCACATTCTCTTCAATCAGTCTGCTGTTTCTGCCCATGCGCGGCTAGCGTGGATTTTTAATTGCGTTGCTCGAATAGGTTGGCTGAACCGTATGACGCAATTTAAGGATAAAGCAGGAAAAGACCGCGAAAATCATTCAGCTGGTCTATATGTTTATCCCAACCTTATGGCAGCCGATATTTTAGCGTATAAGGCTACGCATGTGCCTGTGGGGGAAGACCAGAAACAACATCTGGAACTTACCAATGATATCGCCCAAAAATTCAACCATGATTACAAAGTAGAGTTTTTTCCGCAGGTAGAACCACTTATTCCACCTACAGCTGCACGTATTATGAGCCTACGTGATGGCACCAAAAAGATGTCTAAATCCGATCCTTCTGCACAAAGCCGGATTGAATTAACCGACGATGCTGATGCGATTGCTTTGAAAATCCGCCGCGCAAAAACAGATTCTGATCCCCTGCCTGAAGATATCGCAGGCCTTGCTGAACGCCCGGAAGCAAAAAACCTTGTTTCCATTTACGCAGCCTTGGCCGATATTCCTGTTGAGCAGGTGCTGAAAGAGCATGCAGGCCAAGGTTTTGGCCCATTTAAAGCCGCGCTGACGGAAGTTGTTGTCAACGCCATTGCTCCTATCGGACAAGAAACCACACGGCTCTTGCAAGATGAAAGCTATTTGCTGAAAACTCTGCATTCTGGCGCGCAACGGGCACAAAGCATTGCAGAGCCTATTGTTGCTGAAGCTGAAAAGCTTGTTGGTTTTCTAAAATAAACGAAAATTGACACTACTTTTTATGGGCAGATGTCCGGGCATTTTCAAGAATGCCTGGCGCTGCCAAAGCAACAAGAATAATTGCTACTATAAATAAAATGTATTTTTGGCAATGCATGTAGCCTACGGCACCAAGAATACCTCCCACAACAAAACAAAATACAATTTGTGCATGTAGCCATAAACGTTTTTTAATAATATCTAAATATTCATCATCAACTTGATGGTAAAAAGATTCGAGCCAATCTGATATTTCTATACCAAGGTCCGTCAACATTCCGGTAACGTGAGTTGTACGCACAACGGAGCCTGAAATGCGCGTTACTGTGGCGTTTTGTAACCCCATAACAAAGCTTAGAACTAACGCAGCAGCACCGTCTGGCACGCCTGCCTGCGTAAACCAAATAGATTTAACACCTAAAGCCACAAGGATAGCTGCTTCTAACACCAAGCTAAAAGCATATACAGCACCCCACCCTTTGCGCCGCCCCATATTCACTAAAACGGTGCAAACAATAGCGCCCAAAACAAAACTTGTGATTAACGCCAAACACAAAAAAGCAGCTCTAACATCTAAAGCATTTATTTTTAGGGCCAGGCTGGATGCGTTGCCTGTCATATTGGCGCAATAATATCCAAATTGCAGAAAGCCCAGCACATTTACAGCTCCAGCCACCACGGCAAGAGAACTACCAAGTTGCCGGTTCATCTGAAAACTGCGCTGACTTTTTTCTCGCAAAAGCATGATCTAGAATTTCTCCGCTTTAATGATGCAAAGCAATGCCATTGCGCTGTTTTTTTTACACTTTTTATGTGAAAGGCCCCTTGCCAAATATCTCGGGGACAGATATTAAACTCTCGCAGACCGGGTGCGTAGCTCAGCGGTAGAGCATCGCCTTCACACGGCGGGGGTCACAGGTTCAATCCCTGTCGCACCCACCACGGTTTTTCCTAGATTTCTGCGGGTGTTAGCCTATTTACGGGCGCAAGGCTTTATCCCTCGCAAAGACATTTTATCCCCATTAAAACTGCCAAACTATTGTTAAAGTGGTGCAAAATCCGTGCACGATTCGGAGCCTGTTTAAGCGGGCTTGCTTGTCTCATCCATCATGAAGAAAAAGCGCCCCGAAGACCGAAGCAGCATATAACTGGGCCCAGTATCGGGAAAGAAAGCGTGAGCTGGCTCAGGAATGGGCAGATATGCTGCTGGAGGGGTTTGCTCCAGCAGCATCATTGCTGAACAGGCCGCGTAGGTAATTAGCTTTTTCGGGCTGGTTTCCGAGAGGTTTTGTAAAAATCAAATACCTTACGAGTTTCTTTTTCTGTTTCTTCTATCTCGTCACCTTCTAGCTCCTGCCCGGTAACAATCTTTACCAATTCAAAGAAACCTTTGCCCGGTTTTGTTTTATTTCCATATTTCCTATGCACAATCGCAGTCAAAAATATCTCATGCTCATTGTAAGTTTTTTCAGAAATACTTCCTAAAATTTTCCCTATGATTTTGCGATCAGAAGACATCTTGTGGTTTAAACCTAGAATATCCATGATTGGAGCATAGGTTACAACTTCGCCCCTTCTTGCATAGTCTTCTAATACACTACGTATTTTTGATTCTCTATCTTCATCTATCTGTTTTAACTTCATGTAACTATCAACAGTAACGAATAAATCTCCCTCAATTTCAACACCTTCAAAACGACCATCTGCAATCATGCGTTTTGCTGTCTCTTTTACAACATCACGGTAGTAAGCCGCCGTTTCGATAGGGATAAGCGCAGGTCCTTGATGTTCTTTGTAATACTCTAGGTATTCATCAAGGTCGCTAAATTTCAACATACGTTCCTCCATGTAAAGTTTCTCAGTAAAGAGAAACACCACATGGAGGAATAAGTCAAGACAGGCAGAGCAGCCGTGTGTTTATGCCACTGCGTTCAGCCGTTCTGGCATGAGTTTGGCGAGCTTTGTGAGCCCTTGTGGAGTAATGCGCACCTGCTCGGCCACGCGCTCCGAGCCATCGGGTTTGAGAACGGTGGTGACCTTGTGCACCAGATCTCCGCTGGTGGTGCGGCTGGAATAGCCTAGCCAGTTGGCATTGCCCGGCCGCCGGTAAATCCAGCGGTTGCAGGAAAGCCACGTAAACAGATCCTTCGGCTTAACCTGCAACACTTTTGCGGCCTCTGTTACGCTCATGCTGCCTATTGTTCCGGCTAGCCTGTCATGCGCTTCTGCCTTGGGTTGTGCTTCGGCAAGCTGCTGTTTCTGGCGCTCTACCGTTGCCTGCAAAACTGTCATGGCACGCAGGGCCAGTTCTTCCGGCGTTTCTTCTGGCGCGGCCAGCATGTAACCGCCTGTTTTGCGGATACTGGGCAGCACCTCCCCCGTAACCCATTTACTGAACCGCTTGGCAGCAGCTTTTCTGCTGGTGAGAATAAGACGGTACAGCCCGCTTTCGTTGATGATTGTAACCATCCGCTGTTGAGTGACGCCTGTGGAGCTGGTGTCCATAATATGGACATCAGCTTTTTCGTCTTCTTCCAAGCGAGCCGCTGCATTGCGGTTATTGGTAATTCCCAACACATCGCACACATCTGCCAGCACGAACCACGGTTCACCATCACGGGTAATGACCCGCACGGCCTGATCTTCAAAAATGAATGGGATAAGGTTGCTCATGCCACTGTCTCCCGCACCAGATCACGCGCCAGAGACAGCACAAGCTGTGTGTTACTGTCATATTCAGCAATCACGCTATGCGTCATATGTTCTGGCAGCAATTTGAGAATGAGCTCTGCTTTTATGCGCTGCCCCTGTGCCGTATGGGCTGGCATGGCTGCAAGCTCTGACAAAAGACGACATTCTTCTGAAACCAACGCATCAAATCTGGTTTCGTAGGCCTCTCCTTCTGGCGTGTTGGCCGGTGGTTCTGGCAGACGGCTCATTTCTCTTACTGCACGGAAAACTGCATTGAACTTCTGATAATGGGCAAAAAACACCGCATCAGATGGCACGGATTCAGCCGCTGTTGCTGGCAGAACAGCCACAATAGGCGCAGCTATAATTCCCGCGAGTAAGGAACGGCGATTTGTGTTAAATAAGGCATCAGCCTTGGGCATGGGTGTACTCCCTTGCTTGAGGTTAGGCGAGAACCAGAGCTCCACCTCTCGTTCTCGCCGCAATGGTGATATCACTGATATCTATTGTCAGTCAACAGTGATATGTTTTATATCACCTACATGGCTGTGAACTCTGAAACCACCACTCGTAAACTCGTATCCATGCCCAAAGAATTGGTGCAGGAAATAGAAAACTATCGCTTTGCAAACCGTATTAAAACGGAAGCAGAAGCAATCCGGCAGCTTATTAAGTTGGGATTGGAAAAAGCAGAAAACACCGCATAGCAAAAGAAAGAATCAAAACTGAACTATAGGAAATATATCGATAATTTATAATATTTTTTTATTTATCATATAAATATATTGCACTATGGAGGCATAAATATTTCGTGCATGATTATACCTTCATAAGTAAGTGTTACTTTATTTTAAAGAGTAAATATCTATGTCAGGAAGTTCTCAAAAAAATAATGCAGAGCAAGCCAAAGCAGATGATGCTTTCTGGCTCACAGATCTTTATCCTGACGCAAAAGCATTATTAACTCACGAGCATGTCCCTCTTTCTGATTTAGATAATGATTACATTGTTGTGCTTGATGCCAATGTTTTGCTTTTACCTTTTGAAACTACGTCACAATCTATGGACGCTATAGGGAAAGTTTATAAAGAGCTTGCCGAGAGCGGAAAACTTATTGTTCCAGGGCAAGTTGTTCGTGAATTCTATAAAAAGCGTAGTGAAAAAATAGGTGAAATTGTCAATAAAATTACAACTGCTATCAATAACTCCAATATACAAATTTTTCAAAATCCTATACCAATATTAGAAAAAAATCAAAATTACAAAGAGGTGAAAGAAATATCGAAAGAAATTACAAGCAAAGGAAAGCAAATAGAAGAAAAACTATCAATAATTATCAAAGATTTAAAAGATAATATTGGAGCGGATCCTGTATCTATTTTATATCGTAAATATCTTACGGATTGCATTTGTGAACTTAATATAGAAAAAAGCGAACGTATTGAAATTGTAAAAGAATTTGAAAAACGGAAACGATTCCAAATTGGCCCAGGATATAAAGATGATAAAAAAGAAGATGGCGGAATAGGTGACTATTTAATTTGGCGTACAATTTTACAAGAAGCTAAAATTCGCCAAAAACACTGCATATTTGTTACAGAAGAATCAAAAGCTGATTGGTGGGTCAAACAAAAATTGCCTATTCAACCACGTCCAGAATTGATTTCTGAATATAGAGAAGTATCTGGCGGAAAATCTTTGTATTTACTTCCATTATCGGCTTTGTTGAAAAAATTCAATGCAGAACGCAAAGCTGTAGAGCAAGTTCAAAAATTAGAGCAAACACTCAATGCATTAGAAAAAATCAATTTTAATTCTTTAAATGAGAATATTAGAAAAAGTTCAAGAAAAGATCAGCATATACTATTGGTTCAAAAAATTAATCTAGAAAATAGAGCGAAAAGATTAAATATGGAAATTAAAGATATATTTGAGAGATTGTCTAATTCAAAAGGGCAAGGTCCTATAATTCTAGATGACGGAACAATGGCTCCAACGAATGAAGTTTTGTCTGAGAAGATGCTTTTATTAAGAGAAACAGTAAAGGAGATTGATAGCTTAAATCAGTCTCTTGGTTTTTAGAGTAAAATATAACGAGAGTTATTCCATGGAATAACTCTCGTTACTTAAGCAATTTATATCACCCAGCTTGCACAGCAGCATTAGCGGCATCAAGCTGCTTTTCCGCAAAGGTCCATTCATCCGCAGTGGGTGCGCGGCCTTCCTTCAGCGGCTTCAGCAGCGCGGAAATATCTTCCACAATCACCGGGCCGTTTTCGACAAGAGCTTCAACAGCAGCAATGGCAATGCTTGCGTAATTCATGGTGGTTTTTCCTTGGTTTTCCGCCATTTCTGGCAAACAATAAAAAAGGGTGTCGGTCATGCCGACACCCTTGCGGATCATTTTCGTGATGCCGGGAAAATGGTTACTTGCTGGCAGGAAGCAGCTTGCGGGCTGCGTCCAGGGCATCCTGTGCGGCCTCAACCTCAGCCTCAGACAGCGGATCACCCTTTGCCGCGGCGTCATCGAGCGGCTTGATCTGGTCATGCGCGGTCTGGAAAGCTGGCTTCAGCTTTGCCACCACAGCCGGATCTGCGGCCGGGTTCTTTTCATAGTCAGCCGCAAGCTGGGCTGCTGCCGCGTAAGACAGGCTCAGGCCGTAAACAGACTGCTGGCGCTGCACCAGCTGATCAGATCCGCACGCCATCAGGCTGGTGCCAACCAGACCAAGCAGCATGACGCCGGCCACAGCAGAAGCCGCGCTGCTTTTCTTGGGTGCTGCTTCGGCAGTGGAATTGGCAATGGCAGATGTTGCGGCCGCCAGAATCGTGCTGGCCGGCACGGCATCGGCAATCACCTTTGCAGCCGTAGGGCCAATGTCCTTATGGGCCGCCACTGCATTCAGCGCCTTTTCCAGATCCGCCTTGTTGGCCAGCAGTGCTGCAATAATGCCGCTGTTATCACTGCCCAGCAGCGGCAATGCAGCAATCAGCATGGCCACAGAGCCACCGGCCGGAATCACGTTAAACCATGTGGTCACCAGATCCCCCAGAATAAGAGACAGGGCAAACAGCGTAGTGGGCTGGCGCAGATATGCGCTAATACGGGACAAGTTCATGGATCTACCTTTCGGGCACGCTGTGCATGCCCTGTGTGTGTGAAATATCGGGGGTTTCTGGCTGTTCAGCCCTGTGCGCCACGCAGGCTTGCGGGCAGCGTGTTGACGCTCACGTCTTCCACCACCAGAGCTTGGCCGTTGCGGGGCGCTGCAATGCACAGGCCGCGTTTTTCCAGCCGCTCTACAATCAGATCAGCCAGCCGGGTCAGTTCGCGTTCAGTCATGAACATGATGTCGCTTTCAGTAGGAATTTTTCAGGAATCGGATCAGCTGGCCCACAGCTGCCATTCGGCACGCCGCCGCAGCGTTAGGCCGGCCACGGTGATCAGCTGGCCGTTGCGGTGCATGTGGTTCCACAGCAGCAGCTGATTGCGGGCGGCATTCCCCTGCCCCGCGTTCAGCAGCTTCAGCAGTGTGGATCCCGCCAGCGCGGGCAATCCGAGGTTGTAAGTAAAATCCAACAGTGCGGCCTGCTGGCCGGGTGTCAGCGGCACACGCACCAGCCGCAGGATCTGCGGT
>NZ_CADO01000032.1 GCF_000285275.1 Acetobacter pasteurianus subsp. pasteurianus LMG 1262 = NBRC 106471
GGGTCAGAAAACTCTTGCATAACGGACGGTAACCACAGAAGAAATCCGCGTCGACACCGCAAGTCCCGCCAGCAGAAATTTGTTGATCCGCACAACGGAACGGACCCGTGCTTTCTGAAACGTCTCGACCTGTTCATAATGTTCCGCCAACTTTTCGTTCGGAACGGGCGGGGTAAATTCGTTATTTGTCATTTATACCCACGCTCCTGTGGCCTTTTGAGATCCGCTTCTGTCGGGTGCCAGTGCCCTGCATTCAAGGCAAATGTCGCTCCTTTACATTTTGGCAACGGGTCATGACTTGCGCACGCTGATAAAACAGAGAGCATAAGTACAGAAATACTAATACGGATCTTTATCATCCGCCCCACTCCCCTTTTATTCTGAAACGTAAACCTATTTTTTACTTTGAAGCTTTTCTACCTATATTGGCACCCGCTTTTGCGATGGTCCCAACTCCGGCCGTAGTTCCACCGATGACCGTATTCATGATTGCCCCGGCAGGATTTACTGAAATTCCGCCGCCAATAAATGCCGCCGCTGATGGAAGCATCAGTATTATAAATGCGCTGACAGCAATAAATATCATGGTATCAAACATAATATCTATTGCAACACTTGGAGTTCCAGAAGACGAAACTGCATTTATATTTGTCTGCGTCATGTAGTCACTGATGCCTTGCGCAACAATCAACATGGCGACGTCCACCAATGCAGCTAGCAAGGCCAAACCGACCAATTTTCCCACCCATCTTTCCGAGATATTGCGTGTCGCGTCGAACAGGAACCCAGCTACTACAAACGGCCCTATCGTCACGATAATATCCGTCATAACGTGCGCGCATATGTAAACGGCAAATACAACCCCGAGAATAACGGCATCGCAAAATGCTATAATTGCAAGCTCAATCATATCGAATATTTGGTATGGATAAAGCTGGGAATCTATTTTCAGTGAATATCCGGAGATGTCGCCCCATATCTTATCAAGCAACTGCGGGGTCGACGACACTGAACCGCCTGACACAGATGATGCCGTCCATTCCGGCAATCCTGTGTGAAAGAAATTAACAATATATGAGTTGTATATACCAGATTCCAACACAAATGCAGAGACAAGAGACACTCTAACTATTCTTATAACTCCTCTTCGTGTATCTATATCACCGCGCATCACAAGCATTCCCGTTACGATGACCCACAATACGATGAGAGATGTGAACGGCGTTGCTACGGCGCTTAGAACATTACTTACAGTAGAGTTCATTCCATTATCGAATGCACTCGTAAGACTACTGTTAATGTCTTCATATACCGTTGTCGTAGCCACAGACGTTCTCCGATTTACTAAGACTTTCCGTTCTGGACCTCAGTCTGGATGCGGGCCGCAGCATCGCAATCAGCCTTGGGGGGACGAATACGGGGATTGGACAGCTTACATTTCGCAAGTTCGGCCGCGCGCAATGGCCCATTGGTGAACAGGACAGAGCTATCCGGTCCGGTCGCCTGGCGTTGTTTGCCCGTATAGAGTTCATCCCCAGCGGCAGCATTCTTGCAATCGGGATAGTTTTCGAACGTCCGATCGTTCTGACATTCATGCAGCACCTGCACATCCTCGCTACGATGCGCGGCGTACCAACTCACCGTGTGTTCCGCACGATCACGGCTTGGACTAGCTGTAGCGCTCCCGCCGTTCCATATCGCCATGACACCAATCGCCAGCATGATTTTCCGCATGATAGTTTCCTAATTCCCCAATCGCGCGTTTGCGGCGTTGACTTCCTCCTGACGCGCAGCCTCCTGATCCTGCAACATCTGGTTCTGCATCTGCGCCTGGGCCATCATTTGAAGATTCTGAGCGGCGGCTGCCTGCGCCTGGATGGCGTGGTTTTCGACCGCGATACGTCCGTTGATAGCCGAAATCTGAGTAATGTCTTTTGCGTTCGACAGTTCTTGCTTCATCTCGTCCAGGTTCGCGAGCCGTTGATTGATAGAATCAAGGTTTTGAGCTGCAACTCCTTGAATATTGGCAAGCGATGTCGTCCGCTGTGTGTAGGATTGCGCGACCGGATCATTTCCCGAGGCACTGTGTTTATTCAAACTGGCGAACTGCTGTCCGTAACTGTTCAGCGTATTCGCCGTGCCTGTGATTTGTCCGGCTGCCTGACTGACTGTCGGCAACGGGTTTTGTAAATTAGCACTATTGAAGCTTGTAAACATCCCGGTCGCCACATTCGGGACGTTCTGTAGAAGCGTATATTCCGCCTGTAGCTGCTGAAGTTCGCTCACCATTTGCTTTATTTCATTCGTCGTATTTGTGACGCTTTGAGCGATACTTTGATCATCAAAGACAGCGACTTGCGCTCTTGCTTCATGCAGCCCAACACTAGAAAGCGATACCAGTGCAACCAGACCATATACCTTCATTGTGCCCTCCCCTCGCTCTCAATCTTTCGCTTCGTGATAACGGGCCATGAAATGATCGAGCCATTGACTCGGATTGTCCCCGTATTCCTCTCTCAACCGCTCTGCGAAGTTCGCTCGGTTGGCACGACCGGACAAAACTGCGATGTATTCCGGCATGGAAGAGAGATCGAATTCGCAAATGACACTGCCGTTTTCCCTTTTCATGAGAAATCGCTTTGGATCACCCACCATCCCCTCGCGTACCGCGCGATATTCGCCCTCAGTGCAGCTTAATCCCGTGATGTAAGCGTGCCGGTCAGCCGTGGGCGACGGGTAGAGGATCTTCGTCATGCACTGCGCAACAAGCGAAGAACCCAACTTGGATTCCAGAACATGCTCTGGTTGCTGCGTTGCCAGAATCAGCATTCCATTGTTTTTACGAACGGTAAGCAGAAATTTATCGATCACGGCAGCAAATTTGGGGTCCAGTAGATAGGCCCTAAACTCGTCGCAGCTCATGAGGAAGCGGCGACCATCCACAACCTTCTCGATCCGATAAAGCAGATACGCGGCAGTTGGAGCGCATATCTGGTCATGATCGAGAAACGCTGTCAGATCGAAACCCGTTATGGAACTCGACAAATCAACTTCATCGGTTTCCCCGTCGAACAGCCAGCCCAAGGCTCCCCCACGACACCACCGTTCGAGCCTGGCCCCTGCTCCTTCCTCTGGACCATGAAGGAGGAACTGGCGCAGCCCTGCAAGAGATCGCATTTCCACGGGGTAAGACATCTGGCGCGCAATCCCGCGCTGAAGGCGTTTCGCGTCCTCAGACGAAATCGCACCCTTACCGTCACTTTCGATCAGCCCCGTGATCCAGTGCCGCAGAAACTCAATATCATCGGCTGTCCCTTGCAGGCCGCGCAGCGGGGCTAAGCCACACGAGACACCTCGCTTGAGGACGAGATACGTCCCACCCGTTGCAAGAACCAGGAGCTGCCCACCTCGATCCTTGTCGAAGAATACAACAGCCCCATTTACGGCTGACAGTGCCTGTTCCATCATGGCCATGACAAACATCAGGAACGTGGTCTTACCCGATCCAATCGGCCCAAAGATGGCTGTCATGCCAACATCCTTGACATGCGGCACATAGTCATAAGGGGTTGCGCCATCTGTGCGAAAGCGCGCAATCGCTGTCCCCCAATATCCGTCTCGGGAGCCAACCGGGAAGTTGTCAAACGTGGAGAGAGCGGCAAAATTGCTGCTATTGATGCTGCCGGGACGCGTCCGAAACTCCCAGTTTCCCGGCAACTGAGACCAGAAGGCAGCTTCCTGCCCTATCCCTTCCTGAACGACAACTGCGCCAGCATCAGTCAATCGCGCACGAGCACGGGCGCTACGCTCGCCGAGCTGGACCAAGTCGTCAGCATACACGGCGAGGGAAAAGTGATGCGCGCCAAAGACAAATTCATTTGAAATCAGTTTATCTACAGCATCAGCAAGCTGATCGAGTTGGCTGGTGGCCTTGTCTCCAGAACTTGCCATTTGGTTCGACTTGAGTGTCAACTTGTCGTCGGCCTGTGCTCGGGTCAAAAACCCGAAAGATTGGCTGACCACCACTGGAAATTCGACGCTCAACAACGCATTGAGCATTCCTGGTCGTGTGCGAGCCGGATACTCCCGAAATGAAAAGATTCCCCCCACGAAGCTCCTATCCAAAGACCGGATCTCGACCCCTCTTTTCCCGCAAACTACCCGATCCGTGTAAATTGATGCTCCTAGAGATCCAGACACAACAGGAACGGGCATCCACCGGGCAGAAATGATGAGGCGCAGTGCCTCACCTATTTCGGTAAAGACTACCCCATTGCGTTCCCGCAGGCCGAGGCGACGCACCCCGTAGCTATCTAAAGCAGAGGATACGATCTGCCAGACGTCCTCAAGCTGTCTGACAGTAGCCTCACTTCCCTCTGATGCGTGGCCCTTTCCGACCCGCAGCAACCTACTGCCCATCTTTCCGAGCGCATTCCGAGGCGTGACGGTGATCGTCAGGAAATAATCGTTTCTATATAACCGTCCTTCCAGCACTCTTTCTTTGTACGCATTCGACATTTTTCTTGCGAAATCTGAACGAAAATCTGTTTCCGGGAGATCCGGCACATCTGGATGCCGGATCATATGCGTGCTGACGGTCACATTATCATCGGCAATATTGCGGAGCACTGTATTCAAATTGCGCTTGCGACCATTCCGAACAGCCGGTTCTTCCAGTTCAAACGGCACGCCCTTAACGTGCCCCATTGCTAGGACAGACCCATCACGAAGAAGCACAACATCCTGCGCTATATGCCCAACATAGGGCAAATATACTTCGCCAGAACGTTCAGCATGTCCGGATTTACCAAACATTCAGAGCATCCCCCTGCCGCGTTTAGGAACCTTCAGCGGATTAGGACAGACAGAAGCTCCACCCCATACTGCACTATCAATGGATCTTCCTGCCGTTCGAAGGTAAATGAAAGCGACATTAACTGCATTATAGTCTCTTGAGACGAGTAATTTTGCTCCGAACCACAACGGAACTATCAGTATTTCGTAAAGCGGGTTCTGGATAAGCACGATAATAAAACCCGCAAGCATCATGAATACTGCGACAAGCGGCAACGGAACCCCTGCAACAAGCGCCGGACGTGTCGCAGCCAGGAATAGGATATCTTCTTCCAGCTTCTCCATGCCTCAGCTTCCCGTCAGTGTTGCCCCAAGATAGGCAGATCCGAACATGATGATGATGCCGCCAATGACACAGGCGAAAACCATCAGGGAGGCACGGCCAAACATCAGCGCCAGCCCGACCGCAGCGATTGCCAATACCGCAATGCTTTGGCCAAATTGGCCTAGAATAAATGTGCAGACATTATTGACCATTGTTGTCGGCGCGGCTCCGCCAGATACAGTCTGTGCGTGAGCAACAGCCGGCAGAACTGTCAGCAGCGCAAGCATCCAGGCAGCCACGCCCTGCCTGAAGCACATATTTCGACGCGGATAATTATGAATGGACGACAGCATAGCTTATTCCTTGCGCAGTTGCGGAAAAATGGCCGAACTGTTCGTGGCCTGGACAAACAACGCAGCGTCAGACGCACGCGGATTTTCCGCTTTTTTCTCTGTCTCAGACGCCGTGCTGTATTCGAAGCTGCCCCACACGTCCCACGCCGGGGGTGCGTTCGGGTCGACTGGGGCCGCAACCTGCTGGGGCTGGGGAGCGGCTGGAATGTCGCTCTGACCCATGCCTACATCGAGCGCAGGAACAACCTTGCGAGCAGATGCTTCCACCTTGCCCACATAGCCATTCGTAAAACCGCGCTGTGTATCTCCGGTATTGTATTGAGAGATTGTTACCCGTAGCGCCTGCTGCTGGGCTTCGTGGTTCTCACCACCCACATAGGCATCAGACAGGATGATTGAGGCTGCTCCAATAGACACACAGGGATCAAAGGCATCCTGAACCTTCAAACCAAGGGCGGGCAGATTATGCGAATTGATCTGCATAATCCCGAGATCAACCGAATGCCCAGCCGCGATCAGACTAGTTGCCGTCTCGGCTGCCTCAACATCAGTGCCCAGATTGAACGCTTTTTTGGTATTATTGTCGTGTATCAGAAACGGATTGAAGCCTGATTCAGTCTGCGCGATCGAGGCGAGAGTAACAGGAGCGACATTTGGGCCGCATTTCAGTGCAAGTTCACCGAAATCCTTAATAGGTAGAGGCTGCGCGTACACTTTGCCTGCTGCAAACGATAATACAATTGCAACAAAAGCAAAGTGTACGCTCCTTAATTTACTCTTTGTAGCCTTCTGACGTAATCGTTCCTGCGGGATTGTCGCCGAGGTCTTCTGGAAGGACGCCCACGAAGGTATTAAGCGCGGGGTCCCCAGACGGGTAAATCGTGATCCGCCCTTCGTACCCGATGCCGCGAATAGTCTTATAGAGACTTCCAAGGTTTTTGTATGTTCGTACTCCCTCGGTGCGGAATCTGGAAAGAATCCTGAACGTACGGCTCTGCGTCCAGTCTGTGCGGAAATAGACCACGAAGACAGACCCTTCATCGATGTCAGGCCGAGCAACGATGAAGACACCCAATATTTTCCCGCCGTCCCGAAGTCCGGCTTTGATGTCGGCCAGCTCGAACGGTTCCAGCAAGTGACAATCCCCCTTCCTACTATGCCCTTCTCCTGAACGCGGAGAGAGCCAGCAGGCAAACAAACCGGGGTGTTAACTTTTGGCAAGACCGAAGAATTCTGCATGACGACGACGAGACCTCACGCTCGGGACATCCGTTCGTCAGCGATCTGACTGAATCGGATAATATCGCCTTGTAGAAATATCTATTTTTTCTCATATCTCGCAACTCAAAAAGTCCGTTCCAAACGAAGATCACAAAAATTTATCTTAAAGAAAATGGCTGTTTTTCGCCATTTTATATGAGATTCAGCATTCGACAGCGCTCATACATCACGGAGACGTGAATAATGTAAAGAAAACGATCAGTCGCGAACGACGATATACTTTATGTGGTATTCTCTATTTTTTTTTCGTTCGGAAACGCGAGATTTCAGGCTGATTTAGCCCTCAATAATTTTGTGTCACTTTTTATATTTTTGTCTCATTATAAAATACGAACTGACATGATTGAAATATTTATTCCACGTTTCTTTTGATGGTTCTATATACTGTTGGACGGGATATTGAGAATACATCAGCCAAATCGCTTATAGAATACTCTCCCGTTTCGTGCATTCGCCGTAATTCCTGTTGCTGTCTTACACTAAGCTTTGGCTGTTTTCCTTTCAGTTTACCTTTTTGTTTTGCAATCAACATGCCTTCGCGAGTTCTCTGCCTGACAAGATCCACTTCAAACTCTGCGAACGTGGCCAAGACATTGAAGAACATCTTGCCCATTGGGTCAGTCGGGTCATAGACGTTCGATCCGATTGCCAGCTTCGCTCCCTTGGAGGTCAGCATCTCGGCAATACTTCGCGCATCGGGCACTGACCGGGCAAGGCGATCAAGTTTTGGCACAACGAGCGTATCACCCCGCCTCACCGCAGCCAGTGCCTGGTCGAGACCCGGCCGTTCTCGCTTCGTGCCGGAATACCCAAAATCGACATAGATGCGATCTTCATCCACGCCGAGCGTCGCGAGAGCAGCGCGTTGCGCTGCCAGATCTTGAGTGTCCCGTGAACAACGGGCGTAGCCAATCAGCATCATGTAACGTAAAGCCCCCCCCCTTTTGAGAAAATTACCGTACCACCTAAATGAGACATCCTTTGTCTAGGGTTTTCGTTCCGTTGTCACGTCTTTTGAAAGTGTCCGTTTAACGATCGTCTTATGAGACACCATTTTTAAGAGGAGAACGGCATTGTCGTACCGGCCCGCGCTCACCGTTGCTATTTCCCAACTGGTTTCACGTTTGAATGTCTGCCTGGTGTCAACAGTCCGAACGGTATTGCCAGCGAGCTCGTCCAAAAATGCCGCGTGGCCTCATCCAGATTATTTCATCAGTCCATGCCGGCGCGGTCATAGTCCGTCGGTTCGCGGCTAATATCCTCGGGTGTCATGTCGATAACCCTGCCTAGGGGGAGAGTATCCCGCGAAAAAACAGACTCGCATCAGAACGGCTTATAGGCCGGATATGACCATGTGCTGCTACCTGGGCACTATCTGAGTAAGAAGATCATGAGGGCTCGTTTCCGCCGCGGAACCCCGTTCGATTGCATACGATCAGCGAGCACCCGATCGGCCGCGAATGTGTTCTTGAACATCGGGGAAACAGCTAATCGCTTAGCGACAGCGGCTTTCTCGCGCCGCAGTCGTTTTCGCTCCCTGATAATCAGAATGTCTCTCAGAAAACCCATTCTTCGTTTCCTCCCAGGTCTGCGCATAGCGCCGCGCCGAAGGCGAGCGGCGCCCTCCTCTTAAATCTATCAAAAAAAATCTTATTGAAGTTGTCCGGTGGAATTGTGGTCAGAGCCGGAGCGTGTGGGCAGGTCGAAGAGCTGTCCACACGCTTCGAGCGTTCGCCCTTGGGCGACTGTCCACAATTCCACCGGAAAACCGCAGGCAACTACCGGAAAAACCTATCGGTTTATTTATCGGGAATCATACCGGTTTTAGGGGGGTGGTGATTGCACCGTCCTTACGGGTGGCGATTGCACCGTCTTTGGGGGTGGCGATTGCACCGCATCCGGGTGGCGATTGCACCGGGATAACTTTTTTATCCACAGAGGCGAGCCTTTCTCCAAAAAGGGTGGCGATTGCACCGTGTTTTTGGTGGCTGTGAGGCGGATAAAAGGGGTGGTGATTGCACCGTCTTTCCTGCGGAGATCCGCTTGGAAAAAGGGTGGCGATTGCACCGCACCGAAGATGTCGGAATCGCTCCAAAAAGGGTGGTGATTGCACCGTGATAAACCGGGAGACACGCTGTCCAAAGGGTGGTGATTGCACCGCCCATTATACCCGAATTTTTGAGTTAAGCCTCTGACCCAATTACTTTTTGGAAAGAGACAACGGTCTGTCGCGGGACAGGAGGTGGCGATGCGATCAGCCTCAGACCCGTTCGAACCTGTTCCAGCTTCGCATCCGGATAAACAGCCGAAACCTGTCGCAAGGCTATCAGGAATGCCTTCTTGAAATTCTTGTCGTCTGTATATTCCTGCCCAAACTGTAGCCGAAGGTTGGACCAGGTCAGCCGTTCACCAGATCCCCGCACGCGATGAAGCCGATGGGCAAGCCACGTATAGATGTCGAGTGCCAGTGCGGAATGCTGCAAGCCCTCAAGCGCACGAGGATCAAGGGGAACGGCGTTTTCTTTCAACTCGTGCCAGAATTTCTCGGACAGTTCGATCGTGCTGTCTTTAGCGAGGTTTTTGGTCCACGCATCGAATTCGTCTACCGGTCGGGCGTTCAGATTGCGCGACCCGTAACCGAGCTTCATTTCACAGGCGCACAAGGCGTTCATCTGTGCCCTGAATGCCTCACGGGATGGGCCGTTCTGGCTGATGTTCAGCCGTTTCATGAATTCGCTGATGGTCCGGCCGACCGCGACAGTGCGCGATTTGGTCCGGATGGCTTCGGTACTGATATGGAAGAGGGCCAGGCGTGGCTTTGTCCCATAGGGAACGAAGAGCTTTTCCCAATGACCGTCGTTGTACATTTCGCCGGCTGTAATGAGCAGGGACGCCTTGCCATTGTTTCGCTCGAAGCGCGTTTCCTTCGTCCTTTTGCGGGGGAGTCCAACTTGGCAGAGGACCGTGTGCATGAACTCAATGTCGTCAGGCGGTGTTGCCTGGATTTCGGCCGAGAGCTGGATGACGCGCGCGGTTGTCGGAGAAAGCACAAGCTCACTCTGTTCAGGCGGTGATTTGCGTTTGCTCATTCGTCCGATCCCTCTCTTCCCTGCTACGTTGTTCAGCATATTGCGTGTGACGCAAGGCTTGTTTGTCTGCTTGATGATTCTGATCCGACGTTATCGTTTCGGTGCAGGTGATGGAAACAGATTTTATGGTTATTCATTTGCGGACAAACGAAAAAAACTTGCCACCATCCAATATACGCGGGTCTGAGATCATATAGATTTTGCACAACAGATGTATTTGGTCTGAAGTGACAGGCGAACTGTTTCACGTATCGAGCTTCCCTAGAAGGGCTGCGTTCTCGATTTCTTTCAAAAGCGGATGCTCACCGCTTTCGATCGACTCCCGAATGTTCGATGCGCTCTTACTGTCAGAAATTTCTTCGTACAGATCCGTGCAGAGCTTTTTCCATCCCGGCCAGTAATTGCTCCGTGCGAACTCATTGGAATCCCAAATGTCTTCCCACCACGGCAGGGAGGACAGGTCGTGAAGCAGTGCTGACGGGTTGTGCCAACCGTCCTGAAGCTGGCGGTAGGTGCGCTCGCTTGCGATGTGGCTCGTGATTGCGAGATCCGGGGCCAGATCGCACTCGCTGTAGACCTGATAAAGCAGGTGCCAGACCTGAGTAAGATTACGCAGGGAACTCCGACCGCCCCCGCCCGTGTCCTCGGATACAACGTAAGGCGTGCGGATAACCAGATCCTTGTCGGCCCACTGTTTCACCAGGAGCAATCCACCACGTTCGCCGGCGCATCGGATGAACCGGAGCCCCTGAAGGTGTGTTTTTAGGGTTTGGGGGTCTGCATCGAGCAGCCACAGGACCCCTTGACCGGCATTCTCTGGAATTCGGTCATACTCGCAAAGATATGGGGTGCCCTCGCCATAAGCCAGCCAGTCTGCCGATACCGAGCAGTAAGCGGCAATGGCCTTGAGTTGGGAAAGGCTGGGCTCAGCTATCCCCTCAATCCATTGTGCAACAGGCGTGACGTGATCTTCTCCGATCGCGTCAGCCAGGCGCGCGGCGCTATATGGTGGACGTGTCGAGAAAGCGCTGGCCCGACCGTTTTCTGCGAGGGCAATCGCCTGCTGCAAGCGTTGTGAAACTGCCTCGACCTGCATCATGGCGGCCTGGTCTGCCCACGCCTTCAGCGCAATTCTCAGTTCGGCTTCGACGGATCGCGCCGATGCGCCGGCCTTGCGCTTCAGAGCACTGATAAGAGTATCGTCTAAATTCCTGATTGTCAGACTTGCCACGGAATCATCCTTCCTCTCCAAGAAGGATGATTGCACTTAATTGATATCGTAATGCAATCATTATATTGATTGCATCTTATTCACGACCCTGTGAGCCTCTCACACGCCAAACGATACCTCCTTGGTCACTGATATTCGCTCAATGAATGAAGTTTGTTGCAGGGGTCATGCAGGAAACACTCTGCCTCTGAGTTAATCCAGACCAATGGCGAGCGTATAGCCGCGTTTCTGCCGATAACGGACCATTTTCGACAGCGCATTTATGGCTGTGCCCTCATCCGGATAGAGATCGAGGCACTGCGATCCCATAGTGCCGATCCGTCCCCACTGCCTTACGAGTGCCGCGCCGCCGAACAAGTCGGGTTGAACGGACATCGCGTAAAAGCGCCATTCATTCAGCTCCGGTCGAATACGCCGAAGACGTGCCGTAAGCGGGAACAACGCGAGTTGGGCGGCCTTATGCAAGGCGGCGGATTTTTTTGGCTGTCTGGATTTCATGACGGTCCTGCCTATTGGCAGATTCTAGCACCGGACCAGTCGTGAGTACAGAAGAATGACAGAAGTAGAAGGTTTCTGACGTCGTCTCGGTGAGAGACTTCATTGAGCATACGCATCAGGTCCAGATCGGGAGCGTATTCCAGCCTGCAAGAAACCCGCCCTGTGTTGCGTTCGCCAAAGGCATGCGCGGAAACGCGATCCAGTGATCTCGCATTCGGCCGCTCCATGATGTACGTGCACTCAGCTTTTTGACGAGATAGCTTGCGACAGCGGCTGCACCATATACACGGGTTCGTTGCACGGGAGCCGTGCCGATGTGCACCAGTGTCGCCGCTTCGAATGGTTTGGGGACCGCAGGCTGATTGACCATGCCGGTGTTCCACAGGCGAGAATGATGTGCACTGAGGTTGCGCACACCAGCGAGGCACCTGATCCAGCTTACGAGCGTATCGGGAAGCAAGCCGTACTGCTTTGCAATCGTAGAACGATCGTTAGGATGTGCCATTTCCAGAAGCCAGGAAAGGGTGCCAAAATCCCACGTTTCAACGGCCATCCAGATCGGCAGTTCTGAGCTATACGTGTTGAAAAAAGCCGCTACCCATTCCTCCTGCGATCGGCGGATGGCCTCGTCCGCCTTGTCCAGCCAGACGTCATGACGCGGCCGCCCAGAATGTTTGAGAATGATGGTTGCGCGACGACTATCGAGAAACTGAACAGAACGGTGCGCCCACGGATTGCGCTTGCCCAACGTGTGCGCGAGATCAACCCGCAATGCCACCTCGATCCGCTCGATCGCATCAAGGAACAGAATGCGAAGCTGCTTGTCGAACAGGTAGAGATCGACCGCGTGACGGAACTCGGCACCAGCCTGGAATTGTGGGCTGCGGATAGTTTTGGAAGAATCAGTGGGATCAGGCACAAGCTGCTGGAAAGTTTCCAGGTAGGGGCAAAGCCGCCCATAACCTATTCTGCGCAGATGATCGGTTGCTTTCGCCTGGTCGGTAACTCCTAAGCCCCGTTGTATAAGGAGTGCGACTTGATCGGCGAAACTGAGATGGGGCTTGGTATAAGGCGGAAGCATTTGCCTGAAAAAAAAGAAGGCCGCCCCTTGATGTCTTGAACTTGCGTCCATGAACAACAGCGGAGACGGCCGTGTTAGGTGCGCTTCTATCCCGATACGTGGAGGCCGTCAAGAACAAATAGAGGGCTTACTAATAGCGTATCCTCTACCGTGTCCGGAATCTCTGGCCTCCTCGCAAAAAACGAGCGCTGTGGCGCCAGCGCAGCGATGCCATCGAAACACCTCACTGCAACAGGCTTATCTCTAGGATCGTATGATGATCTCGATGGATTCTTCCGGCACCCCGAGGAACATCGACAGACTTTTCTTCGCATCACTTATGGAAAGCGGTCGCAAATCGGTGCCGGCCTGACCGACCTTCTTCTTTTCCTGTTCGTCCGGAAGACCAGGTTCTGTCAGAGGTACGCGCGCGATCGGCTTATGAGCTATTCCGGCACCAGCTCCCACACGCGAAACGGGGCTGCTGGCTTCTTCATCATAGAGTGAAATCCAGATCCCTCTCCGCTTTGTCGGCACACTATGTCCGGCCTTGATCCGGGCCTGATATGCTCGGTCAAAGCGCGCGCGCATTTCATCCCCTTCAATAAAATGCACCTGCGCAAAACGCGGATTTTCCTTGTCATCTACAGAAACGGCCACGACCGCATCCACATCGGACAACGTGACCCAGGCATCACCGGCATCATTCCTCGGAAACGCAATCCATTGATCCTGTGTCGTCCTGATTGATACGATTCGTTCCTGGCTGCCTTTTGTAATCTTCCGAACACTTCCTTTTCCGAAACCGGGGATTTTCTCGACCTTCCATCCGTGATTCTCTAACGCATGAATGCCAGCTTCAAAGAGTTGTGTCTTTCTGGATGCCTTTTTGGGGTCTTCAAAGATATTCGCCATATCGGTCTGATTCCTCGCTGATTTCTTTCTGATAAATGGGGTATCATTGATTCGTCAATGAAATCCTTTCGTGACGAATGGATTTATCCCTCAAAGATCAGCGATGCGCGTGCGGGCTTTTTCGGGGGCTTGATTTCCGCTCTAGTTCGTAAGGCCGGTATATCCCCCCGATGCTCGCCCCCCCCCAAGGGGGGCTGCGCTGGTGCCAGCAGCCTCGCTCCGGTCTAGGGGATCATCCACCCCATCTTCCTGCGCTC
>NZ_CADO01000031.1 GCF_000285275.1 Acetobacter pasteurianus subsp. pasteurianus LMG 1262 = NBRC 106471
CAATATGGGTCAGAAAACTCTTGCATAACGGACGGTAACCACAGAAGAAATCCGTTCGGCCATCTTGGCGATTTGACGCGCATCTCCAGGTTCTCCCTCCTCTGGGCGGGGCAACTGCTCAACGGGCGTGGCCCTGATCAGACGGCGAACAATCGCAAGCGTGTCATCGGCGTCGCGAATATCAAACCCTGGTCTCAAATGGGCAATGTCGGGTTCCGCCCGCAACTGGCGTGCGCACAGTGCATGGAATGTTCCCAGCCATGATGGCGCCATTCCTTCTCCGCAGGCCCTTGTAATACGTTCCCGCATTTCTCGGGCTGCCTTGTTTGTAAACGTCACGCAAAGAATACGTGATGGCTCCATGCCATATAGTTCGATCCGAGCGGCAACACCTGCCGTCAGGGTCTTGGTCTTCCCTGTCCCAGCACCTGCAAGCACCAGAACGCGCCCCAGTGCCAAAGCGGCAGCACGCTGCGCTGGAGTGAGGTCATCCAGCACAGGAGCAAGTCGCGGTGGAATGCTGAGTGAGGCGCTCATAACACACTGACCTGTTCTACAACGCGCCCCTCACACCGCTGGATTTCTCCATCCGTTGAGAGCACAAGAAATGGCTCATTCAGATCCCAGTCTCCCAAACGCTCGACCCAGACGCCACTGATAACGAGACCGAGTTTGGCACCAGTTCGCTCATCAAAACGCACAAGACATTGTGGCAAAGGCCCCTCTGGCCATTTTGCTGCCCCAAGGCGTTCAAGATGGATATCCCAGAACGCTTTTGCCGCTGGGGACTGATCAAGCTGCTGCGCAAGACCCGCCTTGATAACCAGAAGGTCAAGAACGTCATCGCGATATGTTTGTTCGTTTGATTTCATGGCTTCAATTCCTCCTGTGATATCCTCAACGACCTGTTCGACTGCTGTGGCGTACCAGCCTTTAACAATCAGGATTTCGGCATCTTCAGTGAGCATGGTGAACGCACACTCCAAGTCCCAGAGCTTTGTGTCTTCAGCATCTGCCATCGTGCCACCGATCACCACGCCAATCAGATCACGTGTTCCATCGGTGCAGCTGACAAACTGGCAGGGTGTCAGAGCAGGATTGGAACATCGGTTTTCCCACACATTCCTTGCGCGTTCAGTGCTGTGAAAAACTGTCAGTATTGCGCGTCTCCACTTCGGATCGTGGATTTCGCTTTTCTGTTCATGATAATTCTGGTCGAACATGACGTTATCGACCTCCCAATGAGGGTGAGCCAGAACGCCTTACAGATGGCTCAGCCTGCTCTGCCTGAGGGGCGGGCTGGGATTGCTGGCGTTTACGTAACTTGAGATCATCGACCCATCCTGCTGCGACCTGAGGGGGTGGTGTGGTGGTTGTCGCTGATCCCGCCAGTTCGCCAAAAGGGCGCGGGGCTGACCTTTCCTTGTTGCCGCGTGCCCTTAAAACCTGATTCCAGTCAGATCCGGGTGTTTTTGGTGAGGCCCGGCCATTCCACAACCCGACCTCCTGTGCCATTTTTGAAAACATTACAGCATAGTGATCACCCTGCTGGTCATTATCGACCGCGATAACCAGACGGCCTTCTGGCCGTTTGGCCACGTCCGCCAGCACGTCCTTAAGCTCAGCAACACTTTCTGGACTCATGCCCCCACCCGTGGACAAGTAAAGCGTGTTGCGGGAAAAACGGTCCATAGAGGCAAAAGACAGGGCATCTATTGCTGCTTCAGCAATGACAACACGAGACGGTGGCACACCCGGATCAGATTCAAACCGAAATAACCGTTTACCAATGCCTCCTGTCGAAAACCCTCGATATTCCGGCCCACGCATTTCCATGCCGCTCAACGCTCCCTGATTGTCACGATGCGCAAACCAGGCTGTCCCGTTGGGTCCTTCTCGTAACAGGTTTTGTTTAGCCGCAGCGTCCAGTATGCGATCAGGCAGCCCTCTCTCTTCTGAAAGATAGCGCCATGCAGCTGATCCCTGCTGGGGTGGATTACGATGTTCCCACATCCATGCTGGGTCACGTTTCTGGTTCGCATCTATCGAAGTCGGTTTGATCCGTTCCTTGACTTCGTAGCTAGGCTCCAGACCTATCAGGTTGCGTAACTCGCGCCGAACATGACCAAGATTAAGACCGGGCTTGAGGTGTTGAACAAGTTTGATGACATCACCACGCGCGCTACGATCTGGATTTGTCGGATCCCACCAGCCTTTACCACCGTGGTTTACAATGATGATTTCGCCTTCACCACGGCGGAATTTGAGGTTTTTGGCTGACCGCTGCGCTGTGGCTTCTCTGTCAAGACGATAGCCTTCGCGTTCAAGGACAAGTTCGCACCGAACGCGCTCACGTAGTGTTGCAAGCTCATCCCGTTGTGCGTCGATGGCGCGGTTATCTCCCATGACCAGCACTCCCCGAGGCCAGAAAGCTTTGTTTTCTTTCCGTAAGCCCAGTATTTTGTAAGCGCGTTTGACCGTTGGCAGTCGGCCTGCAGGCAGTTCGGTGCATGTCGGTTCTCCCCTCTCGGAGATCCATCCTGCGAGTGCATGATGCGACGAGTTTGAAAATTTATGGTCAATGACGATTTGTGATGTGTTCATGACCGACGTTCCGGGTGACTGCTATCAAGCATATGTTCCCAGGCTTTACGCCGTGCCCGCTCCGCTTTGCGCCGCAAGGCCGCCTCAAATCGGGACGGAAGAGCGTGGCAGCCGATACTGTAATCCAGGAAGGAGGCTTCAGACGACAGTTGCCGCCAGCTCGAACGAGCATTCGGGCGTACGGAAGATAAGGGGGGCATCTGCATCGTCATGACGTTTGTCCTTTGCTGTTTTAATTTCCGGATTTCAGCTTTTGCGAGCCCGTGGGTTTCTGGCGTTCCGCCTGATCGGTTTGCTCAGTTCGAGAATTGTGATGTCGCAACCTGATCCATCAATGACGAGTGTGGCGCGCAGGCGTCCTTCAACCAGAACCTGCGTGCCCTTCCGGCATTTGCGCATTGTCAGATCAGCAAGACGTTGATCGAGACAGACAATCTGATGCCATTCTCGCATTTTTTTCCGCTTGCCCTGAAACTGATCTGACCAGCTCTCTGATGTCGCCAAGGGGAATGAAACCCGACTTGCCCCATTTTCCAGATCTTCTCGCAAGGGATCCTTGCCGAGGTTTCCCACCAGGATGACGCGATTGACTGTTCCGCGCATGACAGATTTTCTTTCTGTTCTTCCCGGATATTGAGACGGCCCGCTGCCGCATCATCTTTCCGGGTGCGGTCCTTAAGAAGCGGCCATAGGCGGCGTGGTCAGGCCCTCGGGACGGCAGTGGTGCGGAAGCCGCATGCGGCTTCACGGTGCCGGCACGACCGAAGGCTTGGGGCTTGACCACGACGACGGCCGCTTCACACCGCACAGACCCGGAAAGATGTGCGGCAGTGTTTTGTCTTCTCTTTTCTTCCTTCTTTCTCTTTATTTTTAATTTCTTATCTCTTTCCCTTTTGTCTCCGATATTCTGTAGAATTTTCCGATATCGGGAAGATTGGGATAAGAGTTCTCATCACCAAATTGCCGTGCGTTACTGACCAACCAGTGAGTGGCCAATACCATGCGTTTTCCTGTAGCAAGGTTACGAAGTTGAGCCCGGTCTGACCGACCGCTAACAAACATACTCTGCCATTTCCCGGTCAGAGGATCTCGACGGGCAGCATGATACTGGCCGTTCAAAAATGCTTCGACGATCCATGGCTCGCGAGGACCGATATAATCGCCAAGTGGCATGTGATAGATTGCACCAAGCGCTATGGTTCCGACGCGCAACGGATTGTCCCCACCCTGAAAAGGTGACGTGTAATACTGTCTATTCATGATACGTGTTTTCCCGTGGGTAGGTATTTTGTGCAATCAGTCATTAGTTTTTATTGCACTGTTCTCGCTCAATGCTGTCGGCATCGAAGTAGTCAGGCCTGCGTTGGAGTTCCTGCTCCTCGAACTGATCGGCAAAGAGTGGAACTGCCTTTTCCAGCCGTCGGCGCAGATTGCGATGACGTGCTGCCGCTTTGCGTGTGCCACTCCAGCGTTTGGGTGGGTCGAGCAAAGGAGACCAACCGTGTGACCACCCTGAACCAGGGCGGACACGCGGGGCATAGTGAGAAATGATCTCACGCTCTACAGTCCGGTCCAGTATGGTGCAGAGCCATAAACTCTTGCCGTCCGGCAGTGTGTCACTTGTTGGAGGGGGCATCGTATTCGGGTTAGCCCAGAATACGGACACAAGTGCCCGCATCCCCTGCCCCATTCAGGCCACCATCCGTGAAAATGGTGCAGCTAAACAGCTATCGTTACTCTGAAACGCCAGTATGTATTCCGCTGCCTGTGACGCGAGACGGGCTGCCGTAAAAACGGCCCGCTTGTCTTCCTTCAGAAGTGAAATCCAACTTCCAATGTAATCAGCGTGTCGCACTGTCGGCGTAATGTTCAACTCAGCAAGAACGAATGCCGCTGTGAGCTCAGCCACAATCTCCTCAGCCATATATTTGTGTGAGCCGAACCGCCCTGAGAGGTCACGGTCGAGACGGCTCTTATGGCCACTCCAGTGTGCAGTCTCGTGAAAAGCTGTGCGATACCAGTTAATCTGCTCAAAATAGGCATTCTGTGGGGGAAGCCGAATATAGTCTGGATCCGGGGCATAGAATGCCTTGTCCCCACCAATTCGGATATCCGCACCAGTGGCCTGCAGCAGAGCGTCTGCATGAGGGACAATCTCGCGTTCCGGTAACGATGCGACAGTTCCTGTCATGTCTTCGGGGAGGTGTTCGCACTGGTCAATGTTGAAAACCGTATAGCGCTTCAGAAACTGAACGGCACGCGCTTCCTCTTCAGCCTCCTTGCCACCGGGCACAAAGCTGTCAGCATAGAAAACGGTCGTGCCCTTTTCACCTTTCCTGACACTCCCACCAACTTTGCGTGCCTGGTTAAACGTCAGCCATCTCTGGGAGGTAAAACCACACATCTGCACGGTTCCCCACAACAGGAGCACGTTGATACCGCTGTAGCGGCGACCTGTGGTGACATTGAGTGGGAGTGACGGGCCTGAAGCGGTACTAGACCAAGGCTGCACCCACGGGGCCACTCCGTTTTCTAACTGCTCCACTATCCGGTTGGTCACATCCTGATAGAGATCAATACGTTCATGCTTGGTCATGATCCATTCCTCTCCTTAGGCGTTAACCCAAACCGGCAAAGGTCATGCTGTGAGGGAGCACAAAGGCTGGGCCGCAGATCAGGATGATAAGTGTCAGCCCCAGAAGAATTGTTCCTGCCAGGAAACCCGCGATTTCCAGATAATCGCGTGCTGTTGTGGGAAGAGGGAGTTTCGTATCGCGCATCGTCGGTGTCCTTTTTTCTTTTGGATACCTTCGCGCAACCGGAGCGGTGTGGCGGGGGCAAGAGCGGTGCGCCAGCACCGGGATCGGAGCAACGCACAGCCCGCTTGCGGGCGAGCATTGCGAGAACCCACCTCTTGCCCCCGACGCAGCGCTCTGGTGCTCATTCTTAGTTTTCCCGTTTTTCTCTTTATTTTTTTGATCAAATTTTCTGTCTGATCTGGGAGTGATCAGGCTAACGCCAGCTCATTATTTTCGACTGCACGTATTAAACAGAGCATGACGTGCCAGATCATTCATGTTAGAAAAGACCTCTTCCTGATCACGAGAAAGCTGAAAGTGTGGCCATATTGGACACACTTACGCAGAAAACCGGCTTACGGGTGCGCCACTCATGATTGGAATGGCGTGAGGGTAAGGATGTAAGGTCATCATCAGGCGTTTATCGTGACGTCCATCTCACGATAATCCTTCACACGGCATCAGCAAACCATCACGAATAGCCTGACGGTCACGCTGGAAACAGACGCGTTCATTTCCCCCCTGTGGCCGCTGACAAGGGTAGCCAGCTTCCGCACCACAGCCACTACACTCAATGGATAATGCCGGGTCGCCGTCCAGCCACTCGATGTGGCAACGCCGACATGTGACCGGTTCATCTGTACAAATCCAGCGGGTTGGCTTTGCAGGACGGGGCCAGTGGTTTCCAGAAACGATCCTGTGTTTCAACATGAGATCATTCTCCTGACTGATTTTTTGAGAGATATGAATGAAAGGGAATCAGGTCTGGACACTCTCCTCGACCAATTCGAAATCACTGAGTGTTGTGGCTCCGGTCCAGCGATCAAGATGGAGGATCATCTCCTTTCCACCAACATCCCCGGCATAGCCGTGATCGCGGAGAGAGGAGAGTTTCTTACGGGTTATTTTCGGTATTGCCGTCCGATCTAAAAAATCAGTTATGGCAGCGTCCATAGTGTCATACGGACCATGCCAGTTGCGGGCATTGACCGGGAATATGTCCGGGGTGCGTAAAAAAACGGCTCCATCAGGCCGAAGGCAAGTTTCGACAACATATCGACCACATGTCTGTCGCGTGACATCGAGTGTCTTGCTCATTTCAAAACGTCCCTATCACCACGGTATTTTATGGTGCTGTTGGATGACAGATATAAAAAAGCCGCCCTTTAGGGCGGCCTTCCAGTAGAGAGCGTCAGCGTTTTCAGTATTCGCTGGGAAGCAGGACAATGCGCCCTATGCCGGGTTCACTGAAAGCGAATAATTTGGCTTCCTTTAGGGGGAAATCAGTATACGGGATGTCCTGCCGATAGAGTTCGACTTCCCCATCCCCTGTCTTATCTCCATCGGTACAAATAATAACGGCCGTGTGTTTTTCGAGATCAACCTTCAAGGTCCAGAACTGTCGATCTTCCTCACGCATAGTCGGCATATGCTGAACGCTTGCCAGTATATCAATCAGCCACGCGGCACCATTGGCTGCAAGATAATGGGCGCCATCTGTCAGCAGAAGACCGCTATGCCAGCGATAGTAGCGAACAGTCCCGGTAAATCCAGCAAGAGCAGAAGAAGTAATGGCGTGTGTCGGTTCCAGCGTTGCAGACATGAAAACTCTCCTTGAAAACGATGATTTTCTGGAAATGCATATTTCTGGATATCGGGTTGCATTTCCTGACATCTCCACGCGGGGCATAGTCTGGAGGCTGGAGCAAACGCGGCGCGCAGCGCCGGGATCGGACCCACGCGCAGACCGCACTGCGGTCGAGCATGGGGAGAACCAACCGTTTGCTCCAGACAGCAGACTATGGCTCTCTCCTGCTCTCATATTGCCTTTTATCTTTTCCTATTTTTTTGATGCCAACGCACGTTTGCGACGTGGTGGCGCAAGATAGGGACTGGAAATCCGTGTCGGCGACACATCAAGCCAGAAGCGGCCTCCTTTGGTCGCTTCAAGTGCATTCCTGATGGCTTTGGCTGCAAGAAATTCTGCCCCGTCATCACCGCCAAAGGCTGCCTGCTTCACATGCCACCAATCGTCAGGTTGCTTTTGCGGATCGGCTTCAAAAGCATAGGCGATAAGGTTCCCTGTGCGTTCAGGATCCTTGAGCGCTGGCTTGCCATTCGACATGAGATAAATGTCATTATCTCCTACCAGCATCAGCCCGGCAGGAACTTTGGTGAGATCGATGTCATCATAAGACGGCGACTGTGTCTCTTTCCCATCTTTTAGAAAGGTGGGCTCATAGAGTTGGTCAAAGGTGGGCGTATGCTCTTTTGCTGCTTCAGCGTGAGCCAGCAACTGTGTCACGAGCGCATGATCAAAATGAAGTTTCATGACGGTATTTCCTTAAAACATGCCTCTGGATGGACATAAAAAAGGCGGCCCGTTCGATGGGCCGCCTGTATTTGTCAGACCATGATGATTTCAAGATGCTCAGGCATCTTGCGCGCCAGCTCTGCAAGTTGTGTCGGTATGCGTGGATCATCTGGTAATTCGGTGTGTGAGGAAGTCGTCTCAGACACAGACGATGTGTCATCTGCTGACACGTCTTCCTCAGGTGTCAGCGTCTCTTCATCAGCTTCAGCCACATCTTGTTCGTCACAGAGTTCCATGTCTGATGACTGGTCATCGATCTCATCATCTTCTTCAGTCTGTGCGTCCAATTGGGCCCGTGCTGCCGCACGCGCTGCCTGTTTTTTTATTTTGGCTTTCCATGCCGGAATGCCGGTTGCAAACGTCGCAGGTTCGGGCACCCAGCGTTTTTCACCAACGTGCGCCATCAAGGCTTCACGCATCGCCTTTCCCGTGGGTTTTTCTTCCAGTCCTTCAGCCTGGACTGCCTTGGTAATCCCAGGTTTGCTGTAAGTCTTGAGGAAATCCTCAAAAGCCATCGTCGGCATATGGGCATCGGCATTGAACAGCACACCAAGAATCTGGGCAGGCAGTCCACTTCCACTATGCATGCTCACCTCGCAGTTCATGAAACTGCAGAGCACTTCAAGAGCAGCGTTCCGGAGCACTGCCGGATCGCGCACGAGCACGCCCTCTGGAAAGACACTTGCAACGGCCCGGTCCCGTTCGGAAGCCGCACCATAGGGATCATAAGTGTTATCTCCATGGATATTCACATTGTCAGCACTCAGGGCCAGCAGGAACGCTCCTATCAGATCCCATGGGTCCGCGCTCTCGCGGGCCGCTGCCAGTGCCTCTCGCAATGCCTGAGTACGGACCTCACCGATAATTTTAAGCCCTGTGCCTGAAATATCAGCGCGCTCTTTAGGTTTTTCGGGGTTTTGGGCTGACGGTAAAGAAAGTGCGTCACTTTCTGTCCTGCGGCTTGACTGTTCTCCCAGTTCGCGTAGCCGCCCTTTTTGAATCTGCAGTGTGCGTGGGTTAACCCAGATCGCCGGGATATCTCCGTCCCGTTCCATTTCCCAGGACCCCACCTTCCGGTATCCGTCGGGTGCAATTCCTTCCCCGTATTCGTTGCTCTGGAGGTAAATGGTTCCTTCAGGTCTGGTTTTTTCGGCCCAGATCTGCTGCGCCTTAAACATAGCGGCATATTGGGTGCAGTATCGATTATCTTCTCCACCCTGCCCGAAGAGATCTTCTTCCCAGACGACACCAGCTTCTTTGGCAGTCTCGTCGTCAAACTCGTAGTCGCGAGCATATAACTCGACCTGATCAAGATATCTTACAAAGTCCGACCAGTCGAAATGTGCGGCATCTTCCCTACTCATCTCATAGTCGGCCGGATCTGATCCTTCGTCAGCGCTTTCCGCCCAGATCTCGGCCCATACATCGCGTTGGCGCTCCAGCGGCGTGCGCGCAATTGCGTTCCGTTCCGTATAGGAAGGCCCAATCCCACCATCTATTGCCGCAATAATGGGCGGATGAATCTGGGATAACAGCATCAGGCCACGGAGATAGGCTGGTGTGACCATAAAAGCCCGACAGATTTCTGTATCAGAAGCGCCCTTCTCGCGCATATCCAGCACACCACGCCATTGTTCGGATTCCGCCATGTCGGCACGCACGACGTTCTCGGCAACAGCGGCCATCGTATCGCTTTTTTCATCACCAGAACGGACATGCACGTCAATTTCGTCCAGTTTCGCAGCAATACAGGCCCGCACCCGTCTGTGACCAGCGACAATCATCAACCGACCATCCTCAAGTTCCCGCACGCAGGGCGAATGAATCAGGCCCACTGTCTTGATATTCAGCGCAAGCTGATGTTCCGCACGAGCATCTGGCTGGGTCTTACGTGGATTGTTCGGGTTTGGTACGAGTGTTCTGGGATCGACGCGGCGAAGTTCCGTCATGATACGCTCCTCACTTTCAGGGTCATGAGGTGTAATTTTCTGACCTCATACCTTCGGCACCGCCGCAGACGCGCACACGGGGCAAGGGCGAGCGTCAGCGAGGCCCCGGAACGGGGCGTACCCTTGCGGCGGGGGGGGGGGGGGGGGCGCGCCCTTCCCTTTTCGGATTTCTGTTTTCCTTTTTTCTCAGGCCATCTCCTCTATTTTCTCTCCAACGTCAGAAGCAGCATCATCATTGGCTGAGGCCAATTTCAGTGCGGTTCCCTCTTCCTTGCCTTCTGCTTCCAGCTCGGCATCCAGTGCGTACAGTTCAGCACATTTGGCTTTGAGGTCCGCGGCTTCCGCAAAAGGCAGTCCTTCGCGTGCGCGATAAGCTGGCAGTCGGCGCTGTGCCTCATCCAGACTGCGACGTGCTTCAGCCAGATCGCTGTCCAGACGTAAGGCTGCGTGCTCAATCCGTGAAATCAGTCCCAGAGGCTTGGTCTCACGATCCGTCTCGACCTCGATTTCTCCTGCAGGTGTATCCAGATAGATGGAGGAGACTACTTCTGGTTTTCTCTTGTCGGACGTTCTGAACTGCTGTTCATGAGCTTCGCACATCACTTCAAATCCGGCGATCCGACCCATGCTCCACTGCCCGGTCCGGCCTTCCCGTTCAGCAAGCCGCGCCTGCGACAGTATCCATGCCCCAGCTTTTTCACGGCTCTCAACCACCGTGGTGTCACGATGCAGCGCAAACGCCTCCCCTTTCGTGGACACACGCTGGCCTATTGCCGCTTCAATTTTCGGAATGCGTGTCTGCGCTGTCTGGATGTCGCGTTCAGCTCTCTGGATCTGGCGACGCACATTGAACTGATCATCGAAATGCGCGGCCTGCAAACGCTCAAGACGCGCGATATCGGCTTCCAGGCCAGCCTTCTGTATCAGACGCATGTCACCTGATGCCAGCGCCTTGGCCATTGCAAACTGGTTGCCTTCACCGCCCACATCCTCAATCCGGCGAATGGTTCGATCTCCCGACATCGCAAGACCGATAAAACGCATCTTGCGTTCAAGCAGCTGCCAGTTGGTGGCGTCTACAGATCCCTGCTGGGCGTAAGCGTAGATTTCCACTTCATCGTGCTGGTTGCCCTGACGCACGATCCGACCTTCACGTTGCATGATGTCAGCGACGAGCCAAGGCACATCGAGATGATGCAGGGCTTTCAGGCGCTGCTGGGCATTCACTCCCGTTCCCATTGTGGCTGTTGAACCGATCAGGATACGCTTGCGGCCTGCATTGAGATCACCAAACAGACGCAGCTTGGCTGCTGCCTTGTCGTAGTCCTGCATGAAGGCAATCTGCTCGGCCGGGATACCCATGCGGATCAGCTCTGACCTGATCCAGTTATAAGCCGAGAACCCACGCTTGCTCTGGGAGGCCTGTGTGCCGAGGTCGGAGAAGATCATCTGCACCGCCCCCGGTAAATCATAGGCCCTACCCGTCTCGGGATTGGTGTAGCGATTGGCAGATGTCTCATGCCAGATTTCAAACACCTTCCGAATCATCACATTCAGCTTGGAATGTGGGTCATTATCCGCCCATGGTGCGATGAACCGGAGATCGATCGCGCCATGCCGGGCATCATTCATCACACTCAGAATGATGTCGTCCCCCTTCTGAGGACGACCTGAACGGGCTTCAATCGCGCGCATCCGTTCTGCAAGGGTCTGCTGGAATGCCCGAAAGTCTTCTGTGCTTTCGGCCACCACAATCTGTCTATTGCCGCCCTTAACAGAGGGCAGTTTGACATATCGTGCCAACTCGTCTGACTGAACGACGTCCGCAAAGTCACGATACATGGCCATCAGATCGGCCACATTGACGAATTCGGTAAAGCGTGTGACCGGTTTGTAGAGACCGTTGGGCTGAAGCTCCAGTTCGGTGCGTGTTTCCCCAAAGTTGGCGGCCCACGCATCAAATTCATGCAGATTGCGCGCAACAAGAGCATCCAGATCCATATACCGCCCGACATTCCACAATTCGGCAATCGTATTCGTAATCGGCGAACCTGAAGCCATGATCAGTGGACGTGTTGGGTCAGTCTTCGCAAGGAAACGCGTTTTTACGAAAAGATCCCATGCGCGCTGTGAGCCGTTAGGATCGACACCTCTCAGATCGGACTGATTGGTGGCGTAGGACAGTTTGCGGAAGAGCTGGGCTTCATCGACAAGGATCTGGTCGATACCCATTTCGCCCATATGAAGGAGATCATCCTTCTGGGCGGCCAATCCTTCCAGTTTTGACTCCATCCCTTCTTTCATGCGTTCAATGCGCTTGCGGGAGATGCGGTCATCGCCATCCAGGCCAGACAGAATGGCCTCATATGACGCAATCTGGTCTTCAATCATCTCCCGTTCAAACCCCGCCTCAACTGGAATAAACTTGAAAGCGTCATGGGTTATGATGATCGCATCCCAGTTTTCGGTTGCTGCGCGGGCAATAAAACGCTGACGTTTTGCTTTGACGAAATTTGTCTCGTCCGCCACGAGAATTCTCGCCGTGGGATAGAGCATGAGAAATTCACGCGCCATCTGTGCAAGGCAGTGGCCGGGAACCACGATAACGGCCTTACTGATCAGTCCAAGGCGTTTCTGCTCCATCACGGCAGCCGCCATGGAAAAGGTTTTTCCTGCCCCTACAGCATGGGCCATGTAGGTGCGCCCTGAGGCAATAATCCGCCACACCACGCGCTTCTGATGAGCACGCAAGGTAATCGTGCTGCTCGCTCCAGGCAGACGCAGGTGACTGCCATCAAAGGCCCGTGGCACCAGATTGTTGTAAGTCTCGTTATAGAGCTTTACGAGACGGTCAGACCGGTCGGGATCCTGCCACACCCACTTTTCGAACGCGCTTTTAATAGCCGCCAGTTTTTCCTTGGCGGCTTCTGTTTCCTGCGTATTGAGTTCGCGCCGGTCATTGCCATTTTCATCGCGCCAATGATCCCATATTTTGGGAATGGACTGAGAGAGCGCGTCTTCCAGAAGTTCCGCAGCATTGCGTCGTTCCGTGCCCCAGACGGATGTTGCTTCAGCGCGAGACAGAAACGGCGCACGATTGATACTCCAGCATGCCACTTCCGGGGTATGACGAACGGTTGTTTCAATCCCCATGACCTCTTGTACGAAGTCCTGAATGTCCGTGACGGGCAACCACGGTGCTCCCAGACGGGCTGTAATTTCAGAGGGACGCAGATCAGCAGGCTGCACACCTTCAAGGGCGCTGACATTGCGTGCATACCGCTGATCATGATGTGCGGCCTCGCGTGCGAGCGCCAGTTTGGTGCGCACCGCACCTGAGAGCATCTCATCAGACGTGACCCAGACGTCCCTGCCCAGCGCGCTGCGTTCCGGATCGAGGTAAATGCTCTCACCCAGTTCAGCCAACGTATCGGCTTCACTCCGTCCCAGCAGTTCGGCAATGAGAGGCAGATCCACACGGCCCGTTTCATGTAGCGATACAGCCAGCGCGTCATGGGCTCCGTGGATTTCCGGCTCTGTTGGGGCATGAATGACACGCTCGGAGAAAATCGGTCCCATGCGCCCCGTATCCGTGCGCTCGTCATACTCCTCAATCGAAGCCACCAGCCAGACGTCAGGATCATCCATAAAAGGCTGCAGGTTCGGACGCCGCTGGGTTTCGCGTGTTTTCCCAGTTTCAGGGTTCTCGCGTAGCGTGGTGCGGGTATGATTGATGGGGCCAAACTCTCGCACGAAACTCTGGTACGCCGTCTTCAAAGTGCGCTGCTGCGCTCCATAAGGCAGGTTCTGCATCTGCGCCCGCAACACACTTCGCGCGGCATCACGGATGGGCACCAGCGCACGAATGATCCGCGCATGTTTGGCAAAAATCCCTTCTGTCTGTCCTGCCTTGCGGATCGGCACGATCTGCGCCTGTCCCTCAATGATCTGGTGCAGCACACTCCGATCAACAAAGTAGCTTCCCTCCTTGAGGTCCGCCCCACTTGCTGCAGTTCCAATAGTGACGCCCTCACCGGCTGGTCGGACAATGCGGGCCTCGCGTGGGGGGAGGAAATGCGTGTTGGGTGCTATCCGGTTCAGGGCTTGCGGAAGAAGAAGGTCTAGTTCTGCGCCGGCGGTGGCAGAGCATGTGTAACCGGGACCAAACTGCGTTGTCGTCCAGATATGACTGCCGAGCACCTGTTCGGGATGGTCATGGAAATACCGGTTTATGACGAGCGGACCATTCCCCTCATCTGAGTCTGGGATGTCTGCAGTTTCAACCCAGCTCTCGTTTGACGGCTCTTCCCCCATTTCTCGTTTGCGGAATGCCAGGATATCGACCACCACATCTGTCCCGGCATCGTCACGCATTGCGCCTTCAGGTAAACGCACAGCGCCAAGCAGGTCAGCGCTCTCGCCAATGATCCGTCGGGCATTCGGATCCGTCTTGTCCAATGTGTAACGAGAGGTCACGAACAGGGCGATCCCGCCTGGACGCAGAGCTTCGAGCGAACGGGCGATGAAGAAATCATGGAGGCTCAGACCCTGCCTATCCAGTCCCTCACGACCATGCACTGTGCGGTTGCTGAACGGGGGATTGCCAATCGCCAGATCATAGCCCTGTGGGAGCTGGGCACGCGTGAAGTCCTCACTGCGGATCCATTGGTTCGGATAGAGCTTGCGCGCGATACGGGCAGAGATGGGATCGTTCTCAATGCCGGTAAAAGCGATCTTGCCGTCGAGTTTTTCTGGGATAGCGGCGATGAAGAGCCCCGTGCCGCACCCCGGTTCAAGCACTGAACCGCCACGAAACCCCATACGCAGGGCCATGTCCCACATCGAGTGAACGATCAGTTCGGGCGTATAATGGGCATACTGGGTAGCACGTTGCAGACCGGCGCGTTCTGTCTCCGACGTTAGATGTTCAAGTTCTGCAGCAAGGCTTTCCCATCCCTTTCGGACCTCTCTGCCTGTGGGCGGGAAGAGGCTGTTGGCCAATTCACCTGCGCCAAAACCCGTAAAACGGGCCAGAACATCCTGCTCTGCTGTAGTAGCATTCCGATCTTCGCGCTCAAGTGTTGCGAGGAGGGCGATCGCTGCGATATTGGCTTCCGCGCGCGCTTTCCACCCTTGAGCCAGACCACGTACGCCCTTCAGACGAAAATCCCGCTGCGGGATACGGAAGGTCTGAGGGGAGGGGACTGAGATTTCCGGTATGGGCTGGTCATCATCCAGAGACCAGAGGGCTGCAAGTTCACCTGACAGCACTGTAGTATCGAACAGATTGAGTTGCGAGGCAGACATGGACATGATGACACACTCCGTTCAAACGGCTTCGCCCGACACCTTAGAAAGGGTCGGGGGCCTGATTGCATAGGTTTGTCGGGATTAGTGGCAAGGAGCGGGAAGGGGAGCGTCTACTCTCTTCATTCCTTGCCCCTTATGCCTTCCTGACAACCGGGGCGGAGTGTGTGGCGCAAGTGCGGTGCGCAGCGCCGGGAGCGGAGCCACGCACAGACCGCGTAGCGGGCGAGCATGGCGAGCACCAACCACTTGCGCCACACGCTCAGGACTGGTGTATGGTATATTTGACCGCATTATTTTACGCCGTAAAATTTTTACGCCGTAAAAATTCTGGATATATCTATCTGCCTGCGTTATGTTTTGCGGGTATACTGCAATTAGGTTACACGTTTTTAGCGTGTTTTTATCTCATGATCTGAGGTCACAATGGTAAGGCCAAAAAACAATCACCGACAATCTATAATAATGCTCTCTTCTCCCAAAGGAGGAGTAGGTAAGTCGTCCTTGTCACGAAATATCTTGGTTTTAGCTTCAAGGGCAGGGAAAAATGTACTCGGTCTTGATATGGATAAACAAGCAACTCTAGCCACCTGGGCAGAGCGACGTGAACGCGTCAGAGCTGGAATCTCTGGCGTCTCGGAAATTCCAGTGCGTCGCGTAATGCTAGATGACTGGCGAGGCGCATTGAAAGAAGCGCGTAATTCTACAGCTGACTTTATTGTTATTGATACACCGCCATCAATAGAAATTAATATGACCGCGATTCTCGGACTGTGTGAAGGGGCTGATTTCGTTCTTGTACCTTGCCAACAGACCCAAGATGACTTTGATAGTGTCGCTCCATGGATGCGACATCTGAAACAAAGTAATGTAAAAGCGGCTTTTATTATTAATCGAGCTAATATACGTGCGCGTTCCTACGCGACTATTCGTTCAAAATTAATGAATGTAGGTCCAGTCTGCCCAATAGAAATATCACAAGCTGAAGAAATATCTTTAGCAAATGGTAAAGGGCTTGGAGTGATGGACCTAAGTAAACCGAAAAATGCTGAAGCTTTCGGTGCGTTGTGGGCATACCTAAAGCAGGAGTTGGATTTATGAGCAAAGCAACTTCAAGGCGGGGCGTTTCTCTGCGAGCTCTACAGGATTTGGATGCAGATGAAGTGCCTGCATTCGATGCCCGTCCCCAAGAGTTACGGGAATTAACTATTGTATCATCGGAAACCTTAGAGACTATCAGTAGCGTTTTTTCTGGCACTGAACTGGCAAATGATCAAGCACGTATTCGCGTTATTCTTGAAACTCAACGAGCCGTTAATGCTGCATGGGAAAGGGCTGCGCGTTCATTTTTGGAGATTGGACGGGCATTAAATACGCTCGATAACGTACTTTTTTCTCGAGAAGAAAAAAATCGACTTAAATCAAGCTTCGAAGAATTTTTTCCGTTTTCAGAACCTGTTGCTTCTCAATTTAGACGCATTGCTCATGTCGTAGATAGCGGCCGTCTTGATGAGACTTCTTTGCCTGGCTCATATAGTGCTGCCTATCAATTAAGTCTACTTGCACCAGAAGAGCTCGATATTGCTCGCGCGCAAGGTCTTGTGGGTCCAAACACTTCAAGGTCAGCCATCATTGCTTTTCGTAAATCAATCAAACGGAATATTTCACATGTTGATTTTGCTGCATTATCTACTGAGGCTCGGCGATTAAAATCTACCCGAAGGCATATGCTTGAGCAGCTAATCGCGATAAGAACTCGTCTCAAAGAAATCCAAACATTACTTGATGAGGATTAATAAGCTCATTCATTTATTGCGAATAGAAAGCATAATTCTAGATGAATCCGCTACGTTTTGTAAGCGTATACATATTCATACAAGTCGTAGCGGGAATTCAAATATTGTCTTACTGATGTCGGAGTATTTCCCATTAAATTAACAGGAGTAATCATCGTGACAAACTCGTTAAAAACTAACATTTGGAGGGATAGCAAGACTATTGTTTAGTGCTTCTGGCTTCTCATTTCAGGTTTCTAACATACCATTCGATGGACTACGGGCTGTTTTTGGCGCAGCAACTTGAACTGCGAGGATTTTGTGCTTTCTCTTGCGATCCGCAGGGCTAATTCTCTCGAGAAAAAGAGAAACGGTGCGCTATTATGGGTAGTAAGAGCAAGCTGATCTTTATGGAAAGCCCGTTATGATAAGATGCATGCGGATAAATAGTCATGCCTGTGATTTCTGGTTAAAAAAGATGTATGTTAACGGAGGATTGGATAATGGACTTTCCAATGCTGATCCCTCATTGTGGACAGAGTCCAAAAATAATTCAAAAATGAATGGTAATGTTTAGATGTGACGAAAGTTTCTTAGAAATTGATCTTATTACGGTAAGAAATTTACGTTCGTAATAAGGATTGGACTCTGTCCACAAAGTTTGCAAAAATTTTAATTTGCGCTTATCGAAAGTAGTTAATCTAAAATCTTCCTGCAATACTAATATATTTTTTCTTATTAACATGTAAATTTACTTTCCAATTCGCTTTTCGGGAATTGGAGGTGGAGAAGGATAAAGAATGATTCCATATTTATCGTCCATTTGTACCTTAGCTTCCGGGTAGACTGAGAGAGCAATTTTAAGCGGAGTAACAATGTCTTTTTTAAAATATCGTAATTCTTTATATTCCGGGCCGAACTGATTTTTTAACGTATTCCAACTTAAAGTAAGCGGATCGTTAAGTACATGTAATCTGTACGCCAACCAGATATAAATATCGATAGCCTTAGATTTATTAGATATTTGTCGAATTGCGATTTCACGAAGAGGAAGTGGATGTTCAATAAGGCTCTCATAAAAGCCTTCATCTAATCTTACGGCTTCTTTCCAAAATGATAGTTGGTTTCCATTTTCAGATTCAATTGGCATGATGGCGTCACGGACAAACGCACCGTTAGTTATAATTTCTGCACCAGCATTTATTCTAGTGAACGTCAAACGGCATCGACTAATACGATTAGCTTGATCTCTGACGGCAATATAGGTTTTGCCACCAACTGAAACACCCATTGCTTTTAACCAAGCATTCATGCTGGATCCGAGCTCGACTTCTCTGGATCTGGTTCTTACAGCTTGTGTTTGTAGATATAGAAGGATAAGTCTAGCCATTGCGCCAAATGGCACGCCTACGGCTTTATTTTCTTTATCTAAGCCACTTTCTACTAGAAGTTGAATTGAACCTCCTTCGCGGCGCCAAATAGATTCTGAGATTTTTTTATGTGGTAAAGCGGCCATTGCAAATCCTGCATGAGCTATACCAATAGCCTGATCTTCATCAGACATTACTTCATGAGCGGCTTCGACACACAGGCGTTGCGTTTTATCCTCAAGTGAGGCTAATCGCCGCATTTCTTCAACGCCAAATCTGTCTAGTAAGCTATGAATCTGTCCCATACTTGAACAATGTCATAAGGAAAATTTGTTCGTCAATTTGGACTTTGTCCACGAGAAGGAATTTGGACTCTGTCCACGGTTCTTTGGACTCTGTCCGCAAAAGCTATTTGTTATTATTTGATTCTTTATTAGTTTATGTGTGGGCAAAGTCCAAGGGATAAGCCCATTATCGTGGAGAGAGTCCAAACTTATCGCGGGTAGAGTCCAAAGGATAAGATTTGGTGCGTAAACTAGATTGTGGATAAGTCCGCTTGATAAAAGTTGGACATCGTGGAAAGAGTCCAATGAAACCGAAGGGTCACGGATATATTTTATACCCGTGGAGAGAGTCCAAATTACCTCCAATACGAGTCGGCTCCCAAAAAGCAGGAATTACTGTGAGTGTAAAAATTCTTCATGCATCGATTTTAGATATCTGAATTTTGAAATATCAGGCGACGGCCTTTCTTCGTTTTTGAGATTAGGAAAGGCAGAATTAAGCCTATATCGATTCAAAACCGACTTTTTCCTGGATGTCGGGTTAGGGCCTGATCATCCTCAATATAAGCTTCCAGGACTCGGTAATCCCGGTGACGCGAGAAACGCTTGAGCGCCATCAGATCGTAATTGTCTTGCGCCCCCGTCGTGATGGCCCCACGACGCAGACTATGTCCGCTAAAGTCTCCTTCGAGGCCGGCGGCAAGGCATCGTTGTTTGATGATCTTGGCCACAGACCAGTCAGAGAGACTTTGTGTGCCAATTTTCGGGAGAGGGGGTGACACACCTGGTTTCGAGGCCGCAGGAGACCAGATGCGTGGAAAGGCCGCAGTCGTGGAATGGTCGTTTGCCGTTTTCTTGCGCGGTTTAAGACCCGATAGCCGTAACCACGTCTCCCACGCACGAACTGGACAAAAGCGCGTAATACCACGGGGAATGGCGACCACAGTGCCCTTGTTCTGCTTATCGCCCTTGGATTGAGGGAGCGTAATCCGCATGCAGTCATCATCCAGAGTGACGTATTCAAGCCGAATAGACGCCAACTCCGAGCGCCGTAACGCCCCACCATAGCCGATCAGGAGGATTGCTCGATCGCGTGCGTCTACCAATGTGGTCATCGGGATTGCATCAATCACTTCGCACATCATGTCCCATGTCAGACCTTTGACCTGCCGCGGCATTTCCTTGCCAGGAGATCGATGGATACCAGCCACTGTTTCCGTGACCAAAGCCTGGGCAGTCGGGATAGGAAGTTGAGCGATGTGATGGAGGTAGCGAAGTGCTGCACGATGCAGTTCGATCGTCGTCGGCTTGCGACCACGGAGCGCAAGATCTGCGAGATAGGTCGCCACATCTGTGCTGCGTGCGGGCAGGGCAGGGAGACCATGACGGTTTGTCCAGGCACACCATCCCTTAATAGCTGAACGATAGGCGCGCCGCGTATTTGCGGACTTGCCATGTTGCACGAATGCTCCCACAGCTGCTTGCGATGTTTCAAGCCGCCCATCGTGCTCTGGTATATCGATTTCGCACAATGCTGAAAACCAGCGTGTTACGTTGGCTGGAGCCTGCCCGATAGGTGCGGGAGGCAGAATCTTTGAAGTGTCTTCTTTCTCGGCTCGTGGGCCACTGTTACTGCTGATCTTGGATGACACCAATGTGGCAACGAACGCCAGCTTTTCGCAGTCAATTTCCAACGCCAGTTCGATCTGATAGCCAGAAGGCAAAGTAGGAAAGGTCGCCTTGACAGCTTCTCCTGCAGCGGCGGCATGTTCCGCATGGCGGGGCAATTCGGTATCTGGCAGGAAGGATCCATCGGGAAGTGCACTGCCGGCGATCCGCACAGGAAGCGGTGGGGAAAAATGTGCCGTCGAGAGAATAGGCCGCAAAACATCAATTGAGGCCTGGGGATCATTCAGACGTTGGCAGGTCAGACGATCTACCTGCTCAAGAACATAAGAACGTAAAACCGGCCAGGAGCCAGTTATATGCAGGGTATCAAGCATGACTCGTTATTCTAATGATCTTGGGAGATTAGACCAGAAGTAAACTTGTTTTCGAAGTTCTCTCTGAAACTTTGAGATTCAGAAAATCTGTTCAAACAGTTTCTTGTCTCTTCATCCGATAGCCTGCGATACCCTTGATATTCCTAGGTTGCTCCATCACCCGTATAATGAGGAAATTTCTATATTTTTGGACCACTTGACGAGGGAAAAATCCCTTCCAATCTTAGGTGTGTCAGACGCCTTCGGGTCTGACCTTAAGCGTCCTGAGCTAAACGATTGAGCTCCATGTTGCTTTAATAGGAGGATATGGATGTCGAAACTGAAAAGACTCTATTTACGCTATGGTAATCCCCCCATTTTTAGTGGGGTGCTGAATGAGAATTTAGGCAGCTGTTTTTAGTTTCTGGGCGGGGGTTAGCCCGCTGTTCCCCATGTTGG
>NZ_CADO01000030.1 GCF_000285275.1 Acetobacter pasteurianus subsp. pasteurianus LMG 1262 = NBRC 106471
AGCAATACAAATTTGAAGGCACTTCGATCGGTCAGGGTCTGTCGCATGTATCACTTCTCTTGCGCATCAGAAATAGTGACGAACACGAAACGTATTGATCTGCACTTACCACCAGCCAAACACAGTTAAAGTATTAAGCTGCATAATGCCTTCACTGCAGTTGCAAGACCAATACGTACGTTTCGAATTAGAAATAATATACCGTGCGCAAAATGGCAATCCTCCAGCCACAAAATAAACACGGTTTTCTACGCAATTCGCTTTGCAGAAAATCCGCAGTTCCCTTTTATGGCCTAAAATCCTGAACCTAGGCGTTCAATCTACCAGCAACTTTTACCCATCCATTTGCGTTGGTTAAAAACTTTTGCACACATCATGCGGCCAGATGTTTGCAAAGCCCTTCAAAATTCAACATTTCTGAAGAACCAAGTGAAAATGAAATATTAATATGTTTTCTACATATTATAAATTATCTATATTTATAATATACTTTAGATATATTTCTTATACGCGCGCCGTTGTAATTCACCATAAACCTGTGCACACGCAACATATCGTTTCATTCTGATATGCGAAATTTGCATACCATCATGGTTTTCGATTACAAAGGATCAGTCTTCAACAACAAGGGACGGAACGACACAGCAATGACATCGCTTTTCACGGATGCCACAATTTTTGTTTTCCTTCCTTGGGTGCTGTGGCGCCTTCTGCATAAAGCCCTGCCCATTGTTGTATTACCTATTCTTATTGGCATTCTGCTGGCAGTATGGCACGCCCCTATTCAGGAACTGGGCATTCCCTCATCTTATGGTGATACCATCGGGTGGGTGGCTGTATTGGTTCTGGCATTTACCGCCGGCTTGGAAATGTGGCAGCACCCAGAGGGTGACACATCTGCCCATGCCATAGCCTCCCCCTCTCTGGGCCGTCTGTTAGGTGGTGCTGGTGTTGCCTTAGGTATTCCATTCCTAGTGGGATCCTTTTTGGCATATACATGCTTTCTGCCCTTGCATGGATGGCAAGCCCCCCTGGCCTCACCTCTTATTGCCGCAGCTTCCATCGGTTTGTGCATTTCCGTAAGCGCACTCCCGGTTCTGATTGGGGTGGTAAGAGAACTTGATGCTGCCCAACGTCCGTTAGGGCAATTGGCACTTAAGCTTGCTGTAGTAGATGATGCGGCCTTGTGGGTTGGCCTTGCTGTTTTACAGTTTGCGCATAGAGGCACAGCGGCTCTCCATGGTTGGACAGGGCTGGAATTTCTGGCCATTGCCTTACTGGTTGGGCTAGCTGCGGCTGGCAACTGGGCTTCTCGCCATTTTCGTCACCCTCCTGCATGGGTTATCTGGGTGACAGTTCCCATTTATCTGGCTGCCGGATCATGGGCCAGCATGCAGCTTGGATTGCATGAACTGATAGGCGCATACTTTGCCGGTGCAATTATGCCGCCAAGTTGGGTTAGACGCCTACCTATAGAGCAGGTTGGAACGTTTGCCCTTATCTGGCTGGCACCTATGTTTTTTGGCCACAGCGGGCTACGCATAAATGGAGATGCCCTGACCTGGCCTTCCATCATAGCCTCTTTTGCTTTGGTGGGCATTTCTATCCTGAGCAAGATTGGCGCGGTTTATGTGTTTCCGCCCGCACCGGGGCTGAAGCCCAGACAAGCCTTGGGTATTGGAGCGCTTCTGCAATGCAAGGGACTAATGGAAATTGTTGCCGCCACTATCTTGCATGAGCAAGGCATGCTCTCCGACTTTGCCTTTGCTTCTTTGATGGTGCTGGCAGTTGTTTCCACCGTATTAACGGGGCCACTCTTCCGCCTGCTGGCACCACGTTAAACCACAGTATTCTGCGTTACAGCCCCAAATACAAAACGGAATGCCGGCATATATAATATGAAACCTTTATATATGCCGGCAGGTAAACAAGCCTAAGATACCAAAGATTTACAAACGTATATCAATGGAATGGCAAGAGTTGTCATTACAGCGCACATTCCTAGCACGCGCACACGCATTGTATCTGGCACCACAAAAGACACCCCAAGGCAGATACAAAAAACGGCGTAATAAAGAAGGCTGACGCTTAAATAGCTTCCCAAATAAGGCGTGAGAAGCGCTGTGCTAATAAGAACAGAAATACCGGAAACACAGCCAAAAATACTGCCATATGTTAAACGCGTAAGAAATTTAGTGCCCTTACCAGGTTCTGTTGCCCCGTTTTTCTGTTCTTTTCTATAGCGCGATATCAGCCACAACCTGTTACCAGAATAGAAAAGAAATGCTCCAACCAAGCCCAGTATTAAATATCCAAATTTTACTGCATTTCCACCAAAACTTCCAAAATGTAGTGCGAAAAAGGTGGTTAAAATACTGAACGGCGCAGATTGGAGGCCAGGCATATACTCCGTAGAAAGTATTTTGCCAGAAACTGGGTCAAGCTGGGCAAGGCCACCAGCCGGGCCACGCATCATATAATGCTCATCATGCCCGATAACATATAAAGTCTGTTTTGCTTTGTCTGCTGCTGCATAGTTCAAAACATCTGGCACAAAGCCGGGAGCCTGCTTTTGCAAAGCGCGCACAATTTCTTCTGGCGCAAGAGTGGGAGGGAAACTCTGCGCAATGGGCTGATGTTCCACCTTCTCTGCATGGGAATGATGATTATGAATGGCCGCCGGGGCTGAAAACATCATGGCTTGCACATTATGTATTACACCATGATACGCAAAAAGCACGGATGAAAGAGCAATAACCACATGAAAAGGCAGACTGAAAACACCCAGAAGGTTATGAATATCAAGCCATTTCTTCCACGCCCCTTTTACAAGACGCAAGGCAAATAGGTTTTTTGCCAACATAGGCAAAAACACAATCACCCCAGACACCAGCGCAATGGCATATAACAGCGCAATAATACCCATGAACCATCTACTGTAAGGCATAAAAACTGGCAGCCCTACATTTTCGTGCAGTTCATCTATGAAATGCGCCACTTCGGATGGTTTGTGCTTCACCGTAACCAGATACCCCTTTGCATCTAGTGAAGCAGCTATCATATCCACTGGCCCGGCATGCCTTTGCCCAGCCTGTACGGGCCACATCAGCCTAGCGGGCAAAGAAACCGTGGGAGAGAGCACAACCGTGTATTCTTGCTGTGCCTCTGGGTAAGCTGCGAATGCTTTTTGCATCAGATCAGGCATTTGCTGCACGCTTACGGGTGCAGGCAAAGCAGCCGGTTTGGTAAGCCAGTTTTGAAGAGGCACTTCAAAAACGCTGATACCTCCAGCGTAAAACGCTACAAAAAGAAACAGCCCCGCCAGAATACCCACCCAACTATGGATATCCCGATACATCTGCACAATATCTGTACGTATTTTCATGCCTGCAGAGCCTTTAAAACAAAAAACAGGCCCCAAACACATAAGGCAGAAACAGACAGATAATTCCAAGCCCGCTTGCCATTAGAAAACAAAAAGCAGGTTGGCAAAATAATGCACCACAGCAAAACCGTGAGCCACGTTAAAAACTGAGCGGATGCTGTTCGTGGATCACTATCTGCATGGGAGAGAATGCCAACAACACCAACAAGGCCGAAGGTAAGAATATTACCTGGCACAACTGCGGCTGTTACTTTGGCAAACCAGTTCTGGCTTGTATAAGTATATTTACGCATAATGCTTAGCGTTGCCTTAACACAGCAACAGCAATGGGGAAGAGAAGCCATACAAGCATCATCAACAGTATTTGCATAAACAGTGCAGCAGTTGCGCTTTTGATCTGCCAGAGACAGCAAAAAGAAAGCACCAGCTCCCACCACCCTACTGTTCTGAACAAGCCTTTGTGGCGAACAGGTGCTGCAAATATGTATTGATTACGAGACGTGGCATAAAGCATGCAGCACCCCGAAAGAGTTGCTCCTGTTGCAACCAACATCATGTATTCAGGAAACATACTTACCACCGGCATTGCGTTTAAGCAGAAAAGATTTGGCCATGCTCTTCCCGCACATGCGTTTATATAAAGTCATGAACCTCATGCGGAAAAGCCACGTCATCTTTCATACAAGTTAAAAAGCAGAGCTTGCTGCACACATACATTATTGAGAATCATTATCAACATAAATTTTTGCACTGACACGTTGCGTGGCCATGCATAATGCAACCCTACAATCTTCTGGGGGCTTTTGGTCTGCCCTGCTCTCAGGCCATGGCTGGGTATCTTTGATAATCTTGCAAAGGCCGTATCGAAGTCCCAAATCTTAACAGAATCAAGATTATACCGAAGGACGCATTATCCATGAGCCTTATTAAAAAATGTATATTCCCTACCCTAAAAGCTACCGCCATAGGTCTGAGTGCAGCGTGGACAGCTATGGCCGCATGCAGCAAAGACAAGGAACTGGATGGCCAAGAAAAATCTGTTCATTTAGCCACAATGGGTTCTGCAGGTCTGGTTGGTATTCTCGGCTTCTGCCTCCTGCGTAAAGACGGCTGGGGCAAAACATATCGCCCTTGGTTAGGCCTTAGCCTTATTGCCAGCCACGGAATTGCCGGTGTGCGCAGCCGCAAGGCTGTTCAGCATCAGGATAAAAAAGATGCGGTGCAGAGCGGTATCTTGCAGGTTGTCATGATTATTCTGGCTGCCTGTGTGTTCACCACCAAGCCCAATAAGTAATTATAGAATACCCCCAATATCTTGATATAAATACAAGATATTGGGGGTATTATTTTGTTATATCAGTGTAAAATCAGGCTTCCTGATTACTTTCCATCCATTGTTTGATCAATGTATAGGTGATGGAAAGGATCATCGGTCCAACAAAAATACCAGCCAAACCCAAGGCAGCCAACCCACCAATAACCCCCATCATGATAAGAACCAATGGCACATCTGCCTGTTTGCGGATCAGATAAGGCCGCAACATGTTATCCAGGAAAATGGTTAAAAAAGTTATGGCGAGCAGAACAATTGCTGGCACCATCCCTTTGTCAAAGTAAACCCAGATCACAGCCGGGAAAAGTGTAATTCCTGGTCCGGCTTGCAACAAACATGCCATAAAAGTAACGGCTGTAAGAATACTGGCCCACGGCACACCTGTAAGATACATGCCGCCACCGCCCACCAGGCTTTCAACAATAGCGGTAAGAGTAACCCCCAGCGCTACCCCCCGGATAGTACGCACAGCCAGTTCCAGCATTTCCTGCCCGCGCTTGCCTGATAACGTGCCTACCAATTTTTCTGAGGTGGTGATGAGATATTCAGCCTTTGCCAGAAACGCCGCAAGTATAATTAAAGTTAGCAAAAACTGCACTGCAAGCATACCAATACTGCCTGCATAAGACATCAGATAATGCATGATCTGATCTGGTTGTGGCACAGCCTGCTGCACAATATCCATTGGCTTCATGTTTTGCAGATGCTGCCACCATTTGCCCAAATACTCGCCTACCAGAGGCAGATGAAGCAGTTTTTCCGGCAGATCAGGTAACTTTAAAGATTTGATGTAAGGAATAATGCGGCCAAATGCATCAGCATGCTTTACCACCGTAGAAACGGCCATCCAGAATGGTAGCACAAACAAGGCCAGAGCGACCAAAAGTGTGCAGGAAATAGCCATTTTTCGGCTGCCATGTAACCACGCCTGTAATCGCAGGAGCAATGGCCACATGGTTACGGCAATAGTGCCAGCCCAAATAAGAGCGGGAATAAAAGGCTCTAAAATCCACACTGCGCCCAGCACAAGGGTGCAGGCAAACAGAGCAACCAGCACAGGTCTGGTTCCTGTCGTCAATTCCGGCTTTTGTTCAGAAGCAGATGTCTCTGGTATCATTATTTTACGCTCATCCCACGGCTACAGGCCGAGCCAGCCGTAAAGCTTTTTAATTCAGGAGGTAAAAGTGCCGCCATATCTGCTTCTTTCAAAAGCTCTCGCCCACGGCCAGACCATTTAGCTAACCCTACATGTGGGCTGCTAAAAGAGCCGCTTACCATAACGGGAATTTCCATAGCCAACATACCTTTGGCGCCATTGCTGGCAAAAACCAGTTCAAATGCTTTTTTGTTCAAATCAAACTCAGCTTTTCCCACAATACTTCCTGCATCCGATTTTATGCGTAATGGCTGCACAACACCTTTGCCTTGATGCATTTCCAACGCTCCCAACAAGCACGATACACTCGCCTTACCTTTACTCTGGCGAAAGAGTGCCCCAACATCTGTTGTTGCAATATCCATCACTTCGCGGGAAATGGTGCCTGTATTCATGCCCACGGCAGCCGTGACATTGGCGAGGCGCGAGGCTTCATTCAAAGTCTGGATATTATCTGCATGCGTCAGTACGCGAATATTCAGCTTTCCTCCTACCGGAAAAGGAGAAAACCCTGCTTGCTTACGGAACTGGTCAATATCTCCGTTATCTACATTCACTGTAGCCTGCACACGCGTGCCTTTCTGACCAGCCAATAAATGCCCCGAAGCCTGAATACTGGCCCCAAGCCAATTCATCTTCATGGAACTCACATCAATTCGGCCAGGCATTTGGCTTAAACTGATCTGGGCCTGATTAAAAACAAGCGCATTATACAGCACCGTATCTGCAGCAAATGTCACATTGATAAGCGGATCAGGCTTCAAAGGCACCTGTAGCGGCACGTCAATACTGTTCGTGGATGTTTTGGGTTTTTCGGAAGAACTGCCCAAAAGAGCATTCAGGTTTAGGCGAGAAAACGCCATGGAGCCTGCAACTTTATCAGGCTGCCCTGTGGCGCCTTCTGTAAACGTTACATCTGCACTGCGGATCGGGCTTTCCTTGAGCAAACCGGTTGTATGATCAAGATGCCATACATCCCCTTTATGCGTGAAGTGCCCCGATAGCGTAACTGGTTGTGTAATCCTGCTATCAGCCTCACCTGCAAAAGCCATGATTGGGCGAGATGTTGCTGTTTGCAAATCTAGCTTTGCATCAATACCATCAAAATCAAAAAGGTCTGTCATGGTACCATTCAGGTGAAGCGATAAATCACCTGAGGCCGCATGGATATCGGTTCCATAAGGTTTACCCGCTTGGCGTAAAACATCTATTGGCTGCATATTGGCCTGTAATGTTACGGGCGTGCCATTATATGCACCGTTCACGTCCATCAGTAATGGTGTGCTATCGCTTACTGAATGCAGAGCAACTGCCTTAAGGCCCGTTACATAGCTATGCCCATGCGCTGAGCGATAGATAACCTCACTATCCGTAATGGCTGCATCGCGCAGCCCCGGAAACCATATTTTACCGCTAGTCTCTTTTGGCTTGGATGGCGCAGAAGATGCCTTTTTGCCAAAGCGCCAGTTCGGTTCACGCTCAGGCGTACGCTCGAACAGGCCTGAAAATCCGTCAATTTTTACGTCTCGCGCCTGCATCTGCCCATTAAACAAGGAACTGAGCAGGATTTGAGCGTGCAGATGCTTCAAGGTGATCATATCTGCACGGCTACCTTGGGGAATGTTGGCCAGATGCAGATTATCCATATCTACCGTAACCCACCTTCCCAAACGCACATGCAATGCCTCAATCTGGGTTTTGCGGCCAAGTGATGCACTGAGTTTGTCTGAGGCAATATGCGCCAGATTATAGTGTGGAAGGCCAGCAACCAGCACGCCAGCGGCCACAGCGGAAACAGCCAGAACACTTCCGGCCAACCATACCCAACGGGGCATACAAATACCTTTCCCAATCCTTTATCAGGAAATAGAATGCAGAAATATTATCCAAACTTCTACGAAAATTATTTTCTCGACTCAGGAATATAGTTAATTTTATTTTCCTGAATCAAGAAAAGGAAGAACACTACGATAGATTTGCAGTTCTTCATTTGTAGGTATGACACGGATTTTTATTTTACTACCTAATTTGCTGATAATTGGCGCATGGGCTGCATTAGCGATTTCATCAATCTGCACACCCATCCATGCCAGAGCCTGACAAACATCTGCACGCAGATTTTGATCATGCTCCCCAATACCAGCAGTAAACACAATACCGTCCAAACCACCCATAACGGCGGTTAATGCACCAATTTCCTGCACAATCCTGTAAACAAACAGCCCAAGCGCTTCTGAAATATTCTTACGCTGCACGGCATCCTGACTTTGCGCCAATGTTGCGCGCAAAATACGCATATCGGACGCTACGCCCGAAACACCTAACAATCCCGATTGATGATAGAGCGTGGTAACCAGCGTTTTCCAATCTGCTTTTTCAGACTGCACCATGTAAAGCAGAGCACCCGGATCTATCGCGCCGCAGCGTGTGCCCATCATCAGCCCATCAAGGGCGGAAAACCCCATGGTTGTTTCCACACTTTTACCATGCTGCAGTGCACACAAGCTGGCGCCGCTTCCCAGATGCGCAATAATAGTACGCCCTTGCGCTAGTGCAGGATCAACCTCTGCCAAGCGGCCTGCAATATAACTGTATGAAATACCATGAAACCCATAACGGCGTATGCCATGATCTGCATAACGGCGCGGAAGTGGCAGCAACCGTGCCATTTCCGGGATAGTTTGATGAAAAGTGGTATCAAAACAGGCGATCTGCAAAATATCAGGCCGCTTTTCAAAAATAGCTTTTGCAGGAGCCAACGTAGCCGCCTGATGTAACGGATCAAACGGTGTAAGTTTGTCCAGTTGCTTGAGCGTATCCAGCGTAATTTTAACTGGCTGCAGAAATTCTGCCCCGCCATGCACAATCCGGTGCCCTACAGCAAGTACACGCCCTTGGCCGGAATACTGCTCAAACCACTGGAAAAGATGGCTGTAAATATGCAGCCCCGTTTCCGGCCATTTTTCCTGCGCAAGAAGCTTTCCCTCCGCATCTTTGGCCGTAAACTGAGAGTGATCTGGGAATTCCTCAATTTCTCCATGCAGCAGAACCTGCGGATCAACCTTGCCCGAGAAAGCGTAAATCGTCAGCTTCAGGCTTGAAGATCCGCTATTAAAAACAACTACTACATCCTGCACGGATACTCTTCCTTGTTATGCGGCTGTTTTTCAGCCCTGCCCACCGGCAAGATGATGAGCATAGAGCGCCCCAATAGCTATAGAAGCCAGACGCGCCTGCACACTATTTGCTCGGCTGGTAAGTAATACGGGAACAGAAGCCCCCAGAACAATGCCTGCGGAATCTGCGCCAGACATGAAAATCATATTCTTTGCCAGCATATTGCCGGATTCCAAATCTGGAGCTACCAGAATTTGCGCACGCCCCGCCACGGGGGAAACGATGTTCTTTATTTTTGCAGCTTCAACACTTACGGCGTTATCCATAGCCAAAGGGCCATCCAGAACACCGCCTTGTATCTGCCCACGTTCAGCCATCTTGCACAAACATGCGGCATCAACCGTTCCCGGTATTTTGGAATTAACCGTTTCTACAGCAGAAAGAATAGCCACACGCGGAGCACCCAAACCCAACCCGTTGTGTAGGTCTATCGCGTTTTGAACAATATCGCGTTTGACATCCAAGTCTGGGAAAATATTGATAGCTGCATCAGTTACAAATACCAAACTCTCATAACCGGGTACAGCCAATACAAAAACATGGCTAATACGCCTGTTGGTGCGTAAACCACTATCAGCCTCAACAATGGCATGCATAAAAATATCTGTATGCAGGCTGCCTTTCATTAACGCCTTTACGCGCCCTTCCCTTACCAAGGCCGTTGCTTTCTGGGCAGCTTCTGCTGGTGTTGCGGCATCAATAAAAACAGCTTTATCCAATGCAATGCCACTTGCCTGCGCCACAGATGTAATTGTGCCCTTATCGCCTATCAAAACAGGCTCAATAATGTTCCGTTGTGCAGCATCCATTGCACCTTCAAGGGCATGTTGTTCACATGGCCAGACAATACCGACAGGCACCTGCCCCGGCAATTGAACAGCGCGTGAGACCAATTGTTCAAACGCCTGATGGCTGGTTGACACTGAACTTCCCGGCATTTCCGCAGTATCGTGCGTATATTGTGAAATCTGTGCCTTGCTGGAAAGGATATTGTTTATATCATTCATCTTTACGATTATCCGGCAATGTCAGTGAGATGCGCAGATAAAATATGCCTATACTGCGTGCGCAAAAAATCTTCTGCCTGGGCCGCTGTACCTCTGGCTGCCATACGGCCCTTAAATTCCTTTACAGACTCCAAATTCTGCATAGACATCCATTCACGCAGTTCATTCAGAAGGGTTGAAATATAATTCGGCCCTTTCTGCAACAGCACTGATGCCACCATGGCTACATCTGCTCCAACCAGTAGGCATTTAGCAACATCCATGCCGGAATGGACACCGCCAGAAATTGCCAAATCAGCCTGACAACGTTCTGAAAGCAGCGCTGCCCACATAAGCGATAGCCGCAATTCGTAAGCAGAACTGGGAACAAAATCCACTTCTGCGCTCTCTGTTAAAGAACGCAAGCCGGGCTCGTAAAAACTGTTGAACAGAACAATACCGCCTGCCCCGTTTTCCGATAACCGTTTCACCATATTGCCCGGTGAGCTGAAAAAGGGAGAAAGCTTAACGCTTACCGGCACCTTAACCTGTGCGCGAACATCACGCAGCACCTGTATACAGCGCTCCTCAACCTGCGCACCTGTTTCATCTGGATTGGTTGGCACATGCCAGAAGTTGAGTTCTATAGCAGCCGCGCCCGCCTGCTCCATATCCTTGGCAAAACGCAGCCAGCCTGCGGGTGTGCAGCCGTTCAGGCTGGCGATAATAGGCACACCAGCCCTTTCTGCTGCACTCCGCAGCACTGCCAACCTGCCATCCAGCGGAGAGGCATGATGCATGACGGGAAAATATCCCGCAGCTTCTGGGTGAGAATTTTCTCCCGTTTCCCACAAAGCTGCTTCTGCCAGTTCCTGCGCCTGAATATCTTCTTCAAACACAGATGCCATCACAATGGCAGAGGCACCGGCATCTACCACACGCAAAATGTCTTCCAGATCTGCCGTTAAAGGGGACGCCGAAGCCACGACGGGGTGAGCCAATTCCAGCCCAAGATAGTTTGTACGCATATCCATTGCCATAATGCTCCCGTATCGCCTCAGTTCACATCTTCCCAATGGGGGAGGAAGCGGCTGCCATCACGGGCGGCCATATCTTCGTAAATCCGGTAGCGTTCATCGGCTGCCGCCTGTGCCTGATGCAACAGATGCGCAGCACTTTCTGGATGTGTACGGGTGAGCGTTTTGTAACGCAGTTCCCGATACGCATAGTCTTCCAACGAAATACGTGGACGGGTTGAATCAAGCCGGAACGGATTAAGCCCACTTTTGCGCATGGTGGGATCAAACCGGAACAATGGCCAATACCCCGAGGCAACGGCTCGTGCCTGCTGCTTCATGCCTGTACGCATATCTATGCCATGCGCAATACACTGCGAATACGCCAGAATAAGAGATGGCCCCTCATATGCCTCTGCTTCCCGCATGGCGATAATGGCCTGCTCCGGGTTAGCCCCTAGCGCAATCTGGGCCACATACACATTGCCGTAAGCAATGGTTTGCAAAGCCAGATCCTTACGCGGCACACGTTTGCCACCTGCCGCAAATTTGGCAGAGGCACCCAGCGGTGTTGCTTTGGAGGATTGCCCACCGGTGTTGGAATACACCTCTGTATCCAGCACAATCACGTTTACATTGCGCCCCTGTGCCAACACATGGTCTAGGCCGCCGTAATCAATATCGTATGCCCAGCCATCGCCCCCAACAATCCAGATGGAGCGGCGGATCAGAAAATCTGCCACAGAAAGTAGCATGGCGGCATCTGGTGTATTTACACCGGCCAACTTGCTCCGCAGCGCGCTCACACGCTCACGCTGGAGCGCAAATTCACTTTCCGTAATCTGGGTGGCGTTCATAATGGCTGTTGCCAGATCCTGCCCCACAATATCAGCTTGTTTTTGCAGCAGTTGTCGTGCCAGAGATTCCTGCTTATCTGCGGCCAGACGGAAGCCTAGGCCAAATTCCGCATTATCTTCAAACAGGGAGTTCGACCAAGCCACCCCACGCCCCTGGGCGTTGGATTTCCATGCATGTGCTGGAGTATTCCCCGCATAAATGGCCGAACAACCTGTTGCGTTGGCAATCTGCAACCTATCCCCAAACAACTGGGAGATGAGTTTCAGGTAAGGTGTTTCACCACACCCGGCGCAGGCACCACTGAATTCAAACAGAGGCTCCAGAAACTGCACGCCGCGCACGTTGGCTTCGTTGATCGCGGCGCGGTCTACTTCTGGAAGGTGTTCAAAAAACGCGATATTCCCGCGTTCCTGTTCCAGAATAGGCAGCTTTTCTCCCATATTGATGGCACGTGTTTCTCCATCCGGGTTAATTGCCGGGCAGTTTTCAACACACACACCACAACCCGTGCAATCTTCTACATAAAACTGGAGCGTAAAGCGGGAATCTGGATAACCACGTGCATTCACTGGAGCTGATTTAAAGCTTTCCGGCGCACCTTCCAGATCCTTTTCTTCGTATGTTTTGGCACGGATGACACTATGCGGACATACGATACTGCATTGCCCGCACTGGATACATGTATCCGGGTTCCAGATTGGCACTTCTACCGCAATATTGCGTTTTTCGTACTGAGTTGTACCACCGGGGAAAGTGCCGTCTGCCGGAATACGGCTTACAGGAATACTCTCTCCCCTACCCGCCATAATTTCTGCTGTAACCTGCTGCACAAACAACGGGGCAGATGCAGGCACAACCGGCGGCATAGGCAATGTGCCATCTGCCTTGGCAGGCACAGCTACTTCATGCAAGGCCGCCACTGCGGCATCCACTGCACGAAAGTTAAGCTGCACAACGCTATCACCCTTTGCGCCATATGTTTTCTGAATAGACTTTTTGATTTCAGAAATAGCTTCATCAGGCGGCAAAACATTGGAGAGATGGAAGAAGCATGTTTGCAAAATAGTATTCACGCGCGGCCCCAAGCCAAGCTTAAGCGCAACGTCTGAAGCATCAATGACAAAAAAACGTAGCTTTTTATCAACAATCTGATCCTGCACCTTGCGCGGAAGCTGCTCCCAGACCTTGTCTGCCGCATACGGGCTGTTCAGCAGAAATGTGGCCCCATTATTGGCAGCACCCAGAACATCGCGCCGGAACAGAAAATCGAACTTATGGCAGGCTACAAAATCTGCATGGCGTATAAGATATGGTGCCTCAATGGGGGATTTACCAAACCGTAGGTGAGATGCCGTTTCGGCCCCAGACTTGTGGGAATCATAATCAAAATAAGCCTGCGCATACCATCCCGGTTTTTCACTCAGGATTTTAACGCTGTTCTTATTAGCCCCCACTGTGCCATCCGCACCAAGGCCATAGAACAGGCAGCGCACAGTGCTTTCTGGTTCTATGTCGAAAGTTTCATCATATTCCAGATGCGTGTGGGAAACATCATCAATAATCCCCACTGTAAAATGGTTTTTGGGTGTGGGTTTCTTTAATTCATCAAAAACAGCTCGCGCCATAGCCGGGCTGAAATCACGCGAGGACAGGCCATAGCGCCCACCAATTACGCGCGGCATATGTGGGAACTGACCATTCCCCACCCCTTCTGCCAACACGCTTACAACATCTGCATGCAGAGGCTCCATAGGGGCACCAGGTTCTTTGGTGCGATCTAACACTGCAATGGATTTTACGCTTGCGGGCAAGGTTTTTAGAAAATGCTCGGCTGAGAATGGTCTAAACAGACGCACCTGCAACGCGCCTACTTTTTCACCCTGTGCGTTCAACCACTTGGCTGTTTCCCGCACGACTTCGGAGCCGGAGCCCATGGAAATAACCACGCGCTCCGCATCTGGCGCACCTGAGTAATGAAACAGATCGTATTGGCGGCCAGTAAGAGACGCAAATTTGTTCATGGCTTCCTGCACAATGGCAGGTACGCGCTCATAAAACGGATTAACGGCTTCTCTCGTCTGGAAATAGGTATCCGGGTTTTGCCACGTGCCACGAATAAACGGATGTTCCGGGTTAAGCGCCCGTTGCCGATGCGCATGCACCAGCCGATCATCTATCATCTGGCGGATAACATCATCCGACACTACAGAAAGGCTGTTGTATTCGTGCGATGTACGAAAACCATCTGCAAAATGGATAAAGGGAATACGTGAAGCCAAAGTGGCTGCCTGCGCAACCAACGCCAGATCGTGGGATTCCTGCACAGAACCCGCACCCAACATGGCAAACCCTGTTGTGCGGGTAGCCATGATATCCTGATGATCACCAAAAATGGAGGAAGCACCCGCTGCCAGTGCACGTGCAGCGACATAGAAAACAGTTGATGTCAGCTCACCTGCAATTTTGAACATGTTGGGCAGCATGAGCATAAGGCCCTGAGAGGCCGTAAATGTTGTAGTGAGCGCTCCAGTTTGCAAAGCCCCATGCACACACCCGGCAGCCCCGCCTTCTGCCTGCATTTCCTGCACAACAGGTACTTCACCCCAGATATTCTGCACACCTTGGTCAGACCACGTATCTGCCAGTTCCGCCATGGGGGATGAAGGCGTGATGGGATAAATCGCACATACTTCGTTCACACGGTAAGCAATATGCGCAACAGATGTATTGCCATCCATTGTCTGGAGTTGTTCGGTCATGACATTCTCCATTTTATGCACGCACCTTAAAGCGTGCTGGCATAACAGGCTCACCCAAACTTCCCTTGGCAGGCGTGGCCTCTACTGGTTCGGGGTCCATCTCAATGGCATGGCAGGGGCACTGTTCCGCACAAACCGCACAGCCGGTGCACATATCTATGGCAACGTCATATCCCTTCCCCGGCCCTAGCCGTGTAATGGCTTGTTCTGGGCAGGATGCATAGCAATTGTCACACTCAAAACAGTTCCCGCAGGAAAGGCATCTACCAGCTTCATAACGCGCTGTTTTTTCATCCAAACCGGCAAATATTTCATCAAACCCGGACCGCTCCGTTAAGGGGCGCTCTGGCTGCCTGCTTCGGTCTGCCTGCGCGTAATCAGGCAGATGCAACATATCAAATGAAACAAGGGGATGCGCTGGAGGATGCACATAACGCTGCCCGGCCAAATAAGCATTGATAGCACGCGCAGCAAGCTTGCCGTGGCCTGTTGCGGTTGTCATGGTGCGTGCGCCGCCTATGCAGTCTCCTCCTGCAAAATACCCTTCCTGCCCTGTCATGAGGGTTGAGGCATCTACTGCAACAGTATCATTTTTATTTATGTTGATAGCAGACGCTGTTTTGAGCAATGCTAGATCACTATGCTGCCCAACAGCCATAACCATTGCATCTGCGGGTAAATGCGTGGTCTGCCCTGTGGGCGTTACTGTGCCATCTGGGTTCATGGTCACTTTTTCAACCGTTACCCCATCTGCGCCAAAATGGTCAGCAACGCTCAGCCACTCAATCTTAACCCCTTCTGCAAATGCGGCCTCAGCTTCACTTGGCAGGGCTTCCATGTGTTTAGGATCATAACGGAAAATCAAAACCGTATCTTTGGCACCCAAACGTTCTGCTGTGCGGGCGGCATCCATTGCCACGTTGCCGCCACCAACAATGGCAACGGTGCGGCCTAGCTGGGGCTTTTCACCTTTGCTTACTTCATCCAGCAAGCTCACAGCATCCACCAACTTTTTACCATCTGTTGCGGGAATATTGAGGTGGTTGCCCAACTGGGCACCTACAGCCACAAATACGGCATCAAACCCACCCTGCTGGCGCGCCTGCGCAACATCATCAACCCTTACACCACATCGCAGCGTAACATTCGGCATGGAGGTTATTCTGGCCATTTCATCTTTAAGAGGTTGCCGCGGCAACCTGTACGCCGGGATGCCATGCATCATCATCCCACCAGGTTCTGCAGCAGCCTCATGTATTTCAACCTGATGCCCCAATCTGGCAAGATGATAGGCACAAGAAAGCCCCGCAGGCCCGCTGCCTATAACCAGCACCTTTTTGCCTGTGGATGGAGCGGGCTGGAAACTCCAGCCATTCTGCACGGCCAAATCACCCAAAAACCGTTCTACAGCATGAATGGAGACTGCATCATCCAAACTGCCTCGGTTACATCCACCTTCACACGGATGATAGCAGGCCCTGCCATGCACGGCTGGCATCGGGTTATTTTCTGTAAGTGCGCGCCATGCCTTTTCATAATCTCCGGCCTGTGCATGCGCCAACCAGCCTTGAATATCTTCCCCCGCAGGGCAGGCATGGTTACAGGGGGGTAGAAAGTGTTTGTAAACCGGTCTTTGCCATCGAGAACTTCCAACACCCCTACGTGTTGTGTTCTGCATGACCTGTGTCATGTCGTGCAGCTTTATCGTCATGTAAGCTTTCCCCCGCCCCCGTAGCCATTGAACTGGCCGTACGCATGCAACGCGCATTTACGGAACAGATTGCTGAAACACGAGCATGAACCGCAATGCGCTGTATGCAGGAAGCCAAAAATCGAATAATACGTCAACTTTAAATTGATGAAATTATTTTCTTATTTGAATTCTCTTTCTTGCAAATAATTTTCATTAAAAATAATTTTTCGTCGATAATTCCTATTCATAAAGAAAATAAGAACCAAAATAGTTCTGTATCATCCGAAAAAACTAACTTGACATATTGGTCATTTTTTAAGATCCCTCACAAAAGTCTTTTTGTTTCTGTTAAAATAAGGAGCATAGCTACAACATGCAGGCTGATATTTCCGCAAAAAGAAAACATCACCTTACCTTTCCTAAATATCTTGATTTTCCGTTATTTTTAAATGCAAATTTCCGCAACGACTCTCTACGTAAAATTTTTGTATTTTCTGTCATTATTTTTAATGTTCATTCTGAAAAACTATATGCAGAAACAGCCCCCAATACCTACTCTGAACAAGACAGACAAAAAGACTTTAACGATGCAGACACCAATCATGATGGTTGCCTCTCGTTTGATGAATTCAATATAGAAGTTAGAAAAATTCTATCTTCCAGAGATGATTTTTCATCACGAGGCTTTGCTATGCTCCCGACATCTGCTCAAGATGCTATTTTAAATGATGAGTTTCATAAAATGGATCACGGCCAAAATGGTTACTTAAATGTTAACGATTGGCAGATTCCAGAATAATATCTGAAAATAATATATTTATTTATGAGAATTTTATATTATTTGTTTTTGTTATTTATTTTATTTTGTATTTGTTTTTGGAAATATAAAAATACTCCACTTCCCTATGCACTGCATTAAAAAAACATCTCTTTTGGCAGCTTATTTTATTGCCGCTTTCAGATAAAGGAATTTTACTGTAAACAAAGAGCGAGAAGGGCACTGGAGTTTGTAAAAAATTGACGGAACACCCGCAAAAGCCCGTTACCAAGGCTAAACCAACAACAACCAGACCCAAAAAGTCCTATCGCGCTTCTCAAAAACGCGAAATGACGCGCGCATTTAAGCAAGATGCCTTTGAAAGCGCTGCATGGAAAGTCTTTTCCAGTATCGGCTTGGATGCAGCAACGGTAAGAGACATTGTTGCCCTTAGCAATGTCTCACCAGGAAGCTTCTATAATTATTACAAAACCAAAGAAGCCATTTTTGATATTATCCTCGTAAAAGTTGCACAACGCGTAAGAGGTGCAGCGCGTCTGGCACGTAGCGAGGAAGATAATCTGGATGCAATGCTTCAGAAAAGTCAGTATGCGGCTTTTCGAGAGCTTTTAAGCATTCATGGTGCGCCACATTTTCTGGAACTCAACCAGCATCATATCAGAGCCAAGCTCTTTAATATGAGTGAAACACGGGAAATGCTGGATGACCTCAAGCAAAACCTGCTCAGGGTCGTCCCCATGAAAAACACATCTCCTGAACGCATGGACTTTATTGCAGCCGCTGTTTTAACAACAGCTTTAGAAGGGTTGCTGTATATTGCGCGCAACCCTTTGGTCGATATTGATCAGACATCCCGTCTTACGGCTGGCATGACTGCCGCAGGTATCCGTGCTGCTGCGGCGGCGGCTGGTTAATTTTTTACCTTACCCGGCGGCAGAAGTAAGGTGTGTGTACAGGATCGAACAGCCAATAAGCATCAGTGCTATTCCGCCACAGATTTCTGCATAACGGCCGATCCATACACTGGCGTGCCGTCCCAGCATAACACCTGCCGTTGCCATAACCGTGGTAACGGCACCAATTACCAAGCAAGCTGATAAAATATTCACCTGCATAACACCTAAGCTAACCCCTACCGCGGTTGCGTCTATGCTGGTTGCCAAAGCTGTTCCAATCAGCCCCAGCACACCACGGCTGGCAGCTTTAGGCTGTTCAACTTCAGCCTCTTCTTCTGGTTCATCCTTCATGGCCAGGCGGATCATGTTGCCGCCTATGCCGCAAAGCAGCGCAAAGGCTATCCAATGGTCCACTGCGGCAATCCATGTGCTTAGAGCTAGCCCCAGCACCCAGCCCACAACAGGGGTAATGGCCTCGAAAAAGCCAAACACGGCACCAATACGCAGGGCGTCATTCCAACGTGCGTTTTTAGCACTGGCCCCTTTACCAACTGCGGCGGCAAAAGCATCCACAGAAAGGGAAAGCCCCAGAATTCCGAGCGTGAAAATACCAGTCATGAGCAAGTCCAAGGGCCGCAAAACACAAAACAGCACACATCGCCTCCCGGCCACAGCGGAAGCAATGATGCCGTTGGTCTTGCTGGGCGTTTTTTCTAAAACGCTGTCTCCGCCATGGTCTGCTGACCAAGTGTGTTGACGAAGACCCCTCTATAACAGAGGGTGGCTACTCCCCAATGAACGGAGCCTCTGTATCAATATCGCTCATGTTCCGCAAGAGCCTGAAAAACAGAAGGCTTTCGCGCAACATATGAAGCCTTCATAATAATTCGAAATAAGAAGGTGAACGCTGAACAGAAACAGCCGTTAAGATGCTGAAGCCAAATTATGCGTGACATAAACGCGATAAAAAGGACAAAAACACTATGATAAAATTGTATTACACTCCGGGTGCATGCTCTTTAGCATCTCATGTTATTTTAAATGAAACACGCCTGCCCTTCGGTCTGGAAAAGGTAAACCTTAAAACCAAGACACTGGAAGATGGCCGAGATTACCTAAAGATCAACCCACGCGGGGCTGTGCCTGCCATTGAAATTTCACCCGGCGTCGTGCTGACCCAGAACGTGGCTATTCTACCTTATATTGGCAATCTTTCTGATATCGCCGCGTTTCGGCCAGCAGAAGGTTCATTAGATCGCTCACGTATGTTGGAAGCTTTGGGTTTTTGTGAAGATGTGCATAGTGCTTTTGGTATGCTCTTCACTCCAGATCTGTCTGATACCACGCACGCACTTTGCCTGAAAACCGTTACCCGGCGGTTAGAACAGCTTGAGCAACTGCTGGAAAGGAATGGTACAGACTATTTGCTCCCTGCCGGTTTCAGCCAGCCAGATGCCCTTATGGCCGTAATTTTAAGCTGGGCAACCCCTTTGGAGATTGATTTGACAGCTTACCCCAAAGCACGTGCGCTACGGGACAAAGTGTTTAACCGCCCCGCCACGCAGGCAGCCCTTAAAGCAGAAGGTTTAGCATAAGCAATTATCCCTCCTGCCCTATCAGATGCCCTCTCAATTCTGAGGGACAGGAGAAACCATATACATACCAGTTGTACGTGCAGGAGAAATCAACACCAATCCTGCAGCACGTGCCGTGCGCACTGCAAGTGCAGTAGGTGCAGAAAGCGACACCACAGCAGACATGCCCGCTGCAATGGCTTTTGCCGCCATCTCATAAGAACAGCGGCTTGTTAAAAAACAAAATCCCTGCGTGAAATCTAATTGCTGCTTTAGCCCATAACCTATCAGTTTATCCAAAGCATTATGGCGGCCAACATCTTCTCTCACATGCACAATGTGGCCATTAGGTAGGCACCATGCTGCTGCATGCAACATACCTACGCCTTTATTTAAAACCTGATGGCTTCTTAAATTTTCTAATGCTTTATGGATTGCCCCTGCATCAGGCTCCCGCCCTGTTACGCTACATATTTTGCGGTTTGTTACGCTCTCCATGTCGGCACCACAAATTCCGCATCCCGTCCGACCAGCTATCGGGCGGCGCGTGCGTGCCAGCACTTTGCGTAAGGCTTCGGCATTTACCCGCACATCAGCACGTAAGCCATCAGGTTGTGCTGTTATCTTTATGTGCCGTAAATCTGAAACGGAAGAAATAATATCTTCTGTAAAAGAAAAACCCGCAACAAAATCATCTATATCATGCGGTGTTATCATCATGACCGCATAATCAATACCATTATATACCAGAGCAAGTGGCGCTTCTTCTGCTACCAGAAATGTATTGTGCTCTCGCGTAATATCCGTGTTTTCATGCCCTTGCGGCCAGCTTATCCGTTCCGCATCACACGGAAGCGCTACAGAAAAGGATATATCTTCCGTCATCAGCCATTGCCTTTTGCAGCATCAACATTGTGCACAGAAGCGCAATATTTTTGCGCAAGCATGAGATCTTGAGGCGTGTTGATATTCATGAAAGGATCCATCCCCTCTATCAGAGGAAAATCTATAGCCCGCGCGCCCAAGGTATTTGCCAATGTACGCACACGCGTTTGGCGCTTTTTATTTTCCTGAGTCAGAAAAGATAACTGCGCTGCCAACACAGGCCTGGCAGAAACCGGCCATGCAGCTACCAATGGATGAGACTGCCCGCCACAACACGCATACGATGGCGCAGGCATAAGTGCTGCCACAAGCCCGGCAGGAATGAACGGTGTATCTACCGGTATGGTTATGAGTGTATTGTACCCATTCTTTTCTGCCCATTCCAAGCCGCTTAACACACCAGCCAATGGCCCGACATCATGCACACAGTCTGGTAAAATCGGACATTGCCATGCACCAAACCGTGCAGAATCACCATTAGCACTAATCGCTACGGCGCTACATTCCTGCTGCAAGCGTGCAAAAACATGATCTAAACAAAGACCCTTTCCTGTATCTAAAAAAGCCTTATCCTGCCCATGCATTCGGCTTGCCTGCCCACCTGCCAACACCAGCCCTGCTATTTTCATGCCTGCTCCACCATTTTTGAAAATATCTTTCTGGTTTTTACGTTTTTCTCATTCTAAAATCTAAAGGCTTTTAGATCTCTTATCGGTTTTGCAAACATGATGTCTCAACGCACGCAGCTTATTTTTGGCATTATCGGCCGTAGTGGGTCTGGCAAAACGCATTTGATATCACGATTACTTCCTGCATTTTGTCATCTTGGTTTGCGTGTCTCAACCATCAAACATACGCATCATGGTGTAGACATGGACAAGCCCGGAAAAGATACCTTTGTTCATAGGCAAAATGGCGCTGCAGAAGTTATGCTCGCCACCCCTGAACGATGGGTGCTTCAACACGAATGCAATACCCTCCCCACCATATCTGATTTGCTCCAGTGCATGCAGCCTGTCGATCTGGTGCTGGTAGAAGGCTTTCATGCAACCATACCTATCTGCCTGGAAGTATGGAGACCCACTATAGGAAAAGACCCTTTATACCCACAAACGCCGAGTATTATTGCTGTCGCATCAGACAAGCCTAACATCCCCAATGTTCCAGACAACCTCACGGCTCTGGATCTGAATGATACAATGGCTATTGCAGCATATATCCGTAAGCACGCTTACGCGTTCAAAGTATGAACTACACTGCAAAAGGTATCATTTTGCACATTTCTCCAGCCTGCAGGGATTGACCCGCCGATATTTTTACAAGACCGGTAGCCCGTGTAAGACAAAGAATATCAGAAGCTCCGACAGACGGCACAAGGTTAATAAGGTTTTCTCCCTTATCTTCTATAAAATGCACAGGAAGAAAACAGGTGGTATCTGATGCTGCAACATAAGAAAAACTGCTTTGCCCTTCTATGAGCATACTTGCATTTTTCTCCTGCTTTTCACCCATCAGACCACGCAAAAATGGCACGACAAACAATTGTGCACATATAGCTGCTGCGCCCGGATTTCCTGGCAAACAGAACACCATTTTCTGGCCCAGTTGCATAACTGTTATAGGCTTGCCTGGGCGCATTTTAACGCGTCGAAATAAACATTTTCCCCCCATCTGCCTGAGAACAGGCAGAACATGATCCGTCTGCCCAACAGAAATACCACCCGTGGTAATGAGAATATCAGCTTCCTGCGCACATTGATGAAGGACCTTGTGTAAATCCTCCATACTGTCTGACCCACACACATAACGTGTGACGAGCGCGCCCTCGCTTTGCAGCATTGTTGCCAATAGCTGCGTATTCAGTTCCGTTCGTGCATCTGTTGCTGTTGCACCAAACTCTGCTCCATTGGCCACAACACAAATCTTCGGACGTTTATAGACAGATACCTGTTCTTTACCTTGGTGCGCCAATAGAGGCAGATGCCGCCAATCCAGCTTTTGGCCATGCTCAAGCAATATATCGCCTTTACAGAACTCCTCCCCACTCCGGCGAATGTTCAAACCATTTCTGGCATTCTGTTCCAGCAAATACACATGTCCATCCGTTATGGATGTGCGCTCCTGAGCCACAACACAATCTGCCCCTGCAGGAATACGCGCTCCAGTAAGAATGCTGTAAGCAACACCTTTTTCCAAGGGTGGCGGGGCATCACCTGCAGCTATCTGTCCGGCAAGAGGCAAGCCAACGCTGCCCGCCTCTTCCATATCTGCACAACGGAATGCATATCCATCCATTGCTGAAATATCAGCTTCTGGGCGAGGCATCACCGCCCTTATATCCTCAGCAAGAACGCGCCCAGATGCCTGCGCGATAGATACAAATTCTGTTGCAAGTAATGGTATATTTTGCATACAGGCCGCAAGAAGCGCCTGCGCTTCATCATACGCCACCATATCTGGTGCCCTGTATGTTTGTTCTGAAACAGCTGAGGCTAATAAAGAACCAACCATACAGCCATTACCCCGGAAATGAGAATGGATTTAAGCCAGCACGCACAAACCCCTGCTGCACCACGGCGGTATCCAAAGCAAAGCTACCCAGATCATCTGCAAGGGCGTCTAGTTCTGGATCATAATCCAACCGAAAAACCTTCAGATATGTTTTGCAATCTCCGCAGCTTTCCGCCTGAAGCGGGGCTTTCAAATCTTCAAATGTCCAGTGTTCAAGATGGGCGGATGCACCACATTCCACACAGATACCACGCACTCTGTGCCAACGTGTCTCACACAAACTGCACTGAAGGTAACGCAGGCCTTCACGGTCTCCCCCCAATACAAGGCTAGCTACCGGTTGGGCACCACAACATGGGCACAATCTGGCCTCTCCAGCAGGTTGTGCCTGCTGAATATGTTCCTGATCCTGCTCCACAGCCTGTGCCCAACAAACAGACAGAGCAGCCCAGATTACAACAGCCAACCCGGCATCAACCTGAGCATACTCTCCACACAACAAGCTGGCAGCCTGCTTTGTTAAAGCTGGAATATCCTGCCCACACTCTTCCAACATTGTACGCGTTGTTTCTGGTACAACACAACCTACCTGCTGCACCAAAAATAAAAATGCCTGTTGCCATGATGGTATCTCCAGCAACAGTTTTTCAAGGTGATCTTGATCACTCCCCTGTTTTGGCACAGCACGAATAGCAGAAACATCTGCTGCACCAAGTGGCATATGTTTCAAAATCTGCTGCGCTTCAACAAGACAAGAGAGGAACTTAAAATATCCCCCCTCCGCTTCACCCAGTTGTTCTGCCAGCAAGCGGAGCCGTTTTTCCCTGCGTGTATATACAGCTTCCAGCACCGGAAAAATCAGTGGCTCAATAGCCTGCACGCCGGGTGTGCGTTTATCCAGCGGAACAATATCGGTTTCAGAACGCATTAGTGTGGCCGTTTTGCAGAAGATGTTTCAGCAGGCAATATTTCCTCTTCATACCACCGATCATGATGCTGCCGCGCCCATGCACGGGATACGTAACCTGTAACCATGCCCCCAATAGAACCCCGCACCCATATGCCCATATAGATATGCCCAAGCACTAGGAGGATAAGCCCAAGCCCGGCAACAGAATGCGCCAGCAAAGCCAGCCGCACCACGGGAATGGGAAAATACATGGCAAAATAGGCACGCCAGATCATTAACCCACTTACAAGCAGCAGGCTGATCAGTGACATAATGCCCCAGAACAGTATCTTCTGCCCGGCATTGTATTTGCCAATCTGCAGTTTCTCGCCATGCTTGTTCATCAGCACATCAACAATATGACGAAACCACGTGATATCCGTGCGCACAAACAGATTATGGTGCACAAAGCGCACGCACATGCACATTAGCAATACAAAAACTGTGATGCCCAGAAACGGGTGCAGCAGCCGCGCCATCTGCGGTGGCCCAAGCACATAACCAAGCCAGTTCAGGCTAGGAAAAAACCACGAGATCCCAGAAAGCGCGACCAGAAAAAAACAGGCAACCATTGTCCAATGGCAGAGCCGGTCCATAAACTTTGTGCGCAGAACAAGATTTTTAGTATCCATTACGCATCCCTCCGGTTTTGGTCCGGCTTTTCGCCAGCCTCTACCAATTCCTTTTCAGGAACCTCTGGTGCTGTTTCATCCGTGCTATTGGGGCCGACAGCCATGTAATGCGCAAAGGCCCCTGCCAATGTGGCAATAAATCCAAGCGCCCCTGCCGGTTTCAGCCATTCCTTCCAACCACGCACAACCGGGCTGATATGAGGTTCGGCTGGTAGCCTGTGGTAAAGAGTTGGATTATCGGCATGCGTCAGCACATACATAACGTGCGTGCCGCCTACACCTGGTGGATCATATAATCCTGCGCCTTCATGCCCGCGGCTTTTCAGGTCTTCCACTCGGGTTTGTGCCAGATCCTTCATTTCCGCTTTGGAACCAAAGGATATAGCGCCAGTCGGGCAGGTTTTTACGCAAGCGGGCTCCTGCCCTACGGCAACCCTATCTGCACACAAGGTGCATTTATACGCCTTGTTATCTTTTGAGTTGATGCGCGGAATATCAAATGGGCAGCCAGCAATGCAGTACCCACAGCCAATGCACTGTTCAGACTGAAAATCCACAATACCATTGGCAAACTGCAAAATAGCACCAGGGCTTGGGCAAGCCTTCAGGCAGCCCGGGTCCTCGCAATGCATGCAGCCTTCTTTGCGCAGCAACCATTCCAGCTTGCCACCTTCATCCTCCACCTCATCAAAGCGGATGACGGTCCATGTTTCTGCTGTCAGGTCTGCAGGGTTATCATACACTCCTACGTTGTGACCTACCTCATCTCGCAGATCATTCCATTCCGAACAGGCAACCTGGCATCCCTTGCATCCTGTGCAGAGGGAAACGTCTATCAGCTTGGCAACTTCCTGCTCATGCCGCCGTGCCTGAGGTGACGGTGTAAGCCCATTGGTGGCGGAACGGCGAATGATGTCCTGTGACTGCATGCTCATCAGCGCACCTCAGACTTTTTCAACATTAACAAGGAAGGCCTTGAATTCTGGCGTTTGGGAATTTGCATCGCCCATGGCTGGTGTCAGCGTATTGGCTAAAAAGCCTTTACGCGTGGCGCCCTTAAAGCCCCAATGGCAGGGCACCCCAACCTGATCGACTTCCTGCCCCATCACATTCAGGCGTTTGAGCCGCTTTGTAACTACGGCCTTGGCCTCGATATACCCTCGGCGGGAAGATACCCGCACCGTGTCACCGGCGGAAACACCAAGCTTGCCCGCCAGACGTTCACCAATTTCTACAAACTGCTCTGGCTGCATAATGGCGTTAAGGTGCGAATGCTTTGTCCAGTGCCGGAACAGCTCCGTAATGGAGTACGTTGTGGCTACATATGGAAACTCTGAAGGATTACCCATACGCGGTATTTCATCGGCAAACTGCCGGGCCACCGGGTTGTGCCGCACTTTGCTGCCCAACGCCGGGGCCAATACCGGGCTTTCTGTTGGTTCATAATGTTCGGGGAAAGGTCCATCCACCAACGATGCCCCTGCAAACAGACGGCCCATACCTTCACTTTGCATAATAAACGGCCCAACACCGCTGCCTGGCGGCGATGTAAGTGGGTAATCAGGCACATCCGCCCCCCCCCAACGCTGGCCATTCCATTCAATAATCTTGCGGTGCGGATCCCACGGACGGCCTTGCGGATCCAACGATGCACGATTGTAAAGCAAGCGCCTGTTTGCAGGCCAAGCCCATGCCCAACCCGGTGTGTTGCCAAGCCCTGTATCTGTATTATCGCGCCGAGCCATCTGGTTGCCGGCTTCTGTCCAAGAACCCGCGAACACCCAGCAATAGCTGGCTGTTGTGCCATCATCTTTCAGCACGGAGAAATCAGGCAGCAACTCCCCTTTTTTTACAACCACCTTGCCTGTGGCATCCTGAATATCCGCCAAGGCATAACCGTTGGCTTCCTTCGCCACTTCCTCCGGCGTGGGATCTTCCGGATCCCGATAGTTCCACTGCATGTTCAGAACGGGTTCTGGGCATACGCCACCCTCCTTCGCATACAGGGCGCGTAGCTTGGTGAAGATGGTGCCCAGAATACGCCCGTCGTTCCAAGCCTCTCCCGGTGGCTGGGTGCCAGCATAATGCCACTGCAGCCAACGCGCGGAATTGACCACCGAGCCGTTTTCTTCTGCAAAACAGGAAGAAGGTAAACGGAACACTTCTGTCTGGATATCTTCGGGCCTTACATCATTGTAAACGCCCTCGTTCTGCCAGAAATTGGATGTTTCTGTATCTAGCGGATCTATGATGACGAGGAAACGCAACTTGGCCAAGCCATCGCGCATACGGTTTTTATCTGGCATGGCCGCAAGCGGGTTAAAGCCCTGTGCAATGTAACCGTTGACCTTGCCTTGCTGCATACGCTCAAAATAGGCCAGCATATCGTAACTGCGGTCCCACTTTGGCAGCCAATCATATCCCCAGTTATTGGAAGCTGTGGCGTGATCTCCCCATAGGGTTTTCATCAGGCTTACAAAAAACTTGGGCGCATTATGCCAGTAATTTACTTCCTTGGGTTCATCTGCCTTCGGAGTGACTGCTTGCAGGTAAGCATCCAATGTTTGCTGGCTGTCTTTAGGCAGATTCATATACCCAGGCAGACGCGTTGAAAGCAGCCCGAGGTCTGTATAACCCTGAATGTTCGAATGCCCGCGCAGAGCATTCAGGCCGCCACCGGGCATCCCCACATTACCCAGCAACATTTGCACCATAGATGCAGCACGGATGATCTGAGATCCATTGGTATGGTGTGTCCAGCCCAACGCAAACAGGAATGTAGATGTGCGATCTGGCACACTGGTAGATGCCAGAGTTTCACACACATGCAGGAAATCTTTTTCCGGCGTGCCTGTAATCTGAGAAACAAGTTCTGGTGTGTAGCGGCTGGTATAGTTGCGCAAAAGATTTAGAACGCAACGTGGATGCTGGAATGTAGGGTCCTGCTTGGCGAAGCCCTGTTCATCACGCTCATAATCCCACGAGGTTGTAGCGTAACTGCGCGTAGCAGCATCATACCCCGAGAATAAACCTTCATGAAAATCAAAGTCTTCGCGCACTATCAGCGCGGCGTTTGTGTATGCTTTTACATATTCATGCTGAATTTTATCATGCGTCAGCAGATAGTTAATAACGCCCAGCATAAAAGCGGCATCAGAACCGGCACGAATTGGCGCATAAAAATCTGCAACTGCTGCGCTTCGGTTAAACCGAGGGTCAACCACCATAACCTGTGCGGCATTACGGGTTTTGGCTTCCATAACCCATTTAAAACCAACAGGATGTGCTTCTGCCGGGTTACCACCCATAATCAGAACAACGTTGGCGTTTTTGATATCCACCCAATTGTTGGTCATTGCGCCACGACCAAAGCTGGCACCCAGCGCAGAAACCGTAGGGGCATGACAGAGCCGCGCCTGACAATCTAGCCCCAGAATACCCAACGCCCGCGCAAACTTAAAATCCAGCAGCCCGGTTTCATTACTGGCCGCAGAAGATGCCAGCATACCTGTACTCAGCCAGCGATTAACCAGCTCGCCTTTTTCATTCCGCTGGATAAAGTTTTTATCCCGATCATCCTTCAAAAGGCGCGCAATGCGGTCAGTCGCCTCTTCCCAGCTTATACGCTTCCATTCTCGGCTGCCGGGTGCGCGATAAGAAGGATATTGCAGGCGCGTTTCACTGTGAATGAAATCCACCAACCCCGCGCCCTTCGGGCACAAAGAGCCTCGGCTGACTGGATGGTCTGGATCACCTTCAATATGGAAAATGCTGGGCTTGGCATTTTTAGCGCCATCCCCCAGAGAATACATAAGTAAACCGCACCCAACAGAACAATAAGTACAGTTGTTGCGGGTTTCCTTGGCGCGCAGCAGTTTGTATTGGCGCGTTTCCTGTGCCAAAGCTTTAACTGGCGGCACAAAACCAAGCGCAACCGCACTGGCACCCGCCACACACGCGCCAGTATTCCGCAAAAACTCTCTGCGCCCCAAGGCCATGTAAACCACCCTGATGTTTTATTAAAAAACAGAATGAAGGTTATCTACATTTTCCTTAATGGAGCGTCTTTGATCCGGATCACATTATTTTAGATTTTAACTATATTTATAAATATACAGACACACAACAACTTGAATGAACACTGCACAGGGCACTGAATACTTAAATTAAAACATTAAATTAAAAACAGAATATAAGCAGTGATAAAAATACAGGCGGAGCATCATACATAGAAACAGAAAAATAATTCCGATTTCTAAATGATATTGTGTGTCTATACTCAAAACTTAACGTAGAAAACACACCATTCCACCGCACCAACAAAAGATGATGCCGAGAACTACTACGCTCACGTTAGAATAATATTTTATAAGGAAAAATTGGCTGGGGGACCTGGATTCGAACCAGGGCTGACCGGGTCAGAGCCGGTAGTTCTACCGCTAAACTATCCCCCAGCAAACTGGGCCTTACAGAAGCTCTTAAAGAGCGTTCCCGTTCGGTGAGGCTCATCTAGCATTCTGTTTTGGGGTGCGCAACCCCTTTTTCCAAAAGAATTTTCATTTTGTCACATATTTGTCTTGCTCCCTGCGCGTGAGAGCCCAAAATAAGAAACAATATGGTTTAACCTCTTGTTTAAGGACCGGACAGATGGATCGTCCCCCCTCCTGGACCGGCCGGTCTGGCAGATTTGTGTCGGCCTCTCCACCCTTTAGTGGAGAGGAAGATCTTTTTGCCGCGCTCGATCTGGGAACAAATAACTGCCGCTTAATGGTTGCAACCCAAACCGCGGGTGGATTTAGGGTTGTAGATAGTTATAGCCGTATGGTGCGGCTTGGAGAAGGTCTGCATCATACCGGAAAACTGCATAAAGCTGCCATGGAACGTACCATGGAAGCACTACAGACATGTGCAGATCGTTTAAGCAGATGGCCGGTGAGAGAAATCCGTGCCGTGGCAACGGAAGCCTGTCGGCGTGCAGAAAACGGAAAAACCTTTCTTCAACAGGTCCACCAGCGTACGGGTTTTGATATCAAGATTATTTCCGGGCGGGAAGAAGCCAGCCTTGCGGTAGAAAGCTGCGCCAATCTGCTGCACAATCCGCGCTTTGGGCCGCCGCGCAATCGGGCCTTGCTGTTTGATATTGGTGGAGGCTCAACTGAAATTGCATGGGTGCGCACGGATTCCACGCGCCAGACAGAAGAACTGATTGGCTATCTCAGCCTGCCGGTTGGTGTCATCACGCTTTCCGAGCAGTTTGGGCACGCATACAGCACGGATGATCGCGCTTACCGAAAAATGGTGGAGCACACGCGCCATCACTTGCGTGAGTTCGAGAACGTCTATCGGATCAGGCCGGAAATCCGGCGTAAGCAAACACGGCTGATCGGCACTAGTGGCACAGTTACAACGCTTGCCAGCCTTATCCTAAACCTGCCGCGCTATGCACGTGCAGCCGTAGATGGTTCCCTGCTTCCGGCAGCCAGTGCCAGACTGGCTGTGCGCACTTTACAAAAAATGGGGGCTGATGGCATTGCCCGACACCCCTGTATTGGCCCAGATCGGGCACCTTTTGTTTTGCCTGGCTGTGCCATATTTGAGGCCATTCACGATGTCTGGCCGGTAGAAGATATTATTGTTGCAGACAGAGGGCTGCGCGATGGCATGGTTTTGCGTATGATCCGCGGCAAATCGGGCATGGCTTCTCGCCGCAATCGTGCGTCTTTATCCATTCCCCCTCACCTTCGCCACTCCATGCAGGCAACAGGCTTATGACTGAAAAGAAAAACCGCCCCACAGGCAGTTCCACGTTGCGCGTACCTGGCCGTGCCCGCAAAAGCAGCGCAACGCCAGGCAGCCGCTTGGTGCAAAATGATTCTGATGCCCCGCAAAAAATGCGGGCACAATCAGTTTCATTACGCACCGCACGTGGGCGCACAACCGCCCAGCAACGCTGGCTCTCCCGGCAACTGAATGACCCTTACGTGCAGGCAGCACACAAACAGGGCTGGCGTTCACGCGCGGCGTTCAAGCTGATTGAACTTGATGATCGCTTCCACCTTATCCGTCCCGGTATGCGTATTGTAGACCTTGGCGCTGCTCCTGGTGGGTGGACACAGGTTCTGGTCAAACGCGGCGCCTCACAGGTGGTCGGGGTAGATCTTCTGCCCGTAGAACCTGTAGCTGGCGCAGAAATTATTGAAGGCGATTTTACGGACCCAGAAATGGATGCGCGCCTTATTTCGATGCTGGGCGGCAAAGCTGATCTGGTTGTCTCTGACATGGCCCCCAACACAACAGGCCATGCTCCAACAGACCATGTGCGGATTATTGGGTTGGCAGAAGAAGCCTTGCACTTTGCCTTTGATATTCTGGCAGAAGGTGGTGGTTTTGTTGCCAAAGTGTTTCAGGGGGGCTCCGAAAAAGCCATGCTCAACACTATGAAGCAAGCTTTCACACAGGTTCGCCACGCCAAACCTCCTGCAAGCCGTAAAGATTCCAGTGAGCTTTACGTGGTTGCAACCGGATTTCGTCCAGACCGCATCAACACACAGACCGCGTAGATTCTACGCGGTCTGCCGCTTTTATCTTAGCCCCAAAGCCAAGCTGCGCCTCTTACGCCTGAACTGTCACCATGCTTGTTTTTCAACAATTTGGTATTGCACTCAGGCGTAATGACGTAGCGCTTCATCACATCCGGCACGCGCTCATAAAGGCAATTGAGGTTTGATACCCCGCCACCCAGAACAATTGCATCTGGATCAAGAATATTCACGATAAGCGCGCAAGCGCGGCCTAGTCTATCTACATACAAATCCAAGGCGCGCTGGGCTGCTGCGTCACCATATGCTGCTGCATCCTCAATGCCCTGCACACTACGGTTCCCTGGGCCTTTCCATGATTCAGCCAAAGCGGGACCGCACAAAAATCGCTCCAGACAGCCAGAATTACCGCAAAAACATTTTGGCATAGGGAATTCATCTTCCCTCACCCACGGCAAGGGTGTGTGTCCCCATTCTCCAGCAATATCATGCAAGCCTTTTAAAGGTTTGCCCTCAACAATAATGCCGCCACCCATGCCAGAACCAAGAATCACACCGAATACCACATGGCATCCGGCCGCTGCTCCATCGGTTGCTTCTGACAGCGCAAAGCAGTTGGCATCATTTTCAACACGAACGGGAAAACCCAAAACATCCTGCAAATCATCAGCAAAGGGTTGGCCGTTCAGCCATGTCGCATTCGCATTTTTTACAAGGCGGGTATGCGCATCCACCGCACCAGGAATACCCACCCCAACAGTGGCATATGGGTTTGTGCGGGCATGCGCATCATCAACCAGTTTTTTCACGTCACTCAGCAGGCCCTTATACGTGCCAGGGTTGCCAACACGATGCCGCAAAACCACCTGCCCTTCGGCATCAAGAGCGACTATTTCGATCTTGGTGCCCCCAATATCGATTCCCAGACGGTAGTCCGACATACTTTTAACCTGCTGTTTTTATTAAACTTTTAACAGAACGTTTCCTGCTGCAAAAGAAAGTGGCACACTTTGCAAACAACATGCCACAACCTCCTACGCCAGGAACCAGCCAAGATGAATGAAACTGTTCTTGACGCACGCGGGCTTAATTGTCCACTTCCTGTGCTCAAGGCCAACCGCGTTCTCCGCACCATGCAGCCGGGGGAACGCCTTCGAATATTAGCAACAGACCGCGCTTCCATAACCGATTTTCAGGTGTTCTGCCGTGAAACAGGTCACGCCCTGATCGCCTTTACGGATGAAAACAGTGTATTCTGTTTTACCGTAAAATGCCGCGCCAGCGCGCCCGCAAATAAGCCAAACTAAAAAAATCCTGCCAGCCACACACCATCCAAGACTTGGCAGACCCCTGCATATCGGGCTATTGCCTGCCCCTCATGACGGATAGGAACCCCCGCGCCATGTCGGACAACATCAAATCACTGTCTTTCGAAGATGCGCTTTCCGAGCTGGAAAAAATCGTGCGCGGCTTGGAAGGTGGGCAGCTAAAGCTGGAAGATGCAATTACGGCCTATGAACGCGGGGCTGCCCTACGGCAACATTGTGAGGCCAAGCTTAGCGAGGCTGAGGCCCGCGTGCAGGCGATCGTGCAGCGGTCTGATGGAACGCTGAACATGAAACCTATGGACTGAGATGTCGATGACAAACCCGACACACCCCTCTATCAATCGTGCATCAGATAATGGCGCCCTGCTCAAGCAGGATATGGGGGCCCGCGCCCGCGTTATTGAACACACGATTGATACCTTGCTCCCCCTCACAACCGGAGGCGATGCGCGGCTGATCGAAGCTATGCGCTACGCAACACTTGGGGGCGGCAAGCGGTTACGTGGTTATCTTGCCATTGTAACGGCCAGCCTTTTTGGTGTTCCAGAAAGTCAGTCCGCGCGCGTAGCTGCCTCAGTTGAAATGCTGCACGCTTACTCTTTGGTGCATGATGATCTCCCTGCCATGGACGATGATGATATGCGCCGGGGCCAGCCTTCCGCGCATCGCAAGTTTGATGAGGCCACAGCCATTCTGGCCGGAGATGCCCTTCAAACCAAAGCATTTGAAATTCTGGCTGCCAGTCAGACCCATACAGATGCAAATGTGCGTATTGATCTGATTTCCGCCTTTGCTGAAGCCTCAGGCGCAGCTGGCATGGTTGGCGGCCAGATGATTGATATGGAAGGCGAAGGCCGCGCCCTTCCGCTTGAAGAAGTCCGCCATCTTCACGCACTGAAAACCGGTTGCCTGATCCGTTACTCCGCAGAATCCGGTGCCATTCTGGGACAAGCTTCCCCTGATCTGCGCCGCCGTCTGCGTTCCTATGGTGCAAATATTGGCGCTGCCTTCCAGATTGCAGATGACGTGCTGGATGCAACAGCCACGGCAGAAGAGCTGGGCAAGACTGCAGGTAAGGATGAAGCTTCAGGCAAGTCTACCTTTGTGGCCCTGCTGGGCATTGAAGGCGCCAAAGCAGAAGCTCTGCGCGTAACAGAAGAAGCCATTGCCGATCTGGAACCCTTTGGTGCACAGGCAGATCGTCTGCGTGATCTGGCCTATTATGTGATCGAACGGAAAAACTGAACTCATGACCAATCAGCCCCACACTTCACCGATTCCGACGTTAGGGCGTTTTCCTGCGCTGGACCGGGTTGAGTATCCGGCGGACCTGCGCAATCTCTCGGTTGAGCAGCTCAAGCAGGTTGCGGATGAGCTGCGGGCCGAAACGGTGGACGCGGTTTCCACCACGGGGGGGCACCTTGGGGCCTCTCTGGGTGTTGTGGAGCTGACAGTTGCCCTGCATGCGGTGTTTGACACCCCGGATGACAAGGTGATCTGGGATGTGGGCCACCAGGCCTACCCTCACAAGATTCTGACCGGGCGGCGTGACCGTATCCGCACCCTGCGCCAGCCGGGTGGCCTGTCTGGCTTTACCCGCCGCGCAGAAAGCAAATACGATCCGTTTGGCGCAGCCCATTCCTCCACCTCCATTTCCGCCGGACTCGGCATGGCCGTGGCCCACCACCTGCGGGCGGAGGAAGACCCCAGCTACCGCGAACGCAATGTGATTGCCGTGATCGGTGATGGCTCCATTTCCGCCGGTATGGCGTATGAGGCCATGAACAACGCCGCCGTGGCTGGCCCCGGTGCGGAACGGCTGATTGTCATCCTGAACGACAACGAGATGTCCATTGCCCCACCTGTGGGGGCGATGTCGAACTACCTGTCGCGCCTGATGTCTTCCCGCAAGTTCATGGGCCTGCGTGAACTGGCTGGCAAGTTCGTGAAAAAACTGCCCGCCCCTGTGGAACGCACGGCCCGCAAGGCCGATGAATATGCCCGCGGCATGATCACCGGCGGCACGCTGTTTGAAGAACTGGGCTTTTACTACGTTGGCCCCGTAGATGGGCATGACCTGCCGCAGCTGGTCTCTATCCTGCGCAACCTGCGCGATACGGATAACGGCCCCATCATGCTGCATGTCATCACGGAAAAAGGCCATGGCTTTCCATTTCCGCCGGTATGGCGTATGAGGCCATGAACAACGCCGCCGTGGCTGGTCCCGGTGCGGAACGGCTGATTGTCATCCTGAACGACAACGAGATGTCCATTGCCCC
>NZ_CADO01000029.1 GCF_000285275.1 Acetobacter pasteurianus subsp. pasteurianus LMG 1262 = NBRC 106471
CAACGGCTTCAACCGCACGTTTTGTGGCTGTTTTGATGGACGCCAGAAAGCGATTAGAAAATGGTGTCATACTGCGGCATTCCTCAACACCAACACACGCTGCATTTCACACAGAATTTCCTGCATTAGAGGTATTGCCGCAAGGAGTGTATCAGCCATGCCAAGCAACATCATGCATTGCATCTGCTCAGAATTTGTATTCACTTTTGAAGAATTACGGCACTGTTTCGTGCCCCAATCCACAGTATGGCCACCACGGGAATCAGTGAAAACGCTGGAAAGAAGAGCCGCACGCTGTGCTTGCAAATCCTTCCGCATATCCAAAGTCCGGCGGCACAGATCGTCTAGATCTTTCATATCCTTACTGAAGAAGCTCATGGCGTAAAAAACGCCTTCAGGCGTGCAAATGTAGGGCAATACAATTTCGGAAAACCGAAAACCCTCACATGGCGCACAAAATCGCGCAGTCTGGGGTAGTAAAAACAAACCGTAACGTCTTCGCTTTGCCCAAACTTTTGTATGGAAATCTCAGTTATAGCCACACCTAGCAAAAGCCGTGTGTCAGGCTGCATTCGCAGGCTATACCATGGGGCAGAACGCAGCCAGAAACGTAGTTCATTCAGCATGATCAACCTGCCTGCGTCTCGTCTTGAGCAGGAACGCCAACGGTAAATTCATGCCGGTTGAGTGTACCAATATCTTCGGGCCGAAGCGGTTTTTCCAGCCCATACACAGTCGCCAAACAACCTCTGGCCCTATCCTGATAATCCATACCCATAACGTGATCACAAGACATTGTGGGCCATGCGTTTTGAGCCAAATCACGCAGCAGATACCGAAATTCCTTATTGGCATCAGCGCCATTCTGGAACTCCTGCATGATGTAAAGCAAACGAGCCAACAGCCATGTTTGTTTGGCATCCAGATCCAGAACAGGCGCATCTTGTGAAGCATTGTTCACCTGGAGCAATGAGCTGCCGCAATCTGCCACACTGATCATGCAAATCGGATCAACGTCTCTTGAATTGCGCTTCTGGGAATCACTCATGCCTTCACTCCCGACATTATGTAAAAGTGCCTTGGCTTCCTCCAAAATACGATTTAATTCGGCCCCCAATACGTTGTGGCAATCAGTCATGCTGCATCTCCAGCATTCGCATTTTCAGGGGATCGCACAGCGCAGAAATCGGGCGGCACGTTGCCATGCCGCCCGCCATCATCCATCGTTGGGGTGTCAACGCTCTCAACAGAGGATGAATTCAATGTCGGCTTTGGAGAACACCAACCAATTAAAACTTCTGTCCGTACGTCGCCAGGGCGAAGGTCTGCCAACTGGTAAGACAGAGTTTCAGATATCTTTAACTGTAAACGATGCAAAGCTGCCTTGGTCAGGATGTCTGACAGTCCTGCTTGCAGACAAAGACGCCGAGCACATTCTTGCACGATCGTTTGGGGAAATTTCCCAGCAAGTTCTTGAGCTACTACTTGCGACAAGTCATCGCATTTCACGGCAGCCTGAAGGATGGCAGACCGCGTAAGCAAAATACCATCATAAGCAGCTGAAAATTGAAGTCGCTCTATGTCTTCATCTTTCAGAGGATGCAGCAAGTTCCCAGAAAGTTCTGCATTGAGGTTGGTGTCCGGTGTGTGATGCATTTCCACATCATGGCAATCAATCATGCTGCATCTCCAGCATTCGCATTTTCAGGGGATCGCACAGTGTAGGAATCGGGCGGCACGTTGCCATGCCGCCCGCCATCGTCCATTTTCTTTTTGTTCAATGTAGAAAATGGAGATCTTGATGTATCCTGATGACGAAGAAGTTTCTGTATCCTTGACACAGTTTGAAGAACTTCAGCGTAAAGTCGTGTCTCTTGAGTACGCCGTGCGTGCTCTGTTTGTCGCCGCTTCTCGCATAGACAATCCTGACCTTTTCCGCCGCGATTTTCAGAAAGAAATGGATCGGCAGATTGACAAGGATATTCAGAACGGAGCACGTGCATTAAAGCGCCACATACAAGGCGACCCAAGCGCTGAAGCGGACGCAATGAATCTGCCTGACCTTGCCTCTGAAGCATGCAATTTACGCACTTACGTTTCCACCGGGAAACATGAGGAAGCAGAAAGCGAAAATGCTGATGATTACGTGCTGCCAAGCTGCTTGAGCAAGCAGGGGCAGAAGGATCTAAAAGATCTGGAGGGGCTCTTAAAAGCACAAGCCCCTCAATTAGATCAAGAAGACTAACAAGTTCCGCTTCTATCTGCTTTCTACTGGACACCATCCGCGTGACGGTGTCCGGTGTGTGCGGCATTGTCGCATCATGGGAATCAGTCATGCCGCAACTCCAGTGGTTTCATGCTTAGCAAAGAGATCCGGACGCAGTTCCTGTGCTGACTTTCCACACACGGCAGCAACTTTATGGAGGTGCCTTTTAGGCACACGTTTCCATTGGGAAACCGCCGCAGTGGATAATCCGCAGGCATCGGAAATCCGCTTGTTAGCGTTCCTAATCTTCATGATCTCATTCAGAACTGCGTCTCTCATACCGATAACATTACCGCTGCTAAGGTTCTTATGCAACAGAAATAAGGTTCCGATGTGCCAAGTGCATGGCATCAAATCACTATGAGCACGAAACCCAGCAAAAAGCTGCCTCCTACACCCAAAGCAATCGCCATGGGTCGGAGAATGAGAACACAAAGGGAACTTTTAGGGTTTACTCAGGCCAAGCTTGCAAGCATTATTGGCGTTTCAGAGAACGCCATAACGCAATATGAGTCCGGGCGTTCCTCGCCGAGGAGGGAGCGCCTAGCCGCGCTCGCACAAGCATTGGGAAAGTCTATAGGATGGCTATTAACCGGCAACGAGCCAGAAGAGGAAGTGAAAGCACAGACCGTTGCGGAGAAAGATATCCTCAAGGCAGTCCGCGATTTACCCCCGGAACAGCAGGATTTCATTCTCAAAATGGTGCAAGGTCTAAAAAAATAACTTAGCTGCGGTAAGATTTTTCTTGCCCCAGAACATTACCGCCACTAAGGTTTCTCCATCACAACCCGTGGTGGAGAAAAACCGTGTCGAATACACGATACAAAATTGAAGAAGCCGATGGCGGCTTTGTGCTGGTAGAAGAGCGCAAAGGGAGATTCCCTACAGAAACCCGCGTGCCCTATTCCATCGCGCAGGAAGCAGAAAGCGGAACAGACGCCGCATCCCGTAATGGTGATGCGCTCAGGGATCAGCGCAAATTGGAAGCGCTTAGGTTAGCGCGGTATGCCGCATCATTTTTTATCGAAAAAGATCCAGATGCCCACCACCTGCTCTGTATCCATGAGCATGTGGAAAAACTGGTAACAGCTTCCATTGCGGAACTGCGCAAGAATGCGGCAATCCCTGATACACAGGGAGTAGCTACAGAAGAGGAAGAGCCCTCTAACAAGGAACTTCTGATCGCAATGCGCAGACAAGAAGCCCTTATCAGAGGGAAAGCCTAAATTACTCTGCAGAAAAAGTTCCATCTCTGAACTTAGCACGCAGCCCCTCAAGAACTTCTCCATAACTTTGAAGAACTTCTTCAAGACTATTATGGCGGTTTCTTGCTTCTGCTGTGCGCTTTGCAAGTTCTTGAGCTGGAATTTCCAGATTGCATGCAATTTCGGCAACCTCTTTTCCTACAGCCGTCATTGCCTTGTTCTTGTGGTAACTGCGCGTTAATGCACCTGCCGCCTGAATAAGAGCGCAATCTACTTCTTTAGAGATTTGTTTTGTCACCATTTTTCCTTTCTTGGGTCTGTTGGCGCGCCAAGAATGGAAAAAGTTGGGGGAGTCTGGCAACAGGCTTCCCCTTCAAAGAGAAGCAAGATGGTTCATCAGACCAATAGGCCAGAACAGTATGTGTTCTCTCATGCACATGCTACCCTTTGCACAACACCTACACAGCACACCAAAACAGGCTTGCAGCATGACGCAGGAACCAGAAGCTGGAAATTTGGAACCGGAAACGGATATGGGCGAAATGGGGAAAGATTTTCCCTACTGGGCAGCAAAGGAAGCTCTGAAAACTGCCGAAACGGCTTTAGCAGAAACAGACAAATCGCGGGAAAGCCTTACAAAAACAGCAACATCCATTATTGGCTGGGCTTTGCCTCTAAGCGTGGTAATGGGGGGCGTGGTATTTGCGCCAACTCTTGGAATGCCGCGGCGGATAGCAGCAGCCTGCGGCTTTATTCTAACCGCAGCTGCTGTAATAGAGGCATTTCAGGCATTGCGGGTGCGCAACTGGTCAAACGGTGGCCTTTCACCCAGCATATGGCTCAAGCTGATAGAAAGCCCACCACCCGATGCTTCAGCTTTGTACATCACAGTAGAAAGACTGAAATCACTAGAGAATGCCTTGCACATAAACGATACACTCGTGGATATTTGTGCAAAGCATGTGCGCAGAGCATGGAACCTGCTGCTGGTTATGCCTATTGTAGCATTTATAGCAGCAATTGTAGCAGCTATTTATCTTTAAGAGTATTCCGTAATTCTTTTATAGATTTCAGTAACTCTTGCATATCCCTTCTCTTATTCTCTTTCGGTGCTGAACTGCTATTATTAGCGCCCTTCTGGCCTGTTCTTTGCTCAAAAATAGAAGGTTTAGGCACAAAATTTGGCTTATCCTTTTGCGTTTGTTTTTTATCGTCCTTAGGCATCAGTTTCCTCATCGAGTCTTGTGAACGCCCGATGATGGAAAATGCGGGAGAGTACGGCAACCGTCTCTCCCGCACTTCAGCCAATAAAATGGCAGGGGCAAGCGTATGAACGCCATCCCCTGCCCTGCGCATCTCAGCGCATTCAAAACAGCACAATCAGCACATCGCCGCGCGGCACTTATTCGCGTGCAGGCTGATGCCCTGATGTCTCATTCCATCGTGCTGGAAACCTATCACCGCGCATGTCGCGCCAGTGAAAACCATTATGGCGCGGAATCATGGCGCAAGCTTGCGCACCATGCCCGTGAAGAAGCCGAGCTTCTCTATACCCGCGCTAATATCCTCGAAAGCTACATCAAATGAACAATCACGCCTTTCAGGCTGCCCGTACGCAGCTGGAGCAGCTCATCCACAACAATGTGGACAGCAAAGAAAAGCTGGCCATGCTTTCCCTGGTCAAAGACATGGCCAACGCCATGGAAGCAGAACAGGACATTGCAGATACTGCCCTGCGCATCGGCTACGCCAAGCGCCGCACCCCGCTGGCACGCATTCAGGGCTTTATTCTGGGTGAAGTGAGGACTGCATAATGACCGACAAAAAAGAACAGGCGCTCCATGAATTGGACAAAACTTATGCGGCATTCAAGGCGCATATCCAATCTGCCCCACATGATGCCAATTTCAGTATGGCAGCAGTAATGAATGTAATAGAGAATGAAGGATACCGTCCCGCCATATCTGTAAGCGGAAATAATCCAGGCGATATTGTTTTGGCTGCTGCAACTATATTTGGCTTTTCTTCTGGTTTCGCTCCAAAATTCAAAAATCCGGAAGATTTCAGGGCAACTGTGAATGCAGGCATCCAATGCGGACAAGGCGAATTTCCTGAAGAAGCAGCACCATGTTCAACCACCAAGCATTAACCCGCAAACAGGCTGTGGCACTTTCCATATTGGCGGCACAGCCGGATGGATACCTTACCCACAGCAAAACAGTGGCATCAGCATCAGCTCAACTGGCAGCCAGAAAGCTGGTGCGGCGAATCAGAATAGACGGCTTTTGGTACTGTGCCCTTACAGAAACGGCACGGCAGGAATATCCAATTATCCGCCGTGAGGTCAGAAAATGTTTGGCAGCGTAGGAAACATCAATGCGCAACCCTGCGCCCTCCCATCGCCTCACCATGTTGTGGATTGTGCTGTCAGTTATCGGCATATGCGGAAACACATTCCTATGGATGCACAGATAGATCTGGAGCAGCTTCTAGGCACCTACGCGCCACCACCACAGGTAGAAGCGCCAAAGCGCATCCGTAACGATAAGCACTTGGGTTTTCGCATCCGCCAGCGCCGCCATGAACTGCGCATGAGCCTAGAACAGCTAGGCCACGCCATAGGCTGCACCTACCAGCAGATGCAGAAGTATGAAACCGGCAAGAACGCCATAAAAGCAACGCTCCTGCCAACATTCGCCACCGCACTGGACGTGCCGCTGACATGGTTTTTTGAAGGATTGGAAGTATGAGAAGTCTTGCTAAGGAACTTGCTCTTATTTCCTTAATTGCTGCGCTGGTTGTTTTGATAATGAACGGTCACAGCGAAGAAGCAGTTGTTCATGCTGGAGAAAACACACGCCTGCACCAGGGCATGCAGGCAGACAAACGCGGCGCCCTATCTGAAACACGCTACCTGGGGAGAGCATGATGGCTGAAGCAATGGAACAACTATGGACAGCACGCGAACTGGCACGCTTTCTGCAATATCAGGAAAGCACCATCACGCGCTGGGCATCCATGTATCCAGAAAAACTACCGCCCAGAGTATCAGGCTTAGGGCGTCCGCGTTGGAGTCCCGAAACCGTGCGGCGCTGGGTAAACACCACGGCGCAACCGCAAAAGCGGCGCAGCGGAAGGCCGCGCCAGATTTAATCAGCCTAACTTCTTTGCAAGATCGGACGGGTCTGGCCGGTAATATATTTTCAACAGATCAAGAGATTTGTGGCCAGTCACCGCCGATAGCTCCAAAACATTTGAGAGTTTTTTGCTCAGCTGCGTTGCTGCTTCCCGGCGCGAATCATGGAAGTGCAGATCCTTCATCCCCAGATCACGAGTCGCACGCCTAAATGTCGTATCTAGGTATCCGGACGTAATCGGAATAACACTCTCATTAGATTGAGCAGGCGATGCCAGAAGGAAAAGCGCCTTTGCCGTAGAAGAAAGCGGCACATCGCGCTCTTCGCCGTTTTTGGTCATGCTCAGATGCACGTAATTTTCGTGCAGATGCACATCTCCCCACGTCATGGAAAGCAGCTCACCTTTCCGCATGGCGGTTTCCAATGCCAGAAAGAACGCAAAGGCCACCCATTCCCGCTGGGTAGATGGCGTGCTGGCACAATCCCACCCCAAATAATCAGCAATAGCATCCCGCTCTTTCTGCGAGACTCGGCGCGTCCGTGCTTTAGGGTTCCGTGGCCGTTGGATATCATGCACCGGGTTTGATGGAATCGGCAGGCGCCCCTCCTTTATTTCGTGGTTGAAAATGGCGGATATAAGATTGAGGTCACGGTTAATCGTAGAAGGAGCAACCTCCAGCAGCCTATCATCTCGCCAGCCGGCCATATCAATGGCTGAGAAAAGCTGAATGGGCCCGGCAAACCGTTCGCTGCGGCAAAAGGCAGCAATGCGGATTTGTTCCCATCGCGTTCCTCTTTTCCCAGGCGAAACCTCTGCGGCATACCTTCTGAAGAGATCAATCACGGATTGCGTGGCAGACATAGGAGCAACAGCTTTGGCCTGCACGCCAGACATAATTGCCGCTTCAGATCTTAAAGCCCAATCTTCAGCCTCGGCCTTGGTATCAAAGGTTGCGCTTACCCGCTGCCCCTTGCGGACAATCATGGCCCTCCAAGAGCGCCCTCGCTTGATAATTGATGCCATACTTCCCTCCTGCGGGAAGCCTTACGCCTTGGTGTAAAATTGGTGTAGGGGCGGACGAAAACAGATGAAATTAAGAGAATATAAAAGAATCTAAGAGATTGTTTTATAAAGGAATATATGTTTTCTGCGGGTGCCAAGTGTCCGCCCTTGGGCACCATTTAATGGCAGTAAGCTGCTACTTCTCCTTGAAAATTTAATGTAATTTTATTTTGTGCTTTTACATCTGCACATCTTAAATCCGACTATGAGCGATTCTTTATTTCCATACTTATGACCTATGGAACAAAGAGCTGTTTCTTAAAAAAAATATCTTTCAATTTTACTCAGAAAAACAGAAGTGCTCACGCAAAATGCGCTTTGCCTGATGCGTCCTGTTCTCTCTTTTTGCGCAGTTCTCCCGGTGGTTCATCCCTTATTTGTAACCGTGAAGCCTTTCTTCCGCCCTGATTATTCGAAATAAAGAAAGCGTATTCTTTCAACCTCCTTAGGTTGAGAAGATAGGTTATCCGTGTATAGTCATTTCATTATCGAACAGTTTTCAGGAGTATTTTATGAAAAAGACCGTTCTCGCTCTGCTGGCAGCTCTTACCGGAGGCGTAGGCTTTTCCGGTGCGGCGCATGCAGCGGCAGATGGCGCACAGCTTTATGCAACGCACTGCGCCATGTGCCACCAGAGCAGCGGCGATGGCGTTCCTGGGCAGTTTCCGCCCCTGAAAGGACGCATTGACAAAATTGCGGCTTCTCCTGAAGGCAAAACCTACGTGGCGCACGTACTGCTGAACGGTCTTGCTGGCAGCCTGAAGGCCGCTGGTGGTTCCTACATGGGGTACATGCCTTCCATGGCATCCATGTCTGACGAAGAAATTGCCGCTCTGCTGACCTACGTTTCTTCCCTGAGTGGCGCGGCTTCTACGCCCACCTTCTCGGCGGATGATATTAAAAAGGAACGCGCTACACCGCTGCAGCCGGGCGTTGTGCTGGAAGAGCGTGAAAAACTGAACGCTACTCACCCTCTGCCATAAATAAAACAAGAGCCAGCCCTTACTATAAATGGCTGGCTCTTTTTAATTCTCTTTAATTTTTAGAAATATTTAACCGCTAACGTCTGGATTACCTTCAGTAGCATCTACGTTGCTACTTCTCTTTCGGCGTCCATCTACCGCTTCTGCAATTTCAGACACCAGATCCAGATATTTCTCCCGATCAGTTTCTACAGAAGAACCAAACTGATTGAGTAAGCCAAGGATCAAATCCTCACGTGTCGCATGCTTTTTCTCCCGCCTTGGAGAGAAATGCTTTTTACCGGACATAAAATTTTACTCCCTTACACCTGATTGCTTATTGTGCGGTGTACCCACCATCAATGACCAGTTCGCTCCCTGTAACAAACTTGGATTCATCAGAAGCAAGATACAAAATGCCGTAAGCAATATCGTTGGGCTCACCCAAGTGGCCAATGGGGTGCAGATCCACCAGCTTTTGGCGCGCAGCAGCATCTTCCTTTGTTAAACCGGCCACCATAGGTGTCCAGATATAGCCGGGATGCACTGAGTTTACCCGAATTTTGTATCCAGATTTGGCGCAATGTAGGGCCGCAGATTTTGTAAACAGCCTTACCCCACCTTTACTGGCGTTATAGGCGGCCAGCATTGGGTCCCCAATCAGTCCTTCAATGGAAGACAGATTGACAATGGATCCACCGCCCGACTTCTTCATGGCCTCAATAGCCACCTGTGTGCCCAAAAACACGCCATCCAGATTGATAGACTGAACGCGCCGCCAATCTTCCAGAGATGTGCTTTCTACACTGCCAGAATACGCAATGCCTGCATTGTTCACTGCAATATCCAGCCGCCCATAAAGCTTAAGCGTTTGCTCAATAGCGGCTTTCCATGCAGCCTCATCTGTTACATTCAGTTTGACAAATGCGGTTTCACCACCTGCTGCCTTAATTTCTGCAACAGCTTTCTGCCCATCTTCTTCTTTTAAATCACCAATAACAACTTTTGCGCCTTCCTTAGCCAAAAGCTGTGCGGTTGCCTTGCCAATGCCATTAGCGGCCCCAGAAACAATGGCAACCTTGCCTGCTACACGTGCCATAATACTTCCCTTACCTATACATTCTGTTGAATTGCGCGCTGATCCCAGCCTGAATCAGATATCCCAACCATGACCTGCATCAATTCTTGCAAATGTGTATTTTTGGACATCTCAAAATGATGAAAAGATTGGGACAAACATTTGCCATGAACACAATGTTTTGAGACGATGATAGTTTCTTTCTGAACTGTTCAGTGCTTTTTTGAGTTTGCTCCGTATCCAACAATTGCTTTGGTTTCCAAAAACTCTGCAATTCCAAAACGGCTGCATTCACGGCCATTGCCAGACAGGCCATACCCACCAAATGGAGCTTTTACGGTCCACGCAGCACCATTAAGGGTAACTGTGCCAGCCCGGAGCTTACGTGCGACCCGACGAGCACGCTCCATGCTGCCAGATTGCACATATGCGGCCAAACCATATGGTGTGCTATTTGCCAGTCGGATGGTATCATCTTCATCCGCATACCCCATGATGGACAAAACCGGACCGAAGATTTCTTCCTGCGCAATCACCATATCCGATGTAACGTGACCAAACACGGTGGGGCGCACGTAATACCCTTGCGTAAGCCCTTCTGGACGCCCTGCCCCGCCAGCCGCCAGAATGGCTCCTTGGGCTGTACCTTTTTCAATCAATGCCTGAATACGGTTAAACTGGCTGGTACTTACAACGGGGCCAAGCTCTGTCATGGTATCGGCCGGATTGCCCACACGCAGACCATTCGCAACTTTAGCTGCAATATCCATGGCCTTTTCCATCAGCTCATGCGGCACCAACATGCGGGTTGGTGCATCACAGGACTGGCCGGAATTTCCAAAACACTCTTGGGCACCCCGTTCTACTGCATCTGCAAAATCCGTATCAGGGAAAATGATATTGGCAGATTTGCCGCCCAGTTCCTGCAAAACACGTTTAACAGTAGGCGCTGCGGCCTGCGCCACGGCAATGCCCGCCTGTGTTGATCCGGTAAAAGACACCACATTGACCAACGGGTGGCTGGCCAAGGCTTCTCCGGCCACAGGGCCATCACCCTGGACCATGTTATACACACCAGCGGGAACGCCTGCTTCATGCAGAATTTCTGTAAATATAATGGCAGATAAAGGCGCAATTTCACTAGGTTTGAGCACAACGGTGCATCCGGCAGCCAAGGCTGGCATAACCTTGCAGGCTATCTGGTTCATGGGCCAGTTCCACGGCGTAATCAGCCCGGCAACACCTATGGGTTCATGAGTGATGAGAATATCATCCTCACATTCTTCAAACTGGTAGTGGCGCAAGGCATCCAACGTTTCTTCTATATGCGCCAAGCCTGCTGGGGTCTGACTTTCCCGCGCGAGGGTGATGGGAGCCCCCATTTCCAGAGAAATCGCCTGCGACATCTCTTCTGCTCTGCGCTGATAGATAGAGGGAATACGGCCTAAAACTTCCAGCCGTTGAGCACGTGTTGTGGTGCTCCATGCCTCAAATGCCGCATGAGCAGCCTCAACAGCCCGATTCACGTCCTGCGCGTGGGCCAATGCAAGACGACCACAAGGTTCTTCTGTTGCTGGGTTGATAATGTCTTGCTGATCTTGCGCAGAGGGGGAAACCCACTGCCCATTGATAAAAAATCTTTCAGAATTTTCCAAACAATTCACGTTATCACCCTCCCAATAACCGCCTGATACGTTGGGTATTTCAAGATAATACGACAAACGCGCCCCAACATGTTATAACAGGCATGCGTTGCCAGAAATGGGGGTAGCCAGAGACTTTCTTGCGTTCCTATGCCATGTTTCTTGTCATTTGTTATTCACGGCGCAATATCAGGCGTAACCGTGAAAACACCATTACGTTATACTCTTGCCGGTATCTGAAATACGACCTCCGGCTGCCGTAGAAAGGATTTATGCGTGACAACCGCCGCAGAAAACAACAAGCAGCTGATCGAACAGCTGAAGAATATAGCTGGCCAGCACCATGTCCTGACCGGAGAAGACAGCACATATCGTTTTACCCATGGTTTTCGCTTTGGTGCGGGTAAGGTGCTTGCTGTTGTTCAGCCAGGCTCACTTATCGAACTTTGGCGCGTTGCTCAGGCCTGCGTAAATGCTGATAAAATTATTATCATGCAGGCCGCCAATACGGGTCTGACTGGTGGCTCCACCCCAGATGGCAATAATTATGACCGTGATATCGTGCTTATCAGCACGCTACGACTGGATAAATCTCATCTGATTGGTAACGGCAAGCAGGTTGTGTGCCTACCGGGTGCCACGCTTTACGAACTAGAAAGCAAACTGGCTGCCATTGGGCGGGAACCGCATTCTGTTATTGGTTCCTCCTGTATTGGTGCCTCTGTTCTGGGTGGCGTTAGCAACAACTCTGGTGGCGCACTGGTGCAGCGTGGTCCAGCTTACACAGAAATGGCTGTGTTTGGTCAGGTTGGGCCGGATGGTAAACTGCAACTTGTTAATCATCTGGGTATCCAACTGGGGAATGACCCGGAAGCAATATTGCAGAAGCTGGAAGCTGGCACCTTTACTGAAGCAGATATTGATTGGAACGCAGGCAAAGGGCACGATGGCAATTACATCAACCACGTGCGCGAAATTGATGCCGATACCCCTGCCCGCTACAATGCAGATCCGGCACGCTGGTATGAAGCCGCGGGCTGCGCGGGCAAGCTGGTTGTGTTTGCTGTGCGCCTTGATACCTTTCCTGCCAACAAAGATACGTCTGTTTTCTATATCGGCACCAACAATACGGATGAGCTGGAAAACCTGCGTCGCCATGTGCTGACAGCATTTAATGAACTGCCGATTTGCGGGGAATATATCCACCGTGACGCGTTTAATATTGCTGAAAAATACGGCAAGGATACTTTTGCGGTTATCCGTTATTTTGGCACCAAGTTTTTGCCAAAAATGTTCGCCATGAAATCCCGGTTTGACATTTTTGCCAAAAAACTTGGTTTCCTGCCCGACCACCTGAGTGATCGGATCATGCAGGCCATCAGCTACCTGTTACCACGTCAGCTTCCTACCCGGATGCTGGATTACCGGGACAAGTTTGAACACCATCTCATGCTCAAGGTCTCGCACGATCTGGCAGGGCCTATGCGCCAGTATCTGCAGACATATTTTGGCAGCGCAACTGGTGACTATTTTGAATGCACGGCAGAAGAAGGCAAACTTGCCTTCCTGCATCGTTTTGCTGCCGCTGGTGCGGCTGTAAGATACCGCGCTGTGCACCATAAGGAAGCAGAAGATATTGTGGCGCTGGACGTTGCCCTCCGCCGGAATGATCGGGAGTGGTTTGAAAAACTGCCGCAGGATATTGAAAACAAGCTGATTGTTAAACTGTATTACGGCCACTTCCTCTGCCATGTCATGCATCAGGATTACGTGGTGAAGAAAGGGTATAATGCTATAGCTGTAGAGCATGAAATGCTGCCCGGTTTAGATGCCCGTGGGGCACGCTATCCGGCAGAGCATAATGTGGGCCACCTGTATAAGGCTCCGCAAAACATGCTGGACCACTATCAGCAGCTTGACCCCTGCAACTGCATGAATCCCGGCATTGGTCAGGCAACAAAACGCAAAAGCTGGGTAGCAGAAAGCGTATAATCGCTAAGCTGTTGTTAGCTTAGGGTATTACAATACTCAAAACCCGATGCCGCATTTTTGGCTGCATCGGGTTTTATTTTACGTGCGGTATAACGCCACAAAACCCAAGGGTTTATAATTTATTCTGAACACCTCGAATAAGATCATGAATAAAATGCAGTTTGTGTACGACACCCTGCGTTAACGTAAACGGATAAAAATCTGGCAAACCCATAGAACGGTTTAAATTATTGACCGCATAAGTTAGCGGAACCCATGCGTTGATAATTTCCTCAAAAGGCATGGTTGTGTAAGGGTCTCCATGCGGGGAAAGAAGTGCATCTCCGCCCACTGTAGCGCTTACAGTCATATCGTAAGCCAAAGCCGTTTCCAGTGTAGAAACGATATGGAAATAATGCGCCCATGTTTCTGCAAAGTCTTCCCATGGGTGAGATGTCGCATAAAAGCTTACAAAATTCTCGCGCCAGTTTTGCGGGGGAGATTGCGCATAATAGGTTTGCAATGCGGCCTGATAATCTGCGCGGTCATCACCAAAAACTGCACGACAGGCTTCCAGTTTTCCACCATCTCTTACCAGAATGTTCCAGTAATAATGACCAATTTCATGGCGAAAATGCCCTAGCAGAGTACGATAATACTCTCCCATTTCGATGCGCATTTTTTCACGGTAAGCATCATCCGCTTCCTTGGTGGCAATTGTGATAATGCCATTGCTATGGCCTGTCATGATGGCAACAGAGCCATCTGCTGCATCATCCAGAAAATCAAATGCCAAACCGTTTTCCGGGTCTTGCCGCCGGTTTTTAAACGGAAGCTTCAAACGCAGGATTGTGTAAAACATCCTATGTTTTGCAACTTCCAGTTTGTACCAACGATCTTTGTTTTCTGGCACATTTAAATTGGGGATCATGCGGTTAAATTGGCAGGCAACACAAAACCCGGCTGTTGCATTACTATCTGCGGCCAATGTCAACCAGTTACACACACCATAAACATGATTGATACAAAAGGCCCGCGCTTTCCCTTCTGCCTTTTCTTCCAAAGGCAACCATGTGCCATCGGCCTGAAGTTCTAGTGCTGTCATGGCCGCAAGCTCGGGCAAATACCCTACGGTAATACCGCAATATCCACACTGCGTTGCCTCAAACCCCACCAGATGGTTGCAGGATTGGCAGGAAAACCGTTTCATTGTCGGGGTAAGTGCTGCACTTGCATGAACACATCAAATACGGCTTCACAACAATCCAGCACGCCAGAAACAGGCGCTGCATCCTGCGGTGTATTTGCAACTGCCAGCGGAATATGCCCTGCGCCTGCCAGAAAGCCAGATGTGGTATCAAACCCAATCCAGCCCTTTTGCGGGATAAGAACCTGCGCCCACGCGTGTAAATCACCATTCAGGGTTGTAATCTTACCTTCCGCACATTCTTCCTGAATAAGATAACCGGAAACAAAGCGAGCCGAAAAACCAAGATGACGCGCGGCACTTACCAGCAACCATGCGCTATCTCGGCAAGAACCGCTGGCGTGCTGCAATGTTTCCTCTGCCGTCCAAACACCCGGTTCCATACGCCGTTGGTATTGAATCCGCTGTGCAATAACTTGGTTAAGAGCCTTAATTTTGTCCAAGGGGTTTTGCGCTGCCAGAACCTGATGCGCACCGATGAGTGATTGCATATTCTCACTTATACGCTGCGGCGTTTGCCCATTTCCTTCATTCAAAGGTTCCGGACCTATAGCTGTATCAGCAAGAGGATCATACGGTGTCAGGTCCACCATAAGTGCCACTTCAATATCAAACTGAGTCACCTGATCGGCACATTCAACGTATGCAATCTGATTGCCCAGCGCATCCTGTGTCCAGTTCACCAAGCACTCAGTTGGCTGCACGTGCAAATTGTATGAAAGCACAGGTGTGCGCGAATGCAGCGTAGGACGCAGCCGAATAGTTTGAGGCCCCATGCTGACAGGCCTATCATACCGATAACAGGTTCGATGTGTCAGCATAACGTGAGAACTCATCAAACCCTAACCCTGTCTTTTATCTTATTCATGGCAAGCATTGTTGCCTCGTTCAACAAGAACACGCACTTGTAGCGTAAAACCATAGCAGCATGGCGCGCACATGCAATACATATCCAACGCAATCAAAAACTTGCGCAAGTAGCCGCGTTTTTAGACTTGGCAAACATCTGGAAACCTGTTCAGTTAATTCGGTAGTGAAACAAGTTGAGGCCACATTGGCCGCCAACCTGACGGGAGAGAAACCATGACACCAACAGCCCTGCATGCTCCCCCTCAGGCAACTTCCTCAGGATTACTGGATAATTACCGCATCCCTGATTTTTTTTGCGAGTTGATGAATCGGCGTGATCCAACGCCCCCCACCTTACAATGTGTAAAAGACCGACTTGCAGCACTCAGTCTGCCGGAACTGCGCCGCAGAACGCAGGCCGCAGAAGCCCAGCTCTACCGTATGGGCATTACCTTTACGGTGTATTCAGATAAGGAAGCTATCGACCGTATTCTACCGTTTGATGCCATCCCCCGTGTTATTACCGCGCAGGAGTGGGACCACGTAGAGCGGGGTGTGCAGCAGCGTATTCAAGCCATCAATCTGTTTTTGCATGATATTTATCATGATCGAAACATCCTGCGAGATGGCATCCTGCCCGCCGAACTGGTGCTGAATAACCCCAATTACTGTGAGGCCATGGTGGGGGTAGATGTTCCGGGCGGCGTTTATGTGCATATCAACGGCACCGATCTGATACGGGACGATAACGGCCAGTTTCTGATTTTGGAAGATAATGCCCGCACGCCCTCCGGCGTATCCTACGTTATTGAAAACCGACATATGATGCTGCGCCTTATGCCGGATCTGGCATCTGGTCTGCCCATTCGCTCGGTTGAGGAATATGGCCTACGCCTACATCAGACTCTATGCGAAGTGGCGCCTGAAGGTGTGGTTGATCCACAAGTCGTTCTTCTTTCACCTGGCATTTATAATTCTGCTTACTTTGAGCATGTTTTTCTTTCCCGCGAGATGGGCGTGCCCCTTGTGGAAGGTAAAGATCTATTTGTTGAAAACCATCGGGTGTTTATGCGCACAGTTAACGGACCGCGGGCCGTGCATGCCATTTATCGTCGCCTGAATGATGACTTCCTGGACCCACTCGCGTTTAACCCGAACAGCCTTCTGGGCGTTCCCGGATTGGTAGAAGCGTATCGACGCGGCAACGTCACCCTTGCCAACGCCTTGGGCACAGGCGTTGCCGATGATAAAGCCGTATACGCTTATATGCCGCGCATTATCCGTTACTATTTAGGGCAAGACCCCATTCTGCAAAGTGTTGAGACGCATATATGCGCAGAACCAGACGGCCTTGCTTATACGTTAGCCAATATGAACAAGCTGGTTATAAAACCTGTTGGGGAATCAGGGGGATATGGTCTGTTAATTGGGCCGCACGCCAGCCAGAAAGAACTGGCAGATTTTAGGGAAAAATTACTGGCGGATCCTTCCAACTATATCAGCCAACCCGTTATCAATCTGTCTGTCACCCCCACCCTCTGCCCAGATGGCGTGGAAGCACGGCATGTGGACCTCCGCCCCTTTGCTCTAACTGGTCGCTCTGTATGGGTTCTGCCTGGAGGCTTGGCCCGTGTGGCACTTCGCAAAGGGTCTCTGGTGGTGAATTCATCTCAAGGTGGTGGTTCTAAAGATACATGGGTGATGGCATCATGATGAACGAAACACAGGGCCACCTGCTCTCTCGCTACGCCGAATGCATGATGTGGCTGGCACGCTATATGGAGCGCACAGAAAATCTGGCCCGCCTGCTGGAAGTGACAGAAACATTTGTGCGCGATGCTAACGGCCAGATTGCATGGCATTCCATTGTGCAAATTAACTCGGACGAGCAGACTTTCCTTGCCCTACATCCATCTGGTGATGCAGATGCCGTAGCCAGCTTTTATCTGACAGAACAGGCAAACCCAGCCTCTATCTGCGCAACTGCCCATGCTATACGTGAAAATGCGCGCGCAGTTCGCCCCCTCGTTTCTATTGAAATGTGGACACAGTTAAATGTGTTCACGCGCTGGGTTTTGGACTTGAAGGAAAAAGATATTTATCAAAACAGCCTTTCAAGCCTGTGCACACATATCAAACAGGATTGTCAGGCCCATTTTGGCGTTACGGAAGGCACGCTTTACCGTGACCAGGCATGGCTTTTTTATAAACTGGGCAAAACGCTTGAACGGTGTGACCAGATTACGCGTCTGGTAGACATTCGCTACCATATGTTGCTGCCCCAAGGGGAAGCCCCTGGCTCTGAAATTGACATTACGCAATGGACAGCCGTTTTGCGCTCTGCGGCTGCTTACCATGCCTTCCGCCGTTTGCGGCCTGTTACAATTACACCTGCCAATATTGTGGGCTTCTTACTAAAAAATGAAGGTTTCTCCCGGTCCTTGGCAGCCAATTTACGCCTGATGGATGAAACACTGGCACTTTTAGCATCTTATCCCGGCTTGCGTTCACGTTGCAGCCAATTGCAAGAATGTGTTGCAGAACTACGTGTTACGCTTGCCGAACAAACTGCCGAAGATATTATTATCCGTGGTCTGCATGATTATATGAGCTGGATACAACAGCAGCTTTCTCAATTACAGGGGCAAATTGCATCTGAGTTCTGGCCACCTGTTTCTGCTGTGGCTGTTCAGGCAGATTTTCAGATGCAAGCATGAGGTTGTTTTACATATAGTATAAAAGCTTTTGGATATGTTTTGCGAAACTAGACGTAATCCAACCCAATATCCAAAGCTTTTACGCTATGCGTTAGCCAGCCAGCAGAAATAACGTCCACCCCGGTTTCAGCAATAGCGCGCACAGTTTCATGCGTAATCCCGCCTGATGCCTCGGCAATGGCAGAGCCGTTAATCATGTCTACTGCTTTGCGCAGGGTGTCCGTATCCATATTATCCAGCAGATAGGCATCGGCACCACCACTGGCCAATGCGGCTTCCAACTGTTCCAGTGTATCTACTTCCAATTCAATTTTCATAAGATGGCCTGCCCGCTCACGCGCCTTTTGCAAAGCCACATCCACCTGACCGCCACACAAAGCCAAATGGTTATCTTTAATCAAAATAGCATCATCTAACCGAAAACGATGATTGCCACCTCCGCCTGCCTTTACGGCATATTTTTGTAAAGCCCTTAACCCCGGAAGTGTTTTGCGTGTACAGCAAATAACCGCTTTAGTACCTGCTACAGCATCCACCATCTGGCGCGTTTGGCTAGCGATACCGCTTAGATGAGAGAGAATGTTCAAGGCTGTCCGCTCTCCCGCCAGAACAGTTAGGGCATTACCTTCTACTTCAGCCAGCACATCACCGATGGCCAGCCTATCCCCATCCTGCTTGAAGGTACGAAACTGCACATGCTCATCTAAAAGCGCAAAAGCCTGCCGGGCCCCTTCAAGCCCCGCAACAACACCCTGATGGCGTGCGCGAAATACTGCGCGTATTTTCTGCCCGGGCGTTGCCAAGGCTTGTGTGGTAATATCTCCTCCCTGCCCCAGATCTTCAAACAATGCTGTTTGAATAACAGGTTTCCATAACAGAGTAGGCAAATGGCTTGCGTAAGACATATGCTGAAAGCTCCTATCCTAGCCTTTAAACACGCAGCATACGCTCAACCGCCAAACGGGCACGCTCTTGCAAGGCTTCAGGAATAACAACCTCAGCCTCCAGATTTCCCAAAGACTTTCGGATAGCGGGCAATGTAATGCGCTTCATATGCGGGCACAGATTACATGGACGCACGAAAGTGGTGTTTGGGTATTCTGCCGCCAAATTATCACTCATGGAACATTCAGTAACCAGAAGGACTTTTTCCGGTTTTTCTTCTGCAATATAGGTAATCATCTGAGCTGTGGAGCCTGAATAATCTGCTGCTTCCACCACTTCTGGCGGGCATTCAGGATGCGCCACAACTTTTACCCCCGGATGCATACGCCGATACTGCCGAATTTCCTGCGGGGTAAAACGCTCATGCACCTCACAATGCGCAGGCCATGTTATCATTTCAATTCCGGTTTCTGCCTGAATATTACGCGCCAGAAATTCATCTGGAATCATGATCACACGTGGAACGTTCAGGCTTTCCACCACCTTGCGCGCATTGCCTGAAGTGCAGCAGATATCGCTTTCTGCCTTAACTGCGGCCGTGCTGTTTACATAGGTTACAACAGGCACACCCGGATATGCCTGTTTAAGGTACCTTACATTTTCAGCCGTAATGCCTTCCGCCAAAGAACAGCCTGCGGCAACATCCGGAATAAGAACTTTCTTTTCTGTATTCAGTAATTTGGCTGTTTCTGCCATAAAATGCACGCCAGCCATAAGAATAATGTCGGCATCTATATTCTGCGCAGCGCGTGCAAGAGCAAGGCTATCGCCCCGGATATCAGCCACACAATGGAAGATTTCTGGCGTTTGATAGTTGTGCGCAAGAATAACGGCATTATGCTGCTTTTTAAGGCGTATAATCGCCTCAATATCGGCTGCATACCGGTCTTCCCAAAAATCTCTCGCCATAATGCTGGCTACAGGCTGATACAGAGTATCCCTGTCTGGAATATTGAATGCCAACATGAATACCCTCCCTTGCGGTACATATGCTCAATTTGAGTATATGTACCGCAAGGGAAAAACAAGCGCTTTTAACCTACTTTTTATAACAATGGCGTTAGTGGCAATTTAGCGCCTGCCAGATAGCAATTCTGCCCTGCCTCCGGCCGAAAACGATATAGCTTTGCGGGGCGTCCCTGTTGAGGCGTATCAAAAGCACCGGCCTCTTCCACCAGCTTTTGTTGTAAAACCAGACGCCTGAAATTTTGCTTGTGCATCCAACAGCCTGCTAATGCTTCCATCGCTTGCTGAAGCTGTAACAGTGTAAACGTCTCTGGTAACAAATCAAACACGACAGATGTATAACGAATTTTTGCCCTTACGCGTGAAAGGGCTGTTGCCAAAACGCGCCTGAAATCTGCCTGCATTGGCAAACCTGATTGGATCTGCCCTTCAAAATGCTTGGCTTCATGCACCAAACCGGCTTCCCACAACAGTTCATAACGATCTAAAGCTAGTTCATCGTTCCATGAATGCGGGGGCAGACCGAACAATCTGGCGCATCTCCGCTGCTGCACCACATTTTTTCCGGCCCAATTTTTCAGCCATAAAACAATACGCTGCAACAGAGCCTGTGCCTCTGTATTCCTGCGGTCTTCCCACGGAAAATAATCATAGATCGAGCGTTCTGCGATTGTTTGATCTGAGTGCGAACTTATCAACGCCATATAGGAAATACGTACCAAGCGGCTTTTATCTGCCACCTGTGTATCTGCAAACGTATAAAGCTGTTCTGTATGGCCCAAGACCACACCTGTTTGCTGCTCCACCCATCGGCATAGTTCCTTTTGCAAGGAGTGGCCGCCCATGGTCAACGGACCAGAAGGCAAGGCCTGACCGTTTTCCAGCGTGAGCACACAGGGCGTATCCTTTCTGACATTCAAAAGAACGGCTACAAGCTCTGCCCTGCAAAACGCTGTCTGTTTCATAAAGCCTCAAGAGTGGAGCAAAAATTACAATATCATGGATGAAATCTGCATACTCATTTTTTATATGAGCGTGAAGATTCCATTCTCCAAAACAGATATTCCTAAAAACGTTTCCACGACAATGTTTCCCAAATGAACATGTCTCATGGTATTATACAGCTACATCATTCATCCCTGATATCGTCAGGCTTATATTTGTGTCTGTTTAGATAAAGGCATAAAAACTTTTTTGAAAGAAATCAGGATATTTCCGTGCTCATGAATACGCCTACAAAACACGATATCGCAAAAAAGAAAATAGTAGATTCTGCACGTGCTCTTATTGCTGAACGCGGGTTTTCAGCCGTGGGCCTTTCGCAAATTCTGGAAGTTGCGGGTATCCCCAAGGGTTCATTTTACCATTATTTTGCATCTAAAGAGGCTTTTGGAGAGGAACTTCTCCGCTCCTATATGCACGATTATTTAATAAATATTCATGCACTCTTTGCCACACCAGATAAAAATGGTGCACAGAAATTATTTTCTTATCTGGATTTCTGGCGTTGTTCACATATCAAAGGGCAAGTTGGGGATAAATGCCTGATTGTTAAACTGGCCGCAGAGGTTTCTGATATATCAGAACGCATGCGCCGTATTATGGAAACTGGCACAGCTTCTGTTATCACCCATCTCTCTCAGGTTATAAAAACAGGGCAGAAAGATGGATCTGTACAATCCACCCTACCCGCCCATAAACTTGCATCCTCACTCTATCAGCTCTGGCTGGGTGCAACCTTGATGACAAAGATTACGCATTCATCCCATCCAATGGATGAGGCATGGCAAACTTCGCTCACCCTTCTGGGTTGCACCACAGATCAGATCAATCCAGCCGCACGGAAGGGCGAATAACAGTTTCCACCATATCAGCAAAGATGGAAGCCAAGCCGCGTATCCAGCCAAACAGTTCTATCTGATGCTGACGATACAGCATAATATGGCCTATGCGGGCTGAAAGCCCATGCAGCATACCGCCACCCATAACGCGACCACCCGGCAGAGCGGCCCAGCCATTGTAGTTACCTAAAGCAACAATGGCACCCTTGTTATGGAAGATGCAGGAAGGCACTTCCTTACCGCTTTCCAGCCATGCTGGCAGATGCTGTGCCAGATGATGGGCCTGCTGGCGGGCAACCTGTGCCGTAGCGGGCAGCGGATCATCTACAATGTAGGAACAATCTCCCATTGCAAAAATACGGTCATCATCAACAGAACACAGGTTAGGTTTGACGTTGATCTGCCCAGAGCGGCTTAGAGAAAGACCACCATAAGTTTTTGTTACCTCCGGCGCCTTCACACCCGCTGCCCATACGCGCAGGGTAGCTGGCACATGTGTGCCATCTTTCAGCGTAAACCCTGTGGGGTCAGCCGCGGCAACACGGGCAGATGTGCGCACATTAACGCCAATCCGCTCCAATTCCTGCTGTGCTGCCATGGAAACAGATTCCGGAAAGGCAGGAAGAATGCGCGCACCAGACTGTAACAAAGTAATGCTCAGTTTTGGCGGTGCCTTGCCAAATGCATGCAAGCTAACCGGGTCAACAATCTCAAGAGATTTATGAAGTTCCGCAGCAAGCTGGGTACCTGTGGCCCCGCCCCCAACAATAGCAATATCTAGTTCGGAATTATCAGCAAATGACTTCAGAATTTCCATTCTGAATTTTTCATTAAAAGCATTGGCTTCAACAAGATTATCAATAAACAGACAATTTTCCAGCACACCGGGGGTGCCAAAATCATTGGCGCGGCTTCCGATGGACAGCACAATGGCATCATACGTCATGGTTCTGCTATCCAGAACCTTGCTGCCGTCTGATGCATGTAAGGGGCTTAAAACAACTTCCCGCTTTTCTCTATCAATAGAAACGACTTCACCGGGCCAGAATTCAAAATTGTGGCTGCTGGCCTGCGCCATAAAACTGATGCGGTCATTTTCATTCTGCACTGTGCCTGCGGCAAAGCAATGCAGCATGGGCTTCCATACATGTGAAAAGCTTTTATCAATAAGCGTGATACGTGCTTTTCCGTGCCGGCCAAGTGTTTTACCCAGACGCGTTGCAAGGGCAAGTCCTGCCACTCCGCCACCGACAATAAGAATTTCAGACTTGGACGACATCAGGTTTACATGCCTCTTTTCAGGAAGTAAGCGGGAGATAACGTTATGTTTTGGGAGTAATATTTTTACTAAAAAGAATTATTTTGTTATTAAACTATATAATTCTAATTACTTATATTTCTTATACTATAGGTATTCTGTGCAAGCAGGCACCTTTACAGGTGCCTGCTAACAGTATGATCAGAACGGTGCGTCGATATCGACCGTGTTGATCAGCTTGTGGTTCACGAACTCTTTGATACCAAGACCAATCAGTTCACGACCATAGCCGGAGTTCTTGATACCGCCGAAGGGCAGATCTGCCTTAGGCACCAGCGGATGGTTGATGAACACCATACCCGTGCGGATTTTTGCAGCCACACGTGCGCCACGGGCTTCGTCTTTGGTAAAGACAGCGCCACCAAGGCCATAAGGGGAGTCATTGGCGATACGGATTGCATCGTCTTCGTCTTTTGCACGGTACAGCTGCGTTACCGGGCCAAAGAATTCCCAATGACGGGCTTCGTTGTTGCCGTCCAGACCGGTCATCAGCAGCGGACGGAAGAAAGCGCCTTTACCAGGAACTTCTGGCCCAATCACTTCAACCTTCGCACCATGCTTGATGGCTTCTGTAACCTGGCGGTGCAGATCATCCATAGCGCCTTTGGAGCACACAGGTGCCAGCGTTGTGGAAGGATCCATCGGGTCACCAGCTTTCAGCTCGGAAACACCCTTCTTGTACAGTTCCAGGAAGCGATCATACACTGCATCTGCAACGATCAGACGCTTGGCAGATACACACACCTGACCAGCATTCCAATGGCGGCCAATAACAGCCCATTTAGCTGCTTTTTCTACGTCGGCATCGTCCAGAACAATAAAGGCGTCTGCGCCGCCCAGTTCCATGGTAGCCTTTTTCAGAGCCTTACCAGCAACACCAGCAATAATGGTGCCTGCGCCTTCAGAACCTGTCAGAGCCACACCGCAAACGCGAGGATCTTTCAGGATAACTTCTGTATGGCGACGTGCTGTATAAAGGTTACGGAACAGACCTTTTGGCAGGCCAGCTTCGTTCATCAGCTCTTCACATGCAGCAGCGCACTGCGGCAGGTTGGAAGCGTGCTTAAGCAGAACAGCGTTACCAGCGGAAAGCTGCGGCGCAATAATACGAACAACCTGATAGAACGGGAAGTTCCATGGCTCAATTGCCAGCACAATACCCAGAGGTTCGTGCACCAGAACAGCCTTGCCTTCAGCCGGATCAGCAACCGGCAGAGATTCCGGCTTCAGCAGTTCTTCTGCATATTTTGCATAGTATTCGAAAATTTCAGCAGAAAGAATAACTTCTGCCTTGGACTCTGTAAACAGCTTGCCCATTTCCAGCGTGCCCAGACGGGCATACTTATCAACATCACGACGCAGAATGGCAGCTGCGGCATTCATAATACGAGCGCGTTCAGCAAAGGAGGTATCACGCCATTTTTCAAAAGCGGCATGAGCTTCGGACAGTGCGGTCTGAACTTCCTGATCTGTAGCTTCAGGAAAATTAGCAAGAACTTCCCCTGTATAGGGATTGGTTGTCGCGTACGCCATTTTTACCTCGTGAACAGTGAAATGGAAAAAGCAGAACGAGCCCGCAAATGCGGCATGCACCCGGCAGAGCAGAATGCTCTTATGTGTGGCATCGTCTCCCTCATCCAAAAAATAGACCGGTCAACTTCTATCGGGCAGAAAAATTCCTGATGGTAAAATTCCATATACAAACTGGAAATATTCCTACCGAATCTGTATGGCCTGTTCTGGTTATCTGTATATGAACGGATATAGATGAAGTCAATTTATAATTAGACCAGTCGTCTTATAACTCTTATCCCATTTATGGTGGGATCGTATAAATGGGTTCAAGCAGGCACTCTGCCCCTACCCCACATAATCTCTTGGCCCTCAGAAAATACAAAAAAAAGCTGGAAGGCATATTATCCTTCCAGCTTCAAGCGTTCGTGCAGAACTCAATACATAATTAAGAATATAGTTTCATAAACTATGACATATTACATAAATAAATCATTCTCATTCAGGAAATGGGCTGCCTGATTTCTTTTTGCCCACTGCGGCGCAACACCAGAATTGCCAGCAAATACACAACCAAACCACCAGCGGAGAGAACAGCCCCGCCAACACCCAGAGCAGAATATCCGAACTGATGCGCCAGCAGCATACTCCCCAATGCAGCCCCCAACGCATTGGCAATGTTAAATGCAGAGTGGTTAAGGGAAGCTGCCAGAGTTTGTGCGTCCCCTGCAAAATCCATCAGACGTGTCTGCAATGCAGGCCCCAAACCATTTACAAAGGTTGGAATAAGAAAGACTGCAAGTGCCAAAAGCAAAGGCTGATGCAGCACCGTAGAAAAGCCCAGCATAACAATAGCACTACCACCAAGCGCCAGAATTGCAGCCAGATCCAACTTACGATCAACAAGCCATGCGCCCAAATTGGCCCCCACCAACATGCCCATGCCCCAGATAACCATGTACACCATAACGGACCATTCCGGCACATGCGTTACATTCTGCAGGATACTGGTGAGATAAGTATAAATGGCAAACATGCCGCCAAAGCCAATAGCTGCTGTAAGCAACGTAAGCAGAACCTGCGTGTTACCCATAGCAGAAACTTCTTTAAGCGGTGAATTCTTGCGGTTGGGGTGATCAGCCGGAATATAACGCCACACTCCCAAAAAGGTAATGCAGCCAAATATACCTATAATCAGATAGGCCACACGCCATCCAAAATGATCCGCTGCGAATGTAGAAAAAGGAGCACCGACCAGAGTGGAAATGGCAATACCGGACAGAACACGCCCAACAGCCCACCCACGGCGTGAACGCTCCACCATGGAAGCCGCAACAAGCGCAGAAATACCAAACAACGCCCCATGCGGCAGGCCAGTAATAAATCGTGCCACTTCAACCAGTTCTGGTGTGGGCATACAAATGCTCAGGAAATTCCCGAAACAGAACAACACCAACAGAGAAAGCAGAAGCTCTCTACGGGAAAGCCGCGCACCCAGAATTGTAATAAGCGGCGCGCCAATCACCACACCCAAAGCATAGGCTGTAATAGCGTATCCTGCATCTGCTGCAGACAGATGTAAGGAACGAGCAAATTCTGGCAGCATGCCCATAATGGCAAATTCACCAGTTCCAACAACAAAAGTGCCGAAAGTGAGAATAAATAAAGCGGCAGCACGCCCATGAGGGGGCTCAATGAACGCGGAGCTTGCGGGAGGAGGTTGAGGAGCAGTTGTCATTTAAAAACTCAGAAACAAGATAGGATCAGTTATTTACGGCCTGCTTCAGTGCAACACGCGCAATGGCAATATCATCTTCCGTTTTGGCGCCAGAAACACCTATGGCACCTAAAAAGGAACCATCAGTGGCTTTAATTACCAACCCGCCACCAAAGCTGGTTAAACCACCGTTTGTATTTTCCAGTGTATAGGCCTCACCATTCGGGTGGCCTTTTGCGGCAAAATCCGCACTGTCCATCTGAAACAGAGCCGCCGTGCGCGCCTTTTTCTGGCTAACATCAACCACACCTAATGGTGCCCCATCCATCCGGGCAAAAGCCATTGGCCATGCTGCGGCATCTACAATGGAAACACATACATTCACTTCAAGCCGGCGCGCCTCTGCCAAGGCGGCGTCCAGCATGGATAAAGCCAAAGAAAGCTTCATGAAACAGAACTCCTGCACGAAGAAAAGCGCGCAGACTACTCATCTCGCTCTTAAATGAAAGAGAAATTATACATAAAACACATTTATTTAACGGCAATGAACATATTCTTGTTACAAATGAAGTGTGAGGCCCTTATTGGCTTTTTATTTTCGGCCTCACAAATCCACCGATAGTCTATTTTTGTTCTCTACGTGCAAGATCTGCCAATGCCTGTATCTGGCGTGTAAGAAAAGCGCGCGTTCGCTCGTCTGTCAGTTCCAGCTTATCTGTATCAAACTTATCTGCTGCCTGACCGATCATGACTTCCGGCCTATTCAACACAAGAGCATCCATAAACACCATGCTCTGGCGTATATGATACTGTGCACGGGCTCCCCCAATCATGCCGGGTGAAACTGTCTGAAGTGCAACAGGTTTGCGCGCAAATGGTTGCGGCGTAAGGCGAGAAAGCCAATCGAGCGCATTTTTCAACACACCTGGTACGGAATAATTATATTCTGGTGTTACGATAATAACGCCGTCGGCTTTCCTAATCTGCTCCCCCATTGCCAGCACAGAAGCAGGGAACCCCTGCTCCTGCACATCCTGATTATAATGAGGGAACTCAGCGATGGATCCGAGTGCCGAAATAGTTATGCCCTCTGGCGCCAATGCAGGTAACGTGCGTGCTACAATGCCGTTATAAGATGCCTTACGCAGGCTTCCCAACATTGTCACAAAATGCAGCTGTTCTTTTTCCTGTGTCATGCTTCTATCCTGCCTTGAACTGATTATTGAAAAATTAGACCGTCATGGATGGCATGGCGTATCAGGCCGAAATGGCGCCAAAACGTCCGCTGTTAAAATCTTCAATCGCCTGACGGATTTCCTCCCGCGTGTTCATGACAAACGGTCCATATCCCGCAATAGGTTCATTCAACGGCGCACCAGTTAAAACAAGAAAGCTGGAAGCTTTGGGAGCCTGTAATGTAACCTGCGTTCCCTCCCGATCCAGAAGTGCGAATTGCGCGCTTCCCACTTCTTCCGCACCATTCACAATCAACTTCCCTTCAAGTGAAACAATAGCCGCGTTATGTCCCGCAGGCAGAGAAAGTGTGATGTCTGCCCCTTCTTCCAGTTTTCCATCCCACACGTTCAGTGGGGAGAAAATACGCGCAGGGCCATGCTGCCCTTCATAGTCTCCCGCAATAACCCGTAGGCTGCCTCTGTTATCTGGAAAGGCAATGGTTGGAATATCCGCAGCCTGAATGGTTTGATAACCAGCTGGCATAGCTTTATCTTTGGCTGGCAAATTGACCCACAACTGCACCATCCGAAAATCCCCTCCAACTTTTGCATACGCTGGAGAATGAAACTCCTCGTGCTGGATACCGTTGCCTGCTGTCATCCACTGCACATCTCCGGGGCCAATAATACCGCCGCCGCCAGATGAATCACGGTGTTCCACTTCACCATCATAAACAATGGTAACAGTTTCAAACCCTTTGTGCGGATGCTGGCCAACACCACGCCGTTTATCTGTAGGTTCAAACTTATGCGGGCCAGCATAGTCCAACAGCAGAAACGGGCTCAGATGCTCACCAAAATCCGTATAGGAAAATAGAGAGCGCACCGGAAAACCATCACCAACCCAGTGCCCACGTTCATTTCCATAACGACCGAGAATTTTCTTCTGCATGACCTTTGTCCTGTCTGAAGCAAGAGCGCTCTATGCGCCTTTTGTTGACACGAAACATGCACCCTTCTTATCGTCGCATAAAGATTTCCAAATAAAACATTGCGTTGCATAGGCAGGACGATGAGAGACCTTAACGACTTTGGATATTTTGTGCAGGTTGTAAAATATGGTGGTTTTTCTGCCGCTGCACGTGCAACTGGCTTACAAAAATCCCTCCTAAGCCGCCGTATCCGCCTTTTGGAAGAACGCCTGCATGCGCGCCTGATCCAACGCTCATCACGCCACTTTAGCGTTACAGAAACAGGACACCGCTTTTACGAACACTGTATTGCCATGTTGGAGGAAGCAGACACGGCTGAGCGCTCAGTAGCTCAGTTGCAAACTGAACCTTGTGGGCTTGTGCGCCTAAGCTGCCCTGTAGCGTTACTTAACTTTCAGTTTGGTGCCTTACTCGCCCGCTTTATCATGCTTTATCCAGCCGTAACGCTTCAGCTTGAAAGCACTAACCGACGTGTAGATGTCTTGAAAGAAGGCATGGACCTTGCAATACGCGTGCGGTTTCCGCCCATTGCGGCATCAGATCTTGTAATGCGTACGCTTGATACCAGCACGCAGTGTTTAATTGCAGCACCTACCCTTGTGCCTCACCCACTGGCTTCTCCGGCTGATTTAAACGCTTTTCCCAGCCTGGATTTTCATACCACGCCGGGTTCTCACTCTTGGTTGCTCGAAAATCAGGAAGGACAAACCGCAACTATTTTTCATGAACCACGATTGGCAACAGACGATATGGCTGTGCTGCGAGAAGCTGCCCTTGTAGGTGCTGGTATTGTGCAAATGCCCACCATGATGGTGTGGCAGGATATTGAAGCAGGGCGCCTCGTCGCGGAAATCTCACAGAAGGGTTGTACATCGGGTTAGATTATGAAAAAG
>NZ_CADO01000028.1 GCF_000285275.1 Acetobacter pasteurianus subsp. pasteurianus LMG 1262 = NBRC 106471
AAACTACAACCCTCACGTGCCACTCTCAGGGCTTAACTGACGACACGCCGTAATTCTTGCTGTAATAAAAGAATTTATAAAAATATAGATATAAGTAAATTTTGAAAAATCTATAAATATCTCATTAAAAATCATAGTCGTCTAAATGTGATGGTCGCAGTCTCATTTTTAGATGCCGAAGAGGTCTATGCTGCTCAAACCAGAAAGCTGGCGGAACGTAACTTGCCAGCAGGGAGGTATGTATCATGAGCGATAATCCGCAAATTCGTTTTTGTCCCGTAGGCATTCAGGCCACAGGTGTTCGGCAGGAACGGGATTCAATGGGAACTATAGATGTTCCGGCAGATAAATACTGGGGGGCGCAAACCCAGCGTAGTCTGGTGCATTTTTCCATTGGCACAGAGCGTATGCCTTTGCCCCTTTACCATGCTTACGGCATTGTTAAAAAAGCCGCGGCCTTGGTAAACGCAGCGGAAGGGCGTATGCCGCAATGGAAAGCCGATCTGATAGCCACGGTTGCAGATGAAGTTACGGCAGGCAAGCTGGATGCACATTTTCCGCTGTTTGTCTGGCAGACAGGGTCTGGCACCCAAACAAATATGAATGTGAATGAGGTTATTGCAAACCGTGCCATCCAGCTTGTAGGCGGCAAAATTGGCTCCAAAACGCCTGTTCACCCCAATGATGATGTGAATATGGGCCAATCCAGCAACGATTCATTTCCAACGGCCATGCATGTTGTTACGTTGCTGGAAATTGAAAATCGACTTTTGCCCAGCGTAGAAAAGCTTATAGAAGCCTTGCGCCAGAAAGCTGAGCAATGGATGGACGTTGTTAAAATTGGCCGTACCCATTTGCAGGATGCCGTGCCTTTAACAGTAGGCCAAGAATGGTCTGGCTGGGTGCAGATGCTTGAAGATGCGCTTTGCGGCCTGCGTAAAGATCGTAAAGCTCTGTTTGAACTTGCCGCTGGCGGCACTGCTGTGGGCACGGGGCTGAATGCACCGGCAGGTTTTAGCAAGGCGATAGCCGCACGTATAGCAGAGCTTACAAAACAGCCTTTTGTTACAGCACCTAATAAATTTGCTGCGTTAAGTGGGTTGGATGCCATGGCCAGAACCTCTGCTGGTTTGCGTGGTTTGGCGGTGCCATTGTTAAAAATTGCCAATGATATGCGCTGGTTGGCCTCTGGCCCGCGCTGTGGGTTGGGTGAACTGCACCTGCCGGAAAATGAACCCGGATCTTCCATCATGCCCGGCAAGGTGAACCCAACCCAATGTGAAGCAATGGTGATGATTGCCACGCAGGTGCTGGGTAACGATAACACGATTGCTTTTGCCGCCAGTCAGGGCCAGTTGGATCTGAATGTTATGCGGCCAGTCATATTGGCTAACTGCCTTGCCAGTATCCGTATTCTGGCAGATGGCTGTCATAACTTCCGCATTTTTTCTGTGGAAGGCACACAACTGAATGAAAAGCGGCTCAAGCAGAATGTGGGCGGGTCCGTTATGCTTGTTACGGCATTAGCTCCCGTAATTGGCTATGATAAAGCCGCAGAAATTGCGCATATCGCCATGGAGCATGATCTCTCCCTCAAAGATGCAGCCTTGAAATCTGGCTACGTGGATGCCGCTACTTTTGATAAAGTGGTGAACCCACTTGATATGGTGGGGGAAGGCGTTGCAGGCGCCTGAATGCTCAGGGTTTACAGTGTGGGGAGAGGTCTTCTCTCCCCTTACTTTACGGTAAAATCAAAGACCACCACATTGGCCAGAAATGGCGCTGCAAACTTTTTGAATGCATCATGTGCAGGGTCAAAACATCCGCTCGTATGCACAATAGGGCGGCCTACGTAGTAATTACGATCACCTTCTGAACGGAAGGTAACAAGATATCCGTAATCCAGCCCCAGATCAGCATTTTCACCACTATTTTGCGGCCCAGCTTCCAAGCTGGCAACAACGGGTGCGCCGTTCGGGCGGCGTGAGTGTGTTGCCAGTTCCAGAAAGCGTCGTGTTACTTCCTGTCTTTCTGCTGTAGTTGCCGTGTGGCGGAACTGAAACATTACCATATGGCGCACAGTGCCTGGACGAAAATCTGGAGCAGTAAAGCGCTGTTCACCTATCTGCTTTACCAGCGCATGCGTGGCCTGTGCGGCGGTATCCTGCGGGATATCTTCCTTAGCATAAGCATACGTAAAGTAAATGCTGGGTCCAACACAAAGTAAACCAGCCATCAAGCTCAAGCGGATGAGAGGAGAGGGTGTTATGGTCATTTGTATTTCATAACACAGATTGCTGCTGCTTCACGCAATACTGCGGCTTGCTGCCCGACAAAATATGGAAGCTCGTCCGGCTTTTTGACAAGCAGGGCGTGTGTTGCGTAACAGGGCGGCCGTGAAGAAAGATTTTGTATCCGCCGTAGCCAGAAAGGGAGGCAGATAGCGTGACACAGCGTTTTACGCCGCCAGAGGTTAAAGGGTGGTGTCCGGGCTTGTTTGCCCCCATGCAGGCCAAAGATGGTTGGCTGGTGCGGGTAAGGCCAGCCTTTGGCCGGATAACTGCGGCGCAGGCCATTTTTCTGGCACAGATTGCAGAGCGTGAGGGCAATGGGCTGATCTGCCTTACCAATCGCGCTAGTCTGCAATTACGCGGGTTCTCTCACGCCAATGCTCTGCGTTTTCCCGAACTGGCTATTCTGGCTGGCTTGGGTATGGCCAATCCTGAACATGAAAAGCGTTTGGCATTATTGGTATCCCCTTTGGCGGGGTGTGATCCTTCCTGTGCCCCAGATACATTAGAATGCGCTACAGCTTTGCGTGCAGCTTTGTGTCATGCCAACAGTCTTTCTGCATTGCCGGATAAGTTCGGGTTTGCCGTAGATGGCGGAGGGCTGTTTACTGTTGGGCTGTTGAAGGCAGACATTACGCTACAGACCAATGGGCCGGGGTTATGGTCTGTTGTATGTGGCAACCAGAAAAGTAAGCCCGCATCTGTTCAGGTTGCTGTTGAATTGGCTGTAAAGCTGGGGCAGGCTTTTGTAGCTCTGCCAAAAGGCCAACGACCTGTGCGTTATCCGCAAACGGGTCAAATGCTTTTCCAAGCTATCAATCAGCTTGGTTGTCCGGCAGAAAATATGGGTATAGCGGCGCCAGACCCGGCTATGCTGGCGGGTAAAATAGGCCCTGCCTTATACGCACTCAATGCACCCTTGGGCATTTTAACATCTGCCATGCTGCGGAGTTGTGCCAATCACGCACGAAACGGAGATGACATTCTCCGGCTTACGCCGTGGCACAGTATTATTCTGCACGGCATGCCGTGCACGCCACATGTGGCGGATATGGTGGATACAGGCACCAATCCTATTTTGCGTGTTTCTGCCTGTATGGGAAATGCAGGGTGTGCGCAGGCAGAAGGTGCAACACAAGCTCTGGCAAAAAAACTGGCGCATAGTTTGGGGGCAGGGGAAAGCCTGCATGTTTCCGGGTGCAGTAAAGGCTGTGCGCACCCAGCAAAAGCAAGCTGGACAGTGGTTGCTGCCCAAAATGGCTACGGGCTTATCTGCAATGGCACGGCATCGGGGCCTGTCATGCGATTTTTTCCAGATGACAGAGCAGTCGAAGACTATTTTATAGGCACCAAGCCACAGGAAAGGATAATGAATGGCCGCGTATGAGTATATCAAGGATGGAGCAGCTATTTATGAACGCTCCTTCGCGACCATTCGGGCAGAAGCCGATCTTTCTGCCTTTACGCCGGAAGAAGCGCAGGTTGTTGTGCGCATTATTCACGCCTGCGGTATGGTGGAAATGGCGCAATCTGTCAGCATGACGGCAGATTTTGTTACTGCCGCACGTACAGCCCTAAAAAAAGGCTGCAATATTTTGTGTGATTCCGAAATGGTGGCACACGGGGTTACGCGGGCGCGTTTGCCTGCTGATAATGCAGTTGTTTGCACATTGCGCGATAGCCGCACACCCGAACTGGCCCGCCAGATTGGCAACACCCGTTCAGCCGCCGCGCTGGATCTGTGGGGAGAAAAACTGGCAGGTGCAGTGGTTGCTATTGGCAATGCACCTACCGCGTTATTCCACCTGCTGGAAATGCTGGATGCAGGGGCACCGTATCCGGCAGCTATCATTGGGCTGCCTGTAGGTTTTGTGGGTGCCATGGAATCTAAGGAAGCTCTTTCCCTTCGTAAGGATGTGCCGTGGCTTGTCGTGCGTGGCAGACCGGGAGGGAGTGCTATGGCTGCTGCTGCGGTGAATGCTCTGGCCTGTGAGCGTGAATAAATGACACGTGGCAGATTACAGGTTGTTGGTGTGGGGCCGGGTGATCCGGAACTCATGACCGTTCGGGCTGTCCGTCTGGTACAGGCGGCAAAGGTGGTGGCGTATTTCTGCCGTCATGACAGGCCGGGCCATGCGCGCACCATTGCACGTGCGCATATTGCCCCGGATGCTGAAGAATTGCGGTTGGAATATCCATTCACTACGGAAATTTCTGTTGCCAACCCTGCATATCATGGTGGCATGGGCCAGTTTTATGATGAATGCGCACACAAACTGGCCCAACGGTTAGATAAAGGGCAGGACGTTGTTCTGTTATGTGAGGGCGATCCCTTCCTTTACGGTTCGGCCATGTACCTTTTTGATCGGCTGAAAGCCGGTTTTGAAACCGAAGTTGTGCCCGGTATTATGGCCATGAACGGATGCTGGACACAGGCGCACCTGCCCATAACGCATGGTGATGACGTGTTGTGCGTTCTTCCCGCCACTTTGCCAGAAGAAAAGCTGACCAACTGGCTGGAACAGGCAGATGCCGCAGTTATCATGAAAACGGGCCGTAACATGCCGCAGGTCAGGCGGGCGCTGGAAAAAGCCGGTCGTCTGGAAGATGCCGTATATGTTGAACGTGGCACGCAGGAAAATACCCGTATGTGTGCCTTGCAGGAGCAAGAAGATAGCGTGCCTTATTTCTCGCTGGTTCTGCTGCCGGGTCGGAAAGGTGTAAGATGAAGGGTAGCGTTACCATTGTAGGGTTGGGGCCAGGTAACAGCCTTCAGCGCACCCCGCAGGCAGATCAGGCATTGGCTAAAGCAACGGATCTGGTCGGATATGGGCCGTATGTAAACCGGGTAGAGGCCCCTGCGCATGTTGTTCGCCATGCCTCAGACAACAGGGTGGAGCTGGACCGCGCACGTCATGCTCTGGAAATGGCAGAGCAGGGGCGGCATGTAGCTGTTGTTTCTGGCGGAGATGCCGGTGTGTTTGGCATGGCCAGCGCTGTATTTGAGGCATTGGAGCAAGGGCCAGACACATGGCGCGCGCTAGATATCAGTGTTGTTCCCGGCCTGAGTGCGGTTCTGGCTGCGGCTGCGCGGTTGGGGGCCCCCTTGGGTGGGGATTTCTGCGTGATGTCCCTTTCGGATAATCTCAAACCTTGGGATGTGGTGCTTGAACGTTTGCGCTTGGCAGCACAGGCGGGCTTTGTCATTGCGCTGTATAATCCACGCTCTCACGCTCGTCCGTGGCAGTTGGGTGAGGCATTGGAGCATTTGCGGAATGTTTTGCCCCCCACCATTCCCGTTGCTTTTGCACGCGCCATAGGGCGGCCTGATGAGGCAGTGCGACTTTCTACTCTACAGGAAGCCAATGCCGAATGGGCCGATATGAGCACGTTGGTGTTGATAGGCTGCAAAGCCAGCCGTTTGGTGGAGCGGCCCGATGGTGAACCGTGGTTTTATACTTTACGGCGGGTTGATGCTGCCTGATATGCCCGTAACCACGCCATGGCTTGTTGGGCAGATTCTACTGTAGGGATGTGAGAGCAAGCCGCTGGGCGATCAATCATCAGGACGGGAATACCTAACAGGCGTGTGGCCTCTAGCTTGGGATATGTTGCGCTGCCACCAGAGTTTTTGGAAACCAGCAGTGTGATGCCATGATCCTGCATCAGTCTGGCTTCATTCTGCACGTCAAAAGGACCGCGATCCAGCAGGATGGTTGTATGTGGAGGTAAGGAAACAGGGTCTGGTGCATCAATGGAGCGGATGAGGTAATGATGCTGTGGCGCAGTTTTAAACGGCGCCAACTCCTTACGGCCTGTTGTTAAAAAAATACGCTGCGGGGTTGTTCCCCACTTTGGTGAGTTGGCTAATAGAGTGGCAGCGTCAGTTAGAGTGGGCGCATGAAACCATGTATCGCCCGGCATTTCCTGCCAGCCCGATCGTTCCAGACGCAACAAAGGCGTTTGTGTAGCAGCACAGGCAGTGGCGGCGTGTTGGCTCATAGTGGCCGCAAAAGGGTGAGTGGCATCTATTACGGCGTTGATTCCATGTGTTTTCAGCCATGTGCTCAGTCCATCAGAGCCGCCAAACCCGCCAATTCGCACGGATAGCGTAGGTAAATGCGGTTGTTTGGTTACTCCGGCAAGGGAAAGCGTGGCACTGATAGACGGTTCCTTTTCCAGATCACGGCATAAGGCAGAGCCTTCAGTGGTGCCGCCAAGAACAAGAACGCGAAAATTATTGGAAGACGAAGGCATGAGCGCAAGCTTTACAGCATGAAAAACAAAGTGTTGTAAAAGCCAAGGCCGTTGCCGTGCAAGTGTGTGCCAAAAAAGGAATGGATGAATGACCGAGCAACCCCAGCATGAGCCACAAACGCCGTGGTTAACCCTGATTGGGATTGGGGAAGATGGTGTGGAAGGTCTTTCTGCTGTTGCACGTGCCATTCTTGCGCGGGCAGATTTCGTTGTGGGCGGTGTGCGCCATCTGGAGCTGGCAGCTCCATTGGTGCAGGGGAAAACACTTGCATGGCCCACACCCTTTGAACGCGGAATAGACGCCATTCTTGCCCGAAAGGGCTTGCCGACTGTGGTTCTGGCATCTGGTAATCCATTTTTCTTTGGCGTGGGGAGCACACTGGCGCATTCTATCCCTCCGCAGGAAATGCTGTGCTTGCCGGCGCCATCTTCTGTAGCCTTGGCATGTAGTCGGCTTAGATGGGCAGAGCAGGAATGCCGGGTAGTATCCTTATGTGGTCGGCCCATAGAGCAGCTTTACCCAGCATTGCAGCCATCTGGCCGGATTATTGTACTGTCTGCCGATGAAAATACGCCGCATGTTTTGGCTAACTGGCTTGTGAGTAAAGGATTGGGGGAGACGCGCTGCCATGTTCTGGAACGGTTAGGTGGCCCACATGAAGCCATGCACAGTTTTTATGCCAGTGAAGGTGCGCCGGATAAGCTCCAGCGGCTTAACCTGATCGGGCTGGAGATAGATGCCCAAAGTGTGCCCTACACCTTGCCACTAACCAACGGGTTGCCAGATACGTGCTTCGAACATGATGGCCAGCTTACAAAGCGGGAAATTCGTGCTGTTACGCTGTCATCCCTAGCACCTCGAGCAGGCGAATTATTGTGGGATATTGGCGGAGGTGCTGGTTCTATCAGTATTGAATGGATGTTGGCATCTCCTGCCTGCCGCGCAGTTTGTATTGAAGCACAGCCAGAACGGGTTGCGCGCATTGCACGTAATGCGGCGGCTCTTGGTGTGCCGGGGCTAAATGTAAGGCAGGCCCGAGCGCCAGAAGGCATGGAAGATTTGCCAAAGCCCGATGCTATTTTTATTGGCGGAGGGGCAAGCCGCGCTGGTGTGTTGGAAACCGCATGGCAGGCTCTTAAACCCGGTGGGCGTATTGTGGTGAATGCTGTGGTGGCGGAAACAGAAGCACGCTTGCTGCGTGCCATGCAGGAATGGGGCGGAACGCTTACGCGTATCTCTGTATCCCGGTTAGAAAAAATAGGGTCTCTCCACGGTTTTCGTCCTGCCATGCCGGTAACACAGTGGGTCGCCCAAAAACCCGATGCCTCATGATATTTCTTGGCTTGGGCTGGAACAGTAGGGCGAGCTTAGCGCAGGCTCAGGCATGTATTGCACAGGCCTTGGCGCAACAGTCTGGCAAAAAACTGTCAGCTCTTGCCGTTCCGGCCTTTCGGCATACGGAAAACCTGCCATTACAGGTGGCAAAATGGCTGGGTGCCGGAATTATCTGGGTAGAGCTTGCCGCCATGCGGCAGGTTAGTGCGCAATGCCAGACGGTATCAGCCCGTAGCATGCAACATACCGGAGTAGCTTCTGTATCTGAGGCTTGTGCATTGGTTGCGGCTGGCCCACAGGGCAAACTTATTGTACCGCGTTGCAGCATGAATGGTGTGACATGCGCCGTGGCAGAAGGAGACATTTGAATGACCGTGCATTTTATTGGGGCAGGCCCCGGAGCGGCTGATCTACTCACCATACGTGGGAGAGACATTTTGGCATCCTGCCCGGTCTGTTTATATGCGGGGTCTATTGTGCCGCCGGAAATGCTGCAGTTTTGCCCGCCAGATGCGCGCAAGGTTGATACAGCCCCCATGACATTAGACGAGATTGAAGCCGAATACGTAAAGGCTCATCAGCAGGGGCAGGATGTGGCGCGCCTGCATTCGGGTGATCTTTCTGTGTACAGCGCTGTGGCTGAGCAGATCCGCCGCTTGGAAAAACACGGTATTCCGTGGAGCATGACACCGGGGGTGCCTGCATTTGCGGCAGCGGCTTCCATACTGGGGCAGGAACTTACCATTCCGGGTGTTGCACAAAGTGTGGTGCTTACGCGCGTAAATGGGCGTGCTTCTGCCATGCCAGAAAAAGAAACACTGGCCGCTTTTGGCGCTACAGGGGCTACACTTGCTATTCATCTGGCAGTGCATGCGTTGAATAGAATTGTAGAGGAACTGACCCCATTTTATGGGGCTGATTGCCCGGTTGCTATTGTGGCACGGGCAACATGGCCAGATCAGCTTGTACTGCGCGGAACGCTTGCCAATATTGCGGATAAGCTGAAAGAAAACCCCATTGAGCGCACAGCTCTTGTGATTGTAGGTCGTGTATTGGGAGATAAGGATTTTAGAGAAAGCGCTTTGTATAATCCTGATTATCGGCGGCGTTTTCGTGGGCAGGACTAAGCTTTCAGGCTTGCCCAACCAGATTGCCTGCACGGTCAAACACCAGCACATCAGCTTGTATGGGGGCTGGCTGTAGAACCTCCTTAACGGTTTGTAAGGCGGAGCGGGCAATCAGATCCCCTAACGGAAAACCCTGTTGGCTTGCGTGCAAAAAGGCTTCCGCCACTGTGGGGCTACGCGCAATTGTGTCGGCTAGATCGGGTTTTCCATTATGTGCCAGAACAAGCTCTGCTAGCTGGCACATATCTGCCGGGCCCCGTTTGGAATGCAGGTCCATAAAACCTTGGCCGAGTTTGGTCATTTTGGCGATGCCGCCAGATATTGTAATGCGCGGAACGGGATGCTTGCGAAGGTATTTTAACAGGCCACCAGCAAAGTCCCCCATTTCAATAAGCGCGCTGTCTGGCAGGTTATAAAATTTCTGCACGCCCTTTTCGGAAACATTACCGGTGCTTCCTGCCAAGTGGGTAAGGCCTTCTGCACGCGCAACATCTACGCCCCGATGGATGCTCTCAATCCATGCGGAGCATGAAAAAGGCACTACAATTCCGGTTGTGCCCAGAATGGACAGACCGCCCAGAATGCCTAGCCGACTGTTTAATGTGCGCTCAGCCAGTTTTTCTCCATTTTCAATGCTGATACTCACCTCTGCATCTGGGCAGGTGTCTGCGTTCGCTTCGGTTAAAGCTGCACGGATCATGGCGCGTGGGGTAGGGTTTATGGCGGGCTCCCCCACGGCTATGGGTAAGCCGGGGCGGGTGACTGTGCCTACGCCGGGCCCCGCCTGAAACACAATTCCGCAACCAGTAGGCAAGGTTTTTACCGTTGCCCGAATAAGGGCTCCGTGCGTGATGTCCGGGTCATCCCCAGCATCTTTAATAACTTCCGCAAAAGGTGCATCTGGCGTGCCACCGGTAAGGGCAATGGCAAATCCAACCTGTTGGCCAGCGGGAAGGGTAATGTTTACGCATGCTGGAGCTGAATGGCCGTTTAGCATCAGCCATGCAGCCTTTGCTGCGGCTGTTGCGCAGCTACCTGTTGTCCAGCCTCGCCGGAGGGGGGAAGTGTTGGGTGCCATGTGGCATGATGTAATTCATCTGCGTGTTGCAGAACATAAAAAAAAGCCCCATCCACTTCTGGATGGGGCCTTTGCCAGCTTTGCATATAAAGCAGAGCGTCTTCAGGATTGTTTGCTGAGGGACAGTTCTTCAGCAATATCACCACGGGCAGCAGCTGCACGCTTCTGTTTTTCCCGTTCGGAGATCTTTTTCAGATAGCGGCGTGCTTCGGGTGAAATGGTCAGGCACATGGTCATCAGGGCAGAGGCAACATACAGACCAGAGAAGATCCAGATAATACCTTCAACACCGCGCCATGATTCAAACCACGTTACAATGGCCGGGCCAACCCATGTGCTGGCACCAGCGCCCAAACCAAGAGCGGAAAGAGCGGCGGCTTTTTCCTTCGGGCAAATCTGGGGCACCAAACCGGACAGCGGCACAAAAGCCGCCAGGGATGCGCCATACAAAGCACCCACAATAGCGGCAATCATGAAGTTGCCGGGGAACATCTGCGGCACATAATAGAAGGCAGGTACCATAATGGCTGCGCCAATGCCGCCACCAAAAGCCACAACTTCACGATGACCGAATTTGTCTGCGGAAATGCCGGAAAACAGATTTACCAGAATATTGGACAGGAACACGATGGACAGCAGCTGCAGCCACTGAGAAAGCGTGAAGCCAATAACCTTGGTAAAGAAGGTTGGCATGATCACCAAGAACGCATACTCGGATGATGTGTTGATGGTGCGTACCACCATTGCCACAAACGTTTTGGGTTCGCGCCACAGAATACTGATGGAACTGAAGAAGATTTCCTTGGCCGGAGTGCCAGGTGCAGCCAGACGCTGAGAGCCTGTGGGTTCACGCGTAAGCAGCAGAGCCAGCAGGCCGCCAAAGACAACCATACCCAGAGAAGACCAGAAAGTGGCCATTTCCCCAATAACGGGAATGGCAAAGCTGGCGAACAGAGAGCCCAGGGTAGGCAGACCACCAGAAAAGGCAAACCAGAACCAACCCGCAGCAGAACCAAGCTGGCGAGGTGGTGTGGCAGCGGCAATCCATACCAGGAAGCCGTAAGTGAACAGCGGATACCCTAAGCCACGCAGGGAATATGCCAGCAGCATGATGGGGTAGCTGTTAACGGCAACACCGCAGGCCAGAAAGATAACTTCAAAAACGGTCCAGATAGCCAAGCCGATCCACATGACGCGCTTTGGGCCCCATAGATCAGACAGTGGGCCAGAAAGCCAGGCGGAGATGGAAACTGTAACGCCGTAAATGGTAAACAAAAGTGCGGTGTTGCCGGCAGATGTACCATGCCCTTCCAGATAGGGGGCAAGGTAGCCGGCTTCTACACCATCACCAATCATGAAAAACAGAAGCCCCACAAAACCCCAGAACAGAGGTGCGGGAATTCCAAGACGATCTGCAAACGATGCAGGCGGAGGCGACAGAGGGTCTGTCTGTTTCAAGGGGAGATACTCCTCTTTACACAGGCAACCGTCATTTTGACGGGATATTCCACCGAAGTGCGGAATATGCTGGCTGACTGCAATTCTCCGGGTGATGCCAAATGGCCGTTCACTCCGGAATCTTGTGGAAAAATACGGTTCGGGAGAAGTCCGCGCCTGAATGGTGAAAGCCAATAGGGGCTTCTAACCATAAAAGCCTCAGGACATGTGTCTGAGGGAAAAAAGAGCGCAGCGGGTCTGCGGCACTATGCGATAGCTGGATGTATCTGCTTGCCAGATGGGGAAAAGAAAAAATCTGAGAGTAAACAGATTATGGTTTTATATTATTGCAATAATATAAAACGAGCACCCATCTAAAGACCACAAGAAAACGAAACCATTTGATAATGTGGAAGAATTACAATTCTAAAGGAAAGGCCTCTCCTTATGCCAGTTGTCATAACATTGCCTTGATAATATTTTCTGATAAAATTTTCAACGGAAAAGTTTTACAATATATTACTTTTCGGAAATTATAATATGTGAAAATAAATATATAATTTTACACTAAAAACAAAATTACTTTTTTAAAATCAGGGTTTATAAAACAATTACTAATGTATTATTTCATGTCTTTATTTATATACAAACTTTTCCTGTGTTTCTGATTATGAATTCTCGACAAACGCAACACAGGAAAAGTTTTTTATAATCAGACGGCTACAGCATCCAGCAAAGGAATGCCCGATCGCTGGGAAAGTGCCTGCCTATAGTGCTCTACCGCAGTAGGGTAGGTGAGCCCCTTGATGATGGAGAAACTATGCAGGTGCGCAAACAGATGGATATCATCATAAGAAAGCTGACCCTGAAGCGCAGATGGTTCTGGCAGAAGAGGGGCTAAGTCTTTCAATAATGCATTTAAAGGAAGAAGGGCCTCTGTTCCTTCATTAAAAATCTCGCAAAATGGGCCGGTTGAAGCCTCTTTTTTGCGGATAAAGTATGCGCGCCCGGATGTGGTGGAAAATTCTGGAAAAGGTGCTGCTGCTGCGCGGGGCAGGAACTGCCTATACAGCAAAGAGCTTGAACGGCTGATCCAATCAGAAATTTCTGGCCGAGCGGGGACTGTAAGAAGAGGCGTTCCTTCGCGGTCTATATGCGCAATAATATCCAGACTTTCCCCCATATAATGCCCGTTTTCTTCCAGAATAGGCAGCATTTTCTGGCCGATCATGCCAATGGGCGTTGCTTCATCATCATTTTGAAGAACAACAAGCTCAACAGGAATGTTTTTGAGGCCAAAAATCATTCTGGCTTTGATGCAGAACGGGCAATGATCATAAACATAAAGTTTACGCATAAGAGACAACTTTCTGATACAGAGTGTAAGACTGAATATCCTGTAAAAACAGGGTATTTGCTTTATTGTTTACGCGCCAAGCATAAACATGGTTTGAATAATTTTATAGTAGAAAGAGGCCAAAATGGATGCACAATTCTGGAATATGAAGTGGCAGAAAAACCAAATTGGCTTTCATCTTGCCGCTGTTAATCCGCTTTTAGTCAAATATTTCCCTATTCTGGGGCTTAAAGAGGGCGCACGTGTTTTTGTGCCATTATGTGGTAAAACTCTGGATATTCACTGGCTTCTGCAGCGCGGGCTAAACGTGGTTGGGGTGGAGCTTAGCCAGATTGCGGTAGAACAGCTTTTTTCCGAAATTGGTCTAACGCCGCAAATATCTGATGTGGCACTCAATATGCAGTGTTTTAAGGCAAAAAACCTCAACATATTTGTGGGTGATATTTTTACACTCTCTCGTGCGCTGCTGGGGCATGTGCAGGCTATTTATGATCGGGCTGCTCTGGTCGCTTTGCCGCCTGCCATGCGTGCAACTTACGCAGAGCATCTGATGGATATTTCAGACAAAGCGGAGCAACTTCTTGTGACTCTCGAATATGATCAATCTTGTATAGCGGGGCCGCCGTTTAGCGTAACCCGGCAGGATATTCACCGGTATTACGGAGCAGGATATGCTATAAACTGTTTGGAAAGTACTGCGGTAACTGGCGGTTTAAAAGGCGGTGTGCCCGCTACGGAGAATGTATGGGTTTTGAAACCTGAATAGATTGTATCAGGCATTTACCAAAAAATAGGCAGGTAATCATTCATGTTGTTAAGTAAAAGATACGGTTAAGAAATAATTTTGCTTGTTTTACGGCTTTGACCTCTTGCGTCTTCTTCCCTATATGAGCCTTTTTTTTGACAAGTTTCATGCTCCAGAGGGAGAAGAATGACAGATGGCAGCGGTTGCTTCACCCACTAATACCAAACGGCGCACCTACGCTATCCTGATTGCCCTTGTGCTAGGCATTTTATGCGGGCTTGCGGTGCATGATCTGTTTCCGGCCTATATTTCGGCTGCGCATCAGGTGGCAGCCCTGTTAACGGGGCTTTTCCTGCGGCTTATCCGCATGATTATTGCACCGTTGGTATTTGCAACATTGGTAAGCGGCATTGGCAAGCTGGGGGATGATACCTTGGTGGTGCGCGTGGGTGGGCGCGTTTTGCTGTGGTTTATCTCCATGTCCTTTATCTCGCTGCTTATTGGCTTGTTCGCCGCCAATATTCTGCAGCCTGGTTATGGATTTTCAGCGCCTTTGCCGTCTGATATTTCATCCCTGAAGCACCCCTTTAAACCCGTTGAATTTCTGCTGCACGTTGTGCCAACCAGCGTCATGGATGCCATGGCGCGTAATGATATCCTGCAGATTGTGGTGTTCTCGGTTCTGTTTGGTGTGGCCTTGCCCGCAGCAGGCAAGGCTGGTGAGACCATGCTGAAATGGACGGAAGAGCTCGCCCACATCATGCTGCGTATGACGGACATGGTTATGGTGTTGGCACCTCTGGCCGTGTTTGGTTCCATTATGGGCACCGTGGCGCAAAGCGGCGCGGGCATGTTGCTGCATTTTGGCCGGTTTCTGGCGGAATTTTACGGCACCATTTTTGTGCAGTGGGGCGTTCTTACCCTTATTGCTTTTCTGGTTCTGGGGCGCAGCATTAAAAGGCTGGTGGGTGAACTGGTGCAGCCGGTGCTGCTGGGTTTTGCTACAGCAAGTAGTGAATCTGTTTATCCATTGCTGTTGGAAAAGCTGGAGAATTTTGGCGTGCCCACCCGGATCAGTGGCTTTGTGCTGCCATTGGGGTACAGCTTTAATATGGATGGTTCCATTCTGTTCCAGTCTTTTGGGGCCATTTTTATTGCACAGGCTTACGGCATCCATATGCCGTGGTCTCAGCAGTTTCTGATGCTGTTGGTTATGATGCTCAGCAGTAAGGGTATAGCTGGCGTGCCGCGTGCCTCGCTTGTTACACTTGTGGCTGTTCTGCCTCAGTTTGGCCTGCCAGAGGCGGGTATCGCGCTCATTCTGGGTATTGATCATTTTCTGGATATGATGCGCACAGCAACCAACGTGCTGGGCAACGGCTATGCCGCTGCAATTTCGGCTAAATGGGAAGGTGCGCTTTCTGATGGCCCAACAGAGGATACTCTGTAAGCTTTATTTAAGTAGGTCAGGTGCTCTGTTACCCGTGCTAAATGCCAGAAAGCGGCACATGCAGGGCACCTATTCTTTTTTCCATACCACAGAGCAGAAATAGGGGGCGTATAATGCCCCCATGAAAACACAACCTTCTGCCAGCAACCCTGCCGATATGATTTGCGTCCGCGGGGCACGTGAACACAATCTGAAAAATGTTTCTGTTTCTGTGCCGCGTGACAAATTTGTTGTGATGACTGGCGTTTCAGGGTCAGGTAAATCCTCACTGGCATTTGGTACAATTTATGCAGAAGCCCAGCGTCGGTATCTGGAATCTGTTTCTCCTTATGCGCGTCGGCTGTTTAATCAGATGCCGGTACCGGTTGTGGATGCCATAGAAGGCCTACCTCCAGCCGTTGCCCTGCAGCAGCAGCGTGGAGGCAGCAGTAGCAGGTCTTCTGTCGGAAGCCTCACAACACTCTCAAACCTCTTGCGCATGCTGTATTCGCGGGCAGGCACATATCCTGCCGGCATGAGCCGCTTAGAGGCTGAAGATTTCTCGTCCAATACGCCAATGGGGGCGTGCCCACGTTGCCATGGGCTTGGGCGTATTTACGATGTAACGGAAAAAACATTGGTGCCGGATGATACGCTTAGTATCAGGCAACGGGCTGTTGCCGCATGGCCAACGGCATGGCAGGGGCAGAACTTACGGGATATTCTGATCACGCGTGGCGTGAATGTAGATATCCAGTGGAAAGACCTTCCCAAGGCAACGCGGGACTGGATCCTTTATACAAAGGAAACACCAACAGAGCCCGTTTATCCCGGCCGCACGCATGAACAGGTGCTAGAAGCCATAAAGCATGGTGTTCCAGCTGATTATAACGGTACATTCACTGGTGCGCGTCAGTATGTGTTGAACACCTTTGCCAAATCGCAAAGCGCTAAAATGCGTGCTCGGGCTGCATCGTTCATGGTCAGTAGCGTGTGCCCAGAGTGTCATGGTCAAAAGCTCAAGGCTGAAGCCCTGCAGGTAATGTTTGCAGGGCGCAATATTGCTGAGCTTTCAGCACTTCCACTCAAGAACATTACAGCCATTTTGCAGGAGCAAAGTCAGCAACTGAAAAAACAGACAGATGCCACAGGTTTGGCGGCTTACGGCATTGTGGAAGCATTGATAGAGCGGCTACAAACACTATTGGAATTGGGGTTAGGCTATCTTCAGCTAAGCCGTGGCGTGCAAACACTTTCTCCCGGTGAATATCAGCGTCTGCGGTTGGGAACCCAAATTCGTTCCAATTTGTTTGGTGTGCTGTATGTGCTGGATGAACCAAGCTCTGGCTTGCATCCATGTGATACGCAAGCCTTGCTTAAAGCGCTGCACGGATTGTTAGATGCAGGCAATTCACTCTTGGTGGTGGAACATAACTGTCAGGTTATCCGTCATGCAGAATGGCTGGTGGATGTTGGGCCAGATGCTGGCGAAAAGGGTGGCGAAATCCTATATAGTGGCCCGTTAGATGGGCTGAAGTCAGTTTCTCGCTCCCGCACACGACCTTATATTTTTGATGAGATCAAGTACGGGCAGGCGGTGCCTCTCAAGCCTAAAGAGTGGCTTTGCCTGAAAAACATTAACTGGAACAATCTACGCAACGTTACGCTTGATCTGCCCTTAGGTGTCATGACGGTCGTGACCGGCATTTCCGGATCCGGTAAATCCAGCTTAACAGGTCAGGCATTGGTCAGTATCGTTTCCAAGGCGCTTGGGCAGAAAGAGCCTGTTGAGCAGCCTGATGCAGACGATAACGATATTCCAGAAGTTGCGGAAAGCGCTGAACCAGAAGGGCAGGTGGTCAGCGGATTACAAAATATCCGCCGCCTTGTAGTCGTGGATCAAAAGCCTATAGGCCGCACACCTCGGTCTAATTTGGCCACTTATACGGGGCTGTTTGACCAAATCAGGCAAGCTTTTGCTGCTGTGCCGCAGGCCAAGAAGCAGAAAATGGATGCCGGCTGGTTTTCCTTCAATGTCGCAAAAGGGCGCTGCCCTCGTTGCGAGGGCGTGGGCTCTATTGAAGTAGAATTACTTTTCCTTCCTAGTGTGTATGCCCCATGCCCGGAATGTCATGGGGCACGCTATAAACCGGAAGTGCTGGCTATCATGCTTAATGGCCGCAATATCGCTGATGTGTTGAATATGAGCGTTGATGAAGCTCATGAGTTTTTTGCGGATAGCCCGAACATTGCGCATGGGTTTGATACCTTGCGGCAGGGTGGATTGGGTTACTTACGTTTGGGCCAACCCGCCACAACGCTCTCTGGTGGAGAGGCGCAGCGTATCAAGCTGGCAACGGAACTTCAGAAAAAGCGGGCAGGGCATATCTTATATGTTCTGGATGAGCCCACAACCGGCCTGCATCCCGCAGATGTAGATCGGCTAACACGTCAATTGCGGCAGCTTGTTGCGCAAGGGCATACGGTTGTGTTGGCTGAACACGATATGCGTCTTGCAGCACAGAGTGACTGGATGCTGGATATGGGCCCGGGGGCAGGGGATGAAGGCGGCCAGATTGTTGCCAGTGGCATACCCGCAGATATTGCCAAAAATCCAGCAAGCCGCACGGGGCCTTTTCTGCGTGAATATCTATAAAAACCGGGAACATGAATTTTTTCTGATTTTAGGTGTTGACGGTGTGTGTGGGTGGGGT
>NZ_CADO01000027.1 GCF_000285275.1 Acetobacter pasteurianus subsp. pasteurianus LMG 1262 = NBRC 106471
CGCTCAAAACCTCTTGAAAACATATCATAGCGAATTTCCAAAAGGGCTCTAAGCAGTATCGGCATTTTCAGGAGGTCGGGCATTAAATCCCGTATGCACAACCACCGCACACACCATGCCGTGCCAATACCAAGAGCGATCATCAATGTCGCACTCATCAGCATATGCGGGATGATGGATACAAAAAATGTGCCGGCCCCCTCACCCGGCTGCATGAGCAGCACTTCCAGCACTAATGTGGCCAGAATGGCGCCTACGGGGTCATTCAGAATAGCTTCCCACCGTAGAAAGGCGGCAATACGGGGTTTGAGCTTAGCATGGCGCAACAAGGGCAGAACAACCGTTGGCCCCGTCACCACAATAATGGCACCAAACAGAAAGGCCGGTCCCCAGCCCATGCGCCCAACATAATGGGCTGCAATGCTGCCTAAAATCAGGTTGATCGGCAATGCCACTAGCGTAAGGCGCAAAACGCCTTCACCCGCTTCTTTTAACTGGCGAAAATCGAGCGCGAGGCCGCCTTCAAATACGATAAGCGCCACCGCCAAAGAAACCATTTGGTGGAAAGCACTACCTGCAACCTCGGAGGGGTGCATGATCTGCAACCCCGGCCCCAAAAGCAAACCTAAAGAAAAAAGCAGGACAATGGCAGGTAACCTAAAACGCCAAGCCGTCCATTGTGCCAGCATACCGCCGCCCAGCACGAGAAAAACAAAAAGGATTACGCTTTCAGTCATGCGGGGCCATTTATCTTATTGGTCTGTAGGACCTGATGAACCAGGCATCAGTATTATGCGTAAGACCAATAAGATGAACAGTTAAAAATATTTTCCTATTCTATACCAGATTCAGGTTCTGGTGCGGCTCGCTCCATTACGACAGCAAAAAAGCCATCCGTGCCATCGCGCAGAGGCGTTAAACTGATGGAACTTTCGTTACGCAATGCCTCTGGCATATCCGGGCTATCTGAAGGCACAAGCTTGAAATCAGGATGGCGCGCCAAGAATGCCGCAACCTGCTCCATATTTTCTGCACGAAGCAAAGAACAGGTTGCATACACCATCCGCCCTCCGGCACGAACGAGCGCTGCAGCCCGATCCATAATGGCGGCCTGTTTTTCCAGCAGTTCAGTCAGATCCTGTTCTGTAGTACGAAAACGTGCGTCTGGGTTCCGGCGCCATGTGCCCGTGCCACTACACGGGGCATCTACCAACACCCGATCAAAGGATCCGGCACGACGCTTGGCCCACTTATCTCCGGGAACCAGCAGGTGCCGTTCCACATTATGCACGCCTGCACGCCGCAAGCGTTTAACAGCACCTTCCAACCGGGGTGCAGAAACATCGCATGCAACAATATGGCCTTTGTTTTCCATCATCATGGCCATGGCAAGCGTTTTACCTCCTGCGCCTGCGCAATAATCTAGCACACGCATCTGGGGCTCAACGCCACTTATGGCCGCAACAAGCTGGCTGCCTTCATCCTGAATTTCCACTAGCCCATCACGGAACGCCACGCTGGTTGTAACTGGCAAACGCGCTGGCAAACGCAGCCCCCACGGAGAAAGTGGTGTGGGTTCAGCATGCAGGCCTTCACAGGCCAAACTACGCTGCGCCTCCTTACGGGGGCCGCGCAGAATATTCACCCGCAAATCCAGCGGCGCTGGAGTGGACATGGCTGCAAGTTCGTCTTCCAGCTTGTCGCCAAACGTTGCTTCCAGATGCGGCAACAGCCAATCGGGCAGCTCCAACCGAACAGCCCGAGGCATTTCCGGGTTATCCAGAGTTTTACCTGCAAGCGGTGTAAGGATAGAAAGTTCCCCACGCGTTAAAGCACCAGCGGCAAAACGCCCCTGCTCGAACATTTCCTCTACTTCGGCCAGAGAGAAACCATCGAACAACAAACGTGCCCCGGCCCGGAGCCGGGCAGATGCGACCTGCCCTTTTTGCTCCAGCCACCAGCCAAGCCGACGCCACGCCCGCATAACATCCCACACAAGGCCGGATATGGCTCTGCGGTCTCCACCGCCCATGTAGCGCCGCTCTCTAAAAAAGCTGTTGGCAACAGCATCGGCGGGTTTGCGCGGGGCGGCTTCCATTGCTGCAAGCAGATCAATGGCGGCCGCAAGCCTGGCTGAAGGTGTCATATGTGGTTATCAATCCCGACGATAATTAGGAGCTTCACGCGTGATGGAAACATCATGCACATGGCTTTCACGCAGGCCGGCACCCGTAATACGGCGGAACTGGGCACCTTCTTGCAGTTCCTTCAGCACGTGGGAACCTGTGTAACCCATGCCGGCTTTAAGGCCGCCCACCAGCTGATGAATAACCGCAGCCATGCTGCCTTTGTAAGGCACGCGGCCTTCAATACCTTCTGGCACCAGCTTGAGCGCATCCTTGACTTCCTGCTGGAAATACCGATCAGCCGAACCACGCGCCATAGCACCAAGACTGCCCATACCGCGGTAGGATTTGTAGGAACGCCCCTGATACAGGAATACCTCACCCGGTGCTTCTTCCGTGCCAGCAAGCAAGGAACCCACCATCACCACATCGGCACCGGCACCAATGGCTTTTACGATGTCACCCGATGTACGAATACCGCCATCTGCAATGCAAGGAATACCTTTTTCCTTACATGCCAGAGAGGTTTCAAGAACGGCAGAGAACTGAGGCACACCCACACCAGCCACAATACGTGTGGTGCAGATGGAACCCGGGCCAATACCAATTTTTACACAGTCTGCCCCAGCTTCAATCAGAGCATGAGCGGCTTCTGGCGTTGCAACGTTACCAGCCACAATCTGCACATTGGCATCAAAGGCTTTCAGGCGTTCAACTGCGCCCAGAACACCGGCAGAATGGCCGTGAGCCGTATCTACCACCAGCACGTCCACACCAGCTTCAATCAGCATTTTGGCGCGGCTAAAGCCATCTTCGCCCACACCTGTTGCTGCTGCGCAGCGCAGGCGACCCAGGCTATCCTTGATAGCCAGCGGATGGGCAACAGCCTTATCCATATCCTTAACAGTGATGATACCTACGCAACGGTCTGCATCATCAACCACCAGCAGTTTTTCAATGCGATGCTTGTGTAGTAACTGGCGGGCCGTATCTGCATCCACACCATTTTTGACCGTGATCAGCCGATCCTTGGTCATCAATTCGGAAACAGGCTGGTTGGGGTCTACGGCAAAACGGGCATCACGGTTGGTAAGAATACCCACCAGCTTCTGCGTGCCGGGTTCAACCACAGGCAGGCCGCTAATGCCATGGCGGTGCATGATATCACGCACTTCGGCCAGTGTCTGATCCGGGCCAACGGTAACCGGGTTCACCACCATGCCGGATTCAAAGCGCTTAACGCGACGAACCTGCTCGGCCTGTTCTTCCGGCTGCAGGTTTTTATGGATCACACCAAGGCCGCCTTGCTGGGCCATGGCAATAGCCATCTGGTCTTCCGTAACCGTATCCATAGCGGCGGAAACCAACGGGATATTGAGTTCAATAGAGCGCGTGAGATGCGTGCGAACGGTTGTCTGGCTGGGCACAACGTCAGATGCAGCCGGCACAACCAGCACATCGTCAAACGCCAGAGCTTCCGTAACACGGCTATAGGGAGAAGAGGTCATGCTGCGGGCACCCTTGCTGAAATACAAAAAGGCAGGTTACCCTGAAGCATACGCTACGCCGCAGGTCACCCGACCATTGGCGCTCCCTCTTATGATGATGCACGCATAAAGGCAAGCATTACACGCGCCTTCTGTCTGTTTTTTTAATGTGAATGTAAAAAAGCAGAGCTTGAAAGTTTGAAAGACACCCGCATACAGGCCATAACACAATGGATGAAACGTGTTCTTCCTCTTCTATTGGGTTTTATGCTGACCCCTGTTGCAGCGCATGCAACAGAAGCCCCAAAAATGGGAGGCACGCTGCGCATTCTGGTTTCCAGCGCGGCAGGCACGCTTGACCCGCAGATATCCTATATTGGCCTCACTAAATTTTTTGAAACACCTGTTTACGACACGCTTTTAACCTACCCCAAATTTGCTGGACCCAATGCACAGCCTGTTATCCCTAATCTGGCAGAAAACGTCCCTCAGCCAGAAGATAATGGGCTGACATATAGGCTCACCCTGCGCAAAGGCGTTCATTTCTCCAATGGGCAGCTTTTAACCGTAGCGGATGTGGCCTCTTCTTTCCGGCGGATTTTTGCTGCTGGCAGCCCCACTGCGGGGCCATATTACAGTGCAATCAAAGGGGCTGATATCTGCTTGAAAGACCCTGCCCACTGCACTTTGGCCGAGGGTATTGAAACAGATGCAGCAACAAATGCCATTACGTTTCACCTCAGCCGCCCAGATCCTGAATTTCTGGAACATCTGGCATGGCTTCACGCAAGCATTCTACCCGCCAGCACGCCTCCTCATGATATGGGCAACACAGCCCCTCCGGGCACTGGGCCTTATCAGATTACAGATTACGACCCCACAACGCATATGCGTTTTGAACGCAATCCATACTTTCATGAATGGTCGCACGACGCGCAGCCTGCGGGCTTTCCCGACCACATAGAAGTAACATTTGGGCTAGAGCCAGAAGCCTCTGTAACGGCGGTGGAAAACGGCCAAGCCGATCTGATGTATGAAAACGTACCACTAGATCGGTTAGGGGAAGTTGGCAGTAAATATGCGGCCCAAGTGCATATCTTTACCCCGTTGCTGTATTACTACGCGACACTGAATGTAAATGAACCGCCGTTTACCTCCCTCAAGGTGCGGCAGGCACTCAATTACGCGGTCAACCGGCATGCCATGGTGATTTATGATGGCGGCAGTGCTGTTGCATCTCCTCAGTGCCAGCTTCTGCCAGAAGGCACTCCGGGGTATGAGCGCTTTTGTGCCTATACTGCTGGCGCATCTCCACAAAACCCGGCACCAGAATGGGCTAAACCGGATATGGAAAAGGCCCGCCAGCTTGTGCAGGAAAGTGGCACCAAAGGCATGCGGGTGACAATTGTAACCCCTTCAGGCGGCAAATCAGACAACACCGCACTGGATTTGCGCAGCATACTGGAAGATCTGGGTTACAAGGCTTCGGTCCACAGCATTAGCCCTGCCATCCATTTCACATTTGTGCAGAACTCGGACAACCATGTGCAGATATCCATTGGGGGATGGAATGCAGATTATCCCTCTGCCGCCAGCTTTCTGGACACGCTGTTTGCGTGCTCCAATTTTCACCCACATTCCGACAACTCTCCCAATATGTCCGGCTTTTGTGACCCGCATATTGATGACATGATGCACCATGCCGCCAAGCTTGCCGTAACAGATCGCGCTGCCAGCAATGCGGCATGGGCACAAGCTGATAAAGCCCTGATGGCACAAGCCCCCGCCGTGCCTTTGGTGCAAACCAAAAGGGTTGTGCTGGTTTCTAAACGCACACGAAATGTCATAATCACGCTTAATGATGAAATCCTGCTTTCTCAGCTACAGGTTCCATGACTGATCCCGCCCCCTCTCCTGCGCAAGACACCAAACCACCAGGCCCTTGGCGCATGGCGCTGCGGTCTCTCCGCCACAATCGCTCTGCGCTGTTTTCTTTTGCGGTCTTGGTGTTTCTGGCTGTAGCCAGCGTGCTTGCACCCTATTACGCACGTTACGTCGCGCATACAGATCCGTTTGTTTCCAACGTAGCTGGTTCCATTACTGTGGGCGGGCAGGAAATGGATATCATGCAGCCCAATGATAACCCGCTGCACCTTGGCCTAAGCCCCATTGGCCCCACATGGCATGGAAGTTACATGCTGGGGGCTGATAGCCAGGGGCGTGATGTTGCTGCCCGGCTGTTATATGGCGGACGGAACTCTCTGCTCATTTCATTCTGTTCTGCTGTTCTGTGCCTCGTAATGGCTGCGGCTGTGGGAATAGCTGCTGGTTTTTGCGGTGGCATTGTAGATACTATTCTTTCCCGCATGATGGATATCATGTGGTCTGTACCCGTATATCTGTTTGCTATTTCTCTTTCCATTGTTACTGTCAGTGATGGGCTGCATCTGGGGCCGTTTGTTATTGAATCTGATAACCTGCTGCTGCCTATCTGCATTATCGCGCTGGTTTATATCCCTTATGCTGCACGCCCCATTCGTGGCCGGGTCATGGCGTTGCGGGAGGCTGAATTTGTGATGGCTGCGCGCTGTCTTGGCGTGCCGCGCTGGCGCATTGTGCTGCAAGATATTCTCCCTAACGTCACGTCCACCCTTGTTGTGCTTGGGCCGCTTATCATGGCTATGTCGCTACTGGCAGAAAGTGCGCTCTCGTTTCTATCCATTGGTGTGCAGGCCCCTGCGGCATCTTGGGGTACGCTTATTCAGGATGGTGAAGGACTCATTTACACACGCCCCATGGTAGCCATTGCACCGGGGCTGGCTATTATTGCCGTAGTGCTGGCCCTGAACATTCTGGGCGATGGCCTGCGAGATGCGCTGGATGTGCGTGATGCCAGCCACCGTGAACAATAGGAGGCCCACCGCATGTTGATGGCCGCTCTCCGCCGCTTGGGGCAAACAGTTTTTGTGCTGTTTGGTATTTCTGCGTTAGTGTTTACCGTGTTTTTTGCCACACCGGGTGCAGACCCTACCGCCCGCATTGCTGGTAAAAACGCATCACCCCAGACCATGCAGAAAGTGCGGCAGGAATACGGGTTTGATCGCCCTTTGCCCGTTCAATATGCCATCATGATGAAAAAGCTGTTCATCACGCAGGATCTGGCCTCTTACGCAGATAGAGGCGAACTGGTGGTGCCAGAAATTACACGCGCAGCCCCGGTTACGGTTTCCTTGGTATGTGGTGCTGCCGTGATCTGGGTTGTGCTTTCAATTGCCATGGGCACACTGGCAGCTGCACTGAAGGGGTCATGGATTGATCGCACGCTGATGATGCTAGGGTTGATTGGTATTTCCATACCCGTTTTCTGGCTTGGGCAAGTCGCAAACCTGATAACGCAGAACCGCTACCACGATACCTGGCTTTTTTCGTGGGTTCCGGCTCTGGGCTATGTGCCGCTTACACAAAACCCCTGGGGCTGGTTTAAAGCCTTGGTTATTCCGTGGGTTGTGTTGGCAGTTTTGTTTATTGGCGTTTACAGCCGCGTGTTGCGGGCTGATCTTGTAGCTCTCTCTGGAGAAGATTTTATACGCACGGCCCGCGCCAAAGGGCTTTCTCCTGCGCGCATTCTTATCCGGCACGGGCTCCGCACCGCTATGGTCACCTTTGTATCCCTATTCGGTATGGATTTTGCCCAGCTGGTCGGAGGGGGCGCATTGCTGACAGAAGTGGTTTTTGGCCTGCCCGGCGTTGGACGCCTGACCTATCAGGCCCTTACCAACCTGGATCTGCCCCTCATTATGGCGACAGTCATGTATTCTGCCGTGTTTGTTGTGCTGGCAAACGCGGCGGTTGATATGATCTATCTTCTGCTTGACCCCCGAGTGCGCGATGCCCGCTAACATGTCCTCCCAAGCCCTGCTGGATGTGCGCGACCTACGCGTGAGTTTTCCGGCCCGTGGGCAGATGATTCCAATTGTGGATGGCGTTTCCTTCACCCTGAACCATCAGGAAATTCTGGGTCTGGTAGGTGAATCAGGGTCGGGCAAATCTGTCACGGCTTTAGCACTTATGGGCCTGATTGATGCCGCTGGTGTGCAGGTAACAGGATCTGTCCGCTTTCAGGGGCAGGAATTGATAGGAATGCCACAAAAAAAGCTGCGGTACCTGCGTGGCAAAGAAATTGCCATGATCTTTCAGGACCCCATGACAGCCTTTACCCCTGTTTACACAATAGGCTGGCAGATTGATGAGCAGATACGTGCCCACGAACGTGTTTCGCGCAAGCAAGCCCGTACCCGGACTGTAAAACTACTGGGTGATATGGGGGTACCAGACCCGGAACGCACAGCCAATCGCTACCCGCACCAACTATCCGGAGGCTTACGCCAGCGCGCCATGATTGCCATGGCCCTTTCGTGCAACCCTTCCCTTCTGATTGCAGACGAACCCACAACGGCGCTGGATGTAACCGTGCAGGCTCAGATACTGGAACTGATACGCAGCCTGCGAGATACGCATCACTCATCCGTTTTACTGATTACGCATGACATGGGCGTAGTGGCAGAAACCTGCGATAACACCATGGTGCTCTATTCTGGCCGTGTTGCAGAATATGGGCCGACACCTGCCCTATTTGCATCTCCTTCTCACCCTTATACAGCCGGGCTTCTGGCTTCTATTCCGCCTTTGGATGGTCCTCGGCCATTACGCTTGCCAGCTATTGCGGGCTCTCCGCCCCTTCCGCAAAACCGCCCGGCAGGATGTGCTTTTTCACCACGCTGCCAATACGCACACACAGCCTGCACAATAGCATTGCCACCATACGTTCAAACAGGGGCGGACCATTTTGCGGCCTGTGTTCTGCCGCAGGAAGGTAAACCTTTGCCACCACGCCTGAGTGATGCAACTGCGCAGGAACACTTCCAACCATGAAAACGTCTGCAACATCATCTCCCATTCTGGAGGTGCGCGATCTGTATAAAACATATCGCCTCCCCCGCAGGCAGGAACTGAAGGCTGTGGATGGTGTTTCCTTTTCCGTGATGCCGGGGGAAGTGCTGGGCGTTGTGGGTGAATCTGGGTGCGGCAAGTCATCCCTAGGCCGCTGCCTGCTCAGACTGGCACCAGCTACAAGCGGCCAGATTGTATTTGAAAGGGGTGACATTACGCATCTACCTGAACGCACCCTGCGCCCTTTACGCCAGCGCATGCAGATGGTTTTTCAGGATTCCTACGCCAGCCTGAATCCACGCAGAAGAATAGGAGATTTACTGGCAGAACCGCTTAAGGTTCACCCCGATGCCAAAGGTCGCAAGCGTTCCTCTGCCGAAATTACGACACGCTTGCATGAACTTATGGAACTGGTCAGCCTGCCCATCACAGCACTGGCACGGTATCCACATGAATTTTCTGGCGGCCAACGCCAACGCATTAACATTGCACGCGCGTTAGCCCTTTCCCCTCGGCTAATTATTGCAGATGAGCCGGTTTCCGCTTTGGATGTTTCTGTTCAGGCCCAGATCATCAATCTGTTTGCGGATTTACAAAAACAACTGGGCCTGACCTACATTTTTGTAGCGCATGATCTGGCTGTTGTGCGCCAGATATCAAACCGGGTGGCCGTTATGTATCTGGGGCGCATTGTGGAAATTGGTGATACCGATAGCGTGCTACATACGCCTGCGCACCCCTATACAGCCGCCCTTACGGCGGCCATTCCCCGGCCTGTTACCGGGTTGGCACGCCCGGTGCCTTTGCAGGGGGATGTTCCCAGCCCCATTAACCGCCCCAGTGGCTGCCGTTTTCACACACGCTGCCCTTACGTGCAAACACGCTGCAAGCAGGAAGACCCGGCTTTACACGCCATTCATCCCAATGGGCATGAAGTAGCCTGCCATTTTCCGTTATAATCCGCTACGCCCACAGTGCATTGTAACTGATACGGCCGCATTTACTTTTTCCACCGTTGTACGGATTTCATCCTGTAAAATATGCGCCAACTCTTTGAAAGAGACATCTCGTATCAGCCTAAGCCCCTGCCCGGCCCACAAAGACATGTTCTCAGCGTTGCCATCTCGTGCAGCTTTCTTGCGTAACGCTTGAGTTAAGGCATTCTGGACGGGATAAGGAAATGGCTGGGAACTTCCATATTCTTCAATAAATTGATTGCGTATGCCGCGCGCTAATCTGCCTGAAAAAATATTAGTCAACACGGTGCTTTCTGCCGGCAAATGCTGAGCAAGGGCTTTTCTATACGCCGGAGCCAATACTGCATCTAAACAACCAAGAAATGCTGTACCCATCTGCACAGCTTCTGCGCCCATGCTTATGGCCGCTACTATGCCTTCTCCATCCATAATGCCCCCGGCGGCAATAACTGGAATTGAGATATCTTTTACAATCTCCCGCACAAGAGGAAGCAATCCTACACCATTTCCACCATCAGAGAGAAAGCTGCCGCGGTGTCCTCCTGCTTCTATACCCTGAGCACACACAGCATCTGCCCCAACGTCTACCCATGCACGTGCCTCTGCACTGGTGGTTGCCGTGCCACAGACCAGAATGCCTTGGTCATGTAGCTTGGAAACCTGTTCTTGCGTGAGAATACCAAATGTAAAGCTTGCAACAGGAGGCTTGGCATGAAGCAGAACTTCAAACTGTTCCTGAAATGATGGAGCATATTTATCTGGCAATATAAAATCTAATTCCAGTTTTTCATAAATATTGCGCAAAAACAAAATATCTTCAGCATCAAGCTGATAGTCAGGCAGATGATCAATAATAAAAAGGTTAACGTTAAAAGCTGCTGTTGTTTCAGATTTAATCTGGCGAAGAGACGCCTCCATTTCTTCTGGAGACATCATGCCTGCACCAAGAGAACCTAAAAAACCTGCATTACTGGCGGCAACAACCATCTCCGCAGTGCTTATTCCTGCCATAGGGGCCTGAATAACTGGTAAGGCAAGCCCTAACTGCTCAACAAATGTGTAATTTGGCATCTATTTATCTTTCTATTCTTTTTTGCAGCATGGCACTGTATTTTACAAAACACATTCTCCACGATCTTCATGCAATCGTCACAGTTTAAACTGTGAAATGCAGGTAAATTATGCGCCAGTATGACGATTGATGTGGGAATAAGTTACTATGCGTTTTCGTAACGCCTTTTTTTATGCCGCAAGCCTTTCCTTAGCGAGCAGCCTTTTTGGATATACCGCACAGGCACAACAGTTTACCCTACCTGATGGACGTGCATTTTTGCCCCCGCCACCACAGGCTGAAGAACCCGCACAACAGGCAGACTTGCGGGCTTTTGAAAAAACACGAGGATTAAAAGATAAGGCGCGCTGGAAATTGGCCCAGAATGACGCCAACCTTAACCCATCCCATGTCATCAAGGATTTTTCATGTGCGGCCGGGTTTAATCTGGACCCAGAAAAACTTCCCGCAATGGTCAATCTTCTCACATCGCTCGCGCAGCCAGTAGAGCAAGATGTTTCAAACGAAAAAGACTTCTGGAAGCGGCGCAGACCTTTTGTCGGCACAAATAAAGACATCTGCACAGCACATTCAGATGGGCTTGATAACAGCTATGCCTATCCCTCTGGCCATACAACATGGGGATGGCTCACGGCATCCATTCTTGCCAGCGCTCTGCCAGATCGTGCTACGCAGATTATGCAGCGCGGCCGTATATTTGGTGAAAGCCGTATTGTCTGCGGCGTGCACTGGAAAAGCGACGTACAGGCTGGTTACATGAACGGAAGCGCCATGTTTGCGGCATTTCAGGAACAACCCGCATTTACGGAGCAAATGGCAAAAGTTCGCCAGGAACTACTTGCCCTGCGTGATGCAAAAACAGCACCAGACGCAAAAACTTGCGCGGTAGAACAGCAGGCTGCGCAAGACGCTTTTTAATAACTTACATTTTTTACTTCTGGGGTCTGGATATTCATGAGTTGCCGGTTACCTGCGCTGCCTTTCCTGCTGCTATTGGCACTGGCAGGTTGCGCACAACACTCCTTGCCAATCACGGCTCAAGCACCAGCGCCTCTAACTATTCAGGCCCCGTATCATGGAGATTTCAAACATTATACGCTGGCACTAACATGGCAGCCGGGATTTTGCCTTCTACATGGCCAAAACACATGCAAACCAGACCAACCACAAACGCCGCTTATCGGTTTGCATGGTTTGTGGGCCTCTCGCCCATCTGATCTGATCAAAAACCATCAGGATGTGACAATCTGGTGGAAAAAAGGATGTAGCATCTATGCGGATGCAGCCCCTGCGCCCACGGTGCCAGCCTTAAGTTCTGGCCTATCTACACGACTTTCCAGCGTTGTTGCGCATCTTCCATCAGATCTGGTGGCGCATGAATATACCAAACATGCGAGCTGTTTTGGCATGAACGCCGAACAATTTTTTACCGTAGCCGCTACATTGCGCGACAGATTTGCTGCTTTACCCGTATCTACCCAGATAACAGCCAAAGCTGGACAGGTTATTTCCAAATCCGAACTGCAAGCACTTATACAAACCGATACAGGGCCGCTGCCAGAAAAAGGCTTGCAGTTTCAATGCAATAAAGATTCAACCGGGCGCATGGTTTTAGCGCAACTATGGTTTACGCTTAAGCCTGAAAAACTTGGAGAGTTCCCTCATGCCTCATCCTTTATAAGCAGCCCGTGGGAACAAGATAACTGCCCTACGCATTTTCTGCTGCCAAATTGGGATACTATAAAAGGAACAGCAAGTTCCACCCCAACAAAGGCTGCACCTTAAAATGCACAACTCTTTTCCTAACAAACATGGTATCCGTTCGTTAATTTCTGCTGGAATTACGTTTTCTCTACTCGCTTCTTTTCTGGGAACGATTGTACCAGCAAAAGCAGAGGAACAGAAAATTCCGGTTAGGGTTGTTATTGTAACCACTTTTGAACTCGGTCAGGATACAGGCGATACACCCGGTGAATTTCAGAACTGGGTAGAAAAACTGCCCCTTAATCAGGAAATTTCTGCCCCTGCGACAGATCATGGCGTTATGCGCTATAATCCAAACCTTCAGGTTCTGGGAATTGTTGCAGGAGAAGGCCCGGAACATATGGCCTCTGCCATGACAGGCCTTGTGCTTGATCCAAGGTTTGACCTACGCAAAGCCTATTTTATCCTGGCTGGTATTGGCGGCATAAACCCCAATTTTGGCTCCGCCGGATCTGCCGTATGGGCGCGATACGCCGTAAATGGCGGCTTGGCCCATATGATTGATGCCCGTGAAATGCCCAAAGACTGGCAAGATGAACTGGTGCCCATTCAAGGTGCTGGCCCAAATATCCATCCCCTCCCCGCTCTACATTCCCAGTGGGGTGATATGGTTTATACGCTTAACCCCAATTTGGTTGCATGGGCATACCAACTTACGCGCTCACTGCCCTTAATGGATACGCCTGCTCTGCAAGCCAACCGTCGCCGCTACAAGGGATACTCACACGCACAAATGCCTCCACAGGTAATGGTGGGAGACACCTTGGCGTCTGAAACCTTCTGGGTTGGCAAGCGCATGAATGCGTGGGCAGAACGCTGGGTAAAATATTGGACAGAGAACCAAGGCACTTTTGCAACCACGGCAGAAGAAGAAATTGGCATGCTTCAGGCGCTTTCCCTGCAAGCACGTGCTGGCCGTGTTGATATGAACCGTATTCTGGTTTTGCGCGCTGGCAGCAATTTTGACATGCCCCCGCCGGGACAGACTGCGGCAGATTTACTCAAGGCTGAAACTGAAGAATCTGGTTTTTCTGGTTTTCTACCTGCCTTGGATGCCGCGTATCAGGCAGGCAGTGCTGTTGTAAAAGAAATAGCAACACACTGGGACCATTACGAAAATACCATTCCCTCTCATTAGACGTTTTTACGTATCTGACAGGATCGAGACATGACGACACGTCGTAATTTTCTGAAATATGCGTTCCTTTCTGGAGCGGCTGGTTCGGCAGGCATGCTGCCTTCCGCCATTAGCCGCGCATTTGCGATTTCTCCTGATCCAGGAACGACATATCAGGATGCAGAACATATTGTTATTCTGATGCAGGAAAACCGTTCGTTCGATCATTTATACGGCACATTGCAAGGTGTTCGTGGGTTTAACGACCCACGGGCCATGCGGCAGCCAAACGGTAACCCGGTATTTGTGCAGTCCAGCACAGAAGGGCAGACCTATGTGCCTTGGCGCCTGAACATCCATGATACACGCATTACATGGATGGGCTCTATCCCCCACTCGCGCGAAAGTCAGGTTGATGCCTGGAACAACGGACACCATGATCGGTGGGTAGACGTTAAAAAGTCTCATTACAAGAAATACGAACATTACCCCATGACTATGGGATATTATACACGAGAAGACCTTCCTTTTTACTACGCATTAGCAGATGCTTTTACTGTTTGTGACCAAAATTACTGTGGCGTGATGACCAGCACCTGCCCGAACCGACTGGTATTCTGGACAGGAACGGTGCGTGACAAACAAAGCACTGATTCAACCGTTTACATGCGTAACCCGGAAATTCTTAAATCCGGCCTGACATGGACAACCTTTCCTGAAAGGTTGGAACAAATTGGTGTTTCATGGAAAGTCTATCAGAATGAAACAGATCAGGTTGGCGGCCTAGACGAAAAAGAACGCGCTTGGCTTTCCAACTTTGCACTGAACATTCTGGAATGCTTTGAAAAATACAATACATCAGCAAACCCCAGATTTCATGAATGGGTGGATGAACGCATAAAGGCCTGTTCCAAACATATTGAAAAACTTCAGACAGAAGAAAGACTTGTTTCAGAAAAACGAGAGGAACAATTGGCTGAAGCCAATGCCTTGTTGGCTGTTCTGAAACGCCGCCGCGATACTGCTACAAAAACAGTGGAACAACTTACTCCAGCAGAACGCAGCCTGTTTGAACGTGCTTTTGTAACCAACAAAGCAGACAAAAATTATAGAACACTTGAAACACTGACATTTTCAGATGGCTCCAACACACGCCATATGGATGCCCCCAAAGGAGATATCCTTTACCAATTCCGTAAGGATGTGAAGGACGGCCAACTCCCCACTGTTTCGTGGTTAGCTGCGCCGGAACATTTTTCTGATCACCCAGCTTCACCTTGGTATGGTGCATGGTTTGTATCAGAAGTTATGGATATTCTTACTGAAAATCCGGAAGTCTGGAAAAAAACCATTTTCATTATGACTTATGATGAAAATGATGGCTATTTTGACCATTGCTGCTCCTTCACCGCGCCAGACCCCAAACGCCCGGAAACTGGTAAATCTTCCCCCAGCATTGGGCCTGATGGCCTGGAATACACTTACGCAAAAGATGAAGAAGTTATGGGCGTGCCGCCAGCATTGGCCCGTAGTGGCCCTATTGGTCTGGGCTTTCGGGTTCCCATGATTATTGCATCTCCATGGAGCCGTGGCGGGTGGGTTAATTCTCAACTATTTGAGCACAGCTCTACCCTTCAGTTTCTTGAAAAGTTTATTGAAGGCAAATTTGGTAAAAAGATTACCGAAACAAATATTTCTCCATGGCGCCGTGCCATTAGTGGAGACCTAACATCCTGCTTCCGCCCCTATGATGGCTCTGCCCCACAGCTTCCATTTATTGAAAGAGACAAACATCTGGAAATTATTGAAGATGCACGCTACCGGCCTATGCCCAGTGGCTTTAAATCTCTTGAAGAAACAGAAATTACTCAGATCAAAAATAATCCTAGCCAGATACAGCAGTATGTAAAACAAGAACCAGGAACACGGCCTGCCTGTGCCCTGCCCTATGAACTATATTGTAATGGCAGCTTAAGCGCAGATGGGCAAACCGTATCCTTACATCTGCAAGCAGGCACCAAAGTGCACAAACACCTTTCATCTGGCGCACCTTTTAATGTTTACACCCACAACATGCCACAAGAAGGCGGTATGCGGTCCAGCACTTACGCGGTAGCTGCGGGGGATAATATGGCTGTAAATGTTGATAGTAGTTTATCTGAAAACAATATTTACGATGTATCTGTGCATGCACCCAATGGTTTCTACCGCAAATTCACCGGGCGTAAGAACGGCATAAAGCTTTTGACAGAATGTAAATATATGCCATCCGGCAAGGAAAGCGTTCTTCTCTGCCTAAAAAACATGGGGCAGGATCCGCTGGAAATTCACTGTAATGTGCCGGAGCATCCATCTTTGCATGTTCTGCACGTTCCAGCCCACGGAAGCATCAAGCAGGAAATATCTCTTGCGCACTCCAGCATGTGGTATGATTTAACGCTGACAACACCTAAGGAACCTGAGTTTTTTTATGTTTTTGCTGGCCATGTTGATAATGGGCACCATAGCATTACAGACCCAGCAATGGGCTTATAAAATAAATATAGTCCATTATTCTATACAGAATAATATCTCTGGGCGTTTGCATATTCAGTCATGCAAACGCCCTTAATTTTTTATAAAAACTCAAAAAGCAGGAATAACTTTATATGCGTATAAAGTTACAAAATGATTACATTAAAATGTTTATGTTATATTACATATTAAAAATACAAATAACAAAACCTTCACACCAAAACCACATCAATACCATTTAGAAACAGGCCTGTTCTCAACAACTGGTCTTCAATTCACTAAAAGGTCTTTCTATGCCTTCCTGCTTCCGAAAGTCTCTCGTGTGCACGACGCTTGTCGGAATTGCCATTCCCTATGCATGGGAAGCAAATATTCCTACAGCCAAGGCAGAAACCTCTACAGTAAAGGCATCTCAGCACACAAAAGCAGCGTCAAAAAAACCTACTGTCACACTTCCCTCCATGATGGGAGCTACGGCCCCAACAGATCAGGCCGCAGAAAAACTGGAAGTACATGGTGGGCGCCACCGTGCGGTAGGCGGCGGCCTTATGATTAAGGAAGATGCGCCTAAATCTCGCTCTACTGTTACGGCGGAATATATTGCAAAACAGGCTGCCGGCCTAAACCCCATGCAGCTTATTGAATCTCTGCCCGGCGTAAACACCACATCCACAGACCCAATGGGACTTTCGGGTGGGCATATGAGCATGCGTGGCCTGACAGAAAACCAGATTGGTTTTGAACTTGAAGGCTTCCCCATTAACGATATCGGCAACTATGCTGTTTATCCGCAGGAAATTGTTGATCCGGAAAATTTAAGAACCATCAATGTAGAACAAGGTTCTGCAGACCTGGATAGCCCTCATCTTAATGCTACTGGGGGTGCTGTTAATATGTATTTACGCAACCCCAAGGATAAACTGGGCGGCGAAATTGTAGGTTCTTACGGCAATTATAATGCACGCCGTATTTTTGGACGTCTGGATACAGGTTACGTTGGCAATACAAATGTAAAAGGCTTTGTTTCATTTTCCGATGCAACTGAACATTCCTGGCGTGGCCCAGGTGGTCAGAATAAAATGCACGGTGAAACAAAATGGATGAGTGAATGGGGGCAAGGCAACGTTGTGTCCTTCTCTCTGGTTGGCAATCAGTCTACCGGCGTTTTGTTCCCCACCACGTATATGGATACATGGCAGCAACAAGGCATTCATAATGCCTATGAATCAAAATGGGACCCCAAAAACCCCAGCAAAAACTACTACCAATTGCACCGTAATCCATTCACCAACATTTATGCGAGCGCCCCTTCTACCTTTACGCTTACAGACCATCTTACCTTAACGGAAACACCTTATTTTTGGTACGGGAATGGCAACGGTGGCGGTGCTTACAGTGAAAGCCTGACCTCTCAGCAATATGGGAATGAAACACTTACGGGGTCTATTGGCCCATATAATGCCTCCAACACCAAGTCTCTGCTGTTATATAATCCGTCCAATACCCAAACCTACCGCCCGGGGTCTGTAACCAAGCTGACCTTGCACACAGGCATTAACCGGCTGACTGTTGGGTATTGGTTTGAGTATTCAAAGCAGCTTCAGACTGGCCCATTTAGCTTGGTTGATAATGAAACAGGCAAACCGGATGATCTGCTAGGTGGTGGGCAAAACCTTATTCTTTCCAATGGTGTAACTGCCCAGTATCGCGATACGCTCACACAAACGCGCATCCATACCATGTTTATTGTAGATAGCATTTCCTTGCTTAATAACCGCCTCAACCTAGAAGCCGGCCTGAAATATGCCGTAGTAAACCGCCAAGGCCATAACTTTCTGCCTGATACATCCACTGGCCCATACATAAACGGTTCCTGGCAACAGCCTTTGCCTGCCGCTTCTATTCGTTACAAAATTAATGATGAAAACCAGCTTTTTGCGTCTTCCACCACAAATTTCCGTATTCCGATGAATACATCTTTGTATGATTCAGGAACTTTCACACCAGGTGTGGGATATTCTACGCGCGCCAATGCGAACATGAAGCCGGAAATCTCAATTTCAGAAGAATTCGGATGGCGGTATCAGGGCCCAACGGTCATGAGCTCTGTTTCCTATTTCCATTACAACTTTACCAATCGTCTTTATCAACAAACTGTTGTTATGCCGAATGGCAACTATTATAGCCGCAGTTTTAATGGCGGGAATTCTCATGCCGATGACGTAGATTTTGAAATTGGCACCCGCCCCATTCTGTACCATATCCGCCCATATTTTTCAGCCGAATACATAAATGCGCGTACAGATAGTAACGTTGCGGCAGGCAGCGGGGGAGATTTTGTTTTCAGCAAAGGTAAATTTGCGCCCCAGACACCCAAATATCAATTTGCCCTTAATCTTGACGCGGAAATCTCACAGAAGGGTTGTACATCGGGTCAGATTATGAAAAAGTC